>NZ_JAVXZD010000001.1:0-1699357 GCF_032460275.1 Mesorhizobium sp. SP-1A | reverse complement strand
GATCATGTCGGCGCCGGCAAGCCGCAGCCCCTGGATGACGTTCAAGCCGATGCCGCCGAGGCCGAACACGATCGCGGTCGAACCGATCTCGACCTTGGCGGTGTTGATGACGGCGCCGATGCCTGTGGTGACACCGCATCCGATGTAGCAGATCTTGTCGAACGGGGCGTCTTGACGGACCTTCGCGACCGCGATTTCCGGCAGCACCGTGAAGTTCGAGAATGTCGAGCAGCCCATATAGTGGAAGATCTCGCCGCCGTCGCATGAAAACCGGCTCGTGCGATCGGGCATCAGGCCCTGCCCCTGTGTCGTGCGGATCGCGGTGCAGAGATTCGAGCGCCGCGACAGGCAGGTTTTGCACTCCCGGCATTCCGGCGTGTAGAGCGGGATGACGTGATCGCCCGGCTTGACGCTGGTCACGCCGGCGCCGACCTCCCGCACGATGCCAGCCCCTTCATGGCCGAGGATGGCAGGAAACTTTCCCTCCGAATCGAGACCTGCGAGCGTATAGGCGTCTGTATGGCAGATGCCCGTGGCCATGACCTCGACCAGCACCTCCCCAGCCTTGGGCCCGCCGATCTCGATGGTTTCGATAGTAAGGGGTTTCTTCGCCTCCCAGGCGACAGCAGCCCTCGATTTCATGATGTTTCCCCCGGCAAGTCGGTGTTTTTGTTATGGTGTTCGCCGTGTGAGTCAGGCCGAATTCAGGATCGGCTGAGCTTCCTGGCTGACAAACGGATCCGCGTGGCAGTCCTGCGGGGGCGTGCCCCGCTCGCACACGAAATCCTGACAGGCACGGACCAGCGCAGGCGGACCGCAGGTGTAAACCTTCGTGGCCTTGAAGTCCTTGATCTGCTCGGCCATGACCGCAAAGATGTCGCGGGGATACGGCGTGTCGGGCTCATCCGTGACGATGGGATGGAACCGGAACTGGCTTTTCTTGGCGGCGAGTTCGCGGAACTGGTCGTCGAAATAAAGGTCCTTCAGCCAGCGCACCGAGAAGTAAAGGTCGATGGGGCGAACTGCCTGCATGGCAAGCGCTTCGTGCAGGATCGACTTGGCCGGCGCCAGGCCCGTGCCGCCGGCAACGAGCGTGATCGGGCCGGGATGTTCCTTGCGAAGATACGCGTTGCCGAACGGGCCGTTCAGCGAGAACCGGTCGCCGCGTCGGCTGCGTTCGTAGAAATGCGTGCTGACCTGGCCGCCGATGCGCGACCTTATGTGGAATTCCAGTTCCAGCGAGCCGGGCCGGTTCGCGAAGGAATATTCGCGGGCCGGATAGCCGGGCAGACCCAGCACGGCGAACTGGCCGGCGAAGAACTGCACGGGCATGCCGCCATCGGGCACGGCGCGGACGATCACGACGTCGTGCGTGACCCTTTCGATGTAGGTGATGGCGCAGTCGGCCTTGCGCTGCGGCGGCATGGCCGGATCTTCTTCCACCAGATCCACTTCGCAGTCGGAGGTCGGGCAGGCGCGGCAGGCGAGAATGAGCCCGGCCTTGCGCTCGGCGTCGCTCAGAGCCGAAACGTCGTAGGTGCGCAGTTCGACCTCGCCCGACAGCACCTGCGTCTTGCAGGCCGAGCAGGTGCCGGACCGGCAGGCATAGGGATAGTCCACTCCAGCTTTCAGGGCCGCGTCAAGAATCGATTGTCCGGGCCGCACGTCGATGGTGCAGTCAAGCTGACGGATCGATACCTTGTGGGTCATATGGACGTCCTGCTTTCTAATGAAACCGGGATCCCGGCGGCGGGCGCCGCCGGGAGCTTGGGAGTGGCCTCAGCGATTTGCGGTCATCGCCCGGTAGTACATCGACTGGAAGTGATGGATGCCGTGCTCGCTGTTCGAGGTCAGGTCCTTGTCGATGACCAGGCGGCCCTGGCTGTAAGCCTGCGAATGAAGGCCGCGCTGGACGCTTTCCACCAGACCGATATCCTCCGGCTGGAGAATGTTCTTGATGTAGTCCATGGCGGCGAGCTCTTCTTCGTTCGGCGTCTCGTCCTCGAGATAGAAGTCCCAGTGCTCGAAGGTCGTCTCAGGACCGGTCGGCATGATGTGCATGAACGACAGGTTCCGGCGTCCGGGGAAGACGTTGAAGGTAAGGTTCGGCCAGAGGAACCACGCGGCATACATCAGCTGGTTGCCGGCCTTGCTGGCGTCGAACTTGTAGGCCGAGTTGTCCTCGCGCGCCGGCGCGATGTGGCTGGAGCAGATGCCGTAGTTCTTGGTCCGGTAGATGCCGTGATCGAACAGTTCGACCAGCGCCGGATGGGCCGGCGGGCAGTGGTAGCATTCCTGGAAATTCTCGACGACGTTCTTCCAGTTGGCCTTGATCTCGAAGGTCAGCCGGCCGGCGAATTTCAGCGTCTCCGGGGTGTCGACATATTTGCGGACCTCTTCGCCGAAATTGCCCGACTGCTCCGCAAGCGGCGCCGCGTTGAGGTCAAGGTTGATCCAGACGAAGCCGAGGAAGATCTCGACCTTGACCGGCTTGAGGCAGAACTCTTCCGAAGCGAAGCCGTCCACCGTCTCCAGGATCGAGTTGGAGCGGAGCTTGCCGTCGAGCTCATAGGTCCAGGCATGGTACGGGCACACGATCATGCGCGTCTTGCCTTCGCCCGAAAGCAACTGATGGGCGCGGTGGGAGCAGACATTGTGGAACGCGCGGATCTCGCCGTCCTTGCCGCGCACGATGGCGATGTTCTGGTCGCCGATCTTGACGGTCGTATAGGAGCCGGGAGCTTCCAGCTGATTGCTGTGGCAAACGAAATTCCAGGACCTGTAGAAGACGGCTTCCTTTTCGGCCTCAAAAACCTCCGGGTCATAGTAAAGCCGGCCGGGCAGCGTGTAAGAATGAGCCGGGTCTTCTGGCTTAAAGCGGTCGAGGCCGAAGAATTCTTGATCGTTCGTCTTGAGCATTGGGTTCCTCCACATTCAGATCGCCGTCGAAATCGGGGCGGCGCACCTCTGCGCTGGGTCCAATTCTGGTTGCATTCCAGCCGGTGTCGCAATGGTGCCGCTTGGCACCATGTCAGGCCGGCTTCACGCACGTGCGGAACCCCCGCCGCGACACGGGATGCCGCGGCCGGTTGCACGATGCCTGCGATGGTGGGAACGGCCGCAGCCGCAGTGTCAGGAACGCCAGGTAAGCCGGCGGTCTTCCTCGCTCAGATAGGCTTTCAGCTGCGTGGTAAACGGCATGACCGCTGAAATCATGGCGCGTTCGGAAGAAACGCCGAGCTTGCGGTACATGCGCAGCCGGCAGTTCTTGATCGAGCCCTTGGCGATACTCAGTCTTTGCGCGATGGCGCCGGTGCTCAATCCCTCGAGCGTGAGCAGCATGATGTCGCGTTCGCGAGGGGTGAGCATTTCTATCAGCGCCGCCGCCTGGTCACCGGTGTCAGCGGCGCGTTCGTTCATCTCGGCCACATAGACCACCAGCCCGCTCGGCGCGACCGGGTTCATGTCGTCGAGCGGCAAAAGCCTGAGCGGCGACGTGGATGCCGAAACCATCTCGGAAACCTCGGCGACCGATTCGACCTGCCTGAGCGCCAGTATTCTCGAATCGCGCGCCTCGAATTTCTGCCAGCCCGGCGTGGAAAACACCGTCTTGCCGTCACGGTCGAACACGGTGAGCGCGCATTCCTCGACCGGATGGCAATCGGTGAGCGCCATCGAAAGCTTGCCGAACAGCGACTTGATGTGCGCGTGATGGAAATCCAGCATCGCCGGAAACAGTCGCCGCAATTTCAGGAGTTCGCGTTCGGTAAAGGCGCGCTCGCGGCGTTCGAGGAACAGCGAGATGCACGAGGCGCCCGGCACGGGAAGAAACAGGGCCAGTTCATCCGTAAATTCGGCCCGCTTCTTGAAGTCCTCGGCGTAGAAATGCCGGTCGATAGCCTGGGGCAAGGCGGAATCGAAGGTTTCGACGCGGGCCAGGGAATTCCCGCGCCAGGAACACAGATAGGGGTCGCCGGCGCTGGGCTTCGTCTGCAGGTAATATTCGACGAGCTTGGCGTCGATTTCCTTGGTGTGGAGCACGTCGGGTTCCGAACCGGCCCTGTAACGTACGATCCAGCCCATCTCATGCGGAAGTAACTGACCCACTATATCCAGCAGCCGGAGGTGAAAATTCGGTTCCCCGATTTCACGCGCCAGACTGCCGAACGCCATTGTCAGAGCATCTGGGTCCAACCTCGACAAGCTCCTCAACCATTAGTGCCGCGACCTGTATCGTTATTGTCTGCGCGGTCTTTTTTCTGCATGCGGCCAGCCCCTTCCAGCCGCATGGTTCTGCGAAAGGGGCCGCAGCCAGTTGGCTGGCACCCCTAATACGTCATTGCGTCGTGATCCTGCTACTCGACGTTGCGGCAGGCAAGCGGTTAATTCGAGGTCGGGTCCTCCCCTGCACGACAGGTTTCAAGGAATCGCCAAACCTGACCGGAAGGTCGATCATGCAAGGCCGCAATGGCCTCGCCCGGATAACCGCGCTATGCGGCACCATGCCGTAAACCTCCCGATTATTCTCCGCAGAGAAATAAGTTTACCTTGAGTAAGGTATCGTAATGCCGACGGCAGTCAATGGTGCTGGTGGTCATCATTGCGTGATCCGGGATTCCGGGGTGCGACGGCGGCCTGATTCGAGTTTTGATTTGCAGGCGTCGCAAGTTCCGCCTTGTTCGTTATTCCAATAGCCCATAACGTTCCCGGGCGGTACAAACGGTCGAACTTCTGCTCGCGCTGCCGGCACGATTGCCCTCCCGGAAGACGGCCACATTTAACCGATGGAGCAGCACGAAGCCGCGTGAGAGCACGATTACCCTATTCGAGGGAAAGGCAACGATGGCACATTTTTCGCGCAGGGACTTTCTCAAGACCGGACTGATAGCCGGGGTCGCTATCAAGGTGTCCTTCCTGGCTCCCGCGGCGCGCGCCGCACTGATAGAGACCCCTCCCCATCCCGGGCCGGACTGGCTGCGCAGCGACGGCAAACCCAAATATCGGATCGACGCCATCGCCAAGGTCACCGGTCAGAAAACCTTCGCCCGAGACTACCGGGCGCGCGATCTGGAAGGCTGGCCGAAGGAGCAATCCCATGCCTTCCTGCTGCACGCCACCAAGGCGGACCGCGTCTTCGAAGGCGTGGACCTGACCGTCCTCGGCGACGATCTGAAGCCGGATCGCATCGTCTTCCATGAAGATCTCGTGGCCGACGGCATCGAGATTCCGGTGCCTGGCTTCTATGGCGACGTCTTCCTGGTGCCCAAGGGCCAGACGGCACGGCTGCTCGGGCAACCTGTGGCGCTGCTCATCTATCATGATTTCGCGCGTTACGACGCCGCCAAGCGCAAGGTGCGCTTCGACGACACGGTGGTGCGCTATGGAGAGAAGGCGCCCTACAGCCATCCCGGCCACTACGGCGCCGCGCGTTACGTCCGCATCGGCGGAGCGGACCCGCAGGCCGAAGACCAGTACTCGCCGCTGAAGGACGCCGTCATCTATGGCGGCTTCAAGGGGGACGAGCCGGACTGGCCTCCGGCGGGCGACGGCGACGGCATGGCGCGCGGCATGAAGGCCGCTGCCGAACTCGAAAAAGAGATCAACGCGTTCGGCGACGATACGCTCGTGCTGCGCCACAATTACTTTTCGCAGTCGGTCGACGCCTCCGCGATGGAGCCGGACAACGGCAACGTCTGGTACGATCCCGCCAGCGGCGTCGTGCACGCCATGATGGCGACGCAGTCGCCCTACGAAGTGGCGGAAGTTTCGGCGAAACTCGTTTCCAAGTCCAAGTTCCCGCTGAAGGAAATCGACCTGAAAGTCGGCTACACGGTCGGCTACGGCACCAAGGATCATTCGATCTTCGCGTTTTATTGCGTGGTGGCGGGCCTCTATGGAGAGGGCCGCCCGGTACGGCTGGCCAACGATCGCTACGAGCAGTTCCAGATGGCGTTGAAGCGCCATGCCTTCTGGATGGACAACGTGCTTGCCGTCGACCGCGCGACGGGCAAGTTCAAGGCCATGACCGGCCATTTCAAGAACAATGGCGGCGGACGCGCCAATTTCTCCTTCTCGGTGGCCTTTGTCGGCGCCACGGCTGCGCAGTCGGTCTACTATCTGCCCAAGAGCGACTTTTCGGCCGCCGCGCTGGCTTCGCGGGCGGTGGATGCCGGCTCGACCCGCGGCTACGGCACGCTGCAATCCATGTCGGCCACGGAAATGATGGTTGACGAGGCCGCAGAGCTGCTCGGCATGGACGCGATCGACCTCAGGCTGAAGAACGTCTTCAAAACCGGCATGAAGAACACGCAGGGCGCCATTCCCGCAGGCGCGTTGCGCAACGAGGAAATCCTGAAGCGCGCCGCCCAGCATCCGCTGTGGACGGAGCGCAAGAAGAAGAAGGAAGAGTTCGAGGCGGCCAATCCTGGCAAGAGATATGGCGTCGGCTACGGCCATGTGCAGAAAGACTACGGCACTGGTGCGGAATCGGCCCTGGCCTCGCTGGAGTTCGACGCTTCGGGCCGTCTCAAATTCACGCATGTGGCGCATGAGATCGGCACCGGCACCACGACCTCGCAGGCCATCATGGTCGGCGACATCCTGGGAAAGGTTCCGGACGAAACCGAATATGGCAGGGTGCGCTGGCCGCAGATGCCGCTCGAAACGACCGAAGAGCCCTATACGCTCTCGCAGGAGGAAGAAGACAAGCGCAAGCAAAACCCGCGCTGGACGCCGAGCTTCACCTCCCCGATGAGCGCCACCAACAGCGTGTATTATCTGGGCCACGCAACGCGTGAGGCGGCACGCGCCCTGCTCGACCTTGCCATCTGGCCGGCTGCGCAATCGCTCTGGTCGAAAGGGATCGGCGGAGGCCAGATCGCGCCTTACACGGTGCGGCGCGAGGAGTTGCGGCTGGAGCACGGCATGGTCAATGCCGGCGGCCTGCAACCCCTGCCCTTCGCTGAAATCGCGAAGGAAGCGCACAGGCTGGGCCTCGTTACAGGCGTGACCGTTCACACGTTCAATCGCTGGCAATGGGCCGAAGCCGAATTCGATGTCGCCGGCGCGGGCCGCCGCAAGCTGGCCGTCGACGCACTGGCACTGAAATATGGCGACGGCGCCCCTGCCGAAACCAAGGCGTTGATGACGCTGGACGGCTGGCAGTTCGTCAACCGGGCGTCGATCACCTACCCGCCGACCCAGCGCAACAATGCCGGCGTCACTTACTATGCGCCGATGGCCACGCTCGCCGAGGTGGTGGTCGATACCGCAACGGGCGACGTGTCGCTGCTTTCGCACCACTCCCTCATGGAATGCGGCACGCAGGTGGTGCCGGAACTGGTGTCGGGCCAGATCCAGGGCGGCATCGCCATGGGCATCGGCCATGCGCTGAAGGAATATCTGCCGCTCTACGAGGACGGGCCGGGCGACGGCACCTGGAACTGGAACAGATATGAGCTGCCGCGTTCGAACGACGTGGCCGTCTGGTCGCAGACCTACGAGATACTGCCGCCTCTTTCGGAGAGCGATCCGCCCAAGGGCATTGCCGAGGTCGTGATGATCGCGGTGGTGCCGGCGATCGCCAATGCGATCGCCCACGCCATCGGCAAACGCTTCTACGACCTGCCAATCACGTCGGAAAAGATACGGGGGGCGCTCGCATGACGCTCGCAACGAAGAAACTCTCCCTCACGATCAACGGCACGACGATCGATCCCGTCGACGTGCCCGAAACGATGATGATGCAGGATTTCCTGTACGAATATCTCAATCTCACCGGGTCGCGCATGGGGTGCGGCCAGGGCATCTGCCACGCCTGTACGGTCATCGTCGAAAACGAAGACGGCACGCTCAGCGAAACGCGCACCTGCATCACCGGCGCGCACTGGTTCCAGGGCAAGAAGGTGCGAACCGTGGAAGGGCACGCCACGCGCGACGCCTCGGGCGCCATCACGGCGCTTTCCCCGGTGCAGCAGGCCTTCATCGAGCATTTCTCGTTCCAGTGCGGCTACTGCACGCCCGGTTTCGTCACCGGCGCAACCGTTCTGATGGACCAGCTCAAGCGCAGGCCGGTGGCGCGCGAGCATCTGGAGCAGACCATCACCGACGCTCTGGACAAGCACATCTGCCGCTGCACCGGTTATGTTCGCTACCACGAGGCGATCCGCGACCTCGTTCTCAAGACCCCCGGCCTCGTGAAAGCATAGGATCGCCATGCGTAGAAGAACATTGCTTTGGACCGGTGCGGGCGTGGTCGTACTGGTGGCGTTGGTCGCGCTTGCCGTTTTCGCCGGCCTGTTCGAGCGCAGCGTGGTCGCCTCGGACGTCGACAAGCCGCTCCCGGCGGACCAGATGAAGAGCCTGGCCGAGCGCGGCGCCTATGTGGCGGTGGCGGCAGATTGCTACGCCTGCCACACTGCCAAGGACGGCGCGCCTTGGGCGGGTGGCCTGCCCTTCCCGACGCCGTTCGGCACGATCTACTCGACCAATATCTCGCCGGACAAGGATCACGGCATCGGTAACTGGAGCCGGGCCGATTTCCATCGCGCGCTGCGCGACGGGGTCGGCAAGGGCGGCGTGCATCTCTATCCGGCCATGCCCTACGCATCCTATCGCAGCATGACCCCGCAGGATGTGGACGCGGTCTATGCCTATCTCATGAGCCGGGAGCCGATGAAGGTCGAGAACAAGCGCAATGACCTGGCATTTCCGTTCAGCATACGCCAGTCCCTGACCTTCTGGAATCTCGTCAACCTGCCGGGCAAGCCGCTGGCCGCCGACGGTGCACGCTCGGAGGCCTGGAACCGGGGACACTACCTTGTGGATGGACTTGCCCATTGCGGCGAATGCCATACGCCGCGAAACTTCATGCAAGGGATGAAGCGGCAGGCCTATCTTCAGGGAGCCGTGCTGGAGGGCGTGGCGGCACCCGATATCACAAAGGACGGGCTCGCCCGGATGGGCTTCGATCCGCAACTGCTTCCCGTCTTCATGAAGTCCGGCATCTCCGCCCAGGGCGCGATGACCAACCAGATGTTCGACGTGGTGCATTTCTCCACGCAGTACATGACCGGCGACGATCTGGCGGCGATGTCAGCCTACCTGTTCGATCTGGACAAGGTTCCCGACAAGGCCACCCCGC
The DNA here is from genome assembly GCF_032460275.1 of Mesorhizobium sp. SP-1A. NCBI lineage: Bacteria > Pseudomonadati > Pseudomonadota > Alphaproteobacteria > Hyphomicrobiales > Phyllobacteriaceae > Mesorhizobium > Mesorhizobium sp. SP-1A. The sequence continues at coordinate 1,690,215 of NZ_JAVXZD010000001.1, read as the reverse complement.
TTGCTGCGCCCAAGCCTGTCGAAGTGGCCGCCGATCTGTCGGCTTCCGCCAAGGGAACTTACCTGAATCTCTGTTCGGGCTGCCATGGGGTGGAAGGTCAGGGCATTCCGCATGTGGTGGTGCCGCTGGCCACGAACGCATCGTTGCGGCTGACCGACGCGCGCAACCTGATCCATACCGTGCTCAACGGCATTCCCGCCCAGCGTTTCCCCGGATTGGAGCGCATGCAGCCGATGCCGGGTTTCAAGGACCAGATCGACGACAAGCAGATGGCGGATCTCGCCAATTGGATGCGGGCCATATGGGGCGGGGAGCAGCCCGGCGTGACGGCGGACGAAGTCGGCCAGATCCGGCGCGGGAACTGAGCCGCCACCTGCCCCGCGATCGATGACAAATAAAATGCCGCCGGGTTTGACCGGCGGCATCGAAGGTCGAAAGAGATCGGCTCAGTTGCCGGCCGGGACCTTGGAGAACAGGTCGGCAAACACGGTCTTGGCCTTGCCCGGCTGCTTGACCGTCTTGGCCTGCTCCAGATTGACTGGCTTGCCGACGACAACCAGCGCCACCATGCCCATGCCGTAATGCGGCACGCACTTGACGCCATAAACGCCCTCCTTGTCGACGGTGAGGGTGACCGGCTTGCTGATCTCGCCCTTGAACGGCGTTGCGCCTTCGGGGATCATGCCGTCGATGCTTGCCGCGTCATGGCCCTTGTCGGTGGGCACGAAGGTGACCGTGTCGCCCGGCGCCGCTTCGATGTAGTTCGGCTGGAACACCATCACGCCATGCTCGCCCTTGTTCAGCATCTGGACTTGATGGTCGGCGGCCTGGGCGGCTCCGGCCGTCAACAGGGCGGCGAAAGTCGCTGCGATCACAGTTACATGTTTCATTTTTCTTGCCTTTCAGTTTATGGATTTCGACTGCCGCGATGCCTTTATAGAGGCCGGGGTCAGCCAACTTTGCGGCGCCGCAAATTGGGAAGGAATTCGATTCTTCCCCTCCATCTGCGGCCTTTTCCTTTAGCACTCCCCCTTTAAAGGGTCGGCCTCAGGATTGGTTCGATTTCGAGCGAATTCTGGCCACGGCTGAAAGCAATCGCCAGACGAAAGGAATGGGCGATGCGCAGCGCCCGATCCATGAATAGCTCAGCCACTTCCGGCGGGCAATTGCGCGTTACCGTTGCCTGGAACAGGCTGAGCCAGCGACGAAAATGCTCTTCGCCCAGTTCCGGGATCGCCAGATGTGGAGGCAACGGCCGCCCTTCGTAACGGGACGTCCTGAGCAAGGTCGCCGACCAGAAGTCACACATTTTCGCAAGGTGTCCGGGCCACTGATCCGGCTGGATCGCATTGTTGAAAACAGGCCCCAGAAGCGAGTCGCGCCTGATCTCGGCATAGAAGCCATGAACGACATCGTGGATCATGGTTTCGTCCAGCAAGTCGGGCAGCGGCACACCGTCGACGACGATCGTCTTTCGGACCTTCGGAGTTTCATTCATGTTCGGTATTCCGATGCCTGTGGCGTCAGTTGTGCGGAACGAGTCGGGAGAGCCTCGCGACAAAACATATATCACGTATGTATCTTATTAGAGCGCGACCAATCGTCTCCTCCTGCCATGGCGGTCGTGGCAGGGCCGAGCCTCGCAGATTTTACCCCGGCTTGACTTCCGTGACCTTATCACCAACTATCAAGACATGAACACGACGGTCGCCCTTCTTGGCTTCTTGCCATTCCGGATTTGCCCCATCGCGGGATTCTAGCCCCCGGCTCGGCCGTTTGCGCCCCCCGAGCCGAGGGGGCACACATCTTCAAATTTGATCGACGAGCGGCCTGAAGGCCCGTGCGTCCACGGCGCTGAACAGAACACGACCATCCGCCTTGGCGCCGCGGCGCAGCTTGCGCGCGTCCGGTCGCAACAAGGAAACGGAGTTGAAATGACAGAAAACGCAAGACTGCGGCGCAAGCCGAGCATCCAGATTTCGAAGACGGACCACGCCCGCCTGTCGGCCCTTGCCGAGACCGTGGCGGAGCGGAACCCCGAGGTTTCCGAGGAACTCTTCGCCGAGCTCGACCGTGCGCGGATCGTCAGCGATTCGGCTGTCGGTGCCAATGTCGTGCGGATGGGCTCGACGGTTCGCTTCAAACCCGACACCGGCGAGGAAAAGACCGTGACGCTGGTGTTCCCCGGGGAAGCCGATATCGCACAAGGCAAGATTTCCATCCTGACGCCGATCGGAACGGCGCTGCTGGGCCTTTCCGCCGGCCAGTCCATGATGTGGACCGCCCGCGACGGCAGGCGCCACCAGTTGGACGTGCTCGACGTCGCGGCGACGACCGCCGAGCAGGAAAGCGCAAAGGAAAGGGCATGAGGAGTTCCTCGCGCCGCCTCCTCAATCATGCAGGCAGCCTGATCGCAGGAGCTTGACCCCTGCGCCCCGCTTCGGCCGGGCACAGGGGAAGCAGCCACGATCCGATGAATGCTTGTGCCGGGTTCCTGTAGCAGGCCGGCAGGGAGATGCGCCCATGTCCGCCACCGAAACTTTTCACCTTACGACGAAGGACTACACCATCCTCGAAGTGATGCAGGAGCGTGCGATCGGCCGCGACGAAACGCTGGCGCAGATCGTCCGGCGCAAGATATCCAACGCGGTGGTGATGTTCCGCGAGGACATTGCCCCGACCGTGGCAACCCTGAGCAGCCGCGTCGTCTATCGCATCGATGACGGGCCGGCGGAAACGCGGATCATCGCGCACGATACCATGCGCGGGCTGGTTGGAACGATATTGCCGATCACCAATCCGCGCGGGCTGGCCTTGCTCGGGCTTTCGGAAGGACAGTCCATGGAGATCGCGAAAGCCGGCGGCGGTTTTGAAACCGTGACGTTGCAGACGGTGGCCTATCAGCCGGAAGCCGCCCAGCGCGAACTCGACAAGACAGGCCAGACGCGGCCTCAGCCCACGCGCCAGCGCGGTCCGATCCTGCGCGTGGTGCATCGCTCGGACGATCTGCCGCCAAGACCGGCACAAAAGCATGCCGCGTCGGGTCCGGACGACGGCTTTGACGACCCCGGACCTTCCGCCGCGTAAATCCGAAAGAGGTTGCGCGAGCTTGTCGCTTGGCTTCTGATGCGGCAAAGGGCTGGAAGGCAGGAACGGCATGCTGCATGTCGGACAGGACGATCTGCGCGGGCGTTTCGAAACGCAGCGGAAAGCCTTCGCGGCCGAATCCTTTCCCGACCTGCAAACTCGCAAGGATCGTCTGGCCCGGCTGCTGGCGCTGATCGACGATCACGAGGCCGCCATCTGCCAGGCGATCGACGCCGACTTCGGCGGCCGGTCGCAGCACGAGACGCGCATTGCCGAACTGTTCGTGACCCGCAGCGGTATCCGCCATGCCAGCAACCACCTGGCCAACTGGATGCGCGAAAGGCGCGTCGCGACCTCCCTGCCCTTCCTGCCGGCCTCCAACCGGCTCATGCAGCAGCCGCTGGGAGTCGTCGGCGTTGTCTCGCCCTGGAATTATCCGCTTCAGCTCGCTCTCGCGCCGGTTACGGCGGCACTCGCGGCAGGCAACCGCGTGATGCTGAAGCCGTCGGAGCTCACGCCCAAGTTTTCCAGCCTGCTCGCCCGGCTCGTCGCGGACCGTTTCGCACCGGATGAGATGAATGTCGTGACCGGCGGGCCAGAGATCGGCAAGGCCTTCGTTTCGCTGCCGTTCGACCATCTTCTGTTCACCGGATCGACTTCCGTCGGCCGCCAGGTGGCGCAAGCGGCCGCGGCCAATCTGACGCCGGTCACGCTCGAACTGGGCGGCAAGTCCCCCGCCATCTTCGATCCATCCTGCGACCTCGACCGCTCCGTCGCGAGGCTTGCCTATGGCAAGCTGCTGAATGCGGGGCAGACCTGCATCGCGCCGGACTATCTCCTGGTGCCGAAGGGGTCTTCGGCACAGGTCACCGCAAAGCTCGGCGCCGCCGTCGCGCGGCTATATCCCACCTTGGCGAAAAACCCCGACTACACCGCGATCATCAGCGATCGACATCTCGACCATCTCAAGGCCATGGTTTCGCAGGCGCGCGAAACCGGCGCGAAGGTCGTCGAGATCAATCCCGCCAACGAAGCCTTCGGCGACCGCAGCCGCAAGATGCCGCCGGTTCTCGTGCTCAATCCGGGCAAGGAGATCCGGCTGATGCGCGAGGAGATATTCGGGCCGGTGCTGCCGGTTCTGGAATATTCGGATGTCGGCGAGGCCATCGCCCATGTGAACGGCGGCGACCGTCCGCTGGCGCTGTACTGGTTCGGCCGGGACCCGGCCGTCCAAAGGCGCGTCCTGCGAGAAACTATCTCCGGCGGCGTTACCATCAACGATTGCCTGCTGCACATCGCGCAAGAGCGGCAACCTTTCGGGGGCGTCGGCGCCAGCGGCACGGGAGCTTATCACGGCGAATGGGGCTTCCGGACCTTCAGCAAGGAAAAGCCCATGTTCATCCAGTCCCGTTTCAGCAGCGCCCCGCTTCTGTGGCCGCCCTACGGCCGGCTGTTCGACCGGCTATACGCGATGCTGAAGTTCCTTGGCTGAAATTCAGGCGTCCTCGATGAGCCGCATGAATTCCTTCTCGGCCGCCGTGGCATAACGCTCCTTGTGCCGAAGCATGAAGAAGCGGCGCGGAGGCAGCGCATAGGGCACGGTTGCGAGGGTGCCTGCCGCCAGGGCGCGCGCCACCACCAGCTTGGAAATGACGGTGACCCCTGCTCCGGCTTCGACCGCCGACCGCACCGCTTCGTTGGACGGCAAGACCAGTTCGATGCGAATTTCCGGCCAGCCTATGCCTTCCGCGCGCAACATCTCCGCGAGGATGGAGCGCGTGCCGGAGCCGCGTTCGCGCAACACCCATGCGGCCGAACGCAGATCGAGCTTTTTGCCGGGCGGGAGGCGGGTCCAGGGATGGCCGGCCGGCGCGACCAACGCCATCTCGTCTTCCGCGACCGCCGTCACCGACAGGCTCGGCTCTTCAACCGCGCCTTCGACGAAGCCGAGGTTTGCCTCGCCGTCACGGACCTGCGCCGCCACGGTCTCGGTATTTCCCATGACCAGCGAGACGGAGACGCCCGGATAGGTCGAACGGAAAGCGCGGATGAATTTCGGCAGCCAATAATTGCCGACGGTCTGGCTGGCGGCTAGGCCGAGGGAGCCGACCTTCATTCCGGCGAGATCGGCCAGAACCAGTTCAGCGGAAGCCGCACGCGCCAGCACGGCCTTGGCTTCCGCCAGAAACAAACGACCCGCGTCGGTCAGCGCGATGCGCCGACCGACGCGGTCGAACAGTTTGGTGGCATAGCGGGCTTCAAGAGCGGCCACCGCTGCACTGGTGGCCGATTGCGTCAGGTTGAGGTCGCGCGCCGCGCGGGTCACATGCTCACGTTCGGCGACCGCAACGAAGATCCGCAATTGCTCCAGCGTCATCCTTATCCCGCGAGCTTCACCAGCATTAGGCTGAAGCAAGCGATAAAGATAAATGCCGAAAGAGCAAGCAGCAAAGGCCGCAGGCCGCGCGAGCGGATGGCCGAGACGTTGGTTTGCAGGCCCATGGCGGCCAGACCGACCGACAGCATGAAGGTGGTCAGCAGCACGATTACCTGCTTCACTTCCGCCGGGATCGTGACGAAGCTGTTGATGATGACGACGCCGACGAAGGCGACGACGAACCAGGGCATCGGCGGCTTGGCGGCAGATTCGCTCTTGCGGCTGCGGGCGGCCAGGATGCCGAGCGTGATGACCACAGGCGCCAGCATGGTGACGCGGGCGAGCTTGGCGATGGTGCCGATCTCGCCGGACTGCGGGCCGACCTGGAAGCTGGCGCCGATGACCTGCGCGATCTCGTGGATCGAGGCACCGGACCACAGGCCGAACTGATGCTGGCTGAAGCCGAGGAACGGCTCGAGCAGCGGGTAGCCGAGCATGGCGATGGTGCCGAACACGGTCACTGCTGCGACGGCGTAGGCCACGTCCTCGTCATTGGCGGAAGTGACCGCATTGGTCGCAACGACGGCGGAGGCGCCGCAGATCGACGTACCGGCCGCGATGAGCTGCGCCAGCTTGCTGTCCACGCCCAGCGTGCGGCCGAGCCAGACGGTAAAGCAGAAGGTCGCGCCCAGCGTCAGCGCAACGATGCCGACGCCCGACACGCCGATCGAGGTCAACTGGGTCACCGTCAGCTGGAAGCCGAGCAGGACGATGGCGTAGCGCAGAATGTTGCGCTGGCAAAAAGCGATGCCGGGCTTTGCGTGGGCGGGAGCGCCGACCAGGTTGCAGACGACCATGCCGACAAGCACCGCAAGGATCATCGGGCTGAAGATGCCGAGACCCGGAAGATTGCGGATGGAGAAGGCGGAAGCGGCGACGACGCAGGCGAGCACGATACCGGCCCAGACGGTCTGCTTGCCGAAACCGGCCGCCATGGCCTGGTTCTTGTGCGAACGATGGATGTTCGGCCGCGTGTCGTCGGCAGTTGGCGAGATTGAGGACATTGCGATACTCCAAAGCTGTTGGCCTTGGAATCGCATTCTTCCAATCAATATTCCAACGCATTATAAGTGTCGAAACGTTCGCTTTAACCGAACGATCACGCGAAAACTCCGTTTGGGCGGAGGCAGAAAAACGCCCTATCCTACCCAGCGCTCGTAGTCCGAAACGAGCAGATGAAGCGGCGCCACATCTTCTTCCACATCCGCGAAGCGGCCGATCGGTTCGCGGAAGATGTTGTCGGTGAGATCGTCGTTGACGGTGGAGACTTCACCGATCAGCACATCCTTGCCTTCCGCCCAGAAGGCATGCCAGACGCCCGGCAGCAGGGTCACGCTCTCGCCCGGATCGAGCTTCAGCAGGCCGCCGGCCGGCAGCTTGCGGATGGTGCCGTCCACGGGCACGGACACTTCCGCCGAGGGATCGATGCCGCCATCGGCGTCGGGCATGAAAAGCTCCAGCACCAGCTTGCCGCCGCCGCGGTTGATGATGTCTTCGGCCTTGATGACATGGCGATGCATCGGCGAAAGCTGGTCCTTGCGCGAGATCATGATCTTCTCGGCATAGAGCATGCCCGCGCCCTTCTTCATGTCCTCGAAGCGGCCGTTGCGGACGGTGAACAGGAACAAGCCAAGCTCATCGAATTTGCCCTGTCCGTAGTCGGTGATGTCCCAACCGAGCCTTGCATCGAAAATGCCGGCAGAGCTTTGCCGGCGCGCCTTCATCTCGTCCGGGGTCCAATAGGCGAAGGGCGGCATGACATAGCCGAAGGACCGGATGAAGCTGTCTGCTTCGCGAATGACCGTGTTGATTTCGGAGCGTTTCATGACGGGCTTCCCTGTCAGGATTCAGCGCGGCGGGCAGCCAGCCGCCGCATGGCCGCGACACGGCGCCGGTTGATTTCCGTGCGTATCGCCATCAGGTGCAGGGTAAAGAAGAGCATCGTAAAGCCCAAGGCCATCACCAGAAGCGGCCGCAGCAGGCTGGGATCGATGGTGGGACCGTCGAGCCGGAACACCGAAGCCGGCTGATGCAGCGTGTTCCACCATTCGACAGAGAACTTGATGATGGGAACGTTGATGAAGCCAACCAGGGTTATGATGGCGGCCCCCCATGCCGCGCGGCCCGGATCGTCGATCGCGCGGGTCAGCGCGATGATGCCGAGATACATCAGGAAAAGCACGAAGACCGAGGTCAGCCGCGCATCCCAGACCCACCAGGTGCCCCACATCGGCTTGCCCCAGATCGAGCCGGTAATCAGCGCAAGGGCGGTGAACACCGCACCGATGGGAGCGGCCGATTTCAGCGCGACATCGGCCAGCGGATGGCGCCATACCAGCGTGCCGAGCGCCGAAAAGGCCATCAGCGTGTAGCACATCATGGCAAGCCACGCGAAGGGCACGTGGATATACATGATGCGTACGGTGCTGCCCTGCTGGTAGTCTTCCGGGGAGGCGAAGCTCATATAGAGCCCGGCCGCCAGAAGCAGCGTCGAGACCACCGCAAGCCATGGCACCAGCCGATCGGCCAGCGCGACGAATCGCGTGGGGTTGGCAAAGTCCGCCCAGCTCGACGGGCGCGCGCTCATATCGCTCATGCGCCGTTACATAGACCGCCGCCGCGCCGGCGGCAATCACGGCAATCGGATGCGACGGTGAAGTATTGCCGCACAGGGGCCGATCAGGCGGCCTCGTCGCGGATCGATACGCTGGACAGGCGACGAACCTCGTCGTCGTTGAGCAGGCCGCCGGCGCGCAGCAACGAAGCGAAGCGGCCGTTGCGCATGGAGAGTTCCGTGAAGCCGCCCATCTCGACCACCCTGCCCTTGTCCATGAACACGACGAGGTCGGCGTCGCGCACGGTGGTCAGGCGGTGGGCGATGATGAAGGTCGTGCGATTGCGGCGCAGATCGTCGATGGCTTCCTTGACGCGCCCCTCGGTTTCGACGTCGAGCGCGCTGGTGGCTTCGTCCAGAACCAGGATCGGAGCGTCCTTCAGAACGGCGCGCGCGATGGCGATGCGCTGACGCTCGCCGCCGGAAAGCTGCCCGCCGCGCTCGCCCACGATGGTGTCGTAGCCGCCGCTCTTGGAGAGGATGAATTCCTGCGCGACGGCAGCTTCGGCCGCGGCGTGGACATCCTCATAGCTGGCATCGGAGCGACCGATGCGGATGTTGTCCTCGATCGAGCGATTGAGCAGGCCCGCATCCTGGAACACGGTGGCGATCGAGTGGCGCAGCGAAGCCCGCGTGACCGTGCGCGTGTCGATGCCGTCGATCAGGATACGGCCGCGCTCGGGAGCGTAGACGCGCTGCAGGAGATTGATGAGCGTGGTCTTGCCGGCGCCCGTCGGTCCGACGATGGCCACGGTCTGCCCGGCGTTGACTTCGAACGACACATCGTCCAGGCCCTGACCCGAATTGGGGAACTCGAAGCCGACATTCTCGAAGCGGATATGACCGGTGACCGCGCCAAGCTCGCGCAGGCCCTCGGGCTCGGCTTCCTCGATCGCCGAGTCCTCCATCTTGTAGAAGTCGACCAGCTTGGCGCGGGCTTCGGAAATCTGGTTCACGAAGGCCGACACCTGGTCCAGCCGCGCGATCAGGAGCGTGGCGAAGCCGGTGAAGGCGATGACGTCGCCGATACGCAGTTCGCCATGGCTGACGAGATAAGCGCCGATCATCAGCACCACCATCATCGAAATGGTCGAGGACAGGCGATGCAGCGCGCTGGCCAGCGCCCACCAGTCGAGAACCGGGTACTGGGCGTTGAGCAGATCCTTGATGTGCTTGCGCAGCGTCTCAGCCTCGTGGCCGATGCGGTTATAGCTCTGGAGGACGGCAACGTTGTTCACCGAGTCCGTCACATGGGCAAAGACGGTGTGGTAGTGCCGCTCGACGTTCGCCTGACCTACCTTGGTCTTGCGCATGACGAGGCGACCCACGGCGAAATAGACGACGCCGAGCACCAGCAGCACCGCCGACATGCGCAGGTCCATCGTCAGCGCGGTCGGCACCAGCAGCAACAGCGCGACGGCCGTGGACAGGTGCTGGCGCATGAATTCCAGCCACAGGGTGAAAAGGGCTTCCACCGCACGGATCAGCGTGTGCAGCGAATTGGAGGTGCCGCGTATATGGTGCCAGGCCAGCGGCATGGTGATGACGCGCTCGAAGGACGAGCACAGCACTTCGCAGCGGCGCTGGTGCGCGAAACGGTCGGCGCCACGTGCCACGAGCACGAAGGCAACGATGTTGAAGGCACCCAGCCCGGCCCACATTGCCAGGGGCGGCACGGCATCGATGCGGTTGGAAATGGCATCGATCACCCGGCCGAACATAATCGGCTCCAGGATAGTAACTGCTGCCAGGGTGACGTTAGCCGCACAAAGGAACGCTACACGCTTCTTCTCGGAAGCAAGATAAGCGAGCGCTCTCCAGTAGATTTGCAGAAGGGACACTCGACTACTCCGCGAAACTATCCGTTTTGCACCGTATCATCGGTGTGGATACGTATATTCAGTCGGATGACAAAACAATGCTCCCGCACCCCGTCCGTTCCGATTCCGCGAACAAAACATGACAACGGATCGAAATTTGGCGTGATCGGTTAACGGTTTGAGATAAAAGGTGAAATGCCAGTCCTGCGGCAAAATTGCGGCAGCGGCGCGCGCTGCCGCAATTTTAGTCATCGGACCTGACGCCCGCCGGTATCTTGACGACGATCTCGAGCTTCGAACCGGATTTCGGCTCAAAGGACAGGCCCTTGACCTTGTTTCCATTGACCTCGAGCGTGATGGACCTGGCGCCCTTCGCGCGCACGACCCGGATCGAGCAATCGGCGTTCGCCAGCTTCAGCCTGGCGGAATAGCCGTCCCAATGGGAAGGCAGCCTGGGATCGATTTCGATGCGCTTGCCGCGCCGGTTTATGCCGAGAATGCCCTCCACGGCCGCGCGGTAGAGCCAGCCTGCCGAGCCCGTGTACCAGGTCCAGCCGCCGCGCCCGGCCTTGTCGCCGGAATAGATGTCCGCGGCCACCACATATGGTTCGACGCGGTAGTGTTCGGCCGCGGCCTCGTCCGCCGCGTGGTTCACCGGATTGAGCATGGAAAGGCAGCGATAGGCTTCGTCGACCTGTCCCATCCTGGCCAGCGCGATCACGAACCAGGTCGCAGCGTGGGTGTACTGACCGCCGTTCTCGCGCACGCCCGGCGGGTAGCTCTTGATATAGCCCGGATTCTTCTCCGTCTTCGAGAAGGGTGGCGTGAAGAGCTTCACGATTTTGGCATCGTCATCGACCAGCATCTTCACGGCACTGCCCATGGCCGTGCGGGACCGTGCCGGATCGCCCTCGCCCGAGAGCACGCTCCATGACTGGGCGATGGAGTCGATCTTGCATTCGTCGGAACTGCGCGAACCCAGCGGCGTGCCGTCGTCGTAGCTGCCGCGCCTATACCACTCGCCGTCCCAGGCGCTGTTTTCCAGCGCCCGCTTCAACGAGGCGACGTGGGCTTCCCAGGCGTCGGCGCGCTTGTCGTCGCCCTCCGCCTTTGCGACCGCGATGAAGTCCACCAGCGTGCTGAGCAGGAACCAGCCGAGCCAGACGCTCTCGCCCTTGCCTCCCTCGCCCACGCGGTTCATGCCGTCGTTCCAGTCGCCGCCAAGGATCAGCGGCAGGCCGGCGGGGCTGCTGCGCTTGATGGCAAGCTCGAGCGCCTTCGCGCAGTGCTCGTAAAGCGAGGCGGTCTTCTTCGAGGATTCGGGCGTGAAGAACGCGTCGTGCTCCCCCGGCTCCAGTTCCGGCCCGTCTATGAAGTGCAGTTTCTCCTTCAGGATCGTCTTGTCGCCCGTCGCTTCGAGATAGCGAGCGGTGCCATAGGCCAGCCAGACGACGTCGTCCGAGATCATGGTCCGCACGCCTGCCCCGCTGCGCGGCAACCACCAGTGCTGGACGTCACCCTGAGGGAACTGCCGTTGCGCGGCGTTCAGGATCTGCTCGCGCGCCAGCGCGGGATCGTGCGCCATCAGCGCCAGCGTGTCCTGCAACTGGTCGCGGAAGCCGAAAGCCCCGCTGGCCTGGTAGAACGCCGAACGGGCCCGGATGCGGCAGGCCAGAGCCTGATAGGGCAGCCAGTGATTGACCATGGCGTTGAGGCCGTCATCCGGCGTCTCGACCTGGATCGTGTCCAGGAACTGGCGCCAGTCCTTCTCGTTGTCGGCGAGCCGCTGGTCGAAGTTCTTGGCGCGGTGCGTCTTGATCAGGGCCGTGGCCTCCGCGGCGGAACCTGCATCGCCCAGCAGCCAGAGCAAGGTGACGTTGCCGCCCGCCGCGACCTCGATGTCGCGGGCGATGGCCGCGCAGGGATCGTCGCCCGCCTCGACCCTGCCGGACAGCGCCGCTCCGGCGAGAGCGGCCTGTGGCCTGCGGCTGTCGCCATGGCGCCCGATGAACTCCTGCCGATCGGCCGTCACCGAGTCCGGTGCGCGATCGGAAGCCAGGAAGGCGAACCGGTCGCCGAAATCCAGTCCGTAGGGGTTCTGCGCGAACAGCGCCCCCGTCGCCTTGTCCAGCGAGGGGATGATGGTTGCGGCGGTTTTCGACCTGTGGCTGCCCAGGACCCATTCCGCATAGGCATATATGCGCAGCCTTGCCGGTTTCGCGCCTTCATTCTGGATGCGCAGCCGCGTGATCCTGACGGGGTCCGCGGGATCGACGACATGGGTCAAGTCCATCGACAAGGTGTCGCGCCGGGTGCGGAAGGTGGAGAAGCCCTGCCCGTGCCAGATCTCATATGTCATCGCAGGATCGCGAACCACGGTGGCGAGCGGCGAGAACGTGTCGCCGCTGTCCAGGTCATGAACGTAGATGCCCTCTCCCGGCCGGTTCGTCACCGGATCGTTCGACCAGGGCGTGATCTGATAGTCGCGGCTGTTGCGGCTCCAGGTGAAGGCGGCTCCCTCCGCCGAGACATGGAAGCCGAAGCCTTCGTTGGCGATGACGTTGATCCAGGGCTGCGGCGTCGTGCGCCTTCCATTCAAGCGCGTGACATAATGGCGGCCGTCGCCGGCGAAGCCGCCGAAGCCGTTCCAGCGGTTCAGGCCGTCCCCGCCCGAACCGAGCGTCTCCAGCTGCCTCGATCCGCCATGGGAGGAATCCGGCCGATCCTTGCGCGCCAGGGCACCGCCGGGCTGCGCTGCATCGCGGGCCTGGATGGCTGCGGTGTCGGCGCGTTCGATCTGGTCGAAGATGGTGCCGTTGCGGGTGTGCAGCACCACGCGGGCCACGGCCAGCAACGTCCTGTAGGTCGGCTCGTCCATCAGGTCGCGGCGCACCGTGAAGATGTGCTGGCGCGGCCCCAGTTCGCCGCCGCGCAGGCGGCTGTTCTCGGCCAGCGACTCGATGGCGTGCTGAAGGTCCTGGACGTAGGACGACGCCTGCTCGTTGACGATGACCAGGTCGGCGGTCATGCCGCGCGAACGCATATATTCCTGGAAACGCAGCGCCTGGGCGACGATCTCGATGTCGGCGATATCGCCGATCCGCACCGCGAAAATCGGAAAATCGCCGGAAATACTGGTCGGCCACAGGCTGGACTGCTTGCCGAGCCCCGATGCGATGACTTCCGACGGCACCCGCAGGAACGGATCGGGATAGATCAGGTAGCGGGCGAGTTTCTGCACGTTTGCCGCGTCGGTCAGGCTGAGGCCGAGGTGGCGGGTCTGCACCTGCGAACGGGTCCACGCCAGCATCGACTGGCGGGCGAAGCTCTCGGCATGGTCGAGACGCCCCCGGGCTTCCTCCAGCTCCTCGCGATTGGTGCCGAAGGTGGTCCAGTAGGTCAGGGCGATCTTCTTGTTGGCCGGAACACGCACCCGCCGGCGCAGGGAGACGATCGGGTCAAGGGTGAAACCGGCATGTCCGCCCAGGCGTGCACCGCTGTCGAAGGCTGCCGCCTCTGCAAGGGTTCGTCCCCGGCCGATGAACGCACGGCGGTCCGTCTCCGCCTCCGTGTCGCGCGCGAGGCCCGACGGGTCGGTGACGAAATGCGCCAGCGCTACATCGGGTTCGCTGGCTTCCCTTTTGCGGCGGGTGGCGAAGATGGCGTTGTTGTCGGGCGAAATCTCCGTTTCCACGAACATCTTCGAAAAGGCCGGATGCGCGTTGTCGGCGTCCTCGGAGCCCAGCACCAGTTCCGCGAAGGAAGTCACCTCGATATGGCGATCGGTTGAACCGTCATTGTAGAGCGTGACGCGCCTGCCCTCGCCGTTGCCCTCGGACACGACGATGCATTCGACCTCCGAACGCAACGTGCCGACCGTTTTGACGAAGCTTGCCTTGTCGTCGGAAAAGAGCGTCTGCGCGACTTCGTTCGGCGCCCGCTTCGGCTCGGTCGTCGCCGACCACCAGTCGCCGGTGTCGACGTCGCGCAGGAAGATGTAGGAGCCGAGCTTGTCCTCGGTGGGATCGGGCTGCCAACGGGTGATGGCGGTGTCGCCGCAGCGCGAATAGCCGGAACCCGTCGCCGTGACCATCACCGAATAGCGGCCGTTGGAAATCAGATTGGTCGCCGGAAGCGCCCATGCCGGGTCCAGGATGATGCGCGAATCCGGGCTTTGCACCTCGGTATCGTCCTTGGAAGACCGTTCCTCGGCCTCGGTGCGGACCGTGTCGGCCGGGATTTCGCGCGGCGCCTTTTCCTGCAAAAGCAGTTCCGCCGATTCAATGACCGGGTCGCTGTGGAAGCGGTCGCGCAGCCGGCCCTCGAACACGGCGTCCGCTATGGCGGCGATAGACATGCCGGAATGGTGCGCAAAATAGTTCAGCACTACCGCGCAGCGGGCTCCCTCGGGCACGCGCTGGGGGGTAAAGTCCACCGCGTCGTAGTAGCCGTGGCGGCCCAGTGCGCCGATGCCTTTCAGGCGCCGCAGGTTCTCGACCGCCTCATGCGGCATGAACTGCGCCGCCAGGATCGTCGCATATGGCGCGATGACCGTGTTCTGGCCAAGACCGCGCTTGAGACCGAGGCCCGGCACGCCGAAATTGGTGTATTGGTAGTTCATTTCCCGGTCGCGGGCGTTGTAGGCCGCTTCCGAAATGCCCCACGGCACGTTCTTTTCACGGCCGTACTGGATCTGGCGCTTGATGATGAGCTTGCTTGTCTGGTTGAGCAGGCTGCCCTGCGGTTCCTTCATGACGAGCGGCGGCATCAGATATTCGAACATCGAGCCGGACCACGACATCAGAGCGCCGCGGAAGCCGATCTCGACGATGGGACGGCCGAGCTTGAACCAGTGCTCGGTCGGCAGGTCGCCCTTGGCGATAGCGAACAGGCTAGTCAGCCGGGCCTCGGACGCCAGCAGGTCGTAGCAGGCTTCGTCAAGCTGGTGCTCCTCGACCCGGTAGCCGATGGACAGGAGTTTGCGCTCCGGGCGCATCAGGAACGAGAAGTCCATCTCGAACGCGAAACGGCGCGTGCGCTCGCGCAGTTCGAGCAGCTTGGCGCGCAACGCCTCGACCGCCTTGTCGTCGCTGTGCGCGTCGCGGACATGGGCTTCGCAGGTCGCTTCCAGCCGTGCGGCCCAATCGGTCAGCACCTCGCTGCTGGACGATGCCGCTTCGGTATGGATGGCGGCGGCAAGCTTGCGGATCTCGCCAGCCAGCACGGCCAGGTTGATCGTGCGGATCGAAGCCATTTCGGGCTGGGCCTTGATCGTGCGCACGGCGCGCCGCATGCCGTCGAGACGGTCGGCAAGGCGCTGCCTCAGCGGCCGCAACTGCCGGCGGTCGTCGGGGAGTTCGTCAAGGCTTTCGTCGAGAATGGCGACCGTGTCGAGGATGCCCTCGAAATCGCCCTGGAGGTGGACGGACGGCGCCTCGGCCCATTCGGCACAGGCGGCGGCCACCGCTACCAGGTGACCGGCCAGATTGCCGCTGTCGACCGCCGAGATGTAGAGCGGATAGAGCGGCTTCAGCGTGTGGGTGTCGTACCAGTTGTAGAGATGGCCGCGGCTGCGCGGCATGTTCTCCATGGTCGCAAGCGTGGCGTCGATGCGGGTAACGGCATCGGACAGGCTGATCCAGCCGAAATCGCGGGCCGACACCACCGACAGCAGATAGACGCCGATATTGGTCGGCGAGGTGCGCGGTGCCACCACGGGCACCGGGCTTTCCTGGAAGTTGTCGGGCGGCAGGTGGTGGTGTTCCTCCACCACGAAACTCTCGAAATAGTGCCAAGTCCGCCGCGCCGCGATGCGAAGCGCGAACACGTCGCGCGGCAGGATGTGCAGCCGGTCCTCGGTTTCGGCCGAACGGCTGATGAGCCAGGCGAAGGCCGGCGAGCCGATCCAGAACACGGCAAAGAAGAAGGCGACGAAGGCACCGGTGGAATCGGCAAGCACCGGGATGGCCAGGCCGACCAGGCCGATGATGACCGCGCCGAACATGAGGCCGTAATAATAGCCGAGGCCGTCGCCGGAGCCCCGATGGGCCTGGGAAGCCGTGCGCCATTCCAGCAGGCTCTTGCGCGAGACGAAAAGCCGGTAGAGCGTGCGGCCGATGGCGTCGCACATCATCCAGGCCAGATGCGCCATCAGGACGATTTTCAGCGCGACCATGGCGGTGCCGAAGGCGATGTCGCGCGCGAGCGCCGAAAAATGGCCGCGCGGCGTGGAATCACGGCTCTTCGGGAGCAGCGAATTCACGATGTCGAAGGTCGGCGCCATGAACAGCGACAGGATCAGCAGCGCCTGCCATTGGGCGGCCTGGGTGAAGGGCAGCAGCGTCCAACCGGCGATCGACGCCAGCACCCAGAATATGGGCGTGAGCGAACGGCGCAGATTGTCCACCATCTTCCAGCGCGACAAGGCCGGCACGCCGGAGCGCGGATCGAGGATGAAATTGAGAAGCTGCCAGTCGCCTCGCGCCCAGCGATGATGGCGCGAAGCGTCCACCGAATAGCGGGTCGGGTAATCCTCGACCAGCTCCACGTCGGTGACCAGCGCCGAGCGCGCCAGGGCGCCTTCGAGCAGGTCATGGCTGAGGATGGTGTTCTCCTCGATGCGGTCCTTCAACGCCGCTTCGAAGGCATCGACGTGATAAAGCCCCTTGCCCGTGAAGGAGCCGTCGCCGAACACGTCCTGGTAAAGGTCCGATACGGCAAAGACATAGGGATCGAGGCCGCGATTGGCCGAGAAGACGCGCTGGAAGAACGAAGCGTCGTCGCCCGTGGTCAGCGAGGGCGTGATGCGCGGCTGGAGGATGGTGTATCCGGACGTCACGACCCGCCTGGCGGCATCGAAATGCGGACGGTTGAGCGGATGGTACATCTTGCCGACGAGCTTGGCGACCGCGCCGCGCGTGGTGCGTGTGTCGGCGTCCAGCGTCATGACGTAGACGACATTTTCGGGCAGCGGGGATTCCAGCGGCAGGAAGGTGGTGTCGCTGTCGCCGCGCAGGAGCAGGTTCAACTCGTGGAGCTTGCCGCGCTTGCGTTCCCAGCCCATCCAGCAGCCCTGCGAGGGATTGTAGAGGCGCCTGCGATGCAGGAGATAGAAGCGCGGAAGCCCTTCGGTCGGGTAGCGCGCATTCAACCGCGCGATCTGGGTGCGGGCGAAGTCAAGGATCTCGGTGTCGGTGGCGCTGAGTTCCTGCTGGCTGTCGGGCCAGTCCGAAAGCAGGGCGAAATAGAGTTCGTCCGACATGTTGGCGAGGTAGTGCACCTCGATGTTGCGGATGTTTTCCTCGACGTCGTCGCGTGAGCCGATCAACGAGGGCACCACGACCAGCGTGCGCGCTTCCGCCGGGATGCCGTCCTTGTATTCGTAGCCGATCAGCCGGGTCGGCTTCAGGAACAGCAGAACCACGGTGTTGAAGAAGGCCAGCGCGCCCTCGCTGGCCGGAACGGAGAACAGCACGAGCATCAGCGCGATGGCCGCCGGCGACAGGCCGAGGACGACCAGCGCGGACCCGGTCGCCCACAGAAGCAGGATCGTCAGCGCGAAGACGGGCACCACCAGACCGAGCCAGCCGCTCTGGCGGAAGGAGCGCTTGAAGTGCTCGGCAAGGCTCGGCCGGTAGCCGATTGCCCGCTCCAGTTCCGGACGGCGCGGTCCGACCACGAAGAAGCCGACATCGGCAGGCTCGGCCGATCCGCTTGTGGCGCGCTCGCCCCCGGCCATTTCGGTGGCTCTTTCGGCGACGGAATATTCGGACTGCTCGGAGCGCCGCGCCAGTTGCTCGATCTCGCGCCGGTACTGGTCGCGGGAGGCGAAGTCGAGCGCATTGAAATTCGTCCGCTCGCGCAGGAGCGCGTCGATGCGGCTGACCTCCTCGAACCAGACCGTCCAGTCGACGTCGTTGATGAGGCGCAGGCCGCGGATGATGTTGCCGGTGGTCACATTGCCGCTTGAGAGCGTCTGGTGCTCGGCAATGGTGATTTCCTCGGCGTCGGTTCCGGACTTCTCAAGCTCGTCTTCGAGCCATTCCAAGGCTTTGCCGGCATTTTGCGAACCGTCCCGCAAACGGTAGAGCAATTGCGTGGCGAAGGTGGTGTCGCGGGCATGCGACGCGTAGGGCGCCAGGATGGACTTGTCGTCGTCCTCGGTCAAAGCGAGCACGCGGTCCGCGACCTCGTTGGCGATCATCCGCATGTCGCGGGTCCGGTGGACCCTGACTGCCAGGCGGCGCAAATTCTCGATCAGCACGAAGCGCAACAGCGACGGCAGCGCCCAGATTTCGCCGATGCGCATCGGTTCGACGGACTGGAAACCTTCGACGATCGCCTTGAACATATGGGCCGAGACGGAGCTGTCGGAATGCTCCACATAGGCCCATGCCACCGCAAGAGCGCGGGGTATGGTCGTTCCGTCGGGCAGTTTGAGGGTAGGAAGCTGGCGATAGAAGCGCTGAGGCAGGTCGCGCTTGATCTGGTAGATCGTTTCCTCGACCAGATAGTTGTTGTCCAAGAGCCACTGCGCGGCCGGCGTGATCGTCTCGCCACGCCCCTGCGCCGCATTGGTCAGCCGGTAGACCTCGAGGATTTTCTTGGCGTTCTCGCGGATGCGGGCCTGGAAGTCGAAGGGCAACAGTCCGGCCAGTTTGACGACCTCGCTCTTGGCGAGGTTTTCGCCCAGGTTGCGCAGGCGGTCTTCGGGCAGGAATTGCGAGCGGATGGGCTCTTCCAGCGTTGTCGGAACATGCGCGCCTGTCTTTTCGATCTGCGCGGGGCTGGTCTGTATGTTCATTAATCAATCCATGCGGCGGGGGCGCCCCGGCAATAGCGCGGAACGCGTTCCTGTAACCGATTTAAACATAATTGGTTGCATCGCAACAAAAGTCGGCGAGACCGTCTTTTCGTCCCGAACTCACAATAGCAGGCGTTGTCCCCCCGGCAACCTTCGAGCGTTCGCTTTTGCGTGCGCCGGGCGGATGGAGAGGCAAGGATTCAGGCTTTTTCGTGTTCCGGCCCCTTGACCCCGCGTTATTTGACGGGCTCGGCGATAACGCTTGGAAACAGGTTTTAACGGTCGGCCGCATGTCGCCGCAGCGGATCGGCATCAGCGCCGCCCGACGCCTTTCCGGGGCGGCATCGCTTGGCCGCAACAGAAGCCCTGTGAACGGCCGAAGGATTTCAGCCGTTTGCCCAGGCAATCGCAGACTGAAGGATGGTCAGGAGCTTTTCGCGGATGGGAGTGGCAAAAGCGGCTTCATATTCGCTTGGCCAGTTCTCGGGGCTTGCCTTGTCGCCCGGCTCGCGCATGTAGCCGCGGCAGGCCAGTTCCATCTGCAGGGCGTGCACGCCCTTGTCCGGCTGGCCGTAGCGGCGGGTGATCCAGCCACCCTTGAAGCGGCCGTTGACCACGTAGCTCACACCGGTGTCGGCCAGTATGCCGCGCACCTTTTCCTGCAATGCCGGATCGGTGCTTCTGCCGTCATTGGTTCCGAGATTGAAAACCGGCAGCGTGCCTTCGAACAAGCGGGGCAGAACCGAACGTATCGAATGGCAGTCATAGAGCACGATCCGGTCATGCGTTGCCCGCAGCCGGTCGATTTCCGCCTGCAGGGCGGCGTGGTACGGATCGAAATAGGTCCGTCGCCGCTCCTCGATCTCGGCGGCGTCGGGCTTGTCCTCCTCGTGGCGGTAGAGATCGTCACCGTCGAAGGTTTCGGTCGGGCAAAGGCCGGTCGTCGTCTGGCCGGGATAGAGCGAGGCGCCGGAGGGATCGCGATTGAGATCGATCACCGTGCGGGAAATGCCGGTGCGCACGACCGTTGCGCCCAGTCCGGAGGCGAAGTCGTAGAGCTTCTCGATCCACCAGTCGGTGTCGCAACGCGCGGTCCACGGTGAACTGAGCCGGCTCTCGAGGTCCGCCAGTTCTGTCCCAGTGTGCGGAATGGACAGCAAAAGCGGAGCCGTTCCGCGAACAACCGTGAGCCAGGGTGTATCCGTCATGCCAATCCTCCGGAAATGTCGGGAGAGGCATAGGCGGCCTTCACCGACGAGGTGATGCCGCCGTCTGCCGTCCCCTCTCCTTCACGGATGGCGGCGCGCTGCACGCCTTCCGCCTCGGCTGCTTAGATAGCGGCCGTGACGATGATTTCGACGTTGTATTCGGGACCGGCCAGCTTGGCCTCGCCGGTGGCGCGCGCGGGCGTGTGGCCCTGCGGCACCCATGCGTCCCATTCCTTGTTCATTTCGGCGAAATTGGCCATGTCGTCCAGCCAGATGATCGCCTGGAGGATCTTGGTCTTGTCGGTGCCGGCCTTGGCAAGCAGTCCGTCGATCGCGGCCAGGATGCTGCGGGTCTGGACGGCGACGCTCTGGTTCGGCGTGCCGACCTGCCCGGCCAGATAAACCGTGTTGCCGTGAACGACGGCCTGGCTCATGCGCGGCCCGACATCGATGCGACGAATGCTCATTGCAGCTTCCTTCCTGCTGAATTCCTGCGATGCGCCTGTTTAGGTTCGCACAGGCCCAGGGGCAAGCAGCATGGGAAAAAATCCGATGCGACAGCGGCGATGCTCCCCAGCAAAATTGGCATCGGTCGATTGACTAATGTAATAACATCACATATCCAACCTGGACGCTCCCACGCATGGGCCTGGAAACGTTCGATGCCGCAATCCTGCCTGACATTTCGCGACCTGACGCTCGGCTACAACAGCCATCCGGCCGTGCATCACCTGAGCGGGTCAGTGAAGAAGGGATCGCTGACCGCGGTCGTCGGCGCCAACGGATCCGGCAAGTCCACGCTCATGAAAGGCATCGTCGGCGTGTTGAAGCCGATGTCCGGCGGTATCGAGCGTAAACCGGACATTCGCGTCGCCTATCTTCCGCAGCAATCGGAACTCGACCGGACTTTTCCGGCGCGCGTCGTCGATCTCGTGTCGCTGGGCCTGTGGCCCCGGCGCGGTCTTCTCGGGCGCCACACTGCCGAGGATCGCCACTCCGTTCGCGAGGCGCTGATGGCTGTCGGGCTGGAGGGATTTGAAAAGCGCGGCCTGGACACCTTGTCCGGCGGCCAGTTGCAGCGGGCCCTGTTTGCGCGCGTTCTGGTGCAGGATGCCGACCTGATCCTGCTCGACGAACCGTTCAATGCCGTCGATGCCAAGACCGTCGTCGACCTCGTGGCGCTGATCAGGCAGTGGCACGACGAACAGCGCACGGTCATGGTGGTCGTGCACGACATGGACCTGGTGCGCAGGAATTTTCCGGAGGCGCTTCTGCTCGCGCGCCGCCCGGTGGCCTGGGGAGAAACGATCGAGACGTTGCGGCCGGAGAACCTGCTGCAGGCGCGGCACTTCCATGAAGCCTGGGAAGACGAGGCGCCATGGTGCGAGCCTGTCGCGCACGATCATGCGCATTCGCACGCATCCGATCGTTCGGAACACGATCATTCCAGCCATGATCATGGCAAGGACGCAGGTTCGAGGGCCGCGTGATGGTCGGTGCCTATGACCTGCTGATTGCACCATTCGCGGATTTCGGCTTCATGCAGCGCGCCTTGTTCGGCTCGCTGATGCTGTCGCTGGGCGCCTGCCCGGTCGGCGTCTTCCTGATGTTGCGGCGCATGAGCCTTTCCGGTGACGCCATGGCGCATGCCATTCTACCCGGCGCGGCGGTCGGCTTCCTGTTCTACGGGCTCGAAATCCTGCCCATGACCGTTGGCGGGCTTGTGGCCGGCGTGGTCGTAGCGCTTGGCGCGGGCGCGGTTTCCCGCTTCACCGTGCAGCGGGAGGACGCTTCCATGGCGGCCTTCTATCTCATCTCTTTGGCCATCGGCGTGCTGATGGTGTCTATCAGGGGGTCCAGCGTCGATCTCATGCATGTACTGTTCGGCACGGTGCTGGCGCTGAACGACGAGGCACTGATCCTGATCGGCGGCATCGTGGTCGTGACGCTCGCCGCCCTTGCCGTGTTCTGGCGCGCGCTGGTCGCCGAATGCCTGGACCCTTTGTTCCTGCGCTCGGTGAGCCGCCTGGGCAGCCCGGTCCATTTCATTTTCCTCGGTCTCGTCGTGCTCAATCTCGTCGGCGGGTTCCAGGCGCTCGGCACGCTGCTTTCCGTCGGCCTGATGATCCTGCCCGCCGCCGCAGCGCGCTTCTGGACGGCACGGGTCGAGACCATGTGCGCGCTGGCAGTGGCGATCGGCTTGGCCGCCAGCATCGCCGGACTTCTGCTTTCCTATCACCTGTCGCTGCCTTCGGGGCCGGCGATCATCCTGTCCGCCGGCGTCGTCTATCTCGCGTCGACGCTGTTCGGCACGCGTGGCGCGCTGCGTACCCGCATCGTGCGGCATCGCCATCGTACGGCTTGATTTCCCAGGAACGTTCTAGGAGGACTTCGAATGCTGAAGGCCGTTGCACTCGCTCTCGCCGTGAGCGTTATAACATTAAGCAGCTCAGCTTTCGCCGCGCCGCTCAAGGTGGTGGCGAGTTTCACCGTGATCGCCGACTTCGCCAGGAATGTCGGCGGAGATCGCGTCGACATCACCACGATCGTCGGGCCGGACGGCGACGCGCATGTCTACGAGCCCAAGCCGGCCGATGCCGTGGCGATGGCAAAGGCCGATGTGGTGCTGGTGAACGGCCTGCATTTCGAGGGATTTCTGAAGCGCCTGGTCGACACCAGCGCCACCAAGGCCCGGATCGCGGAGCTGACCAAGGGCGTGAAGCCAATAGAGTTCAAGCCAGAATTCGCCGATTCCGCCGACCATGACCACGCGGAAACCGGCCACGAAGCCATCGACCCGCACGCCTTCCAGTCCATCCCGAACGCGAAGATCTATGTGAAGAACATAGCCGATGCCTTCTGCGCGGCCGACGAGGCCGGGTGCGGCACCTACAGGGCCAATGCCCAGGCCTATACGGAGAAACTGGACGAGATGGACGCCGAGGTGCGCTCCGCCATCGCATCGATCCCGCAGGACAAGCGCGTGGTGATCAGTTCCCACGACGCCTTCGGCTATTTCGAGCACGAGTACGGACTTACCTTCCTCGCGCCGCAGGGCATTTCCACCGACGCGGAACCCTCCGCCGCCGACGTCGCCAAGCTGATCGAGCAGATCAGGAAGGATAAGGCCGCGGCAATCTTCGTGGAAAACGTCACCAATCCACGTCTGATCGAGCAGATATCATCCGAGACGGGCATCAAAGTGGGCGGCACGCTCTTTTCCGATGCGCTGTCCGGTCCGGACAGGCCGGCATCGACCTATGTCGACATGATGCGCAACAACATGAAGCAGATCAAAGGCGCCATTCTGGGAAGCTGACCGGGGCCTAGATCGAAGAAGCGAGAGGCGCCGTGCCTCCCGCCTCTCGCACTGCGATATCCCGCGCACTACATTGTTGTCGCGGCCCTTCAGAAGGCTCGTGCGGCCATTGCGGCGTTAGGCCGCTGCCCGCGGCTTTCGGCGTTGCGCGAAGCGGCCCGGAGTGGCATGACTGCCGCCCCGCCGGGCGCGTCCGGGCAGACCACAACAGATTGCGAGGATCGCATGGAATTCCGTCAGATCACCGACAACTATTCGGTTTCGGGTCAGATCACTCCCGGCGATGTCGCGGCCATCAAGGCCGCCGGCTTCAAGAGCGTCATTTGCAACCGGCCGGACGACGAGCAGCCGGGCCAGCCGTCGCACGGAAACATCCAGACGGCGGTCGAGGCGGCGGGGCTGGCCTTCCGCTTCATCCCGGTCGTCAGCGGGCACATCACGACCGACAACGTCGAGGACCAGGCGCACGCGCTGGAAGAACTCGAAGGACCGATCCTGGCGTTTTGCCGCTCGGGCGGGCGCTGCAGCAACCTCTATGCGCTGATCCAGCAGGCCAAGGGATAAGCCTGTCCGCTGAAAACCCAAACGGTGCAGGAATCCGGCGGCGCGTCTCTCCGAGGCGCGCCGTTTCGATTCGGTTAGATCGGCAACGCGCCCGTTTCTTTCAGCGTTTCCAGGACGATCGCCGTCTTGACGTGCTGGACCGATTCATGCGGCAGCAGCACGCCGTTGACGAAGGCGGACAGCGACTTCAGGTCGGGGGTCACCACTTTCAATATGTAGTCCATCTCGCCGGTCAGCGCGTGCGCTTCCTGCACCTCGGGCAGACGCGCGACCAGTTCGCCGAACCGGCGCGCATTGTCGCGGTTATGCGTGGCCAGCGTCACCGAAATCATGTTGACGAGCGGAAAACCCAGCCTGTCGCGGTCCAGCACGGCCCGATAGCCATGGATATAGCCATCCTCTTCCAGGCGCTGGCGGCGGCGTGAGCATTGCGAGGCGGACAGGTTCACCCGTTCCGACAGGTCGTTGTTGGTGAGCCGCGCATCCTTCTGCAGTAGCGCCAGTATCTTGCGATCGAACTGGTCAACCCGTTCATCCGAGGCCATTTCACCCTCATTGATGCATGAACCATGCGAAGTTTGAGCATCCGAGGCACGCGAATGCAAGCATCATGCGGGCTGCGGCGCGTAGAATGATCCGAACCGATGAGGAGGATCGATCATGGGCCCCTTCCCGCACGACGCGCCGCCGGCAAAGATCAGCGCCGCAAATCCCGCCGGCACGGACGGTTTCGAATTCGTCGAATTCGCGCATCCCGAACCGCAGAAATTGGCGCAGCTTTTCACCTGCATGGGCTATGTCGCGGTGGCCAGGCACCGAACGAAGGCCATCACCGTCTGGCGGCAGGGCGACATCAACTATGTCGTCAACGCCGAACCCGGTTCCCACGCGATGAAGTTCGTGGAGAAGCACGGGCCATGTGCCGCATCAATGGCCTGGCGCGTGGTCGATGCCCGGCATGCCTTCGATCATGCCGTTTCGAAAGGCGCAACGCCGTATGAAGGCAAGGACAAGGCGCTGGACGTGCCGGCAATCGTCGGCATCGGCGGCTCGCTGCTCTATTTCGTCGAGACCTATGGCGAGAAGGGATCGGCCTACGACGCCGAGTTCGAATGGTTGGGCGAACGCGACCCGAAGCCGGAAGGCGTCGGCTTCTATTATCTCGACCACCTCACCCACAATGTCTATCGCGGCAACATGGACAAGTGGTGGGACTTCTACCGCGAACTGTTCGGCTTCAAGCAGATCCATTATTTCGACATCGACGGGCGCATCACCGGGCTGGTCAGCCGGGCCATCACCTCACCCTGCGGCAAGATCCGCATTCCGCTCAACGAGTCCAAGGACGAGACCAGCCAGATCGTCGAATATCTGAAGAAATACAAGGGCGAAGGCATCCAGCACATCGCCGTGGGCACGGAGAACATCTACGATGCCACCGACCGGCTGGCCGGCAACGGGCTGAAGTTCATGCCCGGTCCTCCGGACGCCTATTACGAGAGAAGCCACGACCGCGTGCATGGCCACGACGAACCGGTCGAGCGCATGAAAAAGCACGGCATCCTGATCGACGGCGAAGGCGTGGTCGATGGCGGCACCACGAAAATCCTGCTGCAGATATTCTCCAGGACCGTGATGGGCCCGATCTTCTTCGAATTCATCCAGCGCAAGGGTGACGAGGGATTCGGCGAAGGCAATTTCCGTGCGCTGTTCGAATCGATCGAGGAAGACCAGATCCGGCGTGGCGTGCTGAAGGTACAGGCGGCCGAATAAGGCCGGTCGAGCGGTTAGAGACCGAGCCGCTCGATCTCCGTCTTCCTCAGTTTCAGATCGTAGCCGAGGAAGAACTCGTCCAGTTGCGGCGGCTTGACGGACGTGCCCGAAAGCATCGCATGCACCTGGCCGCGATGGTGTATCTGGTGGATGAAAAGATGCGCCAGCAGATCGCCGATCCGCTCCGGGACCTGCCCGTCCTCGCGCCGATCCGTGACCACCCGCCGCTCGAGATCGCCGGTGGAGATACGGCTACAAAACGCCGCCAGCCGCCAGTCGGCAGCCGATTGCGCCCGAGACAGTTCCTGCGGGTCAGCCAGCGGGACGAAATCGTCATGGGCGGCAGCTCCCAGCCCGCCTTCCTCCAGGAAGTCCAGATAAAGCAGATCGACCGCCAATAGATGATTCAGCGTCTCCCTTATCGAGGGGAAGAAGCTGACGCGCATGGCTTCGAATTCGCCCGGTTCCAACGCGAGCACCGCGCGGTAGAGACGGTCATTGGACCAGCGGTTGTTGCCCGCCATCCTGCGGAAATGCCCGACGAGATCCATGTTTCGGCCTTTGCGACGGACCGCTCAGCGTTCGTATTTCTCTACTTTCTGCTCGATGGCGCCGAAGATCGAATGACCCGCGCGATCCTTCATTTCGATACGCACCGTGTCTCCGAAGCGCAGGAACGGCGTCGCGGGCGCACCGCTTTCGATCGTTTCGACCACGCGCATCTCGGCGATGCAGGAATAGCCGGCACCGCCCTCGTCGACCGGTTTCCCCGGACCGCCGTTCAGCTTGTTCGAAACGGTTCCGGAGCCGACGATGGTGCCGGCAGCCAGCGGGCGGGTCTTCGCCGCATGGGCGATCAGGGTCGGAAAATCGAAGGTCATATCCACGCCGGCATTCGCCCGGCCGAACGGCCTGCCATTGAGATCGACGTTCAAGGGCAGGTGCAGCTTGCCGCCGTCCCACGCCTCGCCCAGTTCGTCCGGCGTCACCGCCACGGGCGAGAACGCCGAGGGCGGCTTGCCCTGGAAGAAGCCGAAGCCCTTGGCCAGTTCGGCCGGGATGAGCCCGCGCAGCGAGACGTCGTTCACCAGCATGACGAGGCGGATCGCGTCACGCGTCTGATCGACGCTCGCGCCCATTTCCACATCGTCCACGACGACGGCGACCTCGGCCTCCATGTCGATCCCCCAGGCCTCGTCGGCAAGGCGGATAGGATCGCGTGGGCCGATAAAGGTGTCCGAGCCGCCCTGGTACATCAGCGGATCGGTCCAGAAGCTTGCGGGCATTTCGGCGCCCCGCGCCTTGCGGACCAGTTCCACGTGATTCACATAGGCTGAACCGTCCGCCCATTGATAGGCCCGCGGCAGCGGCGAATGGGCGTCGTGCTCATGGAAGCGCTGCGCCGGCACCGCCCCGTGCTCGAGGGATTCGCCGAGCGCCGCAAGGTGCGGCGAAATCCTCGACCAGTCGTCCAGCGCCGCTTGCAATGTGCGCGCCAGGAAGGAGGCGTCGGTACAGCGCGTGAGATCGCGGGAAACAACGGCCAGCTTTCCATCGCGCGTGCCGTCCTTCAACGTTGCCAGCTTCATGTGTCTCCCTCTCGCACGGTGCCTTCTGCACCGGTCCCTACAACAAAGCCGCCGCGTGCGATCGTCAAGTCGCTTCCACTATTTCCGGAGGGAGGCGGTCCATTCGCCTCGCCACCGGAGCGAAGGCGCGGGGCGCTCAGGACCAGTCACCCTCCGGCGTGCCGTTGAACCGCTTCTTCAGCCCCTTCCAGCAGTCGATATAGTTCCGCTGCAGCGTGGGAGCCTCCGCGGCATAACGGGTCAGCATCTGCGGGAAGCGGGTTTCGAACATGAAGGCCATCGTATGGTCGAGCTTATGCGGTTTCAGCTCGGCCTTCGAGGCCTTTTCGAAGCCGGACGTATCGGGGCCGTGCGCCAGCATCATGTTGTGCAGGCTGATGCCGCCCCGGACGAAGCCCTCTTCCTTGGCGTCGTACTGGCCGTGGACCAGGCCCATGAACTCGCTCATGATGTTGCGATGGTACCAGGGCGGGCGAAACGTGTCTTCCGCCACCAGCCAGCGCGGCGGGAAGATGACGAAATCGACATTCGCCGTGCCCTCCTCGCCGCTGGGCGCCGTCAGCACGGTGAAGATCGATGGATCGGGGTGATCGAACAGGATCGCTCCGACCGGCGAAAAGGTCGATAGATCATATTTGTAGGGCGCGTAGTTGCCGTGCCATGCCACCACGTCCAATGGCGAATGGTCGAGTTCGGCGACGTGAAAAGCCCCGCACCACTTCACGACCAACCGGCACGGCGTTTCCTTGTCCTCGAACCATGCGCATGGCGTCTTGAAATCGCGCGGGTTGGCGAGACAGTTCGCGCCGATCGGACCCCGGTCGGGCATGGTGAATTTGGCGCCGTAATTCTCGCAGACATAACCGCGCGCCTCGGGATCGAGCAGTTCCACCTTGAAAACCAATCCGCGCGGCAGCACCGCGATCTCGCCGGGCCGCAATTCCATCACGCCCATTTCGGTGACGAAGTTCAGCCGCCCGACTTGAGGAACGACCAGCATCTCCCCGTCGGCATTGAAGAAATGATCGTCCACCATCGATCGGTTGGCGACATAGACATGCGCCGCCATGCCGCTTTGGCCGAGCGCGTCGCCCGCCGTGGTCATCGTCCGGACACCGGCGAGGAAATCGGTCGGCTCGGATGGCACTGGCAGCGGGTTCCAGCGATACTGGCCGAGCGCCAGCTCGTGATCTTCGAGGTTCGGCGCCGTCTTCCAAAAAGGATAGGCGGTGCTCCGGAAGCGGCCGGTATGCTTGACGCTGGGGCGAATGCGGTAGAGCCACGACCGCTCGTTGGTGCCGCGCGGCGCGGTGAAGGGCGAACCCGAAAGCTGTTCTGCGTAGAGACCGTAGGCGGGACGCTGCGGCGAGTTCCTGCCTTGCGGCAGCGAACCCGGCAAGGTTTCCGTTTCGAAATCATTGCCGAAACCCGGCATGTAGGAAAAGGCCATAGCCACCTCCCGTGGACGAAGTAACCAAATCGGTTACATTCGTAACCATTGAAAATGTAACTATCAAACGACGCGTTCCGGGCCTCGCCGGCCGGAGGGATCAATGGACAGGGAAACGCTCGAGCTCGGAAAGTTCCTGCCTTATCGGCTGTATCACCTTGCCGACCTGGTCAGCCGCGAGTTCGCCAGGATCTACAAGGACCGGCTCGGGTTGACCCGTCCGGAATGGCGCACGCTCGCCGGCCTTGGCGAACATGGCACGATGACGGCCACCGCGCTCGGCGAGCAGTCGGCGATGCACAAGACGAAGGTGTCACGGGCCGTCGCCAAACTGGAGCGGCGGCATTGGCTGACCCGGAAGGTGGACGAGCAGGATCGCCGCATCGAGCACCTGACGCTGACGAAAGCCGGGATGGTGGCCTATCGCGAGATGGTGCCGCTGGCACGGGCGTTCGAGACGCGCTTCCTCGAACACCTGGCGCCCGAGGAGCAGGCGGCGCTCCTAAACGCGCTCACCCGCCTTGAGGTCGTTTTCGGAAACGGGCGTTGAGCCCGGTTCCGGCCGGCGGGGATAGTGAGCGCGCGGCGGAAGCCGATGGTGCATCACCGCGAGCCCGATCAGGCTGCAGCAGCCGATCAGGATGGTGCCGAACAGCGAAGCGCTTTGCAGCGGCGCGCCCAGGGCCACGAGCGGCACGGCGCCCGCCGGCGGATGCGTCACCCTGAAGATCGACATCAACGCAATCGCGCAACCTACCGCAACGGCAGACATTTCCCACTGTCCCGGAAACAGAAGGGCTGCGGTTACGCCCATCAGCGTCGCCAGCAAATAACCGCCGAAAACATTTGCCGGCTGCGCCAGCGGGCTTCCGGGCTGACCGAACACCAGGACCGCGGTGGCGCCCAGCGGGGCGACCAGCAGCGGCAGGCCGGTCAGCGAGGCGAGGCCGCCGACTGCGCCAATCCCGATAAATGCGCCAAGTCCGGACTTTGCATGGGCGAGAACCGGCCCGGTAGGTTCGTGTCGCGCGGTGAGGGTTCGAATATGACGGCGCATATGTGGAATCCAGCGGCAAGGGAGCGACTGTCTACCACTACGCTACGTCGGTTTTCAACGCGCCGACGTGTGAATTTCTACACCCTGAGTGAAATAATTTTCCTCTTATGGCGCTAAAATCACCAATCCATTACTACTTTTCCGGCGTCGCCGCTTTTCATGGCCTCGAAGCCGGAAATGTAGTCGTCGGCGCCGATCCGATGCGTGATCAGACCGCTCACGTCAAGCGGCCCCTGCACCAGTGCGATCATCTTGTACCAGGTTTCGAACATTTCCCTGCCGTAGATGCCCTTCAGCGTCAGCATCTTGAAGATGACCTTGTTCCAGTCGATCTCGAAGCCGGTCGGCGCGATGCCGAGGATGGCGATCTTGCCGCCGTTGTTCATGGTGTCGATCATGTCGCGGAAGGCCGCCGCCGAGCCGGACATTTCGAGCCCGACGTCGAACCCCTCGGTCATGCCTTCTTCACGCATGACGTCGCGCAGCTTCTCCTGCGACGCATCGACCACGTGATGCACGCCGAGCTTCCCTGCCAGCGCCAACCGGGTCGGATTGATATCGGTGATGACCACCTTGCGGGCGCCGACGCATTGCGCCACCAGCGCGCCCATGATGCCGATCGGCCCTGCGCCGGTCACCAGCACGTCCTCGCCGACGAGATCGAAGGACAGCGCCGTGTGCACCGCGTTGCCAAGCGGGTCGAAGATCGCGGCCACCTCGTCCGGGATGTCGTCGGGGATCGGCACGACGTTGTGCTGGGGGATGGCGACATATTCGCCGAAAGCGCCGGGGCGGTTGACGCCGACGCCCTGCGTGTTGCGGCACAGGTGCCCCCTGCCCGCGCGGCAATTGCGGCAATGGCCGCAGACGATATGGCCTTCGCCCGATACCCGCTGCCCCACCTTGTACTCGGTGACGGCCGAGCCGACCTCCGCGACCGTACCGACGAATTCGTGGCCGGTCACCATCGGCACGGGCACGGTTTTCTGCGCCCACTGGTCCCAATTGTAGATGTGAACATCGGTGCCGCAGATCGCCGTCTTCCTGACCTTGATCAGCACGTCGTTGGGGCCGATCTCGGGAACCGGAACCCGCTCCATCCAAATGCCCGGCTCGGCCTTGGCCTTCACCAGCGCGCGCATCATGTTGGACATTCTTCGCTCCTTACGAAATCACGCCCAGTTCGCGGCCGACGTCGCCGAATGCCTGCACCGCCCGGTCGATATCCGTGCTGGAATGCGCGGCCGACATCTGCGTGCGGATGCGGGCCTGGCCCTTCGGCACCACCGGAAAGGAAAAACCGATCACATAGATGCCGCGCTTGAGCATCCTGGCCGCCATTTCCTGCGCGAGCGTGGCATCGCCCAACATCACCGGAATGATGGGATGGCCTTCGCCCGCAAGCGTGAAGCCGAGTTTCGTCATCGATGACCTGAACCGTTCCGCATTGGCATATAGGCGCGCGCGCAGGCCGTCGCCATTCTCGACCAGGTCGAAGACCTTCAGGGACGCGGCGGCGATGGCGGGCATCAGCGTATTGGAGAACAGATAAGGCCGCGAGCGCTGCCGCAGCCAGTCCACCACCTGCCGTTTGCCCGAGGTGTAGCCTCCCGAGGCGCCGCCAAGAGCCTTGCCCAGCGTGCCGGTGATGATGTCCACCCTGCCCTCGACCCCGCAATGCTCGGCCGAGCCGCGCCCATGTTTGCCGACAAAGCCCACCGCATGGCTGTCGTCCACCATCACCATCGCTCCGTATCTTTCGGCCAGATCGCATACGCCCTTCAGGTTGGCGATGATGCCGTCCATGGAGAACACGCCATCCGTGGCGATCAGCTTGAAGCGGCTGCCTTCGGCCTTCCTCAGCTCTTCCTCGAGGGCCGCCATGTCGTTGTTGGCGTAGCGGAACCGCTTCGCCTTCGACAGCCGCACGCCGTCGATGATGGAGGCATGGTTCAGCGCATCGGAGATGATGGCGTCTTCTTCGCCGAGCAGTGTCTCGAACAGGCCGCCATTGGCGTCGAAGCAGGAGGAATAGAGGATGGTATCCTCCAGGCCGAGGAAGGCGGAAATCCGCGCTTCGAGCTGCTTGTGCTCCTCCTGCGTGCCGCAGATGAAACGCACCGAGGCCATGCCGTAGCCATAACGATCGAGCGCGACCTTGGCGGCGTCGCGCAGATCCGCGCTGTCAGCGAGGCCGAGATAGTTGTTGGCGCAGAAATTCAGGACTTTTTCGCCGCCGGCCACCTCGATCTCGGCCGATTGCATGGAGGTGATGACGCGCTCGGACTTGTAAAGGCCTGCCTTTTTCAGCGCATCGAGCTCGGCATCGATATGGGAAAGGAAATCTGCGGTCATGGTGATCCTTTCGAGGCGCTGCGGCTTTTCAGAACGGTCCCCCTCGCCGACCTGACTCTTGATCGCGTGGCTGAAAAAATCCACCGTAAAACGAGGCTTCAATCCGGATGCCGCGCAATCCTCAATCCCCGACATTCGCCCGCATGGCCGAAAGCACTGCTGCGAACTCGGCCAGTCTCGCCTCGTCCAAGCCGGCGCGAAGCCTTTTGTCGAAGGCGATCGCGGTGCCGCGCAGCTTCATGAACAGCGCTTCTCCCGCCGGTGTCAGTTCCACCTGATGGATGCGCCGGTTGTCCGGGGCGCGACGGCGGGTCAGCAGTCCCTGGCTCTCCATCGCGTTGAGATGATGGGTCAGCGTGGCACCCTGAATGCCGATGACGCCCGCCATTTCGCGCTGGTTCGCCGAACCCCGCGTCTTGACCGCGAGAAGCGTCAGCCAGACCGGCAGGCTGGCCCCCGCTTCCGCCATCGCGGCATCGAAAGCCTGCGACACCGCGCGGGCGGAGCGATGCAGTTCCAATCCTATCGGTGGGCGCAGGGGCGTCGTCATATGGCGACCGTAGCATACAATCGTCGTCAAACCAATTGACATCAAACAATTTGATATCTAATGTTATGCGAACGAACAGAGGAGACGGACAATGCAATATGTCTACATCGTCGTCCTTGGCCTTCACGTCATGGCCGGCGTTTTCTGGGCCGGCACCACGATCACCCTCGCGCGTGATCCGGACATCAGGGTGGAGCGGTTCTTCGGGCCGCAGATGAGCTCAGCCGTGGTCGTTTTCATAACCGGCGCGCTGCTTTGGTACTTCTTCCATGGCGCTTATTTCGGCGGCATGGAAACGGTTCTCGCCATCGGCATTGCCTCGGCGATCGCGGCGGCCGGTGTTCTCGGCGCCGTCGTCGGCCCGGCGAGGCGGCAGCTCGCCGGGGCCGATACGCAAACGGAAGCTCAGCTCCGCGCGCGCATGATCCGCGGCGAGCGGATCGCGGCACCGCTGCTCGGGCTCACCGTGCTGTGCATGGCGGTGGCGCGGCTGTTCTGATCGCAGTTCCTGAGCGCCGCCCTTTCTAGATCCTGATGCCATAGCGTATGCCGTCATAGATCGCGGCATGGATGTTGCGAGACGCCACCGCATCGCCGATCCGGAACACCACGAAGACGCCTTCCGGATTGCGGGCCGGGAAGATATCGCCGCCATTGACGAGTTTCTCGTAGTCGATCGCACCGGCATTCCGCGAGAGCGGTTTCAGCGCCAGATAAAGATCGTCCAGCGGCAGCGTGCCGTGCTCGACCACGACCTGATCGACATGGCGTTCGGCTTGCCAGCCTTCGGCGAAGTCAGAGCCCAGCGTGGCGACCAGCCGGTTGCCCTCGCGGCGAACCGCCTTCAGCCGGGTGTTGATGGTGACGGTCACGCCCTTTTCGTGGAAGGCGCGCATATAGGGCACATGGTTCATGCCGCCCATTTCCGGCGCGAAGAAGCGCTCGGGCGAAACCAGTTCCAGCTTCGAGCCGGCATCGGCGATCAGTTCGGCCGCACCCATGCCCTGGTGGCCGCCATTGTCGTCATAGAGCAGCACCGTCTCGCCAGGCTTGACGCTGCCGGCCATGATGTCCCAGCTCGAGGTGACGAGTTCGTCGCCCGTTTGCAGCGGCGGGTTCTGCGGCAGGCCGCCGGTCGCCACCACCACGACATCCGGCGACAATGCGAGCACGTCGTCCTTCTCGGCCCAGGTATCGTAGCGGATTTCGACGCCCAGCCGCTCCAGTTCCTCCAGCCGCCAGTCGATGATGCCGATCAGCTCCTTGCGGCGGGGATTTTGCGTGGCCAGCCGTACCTGCCCGCCTGCCTGTCCGGACGCTTCCAGCACGGTCACGTCATGTCCGCGTTCGGCCGCCACGCGGGCCATTTCCAACCCGGCCGCCCCAGCTCCGACCACGACCACCTTCCTGGCCGGCCCGTCGGTCTTGCGCAGGACATGCGGGATGGATGCCTCCCGCCCGGTCGCGGCATTGTGGACGCACAGCGCCTCGCCGCCCTCATAGATGCGGTCGAGACAATAAGTGGCGCCGACGCAGGGACGGATGCGGTGCTCCTGCCCTTCCATCACCTTCCTGACGATGTGGGGGTCGGCAATATGCGCGCGCGTCATGCCGACCATGTCCAGCTTGCCGGTCGCGATCGCGTGGCGCGCGGTCGCCACGTCGGAAATGCGCGCGGCGTGGAAGGTCGGGAACTTGGTGGCCGCCCTCACCTCGCCGGCGAAGTCGAGATGCGGCGACGAGCGCATGCCCGTCACCGGGATGACCTTGGTCAGCGCGGCGTCGGTCTCGATCGTGCCGCGGATGATGTTGAGGAAATCGACCTTGCCGGAATTGGCCAGAAGCCGGGCGATCTCGATGCCCTCCTCCTTCGACAGGCCGGTCGCCATATCCTCGTCCGCCACCATGCGGATCCCGACCACGAAGTCCGGGCCGACGGCGGCGCGAACGGCATCCAGGACCATATGCGTGAAACGCAGCCGGTTTTCGAGCGAGCCGCCATATTCGTCGTCGCGATGGTTGGTGGCGGGCGACCAGAAGCCGTCCATCAAATGGCCGTAGGATTCGAACTCGATCCCGTCCAGGCCGGCAGCCTGGCAGCGCTGGACGGCGGACGCGTAGTCCTGGACGATGCGCTCGATGTCCCAGTCTTCCGCCGTCTTCGGGAAGGCGCGATGCGCCGGCTCGCGTACCGGCGAGGCGGAAAGAACCGGCAGCCAGTCGGCCTTGTTCCAGCCAGTGCGGCGGCCCAGATGCGTGATCTGGATCATCACCTTGCAGTCGTGCTCGTGACAGGCATCGGCAAGCTCGGCCAACCAGGGCACGATGCGGTCATCGTAGAGATGCAGGTTGCCGAAGGCCGGAGGGCTGTCGCGGGAGACGACGGCCGAACCGGCCGTCATGGTCAGCGCCATGCCGCCCTTGGCCTTTTCGGCGTGATAGAGCCGATAGCGCTCCTTCGGCATGCCGTCTTCCGAATAGGCCGGCTCATGGCTCGTCGACATGACCCGATTCTTCAATGTCAGGTGCTTCAACTGATATGGTTGCAGAAGCGGATCGTTGCTGGCCATCGTAATCCTATCTATATCGATGCTGGCTGCGCAGCCCGGAATTCGCCCCAACCGGAGCCCATCCCATGACCGCGACGAAAGACCTTACCCAACTCGGCGCGCACGTCGAGACGCCAGACAGCCCGGATCGTGCGGTCCTGGAAACCGTGCCGTTCGCGCGTGGCGACGGGCCGCCGGCAATCGTGCGCTTCACCTGCCCGGAGTTCACGTCGTTGTGCCCGGTGACCGGACAGCCGGATTTCGCGCATATCGTCATCGACTATGCGCCCGACGCGTTGCTGGTGGAATCGAAATCGCTCAAGCTTTTCCTGACCTCCTTCCGCAACCATGGCGGCTTCCACGAGGAATGCACCATCATGATCGGCCGCCGCATCGTGGCGGCGACGAAGCCTTTGTGGCTGCGCGTGGGCGGCTATTGGTATCCTCGCGGCGGCATTCCGATCGATGTCTTCTGGCAGACCGGCGCGCCGCCGAAGGATGTCTGGCTTCCGGATACGGGCGTGGCGCCCTATCGCGGACGCGGCTGAAGCCGTCCGCTCACTGGCACTGGTACTGGCTGAGAGCCCATTCGCCCGTGACGGAAAGCAGGTCGGAAATCTTCCACTCGTCGCCGACCTTCGCCAGCTTCCATTCCAGCCGGTGCGGCGCGCCGGCCTCGATGAACTGGACCACCACTATGGCCCGGTCGCCATTCACGGATTGCAGCATCCGGAAGGTCTTTTCGATCTCGGTCCGGTCGGCGACCGCATTGTCCAAGCTCATGTTCTGATCGAGACAATCGCCCTGTCCCGACTTCTTGAGCGCATCGTTGCCGTCGAGCACTTTCCTGGCCGGATCGATGAAATGGTCGCGTTGCGTGGGGTCGAGCTCAAGACCGTAACGATCGTAGAACGGTTTGATGACGGCGCTGGGCGATCCCGGTTCGGGCAAGGACGAAGGCCGATCGGCATCGCCCTGGGCTTTATTCGGAGCCGGGGTCGCCCCAAGAAGCCCGTCCGCCGCAGCCGGTGGAAGGGCGACATTCAGCAGGCATGCGCAGATGATGAAATGACCGAAACCAGCCCGTCGCAAGGCGCTACTCCTGATCCGGCAGGCATCCCAATTCGCTGAGCTTCCAGCCACTCGTCCTGGAGGCGATATCGGCAATTTTCCACTTGCCGTCGATCTTCTTCAGCGACCAGACCATTTCGCGCCTGGACCCGTCGGCCTGCGGAAAAAGATCGAAGCTGGCAGTCACCTCGCCATTGTCGCCGTCGATTTTTTCGGAGAGCTTGAGGGACCTTGCGACCGTCTTTTCATCGTAGTCCTGCGCATCGAGGCCGGGGCCGAAATCGATGCAGCCGATCTGGCCGGCGTCCTTGGTCGCCTTGTCGTTCAATTCGAACAGCTTCCTGACCGGTTCCGTGAAGCGGCTGCGGTATTTGGCATCCGCCTCGTAGCGCACCGGCGCGTAGAAGAATTTCACCGCATCGGAAGCCGGTCCCGCGAGGCTGGCCGCCGGCGCCGGAAACGACAGGACGGCGGCAAACAGAAGTGTCGATCTCATTCTTGTCCCCCAAGAATCGCCCTGTCCCTCAAGAACCGGCAGCACGATTGATAGCATGTATCCCGGCTTTTTTGCGACCGGGCGACGGCCCGATCCTTCCTTCGCAATGGCGAATCCTCCTATAATTCCGGGATGCCCATCCGCCAGCTTTCCGAGACGATGATCAACCAGATCGCCGCTGGCGAAGTGATCGAACGCCCGGCAAGCGTGGTCAAGGAACTGGTCGAAAACGCGCTCGACGCTGGCGCCACCCGCATCGAGGTGGTTACCGGAGGCGGCGGGCTCTCGCTGATCCGGATCACCGACGACGGCAGCGGCATCCCCGAACGGGAACTGCCTCTTGCGGTGGCCCGCCATTGCACCTCCAAGCTGGCCGACGACATCCACGACATCCGCTCGCTCGGCTTCCGTGGCGAGGCGCTGCCTTCCATCGGCTCCGTGGCGCGGCTCGCCATCCGCTCGCGCGTCGCCGGCAGCGACAGCGCCGCCGAGATCGGCGTGGAAGGCGGTCGGCTGACGCCGCTGCGCCCAGCCGCCGCCAATCGCGGCACCACCGTCGAAGTGCGCGACCTGTTCTTCGCGACCCCCGCCCGGCTGAAATTCATGAAAGGCGAGCGGGCGGAAACCGCGGCCATCAGCGATGTGGTCAAGCGCATCGCCATCGCCTTCCCGGTCGTGCGCTTCACGCTTGCCGGCTCCGACCGGTCGACGCTGGAATTCCCAGCCACAGCCGGCGACGCCGACGGACAACTCGAGCGCATCGCGCAGGTGATGGGTTCGGAATTCCCCGACAACGCCATCCCGATCGATGCCGAACGCGAAGGCGTGCGGCTCTCGGGCCATGTGTCGATCCCGTCCTTCACCCGCGCCAATGCGCTCCAGCAATATGCCTATGTCAACGGCAGGCCGGTGCGCGACCGGCTGATAGCCGGCGCCATTCGCGGTGCCTATGCCGACGTCCTGCCGCGCGACCGCCATGCCGTGACGGTGCTGTTCCTGTCGCTCGATCCTGCCCTGGTGGACGTGAACGTGCACCCGGCAAAGGCCGACGTCCGCTTCCGCGCCCCCGGCCTCGTGCGCGGCCTGATCGTCGGCGCCATCCGCCAGGCGCTTGCAGGCGCCGGAATCCGGCCGGCAACCACGGGGGCGGCCGGCATGATGGCGGCCTTCCGGCCGGGCGGAACCTCCTACGACCGCATGGCAGCGGGCGGCGGCCATGCGCACGGCGCTTCGGCGCACCGCTCCTCCATGCCGCTGAACGGATTCGACGCGGTGCGCTCTGCCTATCGCCCGCTGGAGGCGGAATTCGGCGAAGCGATCCAGTCGGGCTTCGATGCCGGGCCGCTTCACAGCGCCGACGCCCGCGCCGGCCTCGGCGAGCCGCCCGAAGCGTGGCTGCAGGCCGAGCTGGGCGCCGCCCGCGCGCAGGTGCACGAAAACTACATCGTCGCCCAGACGAAGGATTCGCTGGTCATCGTGGACCAGCACGCCGCGCACGAGCGGCTGGTCTACGAGGCTTTGAAGCAGGCGCTGCATTCTCGGCCCATGCCGGCCCAGATGCTGCTTCTGCCCGAGATCGTAGACCTGCCGCAGGAAGACGCCGAACGGCTGGCTCTGCATGCGGAAACGTTGACCCGTTTCGGCCTGCGGCTGGAGCGTTTCGGCCCGGGCGCGGTGGCGGTGCGGGAAACCCCGGCGATGCTCGGCGAAACGGATGTCGCAAAACTCGTGCGCGACCTCGCCGACGAGATCGCGGACAACGACACGGTGGACACGCTGAAGGACCGCCTGCACCAGATCGCGGCCACCATGGCGTGCCACGGCTCGGTGCGGTCGGGCCGCCGGCTCAGGCCGGAGGAGATGAACGCCCTGCTTCGCCAGATGGAGGCGACGCCGGGCTCCGGCACCTGCAACCACGGCCGCCCGACCTATATCGAGTTGAAGCTGGCAGACATAGAACGGCTGTTCGGGCGGCGCTGACGCGGGACGCCCACCAAGCGACACGCTTGACCTGACCGATGATTTATGCGGAAACCACCGATGAAAATTGGCACATATCGATGATGAACCGTTTTGAAGGTCCCGGCGGCCGCGAAGCCCGCATCCGCTATCTCGACGGCGATTTCCAGGTCGTCAGTCCCGGCTCGTTCGTGCGCTGCGCAGTGACCGGCGAATCCATTCCGCTGGACGAACTGAAATATTGGAACGTCGCGCGGCAGGAAGCCTATGTCAGCGCCGCGGCTTCGCTGCGCCGCGAGATCGAGGTCTATCCGGAGTTGCGCAGCCGGCGCTGAACCGGTCGTCAGAACCTCAGCTTTCGAGACGCCGCCTGCGCCACCCTTCCACCGCCTGCGCGATGATACGCTCCGCCGTATGCGGCAGGTCGAAGGTCGTTTCGATTTCCAGGACTTCGAGGTTCTGCTGGAACCCGGCGGGCGCCTCATGGCGCAGACGCGCGGCATCCTTGGAGGTCGTCACCAGCCGGAGCCCATCGGCGTCGGCCATGGCGGCCAGCTCGGCCAGCTCGTCTTCCGCGTAGAAATGGTGGTCGGGAAAAGCCTTGGCCAGTTCCACCTTGCCTCCGGCCGCCGCCACGCTGTCGAAGAACTTGTCGGGGTGGCCGATGCCGGCGAAAGCGAGAAAGCGCCTGCCAGCCCATGGCTTGCCGTCGAACGGCCGCGTGTGAGCCTGGTAGATCGGCTTGCCGGCGCGCGCGGAGCGGCGCACGATCGCGTCGGCGGCAGTGCCCTCTCCCACCTTCAGGATGGCGTCGGCGAACAGCAGCTGGTCCCTGATGCCTGCTCGCAAGGGGCCGGCGGGAATAACGCAGCCATTGCCCAGCCCATAGCGCGCATCGACCACCAGCAGGGCGAAATCCATATGGACGCGCGCGCTCTGGAAGCCGTCGTCCATGATGAGGAAGTCGCAGCCCTTGTCCCCGATCAGGCGCTTTGCGCCGGCGATCCTGTCGCGCGAAACGGCGGTCGGCGCATGGCGCGCGAGCAGCAGCGGCTCGTCGCCGACATGACGGGCGCTGTCATGATCGACATCCACGATATGGACGCCGGAGAAGCTGCCGCCGTGGCCGCGCGAGAGAAAGCCGGGGACCAGCCCCATGCGGGCCGCTTCCCGGGCGAGCGCTATGGCAACGGGCGTCTTGCCCGATCCGCCGACGGTGAAATTGCCGACGCACAGGACCGGCGCGTCGATCCTCGCGCGGCGCGCGGTTTTCATGCGGCGGCCGGCGATGAAGCCGTATGTCAGGGACAGCGGCGACAAGGCATAGGCGCGCCAGTCCGGCCGCTCCCACCAGAAGGGCGGCGCTTCCGACGTCAACGGCCGCTTGCGCCTTTCAGGCGCGCCTTGACGATCAGGGGTTGGATGAAAGGCTCCAGCGACTTCAACGTCCGCGCCAGCGCGCCGCGCATTTCCGTGACCGCTTCCGCGCCGGCCGCGATCATGTTGCGGCGGGCGGTCTCGTTCGAAAGCAGGAAATTGACCGCGCCGGCCAGCATGTTGCGGTCCCGCACCAGCTTGGCGCCGCCGCGGTCGAGCAGTTTCTGGTAGGCGTCGCGGAAGTTCTGGACGTTTCGTCCTGCCAGGACCGCGGTGTCGAGCATGGCCGGTTCCAGCGGGTTCTGCCCGCCTTCCGACGTCAGCGAACGGCCTACGAAAGCGATTTCGGTCAGGCGCAGGTACAGCCCCATCTCGCCGATGGTGTCGCCTAGCAATATGTCGACATCCGGCTCGATCGCGTCCTCGGTGCTGCGGCGCGCCACCTTCAGACCCATGCCGGCAAACTGCTCCATGAGAGCGTCTGCCCGCTCGGGGTGGCGCGGAACGACGATCGTCAGCAACCCGGCGTGGCGCTTGCGCAATATCATATGTACTTCCGCCGCGACGGTTTCCTCGCCGTCATGCGTGGATACG
Source organism: Mesorhizobium sp. SP-1A (assembly GCF_032460275.1). Lineage (NCBI taxonomy): Bacteria > Pseudomonadati > Pseudomonadota > Alphaproteobacteria > Hyphomicrobiales > Phyllobacteriaceae > Mesorhizobium > Mesorhizobium sp. SP-1A. Next base: position 1,649,543 of record NZ_JAVXZD010000001.1, on the reverse strand, counting down.
GCGGCCCAGGTGGGGCGCGTGCCGATCTGCCGTTTCAGCACGCTGAGAGCCCGCTCGTCCACCGGCGGCGGCGCCGTGTCGACCTTCAGGTTTCCCGATACAGTGACCGGCCGCGCGCCAAGCGCCCTGAAGCGCTCCCCGTCCAGTTCGGACTGGGCGACGACATGGGCGAGGTTCTCGAACAGCGCCTCGGCGATATTGGAGCGCTTCTTCCATGAGGAGAACGAACGATCCGAGAGGCGCCCGTTGACCAGGACCTGGGGCACATGCCGCGCTCCCAGTTCCAGGATCGTCATTGGCCAGATCTCGGATTCCGCTATGACCGCGAGGTCCGGTCTCCAATGGTCGAGGAAACGGCTGACGGCCGGCTTCAGGTCGAGCGGCACATATTGATGCACGACACGGCCGGACAGCCGTTCCTCCACCACCTTGGCGGACGTCACCGTGCCGGTCGTCAGCACGATGTTGACGCCGTATGACAGTATGTTCTCAACCAGGGGCACGACGGCGATGGTTTCGCCGACGCTGGCCGCGTGGACCCAGATCAAGGGGCCATGCGGGCGCTCGCGACCGGCCACCCCATAGCGTTCGCGGCTGCGGGCGCGGTCTTCCTTGCCCTTGGACGTGCGCCAGGCCACATAGGGGCCCATCAACGGATAGGCCGCCGCCCCGGCGAAGCGGTAAAGCGACAGCACCGTGCGCGCCCAGCGTTCGCTCATCGTGGGCTGTCCACGAGACGGTAGGCGTCGGCGGTCGCCGCATTGAGCTGGTCGGTGAGTTCCTGCCGCTTGCGCTCCATCTCCGCATCATCGGCATCGGACGCGACATGAACCGGCTGGCCCACCGCTATGGCCAGGCGTCCGAACGGCAGGTTGATGGTCGTCTTGTCCCAGCTTTTCTCCAGCACCTTGCGGCGGCTGGTGGCCAATGCCGCCGGAAATATCGGCCTGCCCGACAGCTTCGCCAGCAGGACGATCCCCATGCCGGCTTCGCGCGGAGTGCCATGGGGAATGTCGGCGATCATGCAGACATTCTTGCCGGCTACGAGCGACTTCTTCAAGGCGATCAGGGCCTTGGCCCCACCCTTGTCGAGATGGCGGGCGGAATCGCGCCCGCCCGACCCGCGCACGGCCTCTATGCCGAATTTTTCGATCACCTGCGCGTTGAGCTCGGCGTCCGCGCTGCGCGAAACCATGGCCACGAGATCGCGCTTGCTTGGGTAGACCGCCGGCATCAGCAGGTGCTGGCCGTGCCAGAGCGCGACGATGCCAGGCTCCAGGTCCTGATATGAGCTGCCCTCGAAGCGGATCGAGCCCGGAACGACGCGATTCGTCATGCGTATGAAGCGCATCGCCTGCACGAAAAGGTGGACGATGGCACCCTTGACGAAGCGCGAGTCGGCCAGCGGCTTGCGGACCTTCTTCCACAAGCCTTTGACCGGCCGGTTCCCGTTCTTGCGCTTGATCGCCGGCTCGCTTGCCTGCGACGGTGCAACCCTCTGCTCCATCGTCACGTTCCGGACTTGGCTTCCGGATCGAGCAGCCTGTGCAAGTGGACCACGAAGTAGCGCATGTGGGCGTTGTCGACACTCGCCTGCGCCTTGGCTTTCCACGCCGCATGGGCGGACTTGTAGTCCGGATAGACGCCGACGATGTCGAGCGCGTCGAGGTCGCGGAATTCGGTGCCGCCCAGATTCTTCAGCTCGCCTCCGAACACAAGGTGCAGAAGCTGCTTGCTGGAGTCGTTTCCGACCATGTTCGTCCTTCATATTCCGTGATTTGCTGCATGGTCTAAACCAAAGCAGGCGTTTTTGAAACTGCTCAAATCCAATCAGGCATCCAGCCGAGCGACCATGGCGTCCAGCAATTCGCCGCTGCCGGCGGCGAGCGCGCCATGGCGAATATCCTCGCCTGCGAAGGCGGGAATGCGGCCGAACCGGTCCAGGAGCCGCCCGCCGGCCTCGATGAGGATGAGTTCGGCGGCCGCGATATCCCAATCATGCGCATTCGGCTTGACGAAGGATGCGTCCAGTTCGCCGCCGGCGATCAGCGCCAGGCGAACGGCAAGGGACGGGCTGTAGGCCACCCGGCGGAAGCGGCTCTGCCACGGCTCCGGCATGCGGTCGAACATCGGTTTTGGGCCCGCGACATCGAGGATTTCGCCGGGTGCGCGAACGCGGATCGGCTCATCGTTGCGGAATGCGCCGCCGCCTGCCGTCGCCCAATAGGTTTCGCCGCGGGCCGGGCATTCGAGCACACCGGCAACCGACCGGCCGTCTTCGACGATCGCGACGCTGACGCACCACGCATCGCTGCCCGCAAGGAAGCCGCGCGTGCCGTCGATCGGGTCCACGACGAAGGTCCGGCGTGCCGACAGGCGGGCGGGATGGTCCGCCGTCTCTTCGGAGAGCCAGCCATAGGCCGGCCGCGCGGCCAGCAGCGTTTCGCGCAGATAGGTGTCGGCTGCATAGTCCGCTTCGCTGACCGGCGAGGTGCCGGCCTTCATCCAGACTTGCGGCTCCTTGCCGAAGTAGCGCATCGCGATCGCGCCGGCCGCGCGGCCGGCCTCGCGCAGCAGGGAAAGCTCCTCGGCGTCGGCGACCGGCGCGCCTGCATCAACTTCCGGCAAGGGTCATACCTTCGATCAGAAGCGTGGGCGCGGCCGTGCCATAGTTGCGGTCCAGGTCGCTGGCGGGCACCATGTTGAGGAACATCGTCTTCAGGTTCGAGGCGATGGTGACCTCGGAGACCGGATAGGAGATCTGGCCATTCTCGATCCAGAAACCGGAAGCGCCGCGGCTGTATTCGCCGGTCACCATGTTGACGCCCTGCCCGAACACTTCCGTGACATAGAAGCCGTTCTTCAGCGCGCCGATCAGTTCCGCGGGCGTCTTGTCGCCGGGCTCGATGGCGAGGTTCGTGGAAGACGGCGACACGGAGGATCCGCCGCGCACGCCGCGGCCATTGGTTTGCAGGCCGAGTTCCCTGGCGGCCGAAGTCGAGAGGAACCAGTGGTTCAACACCCCCTTCTCGACCATCAGCAGCTTCTCTCCCTCGACGCCTTCGCCATCGAAGGGCCGCGAAGACTGCCCCCTCATGCGCAGCGGCTCGTCGGTCACGGTGATGGCGGCGGACGCAACCTGCTTGCCCATCATATCGCGCAGGAAGCTCGTCTTGCGCGCCACGGCCGCGCCGTTGATGGCACCGGCCAGGTGGCCGGCTATGCCGCGCGCGACCCGGGGATCGAAAACCACATCGACGGTGCCGGTCGCGGCCTTGCGCGCACCCAGACGCTTGACGGCGCGTTCCCCCGCATTTCGGCCGATCATTTCCGGCGCATCGAGATCGGCAAAATGCAGTCGCGACGAATAGTCGTAGTCGCGCTCCATGCCGGTCCCTTCGCCCGCGATCACGCTGGCCGAGCGTGAAAAGCGCGTGGCGACGTACTGGCCGAGAAAACCATGCGAGGTCGCGAGCACCAGCCCGCCCATGCCCGCGCTGGCGCCGCTGCCCGAGGAATTGGTCACGCCCTTGACCGCAAGCGCCGCCTCCTCGGCGGCGAGCGCGTCTTCCTTCAGCCGTTCCGCCGAAACCTGGGTGGCGTCGAAAAGGTCGAGGTCGCGCTGGGTCCCGGCCAGCAGCGCCGGATCGGCAAGTCCCTGAAAAGGATCTTCAGGCGAGACTTTCGCCATGGCCACGGCGCGCTCGGCCAGTTCGCCGGCATCCGAGCCCGTGTTGGCCGAGACGCTGGCGACCCGCTTGCCGACGAACACGCGCAGCGAGACGTCCTCGCTTTCAGCCGATTCGATATCCTCGACCTTGCCCAGCCGCACCGAAACGCCTGTCGAGCGGCCGCGGACGACAACCGCGTCGGCTGCATCGGCCCCGGCTTTCCGCGCAGCCTCGACAAGGGCCGCGACGCGATCGGTGAGCCTGGCCGTGTCCAGCGTATCGCTCATGTTTTCCATCCTGTCAGGTGGCCGCCGGAACGGGCAGCCGGTCGATGCACCATCTATTGTCCGGACCGGCATCATGCAATGGCGCAGACCGGATTCACGCCGTTCAGTGCTTTCGCGGCAGGTATTGCGCCTTCAATGTCTCTTCGACGGCACGCTTCAGTTCGTCCTTGACCGAGGCCGTTTCGGCCATCACCGCCTCGATCTTCAGGAAATCGAGCACCCGGAAACGCGACACGGGCGGTCTGATCAATATGTCCGGGCGGCATTGGGTCAGCTTGTTGGCTATGATCGACTGCATCATGAGCTGGGTGGCGCCGAACATGAGATCGACCGATGTGGGCTGGCGTTCGCCTTCCTCCGGCGCGCCCACGACGTCGACGGCGATGACGATATCGGCCGCGTGCTCGATCAGATCGAAGGGCACGGGATTATAAATGCCTCCATCGATGAGGGTCAGTCCATCCCGCAGCACCGGACGGAACACCGCCGGTATGGCGCAGGAGGCCGCCAGCGCCGACGGCAGATCGCCATCCTCGAACACGGCGAGCTTGTGGCCGTAATAGTCTGTCGCCGTGACCTTGAGCGGGATCTCAAGCTCGCCGAAGGTTCCCGGCACCATGTCGGGCAGGAACGCCTTCAGGATCCGCTCGACATTGAACTGGCTCACGCGCAGGCCGCCGGCAACCGCTTCGGCCAGCGAACCGGGCCTCGCCCGCCACATGCGGCTGGCGACCTGCGCACGCGTAGCCAGGATGGTCTGGGCGTATTCCCTGATCTCACGGCCCGTCATGCCGGATGCCATTCCGGCTCCGACGAGCGCACCGATCGACGACCCGGCGATCGCCACCGGTCGGATTCCCATCTCGTCCAGCGCTTCAACGACATGGATATGCGCAAGGCCGCGCGCGCCGCCGCCGCCCAACGCCAGGCCGAAAGTCGGGCTCACCCCTTGCCTCCGCCGTCGGTCCCAGGCTTATGGCCTTCCGCTTTCGGCGTGCCGGGCATGACCGGCCCCACGATCATGACGGCCGGGGCTGCCGACAGCAGCTTGCTTGCCGCCGCCTTCACCTGCTCCAGCGTGACATTCCTGATGTAATCCGTGCGGCGCTGGATGTAGTCGATGCCGAGGTGATCGAGCTGCAATTCGACCAGTGTCGCGGCGATCGAACTGGACGAGTCCAGATTGTTGATGGCGTAGGCTCCGACCATGTAGTCCTTCGCGGCCGTCAGTTCCGCTTCGGTCGGTCCCTGCTCGGCCATGCGTTTCACCACGTCCCGCACGACTGCGAGCGTCTCGCCGGCGCGATCGGAACGCGTGGCCGTGGTGATGACGAGCGCGCTGGCGTGATCGTAGTTCACCAGCCCCGAATTCACGCCATAGGCCAGTCCACGCTTTTCCCGCACCTGGTCGAACAGACGCGAGGTGAAATTGCTGCCGCCGAGAATCTGGTTCATGAGGGCCGCCGCATAGAAATCCGGCGCATCCCGCCTCACGCCCGGATAGGCGAGTTGCAGCGCGGTCTGCGGCAGGTCATATTCGACCTGCAATTGCTGGCCGAGCCTCAATTGCACATCGGGAACAGGCCGCAGCGACTGGTCCTGCGGGAGGTCGCCGAACACGCGATCCAATTGACGTTTCAACGTCTCGGCGTCGATGGCGCCGACCACCGCGACATGCAGGCCGCCGCGGGCGAACATGGCGTTGTGGGCGGCGTGCAGGTCGGTGGCCGTGATCCTGGCGAGGCTTTCCTTGGTGCCGTCCTCGGGTCGGGCATATGGATGGTTGCCGTAAAGGGCGGCCAGCCATTTCTTCTGCGCCACGGTGTTCGGGTCCCGCTCGTTCGAAACGATACCCGAAACGATCTGCCCCCGGATGCGGTCGATCGGCACCTGATCGAAGCGCGGCTTGTCCACTGCCAGGCGCAGCAGATCGAAAGCGTCGTCCTTGTTCTGCGCCAGCATGCGCATGGAGCCATAGATGCCGTCGCGGGTTTCCTCGAAGCTCATTTCCGCGCCGACGTCGTCCAGGCGTTTCTGGAAGGCTGCGCTGTCCAGATCGCCGGCACCCTCGTCGAACAGGCCGGTCATGAGGTTGGCCAATCCCTCCTTGCCGTCCGGATCCTGCGAAGAACCGCCGTCGAAAACGAAGCGCACGGCGACGATCGGCACCGTATAGTCTTCCACCAGCCAGGCGGTGATGCCCTTGTCGGATTTCACGTCCTGGATGCTGGTCGCGGCGTGCCCGGAAACCGCCGGAAGAAGGCAAAGAAGCGCGAGCAGCACGACGGCGAGCGGTTGGACGAGGCGGCCGCGGGGTGCGAATGAGTTTGGCATGGGCTAGAGCCTGTTATGGGACTTCGGATCGCGTTGCGCTGCAGCCGATTTCGGCTACTCCGGGAGGAGCCGGTCGCGGACCGGTATCGGGAATACCGGCAAGGCCGTCGACGAGCCGGTGGACCGAAAGCGGCGCAGCCCGAAGGGTTGGGCGGCGAAGGCCATCTGCGACGTCGAAAAGCTCGCCGGTACGTCCCTGTAACGGCTTCGCTTTTCTCCTAACACCTGTCTCTTCGCCCCTCAACGCAACCTCCATCCCAAGTCCATAACAGGCTCTAGTTCCCCGCCTGCTGTTCCGGCAGCAGGTAGCCGGTCACGGAGCGGTTTTGCCGGAGGTAGCGGGCGGCGACGGCTTTCACTTCTTCGGCGCTCACCTTGCGGATGCGGTCCGGCCACTCCTCGACATCCTGCAAGGTGCCGCCGGTGGTCAGTGTCGTACCGTAGATGGTCGCCATCGATTCCTGCTTGTCGCGGGCAAAGATCATGGAGCGGACGAACCGGTTCTTCGCGGCTTCCAGTTCCTCATCGGTCACGCCGTCGCGGGAAATGCGCGCGATCTCGGCGGCCACCGCAGCCTCCAGCTCGGGCAGCTTCGTGTCGCCGTTCGGCGTCGCATAGACTAAGAAATTGGTGTCGTCGAGCATGCGCCCCTGGAACTGGGCGCCTACGCTGGAGGCAATGCCCTTGTTGACGATCAATTCCTGATAAAGACGGCTGCGCGTGCCGCCCCCCAGGATCTCGGCCAGCAGGTTGAGCGCTTCGGCCTCGCGTGGCTTGGCCGTGTGATAGGAGGGCACGACCCATTGGGTGGAAAAGCTTGGTACGCTGACGCGCGGATCCGAAAGGGTTACGGTGCGCCGCGCGTTCTGCTCCGGCTCCACGGGCCGAATGCGCGGCGGCAGGTCCTGGCCGCGCGGGATCTTGCCGAAGGTCTTTTCGGCCAAGGCCTTGACGGTTTCCGGCGTCACGTCCCCCGCCACAACCAGAACGGCATTGTTCGGCGCGTAATAGCGGTCGTAGAAGGCCTTTGCGTCGTTCCGGTTGAGCGCTGCTATCTCCTGCATCCAGCCGATCACCGGGATCCGGTAGGGCTGGTTCTGCCACAAAGTGGCGTCGACTTCCTCGTCCAGCAGCGCCTCCGGATCATTGTCGACGCGAGCACGCCGCTCCTCCATGATGACGTCGCGCTCTGTCGCGACGGTTTCGTCGGTGAGCACGAGGTTGCGCATGCGATCCGCCTCGAAGCCCATCATCTGTTCCAGTGCCTGGGGCGGCACCGTCTCATGGAAGCAGGTGTAGTCGTAGGAGGTGAAAGCGTTGTCGCTGCCGCCGATCGCCGCGACGGCGCTGTCGAATTCGCCGGCGGGATGATTGGCGGTCGCCTTGAACATCAGGTGCTCGAAGAAATGCGCGATGCCGGATTTGCCCGGCGGCTCGTCGGCGCTGCCGGCCTTGTACCAGACCATATGGGTGACGATCGGCGCGCGGTGATCTGGAATGACCACCACCTCCATGCCGTTGCCGAGCTTGAAATCCGCAGCTTTCCAGCCGTCCTGCGCGAAGGCCGGCGTCGCGGAAACCAACAGGAGAGAAAGCAGGGAGCCGCGCAACCGATCAGCGGGAAGGTTCATGGGCGGCTCCGATCATCCGGCGACGATACGCAGAGTTTTTCCCGGCGTTAAGTGAATTGTTCGTCATCTGGGCGGCAAAAGACGGCCGAAGTCAGGCGGCTTCTAGAAAGCGGACAACGGTATCGCCGTAGCTTCGCTCGTCCAGTACGACGAAGCCGGGACCGGCTTCGAAAGGCGCCGAGGCGGCCTCCTCCACCACGCAAAGCGCCTTGGCCGCCAGCCACCCGCCGGCTTTCGCAGCGCGCAAGGCCCGCTCCCCGAGCCCCCTGCCGTAAGGCGGATCGGCCAGAACCAGCCCGAACGAGCCGAGCGTGCCGGCCTCGCCGAGCGCCGTGGCGTCGCGCCGGAATATCTTGGTGCGGCCGGTCAACCCGAAAGCCTCGACATTGCCGCGAATGAGGCCGCGCCCTTCCGCCGATTCCTCGATGAAAACCGCATATGCCGCGCCGCGCGACAGCGCTTCCAGCCCCAGTGCTCCCGTGCCGGCGAAAAGGTCCAGCACCCGCGCACCTTCCAGGCGTTCGGGAAAGCGGTGCGACAGGACGTTGAACACCGCCTCGCGCGCCCGGTCCGTCGTGGGCCGGATCGCGTTGGTGCGCGGCGTCGCCAGCGGGCGGCCACGGAACTCGCCGCCGACGATCCGCATCTAGCGCCCCTTCGGGCCCTTGCCCGGGCCGGTGCGGGGCGGACCTCCGCGCGGCCGATCGGCCCGGGGTTTTCCCGAGAACGGCTTCTTCGGTCCGCCCTCGCGTCCTTTGTGCGTATCGGCATCCGGCTTCCGGCCTTGCGGCCTCGCCCCCGGGGCCATCCAGACATTCGCCTTGCGCTGGCTGTGCGGCTCGGGCCGCGGGTCATCTTCCTTGCGGTCGCGGCGGACCGGCTTGCCGGTGCGTTCCCCGAAAGACGAGCGCTCCGGCCGCGTGGAGAGCTTGCCCAGAGCCGTGTCGCGCTCATCCTCGCGGCGCTTGCGGTTCTTGATGAGCCCGCCTTCGCCGATGGGCCGGCGGTCGCCCTCGCGTGAAATCCGGGGTTGCGACGGCCTCTCGCGCTGATCGTGGTCGCGACGCACCGGCCTGTTGGAGAACGGCTTGGCGATATCGGCTTCGAAGTTCGCGCCCGACTCCTCGATCAGCCGTTCGCCCAGCTGCTCGCGCAAAGTGCGGCCCTTGATTTCCATCACATGGCCTTCCGGCAATTCGCCGAGCTGGAAAGGCCCGTAGGACACGCGGATCAGCCGCGTCACCTCCAGCCCGAGCGCGCCGAGGATGTTCTTCACCTCGCGGTTCTTGCCTTCCCGCAGACCGATGGTGAGCCAGGCATTCGTGCCCTGTGTGCGCTCCAGCGTGGCCTCGACGGCGCCATAGAAAACGCCGCCCACGGCGATGCCGTCCTTCAGGTCGGCCAGCGCCTTCTCCTCCACTTTTCCATGGACGCGCACGCGATAGCGGCGCAGCCAGCCCGTCGCCGGCAGTTCGAGAACGCGCGACAGGCCGCCGTCATTGGTCAGAAGCAGCAGGCCCTCGGTGTTGATATCCAGCCGTCCGATCGTCATGAGCCGGGGCAGCTCCGCCGGCAGCACGTCGAACACGGTCTTGCGCCCCTCGGGATCGCGATTGGTGGTGACCACCCCCGCCGGCTTGTGGAACAGGAAGAGGCGGGTCCGCTCGATCGCAGGGATCTCAGTGTCGTCGAGGTGGATCACGTCGCTGGGCGACACGTTGAAGGCCGGCGACGCCAGCACCTTGCCGTTGACCTTCACGCGGCCGGCGGCGATCAGATCCTCGGCATCGCGGCGCGAAGCGATGCCTGCGCGCGCCAGCCGCTTGGCGATGCGCTCGCCCTCCTCCACCTCGGCTGCCACGGGACGCGGGCGCGGCTTGAACCCCGCGGGCTTCTTCCCGGTCGGGTCGAAATCGCGCCTGGGCCGATCGGAACTGCGTTCACCGCCCCTGACGCCGTCTGCGAACGGACGCTGTGGGCGCTTGCCGAAGGGGCGATCGCCGGATTCCCTGTCGCGCCACGGCGCCTTTTCCCGGCGCTCCTGATTGCCCTGAACACGGTCCCCGCGCTCGCTGGATTCGGCACGTTCCGCCCGTCCCGGACGAGCGGCGGCTGCGCCTTCCCGCTTGGCATAGGGCCGCTTTTCAAAGGGCTTGTCGAAGGCGGGCTTGTCGAAAGCGCGGTCCTTGCGGAAAGGCCTGTCGCCGCGGCTTTCCTGGGCGCGGTCGTCGCGCCTGAAATCGCGCTTCGGCCGTTCGTCGCCCGTCGGTTTCTCGTCGGAACGAGCCGTGTACGGCTTCTTCGCGAAAGGCTTCTTCGCGAATGGCTTGCGCTCGCCCGGGCCTGGCTTGCCGTCCTTGCCGCCATGGCGGGCACGCGCGTCGAATTGCTTGGGACCACGCTTGCGCGGCGGTTTCTTGTCGTTGTCGTCCATGTGGCCTTCGCCCGTTTGCGCGGCCAGACCGAGATGGCTTCACCCGGAATTGCCGTCTCGTTCCAAGCCTTTGTTTTTGGAGCATGATCCTGTCCGAAAAGTCTGCAACTTTTCGGGATCTTGCTCTAGATAACAGGAACGCCCGTTGGTGGCGAGGCGAATTCGGAGTCGAATGGTTTGAAGCGGCCGGATTTCATGGGACTGGCATTAAGGCAAGCGGAATCGGCGGCGGCGCGCGGCGAAGTGCCGGTGGGCGCGGTCGTGGCGAGCGGCGACACGATCGTGGCGGCGGCCGGCAACCGCACGCGCGAACTCGCCGATCCCACCGCCCATGCCGAAATGCTTGCGATCCGGGAAGCCTGCCGTGCCCTCGCCAGCGAGCGCCTCAGCGGATGCGACCTTTATGTCACGCTGGAGCCCTGCGCGATGTGTGCCGGCGCCATTTCCTTCGCACGGCTGCGGCGCCTCTATTATGGCGCCGAGGATGAGAAGGGCGGCGCGGTGGCCAACGGCGTGCGCTTCTTCGCCGCGCCGACCTGTCACCACGTGCCGGAAATCTATGCGGGCCTGGGTGAAGTTCAGGCCGCAACGATGCTGAAGGACTTCTTCAGGGACCGGCGCTGAACGAGCGTTCCCTTACCAGGGAAGCCAGTCGGACCAGCTTTTCTTGCCGCCCTTGGCGGCCGCCTCCCGCTTGAGGCGGCGCTCCTTCTTGTACTCGTCCTCGCCGATATCGTTCTGCGGCGCGGTCGCGGCCGGCGCCCGATAAGCCAGCGGCGGCTCGCTCAGATATTTGCGATTCGTCGGGTCGCCCTGGTTCTGTTCCTGCAGCCGCTTCTGGATCTCCGCGCGCCGCTTCGCCGTACCCGCGGAAGAATCTTCCGGCGTCCATGCGGGAGCCCGGTCGTGCCCGAGCTGCGGCACGCCGTTCTTGCTGCCATTGTCCGCCACCGGCACGGCATTCGGATCGTCGTCGACGATCTGGGCCTGGAAATTGGTGTCGTTGATATGCTTCGTCGCCTCATCGCGCAGCCGGGCGCGGCGCTGCTCAGGCGATTCCGGCCACTGGCTGCTCGCGGTCTGAGTGATGCTGTCCTGCGGAGCCGGCAGGCTTTCCTTCTCGCCGGGCGCGGGTTTCACCAGCGCGGGGCGTGGCTTGTAGTCGATCTTTTCCTTCTTCGGCGGCATCAGGGAGAAGGCGTTGCTGAGATCGCCGACGAGCTGTTCGTTCGCGGTCTTGTCGGTGCCGTAGGTGGGGGAACTCATGCAGCCGGACAGCGCCAGCCCGGACGCGACAAGCGGCGCCAGCAGCGCCACACGCGCGTGAAGTCTTTCTGTCATGCCCAAAGTCCCACTGTTAAAGCCTCTATCGGCCACCGACCCGCCGGTGCTCCACCGATCGCTGTTCAACGGAAATCCGGCGACAATTTGTCGTCGCAAGTTTCGCGCTTTTATCTCAACCGCTCGTTAAGGGCAACGCACGGCCGGTTACGAACCGGCCGCCGTTGCATTTGTGCACCGTTCAGATGGTGCCGAGCGCTTGCAACTCGTGCAGCACCGCCGCGTCGCGCGCCGAAACGTCGGGGAATTCCGGATCACTGCCCACGTCCGCGGTGTAGCGCCAGGAGCGGGCGCATTTCCTGAGCCCCCTCGCCTCGGCCTGCTCGATCTTCACCGCGATGCCCTTGACGTCGTCGAGCCGGAACGCATCCGCGGGCGCCTTGTCATAGGAAAACTCCAGCCCGCTGGTGATGCAGATCTCGGCCATGTCCACGCCTGCGACATCGCGCTCCAGCGCCGCGTCTTCCAGATAGACCACCGGCACCGCCTCCAGCGAAGAGCCGATGACCTTGCCGGCTCGCGCGATCTCGAGCGCCCCGGTGACCACGCGGCGCATCTGGCGCACCTTGCGCCATTTTTCGGCCAGCGCCGGAGCGTGCCAGTCGGCGGGAACGTCCGGCATCTGCTCGAGATGCAGGGACTGGGCCTGCGGATTGCGGTCCAGCCACGCCTCTTCCGTGGTGAAGGGCAGCATCGGCGCCAGCCACTTCACCAGACAGTCGAAGAGGTGTCGCACGACCTGGATCGACGCCTTGCGCTTCATGCTGGACGGCGCCTCGCAGTAGAGCGCGTCCTTGCGGATGTCGAAATAGAAGGCCGACAGTTCCACCACCATGAAGTCGAGCAAGGCGCGGGCGATGCGCTTGAAGTCGAAGGTGTCGTAGCCCGAGCGCACGATCTGGTCGAGCTCGTGCAGCCGGTGCAGCATCAGGCGCTCCAGCTCGGGCATCTCGGCCAGCGGCACATCCTCGCCCTTGTCGTGCGCGAGCGTGCCGAGCATCCAGCGGATGGTGTTGCGCAGCTTGCGGTAGGCGTCGATGTTGGTCTGCAGGATCGTCTTGCCGAGACGCTGGTCTTCCCAATAGTCCGTCGTCACCACCCACAGGCGCAGGATGTCGGCGCCCGACTGCTTGATGACGTCCTGCGGGACGACCGTGTTGCCGAGCGACTTCGACATCTTGCGGCCTTCCTCGTCCATGGTGAAACCATGGGTGATGACAGCCTCGTAGGGCGCGCGGCCGCGCGTGCCGCAGCTTTCCAGCAGCGAGGAATGGAACCAGCCGCGATGCTGGTCCGATCCTTCCAGATAGACGTCCGCCGGCCATTTCAGGTCCGGACGATCCTCCAGCGTGAAGGTGTGGGTGGAACCGGAATCGAACCACACGTCCAGAATGTCGGTGACCATCGTCCACGGCTCGTTGGCGCGGCTGCCGAGGAAGCGCTCGCGCGCGCCTTGCGCGAACCAGGCGTCGGCGCCCTCCTTCTCGAAAGCCTCGATGATGCGCGCATTGACCGCCTCGTCCTTCAGCACATTGCCGTCGGCGTCTGCGAACACGGCGATCGGCACGCCCCAGGCGCGCTGGCGCGAAAGCACCCAGTCGGGGCGCTCCTCGATCATCGAACGCAGCCGCGTCTGGCCTGCCGCCGGCACGAAGCGGGTGGCATCGATCGCCTTCAGGGCTCGCGAGCGCAGCGTGGTGCCGTCACCGAGCTGCTTGTCCATGTGGACGAACCACTGCGGCGTGTTGCGGAAGATCACCGGCTTCTTGGACCGCCAGGAATGCGGATAGCTGTGCTTCAGGCGTCCGCGCGCAAACAGCATGTTCCCTTTGATCAGTTCCTCGATGACGGCCTTGTTGGCGTCGCCCTTCTTGCCGTTGTCGTCGATGACGCGCGCTGCACCACCCTCGCGGTCCGGGCCGAAACCGGGAGCGTCCTTGGTGAAGAAACCGGCATCGTCCACCGTAAAGGGCAGCCTCGTCTCGATGCCGCGCCTTTCCAGATCGGCGGCGGCATCCATCCAGGCGTCGAAGTCCTCGCGGCCATGGCCGGGAGCCGTATGCACGAAACCCGTACCGGCATCATCGGTCACATGATCGCCGGCCAGCATCGGCACCGGAAAGGCATAGCCGCCGCCAAGGCCTTTCAGGGGATGCGAAAGCGCAAGACTTTCAAGCTCTTCCGCGCTGACGTCGCGAATACGGTTGAACGTCACCTTGGCCTTCGCCGCGGCGTCCTCGGCCAGGGCGTCGGCGAAGATGAGCTTTTCGCCGGGTTGCGGGCCATAGCTGTTTTCCGCCGTGGCCACTTCGTAGAGCCCGTAGGCGATGCGCGGCGAGTAGCTCACCGCGCGGTTGCCGGGGATGGTCCAGGGCGTCGTCGTCCAGATGACCACGAAAGCATCGTAGAGGTCCGGACTCAGGATACGGCCGGCCACGTCCTTAATAGGCTCGTCGGTGGCGGCGAGGTCCAGGCTCTGCGACTGGACCGGGAACTTCACCCAGATCGTGTCGCTCTCGTAGTCCTGGTATTCGACCTCGGCTTCCGCCAGCGCGGTGCGCTCGACCACGGACCACATCACCGGCTTGGAGCCGCGATAAAGCTGGTCGCTCATGGCGAACTTCATCAGTTCGCCGGCGATCCGCGCCTCGGCGTGGAAATTCATCGTGGTGTAGGGGTTGTCGAAATCGCCGATCACGCCGAGCCGAAGGAACTCGCCCGTCTGCACCTTGATCCAGTGCGCGGCGAAATCACGGCATTCCTGGCGGAATTCGTTGACCGGTACTTCGTCCTTGTTCTTGCCCTTGGCGCGATACTGCTCCTCGATCTTCCATTCGATCGGCAGCCCGTGGCAGTCCCAGCCCGGCACGTAATTGGCGTCGTAGCCGCGCATCTGGAAGGAGCGGTTGATGACGTCCTTGAGGATCTTGTTCAGCGCATGGCCGATATGGATGTTGCCGTTGGCATAGGGCGGGCCGTCATGCAGCACATAGAGCGGACGCCCGGCCGAGGTTTCGCGCAGGCGCTTGTAAAGGTCCATGTCCTGCCAGCGCTTGACCAGGGCAGGCTCCTTTTCAGGCAGGCCGGCGCGCATGGGGAAATCCGTCTGCGGCAGGAAAAGCGTCTTGGAATAATCGATCGTTTGCTGTTCGGTGTCGGTCATTGATTTGCCATATCGCATCGCCCGGCGGGCAGCCTTGGGCGTTCAACTATCATGTTCTGGAAAAAGCGCGAGGGGCGCGCACGAGAATCCCGGCGGCTCCGGCAGCCGAGCAAAGCTCATGCCGCCCGGAACACCGGGCCGGTAATTCGTATCGCCGACGCGAACAGATGCGGAAAGCTCGCCATGCCCGCGCTTCTAGCCGAAGACGACCGGGGAATAAAGTGGCGGAATCGGGCGCCGCGCCGCCTACATCGAAAAATCGAAACGGTAGGTGCCGGAGATGCCGACGGTAAACTGATCGCGGTCGCCGCGCTCGCGCACCAGGCTGGACTCCGCGGCCGGGCCGGTCAGGCGCGAATATTCGCCGAACAGGCTGGCGGTGACGGGATCGGTGATCTTCCAGGTAACCGCGCCGCCGACGCCGAGCGACTTCAGGCCTCCGCCGGGATGATATTCGGACACGCCCGACGCCGCCGCTTCCCTCGCGTCGACACCGTAATAGGCCTCGAAATATTTCGACGAGGCGAAGGACAGGCGCGGGCCGCCGGAAATGCGGATGTCCGGGGTCACGTCGTAGAAGGCGTCCGCCGCGACATCGCCGGCAAAGCCGTTATGCGCGCGAATGCCGTGGCGCAATTCGGCGCGCACCCGCATCCAGTCCAGCGGATAGAACTCGAAAAAGCCGCCGGCCTCCCCTCCCCAGCGCACCGGGTCAAGACCCCTCAGCTCGGCGGTATCGCTGCCGCGCGACCACAGGAACTTGCCGACCAGACCCGCGCGCACGCTGCCGCTGTCGACCAGCGCGAACGAGATGTTGTCGTTGCGCGACGAGAAGCGCGCTTCGGGACCGGCCTTGCCCAGCGAGACCAGCGGCACCGCGCTCAGCATATATTTGCTGCTGCCTTCGAACTTCGGCGCCACAAGCCCCGTGGCGCCGACCGTCAGGTACCAGTTGCCGGACATCCAGCCGAAGGCGCCGTCGCCCGCGAGCGCCTCGCCCGGCACCGAAAGCGCGGCGCTGGCCAGCAGGGCGGACAGGGTTCGACGAAGACTCATTGCGACACCATACCTACAACTCACCGTTGACTGAACCCATTGGCGCAAGTTCGGTAAAATTTGCATTAAATACGGCTGTTCAAGCGCGGTGCCGGCCGATGCAGTCGCGCGGCGTTGCTGGACGGATGCAACCTGCGGGGTTACTTTCGGTGGCCTACACCCGATGCTTTCAAGGAGGGACGACAATGACCCTGAGCAACGATGCTTTCAGACAGGCAATCAGCGAGACGCGAGCGAAATGGGGGTGGTTTCTGGCGCTCGGCGTGCTTCTGCTCATCTTCGGCGTGATCGCCTTCGGCAATCTCGTCATCGCCACCGTGGCGTCCGTCTATCTTGTCGGCTGGCTGATGCTGATGGCGGGGATCATCGAGATCATCCACGCCTTCGGCGTGAAGAGCTGGGGACGTTTCTTCTACTGGCTGCTTTCCGGCCTGCTTTATGCCGTCGCTGGCTTCTTCGCCTTCTACAACCCTCTGCTGGCGTCGGCCGTGCTGACCTTCATGCTGGCCATCGCCCTGGTCGCCTCGGGCCTGCTCAGATTGTGGGTCGGCTGGGAACACCGCGCCGAGAGCGGGTCCGGCTGGATCATCGCGGCCGGCATCGTGACCCTGCTGGTCGGCATACTGATCGCCATGCGCTGGCCGGCCAACAGCCTTTGGGTGCTCGGCCTGTTCCTGGCCATCGACCTGATCTTCCAGGGCTGGACCTTCATCGCCTTCGGCCTTGGCCTGAAAGCCAGCGGCCGCGCCTCAAGCTAGAAGGCGATCTTGCCGTCGAGGCCCGAGAGCGGTCTTACACCGGCAAGCAGCGCCCTCGCCTCCGCCTCGTCGCGCTTCATCTGCGCGACGAGCGCATCCAGTCCGTCGAATTTCTCCTCGCCGCGCAGGTAACCGAAGAAGGAAACCTGGCAGACTTCCCCGTAGAGATCGCCGGAAAAGTCGAACAGGAAGGTTTCCAGAAGCGGAGCCCCGTTGTCGTCCACGGTCGGCCGCCGGCCAAAGCTCGCGACGCCGTCGTGCAGGGTGCCGTCCGCGCGACGGAACCGCACGGCATAGATGCCCTCTTTCAGGCCGGTTTCCGGCGACATCTTCATGTTGGCGGTGGGGAAACCGAGCGTGCGGCCTAGCTGCTGGCCTCCGATCACCTCGCTTTCGACGGTGAAGCGATAGCCGAGCAATCCCGCGGCCTCCGCGGGGTCGCCAGCCTCCAGCAATGTGCGGATGCGGCTGGATGACACCACTTCCGAGCCTTCATCGCAGAAGGCGTCCACCAGCAGAACGCCGAAGCCGTGCCGCTCGCCGGCAGCCATCAGATAGGTCGGACCGCCCCGCCGATCCTTGCCGAAATGGAAATCGAAGCCGGTCACCGCGCAGCTTATGCCGAGCGCGCCCTCGAGAATATCGATGATAAAGGATTCTGCCGACCGCGAAGCGAATTCCCGGGTGAAGGCCCGTTCGACCACGGCATCGAAGCCCAGTTCCCTGAGCAGGCGCGCCTTCATGGACGGCGGCGTCAGCACGAACAGAGGCGTTTCCGGCTTGAACACCTTGCGCGGATGCGGATCGAAGGTCAGCACCAGCGCCGGCTTTCCCCGCCGGTGTGCCTCGTCCAGCGCCTGCCGCAGAACGGCCTGATGACCGCGATGCACGCCATCGAAATTGCCGATGGCGACCACGCCGCCGCGCAGATGCGACGGCAGCGGCCGATCGCCCGAGATGCGCTCGAACGGCGACGCCATCCAGCCCTACCGCAGCCTTGGAATCACGGCGACCGGACTGTAGCCGTGCTTTTCGAGGAAGGCGGCGAGCCGCGCCGGGTCGGGCGCCATCGGTTCGCCATAGTCGCGCGCGTGGATGCCGCCCGTCACATAAAGGACGCCGAAGCCGTTGTCGGCGGCGCCCTTCACGTCCGTCATCACGCCGTCGCCGATGGCCAGCACCTGGCTGCGGTCCACCTCCGCGCCGAGCACCTCGCATGCCGCCTTCAGCGCCACCTTGTAGATCGGCGCGTGCGGCTTGCCGGCGATCAGCGTACGCCCGCCCATCTGCGCATAGTCGCGCGCCAGTGCGCCGGCGCACCAGATCAGCCTCTCGCCGCGCTCGACGATGATGTCGGGGTTGGCGCATATGAACGGCAGGTTCCTGGCGCGCAGGCGCCGCAAGAGCTGCGCGTAGTCTTCCGGCGTCTCGACCTCGTCGTCCACCAGGCCGGTGCAGACGACCGCCTGCGCCTCGAACTCTTCCACCAGATCGACGTCCAGCCCGTCATAGATGGTGTAGTCGCGCTCGGGGCCGAGATGAAAGATCTTGCGCGGGCTTTCGGCGATCAGGTCGCGGGTCACGTCGCCCGACGTCACGACCCTGTCGTAGACGCCTTCCGGCACGCCGATGACACGCATCTGGGCTATCACGTCGGCACTGCGGCGCGGCGAATTGGTGATCAGGACGACGGCAAGCCCCGCCTCGCGCGCCCGCTTGAGCGCGGCCGCGGCATGCGGAAAATGCGTCTCACCATTGTGCACGACGCCCCAGACGTCGCACAGCAGGGCGGAATAACGCCCCGTCACCACGTCCAGCGAAGCGATGTTTTCTGGCAGTTCGGTCATGCCGTAGTCCACGGTCGTCGGCGCCTCATGGGAAAGATCCGGCCGGTCGCCGGACCGGTTCCGATTAGCCGAAGCGCTTCGCCGTGTCACCAGCTTTCGCCGGACAGCGGGAAAACAGGGGCCGCGAGAGCGCTATGAGGGGCATGCGCGGCATTGCTGCAATACCGCGCGTGGAAGCCAGTGAAGACCGACAGGGTCTACATCGGCCGCCTGACCGGTTCCTGACTGCATGCCGGCTTTTCGCGACGCTGCCCGGCAAAAGCCACGATCTGCGTTATTGAGGCAGCCATGCCCGATCATTGCGCGAACGAATCAGCTCTCCAACTCGACCTTTCCAGGCGGAAACTTCTGAAGGTCGCGACGGCGGGCGGACTGCTGTCGCTGTTGTCGGCCTGCGCAACGATGCGGCCGACCGGAGAAGGTGCCGGCGCCTCGTCGTCGGCGGCGGGCATCCTGGGCGGCATCCGCACAGCGCAGGGGCTGCCCGCGCTGTATCCTGACAGGCAGCTCGAACAGACCGCTCTCCAGCAGGCCGGCTACATGGCGGGCGCCGGGCGCATGACCCATACCACGGGCTGGGGGAAGGATTTCTCGTCGCGCGTGAAGGGCAACGACATCGATGGCGCCGCCGCCGAGAACATCGCGGAGGGCCGCATGGACCTGACCCGGCTGTTCGACATGTGGATGAATTCGCCGCCTCACCGCCGCAACATGCTCGACCCGCGCTTCACCCGTTTCGGCCTTGCCTACACGCGCGATGCACAGAAGACCGACTGGCGCTACTGGGCGCTGGTGCTGGGCAGGTAGCCGGCAAGGCCACCTCCCCGGCGTCGCCTGCCCGCCCGCAATGCCGGCGCTCAGTCCATGTGAGCGGCCGGGGCTCCGCCGGCCGGCGCATATTTCGGCCGTCGCAGCAGGAAGACCAAGGGCAGTGCGCACAGCGTCACGATCATCATCAGCTTGAAGTCGTTGACGTAGGAGATCATCAGCGCCTGGATGTTCACGAGCCCGTCGATCTGCGCCAACGCGGTCGGATCGCCCTGGGCGGCCGCGGGTGAAGCCGCCCATAGATTCGGGTTGTAGGGGTTGATGAAGGCCCCGAGTTCGGCGTGGTTGATCTGCGTGTTCCGCGTCAACATGACCGTGACCACCGAGATGCCGATCGAGGAGCCGATGTTGCGCACGAGGCTGAACAAGGCCGTCGCATCGGTGCGGAAACGGGCATCGAGCGTGGCGAAGGCCACCGTGGACAGCGGCACGAAGACAAGGCCGAGCCCCAGTCCCTGGATCACGCCGGTGGTCAGGATGAGCCAGTCGTCCATCTCGGGCGAGAAACCGGACATGTCGTAGAGCGAATAGGCCGTCAGCAGCAGACCGACCACGACGAGCAGGCGCGCATCGACGACGCGCACGAGGCGGCCGACGATCAGCATCGAGATCATGGTGCCCACGCCGCGCGGCGCCATGACCATGCCGGTGGTGATGGTGGGATAGCTGAAGATGGTCGAGAGCATCGGCGGCAGCAGCGCCAGACTGGCCAGCAGGATGACGCCGATGACGAAAATGAACACCAGCCCCGTCGCGAAATTGCGGTCGAGGAAGATCTTGGGATCGATGAAGGGATGCTCCGCCGTCAGCGTATGGACGATGAAGACCCAGAAGCCGATGAGCGACAGGCCGAACTCGATCCAGATCTCGAGCGAGGAGAACCAGTCCGCGTCGGCGCCGCGGTCGAGCATGAGCTGCAACGCGCCAACCCCCAGCGAGAGCATCGCGAAGCCGAAGAAATCGAAGCCGCGCACGCGCTTGGCGATGCTGGGCAGGTAGGCGGCCGAGCCGAGGAAGGCCAGTATGCCGACCGGCAGGTTGATGAAGAAGACCCAGCGCCAGTTGAGCGTTTCCGTCAGCCAGCCGCCGAGCGTCGGGCCGATGATGGGCCCGACCATGATGCCGGCGCCCCAGATCGCCATGGCCTGGCCGTGCCTCTCCCTGGGATTGATGTCGAGAAGGAAGGTCTGCGACAGCGGCACGATCGCGGCGCCGAACACGCCCTGCATCAGCCGGAACGCGACCATTGAGGTCAGGCTTCCGGCCAATCCGCAGGCCATGGAGAAGATGACGAAGCCGACCACGGAGGTGAGGAAAAGCTCCTTGCGGCCGAAGCGGTCCGACAGCCAGCCGGTGACGGGCGTCATGATGGCCGCGGCGACGATATAGGAGGTCAGCACCCAGTTGATGGTGTCCTGCGAGGCGCTGAGATCGCCCATCATCGACGGCAGCGCCACGTTCGCGATGGTGGTGTCGAGCACCTGCATGATCGTGCCGAGCATGATCGAGACCGTGATCAGGCCACGGTGCGGCACTTCGCGATGGGTTTCAGGCGTGCTCATGATCGTCAGCTTCCGCGGCCCGATGTCCGCAATGCAGAAGCGGCCATATGGCCGCACTCTCTACTGGTTTTCCGGGCGGCAGGGCGGACCATGAGGTCCGCCGGTCGGCTGGGGGTTTGACGACCGGCGTCCGCAAGATCGCCCTGTCGCCCGGAAACTCTTCAGGCGGCGCGCCTTCTTGGCCAGACGGGGGAGACCGGCCCGCAGGCCCTGTGGTCTCACCGCTATGGCCGGCGCGTCCCGCCCGCTTCAGTTCTTCTTCGGCTGCGCGGCTGCCTGACCCGTCTCGTTCGAATAGGCATGTCCGAACAGCGCGCCGAAACCGCGCGAAACCCCGGTATCCACGGTCACGTCGGCGCTCATGCCGGTGCGCAGGGCCAGGTTCTTGTCGGGGTCGTCCAGCTTCAGGTAGACGGGGATGCGCTGCGTGACCTTGACCCAGTTGCCGGTGGCGTTCTGCGCCGGCAGCAGCGAGAATTCCGCGCCGGTGCCCGCGCCGACCGCCTGGATCGTCGCCTTGAAGGTCTTGCCCGGATAGGTGTCGAGCTCGACGTCGGCCTCCTGGCCGGGCTTCATGTGGGTGAGCTGCGTTTCCTTGAAATTGGCCTCGATCCAGGTGTCGCCGGTTTCGACCAGCGCGAAAAGCGGCGTACCGACGGTGACGTACTGGCCCGGCTTGAACGATGACGCCTGATAGACGATGCCGTCGCCCGGAGCACGAACCGTGGTCTGGCTCAGATCGTATGCGGCCTTGTCGCGCTGAGCGAGCGCCGCAAGCACCGTCGGATGCTGGTCGGTCTGGATATCGGGATTGCCGCCGAGCGCGGCCTTGGCGCTGACGATGCCCTGCTCCGCCACGGCCAGCTGCTGCCTGGCCTTGTCGAGGTCCGTACGGGCCTGGTCCAGTGCCGACTTGGCATTTATGCCCTTCTGGGCGAGATCGGAAGCGCGATTGAACTGCGCCTGTGCATAGTCGACCTGGGCCTGGTCCGAACGCTCCTGCGCAATGGCCTGGCTGTAGGCGGCGCGAAGCTGCTCGACATTGAGGCGCGCGGTCGCGACGGCGGCATCGGCCTGTGCGAGGGCGATGCGGTAGGGCTCCGGATCGATCACGAAGAGCACGTCGCCCTTCTTGACGATCTGGTTGTCGTTGACATCCACCTGGACGATGCGGCCGGCCGTATCGGCCGCGATCGAGACCTTGGCCTGCCTCAGATTGGCGTTGTCCGTCTCTTCGTAGCGGCCGCCGGTGACCCAGAAATAGCCGCCGCCAACCACGAGCAGGAGCGGCAGCGCCAGCATCAGCGCGAAACGACCTTTCCGGCTCTTCTTCTTTTTGGGTTGCGGAGGAACGTCCTGGGGAGGCGCGGCAGCCGCCACCGGAGCGGGCGCAGGCTGCTGCGCGGGCGCCTCCATTTCGAGCTTTTCCGCCTTTTCCTCGTCTATCTTCGATACCGCATTCATGATGTTACGCCTTCAGGAACCTTTTGACGCTCGACCGGCTGCGTTTCGCAGTCAGAAAGATTGTCGATGACGGTGGACAGTCCCGCGACCAGCGCGAGGCGAGCTTCCATTGACATGCCGGCCAGCGCTTCCTCGTAGACCTCGCCCGCCAAGCTTTTGATGTGGGCGTAGGCCTCCCGCGCCTTCGCGGTCGGATAAATGGTGCGGACCCTGCGGTCCGTCGCGTCGGTGCGGCGCTCGATCCAGCCGCCCTCCTGCATGCGGTCGATCAGGCGCGAAACGCTGATCGGCTCGATTTCGAGGAGCTCGGCCAGCCGGGCCTGGGCCACCCCCTCCTCCTTCGCCACGCGAACCAGCAGGCGCCATTGCGCTGCGGAGAGGCCAAGCCCGCTGGCGCGCATCTCGAAGCGCTTGCGCATGAGCCGCGCCGCGTCGTGGATCAGAAATCCAAGCCTATCCAAACCATCGGAAACCATGAGCGACATATATAATAAGCGTGCTTATTATTCAATATGCCGACAAGAAAGGTGATCTGCCGAAAATGCATGGCAGCCATGCGGATACGGCAGACCTGCACCAAAAGCCGTTCTCGCAAATAAGCGTTTGGGAATATCGCCAGACGCTCCGGTCGCCCCGCCGGGGAAGCGTCAAAATGCGCGATAATGCGCGAACGCGTGCGCGCGCTTCTTGACACCAATGTGGGGTCGGACTATCTCACCGGCAACGTTGGCACTCACCCTCATAGAGTGCTAACGGGTCCGGTCACGCCGGACGGAGGAATTGTTTCTCATCATTGACCGAGGAAATCAAATGGCAAAGTCGAAGTTCCGCCCGCTTCATGACCGCGTGGTCGTTCGCCGGGTCGAATCCGAAGAGAAGACCGCCGGCGGGATCATCATCCCCGACACCGCCAAGGAGAAGCCGCAGGAAGGCGAGATCATCGCCGTCGGTTCCGGCGCCCGCGACGAGAGCGGCAAGCTGGTCCCGCTGGACGTCAAGGCCGGCGACCGCGTCCTCTTCGGCAAGTGGTCGGGCACGGAAGTCCGGCTCAATGGCGAAGACCTTCTGATCATGAAGGAATCCGACATCATGGGCGTCATCGGCTGATCGGCCGCCTGTTCCCATCATCTGATCCCTCGGGCCGCGCGCCCTTACCAGGAGCTTAAATATGGCTGCCAAAGAAGTAAAATTCTCCCGTGACGCACGCGAGCGCATGCTGCGCGGCGTCAACATCCTCGCCGACGCGGTGAAGGTGACGCTCGGCCCGAAGGGCCGCAACGTCGTCATCGACAAGTCGTTCGGCGCCCCGCGCATCACCAAGGACGGCGTCACCGTCGCCAAGGAGATCGAACTGGAAGACAAGTTCGAGAACATGGGCGCGCAGATGGTGCGTGAGGTCGCTTCCAAGACTAACGACATCGCCGGTGACGGCACCACCACCGCGACCGTGCTGGCCCAGGCCATCGTGCAGGAAGGCGCCAAGGCCGTCGCCGCCGGCATGAACCCGATGGACCTGAAGCGCGGCATCGACACCGCCGTGGCCGAAGTCGTCGCCGATCTCGGCAAGAAGGCCAAGAAGATCAAGACCTCCGAGGAAGTCGCGCAGGTCGGCACCATCTCGGCCAACGGCGACGAGTCGGTCGGCAAGATGATCGCCGAGGCGATGCAGAAGGTCGGCAACGAGGGCGTCATCACCGTCGAGGAAGCCAAGACCGCCGACACCGAGCTGGAAGTCGTCGAAGGCATGCAGTTCGATCGCGGCTACCTGTCGCCCTACTTCATCACCAACCCGGACAAGATGGTCGCCGAGCTTGAGGATGCCTACATCCTCCTCCACGAGAAGAAGCTCTCCAACCTCCAGGCGATGCTGCCCGTGCTCGAGGCCGTCGTGCAGACCTCCAAGCCGCTCCTCATCATCTCCGAGGACGTCGAGGGCGAGGCTCTGGCCACGCTGGTCGTCAACAAGCTGCGTGGCGGCCTGAAGATCGCCGCCGTCAAGGCTCCGGGCTTCGGCGACCGCCGCAAGGCCATGCTGGAGGACATCGCCATCCTCACCGGTGGCCAGGTCATCTCCGAAGATCTCGGCATCAAGCTCGAGAACGTGACGGTCAACATGCTCGGCAAGGCCAAGCGTGTCCGCATCGAGAAGGAGAACACCACGATCGTCGACGGCGCCGGCAAGAAGGCCGAGATCCAGGGCCGCGTTGCCCAGATCAAGCAGCAGATCGAGGAGACCACCTCCGACTACGACCGTGAGAAGCTGCAGGAGCGTCTCGCCAAGCTGGCCGGCGGCGTTGCCGTCATCCGCGTCGGTGGCGCGACCGAGATCGAGGTCAAGGAGAAGAAGGACCGCGTTGACGACGCCCTGAACGCGACCCGCGCGGCCGTCGAGGAAGGCATCGTTCCGGGCGGCGGCGTCGCCCTGCTGCGCGCCACCCAGGCGATCAAGGCCACCGGCGGCAATGCCGACCAGGCCGCCGGCATCAACATCGTGCGCCGCGCGCTGCAGGCTCCGGCCCGCCAGATCGCGACCAACGCCGGTGCCGAGGCTTCGATCGTTGCCGGCAAGATCCTCGAGAACAAGGCGCCGAACTACGGCTACAACGCCCAGACCGGCGAGTATGGCGACCTGATCCAGCTCGGCATCGTCGACCCGGTCAAGGTCGTTCGCGCCGCCCTGCAGGACGCCGCTTCGGTTGCCGGCCTGCTGGTCACCACCGAGGCCATGATCGCCGAGGCTCCGAAGAAGGACGCCCCGATGCCGGCAATGCCCGGCGGCGGCATGGGCGGCATGGGCGGCATGGACTTCTAAGTCCGGCCCAGCACCGAAATCGAGAAGGGCGGCAGCGATGCCGCCCTTTTTTCTGGCTCGTCACCGCAAGTATGACGCCATCCGGCGCAACCACCGCCTGAAGGTCACGTTTAAGGTCGGTCAGGCGATCTCCGGAGCAATCCAAGGAACGCTGCAATGCAAGGCGCCTCCCGAGCGATAAAGGCTCGGGAGGCGTTTTTTCTTCCTGAAAATAGACCGTTGGACCTGAAAATTGAACCTGTCCGACATCGGGAACCGTTTCGTCCCCGCCTCGTTTTCCTCTGCCAAGACAAACCCAGGAGATGCGCAATGGTGAACAAGGACCAGGTTTCCGGCGTTGCCAAACAGGTCAAGGGCTCCGTGAAGGAGGCTGTCGGAAAGGCCACCGGAAACAGAAGCACCGAAGCCAGGGGCAAGGTCGAGAAGGCCGCCGGGAAGGTGCAGAAGACCTACGGCGACGCGAAGGAAAAGATCAAGGACGCGCTCTGATCCGTGCCGTGAAATCGCGTTAGGAAAGGGCGGCTGGAGCCGCCCTTTTTCATGTGCGGATGGGTTTGCTGAAAGCGTTGGAGAACACGACGCCTCCGTTGTCGTCCACTGCCTCCCCCAGCACCACGTCCATCGCTTCCGACGTTACCCTTGCAAGCGCGAAGCCGCCCATAAAGGCGGCCTTCGGCTTGAAGAGGTCGAGCCCGTCGCGGTTGTAGATCATCGGCGTTTCGTGCTGATGCCCATGGAAGATGCCGACGACGTTGTAACCGCTCAGCGTCTCCAGCAAGGCCTCCCGGTCGGTCTCCGACCACCAATGCGGCTTGCCGGCGCCTTCGTCGTCGAAGGTGGATTTGGCCGGATCCCATTTTTCGATCGAAAAGACGTCCCAGCCATAGTGCTGGAACACCACGACCGGGCGGCCGTCGGACGCGAAGGCGGCAAGGTTCTGCTTCAGCCATGGCAGGCCGCTCGGAGCGTTATGGCCTGTGTCGCCGGCGAAACGATGCGTCTGGACAAGATGCAGCCCGCCCCAGTCCCAGGAATAGCAATCGGAATCGAGGTCATAGTCGCTGACCGGCACGGCCGGCTTGAAGAACACGCCGGGGCGGTGGTTGACCTCGACATAGTCGCGCATCTCGCGGCGATACCAATCGAGATGCGGCGCAGGGCCGTTCTGGTCGAGGTCGTGGTTTCCCAGCCCGACATAGACGGGGAAATGCACCCGGTCCGGCCCCATGCCCTGCTGGTAGCGCTGGCTGAACTGCAGAAGCTGCGTGCCTTCGCTGGGCTGGGTAACCTGCCCGCCGCCGTCGTCGGTCATGTCGCCGCCGACGACGATGCCGAGCGGGGTGCCGATGCGGCTGCCGGCGGACCGCAAGGTGGTGGAGACGCCGCCGATTTCCGCCGGCCATTGCTTGTCCGCGATGCCGTTGAGCGCGGCGACGTGGCGCAGGAGGTTCGCATCCGTCTTGCCTTGCTGCTGGCAGCGCGGACTAGGGCCGCTCCTCATCCGGCAGGCATGAATGTCGGACACGAACAGGAACGTCGCATCTATCGGCGGAACCGCAGCCCGCGCCGAAGTCGATCGCGGCAGGGCAAAGAGCGCCGCCATGCCGGCGGTCCGCGCCAGGACCGCGCGGCGTGAAAGGGGAATCTGCAAACGATCTTTCATGGCCTCCATTTGAGCACGGGCCGGCGCACAGCGTCCAGTTTCCACGTCCGTCGCGGAGCTGAACCGATTTGCATCCGCCCTGCCCTCAATCTTCGCTTGAAGCCCCTTGGGCAAAGCGATACGCCGTTGCCGAAATCAGGATGGAGACGGCTCGTGAGCGCGCAAAAGACCAGAACCGAAACGGACACGTTCGGCCCGATCGAGGTGCAGGCGGATCGCTATTGGGGCGCGCAGGCGCAGCGTTCGCTTGGCAACTTCAAGATCGGCTGGGAAAAGCAGCCGCTGTCGGTCGTTCGTGCGCTGGGCATCGTCAAGCGCGCGGCCGCGGAGGCCAATATGGAACTCGGCCGGCTCGACCCGAAGATCGGCGCGGCAATCGTGCAGGCCGCGCAGGAAGTCATCGACGGCAAGCTCGACGACCATTTCCCGCTGGTGGTGTGGCAGACCGGCTCGGGCACCCAGTCCAACATGAACGCCAACGAGGTGATCTCCAACCGCGCGATCGAGCTGCTCGGCGGCGAGATGGGCTCCAAGAAGCCGGTCCATCCCAACGATCACGTCAATATGAGCCAATCGTCGAACGACACTTATCCGACGGCCATGCACATCGCCTGCGCCGAGCGGATCGTGCACGACCTGTTGCCGGCGCTGAAGCATCTGCACGCCGCGCTTGACGCCAAGGCGAAGGCATTCGACCACATCGTCAAGATCGGCCGCACGCACACCCAGGACGCGACGCCGCTCACCCTCGGCCAGGAATTCTCGGGCTACACCGCGCAGGTCGCCTCCTCCATCAAGCGCATCGAGCTGACCCTGCCCGGCCTGTGCGAGCTGGCGCAGGGCGGCACCGCCGTCGGCACCGGCCTCAACGCCCCGGTCGGCTTTGCCGAAAAGGTGGCGGAGCGCATCGCCGCCATCACCGGCATCCCCTTCACTTCGGCGCCGAACAAGTTCGAGGCGCTGGCCGCGCACGACTCCATGGTGTTCTCGCACGGCGCCATCAACGCAACCGCTGCGGCGCTGTTCAAGATCGCCAACGACATCCGTTTCCTCGGCTCGGGGCCTCGTTCGGGCCTTGGGGAACTGGCGCTGCCGGAGAACGAACCCGGCTCCTCGATCATGCCGGGCAAGGTCAATCCTACCCAGTGCGAGGCGATGACGCAGGTCTGCGTGCAGGTGTTCGGCAACAACACGGCGCTGACCTTCGCCGGCAGCCAGGGCCACTTCGAGCTGAACGTCTACAATCCCCTGATGGCCTACAACTTCCTGCAATCGGTGCAGTTGCTGTCGGATGCTTCCGTATCGTTCACCGACAACTGCGTGGTCGGCATCGAGGCGCGCGAGGACAACATCAAGGCGGCGCTGGAGCGTTCGCTGATGCTGGTCACCGCGCTCGCGCCCACCATCGGCTACGACAACGCCGCCAAGATCGCCAAGACCGCGCATAAGAACGGCACCACGCTGCGCGAAGAAGCGGTGGGCGGCGGCTATGTCAGCGACGCCGATTTCGACCGTCTCGTGCGGCCGGAGGACATGACCCGTCCGGGTTGATCGACGCCATAAATGTGAACGATCCGTCGACTGATTTGCATCTTCGGTGAACGACGGGAACGGTGTATATAAGCGACATCGCAACTTCTGGAGAGAATGCATGTCCACTCCCGTTTCCGCCGGTTCCGGCGCAGCCACCAATGCCCCGGTCGTCGTGCTGGCCGGGCGCGTTCTTCTGTCGATCCTGTTCATCATCGCCGGCTTCGGCAAACTGACCTCCATCGGCGCCACCGCCGGCTTTTTCGGCAGCCTCGGGCTTCCGCTGCCGACAGTGACAGCGATCGTCGTCGGGCTCGTCGAGCTTCTGGGCGGCCTGGCCATCCTGGTCGGCTTCAAGACCCGCATCGCCGCGATCGTACTCGCCATCTTCACGGTCGGCGCCACCGCCGTTGCGCATCTCGACTTTTCGCAGGCCGGCAACGCCCTGATGCTGCAAAAGAACCTCGGCCTGATCGGCGGCTTCCTGCTGCTGGCCGTGCTGGGCGCCGGTCCGCTGTCCATCGACGGCCGTCTCGGCGACTGATCCTCCCAAGAACCGGAAAAGGGCGCGAACATCGCGCCCTTTTTCTTTTCCGGCCAGGGCAGGAACGTTCTACTTGGCCGATACGCTGGGGCCGCCCTCGACCGCCAGCACAAGGCGGCGCCCGGTTATCTTGGCCAGTTGCGACAATCGTCCTGCGGGCCTTTCCCCATAGAGTCCGGCGAGATCGGACGGGATGACCAGCGCCAGCCTGTCGGCGCCGAATTTTTCCCAACGCAGGCGCGGCATCACGCCGGGCATGGCCGCCGTCAGCAGATAGACGACGCGCATCATGGCGGCCAGTATGCGGGCCCGCTCGAGATTGCGCGGTCCCGCCAACGCCCTCAGTTCCGACACCGATTCGTTGAAGACGCCTTCGTGGCGAAACAGATTGGTGAGCGCCAGATAGGCGCGGCCCGGATGGTCGACCCCGATGAAGGAAGCGTGGGCAATGATGTTGAGCGACTGCGTGCCGCGATATTCAGGATGCGCGCGCCAGCCGATGTCGGCCAGAAGACAGGCCGCCTTGCGATAACGCGCCTCGTCTTCGGTTTCGTCGACACCGAGCGCGGCGAACGCCTTGCCCGTCCACTCGACGAGTTCCTGCGCATGGGTGACCGAACGCGAGCGCAGCCGGGCAAGCTCCTCCGCCGCGGAGATCAGCGGATCGGCCTTCTGCTGTTCGGAATCGAGGAGAGAATAAAGAAAGCCCTCGCGCACGCCGAAGCCGGAGACGATGATCCTGGACGGCCGCATGGCGCTGAGGATTTCCTGCAGCACGACGGCGCCGTAGGGCAGCAGCGAACGGCGGTTCTTCGATACGCCTTCGATGCCCTTGACCTTCTCCACCTCGCCTTTCGCCACCTGCTTCAGGAACGCGACGGCGCTTTCGATCCCGATCTCGTAATGGTGCATGACACCGAGCGGGTAGCCGGTCATTTCCATGTGAAGGCGCGCGAGATTTCGCCAGGTGCCGCCCACCGCATAGAAGGGCCGGCCCTTGCCGCGCTCCAGCAGCTTGGCGCGCGACACTTCCTTACGGGCGATGGCGGCGGCTTGGGCGAGCGAGTTCTTCGCCATATCCTGAAGCCGAAGGCCGCCGAGCGGCAGGGTGATGCCGTCGCCGATCGCACTGCCATCGACGTCGATCAGCTCCAGGCTGCCGCCGCCGAGGTCCCCCACAATGCCGTTGGCCGGGCAGAAAGACGAGATGACGCCGAGCGCGGAATAATGCGCTTCCTGCCGTCCCGACAGCACCTGGATGGGCGTCCGCAGCACCTTTTCGGCGCGATGGATGAAGTCCGGCCCGTTTTCGGCCTCGCGTGCCGCGGCGGTTGCCAGCACGTAGATCTGCTCCGCCCCCGCCTGGTCCGAGAGCGCGCGGAAGCGGCGGAATTCCTCCATCGAACGCGTGACGGCCTCGGAGTCGAGCCTGCCGGTGGAGACGATGCCGCGCCCCAGGCCGGCGAGCATCTTCTCGTTGAACAATACGGTCGGCGAGCGCACCAACCCTTCATAGACCACGAGACGGATCGAGTTGGAGCCGATGTCCACGATCGACAGCGGCTTGCGGTCCTGCAACCGCCCCTGGGAGCCTGCTGGCATCAACCGGCCGCTGCGCTGTGCTTCTTGCGACGCATGAACTGCGCGATGCGCTTCGGCGCGTGCGATTTCAGCGCATCACCCCGTCCGGACAGGCTCGGATTGGTCATGAAATATTCCTGCGCATTGAACGGCTCTTCCCCCTCCTCCAGCACTACCCGGCGCGAGGTCCCGTCCGCCAATACTTCGAAACTTTGCTGGTTGTCCACAATGTTGCCGAGCATGATCTGGTCGAGCACCTGCGCATGCACGGTCGGATTGGTGATCGGCACCATGGTTTCCACGCGGCGGTCGAGATTGCGCGGCATCATGTCGGCGGAGCTGATGTAGACGATAGCCTCGTCGGAAGGCAGGCCGTGACCGTTGCCGAAGCAATAGATGCGGCTGTGCTCGAGGAAGCGGCCGACGATCGATTTGACGCGGATGTTCTCCGACAGGCCCGGAACCTGCGGCCTCAGGCAGCATATGCCGCGCACCACCAGGTCGATGTCCACGCCGGCCCGGCTGGCCTCGTAAAGCGCATCGATCACGGTGGGATCGACCAGTGAATTCATCTTCATCCAGATGCGCGCCGGCCGACCGTTGCGCGCATGCTCGATCTCTTCGGCAATGTGGCCGAGAATGCGGCTGCGAAGCGTATAGGGCGAAAGCGCGATGCACATTTCGCCGGTCGGCTCGGCATAGCCGGTGATGAAGTTGAATATCTGCGAAACGTCGCGCGCGATGCGCGGATCGCAGGTGAAGAAGGACAGGTCCGTATAGATGCGGGCCGTGATCGGGTGGTAGTTGCCGGTGCCCAGGTGCACGTAGTTGCGCAGCCGGCCGTCTTCGCGCCGCACCACCAGCGACATCTTGGCGTGCGTCTTCAGTTCGAGGAAGCCGAACACCACCTGCACGCCGGCCCGTTCGAGGTCGCGCGCCCATCGTATATTGGCTTCCTCGTCGAAGCGGGCCTTCAGCTCCACCAATGCCGTCACCGACTTGCCGGCCTCGGCGGCATCCACCAGCGCGCGCACGATCGGGCTGTCGTTCGAGGTGCGGTAAAGCGTCTGCTTGATCGCCACGATCTCGGGATCGGCCGCGGCCTGGCGCAGGAACTGCACCACGACGTCGAACGACTCGTAAGGATGGTGGACGACAATGTCCTTCTCCCGGATCGCCGCGAAGCAATCGCCGTTGTGTTCGCGGATACGCTCTGGGAAACGCGGGTTGTAGGGCGTGAACTTGAGGTCGTCGCGCGCCACCGCCACGATCTCGGATATCTGGCTGAGCGCCAGCGGCCCCGACAGAACGCTGATGCGGCTGGAGGAAACACCCAGCTCGCCAGCCACGAAATCGCGCAGTTCTTCCGGCATCGACATGTCGAACTCGATGCGGATGACCGACCCCCTGCGGCGGCGCTTCAGCGCCGTCTCGAACAGCCGCACCAGGTCTTCCGATTCCTCCTCGACCTCGATATCGCTGTCGCGGATGATGCGGAAGGTACCCGAGCCCTTCACCTCATATCCGGGAAAGAGCTTGCCGATATAGAGGCCGACCACTTCCTCCAGCGGGATGAAGCGCACCGTGTCCTTGCGGTCCGGCAGGCGCACGAACCGCTTCAGCGCCTGCGGCAGGCGCAGCAGCGCGCTCATCATCTCTCCGTCCTTGCGATGGCGCAGTTGCAGCGCGATCGAAAAGCCG
This sequence comes from Mesorhizobium sp. SP-1A, assembly GCF_032460275.1. NCBI lineage: Bacteria > Pseudomonadati > Pseudomonadota > Alphaproteobacteria > Hyphomicrobiales > Phyllobacteriaceae > Mesorhizobium > Mesorhizobium sp. SP-1A. The sequence goes on along the minus strand of NZ_JAVXZD010000001.1, from coordinate 1,617,336 downwards.
AGGTTCGGAATGAACGGGAACGGGTGCGCCGGATCGATCGACAAGGGCGTGAGGACCGGGAAGATCTGCTCCTGGAAATGCTCCTCCAGCCAGATCCGCTCGTCCTTGGTCAACTGATCGCCGGTGATGCTGGCGATGCCTTCGGCATTGAGCAGAACCCGCAGATCGACCAGGCTCTTCTGCTGGTCTTCCTGCAGCCGCTCCACCTCGCGCAGCAATTGTTCGAGCTGCTGTTCGGGCGTGCGGCCATCGGGGCTGCGTAGCTTGATGCCCTGCCGCACCTGCCCGGCAAGGCCGGCGACCCGCACCATGAAGAATTCGTCGAGATTGTCGGCCGAAATGGACAGGAAGCGCACCCGCTCCAGAAGCGGATGGTTGGGATTATGCGATTCTTCCAGCACGCGCCGGTTGAATTGAAGCCAGGAGAACTCCCTGTTCACGAAACGATCGGGATTGCCCGCCACAGAGCCCGCATCCTCGACGGCCGTGAATTCAGCCTGCACCGGCTTCAGTTCGGTCATGTCCTTCCTTCTCTCTCCGGTTTCGTGCCGTTTATCCGGCTCAACTTATCCTCTGGCACGGTTTTGCGACAGTTTCATTTCATCGATCTTGCAAAGCGGCGGCATATGCTTCAAACGCAAGCTACCGAACGAAAGCGAGACGGGAGACAGACATGGCCGGCGGGTCCATTCCCCATTTCCAGAACGACGCGGGTCATGCGGCGATCGACATCGGCGTGAAGGAATTCATGTGCGTGGGAGCCAACCCGCCGCAGGACCATCCGCATGTCTATTTGGACATGGGCTCGGAGGACGAAAAAGTCTGTCCGTATTGCTCCACGCTCTATCGCTATTCGCCGCAGCTCTCCGCAACGGAAACGGTTCCGGCAGGCTGCCTCTACATCGTCCGCGCAGCCTGAACGGCTGAGCCGATCCAAGCCGGAAGATGAACGCGCAGAACCATCCGGTGCTGGTCGCCGGCGCGGGCGTCGCCGGCCTCACGGCAGCCCTGGCTTTTGCCACGCGCGGATTTCCGGTGCGCGTGTTCGAGCAGGCGCCGCGCCTCGAAACCGTCGGCGCCGGGCTCCAGCTTTCGCCGAACGCCACCCATATCCTGCAACGGCTCGGCGTTCTCGAATCCTTGCGGCAAAGGGTGGTCCGGCCCGAGGCGGTGGTTTTGAAAAGCGCCGCCTCCCTGAAGGAACTGGCCCGCGTTCCTCTCGGTGCAGCAGCCGAGAAAAGGTGGCATGCGCCCTATCTGGTCGCGCACCGGGCGGACCTCCAGCGGTCCCTGCTGGAGCGTGTCGAGGCGCATCCGGCCATCGAACTTGCGCTCGATGCGAAGGTAAGCGGCGTCGGCACGGACGGACAAGGCGTCAGCCTGTCGGTAACGACCGGAGGCGAAACGCGGCAAGTGCCCGGATGGCTGCTGGTTGGCGCAGACGGGGTCTGGTCGACGGTCAGAAAGGCCGCCGACTTCAAGACAGGCAGCCGGTTCAGCGGCGAACTCGCATGGCGCACCACCGTGCCGTTGACGAAAACGTTCGGCGCTTCTTTCGGAGCGCTGGGCGCGCCGGACTGCGTCACCGCCTTCCTGCACGCCGGCTTCCATATGATCGCCTATCCCGTCAGCGGCGGCGAGGCGTTGAACCTCGTGGCCTTCACCAAAGGCGAACGTATCGCCGAGGGCTGGTCCGGAAATGCCGATCCCGAAATCCTGGCACGCGCGACGCGCGGCACGGCGCCGGCCCTCGGCCGTCTCATCGCCGGCGCGGAGTCCTGGCTGGCCTGGCCGCTGCATACGGTCGATCAGGAGCCGTCCTGGATCGCGCGAGGCCGCGTCGCCCTGATCGGTGACGCCGCACACGCCATGACGCCCTTCGCCGCCCAGGGTGCGGCCATGGCCATCGAGGATGCCGACACGCTGGCGCATTTCGCTGGCGCTTCGCCCGCCACCGATCCAGCGGCCGCACTTGCCGCATGGGAGCGGTCGCGCAAGCCCCGCGTGGCCAAGGTCGCGCGGCGCGGCGCGCTCAACCACCTCGCCTGGCATGCGGCCGGACCGGTTGCCCTGGCGCGCGATCTTTTCCTCAAGGTGCGGTCGCCCGCAAGCCTGGCTGCCGATCTCGACTGGCTCTATGGCTGGCGTGCGCCCGAAGACGGTAAGCGATAGAGCCGAGACGCGGCCCCTAGCCCGCATGGCTTGGGCGCTGCCGAACCCGCCAACCCGTCAGTGCAGGATCTGGCTCAGGAACAGCTTGGTCCGCTCGTGCCGCGGGTGATCGAAGAACTCGGCCGGCGTGTTCTGTTCCACGATCTGTCCCGCGTCCATGAAGATCACCCGGTTGGCCACCTTGCGGGCGAAGCCCATCTCGTGGGTCACGCACAGCATGGTCATGCCCTCCTCGGCAAGGCCGACCATGGTCTCCAGCACTTCCTTGATCATCTCCGGGTCGAGCGCGGAGGTGGGCTCGTCGAACAGCATGATGCGCGGGTTCATGCACAGCGAGCGCGCGATGGCCACGCGCTGTTGCTGGCCGCCGGACAATTGTCCCGGATATTTATTGGCTTGCTCGGGGATCTTGACGCGCTTGAGGAAGTGCATGGCGGTTTCCTCCGCCTGCTTCTTCGGGATCTTGCGCACCCAGATCGGGGCTAGCGTGCAGTTCTCCAGGATGGTCAGGTGCGGGAACAGGTTGAAGTGCTGGAACACCATGCCGACCTCGCGACGCACCTCGTCGATCTTCTTCAGGTCGTTGGTCAGTTCCTTGCCGTCGACGATGATCTTGCCCTTCTGGTGTTCCTCCAGCCGGTTGATGCATCGGATCATGGTCGATTTGCCGGATCCGGACGGTCCGCAGATGACGATGCGCTCGCCGCGCATCACCTTCAGATTGATGTCCTTCAGCACATGGAATTCGCCATACCATTTGTGCATGCCGATGATTTCGATGGCGACGTCCGTATCGGACACCTGCATCTTGCCGGTATTGACCTTGATCTCTTCGGCGCTGACGGCGTTTTCGGTGGCCATGAGCGTTTCCCCTTTTGCTTATCTTTTATAACCGGTGTCGAGCCGGCGTTCCATGAACATCGAGTAGCGGGACATGCCGAAGCAGAACAGCCAGAAGACGAGCGCCGCGAAGACGAGGCCGGAAGCCGGCGTCTGGGGCGAGGCCCATGCCGCGTCCGAAAAGTTCTGCCGCACCACGCCGAGCAGATCGAACATGGAAATGATGTAGACCAGGCTGGTGTCCTTGAACATGCCGATGAAGGTGTTGACGATGCCCGGGATCACCAGCTTCAGCGCCTGCGGCAGGATGATGAAATACATCATCTGCCAATAGCCGAGGCCGAGCGATTCCGCGCCCTCGTACTGCCCTTTCGGGATCGCCTGCAGGCCGCCGCGCACCACCTCCGCCATATACGCCGCGGCAAACAGCGACACCCCGATCAGCGCGCGCAGGAACTTGTCGAAGGTGACGCCGGCCGGCAGGAACAGGGGCAGCATGACGCTGGCCATGAACAGCACGGTGACCAGCGGGATGCCGCGGACCGTCTCGATGAAGATCACGCACAGCATCTTGATGATCGGCATCTTCGAGCGCCGGCCGAGCGCCAGGAGGATGCCGAGCGGCAACGACACGGCGATGCCGACGAAGGAGAGCGAAAGCGTCACCAGCAGGCCGCCCCAGAGCGCGGTCTCGACATGCGGCAGGCCGAACATGCCGCCGACCAGCAGAATGAAGGCCACCACCGGAAAGACGAGGAAGAACAGGACGGCGTTGAGGCCCTTGCGTGGCACCCTCGGGATCAGCAGCGGCACCAGGAGCGCGACGAACAGGACGGCGACGAGGATCGGCCGCCAACGCTCCTCGATCGGGTAGCGGCCGAACATGAACTGCCCGAACTTGGCCTGCACGAAGGCCCAGCAGGCGCCGGACCAGCCGTCCGGCTGCGTGCCGCCCTGCGCCACCGTGGCGCAGAAGGTGCGGTCGGTGCCCGTCCATTGCGCCTGCACGAAGGCCCAGTCGAACAGCGGCGGCACGATCAGGACGACCAGGACGATCCCGAGAATGGTGAGGATCGAGTCGCCGACCGACGCGAACATGTTCTTGCGCAACCATGCGCCGGCACCTGCTTCACTGCGCGGCGCCTGTTCGGCCAGGGCCATTTCGGTGCGGACCCAGGACATGTCGTGTTCCTGCATGACCGCCTCCTATCTCTCCACCAGCGCCATCTTGGCGTTGAACCAGTTCATGATCGCCGAGGTGATCAGGCTCAGGGCCAGGTAGACCAGCATCATGATGACGACGCATTCGATGGCCTGCCCGGTCTGGTTGAGCACGGTGCCGGTCGTCGCCGTCAGGTCCGGATAGCCGATGGCGATCGCCAGCGACGAGTTCTTGGTCAGGTTGAGATACTGGCTGGTCAGGGGCGGGATGACGATGCGCAACGCCTGCGGAACCACCACGAGCCGCAGGATCGGACCGGACCGCAATCCCAACGCTGCCGCGGCTTCCGTCTGGCCGCGGCTGACGCCGCGTATGCCTGCCCGCACGATCTCCGCGATGAAGGCGGCGGTGTAGAAGGACAGCGCCAGATAGAGCGACAGGAACTCGGGCTTGACCTGGAAGCCGCCCGTCAGGTTGAAGGTCGACTTTTTCGGCAAATCGAAGCTCAGCGGAAAACCGGCAGCCACGAAGGCCAGCAACGGCAGGCCGACGATCAGCGCCGCGCAGGTCCAGAACACCGGAAACTGCTGCCCGGTCGCCATCTGCCGCTGCCTGGCCCGCCGCGCGACAAACCAGGACATGGCGATGGCCAGCAGCAGCGCGACGCCGACCAGCCATATGCTGTCACCCCATACGGCGCGGGGGAAATAGAAGCCCCGGCTGTTCAGCCAGGATCCGAACGGCAGCGCTATGCTCTCGCGCGGCAGGGGCAGCACCGAAAGCACGCCGAAATACCAGAAGAAGATGACCAGCAGCGGCGGGATGTTGCGGAATATCTCGACATAGACCGTGCAGATCTTGGCGATGAGCCAGTTTCCGGACAGCCGTCCGATGCCGACGATGAAGCCGATGATGGTGGCGGTAACGATGCCGGCGATCGCGACGATCGCCGTGTTGAGCAGTCCGACGATTATGGCCCGGCCATAGGTGGAATCGGACGAATATTCGATCAGGCTCGTGCTGATGTCGAAGCCCGCGCGCCCTTTCAGGAAGCCGAAGCCCGAGGCGATGTGCAGGCGGTGCAGATTGTCGATTGCGTTATTGGCAATCCACCAGACGGCCGCCACGAGCGCGACGACGACCACGACCTGAACGGCGATGCCGCGAACCTTGGGGTCGTTCACGTAGGAACTGCGGCGGGTGTCCTCGCGAAGGATTTCCTGCGATGCCATGGAACCTCCCCTGATTGAGAAGACCGGAAGGCGGCAAACCCGCCTCCCGGCCGCAATTCTCTATCAGCGGATCGGCATCGCGTATTGGAGGCCGCCCTTCGTCCACAGTGCGTTCAGGCCGCGCGCGATCTTGAGCGGGCTGCCGGAGCCGACATTGCGCTCGAACATCTCGCCGTAATTACCGACGGCCTTGACGATGTTGACCACCCAATCGTTGGACACGCCGAGGTCGGTGCCGATCTTGGTATCGGCCTCGGTGCCGAGAACGCGCTTGATCTCCGGATTGGGCGAGTTCTTCATCTCCTCCACATTCGCCTGGGTGATGCCGAGTTCCTCGGCCTGCAGCAGGGCGTAGTAGGTCCAGCGCACGATGTGGAACCACTGGTCGTCACCCTGGCGCACGGCCGGGCCAAGCGGCTCCTTCGAGATGATCTCGGGCAGCACGACATGGTCGTTCGGCGAGGAAAGCGTCAGGCGGATGCCGTAAAGGCCGGACTGGTCGGTGGTGTAGACGTCGCAACGGCCGGAATCATAGGCCGCGTTGACCTCTTCCAGCTTCTCGAACACGACGGGATTGTACTCCATCTTGTTCGACTTGAAGTAGTCGGCGAGGTTCAGCTCGGTGGTCGTGCCGGACTGCACGCAAACCGCGGCGCCGGAAAGCTGGAGCGCGGAGTTCACGCCCGGCAGCTTCTTGGCGTTGATCATGAAGCCCTGGCCGTCATAATAGGTGACGCCCGCGAAATTCAGCCCGAGCGCGGTATCGCGGTTGATCGTCCAGGTGGTGTTGCGCGACAGGATGTCGATCTCGCCCGACTGAAGCGCGGTGAAGCGCTCCTTGGCGCTGAGCGGCGTGAACTTGACCTTGTTGCCGTCGCCGAACACCGCAGCCGCCACGGCGCGGCAGAAATCGGCATCGAGCCCCTTCCACTCACCCTTGTCGTCCGGTGCGGAAAAGCCGGCGAGGCCGGTCGAGACACCGCACTGGATGAAACCCTTGGCCTTGACGTCGGCGAGCGTGTTTGCCGACGCAGCCGAGGCCATCAAACCAAATGCCGCCGCCCCCAGAATACCAATGGCAATATTTTTCATGACCCACGGACCCTTTTCTGTTGTTCAGGCAAAATCCTGATTCTTTGTTCTCTCGTGAATGCAGCCCGTTCCAGCCCACTTCCGGAACGCGGCCCAATAGCCGCGGCGAGACTGCCTCCCATTCACGCTTTGCATCGAAGGCGATTATTCAAGTGAGGTCAAGGAAAATGACCCATCCGAAAGCCGTTTGAAACCAAAGCGCGGCAGGGGTCTGCTTTTATGGAAAGTCCATCCCGACAAACGTCGTACAGGGAGCACAAACCGGCGATACCGAGGAGGCTTGCGGGCCCGGTTCGGCGCTGGTCCAGCGCAACAGGTGGCGTTGGCGCCCCGCGCGCGATTGCACAGCCGCAACCGACGCACTATCCCATGGTCTCCCGAGGAGAGCGAGATTATGACGAAGAACGACAAACGGCAGGGCATCAACACGCAACTCGCGCATGCCGGGCACGACCCGCACGGCTATTTCGGTTTCGTGAACCCGCCGGTCGTGCACGCCTCGACGGTGCTCTATCCCGACGCGAATACCCTGAGCACGCGCGGGCAGAAATACACTTACGGCACGCGTGGTACGCCCACGACGGACGCTCTGGCTGAAGCCATCGACGCGCTCGAGGGCTCGGCCGGCACGATCTGCGTCCCGTCCGGCCTCGCCGCCGTAACGGTTCCCCTGCTCACCTTCGCTTCGGCCGGCGACCACATATTGATCACCGACTCCGTCTATCACCCGACCCGGCATTTCGCGGACACGATGCTCAGGCGCATGGGCGTCGAGGTCGAATATTACGATCCGCATATCGGCGGCGGCATTGCAGCCCTGATCAGGCCGAACACCAGCATCGTCTTCACCGAGTCGCCCGCTTCGAACACGTTCGAGGTGCAGGACATACCCGCCATCGCCAAGGCGGCCCATGCAGCCGGCGCGGTGGTCATGATGGACAACACCTGGGCGACGCCGCTCTACCTCAAGCCGCTCGACTTTGGCGTCGACATTTCCATCCACGCGGCGACCAAATATCCCGGCGGCCACTCTGACGTATTGCTGGGCACGGTTTCGGCCAACGAGGCCTATTGGGAAAGGCTGTATGAAGGGTTCGTCACGCTGGGCTGCTGCGCCGGTCCGGACGACGTCTACCAGGTGTTGCGCGGCCTGCGCACCATGGGCGTGCGGCTGGAGCACCACCGCAAGAGCGCGCTGGAAATCGCCGCGTGGCTGGAGGGCCAGCCGGGCGTGGCGCGGGTGCTGCACCCGGCCCTGCCCAGCCACCCGGACCATAATTTATGGAAGCGCGATTTCACCGGCTCCAGCGGCATCTTTTCCATCGTGCTGAACGGCGGCGGGCAGAAGCAGGCGCATGCCTTCCTCGACGCGCTGGAGATTTTCGGGCTCGGCTATTCCTGGGGCGGTTACGAAAGCCTTGCCGTTCCCGTTTTCCTGGGCGACCGCGTGATCGCGAAGGGCCCCTATGCCGGACCGCTGATCCGCCTGCAGATCGGCCTGGAAGACGTGGAGGACCTCAAGATCGATATCGCACATGGCCTAACGGCCGCCGCGGAAGCCTGAGCCGGCGGGTGGGTCCATTGCCTTTCGCCATTGCTGGATGGGTCCGGCAATGGCGGGTTCCGGGTTGGAACCGAAAGCGCTCGCCGGCTGGAACGCTTCTCAGGATTTTCCGCTAATTCCTTGAATTTATGGCGATCCCGGCAGGATTCGAACCTGCGACCATCGGCTTAGAAGGCCGGTGCTCTATCCAGCTGAGCTACGGGACCGTTTGGAAAAGGACTGTCGATACCGGTCAGTGCGTCCAGGGCGTGCGGCGGTCATAGCGGAAATTATCCGAATAGGAAATCTGAAGCCGCTTGACCGGCTTCGGTTCCTCGATCCGGTAGGCGATGCGGTGCTTTTCCGCATAGGCGACTGCTTCTTCGCGCGTGTCGAAGGTCAGTCGGATCTGGCTCTTCATGTCGCCCGACGACGTGTAGCCCATCAACGGGTCAATCTTGCGCGGCTGCTCGGGATCGAACTCCAGAACCCAATAGCCGGTCTTGGCCTTGCCGGATTGCATGGCCGTCTTGGCTGGGCTGAAAATTCGCGCGGACATATGGACCTCGTTCCTGCAAAGCGCGGTGGGCATCCACCGTTTCGCCTTGTGCTTACTGTGCAATGCAGCCGACGGCAAGACCGGCCGCTTTTGCACTTGCTTTGGCCCGGCGAACTCTCTAGGGCATGTTCCCGAAAGTCGAAACCGGTTTCGGGCAGCAACATGCCCCTGACCGATTGTTTGGCCGCATTTGTGCGACGCGGGGCGTTTCCACCTTGCCGCAAATGCTCCAGGCAACGGCACGGTCCGGAGTGTAGCGCAGCCTGGTAGCGCACCTGATTTGGGAAGAGACACGCCAGGCCGACAATCCCTTTAAGGATCAATTTGCTACAGGCATCACGTAACCTACCCGTGGCATTTTTCGTGGGATTTTTGGCAGCGGCTCCAGCACAGTGACGCAGGTCATGGGTCGAGAGCGATTGAAATACAAAAGCCCGCCCCATTTCTGGAGCGGGCTTGTTGCTGAGACACGCACGGCGACGTGCGCGAGCGACGGCTAGCACGATTCGCTACGAACTCGGCGCATCCCCTTTGACTCGCCGCACGATGGCGTCGAACAGAAGATCGCTCAGCCACATCGCTACCGTGCCGATCAGGAACGCCATCGCGTAGACGGCCGATCCGTCGTCTGGCATGGGCGGCCACTCATAAAAGCGCACGATATGGACGGCCCACGGCGTGAGATAGCCCGCGGCGAGCGTGCCACAGATCGGGGAAAGGAAAACCTCGCGCACCTTGAACCTCTTTCGAGAGAGTGATCGGAGGAGCCCGCCCGCTGCGCCGGCGCCCAGGATCGCGGGATCGAGGCCGATAGTGACGAAGAAGTCATGCAAGTTCATATCGGCCTCAAAGGCTGATGAAAGTGTTTGGCGGTGGCGTCAGCTCGGCTTGTTCGCCGGGAACGCGTATGTCGCGACGGCCGAGAGCAGCACGACGATGGCACCCTGGATTTCAGTCGTCGCCCATTCCTCCGGCAACAGTCCGCGCGCGACCAGAAGGCCGGCAACGCCGCCGACGATCGAGCCGATGAGTTTGCTGTAGTTGCCCATGATCAGGTCTCCTTTCGGGTTTGTCAGTGGGCCGCAGCCGAGATGGTGAGGTAGGCGGCGAAAGCTGCGGTGAGGATGCTCGAAGTGGTTTGCTTGTCCGGATCGGCGCAGACCGGATGCAGGGATGCCCAGGCGGCGTCAGCCCTTCGCTGCGTTTTCTCGGATACACGGTCGGCCGCGAGGGCGAGCACGTAGAGATCGTGGGCCTGCGTGGCCGCGCCGCAGATTGCCGGCAGGCTCTTTTGCAGGTCGGCATCGAGTTTGGTGGATTGGCAGCCGGCGAGCGCAAGCATCGCCGCCGCCACAAAGAGCAGCATGCGCATTGAGATATGTCCTTTCAGGGATAAACCGGCAGCCGGCCGGCGCGGGATTGGTCAGAGCAGCGCCTTTGTCGCGGCTCTAAATAGGTCGCCGCAGGCGGTTGCGCCGAGCACGGTTGGATCGAAGGCAAGTCGGGAAATGTCCCACTTGCCGCGCTGGGCTATCCCGAGCGTCCCCTGGACCTCGGCATGGGAAAGCACCGTCTTCGGTGTCACGACGATGCCATAGCGCTTGCAGAGCGCCGCCAACACCTTGGGCAGCGTTCCCCATTGCTTGCGCGTCATTGGAGCGCTGCCGACCGCGAATGGGTTTTCCACGGCGCTCGCCATGCAGCACAGCGAGACGCCGACCGAGCCGCTGTTGCAGTTCAGCGTATGCGCGGCGTAGCCCTTGCGCGTTGGCGCCTGATTTAGGTCGATTGACGGGGTGCCGCGCACCAGCTTGCCGTCATCCTCGATCATGATGTGGTAGTGCGAGCGGTCGAGGCCGGACGCCTTATGCGCACCGGCCGTCCAGTGAACGATGATGCGCTGCATCTTGGCCGCCGGCATCCAGTCGGCCGGCACAATGCCGCTGGGAGCCGCATCCTGTGGCGGCGTTGTCCCGAACAGTGCCGCCGATGTAATCGGCCCGACGATGCCATCAGCCGCAAGCCCGCGGGCGCGCTGAAACTGCTTGATCGCCTCGGCGGTCTTCGGGCCGGGAACGCCGTCGAGCGGGCCAGGCTGGAAGCCAAGCTCCGCAAGCCGGCGCTGGATTTCCAGCGTCGTTGCCATGGTAGTTCCTTTCGATCTCAGGTGAATCCGGCTACTCTGCCGCCATGAACCCAAGGCTCACAGCGCTGGCAGTCTGTATGGCCGTCATGGCCGTGGTGATATGGTTCGGGATCGTGCCGGCGGTTATGCCGGGACGGCGGGGTTAGATCTATGGCAACTGAGTTGGCCTCGCGCGGCGTGAGGCGGCGGACATCATTGGCCGTTGTCAGAGCCACATTGCATTGACTCTGTTCAATGGTCCAGCTACGCGCGCGCTATGAAATCTCTTATCGCTGGCATCCGCGCGAAGGTCACGGCGACGTCGTTCCGTCGCAACATCTTTTTGCTGGTTCGGGCGAATGCAGTTACGCAGATGGCGACTTTGCTTGCTACGCCGATACTGACTAGATTGCTGCCACCCGAGGCGTTCGGGATGGCGGGTATCTTTATCGCATACGGCGGATTGGTTTGTGCATTTGCTTCATTGCGTTTCGAGTGGAGTATCCCGAGTGCAAGGGATGAAGACGAAGTTCGTTCACTTGTGACCATGTCATTTTTATCTTCGATCTTTGTATCGACTGCATTGTTTGTTCTATTGATGGTCCCGGATCGGGTTAGGCCGTTCGCGTTCATCTATTCGAAGCCAATTCCGTTCGCCCCGCTCATTCCGTTTTTTGTATTCTGCACCAGTGCCACCGCAATACTGACGGCGGTTCATGTACGAAGCAGAAACATGAGTCCTGTCTCGCGATCAAGATACTGGCAGAGCGGCGTGCTGCTTGCCGGCAATTTAACTTCAGGAGTCGCGAATTTTAACGCTTTAGGCTTGATTTTGAGCAATATTCTTGCCTCTACCATTTCAGCAATATCTCTGTTTGAAAAAGCGCAGATTTCCGAGTTATTCGGAAAGGTTTCAAGATCAACAGCAAAGGCCTATCTGTCGGAGGCCTCTGCTTCGACAACGGTAAGCGTTGTCAACACAACCTTCACTAGTTGCCTCCCATTGCTTCTGGCGCTGCGATATTCTGCACAAGAAATTGGAATATACTTTGTTGCCATGCGGTTGATAAATTCACCGGCCGCTCTTTTATCTGGCGGCATATCGTCGAGCTTTTGGGGAGAAGCCGCAGAACTCGCAAAGAGTGACCCGACCAAACTGCGGAAACTCTACCTCAAAACCATCAAAACGCTTGCACTATTCTCATTACCTTTGTTTTCTGCAGCGTTAGCCGCGACGATCGTTCTGCCTCACATTTTGGGAAAGCGCGATTGGGCAGATGTCGGAGTAATAGCCGCGGCATGCATGCCTCAGGTAGCTGCCGGCTTTATATTTTCCTCAACTAATCACCTAATCGTCTACGGAAGGCAGGGATATCAGGTGTTTTCTGATCTGATTGCGATATGCGCAAGCATGCTAGCCTTCTATTTCGCTACCACCATGGATGCCTCTTTCCCTATGACTATTTTAGTCATGTCCGCGGCCAGCATACTTGGCTACACAATTCGTTTCTTGCTGCATTTGAAAGCTAATACAGAGGCCATTAATGTCAGAATTTGATTTCGACTGTGCAATCGTCGGATCGAGCCCACTACTTATGATGTTAGCCCTTAAACTTCAGAAAAGCGGTAAATCGGTGGTGCTCTTTGAGGCTGAGCAAAACTTTGGCGGCGCGTGGCAAAACGAGCACGTTGAAGGCATAGGTCTCGTAGAATGCGCCTGTCACCTTCTCGAATGGTATGCTGGTGGCTACGAATTGCTTGCTAGGCTTTCTGGCTGCAAATTTGTGGCCTCGGACCCACAGCCAGTCCGCATATATCGAGACGGAACCGTTGAACCATATACGTCGCGAAACAAGATCGCGGCCGCCCTATATCATGAACTTCGCGGCTTCGCGACATCGCTTGTCCGTCTGCTGTTTTCGAAGGGTCGGACATGGTCTGACCGGGTAAAGACGGTTGAGAGCAAACGTAACAGCCTATTGTTTTATCTACGCTTTCGACTTCGGGGCGCGAAGCAATTTGATGCGATTCAAAGGCCGGCCTTGGGTTTTACGCACTTCGTCGACAACCTGGCGAATAAAGTGTCCAGCAGCGGCATAAGGGTGATCAATGCAAAGGTTGACAGCGTGTCAGACGAAGAAGACTCGGCTGTTCTTGGCTATTCTGATCAGAAAGTTCGCGTCAAAAAGATTTTTCTAGGTGAGTCATCGATTATCGATGACATGCGCAATCAATCCGACGTGGCAAAAGAGCCATACCATCATCTAGTCGTCGGCGTACCCGCCAACAGTGTAGAGATACGAAGCGATTATATACATTTGCCTGATGACCAACTGTTCCATCGGATTACCTACCTTCGTGACATAGACAACGATGACAATAGAACGGAGGCTCTTTTCCTCGTGCAGCTAAGAGATCAAACGGCTGGTGAAAATCAAGATGCGATCAGAGATCTCTTTTTACGCTGTAGAATCATCATTTCAAATATGACCTATGTTCAGGTGCACAAAACTTTTACGAAATCCTATTTCGGCCGCGCCTCATCGGTTCTTTATTTGGATTCCTTACGGTCAGTCAGATATGTCCGAACTATTGGCGACTTGGCGCGAAATGTAGTGATCGAGCCAGAATTCCGCGAACATGCAGCAAAGCAGCCGCGGAAGCTGGTGCTAAGCCCCAAAACGGTAGGCCTTATGGTTGGATCCGCAATCATGGCCGGGGCAGCCTACATAATTGGCATCACGCCAGATCTCATTGCTGATATTTTACCTTAGCCTCAGGGCTTGCTTGTGACCTCGCAGGACGAAACGGACGTCCGGGCTTTCATTCTGGGTCGGCCGATGCTCTATTGCGAACCATGTCAGATTTCGAAGACAACGCGCCATCGCCCTCACCCGCTCAATGGGTTATCTTTGCCATGGTGCTGGGGGCGGTGCTGGCAGTGGCGCTATTCGGCTAAGCGTTGAAGATGCACTAGAACGCCGAGAGGATCCGAAAATGGATATGCTGCGGGGTATTTTGGACGCCGGCGTAGTATCCGTTCCCATCGCTGCGCCGACTGTCGGCTTATTGATTTATTTCCTGATCATTCTCCTGCGGGCCTCAAGGGACTGAGCTTGATTTCTGAACTGGCTGTGACTATTCGCTCCCAATGAGCCAGCGCGTCCAGAGCCCCCAGGCTGTCAATCACGACAGGTCAATTGCACCCTTCCGCTTTCTGCCGCTTATCTACGCTTCCGCTTGCATCTATGCCAGCGTGCAGGTCGTCGCCGCTGGTGATAACTCACTCTACAAGTACGCTCACGCCGCGTTTGTCGTCGCGTTTTTGATATTGTTTCCATTCAAGAGATTTTTTGACGGGCTGTGGCGGCCACTGGCTCGTTTCGGCTCATCAATATCAATATTTGTTTTCATTTTGTATTTTCTTTGCATGGCCTTGTTTTATCCAGATACGGAAGTTTCAAGCGACCAATTGGCGCAGATACTTACCAGAATTATCCCCGGATTAATGATCGGGTATGCGACGTTCGGAGGGTATGCAGATCGTAAGGCCGCGCCATATTGGCGACCGTCAATGCCTCGCAAGTCGGCAGACGGTCTTGCCATAATCATCTATTTAAGCGTCATTGCCTCCGCTTATTCGACTCTAGTCCCCATGCTTCGAGGGGATGTATTCCTTGTTCACGCCAAGCCCGAGAATCTGACGTATCAGATATTTGGGATTTACATTAACATCGCGCAAATTTGCTTCTTGGCTGCGATAGAACCATACACCGCAGCAAATAATAGAAAGCGTGTCGCAGCCATATGGACAATAGCGCTATGTGCCTCAACAGCCGCGTCGTTCTTCTTGGCGCAGATGGTCGGTTCGAACGGCGGCGCGGTTCTTTCGGTGGCGATTGGCGCGATGCTCGTCATTTATCGCGCCTTCGCCACCCTCCGCATCAGACGCGCTAAAGGCGCTGCTTTTGTGATGGTGGTGATAGCAACTGCAACTATCTGGCTGTGCTGGGAGACCATACAGAGGGTTCCGCCGATGCGCTTACTCGGATATCACGAAATAGACCTCGGGGATGGATAGTGGCTGACCAGGACACAGGCGTTGCGGCGAAGAGCATTTTCTCGAGACTAGACATCCTCGTCTCGGACGGGATAGATCAATTGAGTGTCAACCCAGTCTGGGGCGACTTGGGAGTTGATCGGGTAACCGATCATCCGGGTAAATATATTCATTCGATAATTGCGGTGCAGACCCATTTGGGGATGATCGGCTCCTTTCTTCTTTTTGGCGCGCTTTTCGGGATGCTGATCCGTCTTTATGGGCGGAATGGCAACACGCTTCTGAAGCTCGTCACCATTCCTATCCTTCTCTACGCGGTCGGCGGTGCTTTTTTTACATGGATGCCGCTTTGGGTAGTCATCGGAGGTATGTACAGCCTTAAGCGAACGCCTATGCGCCGTGCCGCGTCAGCGATGCCCGCCAGCCGGCCGTAAGCTGGACCGACGCCGCGTAGGCTACGTAGGAATTCGTGTTCGATCGCAGCGTGAACCCGGTCGCGGTGATCGCACGAGCAAACCCGACCGGGAAATTCGCGCCGGAATTGAGCGTGGGCGGATCGTTGACCTGGGCAAAAACCCTCGGCGATTCGGGATACGGATAGCGAAAGGTGATGGCGCTCTCGGCCGTTGCGCCGGTGCCGCTGGGAAAGCCCGCCGTGCCCTCTTGCGGCTCGTAATCGCACGCCAGCGGCGCCGGCATGGTGCGGTCGTATTTGGCCAAGGCCACCCCTGAGCGCGCGCGCTTGATGTTGCGCACCGCCAGGCGGCGCGGCGCGATAGGCGTCAAATTGAGCCCGTCCGCATAGAGGATGTTCTGGCGCGTTGCGTTGATGTCCGGATCATCGACGCCGGAGATATCGACTGAGACGCGGTAGGTCGTGTTTTGCGTCAGCAGCGCGACGATGTTTTCCGCGCGCTGGTTGTTGCCGCGAATGGTGACGCCCCTGATCTCGTACGTCTTGTCCTCGAACAGCTTGGTGTGCGTCTGCGACGTGGCGAGATGGATAATGCCGCTGCGGAATGTTGGGGTGGCGATCGAGCCGTTGACCCAATATTCGTTGTCAAGCAGGCGGGTGACGCCGCCGATCTGATGGCTGGCCTGGTAGCAGAATTCCCAGCCCGGGAGGTTGTAGAGCTTGCACCGCTCGATCGTCAGGCCGAGGCAGCCGTCATTGACCGCGGTTTCGGCCACGCAGTCCACCATCGAGCAATCCTCGCCGATGGCGTGGTAGTCCCAGCCGAAGGTGGCTGCGCCAGGCGTGAGATCGAAGGACCGTGCTGAGCAGCGGTCGAAGCGAATGTCGCGGAACGGCACCGAGCCGTCCACGTTTCCGTGAGTGATCGCATGTCGGGCGGCGATGAAATGGCTGTCCTCGATGACGCCGCGCTGCGCCGAGTAGATGCCAAGGCCATAATCCCCACCGAAATCCACGATCCCATCCTCGCCGCCCCGGCAGAAGGCCAGTTTGAAATCGAAGGAACGGCCGATGGAGTGGGTGTTGTAGCTGACGCGCTCTGCCGAAACGCGGCTGAACAAAAAGTCTGTCGCGATGTCGGTGGCGATGCCATAGGTCGCAACCGCGCGGGAGCCGTTGCCGATGATGTGCAGCCCATCGAGATCGCCAGTCCACGGCAAATATTTGGAGACGACGACGTTGGCGGCGAGATAATCGGCATAGAGGCCGCGGTCGAGCCACACGGTGGTCGCGTCCGGAGCGACCATCACCCTGGCGAGTTCGCCGGCACGATAATAGACGCGTTCTATGCTCCAGCTTGAATCGGTTGGGTTGTAGATCTCGATGACATCGCCGGACTTCATGCCGTGCGGCGTTGCAAAGGGGACGATGAACTGGCCCTTGGACACATTCGCAGCAAGGTTCGGGATGCCGACCTTTGCGCCGCGGCAGGCGACATGCGTGTTGTTTTGGCCCACATACATTGGCACCAACGCGCCGTTGGCCACACCGGTGAAATCCAGACGAACGCCGCGGAGATGCCAGCGGTTTCCGGTGGGCAGATCGACGCCGGCCGACATCTGGTAGGTGCCGGGCGGAGCGAAAATATCGATGCCTTTCAGGTTAAGAAGGCGCACATAGGCGATCATCCGCTCGAAGGCCGCGCCGTCGGTGGCCGGTGTTCCCGTGCCCCCGCCGAACATGGCGACATGGGGCCTGTCGGTTGCCAGCTCATACCAGTTTCCAGCGCCGTCTTGCACCTTGCCGGTATGTGTCGGCTCAACGGCAACCTTTTTGTAAACAGCTGCGCCCCCGTCGCCTGCAGCACCGTAACCCGCAAGACTGATGAAGGCAGGTGGAACGGCAGGATTGAACAGCGCAGCGGCGCTCTTGTCCTTGAACGCCCACTGCGGCGCGCTGGCAACAGCAGCGGCGGCATCGGCCGCGGCTTGGGCGGCTGCCTGCGCATCGAGGAGCAGCGCCTCCACGGCCGCTTCAATGGCCGAGGCATCGCCATAGCTGAACAGCCGGTAATTGCCGGCGCCGTCCATCTGGATCAGCGCAGACATGCCGGCTTTGACATAGGCAGCAGGAATCGGATCAGCCGTGTTCGTCACCAGCGGCCGGGGTAGCTCGCCGTTGATCGAGACGGTCATGCCGCCCGGCCCATTCGCGGCGACAAAATTGACGGTTATCAACGCGGAGTAGGCGGTTTGGCTGAATTGCACATCGGACGTGGCCCGCACAGCGTTGGGAGTGCCGCCGCCGGTGTTAATGGCATGCACGAGGGTTCGCTGGAGATTTCCGGCGCGACGCCAGCCAGCCGGCGCGATGCTCCAATAGTATTCTCCAGTGTTGGCGACAGTCCCGCCCGCGACGGGATCGGTGTGGGTTCCGGCATCGGGGCCAAAGACGACCGCCGGCTGGCCAGGCCTCGTCCCCGTGATCGCAGCAAGCCCAGCCCAGGTCGATTGATCGACCCGACCTGCCGCTGCACCGTCAGCTCCACGCTCGACTTCGGTGCCCCACAAAATCGCGTCGCCCATATCAGGGCTGCGCAAGGAGCCATCGGCGGCAGTAGGCGCAAATACTTGAACGGCCCGCTTCGTAAAGACGGTCATTGCGTTCTCCAGATTTGGATGATGGCAGTCAGATGCTGTAGCTGGCGACCGGGCCGGCGGTGCCGTTCGAGTTGTAAGCCGTCGCCTCGAAGAGATGCGAACCGGCATCGTCAACTGTGAATTGCACGGTATAGGTCTGGCCGGGGCGTCCTTCCGAGGAGATGATGACGCCCAAATCCGAGCCGGTAACAATGAGCGAAACGGCGTTCATCGAAGCGACCGAGGCCGTGACCGTGTAGCGCGGAGGGAAATCTATGGTCTTGCCAACTATCAATTCAGGTTTCGCCGGCGCGGTGTTGTCGATCGCCATCGGATCGACGGTCAACACATCCGAGAAATAAGACCCGTCGTCGTCATCGTTGAAGAACCTGACCTTGAAGTCCGTCTTCTTTCCGACCGGATTCGCCACCTTGTAGCCGTACCAGTCACTGCCGCCCTTATAGGTGGTCATGCGCTGATACGGATCCGGCTCTCCGGCCGTGTAGGCGCGGAACACGGCATCCGCGACCGTGCCACCAGTGACCCCGGCAAATTTCAGGCGGGTCTCGTAAGCCCCGCCTGGATACTGAACCACGGCGGCCGCGGACGGACTTGCCGGCGTGTCCAGCGCGCTATCATAAGCCATGTCCGGCACGACAGGCGGAGGCTCCACCTCCATCGTGGCCGGGTTCCAGGGCGGCAGATCGGGCCAGACCACGAAGGGGATTTCCACCGTTCCCTCGTCGTCATTCACGCGAGGCGTTCCGATAGCGCAGGTCTCCGTCACACCGATGTCCGGCAGCGGGATCCCGGCAACGGTCTTGCCCCACGCGGCCAGCCCGACGAAATTGAACTTCGCCACGCCGGCATCGGCGCGGGCCAAGGCGAACAGGCGGCGGGCGATGCGCTGCGCCTGGCTGGCCGACGGGCAGAACGGCAGATCGATGTCCATGATCTGTTCGCCAACGCGATCGATTTCGGACTGGATGTGCGCCCATTCAATGCCGGTGAGGTCAATTTCGGTCATCTCGTAGTTGCGCTCAGGTGCGTAGTATTTTACCCGGCAGATGTTCGGCCGCTCCACGCTCTCGGGACCGGAGCGCCACTGAAGTTCGATCAGGTGCTTCTCGGGAAAGACGATCTCCGGTTCGCGCCAGTCATCGATAAGGCGGATGGTGAAGCTGTTGTCGTCGGATGGCACGATCTCGGCGCCGATCGACTTCAGCACCTGGTCCATGACGTCGCCGCGCGGCGTTTCCGAAGGCCACATGCCCCAGCAGCGCGAACGGACTTCCGTTCCGGCCTTGGTCGCGACGATCGCATCCCCTCGGGTGGCCTCCGCAGCTATGCCCGCATAGTCGAAATCCGACACCTTCAGGGACGGATAAGAACGCAGGATGTGGGCGGCGCAGAGCGGGCCGTTATCGCGGTAAGCCCATGTCGCCTCATTCGTCGCCGATTGCCCGGACCGCGGGTCATAAACCGGTTCGGAACGCTGTACGCGCTCATAGTCCGGCGCGCCGGACTGGTAGAGCTTCAGGAACTTGTCCGAGGTGATGCCGGGAGAAATATACTTCACCAGCGATTGCGCGATGCCGCGCACACGGTGCGCGGGTGTCCATAGGTCCGGAAAATCGGCGAGCAGCTCGGGCCATGCGGTCTCCGTACCGTCGCCGATCTTCGCCTTGACATAGGCCCATGAACTTCCGTTCGACCTGGCCCATGGCGGCGAAGAAACCGAGCCGTCGCTTTCGACCGTGATTTCCCGGCCGCCGAAGAAATGCTGCTCGACGGCCGTCACCTTGCCACGCGTATGACAGACAAGCCTATAGCGGTTGACGCCGCCGGCCGTATTGCCGAACGCTTTCAAGCCGCCTACGCGCACCCGACCGACGGCACGGATTTCCGAACTGTCGCCGGTTTCGAAAGTTGACTTGAAATTGCCCGGATCGATCTTCGGCGCGCGGCCGAGAACCGATTGCAGCAACGATGCTCCGACGAGGGCTGCGCCGATCACGAAATTGCCGATCGCGGCGGCCGAGACCGCCGGCAGAATACCGCCAGCACCCACCGACAACAGCGACGATATGACGAAGCTGCCGATGGATACGGGATCGGCGAAGGCGTGCGCCGTGAGCGCCGGCAGGCAAACCCCTGCCAGCGCCAGAACCTTGAAAGGCTTCATGGCTATTCCGAGAGATTCCAGACTTTGACGATGTTGCGCGACCGGGGCCGCAGAAGCGCCGTCCCATTGTCCGCGCGCCATAGGGCAACGCCATCCTGGGCGAAGATCACCCCGACGGGCCCGAACGAGGCGGTGTCGACGATGCCGATGTCGCCTAGCGCAGCGGCGTAGTCCGGCTTCGAGAAGATACCGATGGTGGAGAGCGACCGCCCCCAGAGCACGTCGAGGCCGCCGGCCTCGTCGATCAGGGCATGCGCCTGTTCCAGGCTGGAATAGCCGGCCAAGAACGGCGGCTTATCGCCCGTGACCTTCTCCACCCATGACGCCGCCCATGACGTGCAGTCGCTTTCGCCCCACACGACGGGCTTTCCCTCGACGGCCTCGATATGGGCCTGAAGCATTGCGGCAAGATCCATCACTTGCTCCAGTTTTCCGTGACCTTCACGCCGACGAAATCAAGACCGGCATCGCCGGGGAAGCGGCGGCGCTGGTCCGCTGGCGTCCATTTGCCGCCCACCGCATAATTCTGACTCGACCAGATGCTTTCGAGCGTGATCGAGACCGTGCGAACGCCGATCCCCTGCCAATGCAGCGACGGACTGGTGATCTTGCCGGGAAAGAGCCGTTTCAATCCGATCAGGACCTCGCCGGTCTCTCCGTCGAACGCGGCCCAGTAGAGATCGCCGCGGCGGCCCTCGATCTGCCTGGCGGTCGCATGAACCGACTTGAAGAATTCCTTGTTCGCGCCGGACAACGTGATGTTGACGGCGACGGCCTGGCCGAAGCGAGGCTCCTCGACATTGTCCATCGAGACCATCTGGCCGCCGATCGGATCGGTAACGCCGCGCCATTCGTGCCCGCCGAGCATGACACGGCCGGTGCCGCTGTGCAGGCGGGAAATGCCGGCCGGCAGGTCAAGCTCAAGAAACCATGCGCGCGCCACATGGGGCCGGGCGAGCCGGTCGAAATCGGCTTCTGAAAAGATTGGCATGATCAGTCCGCGAAATAGTCCCGCACGTCGTAGTCGAGCGTCTCGACCAGAGTGACGGAGAGAGCGTCCGCGACCACTAGTCCGCGACCGGCGCTGGCGGCGTCCTCACTTTCGAGCCGTAGCGCAAGCACCGGAGCAAGCGTCGCGAAATCATCGGGCGTGACAGCTTTCCGCAAAGTCGGCCAGATGCGGTAATATCCGCGCTCATAGACTTGCGTCACCTGATACATGCCGAAGTGAAAGGGAAAGAATCCGACGTAGTCGCCCACATCGAGGCGGTGGCCCCACCACAATTCTGACAGGCGGATTTCGGTATCGCCAAGGTCCGCGCCCGACGCGACGGGCACGATCGGCCGAGAGGTCTTCCAGTTCTCACCATTCGACCACGGCATCCCGTTCGACCAGGGTTTTCCCGTAGCAATCTCGAAATCCGGGGATTTGACGCCCGCCTCCTGAAATCTCATCGTATCTGGATCGAAAAACGTCCACCGGGTTGCGTTCGCCCCGCCATGCAACGCGGTCACCCAGCCGCGATAGCGTCGGAACAGCCCCTCGTGCATGGCTGGGAACGACAGGCGCCAACGCCATAGCCCGAACGGAGACGCGAAGGTTTGCGTGAAGTTGCCGATCGACTGGGTTGCGCCGCCGCTTACCGTGCGAGGTCCGGCCAGCGGCTCGATTGACGTCGTGCCCAGCCCTACCGGAGGCGACAGGAGGCGCGCCATCGTCAGCCTCGCGTCTTTCTGTACTGACGCACATCCATGCGATGGTCGACCATGCGAGCGAAATTGCGATCACGTTGTTCGAGGCCCTTCTCAAGCCGCGCAATCGCTGCCTGGTCGGCACCACGCGCATCGATGTTGTAGACTGGCGCATAAACGCCCCGTCCGCCTTCCTCCTGTCCCGGCTTGGTGATGCTGACGCGTTCGTTCGGCGACGCGCGAAACGCAACAAGCTGGCTATCGATGCCGCCGGAGCCACCAACCTGAAACGAGCCGCCGGAGGCGAATCCGAGCAGCGAGCCGAATAGACCTTGGACGATACCCCCTCCGAATAGTCCCTTTCCGCCCTGTGCGACGTTCATCGAATTCGCGTATTTGAGCAGGGCCTGACCGACCTGCATGATTGCATCCTTCCAGGTCAGCGTCTTGTTGATCAGGCCCTCGAAGATCGAGCCGAACCCCTGGCCGAGCGTTTCCTTGGCGGTCTCCATGGCGCGGGCGACCCTGTCTATGCCCTCCTTGGCCTGCTTGAGCTTGCTGGCCTTGCCCTTCTTTCCCTTGCCGCCACCGCCGCCCATATCGTCGAGTTCATCATTCACGCTGCCGAGCGCATTGGAAAAGTTCTGCGCTGCGGGCGTGGCTCCGGAAAAAGCCTTGCCGAGATCGCCGAGCGGATCACTGGCGAGGATGCCCTTGACCTCGGCCACATGCGCGGCGTTTGCCTTGGCCAGATCGGATGCCGCCGGATTCGCCAGTTCCTTAAGTGAAAAGCCTCCGCCGATCTCCTTCATCGGGCTCATACCGATGGAAGTCAGTGCCCCGTTTACTTTTTTGATTAGCCAGTCGATTCCGGTCGACGCTTTTTCCAGAAGGCCGTTGATAGCGCGGATGGCGGCGTTGACGCCGCCGACGACAGCAGCCCCCATGATGGTTCCGAAATTGTTCCAGATAAAGGTGACGTCCGAGAACGCCGCGCGGAAGGAATTGATGATGAGGTTTCCAGCGTCCTTGGCGATGCCGACGACATCGATGCCGATCGCCTTCTGGATCTCGTCGCGGAAGTAATAGGCGGCCGTGACCGCCGTCGTGATCGCGATCACGAGGGCACCAAGTGGATTTGCCGCGATGGCGGCCGTGAGGGCGCGAACTGCGCCCACCATGCCGACGAGAATCGCTTCCGCCAGGGCTTCGGCATAGCCGATCAGCACCGGCGACAGCATGATCGCCAGCGATCCCCCCGCGACTGCCGCATATTCGGCGAGCGTCGGCAGGTAGTCCAGCAAGCTGATTGTCCATTTGACGAAACCGACCATCGCGTCGGATGCCGCTGCGAGCGCCGGGGCCAACGCCGAGGTGAGACCGACGACCAGGCCGCCGAGCGCGGCACTCATGCGCGACATGTTGTCGTTAAACCGCTCGGCATTGGCCGCCATGCCGGAACTGATCTCGATGCCGAGCGCTTTGGCCTCAGCCATCGTGGCGTTCAAGGCAGCAGATCCGGCGTTGAGCAGCGGAATCATGTCGGCACCAGATTTGCCCATGAGCTTCATGGCCAGAGCCGTTTTCTGCGCGCCGTCCGGCATCTTGGCGAACTTGTCGCTGATCTCGGCCATCACCTGGCTAGTGGACTTGATCTGACCGTTGGCGTCGCGAACGGAAATGCCGATGGCGCCGAACGCCTGGGTGCCCTTCTTGCCGCCCGCCGCGGCATCGGCCATGTTCTTGGCGAGGATGCTGACGCTCCCCTTCAGCCCCTCCATCGAGACGCCAGCCAGATCCGCCGCATATTTCAGCTTCGACAACTCCTCGACCGGAATACCGATCTTGGAAGCCATCTTCGACATGTCGTCGGCTTCCTTGAGGGTATTGCGCACACCCAGCGCTATGGCGCCAAGGGCCGCAGCGGCAGCAGCAGCGGCCGCGACAAACGTAGTCTTCAGCGCCGAAGCAAACGCATCCGCGCTAGAACGCGCCTGTTTAAGTCCTTCTGAAAACTGAGCGGAATCGATACCGAGATTGACGCGCAGCGCGCCGATGACTGCATTGCCTGCCATGAGCCTTTACCTTGTGAAAGATGCCGCGCTATCGTCGAGTGAACTTTGGACGGAGGGCGATATGAGAATATTGATTGTTGCGACTATCAGCGTGATGCCGGGATTTGCCATCGCGGCCAGCTGCGACGGCTCATCGGACGTGCTAACGGTGGAGAACTGGAACATCGCGAAGGTCGAAGGTCCATTGTCCGGAATTGACATTACGCTGAGCGTCAAAAGTCACGCCAAGCAAGCTTTTCGCATGATCGATGGCAACTACACTTTCGAAGATGTGCTCGGGCGGCGTATATCGGGGTTTCAGATAAACCCCGATTTAACGGCTAAGCCGGGCGAAATCGTTTCCACCACAACCGGTTACATGGGCACAGAAATGGATCGTGTACCGAAGATGGATAGAAGCGATGTCGTAGTGACCACTTGCACAAACGCCATCGTCTATTCGGACGGAACCAAAGAGCAGTTCTGATAGCCGACTAGTGCTTCGTTACAGCCGCCGTCCATCTATGAGCGATGGCGATCTGTTCCTCGACCGTCTGCCGGCGCGCCCGTTTCTGCGGCGCGTCGTGCATCATGTCCTTAAGCTTCGGCAGTTTCTTAGACCGGGCCAGGGCTTCTACGTGCCATGCCAGCCACGCCCGGTCGTTCTGGCCGCGCCGCACGCGGCCCGCTTCGCCTTCGAGGATGACGGCGATTTCGCGCAGCGTGAGCCGCCAGAACAATTCGTAAGGCTGGCCGGCTTCGACCCATGTGCGGACCAGCGACGGCCAGTCTAGGCCGCCGCCTTCGGAGGGCGCGCAGCACCTTCCTTCTGCTCCGGCATCGCAGCCTGGAACGCCTCGCCGATCAGCCGGCCGGCTTCCTGCATGCCGATGTCGTCGATAACGGCGCCGGCCTGCTTGATGGTCACGTCTTCATGCTGCTCGCGCAGTGCGCCCCAGAAGACGGTACGCATGAGCTTGATGGTGACCCGCTTCTGGTCGCCCATGAGTTCCCCGACTTCGGAAAAGGTCTTGCCGGTGGCGTCCTCAATCTCGCACATGGCGTTCGTGCCAAGCTTTAGCGTCCACGACTGCCCGAGAGCATCAAAAGCAACTTCGCCGCGTTCCCTGTTTGCCATGGTCTATCCTCACGCGACGACGTCGGCAGTGGCGACGCTGGCGGCGGTCGCCGTGCCAGCCGCATTGGAGCCGGTCACGCTGACGGTGATCGCCTTGCCGACGTCGCCCGCGACTGGGACATACGTCTTGTCGGTGGCGCCGGCAATGTTCGCGGCGCCGGCCTTCCACTGATAGGCGAAGCTGGGCGATCCTGTCCACGTGCCCTCCCAGGCCGTCAGCGTCTCCCCGACCTTTGCCAGACCGGAAACGGCCGGCAGCACGGTATTGGCCGGCGCGGCGGCAGGCGTCGAGACGGTCGAGCCGGTGACCTTCCACGTCACAGTGGCGGTCATCTTGTCGTCGGTCGGAACGGCCGGCTCGTAGCCGGACACCCAAGCCGAAAAGACCCATGTCACGGCGTTCGGGAAGGTGACGCGGCACTTCACGCGGGTGCCGGCGATCTTCAGCGCCGAAATCTTGAGATCGGACGGCGATCCGGGCACGAAGTTCATTTCGAACGGGGCCTCGCCCGGATCGATCAGGCCGGGGATGAACTCGCGCGTGCGGTTCGGTGACTGCATGTGCGTCGCGTCGATCTGGTCGAGCTTGTCGTTGGGCGGCGTGATCGTGTTGACTTCGGCGATCTCGGTCCACGTCGCACCATTGTCTTCCGAGATATGGAAGAACGAGCCGTAGCCGATCGAGGCCTGGGTTTCTCCAGCCATGGTCAAATCTCCTTGTGGTGTACCATGATGTCGAGCGACGTCCGGAAAAGCTGGTTGACCTCTCCCGCATCGCTCGTCGGGAGGTCGCGTTCGTTGTCGATGAAAATGGCCTGTATCGCGCCGCCGCGGTAACCGGAGAGTATCCCGTTGACTGACTTCGCTGTGCTCTTGGCGCCCGCATAAGTCGAAGCATAACAGTCGATCTGCACCCGGCTCTCGACCAGCCCGGATGCACCCCGCATGTGGTAGTCGCGGATGCCGGTGATGCGCTGCATCACCACGTATGGCGGCATCGTGCCCTGCGGCGCGTGCAGCCAATAGCGATTGCCGCCCGCAACGGAAGCGAGCAGGCCCGTCAGCAGCGCTTCCATGTTTACTTGCCCTTCGCGGCTTTCTTCGCTAGGCGCTGCGCGGCCTTCATGATCTCGGCGCCGAGCTCGTTCTTGATGATGTCCAGCACCTGGCCCTGGTTGGCGTCCCATGCCGGGCGCATATACGGTTCGGCGGTCTGATGCTCGTTGCCGAACTCCGCCTGCGTCGCCTGCGCCAATCCGCCGGCACCAACGAACATCTCCACCGATGCCTTGTCGTCGCGGAACATCTTGCGGTGCAGCCGCGCCTGCCGCTTTGTCAGCTTGGTTCCGGTGCTGATCGAGATTTGCAGCGCTCCGGTCAGAACCGGAACTTTGGCCTTGGCGTCTGAAATAAGCGGCTCCGCAGCCTTCTTCAGCGTACGGCGCAGCACCGCCTTGCCGGTGGCTTTTGGAAGGTGGCCGAGCGCGGCATCGAGGTCGCGCAAGCCGTCGACGGTGACGGTCCTATTTGCCATCGTCATTCCTCGCTATGGCGTCGATCTCGGTGACGACGCGCCGGCCGATCTCGCGCGGCGGCGCGACGATCTCGTATTCGCGACCCTCGTAGAGCAGCCGATCTGTCACGCTGACATCGGCCCGGTAGCGGATACGGAACGTCATCACCGACGTGCCGTTGACCTGCGCCGCCGCGAACCGCTCCGAGCCGCGTTCCGGACGTTGCTGCGCCCAGATCGTCGCGATGTCCGCCCAATCCACGATCGGCTCGTTGTACTCATTGCGGCCGGTTTCCGTCAGACGGCGGATCGTCAGCCGGCGGTCGAGCTTGCCGGCACGCATCAGATGCCGATCCTGCGATAGGGTGCGAGCAGAGCATGGGCGGCCACGCTGCCCGGCAACCCGGCCACGCTGACGCCGATGGCGGTTTCCTCGCGGTTTTCATACCAGGCGCCGACGAACAAGAGGATCGCCTGCTTGACACTCTGCGGCACCGTGCTTCGCGCCGGAACGACCGGCGGTCCATCGTCCTGCGGGATCGTCGCATACCCCGCCCGGTAGGTGACGGTTATCGCGCCGCCGATACCGCTGTCGACCGTCACGAACGACCGACCGCCGCCATCGGTGCTGAGCGAATAGCTCGCCGGATCGACCGGCGTTCCGTCAGCCGTCACGCTGATGACATCGATCACCGGCCCAAGCGGCAACTGAAGGCGCGAGGTGCCCGCCTCGAAATCCTGCCGCCAGGTCTGTTCGACAAGGCAGCGGCCGAGAAGGCCCGTCCAGCCGTCTAGGTGATCGACGGCCGCCCTGATCAAGCCCTCTACCAGCGAATCCTCCAGCGTGGCGTCCGGATCGACGCGCAGATGCACCTTCGCCTCGGCGAGCGAGACAGGCAGGATTTCCGGCGCGGTGACGCGGACGGGCGCGAGCATCAGCCAGCGGCCTTGCTTTTAGGCGCGGGCTTCTGCTCTTCCACGGCTCCGGCTGCCTTTGCCGCGTCCAGCAGTTCAGGCGGACATTCGTCCCCGGCCTTGAAATCGGTCGGGAATACCTCGCCGCGGCGCGCGCCGCGAAACGCTTTGACGAACTTCATGGTAGCGTTCTCCAGTGGGAGGATGGCGGGCGGCCGAAGCCGCCCGCCGGCACATCAGGGCGTCGGCACGCCGATGCGGTGGTAACGCATCCATTCCGGATTCCAGAGGCCGCCGCCGACGCGCTTGCGCGTGTAGAACAGGACATACGGCTTGTTGGTGTAGGGATCGCGCAGCACGGACATACCGACGCGATCGAAGATGCGGTACGCCTGTGCCATGTTGCCGAACAGCACAGGGATGGTGCCGGCGGCGACATCCGGCAGACCCGACAGCTCGTTGATCGGCTGGCCGAGCACCTGCGCGGGCTGCCCCGCCTGGAACGGCGGCTGCCACAGGAAATTCCCCTGCCCGTCCTTCATCTTGCGGATGATGGCGTGGGTCTTGCGGTTGGCGAATAGCGCCGCGCCCTGCGAACGATCTTCCGGCAGGTCGTAGATCAGATCGACCAGGCCGTCCGGCTTCAGCGTATTGGCGTCTCCGGACAGAACTTCCGCGATCGGACCGAGCGGGTGGCGCTGTGCAGCCGGCAAGGCAGCTTCGGTATCGGCATCATAGCGCAAGATGCCCTTCGGCTTGTTCACGCCGTCCCCGTTGATGAAGGCGGCGCCCTCCTGATAGGCGAATTCGATGTTGACCTCGCCGGCCAGCCAGGACGCCATGTCGATTTCCGAGTCTTCGAGAATGCGTTCGGTCGCCGCGGGCATCGCATAGATTTCGCCGAAGGCGAACGCATAGGTCGCCAGGACAGAACCATTGGTTTCCGGCCGTGCGGCCTTCTCGCCGACCCACGCGGATGTCGTGCCGTGCAGATTATAGAGCTTGGTGAAGCCCTGACCGGTGACGGACTGGACCGAAGCGTATCGACGCATGGGCGAGATTTCGACGCGCGCATCCGTGATGGTGCGGTCCCATTCGACCGGCGCCGTATAGCCGCCCTTGGAATCGTCGCCGACTTCGTAGGCGGCGGTAATCTCGCCGGCCTTCATCGCCGCCTTGACCTGGCTCTCACCGTCGCCCGTGCGGAACCAGCCTTCGAACGTTGCCTGATACTCGCGATCGGCCTCCGAAAGGCCGTCGTCGTCACCGCCGCCATTGACCGACAGGCCTGCCAGCCTGGCGTTCAGCTTGTCGATCTCAGCCTGGTACCTGGCGTTCGTTTCCGAGATGGAGGCATTGATCCTTTCCAGCTTCTCGGTCGTCACCACATCGTCGAAGCGCTTGGCAACTTCCTTGTCCTTTTCGGACATCGACGCCTTGAACTCGGCGAAGCTGGTGTTCAGGTCGGCAATCAGACCGGCGAGATCGCCGCCATCGGCGCGGATAGCGACCGTACCGCGCAGCCGGCGCGGATTGATATGCTTGCTCATTTTTATCTCCTATGAGCGGATGGTGGAAAGCAACTGCCTCATGGCAGCCTGCACACGGCCGTCAGCATCGCGCTTGACGTTTCCGGCGGCATCGCGCGCGCCGGTCTTGAGCGAGGCGACGAGGCTCTTGGCCTCCGCGCTCGACATTCCATTGGCCATCAGGGCGCGCTCGGCGACGCGCTCGGGCGGGAGCACCTTGGCAACGCTGGCGCCGATCTTGACGGATCCTGCCGCGAGCTTGCGATCGGCGAGACCGCGCTCCATCGCTGCCTTGGCGTTGAACATGCTGCCCTTGCCGCGCCCCTTATCCATCCAGCCAGCAGCTTCCGGCTGTTCGACGCCAGCCCGAGCGGCATAGATCTCGGCCATGGCGCCATCCACTTCGGCGAGCAGTTCGGCCGCGTCCTTGGCATCGTACTCATTACCCATGACGAGGGCGGACGCCTTATGGACCATGATGAACGAGCCGTCCGCCATGGCGATCTCGTCACCGGACATGGCGATGACAGACGCCGCGGAACCGGCCATTGCCAGCACGTTTACCGTCACCTTGGCGGGATGGGCGCGCAGCAGATTGTAGATCGCAAGGCCGGACAGGAAATTGCCGCCCGGAGAATTGATGTTGACCACGACGTCGCGGCGGCCGATCGAGGCGAGCGCGCCACTGATGCGGCGTTCGCTGTTGTCGACGTCAGCAAACGGATCGCGTCCGATCTGGCCGTAGATCGAGATGACGTTGCCGTCATCGGCCGCCGCGGCGCGGACATCGGCGTTGAACGCGGCCATCGCCTCGTCCGGCGGGTCGAACTGCAAAAGGTCGGTATGCTGAAATGCCCTGATCTCAGGGAGCTGGCGAAGGCTCATGGCCTGTTCTCCTGTTGTCCGGGTCTGGCCGGAAGCTGACCGGGCTTCGCCTTTCCGAGTTCCTGAAGTGCGCGAACCTCATCTACCGCCATCCACGGTTGGTGACCGCCGGAACCGAGCGCCTTGGCGAAGAATTCGGCCTGGTCCTTCATCGAGCCGCGCAAAAGCGCGCCCTCGTTGAACTTGGCGTAGAAACGACCCTTTTCCTCATCCACAAGCACCGAACGGGCGATGGCCTGCTCCCAGGCGGTGAACCATGGGGCCAGCCCGTAGCGCACGAAGAGCTGGCCGAGCACATCAATGCCGGAGCCCCAGGAGGTATCGTCGACCATCAGCAGAGGGCGAGGCACCCCGAACACCCGGCCGATTTCCTCGATCTGGTGCTTGCGCGTTTCCAGATGCTGGCTATCGCGCCCCGTCTGGGCGAACGGCGTGGCGTCCATTTCCTCTTCGAGGATCAGCCACTTGTGCGCGTTGTCGGCGCTTTCGCGTTCCGCCATGCTGGTCTTCAACCGCTCATAGGCTTCCGGCGACAACTTGTTCTTGTGTTTCAGCGCGCCGCCGACGAGCATGCCGTTCCGAAACAGCCGAGCCGCGGCCTTTTCCGTCTGTAGGGCCAAGCCGATGGCCTCGGCCGCCTGTTTCACCAGCGACATGCCGCGCAGGCCGTCAGTGGACAGGCCCCGCAAGTGCAGGATTTCGTCAGCCTTGAAGACCCGCTTGGGTCCTTTGGGCGGCTGGTAGTGATACTCGACCGTCCAGTCGTCGTTCTGCTTGATGGTCACCATGCCGTACGGCAGCGGCACCAGTCTGATGGGGCGCCCCATAGAACGCACGATCAGCGCGAAAGCATCGCCGTCGACCAGCGCACGCAGCTGCAACAACGCTTTGAAGTCGAATGGCGACTGCCAGTCGTTTGGCTGCATGGCAAGCAACTTGTAGAGCGGATGGCTCTCCGCCTTCAGCTGCTCGTCGCCTGTTTCGAACAGGTGCAAAGGCAACATGCCGATGGTGTAGGAGACCAGAGAGACACATCGAAAAACCGTCGTGTTCTTCAGCGCCTTCGCTACGGTGACATTCGCGCCACTCTCCGTCATGGAAACGGCGCGCATCAGATCTGCCAGGCGTTCGCCGTCGACCGTAAAATGGTTCTCCGGCATCGATGCCGTTGCCAAGGGGACGATCGGCACGGCAGCCGCCGGCCGCGCGCGCGGGCGCTCAACGGAAGGCGAGAAAAGTCGATCGATAAAGCCCATTCAATCGTCCCGCCTATACCATGAGGATGCCGCGTTCTTCGTAGACAGACGGGCCACCGTCCCCGGTGTCCTGCATCGCGATCCCCAGCGCCATGACTGTCGCCACTATCCCGTCGATGCGTTCGGTCGACTTGTTCTTCGCCGGCTTGATGTTGTCCGCCGGGTCGGGCCCCTCGACCGCCGCGACCTGGGCATGACGGTGAAGGACAGGATGGCCGCCGTGATGGAAACCGTTCGCCAGCACCAGGCGCTCCAGCTCCTTCGACGGCGCCGACATCGAGGCGTAGCCCTGGCCGAAGCGCACGACGGGCAGGCCTTCCTGCTCCAGCTTCACTGCCGTTTCGGTCGCGTTCCAACGGTCGATGGCGATGCCGCCCTCATGGGCCTCCCGGTTCTGGTTGCCGACATGGGCGATCCGGAACCGCTCGGCGTCGCGATAGATTTGCTCCTGGATGAAGGCATAATCGACGACGTTGCCCGGCGTCGCCGTGATCGCCCCTTCCCGCACCCAGCGGTCGTATGGCAGCTTGTCGCGCCGGCAGTGTTCCTTGATCAGGTCGGCCGGCTTGTAGAACCGGGCGAGCAGCGCCGGTATCTCAAGCCCGTCCTGCACCGGAAACCACCACACCAGCGCCGACAGGTCGGTTGTCGAGGACAGGTCGAGCCCGCCGAAGCATCGCTTGTGCGCCAGACGCTGTTCGAGATCCTTCCAGCCGACAGGGCCTGTGCAGTGCACCCAGCCGTATTTCTTGCCTTCGTCGTCGACGCCCTCGATCGGCAACCAGCGGACCGCCTGCTCGGTCCAGATGTTGAGGTGATAGTTCTTGAAGTGGTTTTCGAGGCGGGGAAGCTGCCGGGCGCGACGGGCGTTGGTCCGCATCGTCTCCAGCTTCTTCGACACGCCGAGGTTCGGGTTGGCCTTGCGCCAGACCTTTTCGTCCTGCCAGTCGTCGTCCACATCGGCGGCATAGACGACGACAAGGGTTTCGGGATCCTCCAGCGTGCCATCGCGGATCTTGAGGCACTCATCCCAGACTTCCTCGCCGTACGTACCCTTTTTGCCGGCGGTCGAGATCAGGAATTCGAGCGGCTGGGCGCGGGCATCCTCGGAATCATGCACGAACTGGTAGAGATCGCCCGACTTCCATTCGTGGATCTCGTCGCCGACGAGCCCGGAGGTATTCAGCCCGTGCTTGCCTTCCGCCTTTCCCGACAGCGGTTTGAACGCGGCATTGAGCGCCGGGCAGTAGATCGACGATTTCAGCGGCACCAAGTCTTCGGTAAGCGTGGCGGAGCGCGACACCATCGTGGTGGCCTGGCCGAAAACGATGCGTGCCTGTTCCTCATGCGCGGCGATCGCATAGACCTCGCCGCCAAGCTCGCCGTCGCCCAGAAGGATCAGCAGGGCGATGCCGGCGGCCAGTTCGGTCTTGCCGTTCTTTCGTGGCACCCAAACGTAGCAACGACGATAACGCCGCGTTCCGTCCGCCCGTTTCCAGCCGAACAGCGGGCGGACGATGTCGTTCTCTTCCCAAGGCTCCAGCGTAAACGGACGTCCAGCCCATTCGCCCTTGGTGAAGCACAGATGTTCCGGGAAGAAGGCGACCGCTCTGTCGGCAGCCGTCTCGTCAAACCAGAACTCTCCTTCCACCCAGCAGCCGCGCTTCGCGTTCCATATGGCTACCGCGCCGACGCCGCCGGGGCGCGTGCGCGGTCCCTTTCGGTGCGCCGCCCGTCCAACCTTGACCGGCATGGCCTATTGCAGGAATCCGACCGCGGACTTCGGCCTTGCAGACGCCGCGTCAGGCGCCTTCTTTCCCGGTGCAGATTTTTCCGCTGGTTTCCCTTGGTTTCCGAAAAGATCAGGCAGGCCACCGGCCATCGCTGCCGCGCGCGCGGCGAAGATGCGCTGGCGTTCGGCCGGATTGAGCCCGAAGTTGGCTTCCGCCGCGGTGAGCTGTCGCTCCAGCCGATCGGCGATCAGATATGCAGGATGCGCCCGCTTCAGCACGGAACGGCGCTCACTCTCGCCAGCGCCGTATGTCTCGGTCTCGTAAACCTCACCCTCGTTGTCGAGGATCTGCTGCATCTTAAACCAGCGGGCAAAGTTCTGGCAGTAGCGGGCGAACGTCTCCGCATCGGTCTGGCTGAGCAGATTCATCCCAATCAGCCGCGGCGCGATCCGCTCCCACACCGCGCGCCCTTCCTTCTTCAGCCAGGAAGGCGCCTCGACGCGCTTCGCCTTCGCCGATCCGTCATCGGCGGATTCGGCCTCGACGGGATCCTTGCCGATTGGACGACGTGACGAACCCTTCTGCTCTTTGATCGCCGCCGGGGCCGGCTTCGGGCCTCTACGTCCCATGATCGGATATCCTTCCCGGCGCCAGTCGGTCAGCCCAAGAAAAAACTTTCGTCGAAACTCGCGCGCACAAAAAAGTAGTTAGGCCGCCGGTCAGGAAGCGAGGCGCTTCAGACTTTGGACGCCCCCCTCCCACCTCAGATCGACGGGTCGAGGTCGCGGGTGACACGCATCGCGACCGCGCTGCTGAGATGCAGGTCGGCGGCTTCGATCTCGCCGCGCTGCCACATCAGTTCGAGACGTTGCTTGACTACATCATGGTGCCAGCCGCATGCCGACTGCCAATTGTCACGATGCCAGAACAGGCGGCTGTCACCCTTATGCGGAACGACGTGATCGACAACCTCTGTCGCCGTAACGCGTCCGACCGCCTCGCATCCGACACACAATGGATGCGACCGGCGATATCCGATGGACGCCTTCGTCCACCTATGGTCATAACCGCGCTCGCTTGCCGATCCACGACGCCGGTCATAGTCGCGAGACTGTTCCTGCCGTGTCGGCATGCCGCGCGGCCGGAAGGTTCCAGGCATCGTCGGCATGATCTGGTCTTTCGGGAATGCTTCCGCACTGGCCCTGAGTCGGTCGCCATCGTTGGCGTTGACAGGGCAGGTACGAGGCGTCGTTCTCAAATGGCGACCTTGCTTCTCGACCTTGGATGGATTCGCTATGACAGCTTTTCGAGATCGTCAATACCGCATCGCGTCGACATCTCGCGTCCGAACAGCACGGTGCTGATCAAAGCCTCGCGTTTCTCGGCATCGATCTCTATGACGGTGCCACGCAATTCCGCCATCGTACCGACAGGATGCAATACGGTATCACCGAGCATGAGGCCTGTTACCTGCTCGACCGGGCAAGATGACGATTCTTCCAGCATCGCCATGATGTTAGCCATCTCGGCATTGAGCACCGGCACGGGGGTTTCTCCATTACCGAGCAGGCAGTCTACACCATCGAAACTCATGATCCCAAGCCATGCGCTGGAGGCGATCACGGTGCGCACGAACACGTAATTTCCGATCGCTGGGATTTCCACAGAATATCGACGCTGAGAGCGCGGGTGTCGCTTCCAGATGCGCCTGGTCGGACAGACAGCCTCGATTCCAGCGGTCCGAAGGTCGGCTGCAACCGAATCGGCAGACCAGTTCGTGCGCGCCACATACCATGCCATCTGGCCGTCGCGAGCAGCCGCTTCTCCGCGCAGCCAGTTCACGAGTTCGGCCTTCGCACGGGCACGCCGCAGAGCCGCTACCTCACGCTCGCTTATTTCCGGCCGCACCGCCATCATTCCGCCGCCTCATGGACATGCCCGCCATGCGAGCGCACCGCTGCTTCGAAGTCGCTCAGTCGTTCCGGCCCGCCAGCCGGGAAATACACAACGCGCATCGCGCCGGGGTCCGGTATCCACGGCCAACCCCTTGCCTCGTGCAGATCGCGCCAGGCGCAGTAGACGCCCGATCCGACAGGCACCGCCTCCATATGCGATTTGAGCATTTCCGCCCGCTCGACACCGACGCTCACGCCCTTTCGATCCGATGCCCGATCATGCATGCGGTTGACCGCTGGCCAGCCGTATGCCGCCTGCCTGGTCAGCCTTGCGCGCCGGCCGGCATCGTCGTCGCGGGCAAGCTGCTCTGCCATGAACGCGCTGGGCTTTGGTCCTTCCGCCGGAGTCTCGGTTAGGATCACCTGCATGCGCAGGCCGCTCCATACCGGCCCGAAGGCGGGCGCATCCACGAAAGCGGGCTTTTCCTCGACCGGCTCGTCGACGTCCTGAAACAGCTTCTGGCCGAAATACGTCGAGGGCGCCGCCACATGATCCTTCCGCTGCGCCTTGAGCAGCGCCAGCCAATGCGGAAATTTTCGCTCCGCTTCCTCGCGCTCTTCCGGCGTCAGGCCGGCGAAGGCCCGTAGGCCTGTGTCCCTCGGCATGCCTTTCTGCCCCGGCCACTGCCGCACCATGCGCCAGAAGGCTGCCTCGATCTTTTTCCGATCATCCTCCCCTCTCTCGCGCGCTTGCGCGCCGGGTTGAGAGGTTAAGGGCGGTTCTATGGGAGGTTCTTCCTTATAGGCCCGGAACTGGTTGCCGGTAGGATGCGCCTGGTTGCCGGTAGGTTCGGCGTCTGGTTGCCGGTAGGTCCTACCGGCAGAATTTGCCGGTAGGTCATCGGTTTCATCGCCTTCCTTCAGGCGCCGGCAGCGCTCCGCGCCATCGGTCACGCTGCGGTCTAGCCTGAGCATGATATGGTCGGCCGCGCGCGCGCCGCTCGGCCGCTGCTGGCGCTGCCGCTCGACCAGTCCCCAATCCTCGAGCCGCTGGAGCCACTCGCGCGCCGTGCGTTCGGAAACCTCGGCCGCCTCGGCAAGATCGGACTGGCTGGCCCAGCCCTTGATCAGCCCGTCAGGGTCCGCATAGTCGGCGAGGCACATCAGGATCGACTTGGCCGAAGGCGAGCCAAGCCGTTGATCCTTCGCCCAGGCGGAGGCTTTCCAACTCATGACGGCACCCGCTCAAGAATGTGCAGGCCCTTCTTGGTCAGGCCGGCGAAGCGCCAGCCATCCTTGTAGAAGCAGAAGCCCCAGACCGGTTTGCCGCGCACCATTGTCGGCATGACGGCGCGCGGATCGACGAATGTGAACAACCTGTCCCGACCGAAGCGCGCCTCAGCACACGCGCGCGCAGAAGATAGCATCTCGCTCGCCAGATCCCCGCTTTCCCGGCGGTAGATCACGCACTCGACACCGCGTTGCCCATCGAAACGATACTTCTCGCGCCGCCATGCGCAAATCGCGCTGGCATCGGCCATCATCAGCACGAGCTTTTCGCCGGGACCGATGAAAAGCTTCGGCTTGCGGTCGTCCGCATAGCGGCGACGAGAATAGTGGCGGTCGAAAATCGCCCTGACGGTATCGTTACCGTCGAGCACCTCAATCCAGCCTTCACCTATCAGGAACGGCTGCACGTTCACCGCCCTGCCCTCCGCCATGCGTCGTATTCGGAGCGCAGCCCCATCCAGCGATCGACCGCCGCGCCGCCGTCGTTGAGTTCCGCGCGCGAGGTCACGCCGAGCAAGCCGCGCACCTTCTGCGCCACGCGCTCGTCGGTGAGCGGGCGTCCAAGGCCGTGCTGCTGCTCCAGGAAAACCCTGAAAGCCGGCTCGGCGCACTTCATGGCGCATTCGGCCGCATAGTCCTTCGGCTCGCGCTGCGGCGGGCGGGCAGATTGGGCGGGGGGCTTTATACGCGCGATGGCGCGGTCGACCAGCCCAACCAGGAAGCGCAGATCGGCCGGCGCATCGCAGATGGTCGCGATTTCGTCCGCCGTCGCGCCCGGTGCGAACCGCGCGATCGGCAGCAACTCGCCCATGGGCCCACGCGCCTCGACAAAGCTATCGCTGCCGTCCGCGACCAGCGACCAGTCGCCCGGCGCGATGGCGACGAGGCGCGAGCGGATGCGCGACAGGCGCATGGATTCTGCGGAGGGCGTCATTCCGCCACCTCCAGTAGATCATCAGCAAGGCCGCCCCACTGGTCTGCCATGGCGTCAGCCATGCCGGAAAAGAACCGGCTGCGTTCATGACCACGCGCGGCGCCCGGAGGCATGCGCCAGACGCGATTCCATGCCTTCCATTCGTCCGAGCCGCGCTCCGGCTCGGGCAGTCGATTTGTTTCGACGAGCTGCGGCGCCGGAAGGTCGGCCGGCATTCGTGCCCGCGCGAGATCGTGCATCTCCGGATTCTCGACCGCCACGCGCGCTATTGGCGCTCGCCAGCAGGCAACAAACAGATCGACGCCGTTTTCGAACTCGGCGATCATGCTTTCCCACGACCGGCCACGCGGCAGCTTCTTCGGCGGAGTCATCTTCCCCGGCCCGGATAGCCACCTGCGACCGGATCGGCAAAGCCGGGTGCATGGCGGATGCGCGACAACGAGCAAATCCCACCCATCGCCGAGATGGTCGCGCACGTCGCCGACGATATGGCGGTTGCTGCCATCCTCGGCAGGTAACAGATCGCACGACCAGGCATCGTGGCCCCGCGCGGCAAAGGCACGGCGAACGACGCCGGAAAACTCGCACCCGACGAGAACGCGCAGAGCCCGGGTCATCGCTGCCCTCCCCGATAGACGCCGGCCTTGCGCAGCGCGTGCACAACCGTGGTGCGTTCGCGGTTTCCGAACTGGAGGCCGATCTGCGAAGGCGACAGATCCGGGCGTTTCAGATACGCCTCCACCATCGCCATTTTCCGGGCCTCGGCGATGAATCTGACGCGAGACGGCCCGACGATATCGAGCGGGCTGACATTGTGGCGGCGCGCGACGTCGCGGATGATCTCCTGCACCGTCACCATGTCCGGCGGCAATGGGTCCCCCTCCACGGCAGCGGAGACGATGGCGCTGGCCTCATGGCGGGCATCGGAAACGATCTTCGCCGCGTCGCCGGAGGCAGCGTCCACGATCTGGCGGGCCTGCCGCTGCGCTTCGCGAAGGATGGCCGCGGCGGCGCGGCGCGCTTCAGCAAGGATCGCCTCGGCCTTGATCTCGGCGCGGCTGCGGCTTTCCGTGGCGTCGCGGAACTTCGGCAGCGCCGCATGCGGCGCGCCCTTTTGCCGGGCAACCAGCGCCGGAGAACGCATGTCCAGACGCGGCAATCCGCGATCGAGTTGGCGCAGGGCAGCCTCGCTCATGGCTCAACCCCCATGCGCGCCAGCGCGGCATCGTTGCCGGCGATGCGACGGTTGAGCGAATAGACCAGCCCGGCACGAAGATCGGCGAGATAGGCTGCGGACAGCACGATTTCGGATTGGCCGCCGCCCTGCCCGACCAGTAACCGCAGCGGCTCCCTGGCAGCGAGCCGGTCGCGCATGGCGATGTTTTCGGCGCGGGCCTCGACCATGGCGAGCGCGCCTTTCAGGTCCGCGCTTCTCACCGGTCGAACTCCCCGCAGCCGCGCCCGATCTCGCCGGGATTCTCAGGCTTGGTGAAATCCTTCCAGTGCACCCAGCCGCGCGGACAGTGGAAACCCCACGTGCGCAGCATCGGCCCGGTCAGGAACAGCGTCCAGCACGGCCCATCGACCAATTCAATGCGATGCGCGGCGCGCGCTCCCCGGAATTTCCACATGCCGGCGTATCGCTCGACACGCACGTTGATGCCGCCAGCGGCGATCGTGTGCTCAACATAGCGGCCACGCAGCAGGATCGACAGGTTCCGCCAGGGATGATCATGCAGCGCTCGATCGTCGTCGGAGCGCATGAAATGGTGGAGATAGATATTGAAGAAGCGGTTGCGCGGGATCAGCCACCAACGCCGCATGTATGGGTCGGCGTCACCGCCGATGACGACGTCGGGCGGCCGCTTTTGCGACAAGGCGATAAGGCGCGGCGCAAGCCGCAGAATCAGGCGGTCGAGCATGTGTCGGCTCCTGCTGTTTCAGTGCTTTTCCCGTGAAACTTTTCGCGCGGGGCCTTGAAGGCCGGGCGCGGTCGCTTGCGCGGCGGCGGTGCGCCGGTCGGCGCGCGGTAGAAGCGGCGGGCGTCCAGGCCGGCCCAGTCACAGATGGCGAACACCTTCTGGACGGCGATGTCCTGTCCGGCCATGACGCGCGAGAGGTCGGGCGACGTGACGCCGATCTCCGCCGCAAGCACGCGCCAGCCGCGCCCGTCATATTCCAGCATCGGGCGCAGCCTGCGGGCGAGCGCCGCCATGTCGTAGGCGGCGAGCGTGCCTGAGCGGACGGGCCGCGCCGCCCTCGCCCTCTCCACGCGGTCATCGTGGCGGATGCGGCTCTCCAGCGCCCGCCGCAAGCTGGCCATCGCCTTGGCGATATCGTCGGGACCAGACGGCATGGCGCTGATCAAACCCGCATCGGCATCTGAACGATGCGCAGGTTGTCGTCGTCGCATGTGATGAGGCATGGCGCGGAGGCGAGAGGATTCTCGCCGCCCGGATCGACCGCGAATGTCACGCGGTCACCGCGAAACGCAGAAAGAAGCGAAACCAGGTAATCGACATTGTAGCCCGCTTCGAAGGCGCGGGCCGCTTTGCCGTCCAGGGTCAGTTTCTCGATGGCCGCGCGGGTGTCGCATGTGCCGGCGAGCGAGAGCGTCAGATCGCTGCCGTCCCCCGTCAGCTTTACCCCGCGATACCTTCCCGGCGTGAAGGCGCGCATGCGCTGGAGCGCGCGCAGCATCGTTGCGCGGTCGATCGAAAACACCGGCTTCGGATCGCGCGGAACAACGCGGTAGATGTCCGGGAACGTTCCGTCGATCAGCTTGGCTGAAAGCCTGGCTCCGGCAAAATCGAACCGGACGTGGGGCCGCGCCTTGTCATTGCCCGGCTCGACGCCGCCGAACACGCACCGTTCGGGTTCGCGCTTGCCTGCACACAGCCAATGGACCGCGGCGCGCGGAATGATCGCGCCCGCCGCTCCCTCTGGCATGACGTCGAGCGGCATGATCGCCAGGCGATGCCCGTCCGTCGCCGCCAGGACGGGACCATTCGGCCCCGCGATCAACGCGACACCGTTGAGGTAGTATCGCGTTTCTTCGGTCGATATGGCGAGACGGACGCGCTGCATTGCCGCGACGAGTCCAAGATTGCCGGTTTCAGTTGCCGGGCCTTCGATTGCGCTGAAATCGGGATAGTCGGCGACAGCACACGACGACATGCGGTATTCGGAGCCGTTGAAGGTGACCGAGGCGAGCCGATCGCCCTCGGAAATGGTCACCTCCTGGTCGCTGTCCACGCAGCCCGCCAGCGCATTGATCGCGAAATAGTCGATCGCCGCCGCGCCCTTCATCCTGCCGATGGTGGGCATCGAGACGGATAGCTCCATGTCGAGATCCGTGCCGGTCATGCGGCCATCGGCAAGGCGCACCATGCCGAGCACAGGAATAGTGTTGTGCTGCTGGATGATGCCGCGAAACAGGCGAAGGCTCGCCCGCAGGTGGCCTGCGGTCGTCTGCATTCTCATGACAATTGCTCCTCAGGTTGATCGCTGCGAGCCTCGAAGCCCCACACATCCCAGCCGGGACGGGGCTTGCGGCAGAACAGTTCGATTTTCGCAATGCCGGGATAGAGGCGCTCGATTTGCTCGGCAAAGCGCGCCGGCTTGGCCGAATGGGCGCCCTTGCGCTCGCTGTAGACCGTTGCCGGCTGGCTTCCCGGCAGCGGCGCCACGGCGTCACCGCGCTTGCCGATCAGCAGGATTTCATGCTGGTCGCGCCCCCAATAGCCGGTGCCGGCCACCTGCTTGTCCCAGATCCAGTGGTGGACGTAGGTGAAGCCCCAGGCCTGCAACACACGCAAACCATCGAGCAGCATCGGGTTGGTCGCCCACAGGAACAGCACCGCATCCTTTGCCGCGACGCCGCCCAGTTCGGCGAGAAGGCCGGCAATCTTCTCTGTCGGCATGGTCGGATAGTGGTTTTCCGCGCTCTTCTCGCGGCCGGTCACTTCGGAGCGGACGCCGAAGCGCCATGGCGGATCCGCATAAACGACCGGATAGAGCCGCTCGACCTTGCCGGGCGCCGTCGGCTGGCCGCGCTCGGCCACCATGTCCATATGCGCCAGGCGCACGGAATGGCTGACCTTCTGCTTTTCGGCGCGGATGACCTTTGCGCCCTTCATGTATTCGCCGACGTTCGGCTGGTCTGGAACGAAGGCGGTCTTGATCGGCTTGCGCGCAGGCTGGACGATGCCGTCCTTGCCCTCGACCACCTCATGGTGGGGAATTTCCCCACCATCGACGAGCTTTCGGCGCACCGACGCGACGGTCTTGTGATCGACGCCGACCATGGCCGCGATGGCGCGCGACGAGATCGAGGGCGTGTCGCGCAACTGGTCGGCGATCACCGCCTGTTTCTGCGCAGTGCTCAGGTGCCGGC
Organism: Mesorhizobium sp. SP-1A; assembly: GCF_032460275.1. Lineage (NCBI taxonomy): Bacteria > Pseudomonadati > Pseudomonadota > Alphaproteobacteria > Hyphomicrobiales > Phyllobacteriaceae > Mesorhizobium > Mesorhizobium sp. SP-1A. The sequence goes on along the minus strand of NZ_JAVXZD010000001.1, from coordinate 1,576,082 downwards.
GCGACACGTTGAGTTCGCGCGCCAGCTTGCGCTTGTCGATCTCGGACAGGCCCTTGCGCACGAAGCGCGGCCAATCGACGAGGCCGAGACTTTCGCAGATGGCGACGCGGTTATGCCCGTCAATGATCTCGCCGGCTTCGTCATATTCCACTGGCACCAGCACGCCGTGCTCTATGATCGAGCGTTCGAGCGCCTGGTATTCGTCTGCGGAAAGCGGCGGCAGGAGCTGGTATTTGGACATCACGCCATCCCCAGCGCAGCCTTGTAGAGGTCGAGGATCGCCTCCTCTTCCTCCCGCTCGGCCTGGTCCTTCTTGCGCAGCCGGACCAGCGCGCGAATGGCCTTACAGTCGAAGCCCATGACCTTCGCCTCGGCGAAGATTTCCTTGCGGTCGTCGGAGATTGCGGCGGCTTCTTCATCGACACGTTCAATGCGCTCGATGAAGGCGCGAAGCTGCCCGGCCGCCACCGTCTGCGGTCCGCTGGCTTCCTCGGCGTCGGGGCGGAGCTTTGCGCCCGGCCGCTCACGTGCGGGACCGCGCGGCGAATAGGGATCGTATTCGTCGGCCATCAGCGCGCCTCCCCGATATAGATGAAGTTGGTGCGCCGGCCTTTGTTGTAGAGTTCGGCGATCGCCTTGGTCAGCGCCGTCTCGGCCGAGCCGCCGGAAAGCTTGCGAAACGCCTCGGCATGCGCTGTCAGCTTGGCCAGGCTTTGCGGCCTGATCGCCGAGACGAGATCTGCATCGGTGACGGCTTTTTCGTTGGCGCGGATGATGCGCGCCAGAGCCGTGATCAGCGTTCCGCGCAACGATTTCGCATCGTCTGGCCATGCGGCGCGGATGACGAGCAGCGCTCTTCTGGTCGCGCCTGCGCCGTATCGCTTCAGGCAGCGGTCAATGGCGCCGATGGAATTCGTCAGGTTCGGCCGATAGTGGCCCTGCGCAGGAACGACGTCGCAGCCTGCGGATTGCAGGACTTTCGAGATTGCCTCGGCATTGTCGTCACCCGCGGTGAGGCCAGCCCAGTACTGCTCGACCGACGTCACCGCCATACGATCGCGATTGATGGCGAGGAAGCTTTCGGCTTCGCCGGCAAGGTCCTTGTGATTGACGACGACGGCCGGCACCTGTTCGATATCGGGATGCAGGCACGCCGCTTTCCAGCGGTGCTGGCCCTCCACGACGCTGAAACGGCCGTTGGACTGGCGCGAAAGCACGACCGCGCCGAACTTCGCCCAGGAAAAGCGTCGCAAGATTTTGTCGACGAGATGCGCCTTGATCTCGCGCTGGTAGTTTCCATCCACGTCGATCTGGTCGACGCCGATCCATTCCAGTGCCGGCCGTTCGCCGAGCTCGCGATTGATCTCGCTCATGTCGCCTCCGTCGAGGCGCACGGCAAGAGCCGATATCCACGCCCCCAAACCGTGTCGATGTTGATGCCCAACGGCTTGAGCTTCTTGCGAAGCTTGCAGACCCAGACATCGATGATCTTGATCTCCGGCTCTTCATCGCACCGGAGCTGATAGAGATCGGCGAGGAGCTGCTCCCTCGACCGAATGCGCGGCGATGCCATCTGCAACGCGGTCAGCACCGCATGCTCCTGTTGCGTGAGCGTCGCGAAGGCCCCGCCGCGCACGACGAACCCCGCATCGTCGATGCGCAGATCGCCATCGAGCGGAAGCGGCTGGCCGCAGCACGGACAGGGAGTGTCGCCCATCACCCCAGCCTTTCCAGCACGCGCGGCGCGGCGCGCTCGGCCTCGGTGCCGCGCCCGCGCGAGACAAGACGATGAAACCGGCAGTAGGAGCCGCCGGAGAAACCCGGCAGCCATTCGCCCGGCGCGATCTCGACGGCGCAGAAGCGGGTTTCAGCGCCCTGCCCGTCGAGCGGAAACCGGCACTGGTGGCTTTTCAGGTCGGCCAGCACCAGGCCGCCCGAATTGCAGGCCGGCGCGCTCATCCGCGAACCACCTTCAGCGGCTCGTGCGCCTGCACGCCGGCAAGCGTGTGATCGATATCGGCGGTGATGGTCGCGATCTTGCGCGAGATCCCACGCAGCCGTGTCGCTTCCGCATCGGTCACGACGCCGTCCGCCTTGGCCTTCACCGTCTCCACGACGAGGTGGCCGGCTTCCTCGACCAGGTGCGCGACCTGCTCCGGCAGATTGTCTACCGCAGCACCGGCGTCTTCGTCGTCGGAAAGGCTGCGGCCGTTGAATTCCGCCATGATCGCGGTGACGATCGGGCGGTGGCAGTCGCGCTCCAGCACCAGGGCGACGTTGATCGGCATGAGGTCGCGATCGATTCCGCCGTTCCAGCGCCCGACCTGCCCTTTCGAATAGCCGGTCTTTTCCATCACGCGCGGGATGCCGCCGCAGGCGTCGATCAGGTCGCGCTGGGCCGCCATCAGGCGCAGGTGCCAGCGTGTGGTGAATTCGTCCATGATGCCTTCCTCGAACGCAAAAAGCCGTCCCGCGACGGGAAAAACCGCCGTCGATTCCCGTGGTGGGACGGTTCGGAAAATGGTCAGTATGCGGGCGTCAGATCAGCCCGGAGGCTCGAATGTGCTCATGGTCCGCCGCCTCGAAACCGGTTTGCCGCGCGTCGCGCGAACTCCGGCAGATCGGCCAGATCGCCGATCTCGCCCGCGTCGCGCATGATGAGCGGATGAATGCCGATGGCCTCGCCGGCCGCTGCAATCAGCATGGATACGATGTCGCGCTGCGGACGGCCCTCATGGGCGGAGATCAGCGACAGGATGAAGGCCGAGGCTTCGGAAAGCGCCACGGCCGAACTGGACGCCGGGATTTTATCGGACGCGCTCCCGGCGGGCGCGCTCTCGCAGACCGGAGAAAGGGGACGGTCGCCGATTGGAGAATCATGCAGGACCGCGCCGGCAACAACAGGGGGCGGCGCCGGCCGGCGCGGTCCTTGCCTGTCCGCCCAACTGTCCGGACAGGATTCGGTGTAATGACAAAAGGCCGCCGAGGCCGGGAGGGAGGCAGCCTCGGCGGCAGGCGCGCGGTCAACCGCGCGGGAGGATGGGGAAACGCCCCAGGCGCTAGCAATGCGGGCGACGCGGTCGGAAAGAATCGTTCTGGAGGGATGCGAGGTCATGCCGCCTCCCCTGCGCGGTTGTCTGTCACGCGCTGCTGCAATTGGCGCAAAAGAACCCTTGCCGGCCCTTTCGACGGCGGGTCTTTCTCCCACTTCGACACAGTCGATCGATCCGTGCCGCAGAAGTCAGCGAGTTGCTGTTGGGTCCAGCCCAACCGTTCGCGCAAGGCGGCTATGTCGATCAAATCGTCGCTCATGCATTAAGTGTGAGAAACTCACATCAATCTGTCAAGCAGAAACTCACACCGAAAATGTGAATAACTCACGCTATGGATATTGAACGAATAGACGAACAAGCTGCCCGCTTACGCAAGGTGAGGGAGCTTCGCGGTTTCAAGACCGCAAAGGACGCGGCTGCGCGCTTCCATTTCAATTACACGACGTATTCCCAGCATGAGCGAGGCCAGACAGCGATAACGCGCGCAGCCAAGAACTACGCCCGCGCTTTCAAGGTTAGCGAAGCTTGGTTGATCACAGGCGAAGGACCGGGGCCAAATGATCCTGGCGGACGCGATGTGCCCATAATGGGATATGTGGGCGCAGGGGCGGAGGTCCAACCTGACTTCGAACAGGTCCCGCCGGAAGGGTTAGCGCACGTAGAAGTCCCGTTCGAGTTGCCAGACGACATGATCGCCTTCCTTGTGCGAGGCGATTCGATGCTTCCCGTATTCAAGGACGGCGCGATCATCGTCGTCTACCGCGAGCAAAAGCGTCCGCTCGAAGCGTTCTACGGTGAGGAAGCCGCAGTGCGAACACGTGACGGACGCCGTTTCATCAAAACGATTATGAGAGGGCCGGACGGCGTTAACCTATTCTCGTGGAATGCCCCTCCCATCGAGAACGTCTCACTCGAGTGGATCGGAGAGATTTTTGCAATCATTCCACCTCTTGCGATGAAAAAGGTGCACAAGCAAGGCGGTCTCCAAGGCCATCTGCGCCTTAAAACGGCATAATGTGAGTTTTTCACATTTTCCATTGACAGATTTGTGTGAGTAAATCACACTGCCTCCATCGCAATCCCGCGATGGAGAATGACCATGCTGCAATTCGTCGCCCGCCCCGAGACGGTCGCCGCCGCTCACGCCGCCATCCGCGCAGAGCGTGACAAGAAGCTCTCCCGTCGCCGCCCGCTTTCCGAACGGCTGGCCGACGCCATGCTGGAAATCACCGGCGCCGGCCAGATCGTCGATCGCAACGCACTTGCCCTTCGCGGCTTCCTGCGCTCCGAACTGACCGACGACAAACTGGCCGAGGCGCGTGACCTGGCCAACGCCCGCGCCATCCGCAACGTGGCCTGACTGCCATGGGCGATTTCCTGCGCGATCTGATTTCAGGGATTGCCATGGCGGCATTCTTCGCCGCCGCGGTGATCTGGCTGCCGGTGCTGGCATGAGCACCGACCTCCCGACCTTCCACTGTCCGCTCTGGCCGCGATGCGAGTGCCCGGACGGCTCCATGCGGGTCGATTGCCCCGGCTTGAGCGCCATGGCGGCGCCGGCCGACACGGCAAAGAAGATCGGCTGCCCGAACGCGCCGAATGCCAGTGCGACGACGATTGCACATGGGGCATGGCCGGTGCCCGTCCGCTCGGCGAATACCTCGCATACACGGCCTTTCTGGTGATCGGCGTTGCTGCCTGCGTTGGCGTCTGGCTGGGGGCTTGGTGATGGCTGATCGACCTCAAAAACCCCGTTCCCTCTCGTCCCTGCTCCAGCCGGGCTTTGCCTCAGGCTACGACCAGTTCGCGGAATTCGTCGAGTTTACCGGCAAGTTGGACGATGTGCCGGCCGACCAGCGCGCATTCGCCCGGATATTCGAGCTCGCATCGGTCGCGGCCATCGAGGGCCTGAACGAGGTCGAAGATAGGTTCGACATCGAGCCGGGCATGGGCACCCTGCTTGCGTGGAAGGCCGCCGGTTGCGTCATGGCGACGATCAACGCGCAGGCGTTCTCGGCCGAGGGTCGCCTGCAGGTCCGCCGCGAAATGCTCTACCAGTTCAAGGAAGGCTACGACGAGACGCTGAAATTGCTGCTGGACGCACCTTCGGAGGAGCCATTCCGATGAGCGAGGCCAATCCGACCGTCAACCGCTACCTCGCAGACAAGGCCATGGATCGGATCGACCATGCCCTGGGTCGCCCGATCTGGCCGCTGCGCGAGACTTATCGCAACCACTATGCGACCGATGCGACCGGCACTCTGGCGATTGATTTCGCTTCTTCCCCTCTCTGGGAGCGCGTCGGCCGGTCCGGCGACATGGCCTTCTTCGCAGTTACGAATGCCGGCAGGACGGCGCTGGCGCGATATCTCGAAAGTCTCGATGTGGGCGAGCGCCACCGAGCCTACATCGTCACCTATGAAGGTCATGATAGGATCGTACCGGCCAAGAGCGCCGGCAACGCCCGCTACTCCGAATTTCTCACCATCAGAGACTGCTTCTCCGAACTGACGTTTGCAGAATTCGTCCGTGCATCGCGCGTGAGGGTCGCATGATCGAGCGCCTCGACAGCCTCAACCAGGTGTGCTGCGACACCTGCCCGGCATCATATCCCAATACCTACGCCGACGAAGACTTCGCCGTGATGATTTCCGACGCGAAGACGGCCGGCTGGCTTGTGCGCCCTGGCCGGCCCGATCCGTTCGTAAAGGACACCTCCGGCCTATTCGGCGCAGCGCCGCGCGTTGCCGGCGGCGCCAAGCCCCAGCGCTTCACCCACACCTGCCCGTCCTGCGCCAGACCGGCGCAGGACGGCGAAACCCTTTTCAACAGGAGCCACTAGATGTCCATTTCCGACACGAAACCAGCATCCATCACGATCCGCCGTAACTACCCGGACAGGTCGATCTTCAGTGTCCGGGGCACCGACAGCATCATCATCCGCGACGGAACTTCGGTTTCCGGCGGCAACTTGGCGGCGGAATTCAAGCAGGACACCGCCGTCGCAGTTCCGGAACTAACTGCGGGAACCGACTATTACATCCGGCTTAACGCGATGAACGAGCCGGTTGCGACTCCCGCGACGGAGCTTCCTGGCGACGATGTGATCGGCGGTTTCCACTTTGCGCCGGGCGGCAATGCTCCAGCGCGTGCCGGCGGTGACACGACGCCGGCGATCAATCCCTACTCCTGCTGGGACGCCGGCTTCCGCCCCGCATGTCCGGACCCGCGCGGCATGGCGCTGGTCGAGCGCGACGGTCTGCGCTTCTGGTGCGACATCTATTTTCTTGGCGTCGACCACATCGCCAAGGGGACATCGCGTTTCGGCGAGGAGATCGCGGACGGCCGCGCATTGCCGGCAGCCATCGCCGGCAACGGCAAGTTCAATGCCTGCGATTTCCCGACCGTGCAGGCGATATATGCGCATCACGGCAAGGGCTTGCTCACCTACGACGAGTTTCGCGCCGCCGCTTATGGCGTGACCGAGCGCAGCTCGGCCGACAAGGATCCGAAATCGACTGGCATCGACGCGCAGCGCTCCAGCCGTTTCGGCATCATGCAGGCCACCGGCAACATGTGGGCGTGGGGAACGGACGGCGATCCGGACGATCCTCGTCCCTCCCTCTTCGGCGGGTCGTGGATCCTCGGCGGCGACTCGGGCTCGCGCTGCGCGGACCTCGGCCCCTGGCCGGGCGTCTCCGCCGGCAGCATCTCCGCGCGGGGCCGCAGTGACCACCTTGCATCCTGAATAGCCGGCGCGGAAGCGCCGGCTGCCAACCTCTCCAACTAGGAAAGCAGCCATGAATGTTACCACACCGGTCAAGCCGGTCAGCATCACGCGACCCATCGCAACAGCTTCGATCTTCGTGGCCACCGGCCGGGAGACGATATCCATTCGCGGCGGCACCGAAATCGGCACCGTCAAGTTTCTTGAGGATACGCCGATCCTGCCGCCGCTGCTTGAGCCTGGCACCGACTATGCCGTCCGCATCGAGGACGGCAATCCCATGGTCTATGCCTGCGGCGGCGGTCTTCCGGACGGCGCCATCGGCGGGTTCCACTTCGCACCAGGCGGCAATGCGGACGAGGGCAAGGGCGGCGACGCCCAGCCCGCGATCAACCCGGCCTCATGCTGGGATGTCGGCTTCCGGCCGGCCTGCCCGGATCCTCGCGGCATGGCGCTGGTGGAGCGCGACGGCCTGCGCTTCTGGTGCGACATCTACTTGCTGGGCGTCGATCACGTTTCGAAAGGCACGTCGCGTTTCGGTGACGAAATCGCCGATGGTCGCTCGCTGCCGGCCTCACAAGACGGCAAGGGCAAGGTGAAAAAACTCGACTATGCCACGGCCGTGGCCATCTACGTCCATCACGGCAAGCAACTGCTGGGCGCGGAGGAATTCTTCGCCGCGGCCTATGGAGTTCGCGAGCGCAGCTCGGCGAAGGATGACCCTGAGCGCACCAATCTTGACGCGGAGCGCACCAGTTGCGCCGGGATCATGCAGGCGACCGGCAACATGTGGATCTGGGGCACGGACGGACATCCAGTTGATCCTCGTCCCTCCCTCTTCGGCGGGTCGTGGCTCCACGGCGGCCACTCGGGCTCGCGCTACGCGCTCCTCGTCTACTGGCCGGACTACTCCGGCGGCAGCGTCTCCGCGCGGGGCCGCAGTGACCACCTTGCAGCCTGACTAGCCGGCGCGGAAGCGCCGGCACGGAAACGGCCGATATGATCACCGACAATCCATCCAGCAGAACCGGGCTTGCCATCGTTGAGCGTTACGAGGCGGCGGTTGCGTATATCTACCCGATCGTGCAGCGCTGTCCGCGCCGGCACGGCAAGCTTCGGGATGCCCTGCTGGATGTGATGGTCGATCAGGTCGGCTTGTTCTACCAGGCCGCGAAATCCCGTCAGGCCTCGCGGCTCCACGCAGCGGACGCAAATCTTGCGACGTTGCGTTTCTGGCTTCGCTTTGCCGCCGATCCGTCCGTCAAAATCATCACGCCCAACCAGCATCGGACAGCCTTGAAGCTGCTCGCCGAGGTCGGAGCGATGCTCGGCGCATGGATCGCAGGCTTGCGCAACGGGTGAACGGGGAAACGATGTCAGGTCCCTCCATCTTCGGCGGGTCGTGGATCAACGGCGACAACTCGGGCTCGCGCTACGCGAACCTCGACAACTGGCCGGACAACTCCGACGACAACATCTCCGCGCGGGGCCGCAGTGACCACGCATTACCGGCTCGGCGGCGGCTACGGCCACGCCGGCTCACTTCCCGCGAGCGTGCGCGCTCGCATGGGTGGTCAGCCCGGACATCCGGCTTCGGCGAACACATTGCAGGGTCCGGCATAGCGGGGAGTAGCGGCGTCGCCGTCGAAACCCGCGGCCGGCAACGCCGCCATGGCTAGGAAGCACCGCAACCTCATTGGCCGCATCACGGCCGACACGAACATGCTGGCGGCCTACCGGCGCACTGCGCGCGGCCGGCGCCTAGCCGCCGGGCATCTGGAGTTCAAGGAATTCTCCGCGCTCAATCTGGAGCGCCTGGCGCGCCAGATGCGCGATGGAAGCTATCGACAGGGCGAACCGCGCAAGTTCGAGATCTTCGACCCGAAGCGCAGGCAGATCTCGGCACTGCCGTTCCGCGACCGAGTGGCGCAGCATGCGCTTTGCGTAGTGATCGAACCAATCTTCGACGCCACCTTGCTGCCGCGCTCCTACGCGTGCCGCAAAGGCAAGGGAACGCATTCCGGCGCCGTAGCGGTGCAGGCCGAACTGCGGCGGCTCACGCGCCACGGCGCCCAGGTTTACGTGCTGAAGACGGATTTCAGTCGCTACTTCGCCTCGATCGAGCGCGGCACGCTCTGGCGCATGATCGAGGCCAAGATCAGTTGCCGCGCCACCCTGCGGCTGATCGAGGAGATGATCCCGGTGACAGGCATCGGCCTGCCGATCGGCAGTCTCGTCTCGCAGATATTTGCCAATGTCTATGCCGGCGCGCTTGACCGCCACCTTCAGCAGGATCTCGGCGAGCGGCATTGGCATCGCTACATGGACGATCTGGTCGTGCTCGGGCCTTCGATCGAGCATCTGCGGCTCGTGCGCGACGACATCGAGGCGTTCTCGGCCGAACATCTCGGCTTGCGGTTTTCGAAATGGTCGGTCCAGCCGGTCAGCCGCGGCGTGAACTTCCTCGGCTATCGAATCTGGCCGCGCCACAAGTTGCTGCGCCAGGACAGCGTAAAGCGGGCGCGCCGCAAGATCGCACGGTTCCGGGCCGCCGGCGACATGGACCGATTGGACAAGTTTCTTGCTTCGTGGACCGGCCATGCGAGCTGGGCCGATACGCGAAATCTCCTCACTGCGCTTGGAGTGCAAAATGGCTGAGCACGCTCCCCTTCTCTCCCCCGCGCAGGCGGCCGAGCAGCTTTCCATTTCAGAGCGGCAATTGCGGGCCCTGACAATGTCGGGACAGATCCGCTACATCAACATCGGTCTGGGTTCCAAACGCGAAACGCGCCGCTATGATCCTGCCGATCTCGCAGCGTTTCGGGAGGCACGCAAATGTCAGTCTATCGGCGCCCAGGTCAGGCGGAATATTCCTATGACTTCCGTTATCGACGCCAGCGATTTTCAGGCTCGACTGGATGCACGTCGAAGCGTGAGGCTGAAAAGTTCGAGGAAGCCGAGCGCAACCGTGTAAAGGCCCTTCAGTTCGATGCGCGCAAGCCGCTGACCTTCAAGGCCGCAGCAGCCGAATACTGGAATCAGGTCGGGAAGCATCATCGCCGCAGCGAAGAAACGCTGCGCGATCTCGGCTGGCTCCAGGAAAAGATCGGCCCTTCGACAATGATCGCCGACATTTCCGATGCGACCGTAGCGCGCCTCATTGCCAAGCGGCGTGGTGAGGATGTTTCCAATGCCACCGTCAACCGCACCGTCACGCAGCCGCTGCGCGCGTTGCTGCGACGCGCGCGGCGCACCTGGAAGCAATCGGTGCAGGATATCGAGTGGAAGGATCACTTCCTGAAGGAGCCGCAGGAGCGCATCCGCGAAGCCTCGGCCGAGGAGGAAGCGAAACTCATGGCCTCGATTCGCGGTGACTATGCTCCGGCGCTGCGCTTCGCGCTTCTGACAGGCTGTCGCCGCGCCGAGATCGTCGGTCTGCAATGGAAGGACGTGGATTTCTTCAATCGCGAATTCCGGGTTCGCGGCAAGGGCGAGCGCGATCGAACCATACCCATGACAGAGGCCATCTTCGCGCTGCTGTGGGCGCTGAAGGACCATCACAAGACCGCGGTGTTCACCTATTTGGTGAAGCGCCCCCGGCCAGGGGCGAAGCGGGGCACGCGCGAGCCGATTACGACGCAGGGTTTCAAGACCGAATGGCGGCGGACCCGCAACCGCGCCAAGATCGAGAACTATCGCTTTCATGACACGCGCCACACAGCCGCGACGCGCCTGGTGCGCGCCACGGGCAACCTGAAGCTGGCACAAAAGCTCCTCGGCCACTCTGAGATCGCCACCACGTCGCGCTATGCCCATGTGACGAAGGATGATCTGCGGGCGGGCATGGAGGCGAGTGGCGCGCAGGCTACAAGTCCTTCCGGCACCGCGCCGGACAAGACAGCAAGCGGAGCGGAATGAATGCGGAACAGCCGTGGCACTTTCCGTGGGACTTTTGGTGCCGCAAAGCGCCACGCGGTGCCTTTTGTTCCGTTTTTCTTCTGGAGGGGGTTGTGCCGGAAAGCCTTGAACACTATACGCCGCAAGGCCTCGGAGTGTAGCGCAGCCTGGTAGCGCACCTGATTTGGGATCAGGGGGTCGCAGGTTCGAATCCTGCCACTCCGACCATCTTTCCTAAAGATCGAATTCCGCCTGCCCCCGGTCCATGGCGCTGACCGCGTCGGCCGCCAGCGCGCGGGTTATGCGGCTTTTCTGCTCCAGGGCGGTCCTGTCCAGCCTCTCCACCACGCGCATGGCCGTCGCCAGCGAGCGCTCCATGCGCCGCACCAGGTAATGCACGACATGCGGTTCGACCTCCACCTGGCGGTCGGCGAACAGCTTGGTGATGACGCCCGACAGCAGGAGGTCGTCCGGCTCGTGGATCTCGACCGTCGCGGCAGCCTTGAGGCGCGACGCAAGGTCCGGCAGGGTCACGCCCCATGCGGAAGGAAAGCGCCGCGCGGTCAGCAAAAGCTGCGAATTGGCGCTGCGTACGGCATTGACGAGGTGAAACAGTCCGTTTTGATCGATGCTGGCCGCATCCACGTCATCGATCAGGATCGGCCGGCTCGCCGCCTCGGCGACGGCGTCGGCGAGACGGTCGGGCATGATCGCCAGCGCATTCGCCGCTTCCCGCCAGATCGAAGCCAGATGCGTCTTGCCGGATCCGGCGGGGCCGGCCAGCACGACCACGGGCGCGGGCCAGTTCGGCCAGCGGTCGACGAGCGCCACGGCCTCGGCATTGGCAGCCGAAACGATGAGCTCGTCACGGGAATAGCCCGTGCCGTGTCCAAGATCGAGCGGAAGCTGCCGCGGCCGTTCGGTGCGGGCGTTCATTTGCCCGCCCGTTCAGCCTTGGTCCTGCGCGCCGGCGAGGGCTTGGACTCTGCGGCGGCCCGTCCCTTGTAGAGCGGCGATTCGAGATAGCGCGCGATGGCGAAGCGCACGAGCACCGCTATGGCCGCCGCCGCCGGCACTGCGATCAGCAGCCCGACGAAGCCGAACAGCGCGCCGAAGGCGAAGAGCGCGAACATCAGCCACACAGGGTGCAGGCCGACGCTTTTTCCCACCAGCTTGGGCGAGAGGATGTTGCCTTCGATGAACTGGCCGACGAAGAACACGCAGGCCACGGCCACGACCATGATCCAGTCCGGCCAGAACTGCACGAAGGCGACGCCGACCGCCAGCACAAGGCCCGTCAGCGAGCCGACATAGGGGATGAAGCTGATGAGGCCGGCAAACAGGCCGATGAGCACGCCGAAATTCAGTCCCGTCAGCGTCAGGCCGATGGCATACATGCACCCCAGGACGAGGCAGAGCGTGCCCTGGCCCCGCACGAAACCGGCCGCCGCCGTGTTGATGTCGGTGGCGATCTGGCGGACCGTCTGCACATGGTCGCGCGGCACCCAGCCATCCACCGTCGCCACCATGCGGTCCCAGTCGAGCAGCATGTAGAAAGCCACAACCGGGGTCACCACGAACAGGCTGACCACGGAAACCAGCGCCATGCCGGAACTCCAGATGGACTTGAACACCGTGGTCAACAGGCCGAAACCGGATGTGAGCACCGAGTTCAGCCCCTCCTTGAGACCGGCCGCGTTCACCCCGAAGCGCTGTTCGAGCCACTGAGGATCGAAATTGGTCACAAGGCCCTGAAGCCTGGTCAGATATTCGGGCAGCTTGCCGGCAAATTCCCGCATCTGCGAAGCGAGAACCGGAACGAGCACGACGAATGCGAGCACCAGCACGACGATGAAGGCGAACAATATCACCACCGTCGCCATGGTGCGCGACAGGCCGAAACGCTCCAGCCGGTCCGCGACCGGATCGAGGAAATAGGCCAGCACCATCCCGGCCACGAAAGGCAGCAGGATATCGCTGAAAACATAGAGAAAAACCGCGAGCAGAACCGCGGCGCCCAGCCAGAAGGCCAACTGACGCCGGAACGCGATGGACGTGGTGTCCCCATAAGGGGCTTCGTCAGGTGCTGCCTTCGCCATAACGGTTCATGTGTCTTAGCCAGGCCACGAGATAGGCTGCGGTCGAAGCCACGGTCAAGAGGCCGGATATCATTATCAAGGCGGGCCGCACCGGCCCGAGCGACAGGCCGTAGCCCAATTCCGCGAGCGCCACGGCAGCCAATACGATCTGCATGACGGTGTTCGCCTTCGATACCATCAGCGGCTGCATTTCCACCGGCTGGCCCATGACGGAGGACAGGATGACGGCGCACACGATGAGGACGTCGCGGGAGACGGCGACGACGACGAGCCATAGCGGCAATTCCCCGACGAAGCCCAGCACCACGAAGACGGAAACCAGCAGGATCTTGTCCGCCATCGGATCGAGATAAGCGCCGAGCCGGGAGCGCTGGTCGAACCTGCGGGCTATGAAGCCGTCCACGCCGTCGGAAATGCCGGCGACGACGAAGCCGGTGAAGGCCCATCCCCAGCGCGCCTCCAGCATCGCGAAAACAATGGCGGGCACCAGCAGGAAGCGCAGGATCGTGATCAGGTTGGGGATAGTCGCCAAAAAGGATTTGCCCTCGCCCGGCAGATGGTTCGCTCCACGATAGTTGGGCAAGATCGCGGCCGGCGGCAAGGGCAAAGCCGGAATTCGACGCTTTTGCCGTGACTGCATGCGCGCATCGGCGCATGCTCCTTGCGGGTCGGCGCCGTTCATGGCAAGAGCGCCCGACAAGCAGGGAAATGGCGATGAGCGAGCGGAAGAACGGGCTCACCTATGCCGATGCGGGCGTCGATATCGATGCCGGCAATCTGATGGTGGAAAAGATCAAGCCGCTCGTGCGCTCGACGCGCCGGCCGGGAGCCGATGGCGAGATCGGCGGCTTCGGCGGATTGTTCGACCTCAAGGCCGCCGGCTTTTCCGATCCCGTGCTGGTAGCCGCCAACGACGGTGTCGGCACCAAGCTGAAGATCGCCATAGAGGCCGGCAAGCACGACACGATCGGCGTCGACCTTGTGGCGATGTGCGTCAACGATCTCGTCGTGCAGGGCGCCGAGCCGCTGTTCTTCCTGGATTATTTCGCCACCGGCAAGCTCGATCCGGAACAGGGCGTGGCGATCGTCGGCGGTATCGCGGAGGGGTGCCGGCAGGCCGGCTGCGCGCTGATCGGCGGCGAGACGGCCGAGATGCCGGGCATGTACAGCGAGAAGGACTACGATCTCGCCGGCTTCGCCGTCGGCGCGGCCGAACGCGGCCAGCTCCTGCCGACCGACGATATCGTCGAGGGCGACGTGTTGCTCGGGCTCGCGTCGTCGGGCGTGCATTCCAACGGCTTTTCGCTGGTGCGGCGCATCGTTTCGGCCAGCGGGCTGGATTGGGATGCGCCCGCGCCCTTCGCCGCCGACGCCACGCTTGCCGAGGCGCTGCTGGAGCCGACTCGCATCTATGTGAAATCGGTGCTCAAGGCGATCCGCAACACGCACGGCATCAAGGCCTTGGCCCATATCACCGGCGGCGGCTTCCCCGACAACATTCCGCGCGTGCTGCCGAAGGATTTCTCCGCCGAGCTCGATCTCGACGCCATAGACGTGCCGCCGGTGTTCTCATGGCTGGCCAAGACGGGCGGCGTGGCGCCGGAAGAGATGATGCGCACGTTCAATTGCGGCATCGGCATGATCGTCGTGGTTGCCTCCGGGCAGGCCGCGCAGGTCGCCGCAGTGCTTCAGGAAGCCGGCGAGACTGTCGCGTCCATCGGCCGGATCGTGCCTCGCCGTGACGCCGGCGTGATTTACCGGGGAACGATCGGCCTATGAGCACAGTGTCCAAAAAGCGCGTCGCGATCCTGATTTCGGGACGCGGATCGAATATGGGCGCGCTCCTCGATGCGGCGGTCGATCCAGCCTACCCCATCGAGATCGCAGGCGTGATTTCCGATACGCCGGGCGCCGCAGGACTGGGCATCGCGGCCGCACGCGGCGTGCCGGTACAGGTGATCGCGCGCGCGGACCACGCCAGCAAGGACGCGCATGACGGCGCGATCGATGCCGCGATCGCGGAACTGAACGCCGAGATCGTGGCGCTTGCCGGCTATATGCGCCTTTTGACCACGCCTTTCGTGGAAAAATGGCAGGGCCGCATGATCAACATCCACCCTGCCCTGCTGCCGTCCTTCAAGGGACTGGATACCCACCGCCGCGCGCTGGAAGCCGGAACGCGCCTTCATGGCTGCACGGTTCATTTCGTCACGCCGCAAATGGACGATGGGCCCATCATCGCGCAGGCGGCCGTGCCGGTGATGATCGGCGACGATGCCGACACGCTCGCCGCGCGCGTGCTGAAGGCGGAACACGGGCTCTACCCGATGGCGCTGAAGCTGGTGGCCGAAGGCAAGGCGCGCATGCAGGGCGGCCGCACCGTCTTCTCCGGCCTTGCGGAAGATACGGCGAATGGCGATGCGTCGCTCTCCGCTCCCGGCCCTCTGCGCGAGGAAATCGACCTGGAGCAACTGGCGCGCATCACGCCGTAAGGTCAGGCCGGCCGCACCCACACCTTGTTGTCGTGGACGGGGGCGCCGCCATAGGGCGCGGGCGCATCAGAACCCGTCAGCACGTTGATGCCCTCGCCGCGTTCGTGGGCGCTGTTCGGCCAGATGCCTTCCGCGATGACGATACCACGCTGAATGCCGGCGAAAAGCGTTGCATGGAGCACGACCTCGCCGCGCTGGTTGCCGATCTCGACACGGTCGCCGTCGCTAAGGCCGAGCGAGGCGGCGTCCTCGGGATGGATCAGCAGTTGCGGCCGCCCCTCCCTGGCCTGCGAAACAGGCGTTTCCGCAAAGCTTGAATTGAGGAAGTTGCGCGCCGGCGAGGTTGCCAGCCTGAAGGGATGCGCATCGTCGGCCACCTCGATCAGATCGACGTGGTCCGGGAATTCCGGAAGCCGGTCGAAAGGTCCGAATATGCCCATGCTTTTCGGCGGCCGGTTGGGCGCGGCCTGTCCGGTCCAGTCGGGCCGGAAGCGGAACTTGCCGTCGCGGTGACCGAAACCATTGAGGAAATGCGCATCCTCGAAGGCGGGCTGGAGATCGGCCCAGCGCTCTTCCCGGAACGTATCGAAGGTGCCGAGCCCCTTCTTGGAAAGCATGATGTCGATATGCTCGCGCTCGGTCAGGCCGAAACCCGGCCTGTCCGCCACGCCAAGCCTTTGCGCCAGTTCCTCGATGACGAAGTGGTTGGTGCGCGGCCCCTGCGGAGGATCGATCAGTTTCGGGCCGAGTATGACGTGCTGGTTGCCGCCGGCCTTGTAGATGTCGTCATGCTCCAGGAACATGGTGGCCGGCAGCACGACGTCGGCCAGCCTTGCCGTGTCGGTCATGAACTGCTCGTGCACGCAGGTGAACAGGTCGTCGCGCAGGAAACCCTGCTTCACCAGCCGCTGCTCGGGCGCGACATTGGCCGGATTGGTGTTCTGGATCAGCAGCGCCGTGACGGGCGGGCCGCCATAGAGCGCGTCCTGGCGGCCGACCAGCACCGGCCCGATGCGCGAATGGTCGAGATAACGGATGTTCGGATCGCGCAGGCGCGTGCCTTCCAGCGTCTCGGTGTTGAACTTGAGAACGCCGGAATTGGAGTGGAAGGCGCCGCCGCCTTCATACTGCCAGCAGCCGGTCACGGCTGCGACGCTGAGCGCCGCATGCATGTTCACCGAGCCGTTACGCTGGCGCGAGAACCCGTAGCCGAGCCGGAAGAAGGTGCGCTTGGTCGTGCCCACCAGCCGTGCGAAGGCCTCGATCTCCCCGACCGAAAGCCCGGTGATCGCGGCCGCCCATTCCGGCGTGCGGGTGGCGAGATGCGCCTCCAGCCCCTTCGGGTCGTCGGTGTATTTTTCGAGATAGGCCCGGTCGGCCATGCCTTCGCGGAACAGCACGTGCATGACCGCGCAGGCCAGCGCGCCGTCCGTGCCGGGCCTCAGCACCAGCCCCATGTCGGCCTGCTTGACGGTGGCGTTCTCGTAGATGTCGATGACGACGATCTTGGCGCCGCGCTCCTTGCGCGCACGGATGGCGTGCGTCATCACATTGACCTGGGTGACCACGGCGTTGGTGCCCCAGATGACGACGCAGTCGGATTTCGCCATCTCGCGAGGGTCCGCGCCGCGCAGCGCGCCCGTGCCCATCACCCAGCCGGTCCAGGCGAGATTGGTGCAGATCGAGCCGAAAAAGCCGGAATATTTCTTGGCGTGGCGCAGCCGTTCGATGCCGTCGCGCTGCACCAGACCCATGGTACCGGCGTAGAAATAGGGCCAGACCGTCTCCGAACCGTATTTCGCTTCGGCTGCCTCGAACTTTTCGGCCACGAGGTCTAGCGCCGCTTCCCAACTCGCCGCTTTCCACCTGCCGTCGCCCTTGGCGCCGGCCCGCACCAGCGGCTTCAGCAGCCGGTCGGGATGATGCACGCGGTCGGCATAGCGGGCGACCTTGGCGCAGACGACGCCGGCCGTGTAGCTGTTGGCCTTGGCGCCATGGATGCGGCCGATACGATCCGGCGCCAGCAGTTCCACGTCCAGCGCACAGGTCGACGGGCAATCATGCGGGCAGGCGGAATGCCCGATCTTGAGCTTGGCGAGCTGGTTCATGCCACTTTCTAGCGGTTTGCGGGGCCGCCGGATAGGGCCAAGCCGAGCCCCTCGCCCGGCCTATTCGGCGATGCCTTCCTCATATTCGGTCGACATTTCCAGCCATTTTTCCTCGTTTCGGGTCAATTGCCCCGACAGTTCGGAACGCTCCTTGGCCAGCCGTGTCGCCTTGATCGGGTCCTTCTCGTAGAGCGCGGGATTGGCAAGCTCGTCCTCGATCGTGTCGATGCGTTTGCGCAGGCGCTCCATCAGCCCTTCCGTAGCGCGGATCTCCTTGGCCAGCGGCTCGAGCGCCGCGCGCCGCGCCGCGGCCTCGCGGCGCCGGTCGGCCTTGGACGCCTTGTCCGCCTCACGCTTTTCGCGGCGGTCCATGGAAACGCCGGTCACCAGCGTCTTGTAGTCGTCCAGATCGCCGTCATAGGGCTTGACCGTTCCGTCCTTGACCAGCCAGAGGCGGTCGGCCGTCGCCTCCAGGAGATGGCGGTCGTGCGAAATCAGGATCACCGCGCCCGGGAAATCGTTGAGCGCATAGACCAGCGCCTCGCGCGAATCGATGTCGAGATGGTTGGTCGGCTCGTCGAGGATGAACAGGTTCGGCCCGTCGAAGGCTGCCAGCCCCATCAACAGCCGCGCCTTCTCGCCACCGGACAGGTCCTTGGCCGGCGTGTTCATCTTCTCCGTCGAAAGGCCGAACTGCGCGACGCGGGCCCGCACCTTGGATTCAGGCGCGTCGGGCATCATCCGCCGCACATGTTCGTAGGCATTTTCCTCGGGACGGAGATCGTCCATCTGGTGCTGCGCGAAGATCGCCACCTTCAGACCGGGCGCAACCGTCATCGTCCCGGTTTCGCCCTTCAGCCGGCCGGCGAGCAGCTTGGCGAAGGTGGACTTGCCGTTGCCGTTGGCGCCGAGCAGCGCGATGCGGTCGTCATTGTCGATACGCAGGTCGAGCTTCTTCAGGATCGGCTTTTCCGCTTCGTAGCCGACATTGATCCCGTTCAGGGCCACGATCGGCGAGGCCACCGTCTTGACCGGCTCGGGGAAGGAGAACGGCCTGACCGTGTCGTCCACCAGCGCGGCGATGGGCTTCATCTTCTCCAGCGCCTTGATGCGCGACTGCGCCTGCCTGGCCTTGGAAGCCTTGGCGCGGAAGCGGTCCACGAAGGATTGCAGGTGCTTGCGCTGCGCCTCCTGCTTGACGCGGCTCTTTTCCTGCAATTCCTTCTGCTCGGCCAACTGCCGCTCGAACTGGTCGTAGCCGCCGCGCCAGAAGGTCATCTTCTTCTGGTCGAGATGCACGATGGAGTTGACCGCGCGGTTGAGCAGGTCGCGATCGTGGCTGATGAGCAGAACCGTGTGCGGATATTTCGCGACGTAGTTCTCCAGCCAGAGCGTGCCTTCGAGGTCGAGATAGTTGGTCGGCTCGTCCAAAAGCAGCAGGTCGGGTTCGGAAAACAGCACCGCTGCGAGCGCGACGCGCATGCGCCAGCCGCCGGAGAAGGACGAGGCCGGCCGCTTCTGCGCCTCCTCGTCGAAGCCCAGGCCGGACAGGATGGTGGCCGCCCGCGATTCGGCGGAATGGGCGTCGATGTCGGCAAGCCGGATGTGGATTTCGGCGATGCGGTGCGGATCGGTCGCCGTCTTTTCCTCTTCCAGCAGCGCTGCCCGCTCCTTGTCGGCCTTGAGCACGATATCGATCAGCGGCTCTTCGGTGCCCGGAGCTTCCTGCGCGACCTGGCCGATGCGCGTGTTCTTCGGCAGGGAGATCGAGCCGGTTTCCGCCGGAAAATCGCCGGTGATGGCGCGGAAAAGCGTGGTCTTGCCGGTGCCGTTGCGGCCGACGAGCCCCGCCTTGGTGCCGGCCGGCAAGGTCAGCGAGGCATGGTCGAGAAGCAGGCGCCCGGCGATGCGAAGCGAAAGATCGTTGATGATAAGCATGGCCGCCTTTTGCACGGCAAAGGCCCGGCCGACAAGTGCGGGACATGAAACGGAGTTCGGCCGATGCAAAAGGCCCGCCGGTCGAGGCGGGCCTTCCGATCAAATTGCGGCGCCGTTCAGCGGAGCTTGGCCAGGATCATGCAGAGTTCGCGCAGGTCGCGGTCATACTGGCCGGAATTGCCCAGCACATCGGCGCAGCGCTTCTTCAGCTTGATCATCTGGTAGCCCGACATGCTGCCGATCACACCCGACAGGCCCGGGTTCTTGCCCGGCGCAACCGAGCCGCCACCATCGCCGCCGTTGCCCGGCCCGGTTGATCCGCCGGAATTGCCGCCGCCGCCCGGAGCCGTCGAACCGCCGCCGATGCCGATCCCCACGCCGACGCTTGCCAGACTCCCTCCGCCGATCTTGGCACCGACGCCGGCCTTCAGGCCGCTGTTTCCGCCCAGGGAGGCGGCGGTGTTGGAATTCAGAACGCCGGTCCTGCCCAGAACGGACGTGCGGCTCTTGGCGTTCAGGCCATTCTTGCCGCCGACAGAGGCGTCCAGGCCGACATTGGCTAGCCCCTTGCTCGTGCCGAGCCCGGCTCCGACATCGGCATTGACGCCCCTGCTGCCGCCGAGGCCGACGCTGACACCGAGCGGACCGTTGCTGCTGCCGCCCAGGCTCACGCCGCGGGCGCCTCCGATACTCACGCCGCCCGCACCGTTGCGCCCGGCCCCGGCCGCACCGACTCCCGCGCTGGCGGAGCCGCCGCTGCTGCCACCGGCCTGTCCGCCGCTCTTGGAGTTGGTGCCGGCTGCTCCGCCAAGCGCTCCAGCCACACCGCCGACGGCATTGCCCACTCCACCGACAACGCCACCGACGGCCCCGCCGAGACCGCCAATCGCACCGCCCAGTCCGCTGCGGCCCGTACCTTCCGCCAATCCGGGCGAGCACATCGCCAAAACAAGAACGCTACTTAGAAAAGTCTTGGTAAAACGAGATGTTGCCATGACAAATTCCTCCTATCAGATGTCATGCAATGAGCTGAAATCCCAGCTACATCAGCAATGATAGGAGTAAGAATATGCGCAACAATGGAACTAATTACCCCGCCACGACTCGTTAATTCCGAGGCGGACAATTTACTATAATTGAAAATATCCGGTTGTTATTCAGCCACGACGCTTACGCAAACTGGCGCCCTTCCTCGGTGCGCTGAAAATAGACCAGGTCGAGCGTCAGCGAGGGGCGCCCAAGCACCGTCAGGATCATGTGCGCCTGGCCCCGATGATGGGTCTGGTGGTTGAAAAAATGATCCAGCGCCGGCGACAGCCGCTGCGAGACGGTGCGCACGTCGGTCACGGTTATGTAGGTGAACCGGCCGGCCAGTTCTTCGGGGCTGAGGTTCCCCACCCAGTCCACGATGCGCCTGTCTTCGGCCTCACGGGCAGCGCGAAGCGCGGGCAACGTCTTGTGGATGAGGGTGTCCAGCGCCGCCGGCGCATCCCCTTCCCCAGTGAAGCGTTTCATCCAGATGCGGTCCGCCGCAAGCAGATGGTTCAGCGTGCCCGACATGGACCCGAAGAAGGCGCCGACGTTGCGGCCGAACTCCTCGTCGGACAGATCCCCGGCGGCATCGTATATGCGCGCGTTGGCCCATTGATTGTAGGCCGCAAACATCATGAAATGACGCTTCATTCATTTTCTCCCGCCGCTTCGACGGCCCCGGTCTAACGCCGGCACGCAGGAAAAGCCAATGACCATTCTGCTCTACGATCTTGTCGGCGTCGACGAATCCCGGCCCTACAGCCCGCATTGCTGGAAAGTGCGGATGGCGCTCGCGCACAAGGGGCTCGATTTCTGCACCATACCGACGCGTTTCATCGAGGTTCCCGCCGTCGAAAACGGAGTGTCGAAGACGATACCGGTCATACGCGACGGAGATCGCGTCATAGCCGATTCCTTCGACATCGCGCTTTATCTGGAGGAAGCCTATCCGGACCGTCCGAGCCTGTTCGGCGGCGAAGGCGGCAAAGCCGTCGCGCGCTTCGTCGAGCGCTGGTTGCAAACCCGGTTGCACCCGTTCCTGGGCTCCGCAGCGCTGATGGAACTGCTCCGGGCGCAGGACGCCGAAAACAGGATCTATTTCCGCCAAAGCCGTGAAGCGCGCTACGGCAAGACGCTGGAGGGGGCCACGGCCGAGCGCGACGCGCATCTGCCCGCGTTCCGCAAGAGACTGGAGCCGCTGCGCAGCATGCTGGAGTTCCAGCCGTTCATCGGCGGGCAATCGCCGCTGTTTGCCGATTATATCGTGTTCGGCGCGATGCAGTGGGTGCGCGTGATATCGTCCTACGCCTTCCTGGATCGTGACGACACGCTTGTCAGGAACTGGTTCGAGCGCTGCCTCGACCTGCATGGCGGGGTCGGCCGGGCGGTGCCGGCCGCCGCCTGACCTGCCCCTTGGCAATGCGCCGGGCGGCCTGTATAGAGCCCGCCACACAGCAATCCCCGTACCAGAAGGACGACCCATGGCGCTCGAACGCACCTTTTCCATGATCAAGCCGGATGCCACCCGCCGCAACCTGACCGGCGCCATCACCAAGATGCTGGAAGACGCCGGCCTGCGCGTCGTGGCTTCCAAGCGCGTGTGGATGAGCCGCCGAGAGGCCGAGGGCTTCTACGCCGTCCACAAGGGCCGCCCCTTCTTCGAAGAACTGGTCGAGTTCATGTCGTCGGGCCCGACCATCGTCCAGGTGCTCGAGGGCGAGAACGCCATCGCCAAGAACCGCGAAGTGATGGGCGCGACCAATCCGGCGAACGCCGACGAAGGCACCATCCGCAAGGTGCATGCCCTGTCGATCGGCGAGAATTCGGTGCACGGCTCGGATGCTCCCGAAACCGCCGCGCAGGAAATCCGCTACTGGTTCTCCGACACCGAGATCGTCGGCTGAGCCGCCGCGATCTTTCCACTGGAAGAAGCCGAGAAAGCCGGGCCCCTGCCCGGCTTTTTCATTTCGCGGATGTTTTCGCGAGCAGCACGATCCGCTCGGAATCGGTCAAGGGGTCGACCTCACGCAGGAACTGGTCGACCAGCAGCATCTCGTTGCCGGCGCTCACATGCGCCCGTAAGCCGTAGCCGATCCTGGGCTTGATGGCCGACTGCCGGAACCTGAGCGCGAATCGGATCGGCGGCTCCCCGTCTATACCGATCTGCTGTTCGGCGATGACCGCATCCGGCCGATCGCCTGACGACAGGTCCCTCAACTGCACGGTCAGGATCGCGTTCGCGGGCAGCTTGACATGATCCGGGTACCAGACCTTGCCCTTCAGCACGTGCTCGGAAGCCGGGTGGACCTCGGGCGCCGTCAGTATGCCCGCCATGAGCGGCGCGAAGCCGAAAATGAAGAATTCAGCGATCCGGTCCAGCATGTCGCGCCCTCCTGCGGAGGGAAAAATGGCGTCCGGATTGCGGACAAAGCGTGGCGGCCGAAAGGTATTATTCGGATAAATTATTAAGCAAAATTAAGACTTCCAGCGCTCCGCGGCGCGATCGTCGGCTTCCTTGGCCTCCACCCAGTCGCCTTCGGTGCCGTCGGCATGATGCTCCTTCTTCCAGAAGGGCGCGCGCGATTTCAGATAGTCCATCAGGAAATTCGCGGCTTCGAACGCAGCCTGCCGGTGGCTGGACGCGGCGACCACCAGGACGATGTTGCGGCCCGGCGCGATGCGTCCGAAGCGGTGAATGACGGTCAGCCCCTGCAACGGCCAGCGCTGGGCGGCTTCGGCAGCGATGCGCCCGATCTCGGCTTCGGCCATACCGGGATAATGCTCGAGTTCCAGCGCCGCCAGGCGTCCGTCTTCGTCACGGCACAGACCGGTGAAGGTGACCACGGCGCCAACATCGGCACGGCCCCCGCTCAACGCTGCGATTTCGGCCGCCACGTCGAAATCCCCGGCCTGTATGCGCACGACGGGAACTATGGCGCCGGGCATCTCAACCGCCGGTCATGGGTGGGAACAGCGCGATTTCCCGCGCACCGGCCAGGCGCTCGCCATGCGCGACATGCTCGTGGTCTATGGCGACACGGATGACCTGCGGGTGCTGCAGGGCCTGTTCGTAGCCGTCGCCGCGGGCCTTCAGCCAGTGCAGCAAATCGGCAACCGTCTCGATGCCGACCGGCAGTTCGACGTCTTCCTCCGACTTGCCGATCCGCTCGCGCACCCAGGCGAAATAAATCAGTTTCATCGCTTCACTCGTCGACGATATGCTTCAGGCCGGCGCGGAAATAATCATAGCCCGTATATAGCGTGACGACCGCCGCAACCCACAGCAGCACCATTCCCAGTTGCGTGGTCAGCGGGAAGATCTTGTCGCCCGCCGGCCCCGCAAGCAGGAAGGCTATGGCGACCATCTGGATCGTCGTCTTCCATTTTGCGAGCTTGGTAACCGGCACCGACACTTTCAGCGCCGCCAGGTATTCGCGCAAGCCGGAGACCAGAATCTCGCGACACAGGATAATGATGGCCGCCCACAGCGACCAGCCGGCGATGCCCGCATGCCGGTCCGTGTCGGCGGCCAGAAGCAGCAGGCAGGTGGCGACGAGCAACTTGTCGGCGATCGGGTCAAGCATCTTGCCGATGTTCGACGTCTGTTGCCAGGCGCGCGCGAAATAGCCGTCGAAATAGTCGGTGATGCTGGCAAGAAGGAAAATGGCCAGCGCCGACCAGCGCGCGAAGTCGCTCGACTTCAAATGCCCTTCCAGAAAAAAGCACAGCACGACCAGCGGCACCGCAAGGATACGGGCGTAAGTCAGGATGTTGGGCAGGTTGAACGCGCGCTTCGCCATGATCTACCGACTCTGGATGGACATATCTCAAACCAGATGCGGGTGCATGGTTCAACACAAGAAAATCGAATGGCCGGTCAAAAGTCCGGCAAAGCCTCATTTCTCATGGAAATGATTGTAGACCAGCCGCGCGACGGACTCTGAAATACCGTCCACATTCATCAGATCCTCCATGGCGGCGCGGCTGACGGCCTTTGCGGTGCCGAAATGCAGCAGAAGAGCGCGCTTGCGCGTCGGGCCGATACCCGCGATCTCGTCGAGCGGGCTCTTGACCATCTCCTTGCGGCGGCGGGCGCGGTGCGAGCCGATGGCGAAACGATGCGCCTCGTCGCGCAGCCGCTGCACGAAATAGAGCACGGGATCGCGAACCGGCAGCGAAAAGGAGTCCCGCCCCCGCACGAAGAAGCGCTCGCGGCCGGCGTCGCGATCCTGCCCCTTGGCGACGCCGATCGCGGCGACACGGTCCTCGATGCCGAGATCGGTCAGCATCTGCCGCACGACCGACATCTGGCCCTGCCCGCCGTCGATCAGGATGACGTCGGGCCAAGCCGGGAAGCCGTTGGCCTCCTCGTCGGCCGCGTCGGCGGCGTCAGCCTCGCCGTGCTCCTTCAGAAGCCGGGAAAACCGCCGTCCCATCACCTCCCGCATCATGCCGAAATCGTCGCCGGGGGTGATATCGGTGGAGCGGATGTTGAACTTGCGGTACTGGTTTTTGACGAACCCCTCGGGACCGGCGACGATCATCGCGCCGACCGCATTGGTGCCCATGATGTGGGAGTTGTCGTAGACCTCGATGCGGGTCGGCACCTTTTCCAGACCGAACGTCTCGGCCAGACCCGCCAACAGCCGTGCCTGCGTGGAGGTTTCGGCCAGCCTGCGGCCGAGCGCCTCACGCGCATTCTGCAGGGCATGATCCGTCAGGTCCTTCTTCTCGCCGCGCTGCGGCACGGTGATTGACACCTTGCGGCCGGCGCGGGTGGACAGCGCCTCGGTCAGCAGTTCCTGCTCCTCGACCGCATGCGACAGCAGGATCGTGCGCGGCACCGGCTTGTCGTCATAGAACTGCGCCAGGAAGGAACCCAGCACCTCGGACGCCTCCAGGGCCGGGTCGGCCTTCGGAAAATAGGCGCGATTGCCCCAGTTCTGGCCGGTGCGGAAAAAGAACACCTGGATGCAGACCTGCCCGCCTTCCTGATGAATGGCGAAGACATCCGCCTCGTCCACCGATTGCGGATTGATGCCCTGGTGGCTTTGCACATGGGACAGTGCCGCGAGCCTGTCGCGAAAGATCGCCGCGCGCTCGAAATCGAGCGCCTCGGCAGCCTCCTGCATGGCGGCCGAAATTTCCGTCTTCACCTTCTGGCTGCGCCCGGAGAGAAAGTCCTTGGCCTCATGCACGAGCTCGGCGTAACCCGCATGCGATATCTCGCCGGTACAAGGCGCGGCGCAGCGCTTGATCTGGAACAGCAGGCAGGGACGCGTGCGGTTTTCATAGAACGAATCCGTGCAACTGCGCAGCAGAAAGGCGCGCTGCAGCGAATTGATGGTGCGGCCGACCGCTTGCGCCGAGGCGAAGGGGCCGAAATAGTCGCCTTTGCGCGAGCGCGCGCCGCGGTGCTTGTAGATGCCTGGCGACGGGTGGTCCGCGGTCAGGAGAATATAGGGAAAGGACTTGTCGTCCCGTAGAAGGACATTAAACCGGGGACGCAACCTCTTGATAAGGTTAGCCTCCAGAAGCAGAGCTTCGATCTCGGTACGGGTAACGACGAATTCCATCGTCGCCGTCTCGCGTACCATCCGGCCGATGCGGTTGGTATGGAACCGCCCCTGCGCATATTGCGTGACGCGCTTCTTCAGGCTGCGCGCCTTGCCGACATAGAGCACGTCGCCGGCGGCGTTCATCATGCGATAGACGCCGGGCTGGTTGGGCAGGCGCTTGACCAGCGCCTGGATCACCTCGGCACCGACCTTGCCGCTTTCCTCGTCGCGCTGTGCGGTCCAGTCGACGGCGGTGAACGCGACGTCCGGGCCGGCAGGCGCGTCACCCTGCCCGACGTCCTCGTCGTCGAGTTCGACGTCCGGCGGAACATCGCCGTCCGCGGCGATGCCGCGCGCCTTGCGCTTGGAATCCATGGAAGTCATTCCGCAATGCCTGTCACATCCGGGGTCTGCCACGCAAGATGCTGCCCCCCGTCGAGCGCTATCATCTGGCCGGTGACTGACTCCGCCTGCCAAAGATAGCGTATCGTCGCGCCGAATTCCGTCAGTTGCGGTCCATGTCCCAACACGAGTCCGTCGAGCTGCGCCTGGAAGTCGGCGTCGCTCTGGCGCGCGCTCTTCAATGTCGGCCCGGGACCGATGCCATTGACCCGGATGCGCGGCGCCAACGCCAGCGCCATGGACTGCGTGGCGGCCCAAAGCGCCGATTTCGACAACGCATAGGAGAAATAGCGCGGCGTCGGCCGCCACACACGCTGGTCGATGATGTTGACGATCAGCCCCTTCATGTCCTGCGGCAGCGCCTCGGCGAAAGCGCGCGCCAGCACCGCGGGCGCCTTGACGTGGACAGCGAAATGCCTGTCCCAGCCGCGCTCGGTGAAATCCAGCACCGAATCTTCCTCGAACACCGAGGCGTTGTTGACAAGCAACGAGACGGGACCCAGCGCCTTTTCCGCCTCGGGAACAAGGCGGCTGGCGGCTGCCATGTCGGTAAGGTCCGCTTCCACGACGGCGGCGCGCCCGCCCGAAGCGACGATCGAGCGGGCCAGACTGTCCGCTTCAGCGCGGGATCCGTTGGTGTGGATGGCGACGCCGAAGCGGTGGGCTGCGAGGTCTTCCACGATCGCCCGGCCGATTCGCCTGGCGCCGCCGGTCACCAGCACCGTTCCTGCAACTTCATTCATGGCTCGCCCCCGGGAGGCGATCCGGGAAATGTGGAGCGGCTTCGTAAAATTCCATTTGTTCCTGCGGCGAGATTGTGGCGAAAGCGCTTGCTTCGCGCCCGGTTTTGCGCTTTTTGTCGACGGTGCGTTTCCGATATAGGATTCGCAATCCCTTGAGCCAAGGGCGCTACAGCGCAGGCAGGCGTTCTTCCCGGATTTCGTTGTTGCACAGATGCAACGACATATTTCTGCCTCATTTCTGCCTGCTAAACTCCTCAATTCAGGTTCGCTTCGGCCGCATTTCATCACCAGATTCCGGAACCGATGAGCGACGAACTCGTTTCCTCCCCACGGCGGGCTCGGTCGTTCATGCGAGAAAGCCAGTTTCTGTGGCTCAAGGAGTAGAACAATGCAGACCACTTTCAAATTCGCTCGGCCGGCCGCAGCGGCGCTCGGGCTCCTCGCCCTGGTGGGCACCATCCCCGCCTATGCCGCCGACGTTGTCCAGGAAGAGCCGCCGGCACCCGCTCCGGTTGCTGAGCTTCCCGTCGCTTCCTGGGCCGGTCCCTATGCCGGTCTGAGCGTCGGCTACGGCTTCGCCGGCCGCACCAAGCTGCCGGATGTGGGCACCAACATCCACACCGATGGCTTCATCGGCGGCGCCTTTGCCGGCTACAACTGGCAGCAGGACAACTTCGTGTACGGTGTCGAAGGCGATCTGGGCTACAACGGCAGCAAGGGCTCGGCTGACGACTGGAAGTCGAAGTCCGGCTTCGAGGGCTCGATCCGTGCCCGTCTCGGCTACTCCGTCAGCCCGGACATCCTGCTCTACGGTACGGCCGGTGGCGCTGGCGAGAGCCTGAAGATCACCGACCAGCTCAGCGGCGACAGCCAGAGCAAGGGCATGTTCGGCTGGACGGCCGGCGCCGGCGCCGACATCAAGTTCACCGACAACGTCTTCGGTCGCGTCGAGTATCGCTACACCGATTACGGCTCCAAGACCTTTGACGTCGGCAACGTCGGCAAGGTCAAGGACCACGACAACCGCATCACCTTCGGCGTCGGTATGAAGTTCTAATCTCGGCTTCAAGCCAAGATGGAAAAGCCGGGCGAAAGCCCGGCTTTTTTCTTTGCGCAATGCATTTGCGGCAAACTGCCGCCCGTTCCGCGGCCGTCAGGAAGGTACGGCAGCCTTGAGCTCGGGAAACTTCTCGTCGAAGCGGGCGGCCCAGCGCACCAGCCTGCCGCGCCCCTTCTCCCATTTTCCGGCGAATCGCAGCGCCAGATAGCCCAGCGCGGCGCGCAACGCGATCTGGCCGACGGTGATCTTCTTCGGCAGCTTGGGCGGGTTGGCGTTGAGCAGGTCCAGGGCGCGTGTCACCTTCCCCCATTGCCCGTCGATCCAGGCCTGCGAGACCTTGTCCTCGTCGCGGTAGCGGCGCTCATAGACGATCAGCAGCGCGCTGTCGCAAATGCCGTCTGCCAGCGCCTCCAGAACCTCGGCTTCGGTGCGCTTGTCCGGATTGCGCGGAAAAAGCGCGTTCTTCGAAAGGCGGTTCAGATATTGCGTGATGACGCGGCTGTCGAAGACCGAACCGCCGTCATCCAGCACCAGCGCGGGAATCTTGCCCAACGGATTTGCCGCAAGGAGCGGCGCGGGCGCCTCATCGGTCTTGGTCGGAACCAGTTCGATGGCGATCCCAGCATAGGCAGCGGCCATGCGCACCTTGGCGCTGTACGGCGAGGCTGAGGCATAAAGCAGCTTTGGCATGTTTCATTCCCGGTTGAAGTCGCGGCACTCTAGCGAGCGCCCCATGCGAGGCAACTGCCAGCGCTTCAAAAACTATCCGCCACGGACCGGCGGCATCACCGCTTTCGGCAACCGGCACGATTGCCTGGCCACCGCCGGGCATGAGCGGAATTTCAGGTCCTTGCTCATGCAGATGCGAATTTCGCGCAAATAGCGCCTGTCGCAGGTGACAGCCATGTCGTCGGCCGACAGGCCCGGATTGGCGCGAAGGAAGGCGTTCTCCACGTCGTCGGGCGCCACCATGCGATAGCCATCCAGCCGGTCGTATTCGGCGGGGATCGCCACCTTCATCCATGCCGTGCGCACGAGACCGAAATAATCATCCTGCAACAGGCCGCTGCATGTGCCGTGCTGCTGCCATTCGTGTCGGATCAGCCCGGGCGACGGCATGATGTCGAGCACGGATTGCAGCGTCCGCCCCGAGACTTTCGGCCGGTCGGTCGCGCATCGGCTCGGATAGCCGCGCTCGAACTGGGGCCACAGCCCGTGGACGACGAAGGCGTAAGGCCGCCCGCCATCGCATTGCTGCCGGTTTGCGCCGGAACCTTCGGCCTCGCAATAGCTCGGCGACCAGGACAGCGACAGCACATAGAATTCGAAGCTGTCCTGGACCTGGCCGGACTCTTGTTGACGGAAGCCTTTCCTGTCGCGGGCAAAGGACGGGCTGACGACCGAAATCGCCAGGACCGCAGCCGTCAGCGCGACAGCAGCCGATTTCCATCTTGCGGCCGCCATGGGTCCGGCGCTTGGTCAGGTCAGCGCAGGATACGGCACTTGCCGTCATAGACCATCCAGCGGTCGAAGCCGGCGACGCAGAATTCCACGTTGTCGCCGATCGAGGCGAAGCCCTGCCCTTCCTCGATCAGATACCAGACGGGGCGCTCCTCCCCACTCGAAAGCGCGGCCGTGGCACGGCAATAGTGGCGGCCGATGGGCCAACGCTCGCTGGCCGGCTCATAGCGGCGCTCCTGGATGCGCCGAAAATCGACGATGTCGACAAGCGGCAGGTTCGGCACATGCGTCACCTGATGGCGAAAGCGGTGGGTGATCTTGCTCAGCACCCATGGCTGGCTGCACACGCCGTTGTCTTCGTAATAGGTGCCTTGCAGGTCCGCCGCGCGCACTGCCGGCGCGGCCAAGGAAACATTGAGCCCCGTCAGGGCGGCAAGCAGGAACTTGGCAAAGCGAGTCATGTAGGGCCTCTCCGGATATCGGGGCATACTGTGAGGTTTCACCGTGTTCCGGTCAAGAAGGACCATGTCCGATCCTATTCCT
This sequence comes from Mesorhizobium sp. SP-1A, assembly GCF_032460275.1. Classification (NCBI taxonomy): domain Bacteria; kingdom Pseudomonadati; phylum Pseudomonadota; class Alphaproteobacteria; order Hyphomicrobiales; family Phyllobacteriaceae; genus Mesorhizobium; species Mesorhizobium sp. SP-1A. The sequence continues at coordinate 1,545,969 of NZ_JAVXZD010000001.1, read as the reverse complement.
CGCCGGCCAGCCAATCGAGCGACCATCGGGCACTCTTGTCCAACGCAAGCCGCTCGAGCAAGGCCGGCAGCACGGTGCGCAGTTCCTCTTCCAGCGTGTAGGGCGGGTTCGCCACCACCATGCCGCTGCCGTCCAACCGGGGCTCGCGGCCGGGGCCTCTTATCTCGAAGGCGATGTCGAGCAGTTTCGGGATGCCCGATCCTGCGAGCTCGCTGCGGAATGCCCTCACCGCCTCGCGGTCCTTGATCGGATACCACAAGGCGTAGATGCCGCCCGGCCAGCGCCTGTAAGCCTTGCACAATCCGTCGGCCAGCCGGCCGAATTCTCCCTCGCGCTCGAAGGGCGGATCGACCAGAACCAGTCCCCGCTTTTCCTTCGGCGGCAGATGCGCACCGAGCGCCAGCCAGCCGTCCAGCTCCGTCACACGCGTCTGGAAATCGCCTTCGAAAACGGATTTCAGGCGCGCGGCGTCCTCGGGATGGAGCTCCATTGCCGAAAGGCGGTCCTGCCGCCGCAGCAGGTGACGCACGATCATGGGCGAGCCCGGATAGGCCTTCACCGCGCCGTCCGGATTGACCGCCCGCACGGCTGCGAGATAAGGCGCGACAAGATCTGCCGCTTTCGGATCGAGCCCAGCGTCCAGCAGCCGGCCGATGCCGTCGCGCCATTCGCCGGTCCGCACGGCCTGCTCCGACGACAGGTCGTAGAGCCCGATTCCGGCGTGGGTGTCGACAACGCGGAACGGCTTGTCCTTGCGTTTCAGATATTCGACCAGCCGTGCAAGCACCACGTGCTTGACCACATCGGCGAAATTCCCGGCATGATAGGCGTGACGGTAGTTCATGGGACAAATCGCTCTGCTGGTGGGGATTATGGAGCGGCCTGGCGTAGCCGCTCCATATCGTCCAGTATCATTTCCATGCCGAGATTGAAGGTGGTGTCGAATTCGGCGGGACCGAAAAAGCGGCCTGCGAGATGGACATTCGGAAAGTCCCGCGCCAACTGGTCGTCGCTCGCGGTCGTTACCGCCGAAGGGCCGCTGGCATAGCCGGCCGTCTCGTCGAGTATCGCGCCCATGAGATAATAGCCGGTTGTCCGGAACAGCCGCGCCGCGGTCTCGCGGTCGAACCCGGCATCGAGGAAAAGCCCGATGACGCCGTTCAGCCAGGCCAGGCAGACGGGCGAGTTCATCCTGTAGGTGACGAGGAAAGGCGCAAAGGCCGGATGATCGCGGCCGATGCGGCGGAAGTCGAGCATGGCCCTGCGCATCCGTTCCCGCCACGGCAGATCGGATGGCGGTATCTCCAGCGATCCGACCAGCCGGTCCACGAGCGCTTCGAAGAGATGCGCCACGGAGGGGAAATGGTGGTAGATGCTCATCGCCTCGCAACCCAGGGCGGCCGCGAGCTTGCGCGTCGAAAATCCCTGGAGCCCTTCCCGCTCGATCACCTCGAAAGCCACGTCGATGATGATGTCGGGCGAAAGACGCCCACGCGCTCCCTTTTTCTTGATCGGTTGCTCCATTGCCGTCTCCAGCTTCCGCTTGACAACTTACGCCGTAAGGTTCAGCTTCTTCTTACCTTACATAGTAAGGTTATCAGAAGCCAGAGGAGAGTACCATGTCGCATTTCATGCTCCGCATTCATGCCGTGTCCTCAGCCGTTCTCGCTTCCCTGCCGGCGGCCGCCTGCGCCTCGCTGCTGGTCGCAACCTGCGCAGCTCGTGCCGACGACTACGATGCCGCGGTCAAGGACATCCAGGCCACGATGGGCGGCGTGCCTTCCTTCGTGAAGCAGTTTCCCAAGGCAGGCCTGCCCGGTGCCTGGGCCGAGATCAAGGCAATCCAGTTCAACGACAAAACGGCTTTGTCGCCAAAAACGAAATCGCTGATTTCGCTGGCGGTCGCGGCACAGATTCCCTGCAGCTACTGCATCTGGTCCGACACGCAGGACGCCAAGCGCTATGGCGCGACGGACGAAGAAATCCAGGAGGCGGTGGCCGTTTCCGCGCTGACCCGGCACTGGAGCACCGTGTTCAACGGCATGCAGGTCGATTTCGACAGCTTCAAGAAGGAAATGGCCGGCCAGTGACCCTCGACCGGCCCGGACAAGAGGCTGAAAGCTTCCGGCCTATGCCTTGCGTTCCCAGCGTCGATCCGGCGTCTGCTGCCAGTAGGTGACCGCGTGCCCCGCGGCCTTCATCGTTTTCCAATGGCCGCGCGCCGCTTCGACCTGGGGGGCATCATGGCCGTCGAACAGGAAAACGGCACGGTCGTAACCGCCGAGGTCCGGCGGAACCGCCCCGTCGACCAGGAACCGGATCCTCGCCCCGTTCGGATTTTCGGCCCCCGTCGTCAAAAGAACCGGATGCTCGGTCGGGTGCGGCTCGCGGTCGGTGGCGTGGGCGAGGAAGGAATCGTCGCGGAAAGTCCACAGATGCTGGTCCAGCGCGTCCCGCCGCTCCTCCGTTCCCGTCTGCACCACCGCCCGCCAGCCGCGGTCGAGGCTGCGCTCCAGCAATCCCGGCAGCGCGTCCTCCAGGGTCGATTCGGTCAGGTGGTAGAACAAGATCTCGGCCACGTTTCGAGCTTTCCCGGGCTTCACCCCTCGTAATGGTTGCGGACCAGCCGGTCGAGCAGCCTGACGCCGAAGCCGGAGGCCCACGACTGGTTGATCTCGTTGCCGGGCGCTCCCATCGCGGTGCCGGCGATATCCAGATGCGCCCAGGGCGTATCCTTGACGAAACGCTGGAGGAACTGCGCCGCGGTGATGGCGCCGCCGTAACGCCCGCCGATGTTCTTCATGTCGGCATTCTTGGAATCGAGCAGCTTGTCGTAGTCCGGCCCGAGCGGCATTCGCCACACCCGCTCCTGCGTCTGCCGGCCGGCTTCGGAGAGCCGCTCGGCAAGCTCGTCATTGTTGGAGAAGAGCCCCGCGTGCAGTTGCCCCAGCGCCACCATGATGGCGCCGGTGAGCGTCGCGAGATCGATCATGAATTTCGGCTGGAAGCGGTCGTTGCAATACCAGAGCGCATCCGCCAGCACGAGGCGGCCTTCGGCATCGGTGTTCAGCACCTCGATGGTCTGGCCGGACATCGACGTGACGATGTCGCCGGGCCGCTGGGCGTTGGCATCGACGGCATTCTCCACGAGGCCGATGATGCCGACCACATTGGCCTTGGCCTTGCGCGCGGCCAGGGCGTGCATAAGCCCGACCACGGCGGCGGCTCCGCCCATGTCGCCCTTCATGTCCTCCATGCCCGAGGCGGGCTTCATCGAATTGCCGCCCGTGTCGAAGGTGACGCCCTTGCCCACGAACGCAATCGGCTTGTCCTTCGCCTTGCCCCCGTTCCACTGCATCACCGCCAGCCGCGCGCCGCGCGACGACCCTTGCGCCACGCCGAGCAGCGAGCCCATGCCGAGCTTCTTCATCTCCTTTTCGGTGAGGATTTCGACCTTGACGCCGAGCGCGGCCAACTCGCCTGCACGGGCGGCGAACTCCACCGGTCCCAGCACATTGGCGGGCTCGTTGACCAGATCGCGCGCCAGGAGCGCGCCATCCACCACGGCCTGCATGTCGGCAAACGCCTTTTTCGCTCCGGCCGGATCAGCGGTCTGGACCGTGATCTTCGCCGGCTTTTTCGCTTCGGCCTTGCCGTTGTCGTCCTTCCTGGTCTTGTATTTGTCGAAGACGTAGCTGCGCAGCAGGATGCCGCAAGCGAGTTCGGCCGCCTCCCGGCCGCGCGTGGCCGCACCGGGCACATCGAGCAGCACTGTCACCTCGCCGGCATTGCGCAATGTCGTGGCGATCACGCCGCCCAGCTTCACCCATGCATGCTCATCGAGCGCGGAAACCTTGCCGACGCCGATCGCAACCAGCCGGTCCAGATTGGTTTCCTGCGGCGCGAGCAATTCGACGGTAGAGCCGAACTTGCCCTTGAACTCTGCCACGGCCGTTGCCCGCTCCAGCACTTTCGCGGGGTCGAGAGCCGCCGCGGTCTCCGCCAGTTCCGCCCCCTCGGCCGACAACAGGAGCACGGTGCCCTTTTTCGGAACAGCGAATCTGACGAAGGAGATGGAGGGAAGTTGGGACATGAAATCTCTGCTTTTTCGGAAAGTGCTGGAGGGAAGCCGACATTTCGCGGTTTTGCACCGTTTGGCAAGACATGCGCCCAAATGACCCTGTGGGTTGCCTATGGATCGGCAGCACCGCCCTTGAACCGCCGCAACGGACGATTAACCATGCCTTTTCGTCGTTTCTTATCCATTCGGCCACAGACTGGCGGCGACCGGAAGCACCGTTGCCAGACAAGGAGCCAGATCGAGCCGGTTGTGCCTGTGTTGCCGGATATATATTGTCCGGCGACTTGAACTCGCTTGAACGCAATCGGGAAGAACCTGCCTGAATGAAGATCGTTGAACGCTATATCATGCGTCGCGCTCTCCTGCTCTTCCTGGGAGCCCTCGCATGGACGCTGACGATCGTCTGGACGACGCAGGTGCTCGCCCGGATCGATCTGGTTACCGACAGCGGTCAGTCGGCGCTGACCTTCTTCGAGGTCGCCTCGCTCATCATTCCCTCGATCATCCCCATCGTCGTGCCTTTCGCGCTGGTGGTCGGGATCGCCCAGACGCTGAGCGTGATGAACACCGATTCCGAACTGGTGGTCGTGGCCGCTTCCGGCGCCTCCCGCATGACCGTGATCCGGCCGATCCTGATCCTGGCCCTGTGCGCCGGCCTGTTCTCGCTGATCGTCGACAATGGCGTCGACCCTTACGCACGCCAGCGGAACCGGGATCTGGTGGCGACCGCCCGGGCCGACTTCCTCTCGCTGATCATCCAGGAAGGCACGTTCCGCAAGGTCGAGAACGGTTTGTTCGTGCAGATCGGCGAGCGGTCTCCGGACAACCGGCTCGGCCAGATCTTCGTCGTGGATTCACGCCAGGAGGGTCTCGACCTCGTCTACTACGCAAAGACCGGCGCAGTCATCGACAAGGGGCCCGTGAAGGTTCTGCTGATGAACGACGGCGTGGTGAACCGCAAGACGCCGGACGGCGAGGTTTCCATCATCCATTTCGCCTCCTATGCCTTCGACCTTTCCGCTTTCGCCTCGGCCAACAATCAGGTCACCCTTCTGCCGAAGGACCAGACCACGCCCTATCTTATGCATCCCGATCCCAACGACCGGATCTACCAGCAATCGCCGAATTCATACCGGGCCGAACTGGCGCAGCGGTTCTCCGACTGGTTCTATTCCATAACCTTCGCCCTCATCGCCTTGGCGGTGGCCGGGGACGCGCGCTCCCACCGCGAGGCCCGCGTGCATCCGCTCATCACCGCGATCTCCATCTCGCTGTTCGTGCGCTGGCTTGGTTTCTTCGCGGCCGGCAAGGCCGACAGCAGCGCGGCCTTCAGCTACATGATCTATTGCGTGCCCGTGCTGGGCGCGGCCGTCGCTGGCTGGTTCATCTACACGAATCGCCGCATGGAACTGCCGCTGAGCTGGACCGACCGGCTCGCCAACATGGTCTCCAGGCTCATGGAGAGACTGACCTATCTGCGGCTGCGCCTTTCCGGTGCGGCGTGGCGCGAGGGAGGCTCCTGATGGGCTGGACGCTGCGCCGTTATTTTTTCCTGCGCTATATCGGGATCACGATCTGGATTTTCCTCGGCCTGTTCGCCCTGGTGTTCCTGATCGACTTCACCGAACTGACCGGGCGCGTGGCCGGCCTTCCGGGCTTCACCTACCAGATCGGCCTCGCCATTTCCGCGCTGCGCGTGCCGATGATCATGCTGCAGACGATACCCTTCGTCGGCCTGTTTTCCGCCATGGCGACGCTGATCTCGCTCAACCGCCGCTACGAACTGGTCATCGCGCGTTCCGCCGGCATCTCGGCCTGGCAGTTCCTGCTGCCCCTGTGCGTCGGCGCGCTGCTGTTCGGCGTCGTTGCGGTCGGTGTCCTCAATCCGCTGGCCGCACATGGCTTTTCCCGCTCCGAGCAGATCGAGAGCGAGTTGCGATCAGGAAAATCGAACAAGGTCGCGGACGACATCGTGCCCTGGATACGGCAGAAGACGGCGTCGGGAGACACGATCATCGGCGCCCGCGCGATCCTGAACCAGGGCCTGGAAATGGCCGATGCTTCCTTCTTCGTGCTGGACGCGCAAGGGGACATCAAGGAGCGCAAGGACGCCCGGCACGCCTATCTGCGTGACGGCTATTGGGAGTTGAGCGACGTCAAGGTCATCGATGCAAGCGGTGCGTCGACCACCCGGCCCAGCGACCGCGTGCCGACCGATCTGAAGCCGGAATTCGTGCAGGAACGGCTGGCCCGGCCGGAAACGATTCCCTTCTACGAGCTGCCGCAGAAGATCGATGTTGCCCGTTCCTTCGGGCTCAGGGCAAATGCCTTTGCCATGCAGTTCGATTCGCTTGTGGCGATGCCGTTCCTGCTGGTCGCCATGACGCTGATCGCAGCTACGGTGTCGATGCGATTTGCGCGAATGGGGCAGTCGGCTACAATGATTCTGGGTGGCGTCGTGGCCGGCTTTCTGCTTTATGTCGTTTCGGTTTTGGTCAAGGCGTTCGGAGTTGCAGGATTCGTGCCGACGGCCGTGGCAGCGTGGTTCCCTGTCGTTGTAGCCACGTTCTTTGGAGTCACGTTCCTGCTGTACAAGGAAGACGGTTAGTGAGGGGGACGGTTTTGCAACGCCGTAGGCCGATGCGGGCGGCGCTCCTGTGCGGGGTGAGCGCCTTGGCGTGCCTGCTCGCCGGCAGCCTGGCCGCGCCCGCGCTCGCGCAGGACGTGCAAGGCCTTTCGGCCGGCAGCGTGCCGAAGGGCACGCAGATGCTGGTGGAGGCGGACACCCTCGTCTATGACAACGACAAGCAGACCGTAACGGCGGTCGGCGGCGTGCAGATCGATTACGGCGGCAACAAGCTGGTCGCCCAGCGGGTGGAGTACGACCGCAAGACCAAACGCCTGGTCGCCAGCGGCAACGCGCAGCTGGTGCAGAGCGACGGCACCAAGATCAATTCCGAACATATCGACATCACCGACGACTTCGCCGACGGCTTCGTCAATGCGCTGCGCGTCGAGACGGTCGACAAGACCTATTTCGGCGCCGAGAGCGCCGAGCGCATGGGCGGCGTGCTGACCACGTTCCACAACGGCGTGTACACGGCGTGCGAGCCTTGCGAGGACAAGCCGAACAAGGCGCCGATCTGGCGCCTCAAGGCGCGCAAGATCATCTGGAACGGCGAGAAGAAGACCGTGCGTTTCCAGGACTCGAACTTCGAGTTCTTCGGTTTCCCGATCGCCTATCTGCCGGCCTTCGAGATCGCCGACCCGACGGTGAAGCGCAAGAGCGGCTTCCTGATGCCGGGGATCACCTACAAGTCCCATCTCGGCGCCGGCTTCAGCGTACCGTACTTCCTCGTCGTCTCGCCGACCTCCGACCTGACGGCGCGGGGTACCTACTACACCAAGCAGGGCTTTTTGGGCGAAGCCGAATGGCGCCAGCGCTTCGACAATGGCGAATACAGCCTGAAGATCGCCGGCATCAGCCAGAGAGATCCGAACGCGTTTCCTTTCAACACCATAGACCGCGGCCCTGTGGGCGATCCCACGAAGCTGCGCGGCATGATGGGAACGAAGGGTCAGTTCGCAATCAACGAGCGCTGGAATTTCGGCTGGGACGTCCTGGCTCAGACAGACAAGAACTTTTCCTATACTTACGCCATCAACGACTACGATTCCTATTATCGTCGTTCCGAGGTCTATTTGAGGGGCCTCAATGACAGGAACTATTTCGACCTGCGCGCGATGAAGTTCCAGGTGCAGGACAACACGGCGGCGGGAAGCAGCGGGGCCAGGAACGAAACCCAGCCCTGGGTCCTGCCTTCGCTCGACTATGCCTATATTCCGGACACGCCCCTGGCCGGCGGCCAATTGTCCATAAACGTGAATACCCGCGTCATCAGCCGAGACACGATGGACCAACTGCTCGGCGTCAACAGGCGCATTCCAGGCATTGCCGGCCAGTCCGGCCGCCTGACCGCCGAGGCCGAGTGGAAGAGGAACTTCATCACCGACAGCGGTCTGGTGATTACTCCGCTTCTGGCCTTCCAGGCTGACGGCGACTACCTCAACGCGTCTTCCGAATCCCTGCAGGCCATTAATGCGATGGCAGCCAATCGGGGCATTCAGGATGACATGCGCTCGTCCTTCGCGCGCTTCATGGCGACGGCCGGTCTGGAACTGCGCTGGCCGGTCCTGTTCACGAGCGTCGGCTCATCGCATATCGTCGAACCGATGGCGCAGCTCTTCGCGCGCCCCAACGAGCCTTTCGTCGGCGGCCTCGCCGTACCGAACGAGGACGCGCAAAGCCTGGTGTTCGATGCGACGACTCTGTTCGAGCGGGACAAGTTCTCCGGCTACGACCGGATCGAGGGCGGAACGCGCGCCAATGTCGGCCTGCGCTACACCGGCAGCTACGACAATGGCTGGACCACGAATGCGCTGTTCGGCCAATCGTATCAGGTGGCAGGACAGAACTCCTTCGCCGAGCCAGATCTGGTCAATGCCGGCGCCTATTCCGGCCTGGAGTCGGCCCGGTCGGATTATGTGGGTCTCGCCGGCTTCACCGCGCCGTTCGGATTGTCGGCTTCGGTCAGCGGACGTTTCGACGAGCAGACTCTCGAGGCAAGGCGGACCGAAGTCCGTGCCGCCTATAGCGGCGCGTCTCCGATTTCGCTCTTCGCTCGATATGCCTTCATCCAGGGCCAGCCTCTTTATGGCCTCGATGAGGATCGGCGGGAATTCACGGTCGGCAGTTCGGCCAAGCTGAACCAGAACTGGCGCGTATTCGGCTCCGGCACTTACGACATGGAAAAGAGCCTGTTCACCAATGACGGTCTCGGCTTCGCCTATAACGACGAATGCTTCAGCTACACGATGACGCTTTCGCAAAGCCGCAACCGCAACACCAGGGAATTGACCCAGAGCGTCGGGTTCAACATTTCCTTCCGCACGTTGGGCGATTTCGGCTCGACCACCAGCAACTTCGTGCAGTGAGTGATGCGTTTTTTGAGACATGCTTTCGCCGCATAGGCCAGGCATGGACGTTCCTTATTCTTTCAAAACCTCGCGCCTGGAATCTGGTTGGACTGTCTGCGATGAAAAAATACCTGCTTTCGGCAAGCTTGGCGTTGCTGGTCGCCACGACATCCGTCTCGCTGACCTTGACGACCCCGCCGGCGATCGCCGCGACGATAAAGTACATCGTCAACGACGTGCCGATCACCACGGTCGACATCCAGCATCGCGCGGCATTCCTCAGGCTGCAGCACCGCAAGGGCGACGCGTCCCAGGAGATGATCGACCAGACCCTGAAACTTGCCGAAGCGCAACGGCTCGGCATCCGCATCTCGGATACCCAGGTGAACGACGCCTATGCGCGCTTTGCGTCGTCGAACAAGATGCCGCTCCAGAAACTGGACGCCATCATGGCGCAATCCGGCGTCACCAAGGAACACTTCAAGGAGTTCATCCGCGGACAGATGGCCTGGAACCAAGCCGTCGGCGCCCGATACCGTTCCGAGCAGGGCGGCGGCGGCCGCATGAGCGAGCAGGATGCGGTGCGGCGCATGCTGGACAATGGCGGCAACAAGCCCACCGCCATGGAGTACATGCTCCAGCAGATCATTTTCGTCGTGCCTGCCTCCGAGCGCGGCTCCATCGGCAAGCGCAAGCGTGAAGCGGAGGCCCTGCGGACGCGTTTCAACGGGTGCAACACCACCCGTGATTTCGCCAAGGGCCTGCTCGACGTGACCGTGAAGGATCTCGGCCGCTATCTCGCGCCGCAGCTTCCTTCCGACTGGGCCGACCAGATCAAGAAGACCAAGGTGGGTTCCGCAACCGCGGTCCGCGAAACCGAACGCGGCGTGGAATTCATCGGCGTCTGCTCCGCCCGCGAGGTTTCCGACGACAAGGTCGCGCAACTGGTTTTCCAGAATCAGGAAGCCGGCGGTGGCGGGCAGGACGCCCAGGCCGAGGCACTCGCCAAGAAATATCTTGAAGAGCTCAGGAAAAGAGCCCGTATCGTAAAGCGCTGACCTTGCAACGCGCCGATACGGTCCTGGCACTGAGCGTGGGCGATCCTTCGGGCATCGGCCCCGAAATCGCCATCGCCGCCTGGCGGCTGCGGAAACGGGCACAGGTTCCGCCTTTCTACCTGCTTGCCGATCCTGCCCTGATCGCCGCGCGTGCGGATGCGCTCGGCGTACAAGTGGCGCTCGCCGACGCAACCCCGGAAGATGCCGCGGCCCGTTTTGCAGACGCCTTGCCCGTCGTCGGGCTGGATGCCCGCTTTGTCGATACGCCCGGCACGCCCGCCACAGCCAATGCGGCAGGCGTCATCGAGGCAATCGACCGCGCGGTCGCCGATTGCTTTGACGGGCGGGCGGCGGCCGTGGTCACATGCCCCATCGCGAAGAAACCGCTCTACGAGGCCGGCTTCGGCTTTCCGGGCCACACCGAATATCTGGCGCATCTGGCATCGCGGCGTACGGGTAGCGAAATCATGCCGGTGATGATGCTGGCGGGCCCCGAACTGCGTACGGTTCCAGTCACCATCCACATAGCCCTGACGGCTGTGCCGGCGACATTGACCACCGAACTGATTGTCGAAACTGCGCGGATAACCGCCCACGACCTGAAGACACGGTTCGGCATTGAAAAGCCCCGCCTCGCCATCGCCGGCCTCAATCCCCATGCGGGCGAAGGCGGCTCCATGGGGCTGGAGGACCGGGACATCGTGCTTCCGGCCGTCGAAGCCCTGAAGGCACAGGGCATTGACGCTTTTGGGCCGCTGCCTGCCGACACAATGTTTCATCCGCGCGCCCGTGCCGGATATGACGCTGCACTGTGCATGTACCACGACCAGGCGTTGATCCCGGCCAAGGCGCTGGCTTTCGACGAAGCGGTCAATGTGACGCTCGGCCTGCCCTTCATCCGCACCTCGCCCGACCATGGCACTGCTTTCGATATCGCCGGCAAGGGCATCGCGCGGCCCGACAGTCTCATCGCTGCCTTGAAGCTCGCCCGGAAACTCGCGGATACCGACAGCAGGAATGCCCAGGCATGAGCGCAGACGGCCTGCCGCCGCTCAGACAGGTGATCGAGCATCATGGCCTCCAGGCCAAAAAGGCTCTCGGCCAGAATTTCCTGCTCGACCTCAATCTGACCGGCAAGGTCGCCCGCACCGCAGGCGATCTCTCGCAGGCGACCGTGATCGAAGTCGGCCCCGGCCCGGGCGGATTGACCCGCGCGCTGCTCATGCACGACGCCCATCGCGTGGTTGCGATCGAGCGAGACGAACGCTGCCTCCCGGCACTGGCCGAGATCGCGGATCGCTATCCCGGACGGCTGGAGGTTGTTTCCGGCGATGCGCTGAAAACCGATTTCGCGGCCCTGGCAGCCGGCGGTCCGGTCAAGATCGTCGCCAACCTGCCCTACAATATCGGCACGGAACTGCTGGTACGCTGGCTGACGGCCGAAGCGTGGCCGCCCTTCTATGCGTCGATGACCCTGATGTTCCAGCGCGAGGTGGCCGAACGCATCGTCGCCCGCCCCGGCGAGGATGCCTACGGGCGCCTCGGCGTGCTGGCCGGGTGGCGGACCGATGCACGGATCGCCTTCGACATTCCGCGCCAGGCCTTCACGCCGCCGCCAAAGATCACTTCATCCGTGGTGCATCTGGTGCCGAGGGAAAAGCCGCTGCCTGCCGACGTCAGGAAGCTCGGGCGAGTCACCGAGGCGGCGTTCGGGCAACGGCGCAAGATGCTCCGGCAGAGCCTGAAGGCCCTCGGCGGCGAGGAGCTGCTGCTCAAGGTCGATATCGACCCGACGCGGCGCGCGGAGACGCTGAGCGTCGAGGAATTCGTGCGGCTGGCGAACGCGATCTGACCCCGACCCTGCCGGCTAGCTCAAATCCTCGTTGAGCAGGCCGGAAACGAAGTCGAACAGGCCCGGCCGCCGGTCGCGCCGCAAGCGCTCGGCGGCGACCACCGCACGGACTTCCGAGAACGCCCGATCCAGATCGTCGTTGACGATGACGAAGTCGTACTCGGTCCAGTGTTCGATCTCGTCGCGCGCGTTCTTCAGACGCGTCTCGATCACCGCTTCCTGGTCCTCGGCACGCCGCTTCAGCCGCGCCTTTAATTCCTTCATGGACGGCGGCAGGATGAAGATCGAGACGATGTCGCCCCGCATCTTCTCCTTGAGCTGCTTGGCGCCCTGCCAGTCGATGTCGAACAGCATGTCGCGGCCCTCGGCCATCGCCCGCTCGGCCGGCTCGCGCGGGGTCGCATAGAAATTTCCGTGCACCTCCGCCCATTCCAGCAGTTCGTCGTTGTCGCGGAGCATCTCGAACTCGCGCCGCGTACGAAAATGATAGTGGATGCCGTCGATCTCGCTGCCCCGGCGCGGACGCGTGGTCACGCTCACGGACAGTTCGAAGCCCTGGTCGCTTTCGATCAGATTGCGGGCGATCGTCGACTTGCCGGCGCCCGACGGCGACGACAGAACAAGCATCAGGCCCCGGCGGCGGATGCGGGAACCGGTGTCCTTCGGCACCATGGGCTACTCCAGATTCTGGACCTGTTCGCGGAACTGGTCGACCACTGCCTTCAATTCCAGCCCAATGGCGGTGACGGAGGCCGCGTTCGACTTCGAACACAGAGTATTCGATTCGCGATTAAATTCCTGCGCCAGAAAATCGAGCTTGCGGCCTATCGATCCGCCGGCCGCCAACAGCGACCGGCCGGAAGCCACATGCGTCTTGAGCCGGTCGATCTCCTCGCGGATATCGGCCTTGGTGGCAAGGAAGGCTGCTTCCTGATGAAGGCGAGCCTCGTCGAGACCGGCCGAGGCGTCCAGCAGCAGGCGAACCTGCTCGGCCAGCCGTTCGCGGATCGCCGCCGGCTCGCGGGAAGGATCGGCCTCGGCGCGCAAGGTCAGCGCTTCGATGGCATCGAGATGTCCCGAAAGCAGCGCACGCAGCGCCTCGCCTTCCGTCCGCCGCGCCTGCTCCAGCCCGGCAAGGGCCTTGCCGAGCGTCACCTCGATGGCGCTGTCGAGCGCGGCGCGCTCCTCGTCGGTCTCAATGAGTTCGGGTATCTCCAGCACGCCGCGCAATGCCAGCAGGCCATCGGCCGTGGCGGGCGTGGTGGCGAACTGCTCCTGCAGCCGCTGCGCCAAGCCAGCGAGGTCCTTCAGAAACGCCTCGTTCACGACCGGCTGCGGCTGGGTGCTGGTCATGCGGCTGATAGTCAGTGCCGCCTGGAAATTGCCTCGTGAGAAGCGCTTCTGTATCGCCTGCCGTACCGATGGTTCCAGCCGGTCAAAGCCGGGCGGCAGGCGCAGCCGGACCTCGGCGCTCTTGCCATTGACCGACTTAACCTCCCAGGCGATGGCCGTGCCGTCGTGGTCGGTCGCCGCGCGGGCAAAGCCGGTCATGCTTTGAAGGTTCATCGATTTGCCCCCTGCCCAAAGGCTGCCTTATTGCGATGTGCCCGGCTGGGAGTCGGACGGTTGTGCATCGCCGTCGTCCGCCGGTTGCTGCTCGGCGTTTCTGGCAGCTTCTTCCGCCTGCTTCTTCTGGACCGTGCGATAGCGGGCGACATTGGCGTTGTGCTCTTCCAGCGTCGCGGCGAACACATGGCCGCCGTTGCCGTCGGCGACGAAATAGAGATCCTTGGTCTTGGACGGATTGGCCACCGCCTCCAGTGCCGCGCGGCCGGGATTGGCGATCGGCGTCGGCGGCAGGCCATTGATCAGATAGGTATTATAGGGCGTCTGCTTGTCGATGTCGGACTGGTAGATGGGCCGATCCGCCGGTTTGCCCTTGCCGCCGAACAGGCCATAGATGATGGTCGGGTCGGATTGCAGCCGCATGCCCTTGGCCAGCCGGTTGAGGAAGACGGCAGCTACCCGCGAACGCTCGTCGCCGCGGCCGGTTTCCTTCTCTACGATGGACGCCAGGATCACGAAATCGTTGACATTGGCGATGGGCAGGTCGGGCGCACGCCTTGCCCAGACCTCGTTGACCAGCTTCTGCTGGTCTGCCAGCAGCTTGTCGATCATCTGCTGGCGCGTGGCGCCGCGGGTGAAGCGAAGCGTGTCCGTGGCGATGCTGCCCTCCGGCGGCAGGGCGGCCGGCATGTCGCCCGCCAGTTCCTGCTGCGAGGCTATGCGGTCGAATGCCTGCGCGACCGTCAAGCCCTCGGGAATGGTCAGCGAATACATCACCGACTTGCCGCTCTTCATCAGATCCATGATGTCGCGCATGGAAGCATGCGGCTTGATCGCATATTCGCCCGCCTTCAGCGCGGAATCGTTGCCATAGGCGCGCACGCCGAGGCGGAATATGCGCGAATCACTTATGAGGCCGCGCCGCTCCAGCTGGTCCGCAATCTCGGCGACGCGCATGCTGGGCTTGACCAGGATGGTATCGCCGCTAGCGGACGGACCCGGCTCGTTGAACGCCTGGCGACCGAAATAGAGGCCAGCGCCCACCGCCAGCACCACCAGCATGACGCAGGACAGAAAGAAGTTCAGGAACACGACCACCTGGCTGCGCGAGGCGCGGGACCGCTTGGGCGGCGGCGGCGTTCCGGCTTCCGGACGCAATGCCTCGCTGGCGGTCTTGGGCACGAATGGCGTGTTGCGCTGTCCGGATTCCTCGTTGTTCGCAGGACTGGAAGTCATGGCGCCTACCGTCTGATCTTTGGTCGATTCCCTCCGGCGGCAGCCTAGAAGGGAATATGGCAAAATTTTCGGCAGGAATCCCGATGTGCGGATCAGCCGTTGTAGCGCTGGAAGATCAGCGACGCGTTGGTGCCGCCGAAGCCGAACGAGTTCGACAGTGCGACATCGATCTGCCGTTTACGCGGTGTGTTCGGCACAAGATCGATGGCCGTCTCACGCTCGGGATTGTCGAGGTTGATCGTGGCCGGCGCGATATTGTCGCGGATCGCCAGGATCGAGAAGATCGCCTCGGCCGCGCCGGCTGCGCCCAGCAGATGCCCGATGGAGGACTTGGTGGACGACATCGAGATCTTCGACGCAGCGTCACCGACCAGACGCTCGACGGCGCCGAGCTCGATCGTGTCGGCCATGGTCGAGGTGCCGTGCGCGTTGATGTAGTCGATGTCGGCAGGCTTGAGGTTCGCGCGTTTCAGGGCCGCGGTCATGCAGCGGAAGGCGCCGTCGCCATCCTCCGCCGGAGCGGTGATGTGATAGGCGTCGCCGGTCAGGCCGTAGCCCGTGATCTCGGCATAGATCTTCGCGCCGCGCGCCTTGGCGTGTTCCAGTTCCTCGAGGACAACGACGCCGGCGCCCTCGCCCATGACGAAACCGTCGCGGTCGCGGTCATAAGGCCGGGAGGCCTTCTCGGGCGTGTGGTTGCGCTCCGTGGAAAGTGCCCGACAGGCGGCGAAGCCCGCCAGAGAAAGACGTGTCACCGGGGCCTCGGCACCGCCGGCCACCATCACGTCGGCATCGCCGAACTGGATCAGCCGGGCCGCATCGCCGATGGCGTGCGCGCCCGTGGAACAGGCGGTGACGACCGCGTGGTTCGGACCCTTGAGCCCGTGCCGGATCGACACCTGGCCGGACACCAGGTTGATGATGTTGCCTGGAATGAAGAACGGGCTGATGCGGCGCGGGCCGCGCTCCTTGAGGATCAGCGCGTTTTCGGCGATGCCCTCGATGCCGCCGATGCCGGAGCCGATCATGACGCCGGTGGCGCATTGCTCCTCGTGCGTCTTCGGCTGCCAGCCGGAATCCTTCATCGCTTCGTCGGCGGCCGCGATCCCGTAAAGGATGAAGTCGCCGATCTTGCGAAGCTCCTTGGCCTCCAGCACCGATTCAGGGTTGAAGGTGGCGTTGGAGCCGTCGCCGCGCGGAATGACATGCGCGATCCTGCAGGCAAGATCGTCAACCTCGAATCCCGTGACGCGGCTCGCAGCGCTGCGGCCGGTCAGGAGTTCCCGCCACCCGTGCTCGACCCCTACGCCAAATGGCGAGAGCAGGCCGAGACCCGTAATGACAACGCGTCTCATCGCATGCATTCTTCGACGACGATGGAAATCAGGCCGAAGCCTTGTCGATATACTTCACGGCGTCGCCGACCGTGAGAATGGTCTCGGCCGCGTCGTCCGGAATCTCGACGCCGAATTCTTCTTCGAAGGCCATGACAAGTTCGACCGTGTCGAGGCTGTCCGCGCCCAGATCATCGATGAAGCTGGCCTGCTCCGTCACCTTATCGGCGTCAACGCCAAGATGTTCGATGACAATCTTTTTGACGCGTTCTGCGGTGTCACTCATATGGGCATCCTCGTGTCTTCAAGTTTGTTTGTCTTCGTTAGCGGGCACGATGCCGCTAATCAAGCTGAAAAGATGTGCCTGACGGAAACGCACAGGCGGGCCGATTTGGGCCCGAAACCGCCAGGTTGCGGGCCGCATTACACGAAAACGCCGCTGCGTCCAAGGCTGGGCCGGGCTTTTTCCCGTGTCGCGCGCCGGTCGGCTCAGATCATCGCCATGCCGCCGTTCACATGAAGGGTCTGGCCGGTCATGTAGGCGGCCTCGTCCGACGCCAGATAGGCGACGGCGGAAGCGACTTCGCCGCCCGTTCCCATCCGCTTCGCCGGAATGGCGGCCATGATGGCTTCCTTCTGCTTGTCGTTCAGCTTGTCGGTCATGGCCGATTCGATGAAGCCCGGCGCCACGCAGTTCACCGTCACGCCGCGGGTGGCGATCTCCTGCGCCAGCGACTTGGAAAAGCCGATCATGCCGGCCTTGGAAGCGCAATAATTGGCCTGCCCCGGGTTGCCGGTGACCGCCACCACAGAGGTGATGTTGATGATGCGGCCATGCCGGCGGCGCATCATCGGATGGGTGAGTTCCCGTGTCAGGCGGAACGTCGCCGTCAGATTGACCTCGAGCACGGAATCCCAATCGGCGTCGGACATGCGCACCAAAAGCCCGTCCTTGGTGATGCCCGCATTGTTGACCAGAATGTCGACGCCTTCCAACTCGGCCTCCGCCTTCTGGCCGAGCGCCTTCACCTCGTCCCGATCGGAGAGATTGGCGGGAAACAGCTTCACCCGCTCGCCCAGTTCGGACGCCAGCGCCTCCAGCTTTTCCACGCGCGTGCCATGAAGGCCGACGGTAGCGCCCTGCCCATGCAGGGTGCGGGCAATGGCCTCGCCGATGCCACCCGTCGCACCGGTGACGAGCGCCTTGCGGCCAGTCAGATCGAACATGTTCGCCTCCTTGCGGGCACGCCCTTCACACGGGCGGGGTCGAATTCAAATGGTCAGCCAAGCGCCGCCAGAGCGGCTTCCACGTCGCCGGGCGCGCCTATGGAAGCGACGGCAATGTCGCGGTCGATGCGCCGCGCCAGCCCCGAGAGCACCTTTCCGGCCCCGACTTCATAAAGAGTGGTCACGCCCTTGGCGCCGAACCATTCCACCGTCTCGCGCCAGCGCACACGTCCGGTCACCTGTTCGACCAGCCGGGCGGCGATGGCTTCGGGATCGCTCGTCGGCGTGACGGAAACATTCGACACCACGGGCATGACGGGCGCACTTTTCTTCACTCCGGCCAGCGCTTCCCGCATGGCGTCGGCCGCCGGCGCCATCAGCGCCGAATGGAAAGGTGCCGACACCTGAAGCATCAGCGCACGCTTCGCGCCCTTTTCAGTGCACAGCTTTGCGGCAAGCTCGACGGCAGCCTTGGCCCCCGAAATGACGAGTTGGCCGCCGCCATTGTCGTTCGCGACCTGGCAGACCGAGCCTTTCGCCGCCTCCGCGCAGGCGGCTTCAACGTCGGCCTGGTCGAGCCCGATTATGGCGGCCATGGCGCCCTCGCCCACCGGCACGGCCGACTGCATGGCGTTGCCGCGGATGCGCAGCAGCCGCGCGGCATCCGCCACAGACGCGAAACCAGCAGCGGCCAGCGCCGAATATTCGCCGAGCGAATGGCCGGCGACGTAAGCCACCTTATCCTTCAAGGAGAAGCCGCGCGCTTCCAGCGCTCGCACCGCCGCCAGCGACACGGCCATCAGCGCCGGCTGCGCGTTCGCGGTCAGGGTTAGGGTCTCTTCGGGCCCTTCCCAGATCAGCCTCGAGAGATTTTCGCCCAGCGCCTCGTCGACTTCCTCGAAAACGCGGCGCGCGTCGGGAAAGGCATCAGCAAGATCCTTGCCCATGCCGACGGCCTGGCTGCCCTGCCCCGGAAAGGTGAATGCGATAGCCATTTGCTGAACCCGTTTTCCTTATCTCGGTTGCGTGTGGCGCAAGGCGGGGCGCCAAGTCAAGCCCGGCCTGCATGCACGCCGGCGGTCAAGCTGCCGTGGAAACAGGGTTTTTCGGATCACGCATGATTAAAATGGAAAACGATAATTTTGCCGGCTTTTCCCACTTTCGCCGCAACCACCCTGTTTGCGTGACGGTTTCATGACGGTTAAATGACGGACTTTGTGCGTCTTGGGGGCTGCGTGCAGGCAATGGTTGGTTCAGGCGTGGATATGACCGCATTGGAACGGAAACACGGAACGGGCGAAACGCCGCGAAGCATCGGACCGAAATGGCCCGCGATGCGCTACGGCCTGCTTTCGCTTGCGACCGCCACGGCGCTGGTGTTTTCGATCGAGCTGATATTCCGCGGTGATTTTTCCGCCACGCTCGGCTTCTTCCTGCAACCGTTCAAGCCCGGCTGGACGACGATCATCCTGTTCACGCTGATCATGATCACTCTGGATGCGCTGCTCGGGCGCATTTACCAGAGCCTCGTCATCGTGGCGCCGCTGACATTGGCGCTGGCCTTCATCGGCCACCAGAAGTCGCTCTATCTCGGCGATCCGCTCTATCCGACCGATATCCTGTTCGCCCGCCAGATCGTCGATCTGATGCCGCTGCTGGTACGCGAGCGCCCGTTGACCGGGCTGGCCATGCTGATCGGCATAGTGGGGGCGCTGGCCTTGTTCGTGTTCGCCTGGCGCCAGTGGCGGCGGCGCATCCGGGTCATGACCTACAAGGGCCGCTTCGCGCGGCTGGCGATCTGCCTGCCGCTGCTGGCGTTTTTCGTCTCGATCATGGACTATGCGAGCTTCTCCTGGACGCGCGATCGTCTGCAGATCATCCCGATGATGTGGGACCAGAAGGAAAACTACAATTCCAACGGTTTCGCCCTCGCCTTCGCGCTCAACGTGCCCATGGCGCATGTCTCGGCGCCCGCGGGCTATTCGGACAAGGCCATCTCCACCATCGCCAAGCCGCAGGTGGCGGCCTCGGTGCCGGCCGAGAAGCCCGACATCATCCTGGTCATGAGCGAATCCTTCTGGGATCCGACGCAATTGCCGGGCGTGACGATCAAGCCCGACCCGATCCCCACAGTGCGGTCGTTGCGGGCCGGTTCTGTGTTCTCGCCGGAATTCGGCGGCATGACCGCCAATGTGGAGTTCGAGGCGCTGACCGGCTTTTCGAACGCCTTCCTGCCGGCGGGCAGCATCCCCTACCAGCAATATGTGCGGGCGCCGATCCCGTCCCTCGCCACCTTCCTCAAGAGCGAAGGCTACGAGGCCCGCGCCATACATCCCGGCACGAACTGGTTCTGGAACCGCACCAACGTCTACAAGGATTTCGGCTTCGACGACTTCAAGTCGGAGGAAAACCTGCCGCCGATGCAGAAGCGCGGACCGCTGGCCTCGGATGCGTCGATGACCGACGAGATCATCCGCGAGGGCGAGGAAACCGATCAGCCGTTCTTCTTCTTCGCCGTCAGCCTGCAGAACCATGGACCCTATGAGCCGAACCGCTATCCGGACCCCACCCATGCCGTTCAGGCATCGACCAGCCAATGGTCGCGCGATTCGCTCCGCAGCTATACGGAAGGCGCGGCGGACGCCGATCGCAGCCTGCAGCGCCTGATCGACTGGGCCAAGAACAGGGACCGGCCGACCGTCATCGCATTCTTCGGCGATCACCTGCCTCCGCTCGGCCCGGTCTATGTCGAAACGGGCTTCCTGAAGGACAACGTCGCCCCCCGCAAGGAGCCGGCCGACAAGATGCTGCTGCATCACGACACGCCGCTGGTGGTGTGGTCGAACAAGTCGGGACCCGTGCAGGACCTGGGCTCGATCAGCCCCGCCTTCCTGCCCTATTACCTGATGAAGACGGCTGGCATCACCCACCCCTACTACACGGGCTTCCTCGGCGACCTGAAAGAGCGCTACCGCATCGTCGACCGCAACGTGCTGTTCGACGCGAACGGCAACGCCACGCCCGACTGGGCGCGCCAGAAGGAGATTGATCCGGCCATCCGCGATTTCCGCTACATCCAGTACGACATGATGTTCGGCAAGCGGCGCGCAGGGCCCGACTTCTTCCCGGAGACCCTCAACAAGCTCGTCGCGCATACAAGCTGAGCCGGCGGGACACACGACGGCGGACGCGGACTTGACTTTCCGGGCACATTCTTTATGTGTCGCGCCAAGTTTCCCGCGCCCGGGCGCCTCGCCTGTGCTCCTGCGGCTCGAACTCCAGACATCAACGGATTGACATCATGGCCAAAGCCGCGAACATCAAGATCAAGCTTCTTTCGACCGCCGACACCGGCTTCTTCTACGTGACGAGCAAGAACAGCCGCACCAAGACCGAGAAGCTGTCGTTCCGCAAGTACGACCCGGTCGCCAAGAAGCACGTCGAGTTCAAGGAAACCAAGATCAAGTAATTTTCGGTTTCCGGACCTTTGCAGAACGCCGCCCATCGGGCGGCGTTTTTGTTTGCAGAAAAGAAATCTCCGTCGCCCTACCAGGCAGGGAAAGACGAATCAAAGCAGTCCGAGCTCGGCGAGTTCCTGCCTGAGCTTCGGCGGCATTTGCGCGAGCCCGGCCCTGCCCTTGCCGAGATCGGCCGGAGCGTCGGCCGGCTTCAGATAGCGCCAGCCCTGGAACGCGCGCCGGGGCTGCCATTCGGTGCGGACGACCTTCGGATCGAGCACCAGATGGCAGCGTCCGATGCCCTCGGAATCGGTGAAGGGGCGGATTTCGGTGATCAACTGGCGACATTGCACCGATCCCTTGACGACCCAGTAGAGCGAACCGCCATCCACGATCTCGGCGGCGCGGGTCGGGACCATGCGCGTGGTGTGATACTGCTCGACCGGCTGGCCGGCACGCCGGCGCTCATCGAGCTTGAGGGCGATCCATTCCTCAAGGTCCTCGACGCTTTCGCAGCCGACGCACAATTTTATCAGGTTGAGAGCCATGGGATCACGTTAGTCCGTCGCCGACATTCGTCAACGGCCTGAACCTTTTCTCCACAATGCCAGCCGTTAGGGCCAACCCGGTAGGGCCCAACCCGTTAAGGGCCAGGCCGTTTGGCAAGGCCGTTTTGCCCAGATCGCCTCACGCCTTGGACGTTCAGCACTCGACCACGTTGACGGCGAGGCCGCCAAGGCTGGTCTCCTTGTATTTCTCGCTCATGTCGATGCCGGTCTGGCGCATGGTCTCGATGGCCGCGTCGAGCGGCACGAAATGCTTTCCGTCGCCCTTGATCGCCAGCGAAGCCGCCGTCACCGCCTTCACAGCGCCCAGCGCGTTGCGCTCGATGCACGGCACCTGCACCAGTCCGGCCACGGGATCGCAGGTCATGCCGAGGTGGTGCTCCAGCGCGATTTCCGCCGCGTTCTCCACCTGCTCCGGGGTTCCGCCCATGACGGCGCACAGCCCGGCCGCGGCCATCGCCGAAGCCGAGCCGACCTCGCCCTGGCAGCCGACTTCGGCGCCGGAGATGGACGCGTTCGACTTGATGATGCCGCCCACGGCAGCGGCCGTGAGCAGGAAATCGCGAATGCTCGCCTGGTCGGCCTCGGGATGGAAGTGCAGCCAGTAGCGCATCACCGCCGGCACGACCCCGGCCGCGCCGTTGGTCGGAGCCGTCACGACGCGGCCGCCCGCGGCATTCTCCTCGTTGACCGCCATGGCGTAGATCGACAGCCAATCGTTGGCGAGCAGCGGGTTGGGCCTGTTCTGCTGCCACTGTTCCTGAAGCTTGTCGTGGAGCTGACGCGCACGGCGGCGCACTTTCAGACCGCCCGGCATGATGCCTTCCTGGTTCAGCCCGCGCTCGATGCAGCCGCGCATGGCGTCCCAGATCGCATCCAATCCCTTGTCGAGTTCCTCGCGGGACGTGTGCGTTTCTTCGTTGGCGCGCTTCATGTCCGCGATGGAAAGCCCGCTCCTGGCCGCCATGGCGAGCATCTCGGCAGCCGACTTGAAGGGATATGGCACCTTCCTGCCCTCGGTCGTCACCGAACCGCGCGCCTTCATGCGCTGCAATTCCTCGTCCGAGACGACGAAGCCGCCGCCGATGGAATAGTAGATGCGCTTGAGCAAAAGCCTGTCGCCGGCGTCGTAAGCGTAAAACGTCATGCCGTTGGCATGGCCCGGAAGCGGCGTTTTCTTGTCGAGGACCAGATCGGCCGACGGGTCGAAGCGGTAGCTTGGGTGGCCGGGCGGCGAAACGCGCTTCTCGGCTGCGACGCGCGCCAGAATCGCGTCCGCCTCGTCCGGATCGACCGTTTGCGGCGTCTGGCCGGTCAGGCCGAGCACCACGGCGCGATCGCTGCCATGACCCACGCCGGTATAGGCAAGCGAGCCGTGCAGGCTTGCGCCGACCCGGTCCACCTTCACGCCGGCCGGCCGTGGCCAGTCATCCGAAAGCACTTCGTTGAGGAACCGGACGGCAGCCGTCATCGGCCCCATCGTATGCGAGCTGGACGGCCCGATGCCGATCTTGAACAGGTCGAAAACCGAAAGGAACACGCGCGGGCCTCCAAACCATGCGACGGCTTACATATAGGAATTCGGCGGCCTCGCACGACAAATATTCGCGTCACAAACAGGCCGTTTTGCGCAATTGCGTACTATTGAGCCGACGCGACAGCAGTCGATCAGGCGGCCGGCCCGGGAAAGGGCGAATCGATCTTGCCAGTCAGCCAATAGGCCAGCAGCCCGATCCACTCGCGAATCGCGAGCGAAGTGGTCTGCAGCGAATCCGACGGATTGTCGGCAACGAGGCTGACGCCTTCCTGCCCCGTCGTGCGGTAGTCGACGGGCCAGGGAACCGTCGCAAAGCCGGCCTTGTCGAACAGGGCTTTCGACCTCGGCATATGAAAAGCAGACGTCACCAGCAGCCAGGTTTCGCCCGGTTTCGGCGAAACGAGCCGCTTGGTGAACATCGCATTCTCGTAGGTGTTGCGCGATTCGGTTTCGAGCGTCAGCCGTTCCGGCGCCACGCCGAGCGCGGCGAGAAGGCGCGGCGCGGTCGTCGCATCCCCCTCGCCGTCGAGGACGATCGAGCCGATGCCGCCCGAAACGACGATCCGTGCACCGGGGTACCGCCTGGCCAGGACGGCCGTTTCCACGAAGCGGTCGCCGGCGCTGTTCATTTCGTAGCCGCCGCGCACCTTGTTGATGGCTCCTTCGAGACCGCCTCCCAGCACGACGACGCCATCGACCTTCTCAGGCAATGGCTGTCGGGGAAAACGGTCCTCCAGAGGAGATATCATCAACTGCCCGAGGGACGTCCAGGCCGAAAGCGCCAGAACGAGGAACGCCAGCGCCGTGGACCAGCGAAACAGGCGCCTCAAGCCGAAGAAACTTGCGATCAGCCCCGCACCGAGCAGGATGATCGACAGATTGAGCGGTTGGGCGAACAGCCAGAAGATCTTCGACAGGTAGAAGAACATTTCGTCGCCGCCGCAGCCCTATCTACGCCAGCTTACCACCAGGGCTTTGCGTGGAACGTGCCGGCCGCCTGCTCGATGACATGGGCGGTCTGGAACAGCGTCTCCTCGTCGAACGGGCGGCCGATCAGCTGCAACCCGAGAGGAAGCCCCTTGCCGTCCAGGCCCGCCGGAACCGCTATGCCGGGCAGGCCCGCCATGTTGACCGTCACCGTGAAGATATCGTTGAGGTACATCTTCACCGGATCGGCGTTCATCTCCTCGTCGGCGATGCCGAAGGCGGCGGAAGGCGTGGCAGGCGTGAGGATCACATCCACGCCGGCGGCGAAGGCGTCCTCGAAATCCTTCTTGATCAGGGTCCGGACCTTCTGCGCCTGGAGGTAATAGGCGTCGTAATAGCCGGCGGACAGCACGTAGGTGCCGATCATGATGCGGCGCTTGACCTCGCGGCCGAAGCCTGCGGCGCGGGTGTTCTCGTACATCTCCACGATGTCCTTGCCCGGCACGCGCAGGCCGTAGCGGACGCCGTCATAGCGGGCGAGGTTGGACGACGCCTCGGCCGGCGCGACGATGTAGTAGGCAGGCAGGGCATATTTGGTGTGCGGCAGGGAGATATCGACGATCTCGGCGCCGGCATCCTTCAGCCATTCGATGCCTTTCTTCCACAGCGCCTCGATATCGGCCGGCATGCCGTCCACGCGGTATTCTTTCGGGATACCGACCTTCATGCCCTTGACCGGACGGCCGATGGCCGCCTCGTAGTCCGGCACGGGGCGGTCCACCGAAGTGGTGTCCTTTGCATCCACCGAAGCCATGGATTTCAGCAGGATCGCGGCGTCGCGCACGTCGCGCGCGATCGGGCCGGCCTGATCGAGAGAGGAGGCGAAGGCGACGATGCCCCAGCGCGAGCAGCGGCCGTAGGTCGGCTTGATGCCGACGGTGCCGGTGAAGGCGGCCGGCTGGCGGATCGAGCCGCCCGTGTCGGTGGCGGTGGCGCCGGCGCACAGGAAAGCCGACACCGCCGCGGCCGAACCGCCAGACGAGCCGCCCGGCACGAGCTGCTTGTTCGAACCTTCGGCACGCCAGGGATTGATCACCGGTCCGTAATAGGAGCTCTCGTTGGACGAGCCCATGGCGAACTCGTCCATGTTGAGCTTGCCCAGCATGACTGCGCCATCGGCCCAGAGATTGGTGGTGACGGTCGATTCGTAGCGCGGCTTGAAGCCGTCGAGCACGTGGCTGCAGGCCTGCGTGTGGACATCCTCGGTGGCGAACAGGTCCTTGATGCCCAGCGGAATGCCTTCCAGCGCCCCGCCCTCGCCCCTGGCCAGCCTGGCGTCCGAGGCCTTCGCCATTTCGCGCGCCTTGTCGTGGGTGACGGTGACATAGGCATTGAGCGCCGGATTGGCGCGGTCGATGGCCGACAGGTACGCTTCGGTGATCTCGCTTGCCGTGATCTCCTTGGCGCGAAGCTTCGAACGGGCCTCGGCAATCGTCAGTCGGGTCAGGTCACTCATCGTCATCCAGCCTGCAAATTCTTCTCGTAAAAGACCGACCATTCCGAATCCGGATAGTCGAGCACCGGGCCGCATCTGGTGAAGCCAGCCCGTTCATAGACGGCCCACGCAGCCGGATGACGGTCCCCCGTTTCCAGCACCAGCCGCGAAATGCCCTCTTGCCGCGCCAATGCCTCGATCCGGTCCACGATCCCGGCACCGATCCGCAATCCGCGATGCGAGGGGCGCGTGTACATGCGTTTTACTTCGCCGAGCCCGCCGTCGTGGCGCTTCAACGCTCCGCAGGCGATTGCCGCGCCCTGGTCGCGGGCGATGAACACGGTGGTGTCGGGTCCGGCCATCTGTTCCGCCGTCATGTGGTAGCAGAATTCCGGCGGCGTCAGTTCGAGCAGGGCCGCATTGAGCTCGGCGATCAGGCCGCGCACATCGTCCTGCAGCGGGCTTTCGGGCGCGATCTCGATGGCCACGCGGCGACTACTCCACCACCTTCGGCACCAGGAAGAAGTTTTCCTCCGTGGCGGGCGCGTTGGCGACGATGTCCGCCGCCCTGTCGCCGTCGGTGACCACATCCTCGCGCTTCTTCATGGCCATGGGCGTCACCGAGGTCATCGGCTCGACGCCGGCGACATCCACCTGGTTGAGCTGCTCGACGAAGCCAAGGATGGCGTTCAGTTCGCCGGTCATGCGTTCGGCATCCTCCTCGCTCACCGCGATGCGGGCGAGGCGCGCCACGCGCTTCACTGTCTCTCGATCTACGGACATGTCATTGCCTCGGGAAAACCTGCCCGCGCTATAGCGGCCCGGCGCAGCCGGCGCAACATGCAAGGCCTGCGAACGGCGGGCCGCCCACGCTGGAAGCCATCCATCCTACAGAGCGAACGCCTCGCCGATCTTCGGCAGCGCGACCGTCGTGCTCGACCCCTCCAAGCCCGCCACGAACTTGTCGGCGGTCTGGTCGATGATCGGGAAAGTGCCGAAATGGCAGGGAATCGCCGTCTCGAAGTTGAAGAAGCGGCGGCAGGCTAGTGCGGCCACCGCGCCGCCCATGGTGAAGCGGTCGCCGACCGGGACGATGCCGATCTTCGGCTCGTGAAGCTCGTTGATCAGCGCCATGTCCGAAAAGATATCGGTATCGCCCATGTGATAAAGCGTCTTGTCGTCGGGAAAATGCAGCACCAGCCCGCCGGGGTTGCCGAGATAGGTGTTCGAGCCGCCCTCGCCCGCGAAGGAGGAGGAATGCAGCGCCTGCACGAACGTGGTGGTGAAGCCGCCGCAATCGACTGTGCCGCCGATATTGCCGGGATTGATCTTCTTGTCGGAAACGCCCTGCCCGACGAGATACATGCAGATCTCGAAATTCGCGACCAACATGGCGTCGGACTTCTTCAGCACCTCCAGCGCGCCGCTGACATGGTCGTTGTGCCCGTGGGTCAGCAGCACGTGGGTAACGCCTTCGGCCGGGCCTTCCCAGCCCCCGCTCCAGGAGGGATTGCCGACGAGGTACGGGTCGATCAGGATGGTTGCGTCTTGCGTCTCGACGCGGAACGCGGAATGACCGTACCAGGTGAGTTTCATCGTCGTTTCTCCATATGCCGGCAGGGAAAATAGACCGCCGGCGAGTCAAGTCAAAGGAAAGCCGTGGCTGTCGCTGCAATAGAAGACCTGCCCTCCCTCCTTGCCGGCGGCAAGGCGCTGGCGGGACTGGACCTCGGCGACAAGACGCTCGGCGTCGCCGTTTCCGACCGCGGCCTTTCCTTCGCGCATCCGCGTCCGGTCATCCCGCGCAAGAAGTTCTCGCTCGACGCGCAGGCCCTGCTGGCCCTGCTCGAAAAAGAAAATGTCGGCGCCGCCGTCATCGGCCTGCCGGTCAACATGGATGGGTCGGAAGGGCCGCGCGCGCAGAAATCACGCGCCTTCGTGCGTAACATGGCGCCGCTCACCGACCTGCCGTTCGTCTTCTGGGACGAACGGCTTTCGACCGTGGCCGCGGAGCGGACATTGATCGAAATGGATTTCTCGCGCCGCAAGCGCGCGGAAAAGATCGATTCGGCGGCGGCCGCCTTTATTCTGCAGGGAGTGCTGGATCGTCTCCATGCATTGCGGAGCGACGGTCCGCCATACGCCTGATCCAGCCGGCGATGGCGCGCCGGCGCCGGAACGCCCAGATGGCCAGCACCAGCACGGAATCGAAGGCGCAGGCCCTGGCGATCATGCCGGGGATGATGGCCGGGTCGATGCCCAGCATCTCGCCATAGAGCTGGAAAACGAGGTCGTGCAGCGGGCGGCTCAGCATGACGTAGCCGAAATTGATGTCGTTCAGCGACAGGAAGAACCAGCCCCAGAACAGAACGAGCGGTGCGGCCCAAAGCAAGAGCAACGTGCGCATCATGGCAGCGTCCTCGGGCGGTGCCGTGTCCGACGTGGAATCGGGAAATATGTAGATGGCTGCCGCATGGCGTTCCTGCTTCGGTGGAACGACAGTGGGCCTTACCGCTGCGCGCCGCAACGGAAACCATTTGTTAAGGTTAACAGCCGTTCATACGCGCAAGTCGAACCGGTGCCGCCCCCCAGGACAGGCGAACCGGCGCTTGCCGCGGCGGCTCAGTTCGTCGCCGGATAGAGGGTGTCCAGGATCATGCGCGCGTCGTGGCGCGAATCGAGCATTCCGTAAGTTGTGCGCCACTGGCCGCCGAGCCGCGTCTCCACGAAGGCGTCGGCGATGCGCCCTGCCCCCAGGCGCCGCAGTTCCGCCGCCGCGGCCGCAAGCGCCAACTGTTCGGTGAGCAGCCGGGCCGATCCCTCGTCGGCCGACGCGACCTGCATGGCCGCCTTGAGAACGCTCATCGTGCCGCGCCCGCCGGTGCCGAGATCGCGGTCGATGCCGGCCAGCACGTCCTCGAACAGGTTCGGCGCGCGCGAAAGCACGCGCAGCACGTCCAGCGCCATGACGTTGCCGGACCCTTCCCAGATCGCATTGACCGGCGCCTCGCGATAGTAGCGGGCGAGCGGCGCCTCCTCGACATAGCCGTTGCCACCCAGGCACTCCATCGCCTCGTAGATCAGCGGCGGCGCGAGCTTGCACACCCAATATTTGACCACCGGCGTCATGGCGCGCGCAAACGCCGCTTCGCCGCGGTCGCTCGCCGCCTCGTCGAAGGAACGCGCCAGCCGGAACGACAAGGCGGTTGCCGCTGCCACGTCAAGCGCCATATCGGCCAGCACGCGCTGCATCAGGGGCTGGTCGACCAGATTGGTCCCGAACACCTTGCGGAACCGCGTGTGGTGCACGGCCTCCGCAAGCGCGGCGCGCATGAGAGCCGAAGAGGCCACCGCGCAGTCCAGCCGGGTCAGTGTCACCATATCCATGATGGTGCGGACGCCGGCGCCGGGATCGCCGATCATCTCGCCGATGGCGTTGTCGAACTCGACCTCGGAGGACGCGTTGGAACGGTTGCCGAGCTTGTCCTTCAGGCGCTGGAAGCGGAAACCGTTGCCGGTGCCGTCGCCCAGCACACGCGGCACGAGGAAGCACGAAAGCCCTTCCGGCACCTGCGCGAGCACCAGGAAGGCGTCCGACATCGGCGCCGACATGAACCATTTATGGCCCGAGAGCCGGTAGAAGCCGCTGGAGCCGGCGCGCTCGGCCTTCGTGACGTTGGCGCGCACGTCGGTGCCGCCCTGCTTCTCGGTCATGCCCATGCCGAGCGTCAGTCCGGCCTTCTCGACCGGCGGCTTCTGCGAGTGGTCGTATTTGCGCGTGGTCACGCGCGGCGCCCATTCGCGGAACAGCTTCGGATTGGCCATCAACGCGGCCAGGGACGCGCTGGTCATGGTGATGGGGCACAGGTGCCCCGTCTCGAGTTGCGCCGTCAGGAAGAAGCGGGCGGCGCGCACCTGATGGCGGCGGCCGATCTCGGCCTCGCCGTTTTCCCAGACGGACGAATGCAGACCGCTCGCCACCGCGCGCCGCATCAGGGCATGATAGGCCGGATGGTATTCCACCAGGTCGATACGGCGGCCCTGCCGGTCGAAGGGCCTCAGCTTCGGCGTCTCGATATTGGCGAGGCGCGCAAGGTCCTGGGCCTCCTGCGTCAGCACGAAGCGGCCGAGCCCGTCCAGATCCTTGCGCACCGGTTCGGAAAAGCGTTCCGCGAGCTGGATCAGCAGCGGATCGCTCCGCCACGCATTGCCGCCCGTCAGCGGCGGGGACTGGTTCGCTACCTCTTCTGTCACGCCTCTTCCTTCACATCGGCGGCACTACGAATCCGCCATCGTCGCCCGGTTTATAACGAAGGCCGGCCCCGCGCGCGATGAAGAAAATGCAGGGGAAAAACCGCCGATCCGATGCGGGCGCTTGCGGCATACGCCCCCCGGCCCTATAGCAGCGGCTTGAGATGACCGATCCCGCCCCCCTGCCGATCTTTCCCCACCGCCACCTGCTCGGCATCCGCGATCTTTCCCCCGAAGACATCGGGTTGCTGCTGGAGCGCGCCGACCGCGCCGTGGCCATTTCGCGCCAGCCGCAGAAGAAGACCTCGACACTGCGCGGGCGCACCCAGATCAACCTTTTCTACGAAGCGTCCACCCGCACGCAATCGTCGTTCGAGCTGGCCGGCAAGCGCCTCGGCGCCGACGTCATGAACATGTCGGTGGCCAGTTCTTCGGTGAAGAAAGGCGAGACGCTGATCGACACGGCGATCACGCTCAACGCCATGCGGCCGGACATCCTCATCATCCGCCACCAGTCGGCGGGCGCGGCAGCGCTTCTGGCGCAGAAAGTGGGCTGCTCGGTGGTCAATGCCGGTGACGGCACGCACGAACATCCCACGCAGGCGCTGCTGGACGCGCTGACCATCCGCCGCGCGAAAGGCGACATTTCCAAGCTGATCGTCACGATCTGCGGCGATATCCTGCATTCGCGCGTGGCGCGCTCCAACATCATCCTGCTCAACGCGCTCGGCGCGCAGGTGCGCGTCGTCGCGCCCTCCACGCTGCTGCCCACGGGCATAGAGCAGATGGGCGTGATCGTGCACCGCTCCATGGCGGAGGGCCTGAAGGACGCCGACGTGGTGATGATGCTGCGGCTGCAACGCGAGCGCATGGAAGGCGCCTTCGTGCCTTCGGTGCGGGAGTATTTCCGCTATTTCGGCCTCGATGCCGACAAGCTGAAGGCGGCCAAGCCCGACGCGCTGGTGATGCATCCCGGCCCGATGAACCGCGGCGTGGAGATCGCATCGTCGATCGCGGATGGGCCGCAGAGCGTCATCCAGGAACAGGTGGAGATGGGCGTGGCCGTGCGCATGGCGGTTATGGAAGCGCTGCTCGACCCGCGCCGCAACCCGGAGGGGCACGGCGCATGACCATCACCGTCTTCAACCGGGCCCGCATCGTCGATCCCTCGCGCGGCAAGGACGAGATCGGCTCCGTCGTCGTTGACGGGCGCAAGGTCGCCGCGGCCGGAGCGGAAGCGCTGAACCAGGGCGTGCCGGAGGGCGCGACCGTCATCGATTGCGCCGGCAAGGTCATAATCCCGGGACTGGTCGATTCCCGGGTGTTCATCGGCGAGCCGGGTGGCGAACATCGCGAAACCATCGCCTCGGCCAGCGTCGCAGCCGCCGCCGGGGGCGTCACCTCCCTGGTGATGATGCCGGACACCGACCCGGCCATCGACAATGTGGCACTGGTGGAATTCGTGCTGCGCACCGCGCGCGACACCGCCATAGTCAACGTCTTTCCCGCTGCCGCGATCACCAAGGGTCTGGACGGCCGGGAGATGACCGAGTTCGGCCTGCTGCGCGAGGCCGGCGCCGTTGCCTTCACGGACGGGCGGCACACGGTTTCCAACTCGCTGGTGATGCGCCGGGCGCTGACCTATGCGCGCGACTTCGGCGCAGTGATCGCCCATGAGACGCAGGACGCGGACCTCGCGGCGTCCGGCGTGATGAACGAGGGGCTTTATGCAAGCTGGCTAGGCCTTCCCGGCATTCCGCGCGAGGCCGAGACCATTCCGCTGGAACGCGACCTGGCGCTCGCACGGCTGACAGGCGGCGCCTATCACGCAGCCAAGATCTCCACCGAAATGTCGGCGCAGGCGATCCGCCGCGCCAAGCAGGACGGAGCGCAGGTGACGGCCGGCGTGGCGATCCACAATCTCGCGCTGAACGAGAACGACGTCGGCGAATACCGCACCTTCTTCCGGCTCACCCCGCCGCTGCGCGCGGAGCAGGACCGGCTGGCGATGATCGAGGCGCTGCGCGACGGCACGATCGACCTCATCGCCTCCTCGCACGATCCGCAGGACGTGGACACCAAGCGCCTGCCCTTCGCGGACGCGGCGGCCGGCGCAATCGGGCTGGAAACGCTGCTTTCGGTGGCGCTCAGGCTTTTCCACAACGGCGAAATTTCGCTATCCAGGCTGGTGGAGGTGCTTTCCACCGCCCCTGCCCGGCTGTTCGGCCTGCCCGGCGGCACGCTGAAGCCCGGCGCCCCGGCCGATCTCGCCCTGGTTGATCTCGACGAGCCCTGGATCGTCAGCGAGGACGGCATCCGTTCGCGCTCGAAAAACACCTGTTTCGAAGGCGCGCGCCTGCAGGGCAAGGTCTTGCAAACCATGGTGGCGGGCCGCACAGTGTTTACCGCCTAGCCGCCACCCAGAAGCCGCAGGCGACGGGGGACATATGACGCTTTCCATGCTTTATGCGCTGATCGCCGGCTATCTGTGCGGCTCGATTCCGTTCGGCCTGATTTTGACGCGCGCCGCCGGGCTCGGGGACGTGCGGCAGATCGGCTCCGGAAATATCGGCGCGACCAACGTGCTGCGCACCGGCAACAAGGGCCTCGCCGCCGCGACGCTGATCCTGGATGCCCTGAAAGGCTTTCTGCCGGCCTTCCTAGCCGCCCGCCATGCCCCGGAACTCGGCGCGCTCGCGGGTTTAGGCGCTTTCGTCGGCCATATTTTCCCTGTTTGGCTCGGCTTCAGGGGTGGCAAGGGCGTCGCCACCTATATCGGCGTGCTGATCGGGCTGGCCTGGAACGTCGCGCTGATCTTCGCCGCCGTGTGGCTGCTGATGGCGCTGCTGTTCCGCTATTCCTCGCTCGCGGCCCTGACGGCCTGCGTTGCGGTGCCGGTCGCGCTGGTCGCGTTCGGGCGTTATGAATACGCGGTCACCTTTGCCGTGATGAGCCTCATCGTCTTCTTCAAGCACGGCGCCAACATCTCACGACTGCGCGCGGGCACGGAAAGCAAGATCGGAGCCAAGGGTTGAGCGGCCCGGCCGCCGGCCGGCAGCTGACAGATCGGCAGCGGCTCAACTGGCTGCGCCTGATCCGCACGCCCAATGTCGGGCCGATCACCTTTCGCCACCTCATCAACCGGTACGGCTCGGCCGAGAACGCTATCGGCATGCTGCCGGAACTGCGGCTGAACGGCGGCGCCATGCAGCGCGTCCGCATTCCGTCGGTCGACGAGACGGAAACCGAGATGGATGTCGCCGCGCGGCACGGGGCGCGTTTCGTCTGCATCGGCGAGCCGGACTACCCGCCGATCCTCAAGACGGTCGACCACCCGCCGCCGGTGCTCGCCGTCAAAGGCAACGCCAAGGTGTTCGGCCTGCCGGCCCTGTCCATCGTCGGCGCCCGCAACGCCTCGCTGGCCGGCATCAAGCTGGCACGAAGCTTCGCCACCGAACTCGGCCGAGACGGATATTGCGTCGTTTCGGGACTTGCGCGCGGCATCGACACCGCCGCGCACCAGGGCAGTCTCGCGACAGGCACCGTCGCCGTTCTGGCCGGTGGGCTGGACAGGCCCTACCCGCCGGAAAATACCGCCCTGATAGAGGAGATCGCCGAGCGCGGCGCCGTCGTCTCCGAAATGCCGTTCGGGTGGCAGCCGCGCGCACAGGATTTCCCGCGCCGCAACCGCATCGTCGCCGGCCTCGGCCTGGGGCTGCTGGTCGTCGAAGCGGCGAAACGCTCCGGCTCGTTGATCAGCGCGCGGCTGGCCGGCGAAATGGGCCGCCTGGTCTTTGCCGTGCCCGGCTCGCCGCTCGACCCGCGCGCCGGCGGCACCAATGCGTTGCTGAAGGACGGCGCCATATTGACCACCGAGCCGGCGGATATCGTCCAGGCCCTCACACCGCTTACCGGCGCGGTGATGCCGTCGCCGCGGACGTTCGAGGAGCCGGCGGATTTCGCGGCGACGCCGCCGCCCGGCGACGACGAAAGGGCGCGCGTGATCGAGGCGCTGGGCCCGGTGCCTGTGGGCGTGGACGAGATCATCCGCCATACGGACATGCATCCCGCGCAGGTTTTCATGGTGCTTCTGGAACTCGACCTCGCCGGCAGGCTCGAGCGCCACGCCGGCGGGCATGTCTCCCTGCTTTTTCCGGATTGAGGATCAAGCAGGGATGGTGAGCCGGGAGGGGATCGAACCCTCGACCACATGATTAAAAGTCACGTGCTCTACCGCTGAGCTACCGGCCCATCCTGGCGTCTGGTTGCAAGCCAGCAACCATGACCTTGCGGCAAGGCCGCTTTCCACCGCGCCCGATGTGGCTCTGGCCGTGGCATTCCGGGACGCCAAACGCCCCGAAATTGCGGCGGAACATAGGGAGAGCGCCCTCCCCGGTCAACCGGAAAAACCGCCTTGCGACAAGAGTTTCGACCCCATGCCCATTGCCGGAGTTTGGGCGACAAAGGCGCTGGAGAAACGTTTCGAATATTACAAAGCGGTAAGCTGTGGTTTCCTTTGGAACAAACTACAACCTTTCGTCGTTGCCGCCCCAAGGGACACGTTGTTTGCATTAAGGAGAAGATCATGAAAAAGCTCATGTCCGGTCTGTTGGCGGCCGCTGTGGGCCTTTCCATCGTCGGCGGCGAAGTCGTCGCCGCCAACGCGCAGCCTCTTTATGTGCCGCAGAAGCCGCTGGTTTCCACGGATATCCAGAACGTCCAGTATCGCGGGCGGGAACGGGTGATGTATCGCCACGGCGGCTATTATTGGCGCGGTCATCGTGGTTATCGTCACTACAGGCCCGGATATCGTCGGCATGGCGACTACTGGTTCCCGCTGGCGGCCTTTGCCGCCGGGGCGATAATTTCCGGGGCGATCGCCAACGACCGTCCGCCGCCCCCGCCTCCGGCAGCCTATGGCAATTCCCATGTGCGCTGGTGTTCGGAGCGGTATCGCAGCTACAGGGCCTACGACAACAGCTGGCAGCCTTATAACGGGCCGCGTCGCCAGTGCGTGTCGCCTTACGGCTAAGGTTCTTCGGGCTCCGTCCCAGGCAAACGGAGGCCGCGCCAGCAATGGCGCGGCTCTTTGCTATGCGCTCAAGGTCCGGCGCACGGCATCGCGCCAGCCTTTGAGCCTGGCGTCACGGGTGGCGGCATCCATTGTCGGTTCGAAGCGCCGGTCCAGCGCCCAGCTTCGGGCGAATTCGGCGGCCTGGGGCCACGCGCCCGCCCTGGACCCGGCGAGCCACGCAGCGCCCAGCGCTGTCGTTTCCAGGATCGTCGGCCGATCCACGGGGGCATCCAGAATGTCGGCAAGGCGCTGCATGGTCCAGTCCGACGCCACCATGCCGCCATCGACGCGCAAGACCGTTTGCGCCGAAGCGCCCTTCCAGTCCTTCTTCATCGCGTCCAGCAGATCGCGGCTCTGATAGGCGACCGATTCCAGCGCGGCGCGGGCGAACTCCGCCGGTCCTGAATTCCTGGTGAGCCCGAAGATGGCGCCGCGCGCGTCGGCGTCCCAATGCGGCGCGCCCAGTCCGACGAAGGCCGGCACCAGATAGACATTCTGCGTTTCGTCCGCCTTGGCCGCCAGTTCGCCGCTGTGCGCGGCCTTGCCGATGATCTTCAGACCGTCGCGCAGCCATTGCACGGCCGCGCCCGCCACGAAGATCGAGCCCTCCAGCGCATAGGTGGTCTTGCCGTCGAGCCGGTAGGCGATGGTGGTGAGAAGGCGGTTTTTCGAGCGCACCATGTCGGCGCCGGTGTTGAGCAGAGCGAAGCAGCCGGTGCCGTAGGTTGATTTCATCATGCCCGGCTCGAAACAGGCCTGGCCGATGGTCGCGGCCTGCTGGTCGCCCGCTACACCGAGGATTCTTATCTCCGACCCGAACAGCTTTTTTTCAGTGATTCCAAAATCGTCCGAGCAATCCTTGACCTCAGGCAACAGCCGGGCGGGAATGCCCAATATGCCGAGCAGTTCCTCGTCCCAGGCGTTCCTGGCAATGTCGTAAACCAATGTGCGGGAGGCGTTGGTGGCATCCGTCGCGTGGACCTTGCCGCCCGTCAGTCGCCAGATCAGGAAACTGTCGATGGTTCCAGCCAGAAGTTCGCCGCGTTCGGCGCGTTTGCGGGCGCCTTTCACCTTGTCCAATATCCAGGCGATCTTGGTGCCGGAGAAATAGGGGTCGAGCAGCAGGCCCGTCTTGCGGGTGAATTTCGGCTCCAGGCCCTGCTTCTTGAGCCTTGCGCAAAGCGGCGCCGTGCGGCGATCCTGCCAGACGATGGCATTGTGGATCGGCTTGCCGGTCTGCCTGTCCCACACGACGACGGTTTCGCGCTGGTTGGTGATGCCGATGGCGGCCACTTCGGCGGCCGTGCGCCCCGCTTTCCGCAGCGCGGTCCTTGCCGTCGAAACCACGCTCGACCAGATCTCCTCCGGGTCATGCTCGACCCAGCCGGAAGCCGGATAATATTGCGCGAATTCCTTCTGGCCCGTTCCCACCACCTTCATGGCGCCGTCGAACAGGATCGCGCGGCTGGAGGTGGTACCCTGGTCTATGGCCAGGACCAGACCGGTCATGTCGCCTCCCGTTCCATGCAGATCCGGCAGCACACGGCCGCGGATGCCCCTTCGCAATTCCTAACCGAGCGATCCGGCTTGCGCCAGTCTCTGGCGGGCAACTACGCCGTGGCCGTCTTGCGGCCGTCCCCCGGCGATTGCAGATAGGCTTCGAGCCGGGCGACCTGCTCCTTGCCGAAATGCAGACCGCGCTTGGTCCGGCGCCAAAGAATGTCGGCCGCGGTCTGCGCCCATTCATGCTCGACCAGATAGCGCACTTCGGCCTCATAAAGATCGGCGCCGAAATCGAGGCCAAGATCGGCGCAGGATTTCGCGGACCCGAGCAGGATACGGGCACGGGTGCCATAGAGCCGCGTCAGCCGCCAGGCATGGCGTCGTTCGAGAAAGGGATAGTCAGCCCTGAGCCGCGCCACCTCGGCGTCGAAACCCGTGGCCGGAAAATCGCCGCCGGGCAGCGGCGCATCGGCCGTCCACGGCTTGCCGCGCGCGCCGAGAAACCCCTCGATCTTCTCCAGCATGGCCTCGGAAAGACGCCGGTAGGTGGTGATCTTGCCGCCGAACGCGTTGACCAGCGGCGCCCGCCCCTCGCCGCCATCGGCCTTCAGCACGTAATCGCGCGTCGCCTCCTGCGCCTTCGACGCGCCGTCGTCGAACAGCGGCCGTACCGCAGAGTAGGTCCAGACGATGTCGTCGCGCCTCACGGGCTCGGCGAAATACTCGCTTGCCGCAGCGCACAGATAGTCGATCTCGTCCTCGCTGATTCTCACATCATGGGGGTCGCCCGGAAAATCGCGGTCGGTGGTGCCGATCAGCGTGAACTCTTCCTCGTAAGGGATGGCGAAGATGATGCGGCCATCCCGATTCTGGAAGAAATAGGCGCGCGGGTCGTCGAATTTCTTGCGTACGACGATGTGGCTGCCTTGCACGAGCCGGACATTGTGCGCCTTGGGGTGATCGATCGCGGTCGCCAGCACATGATCCACCCACGGCCCGGCGGCATTGACCAGCAGCCGCGCGCGAACCTGATCGCGCTGGCCGGTGCGCATGTCCTGAAGCGTGACTGTCCACAGGCCCTCTTCCCGCAGCGCCGAAACGACTTTCGTGCGCGTGCGGATGACAGCACCGCGATCGGCTGCGTCACGGGCGTTGAGCGCGACGAGGCGCGCATCGTTCACCCAGCCGTCGGAATATTCGAATGCCTTTGAAAACAAAGGCTTCAATGGCTTTCCTGCCGGATCGCGCCGCATGTTCAGCGTGCGGGTGGGCGGCAGCAGCTTGCGGCCGCCGATATGGTCGTAGAGGAACAGGCCGAGCCTGAGCAGCCAGGCGGGGCGAAGGCCCTTGGCGTAGGGCAGCACGAAGCGCATCGGCCAGATGATGTGAGGCGCGTTTCTCCACAGCACCTCGCGTTCCATCAGCGCCTCGCGCACCAGGCGGAACTCGTAGAACTCCAGATAGCGCAACCCGCCATGGATCAGCTTGGTGGAACCGGACGAGGTGCCGCTCGCCAGGTCGTCCATCTCGGCCAGAAAGACCGAAAAGCCGCGTCCCGCCGCATCGCGCGCGATGCCGCAGCCATTTATGCCGCCGCCGATGACGAAAACGTCGTAGATCGGGGTTGAGTCCAACAAGCCCTCCCGCGATCTGGAACCGCGACGTTGCAAGATCCGCTTTGCGCCCGAGAGGAATTATTTCGAACTGATAACGAATGTCAAACGAAAAGCGGGCGATGTTCCAGTGCCAGATGCGGTTCAGGACGCCGTGGTTTCAATGAGTTGCACGTCCGATTCCTGGCAGATGCGCCGGACGGAGGGAATGTCGCAGCGGTCGGTGATGAAGGTATCGACCTGGCTGAGATGGCCGATGCGCACCGGCGCGGTTCGCTCGAACTTGGTCCGGTCCGAAACGAGGATGACGTGGCGCGTATTGGCGATGATCGCCTGGGCCACCTTGACCTCGCGGAAATCGAAATCGAGCAGCGCGCCGTCGTGGTCGATGGCCGAAGCGCCGATCACCGCGTAGTCGACCTTGAACTGCTTGATGAAATCGACCGCCGCCTCGCCCACCACGCCGCCGTCGGACCCGCGCACCACACCGCCCGCGATCACAACCTCTATGGAAGGATAGACGCGCATCCTGTTGGCAACATTGATGTTGTTGGTGATGACCATCAACCCCGTATGGTCGAGGAGCGCATTGCTGACGGCTTCGGTCGTGGTGCCGATATTGATGAACAGCGAGGCGTTGTCGGGGATGATGCGCGCCGCGGCCCGCCCGATCGCCTCCTTCTCCTCGGCGGCAATCTTGCGCCGCGCCTCGTACTCCATGTTTTCGATGCCAGACGGGAACAGCGCGCCGCCGTGGATGCGCGTCAGCAGGCGCTGGTCGCAGAGATCGTTGAGGTCCTTGCGGATGGTCTGGGGCGTGACGTTGAAATGCGCCGCCAATTCGTCCACGAGCACGCGGCCATGGTCCTTTGCCATCTGCACGATTTCGGAATGGCGCGGAGAGAGATACATCAACTGCTCCCGTTTTCGTTTCACTGAGGCATAAACGAAAACGAAAGCGCTGGAAAGTCAGCAGAAGGAGCGATGCGCCGGCTTCCTGCCGCCAGCGCCGCGATGCGGGATCAGAAAGCCCGGAACGTCACGGTGGTGAAGGTGTCCTTGATACCGGGAATCACCTGCACCTTCTCGTTGACGAAGTGGCCGATATCCTGCGTGTCATCGACGTAGAACTTGGCCATCAGGTCGTAATTGCCGGCGGTGGAATAGATTTCGGAGGCGATTTCGGCGTCCGCCAGCGCGCTGGCAACCTCGTAGGACTTGCCGAGTTCGCATTTGATCTGCACGAAAAACGTCCGCATGGCTCAATCCTGTCCATCTGCCGTGGTGCGGCCCTTGTCGCAGACCTGCGCCTGCCTTTCAAGCAACGGACGCAGTTGGGACCCGGTCCTAAAGCGCCGGAATGTCCCCGCGCGCCCATCCTTCAGATATCTCCGCCGCGCTTTCGGCGAAATTACCGGCCTCGATCGACGCCCGGATATCCTGCATCAGCTTCTGGTAATAGGAAAGATTGTTCCAGGTCAGCAGCATGGCGCCCAGCGCCTCCTGCGACCGCACCAGATGGTGCAGATAGGCGCGGCTGTAGTCGCGCGCGGCCGGGCAGTCGCTTTCCTCGTCCAGCGGCCGGTGATCGTCCGCATGGCGGGCGTTGCGCAGGTTGACCTTGCCGCGGCGCGTATAGGCGAGGCCGTGCCGCCCCGCCCGAGTCGGCATCACGCAATCGAACATGTCGATGCCGCGCGCCACGGATTTGAGGATGTCGTCGGGCGTACCGACGCCCATCAGGTAACGGGGCTTGTCGGCCGGCAGTTCGGGACAGGTGACGTCGAGCATGTCCAGCATCACCGCCTGCGGCTCGCCGACCGCGAGACCGCCGACCGCGTACCCCTTCAGTCCCATCGCGGCCAGCGCCTGCGCCGACCTCACGCGCAGGTCCGCCGCGTCGCCACCCTGCACGATGCCGAACATGGCCTTGCCGGGCTGGTCGCCGAAAGCCGCCTTGCAGCGCTCGGCCCAGCGCAGCGACAGGTCCATTGCCCGCTCGATCTCCTTGCGCGGCGCCGGCAGCGCCGTGCACTCGTCGAGCTGCATCTGGATGTCGGAATCGAGCAGGCCCTGTATTTCGATGGAGCGTTCCGGCGTCATCTCGTAAGGCGCGCCATCGATATGGGAGCGGAAGGTGACGCCCTTTTCGGTGAGCTTTCTCAGCTTCGACAAGGACATGACCTGGAAACCGCCGCTGTCGGTCAGGATCGGCCAGGGCCAGCGGGCGAATTCGTGCAGGCCGCCGAGCTTCGCCACCCGCTCGGCGCCCGGCCGCAGCATCAGATGATAGGTGTTGCCGAGGATGATGTCGGCACCCAGCTCGCGCACCTGGTCCATATACATGGTCTTGACCGTGCCGCCTGTGCCCACCGGCATGAAGGCAGGCGTGCGGATGGTGCCGCGCGGCATGGAAACTTCGCCGCGCCGCGCCTTTCCGTCGGTGGCCAGGATTTTGAAGGAAAATTCCGCGGTCATTCTTCGGTCCTGAAAAGCAGACTGGCATCGCCGTAGGAGTAGAACCGATAGCGGTTCTCGATGGCGTGCGCATAGGCCGCGCGCATCGTCTCGAGGCCGGAAAAGGCGGAAACCAGCATGAACAGCGTCGAGCGCGGCAGGTGGAAGTTGGTCATCAGCATGTCGGCGGTCCTGAAGCGATAGCCGGGCGTGATGAAGATATCGGTCGCGCCCGACCATGCCGCAATCGTGCCGTCTTCGCGGGCCGCGCTTTCCAGAAGCCGTAGCGAGGTGGTGCCGACGCAGACGATGCGCCCGCCCCTCGCCCTGGCAGCGTTCAGCGCATCCGCCACATCTTGCGGTACATGGCCGATCTCGGCATGCATCTTGTGGTCGGCGGTATCGTCGGCCTTGACCGGCAGGAAGGTGCCTGCGCCGACATGCAGCGTCACGAAACGGCGCTCGATGCCGGCACTATCCAGCGCGTCGAACAGTTCCGGCGTAAAATGCAGGCCTGCGGTGGGGGCCGCCACCGCGCCGTCCTCGCGCGCATAGACGGTCTGGTAGTCGGCACGGTCGCGCTCGTCGTCGTCGCGCTTGGAGCCGATATAGGGCGGCAGCGGGATATGGCCGACCTCCCGCAACGCCTCGTCCAGAAACGGGCCGGAAAGGTCGAAGCCGAGCAGCACCTCGCCGCCCTCGCGCTTCTCCAGCACGGTTGCGTCGAGCCGCCCGAGAAAGCAGGCGTTCTGGTCGTGCCCGAACTGGATGCGGTCGCCTTTTGCGATGCGCTTTCCAGGCCGCATGAACGCCAGCCAGCTGTCGGGCGACACGCGCATGTGCAGCGTCGCCTCGACCTGGGCCGCTGCCTCGCCGCGATGGCGGATGCCCCGGAGTTGCGCCGGAATGACCCTGGTATCGTTGAACACCATGACGTCGCCGGCGCGAAGCAGGGACGGCAGGTCGCGGACCGTGCGATCCTGCGGTTCCTCGCCGGGATGAACGACCAGCAGGCGCGCGGCGTCGCGCGGTTCGGCAGGACGCAGGGCGATGCGATCCTCCGGCAGGTCGAAATCGAACAAATCCACTTTCATGCCTGCGCAATAGCCTGATCTGGCGCGTACCGCTACAGCCCATTCGGTCGCGTCCGAGCTGCTCTTCAATTCTGCTTGCATTTCACAATCAGTTTAATTATGCAAATTGTCGGCTCCCGAAAACAAGCCGGTCAAGGAGGCTCTTATGCCGAAGGTCAGAGTACGTGGCTTCTCGATCTCGCTCGACGGCTTCGGCGCCGGTCCGGAGCAGACCCTCCAGGATCCGCTCGGAAAGCGCGGCAGGGAACTGCACCAATGGTTCTTCGGCACGAAGACATTTCGCGCCATGATCGGCCAGGAAGGCGGATCGTCGGGCACCGACGAGCAATTTGCCGCCGCGGCGATGGACGGGTTCGGCGCCTTCATCCTCGGTCGAAACATGTTCGGACCGATCCGCGGCGAATGGCCGGACGACAAATGGAAGGGCTGGTGGGGCGACAACCCGCCCTATCACGCGCCCACTTTCGTGCTGACACACTATCCGCGCGCGCCGATCGAGATGGAAGGCGGCACGACCTTCCATTTCGTCACCGGCGGGATAGAGGCGGCGTTGGAGCAGGCCAAGGCCGCCGCAGGCGACCTCGACGTCAAGATCGGCGGTGGGGTTTCAACCGTGCGCCAATATCTTCTCGCCGGCCACATCGACGAGATGCACCTGGCGGTCGCGCCCGTGGTGCTGGGACGGGGCGAGGCACTGTTCGCCGGGATCGACCTCCCGGCGCTGGGCTTCAAGGTGAAGGAAAAAGCGGCAACCGACTTCGCCACGCATGTGGTGCTGACGAAAGATTGAGGGCTCGGCGCCTCAGTAGAAGCGGACCAGCAGCGCGCCGACCAGCAAAAGCGCCGCGCCGGCAACACGGCCGAGCGACAGTTCCCGCACGGCCACGCCGAGGAAGCCGATGCGGTCGAGCAGCATGCCCATGACAAGCTGTCCCGCGACGAGGAAGGCCATGAGCGCGGCGGCCCCGATGCGCGGGGTGAGGATGGTGGAAAGCGTGACATAGAACGCGCCCAGCATGCCGCCCACGATGAACATCCACGGCGCTGGCGCCTTCCAGTCGAGCGAAACGCCGTCCAGCCGCATCACGACGACCGTCACGATGCCGAGGATGATCGCGCCCGACAGGAACGAGAAGGCCGCCGCGGCAACGGGCAGACCCAGCCCTTTCGCCAATTGCGCGTTGATCGGCGCCTGTATGGCGATGAAAGCGCCGGAAAGAATGCCGAGCAGCGACCAGACAAGCCCCATCATCGCCAGAAGACCGGTCAGGCCGGAACGTCGGCCGCGACCTTCAGCGACACGATCTTGTCCGGGTCCTGGACAGGTTCGCCGCGCTTGATCTTGTCGACGTTCTCCATGCCCTCGATGACCTGGCCCCAGACCGAGTACTGGCGATTAAGGAAGGAGGCGTCGTCGAAGCAGATGAAGAACTGCGAATTCGCCGAGTTCGGGTTCTGGGCACGCGCCATGGAGCAGGTGCCGCGGCCGTGATTGGCGTTGGAGAACTCGGCCTTGAGGTCGGGCTTGTCGGAGCCGCCCATGCCGGCGCGGGACGGCGCGAAAGTGGGCTTGGAGGAATTGCCGAACTTCACGTCGCCGGTCTGCGCCATGAAGCCGTCGATGACGCGGTGGAAGACCACGCCGTCATAAGCGCCCTCGCGCGCCAGTTCCTTGATGCGGGCGACGTGGCCAGGCGCCAGGTCGGGGAGCATTTCGATGACCACCCTGCCCTTGGTGGTTTCCATGATGAGCGCGTTCTCGCGGTCCTTGATCTCAGCCATGTCCTTGTCCTTCTCTCCAGGAAATCACTTCTTGTCGGCGGCGACGCGCACCTTGATCATGCGGTCCGGATCGTCGACCGAGCCGTTCTGCGCCTCGTCGCCCTTCTTGATCTTATCGACCAGTTCCATGCCCTTCTCGACATTGCCGACGATCGTATATTGCCCGTCCAGCGAAGGGGCCGGCGCGAACATGATGAAGAATTGCGAGTTCGCCGAGTTCGGGTCCTGCGAGCGGGCCATGCCGACCACGCCGCGCACGAAATGCTCCTTGGAGAATTCGGCCGGCAGGTCGGGAAGCTTCGAGCCGCCGGTGCCCACGGCGTTGGGGTCATAGCCCTTTTTGGCGTTACCGTACTGCACATCGCCGGTCTGCGCCATGAAGCCGTCGATGACGCGGTGGAAGACGACGTTGTCATAGGCGCCTTCGCGCACGAGCTTCTTGATCTGCGCGACATGCTTGGGCGCAAGGTCGGGGCGCAGCGCGACCGTGACGTCGCCGTCCTTCAACGTGATGACCATCGTGTTCTCGGGATCGGCGGCGGATGCCGGCAGGGATCCGGCGAACAATGCCGCGAGCACCACGAAAAAGGCGGCGAGCTTGCTGAACTGCATGGATTGTCTCCGAAACTATTTCGCGAATTTGGCAGCGAGCGCGCCCGCAACCGATGCCGGCACGAAAGGACGGATGTCGCCGCCCATC
The DNA here is from genome assembly GCF_032460275.1 of Mesorhizobium sp. SP-1A. NCBI lineage: Bacteria > Pseudomonadati > Pseudomonadota > Alphaproteobacteria > Hyphomicrobiales > Phyllobacteriaceae > Mesorhizobium > Mesorhizobium sp. SP-1A. Next base: position 1,502,181 of record NZ_JAVXZD010000001.1, on the reverse strand, counting down.
GAAGCGATCTGGCGCACAAGTGTGGCGGTTATGGTGCGCACGGAAGGACTGGCCGGCAGGAACACCGTTTGCAATTCGGGCGCCATGGTCTCGTTCATGCCGGCCATCTGCATTTCATAGTCCAGATCGGTGCCGTCGCGCAGGCCGCGGATCATGATCGAGGCGCCGTTCTCGCGGGCGGCGTCGATGACGAGCCCGTCGAAGGCGACGACCTTGATGCGCGCGCCCTCCGCGCCCAGTTCTTCCGCCGCGGCCTGTTCTATCAAACGCACCCGCTCCTCGAAGGAAAACAGCGGCTTCTTGCCCGGATGAACGCCGATGGCCGCGTAGACGACGTCCGCGACCGCGAGCGACGCCTTCAGAACGTCGAGATGGCCGTTGGTCAGCGGATCGAAGGAGCCGGCATAAATGGCGACGCGTTGTGTCATGGCTTCCAGCTTCTAGCGGCGGCGCCTTCGGAACGCAAATGCCGTCTTCCGCAAGCCGTGAACCAATCGGAAACCATGAACAGCAAATGAACCCAACGGTCAGGACCGGTTAAATCCCGTTCACGTAGAGATGATGGCGTGGGTGAAACCAATTCGCGGCCCGTTCGTTTTCGGACCAGGAGGACCAAGCCATGATGATCTTCATGCTCGCCGCCGCAATGACAATCGCCATGCTGATCGCCACCGTGTTCGGTTTGCATCAGGAGGCCGAGAGGGTGCGTCTGGATACGCGCGACCGCCGCTATCATTTCGGCCGCCGCAATTAACCTCGCCCGGTGCGGCTCTTGGTTCAGCGCTCGTTTTCGAGCAGATGGCCTTAGCTGCCGGTCAAAGACGTTTTTCCATAAAGACCACGGTCCAACCGTCCCGTTTCGGATGAAAACGCCGCTCCACTTCCTCGTAACCGTATGATGAATAGAGCGAGATGTTGCGCACCAGCTTTTCGTTGGTGAAGAGGCGTAGCCGGTCCAGCCCTGCGTCGAGCGCCCTCTGCTCCGCCCAATCCAGAAGCCTGATTCCCAGCCTGCGTCCCTGAAAGGCCGGCGCGACGACCACGCTGTAGATCAGCATGTGGTCGGCATGGGTTTCCAGCACGATCAGGCCCGCCGGCTCGCCTGCCAATTGCAACAACCAGACCTCGCCGCCAGCGATGCGCGGTGCGTAATCTTCGCCGACCGGCAGCGGCGCGGCTCCCAGCAGTTCCACATAAGGCAGGTAGGCCTCCTCGGTCAGCCGGACGACCGTGGCCAGATCATCGGCTTGCGCCAGACGCAAAATCGGTTCGGTTCCGCTCATCGACACCCGCCGGCTTGTCTGTCCATCCTGGAAAAAAGATAGCGCGTTCAACCTTCGCGTCCTTCGACCAGTTCGGATATCGCGCAAGGCCAACGCCGATGTAAAACAAGTATAACTAATTTAACAGTTCATAAGTTTAGAACGTTTTGTTCCTGACAGACAGTTAAAACAATTTACTAAGGCAATATTAAAATGACAGAATCAACATAAATACATATTCACCTGACCTGTAGCGGGAAGGTGTATATTATGTATGACTATATTATAGTTGGCGCAGGAACCGCAGGATGTATTCTAGCTAACAAACTAAGTGCAAATCCTGCGAACCGGATTTTACTTCTAGAATCCGGCTACCCGGACAACTCACCGCTGATCCGAATTCCCGGTGAGGCCGGCAAGATCATGCGCAGCAAGCTGATTCGGGTTCACCAGACGGTCGCCCAGCGGGAACTTAACGGCCGGCATTGCCCGATTCCCCAGGCCAACGTCGTGGGCGGCGGAAGTTCCGTGAACGGAATGATCTATATTCGCGGCAATCCCGAAGACTATCGCCGCTGGCATGCCCTGGGCAACGAAGGCTGGGACTGGCCCGACGTGCTCGCCTATTTCATCGCCGAAGAGAACAACGCCGTCCATGGCGCGCCCTATCACGGAAAAAGCGGGGCGGTGCATGTGCGGGATATTCCTAGCCCTAATCCCCTGACGCGGATTTTCGTCCGCGCCGCAGCTGAATGCGGCATCGCGCCCAATCCCGATTTCAACGGATCGCATCAGGACGGCGCGGGCATCTTCCAGGTCACCAATTTCGGCGGATATCGCTGGAGCGCGGCGAACGCCTATCTGCGGCCGGCCGAATCGCGAAGGAACCTCGAAATCATAACGCAGGCACAAGTGCTTGGAATTATTGTCAAGGATCGTCGCGCCGAAGCCGTCGAAGTGCAGCTTGCCGATGGAACAAGACGGTCTTTCCACGCCAAACGGGAAATCATCCTGTCCGCCGGAGCGGTCAGTTCGCCGTCACTGCTCCTGCGCTCGGGCATCGGACCCGGCGACGAGCTACGAGCCATCGGCATCGACATCGTTCACGACCTGCCGGGCGTGGGCAAGAACTTTCACGACCATCTTCATGTCAGCGTCGCCGGCCGGTGCAGCCGTCCTCTCTCCTATGACGGCATGGACAAGTGGTGGCCTTCTTTTCGGCACAAGCTGGAAATGGCCGTGACCGGCCGGGGACCCGCGACATCGACCTGGTGCGAGGCGAGCGCCTACATGCGGACCCGCCCCTCCAAGCCGCAACCGGACCTCGCCGTGCATTTCCTGCCCGTCTACGCGATGAGCAATATGGACGACTGGCCGAAAGGGCATGGCGTGACCCTGAACGCGACCTTCCTCCAGCCGAAAAGCCGGGGCGAAATCCGGTTGGCGTCGCCGGATCCGGCGGACGCGCCGCTGATCGATCCGAATTATCTCGGCGCCTCGGAAGACATGCCGATGATGTTCGAGGCGGCGAAACTGGCGAGGCGCATCCTGCAAGCGGAAGCCTTCCGGCCTTATTGCAGCGAGGAGTTTTCGCCAGGATCCGGCGTCCGGAGCGACGCCGATCTCGAGCGATTCGTTCGCGCCCATGCCGTCACCGACTTCCATCCCGTCGGCTCGTGCAAGATGGGCAAGGATGCAATGGCCGTGGTCGATGACAGGCTGCGGGTGCGTGGCCTGGAAGGGCTACGGGTGATCGACGCGTCGATCATGCCCGTCGTGGTCAGCGGCAACACCAACGCGCCGACGATGATGATCGCCGCCAAGGGTGCGGACATGATCCTGTCAGGCGAAAACCGGCAAGGCCTCGTGGAGAAGGCGTCGGCCCTCGGCTAGAACTCGCCGGCCGAGAGCGGGGCCGTCGAGCAATGACGTAAAAACAAGGACTTAAGGCGTCGTCTCAATCCGCCTGTTCGCCAACCGCCTCAGGTCAAGCGGGGCGGCCGAGGTCGCCTCCCCGCATGTCCGGCGGCTTCAACGAGCCCTCGAAGCGGCCGGCTCAGGTCTCCTGGCCGGGCGCATCGGTGACGTCGGAACCGTCACCGTTTTCGACGGAAGCTTCGTTGTCGGCATCCTCCTCGCCCTGCGGCTCGGAGATACGTTCGACGGACACGACCTTCTCGCCCTCGGCCGTGTTGAAGATGGTGACGCCCTTGGTGGCGCGGCTGGCGAAGCGGATGCCATGGACGGGAACGCGGATCACCGTGCCGCCATCCGACACCAGCATGATCTGGTCCTCATTGTCGATCGGGAACGCCGCCACCAGCCTGCCGATCTCGTCCACTTTGGACACGTCGGTGGCGCGGATGCCCTTGCCGCCGCGGCCGGTGAGCCGGAAATCATAGGACGAGGACCGCTTGCCATAGCCGAACTCCGTCACCGTCAGCACGAATTGCTCGTGCTGCCTGAGGAATTCATAGCGCTCGTCGGAAAGCTGGGCTTCCTCGCCCACTTCCTCGTTGGTCAGGACGATCTCGTCCTCCTCGCCCGCACCCGAAAGCAGCCGGCGCTCGGCGGTCGAGCGCTTGAGATAGGCGGCGCGTTCGGCAGGATCGGCCTCGACATGCTCCATGATGGTCATGGAGATGGCGCGGTCGCTCTCGGCCATGGATATGCCGCGCACGCCGACGGAATTGCGGCCGGCAAAGACGCGCACGTCCGAGACCCGGAAGCGGATGCACTGGCCCGACGCCACGGTCAGCAGCACGTCGTCGTTTTCGGTGCAAGTCTCGACGCCGAGGATCTCGTCGTTCTCCTCCAGCTTCATGGCGATCTTGCCGTTGCGGTTGACCTGCACGAAGTCGGACAGCTTGTTGCGGCGCACGGTGCCGCGCGTGGTGGCGAACATCACGTCCAGTTCGCCCCAGTTGCCTTCATCTTCCGGCAGGGGCATGATGGTGGTGATGCGCTCGCCCTGCTCCAGCGGAAGCATGTTGATGAGCGCCTTGCCGCGCGACTGCGGCGTGCCGATGGGCAGGCGCCACACCTTCTCCTTGTAGACGATGCCGCGCGAGGAGAAGAACAGCACCGGCGTGTGCGTGTTGGCCACGAACAGCCGGGTGACGAAATCCTCGTCCTTGGTGGACATGCCGGAGCGGCCTTTGCCGCCGCGGCGCTGCGCCCGGTAGAGCGACAGCGGCACGCGCTTGATGTAGCCGGAATGGCTGACGGTGACGACCATGTCCTCGCGCTGGATGAGGTCCTCGTCCTCCATGTCCGCGCCGCCTTCGGCAAGCTCGGTGCGGCGCGGTGTGGAAAACTCGTCGCGAACGGCGGCCAGTTCGTCCTTGACGATCTGCTGGATACGCGCGCGCGACGACAGGATATCGAGATAATCCGCGATCTCGACGCCGATCTTGTTCAATTCGTCGTCGATCTCGTCGCGTCCCAGTGCGGTCAGCCGCTGGAGCCGCAGCTCGAGAATGGCACGGGCCTGCTCTTCCGACAGATTGTAGGTGCCGTCTTCGTTGATGCGGTGGCGCGGGTCGTCGATCAGCTTGATCAGGGCCTCGACATCGGCAGCCGGCCAGCGGCGCTCCATCAACTGGTCGCGCGCCGTCTGCGGGTCGGGCGCGTTGCGGATCAGCCGGATGACCTCGTCGATGTTGGCGACGGCGATCGCCAGGCCGACCAAGACATGGGCGCGGTCGCGAGCCTTGCGCAGCAGGAACTTCGTGCGGCGGCTGATGACCTCCTCGCGAAACGCCGCGAAGGCCTTCAGCATGTCGATCAGCGTCATCACTTCGGGCTTGCCGCCGTTCAGCGCCACCATATTGGCGCCGAAGGAAGTTTGCAGCGGCGTGAAGCGATAGAGCTGGTTGAGGATGACTTCGGCGTTGGCGTCGCGCTTCAGTTCGATGACGACGCGGTAGCCCTGGCGGTCGCTCTCGTCACGAATGTCGGAGATGCCCTCGATGCGCTTGTCGCGCACCAGTTCGGCCATCTTCTCGATCATCGAAGCCTTGTTCACCTGATAGGGAACCTCGGTGACGACGATGGCCTCGCGATCGCCGCGGATCTCCTCGACATGCACCTTGCCGCGCATGATGATGGAGCCGCGCCCGGTGGAATAGGCGCTGTGGATGCCGGAGCGGCCGAGAACGATGCCGCCGGTCGGGAAATCAGGCCCTGGCACTATCTCCATCAGTTCCGACAGGTCGATGGCCGGATTGTCGATGATGGCAATGGCGCCGTCGCAGACCTCGCCCAGATTGTGCGGCGGGATGTTGGTGGCCATGCCGACCGCGATGCCGCCCGAACCGTTGACAAGAAGGTTCGGAAAGCGGGCCGGCAATACGCGCGGTTCCTGCGAGGACGCATCGTAGGTGTCCTGCCAGTCGACGGTTTCCTTGTCGATGTCCTCCAGCAGTTCATGCGCAACCTTGGTCAGGCGCGATTCGGTGTAGCGCATGGCCGCCGGCGGATCGCCGTCGATGGAGCCGAAATTGCCCTGCCCGTCGATGAGCGGCACGCGCATGGACCAGTCCTGCGCCATGCGCACCAGCGCGTCGTAGATCGAGGCGTCGCCGTGAGGGTGGTACTTACCCATGACGTCGGCCACGGGGCGCGCCGACTTCACATATTTGCGGTTCCAGTGATAGCCGCTCTCATGCGAGGCATAGAGGATGCGCCGATGCACGGGCTTCAGGCCGTCGCGCACATCGGGAAGCGCGCGCGAGACGATCACGCTCATGGCGTAATCGAGATAGGAGCGCTGCATCTCCTCGATGATGGAAACCGGTTCGATGTCGGATGGGCCGTCCGGCCCGCGCGGTGTCTTCTGGTCGGTCAAAACAGGTCACACGAATATGGGAATCATTGACCTTTTATATAGGAACGCGCACGGATTCTCCAACGAAACCAGGCATTTTCCAGCGCTGATTTCATCCGAAAATTCAAACAGATGGACGAATGATACGTCTTGCCGCAAGCGGTTCGGGGCCGTGGCCCCTTCCTGGTCGGCACAGCCTTTCCTGCATGAGGCACGGCCAAGAATCCGGCACCAACGCAGGAGACGGCCGTTCCGCGAAAAGGGACCAGAAAATCGCTTCGCACTTTCGTCCGGCCGGGTTAGCCTGCCGGCCTGCGGGGGAATGCGGCCATGCCCAGTTTCGACAGCATCTTCAATGCCTTCGTGACGATTCTCGTGACCATCGATCCGCCGGGACTGGCGCCGATCTTCCTGGCCGTTACGCGCGGCATGAACCGCGAGGAACGGCAGCAGGTCTCGGTGCGCGCAAGCGTCATCGGTTTCCTGATCATGGCGCTGTTCGCGGTCGCCGGTGCTTCGATCCTGTCCGTGTTCGGCATCACCCTGCCGGCTTTCCGGGTCGCCGGCGGGTTCCTGCTGTTCTTCATCGCGTTCGAAATGGTGTTCGAGCGGCGTCAGGACCGGAAGGAGAAGATCTCGGACGTCGCCGTCACCCGCGACCACATCCACAACATCGCGGCCTTTCCACTGGCGATCCCGCTGATCGCCGGGCCCGGCGCGATCTCGGCGACGGTGCTCCTGTCCGGCTCCTTCCAGGGCATCGGCGCACGGATTGCGCTGGTCGGCATCATCCTCGCGTGCCTTGCCATCACCTATCTGGTGTTCGTGCTGTCGGAACACATAGACCGCTTCCTTGGCCAGACCGGCCGCTCGATCCTGACGCGGCTTCTGGGCGTGATCCTGGCGGCGCTGGCCGTCCAGTTCGTCGCCGACGGCATCAAGGCGCTGGCTGCAGGCTGATATCCCGTCGGCCTCGAAGCCTCAGCCGCCGCAGACAACCGCGTGCGTGGCGCGGCCCGGCGGCAGCGTGCACAGCGCGACGACCAGCGCCGGCGCCCGAAGCAGCCCGCGCCTCAGGAAGGCTCGACCGGCATCCGCCACAGCGTCATTGCGTATCGACGATTTCGAAATCGTGGGTGATGGTCGCGGTCTTGGCCATCATCGCGGAAGCCGAGCAATATTTGCCGAGCGAAAGCTCTATCGCGCGCTTGACCTTGTCACTGGAAAGCGAACGGCCCTTGACGATGAAATGCATGTGGATGCGCGTGAACACCTTGGGTTCGGTGTCCGCGCGATCGGCGTCGAGCTCGACCACGCAATCCTCGACCGCTTCGCGGCCCTTTTCAAGGATGTGGACCACGTCGTAGGCCGAGCAACCACCGGTTCCCATCAGCACCAGTTCCATCGGACTCGGTCCCGGCGTCTTGCCTTCGGGAGCGGACGAGGTGCCCAGGACCAGCTTGTGACCGCTTCCGGATTCGCCGACGAAGGTGCGCTCCTCGACCCACTTGATGCGTGCCTTCACCGAATTCGTCCCTCTTGCAGATGTTCCGACAGATTCGCAGGCGAAACGCTGGCGGCAGCGCCGCTACGCGTCCGCACAAACGGCGTCCCAGCCCGGATCAGAACGGGATCTCGTCGTCCAGTTCGCGCGACGCGCCACCGCCGCCCGCGCTGCCACGGTTGCCGCCGCCGCGTCCATAGTCGCTCGTGCCGGATTGGCCGAAGCTGTCACGTCCGCCCGAATAGCCGACCTGACCGCCCTCGCCCTGTCCGCGCGCATCGAGCATCTGAAGCTCGCCACGGAATTTCTGCAGCACGATCTCGGTGGTGTAGCGGTCCTGGCCGTTCTGGTCCTGCCACTTGCGGGTCTGGAGCTGGCCCTCGACATAGACCTTCATGCCCTTCTTCAGGTACTGCTCGGCGACCTTGGCCAGATTGTCGTTGAAGATCACGACATTGTGCCACTCGGTCTTTTCCTTGCGCTCGCCGGAATTCTTGTCGCGCCAAGTTTCCGAGGTGGCCACGCGGATGTTGACGACCGGGTCGCCGGAATTCAGCCGGCGGATCTCCGGGTCCGCCCCCAGATTGCCGACCAGAATAACCTTGTTGACGCTACCAGCCATGACGCTTCTCCGCGCTCGTCCGAAACCATATCTGCCGCACCATATAGGGCTCGGGCGCGGCGCGCCCGCATGCAAACGGCTCTTTCCCCACTATTTTCGTTCTCTTTATGTTCTAATCCCGCACCGACAGGGCTGTCAAGAAGGCTGGCCGCATGGCGTGGGCGGCTGTATGTTCGGCCAATGACATGGAAGATCTTGCCCTCCAAAGGCTGCATCGCGGCAATCATCATCGCCAGCGCTCCCGGCGTCGCTTTTGCGGGAAATAGCCAGCAGCCTCGTTCGTCCGGGTCGCTTCCCGGCGTCGACGGCAGCTACCGCATAGTAAAGCCACTCCCGGAGCCGGACGAGCCCGACGCAGCGACGGGCAATCGGTTCCGTATCGGCAACATGGATGTCCGCGTTTCCGGTTCCGTGATCGTCGACGTGGGTGCCGGATCGCTCGGCTCTCCCAAGCGTTGAAGCCGCCGCACCGGCCGTAAAAGAGTTGGCCCCGCCGCTGCGTCAAGCAAACCGGCCGGGGCCTGATGATCAATCTAACCATTTTTGCCGGGAGGGTTTTACCGGCTTCTGGTTTCGGATGCGCCTCGGCATTCCGCCGATGATCCGACTGCAGTCTCTGATTGTAGGGGATACGGCAGGACGGTTTGCCGGTAAGCCAAAGGCGAACTGGCGCCTATACCAGCCGCGGCTCCACAACATGGTGGAGCCTATTGGGACTGTCCGGTGGGGTCATGCCTCCGCTCCTCTGTCCATTGCTCCTTTTGCCATCCGGAACTCTCATTCGTTGGCCTGCGGCGCCTCGCAAGCCGCCTAATCGGCTCGGCGATCGCCCTCGGGCGACCGGTTCCGGGGACATCTGAAGTCTGCTCCCGCCCCGTGCCGACGTCAACCTTTGCCTGGCCACAAAGGGCAAAATGTGATCGCCGGCAGCGCGTCAGGCGCTCCGGGAAGGCGCGAACCGGCCGGAGGGAACCCCCTGCCGCTTGCTCATCGACGCCTGCCATTCCAGGAAATATGCAATGACGAACTGCGCGCAGACGCCTGTCGCGACAAGCAGGAAATCGCGCATCGGCGTCGCGGCGTATTGCAGCTTGAGCACCTGCGCGAGCATCGCGATGATCGTGCCGGACACGAAAACCGGCAGGGAATGCTTGCCGAGGATCGCAAGCGCGTTGGTCGGCGCGACCCTCAGCAGGTTGGCGATCGCCGGCACCGACGTCACCAGATAGGCCAGCGCCAGTATGTCGAGCAAGCGGGACAGGGACAGGAACGTCTTGTCGAACCCGCCGAGCACGGTCGGCAGGCCGAACCAGCTCACCTGCCCCCACAAGGGCGAGCGTATCCACAGGAACGCCCAGACCAGATAGAGCACCGAAAGCCAGGTCAGCACAGGATTTGCCGGCAGGCGGCCGCCGGCTCGCACATGCATCATGCCGGCAATGCCGATGACGAACAGGAACTGCCAGGACAGCGGATTGAGAAACCAGAAGCCGCCCGTGGGATAGTTTATCGGCGCGAGCTGCCAGATGCCGGCAACGAGCCAGACCAGGAAAGAGCCGACGAGGGTCCATCGCAGGCTGCGGTTCAGGCACCAGACCATGAGCGGCGCGAACAACAGCAGCACCGCATACATGGACAGGATGTTGTTGTAGCCCAGCTGGTGGCCGAGCAGCCCCACGCCGACGAAAGCCTCGGCGGAATCGTCGATCAGGGCGGGAATGTTGTTCTGCTGGAGGAATATCGTGTTCTTGGTCAGGATGGCGGCGCCGCAGAATATGGTCAGGGTGGCCACCGTCGTCATGATATGCGCGCAGTACAGGGTCCCCGCGCGCCTCCACATCTTCCAGGCGGTCAAAAAACGCTGGCCCGGGCGAAAATTTGGGAACATAGGCGAGGCCGACCGCCGCGCCGGAAATCAGCACGAAAGCCTCCGCGGCGTCCGCGAAGCCGAAATTGCGGATCGTGAACCGCTCGTAGACCGTGCCCGGTATGTGGTCGATGAAGATCGTCAGCAGTGCCAGGGCCCGCAGGACGTCGATCCGGGTGTCTCTTCGTTTTTCCATGGAGGCGGCCGCATGAATTGGTTTGCGGGCCGCATTGTGTGACGCCCACATAACAGCAGGATGAAAGTCTCGTGTCGTTCGATTCGAGCATCTTTTGAACAGAGATAGCGGCGAAATTGCATTCGCACCGCCGCCGGCATTCGGTGTGCGGCGATATGCCGAACGCAAAAGGCATCACAAGATGGAGAGCAAATGACCGAAAGCCAGTTGGTGACGACAGCGCCGTTCGCCTACCAGCGCGTGGCCAAGGGCGCCGATGATGCTCCCACCATCGTCGCCCTGCATGGATCGGGCGCCGACGAGATGTCGATGCTGCCGCTGGCCCAGGCCATAATGCCGAATGCCGGCGTGATCGCCCCCAGGGGCAGGATCGACCAGAACGGCGAACGGCGCTGGTTCCGGAAAGTCACGCCGACGAGGTTCGTCCAATCCAGCATCCGCAGCGAGGCGGCGGCCTTTGCCGGCTTTCTTCGCGACCTTTCCCGTGACGGCATCCTCGACCTGCGAAGCACGGTCTTTCTTGGCTATTCGAACGGCGGAAACCTGGTCCATGCGCTGATGCTGCTGCATCCCGGGCTGGTTCGGCGCGCCATCCTGCTCCGCTGCATGCCTGTGCTGTTCTGGCCGCCCAGGCCCGACCTGTCGGGGGCCGAAGCCCTGATTGTCGCGGGAGAAGACGACCAGACCTATGGCCGTTTCACGCCGAAGCTTGCCCGGCTGCTGGAGCGTCGCGGCGCCGCCGTGGCAGTCTGCTCGGTGCCGGCCGGACATATGTTCGGAGAAGATGATATCGAACTGGCGCGTAAATGGTGCCGAAGCAGAGCTCTCGAAAACGACCGTGTGTCCGCCTAGTCCCTGCGCTTGCAGTTGTCAGGAGTGCGTTCAGCCTTTGTTCTTTTCGCTTGCCGGGCCATGAAAAAGGCGGTTAAACCGCTGGACGTGCGTTTCTCGACGCGGCGGTAAAAACACCTATATGTGGAGCGGCCGGGGATGCCCCGCCAATCCGAAATTCCACTTCTGAGGCGGCGGACCGGCTATGGCCGACCACAAATTCATTTCCATTCGCGGCGCGCGCGAGCACAACCTCAAGAACGTCGATCTCGACCTTCCGCGCGATTCCCTGATCGTGATGACCGGCCTGTCCGGATCGGGCAAGTCGTCGCTTGCCTTCGACACCATCTATGCGGAAGGCCAGCGGCGTTATGTCGAGAGCCTGTCGGCCTATGCGCGGCAATTCCTCGAAATGATGCAGAAGCCGGACGTCGATCAGATCGACGGCCTGTCGCCGGCCATCTCGATCGAGCAGAAGACGACGTCGCGCAATCCGCGCTCGACGGTGGGCACCGTCACCGAGATCTACGACTACATGCGCCTTCTGTTCGCGCGCGTGGGCGTGCCCTATTCGCCGGCGACCGGGCTGCCGATCGAGAGCCAGACGGTGAGCCAGATGGTCGACCGCGTGCTGGCGCTGGACGAAGGCACCCGCCTCTACATCCTTGCGCCCCTGGTGCGCGGCCGCAAGGGCGAGTACCGCAAGGAACTGGTCGAACTGCAGAAGAAGGGTTTCCAGCGCGTGAAGGTGGACGGCACCTTCTACGAAATCGCCGACGTGCCGGCGCTGGACAAGAAGTACAAGCACGACATCGATGTCGTCGTGGACCGTATCGTCGTGCGTCCGGACCTGGCGACCCGTCTCGCCGATTCCATGGAAACCTCGCTCAAGCTGGCCGAGGGCCTGGTGGTGGCCGAATTCGCCGACCGGCCGCTTCCGCCCGAGGAAACGGCGGAAGGCGGCGCGGCCAACAAGTCGGCCAACGACACGCATGAACGCATCCTGTTCTCGGAAAAGTTCGCCTGTCCGGTGTCGGGCTTCACCATTCCGGAGATCGAGCCGCGGCTGTTCTCGTTCAACAATCCGTTCGGCGCCTGCCCGACTTGCGACGGCCTGGGCAGCCAGCGCGCCATCGATGCCAGCCTGATCGTGCCGGACGACAACGTCTCGCTGCGCAACGGCGCGGTAAGCCCATGGGCAAAATCGACCTCGCCCTATTATTCGCAGACGCTGGAAGCCCTTGGCAAGGTCTACGGCTTCCAGCTCGGCGACAAGTTCAAGGACCTTTCGGCAGAAGCGCAGAAGGCCGTGCTTTACGGTACCGGCGAACGCGAGATCACGTTCAACTACGATGACGGCTTGCGCTCCTACAAGACGACCAAGACCTTCGAGGGCGTGATCCCGAACCTCGAGCGGCGCTGGAAGGAGACGGAATCGGCCTGGATGCGCGAGGAGATCGAGCGCTTCATGTCGGCCACGCCCTGCCCCGCCTGCAATGGCTATCGCCTCAAGCCCGAAGCGCTGGCGGTGAAGATCGGCGGCAAGCATATCGGCGAGGTGACGGAACAGTCGATCCGCAAGGCCAACGCCTGGTTCGAGGCATTGCCCGCGCAGCTCAACGAGAAGCAGAACGAGATCGCGGTGCGCATCCTCAAGGAGATCCGCGAACGTCTGCGCTTCCTCAACGATGTCGGCCTCGATTATCTGACGCTGGCGCGCAACTCGGGAACGCTGTCGGGCGGCGAGAGCCAGCGCATTCGCCTGGCCTCGCAGATCGGCTCGGGGCTGACCGGCGTGCTCTATGTGCTGGACGAGCCCTCCATCGGCCTGCACCAGCGCGACAACGCCCGCCTGCTCGATACGCTCAAGCACCTGCGGGACCTCGGCAATACGGTGATCGTGGTCGAACACGACGAGGACGCGATCCTCCACGCCGACTATGTGGTGGATATCGGGCCGGCCGCCGGCATCCATGGCGGGCGCGTGATCGCACAGGGAATCCCGGCCGAGATCATGGCCAATCCGGCTTCCATCACCGGCAAGTATCTGTCCGGCGAGTTGCAGATCGCGGCTCCTTCCGAACGCCGCGCCGGCAAGAAGGGCAAGCGCATCAAGGTGGTCGGCGCGCGCGGCAACAATCTGAAGAACGTGACGGCGGAGATTCCGCTCGGCACCTTCACCTGCGTGACCGGCGTTTCCGGGGGCGGCAAGTCCACCTTCCTGATCGAGACGCTGTTCAAGGCCGCGTCACGGCGCATCATGGGTTCGCGCGAGCACCCGGCCGAGCACGACCGCATCGAGGGGCTCGAGTTTCTCGACAAGGTGATCGACATCGACCAGTCGCCGATCGGTCGCACGCCGCGCTCCAATCCCGCCACCTATACCGGCGCCTTCACGCCAATCCGCGACTGGTTCGCCGGGCTGCCGGAGGCCAAGGCGCGCGGCTACCAGCCCGGCCGCTTCTCCTTCAACGTCAAGGGCGGACGCTGCGAGGCGTGCCAAGGCGACGGCGTCATCAAGATCGAGATGCATTTCCTGCCCGATGTCTACGTCACCTGCGACGTCTGCCACGGCAAGCGCTACAATCGCGAGACGCTGGACGTCACGTTCAAGGGCAAATCCATCGCCGACGTGCTCGACATGACGGTGGAGGAAGGCGTCGAGTTCTTCTCGGCAGTGCCGGCCGTGCGCGACAAGCTGGAAACGCTGAAGCAGGTCGGCCTCGGCTACATTCATATCGGCCAGCAGGCCACCACGCTTTCGGGCGGCGAGGCGCAGCGCATCAAGCTCGCCAAGGAACTGTCGCGCAAGGCGACCGGCAAGACGCTGTACATTCTCGACGAACCGACGACCGGCCTGCATTTCCATGACGTCGCCAAGCTGCTCGAAGTGCTGCATGAACTGGTCGAGCAAGGCAACACGGTGGTCGTCATCGAGCACAATCTGGAGGTCATCAAGACCGCCGACTGGATACTCGACCTTGGCCCCGAGGGCGGCGACGGCGGCGGCGAACTCGTCGCGTCCGGGACGCCGGAAGACATCGCAGCCGAGCCGCGCAGCTACACCGGCCAGTTCCTGAAGGAATTGCTGGAACGCCGGCCGAAACGCGAGCAGGAAGCGGCCGAGTAGCAACTGGTCTTCAGTGCCGGCAACAAAAAAGGGCAGACGAACCTTTCGGCTCGCCCGCCCTACCCCCAGCGTATGGCCGCAACGCGGCCGTTGGCACCGCGTGCTGCCCCCGAGCCAAAGAACCGGGAGATCGCAGGATCTTCGTTTCCAGCCATAAGCCATCTCGGTTGAGAGCACATACCCCATTTGGGGGGGGCTGGCGGTTGCCGTGCCCGCGACATCTGCACGCGTCCGCTTTTGGCAGGAGAGTTGAGCGGAATTCCGGTTTCGGATGGCGGGAACACCGAAGGCGTGTTTTGACTGTTTTCCGAAGCTGCCGGCCCGCCAAGCTGGCAAGAGCGGCCGCTTCAGGCATAACGTAGGTCGACACGGAGGAAAGGCATGGGCAAGGCAGGTAGAATCCGCGCAGGCATGGGCGGCTGGACCTTCGAGCCGTGGGACAAGGCCTTTTATCCCGACAAGCTCGCCAAGGCCAAGCAGCTGCACTTCGCATCGAGGCAGGTCCCGACCATAGAGGTCAACGGCACCTATTATTCCAGCTTCAAGGAGCCGACCTTCGTGAAATGGGCCGCGGAATCGCCGGACGACTTCGTGTTTTCGCTGAAGGGCAACCGCTTCATCACCAATCGACGGGTCCTGGCCGAAGCCGGCGAATCGATGATGCGCTTTCTCGAATCCGGGGTGGCCGCCCTTGGCGAAAAGCTCGGGCCGATCCTGTGGCAGTTCGCGCCGACCAAGAAGTTCGATGCCGGGGATTTCGAGGGTTTCCTGAAACTACTGCCCGAAAAACAGGATGGCGTGAGGCTTCGCCACGCGCTCGAGGTGCGCAATCCCACGTTCGTCGTGCCGGAATTCGTGGCTCTGGCGCGCGAATACAACGCCGCGATCGTCTATGCCGATCACGCCACCTATCCGGCGATCGCGGATGTGACCTCGGACTTCGTCTATGCGCGCCTGCAGACGGGCAAGGACGAGAACCCCGATTGCTACACCGACCGCGCACTGGACCAATGGGCCGAGCGCGCCGGAACATGGGCGGAAGGCAAAACGCCCGCCGACCTGCCGCGCGCCGATCCCGCCACCGAAGCGCCGGTCGAGCCGCGTGACGTGTTCGTCTATTTCATCACCGAGGGCAAGGTGCGCGCGCCTTTCGGCGCAATGGCGCTGATGCGACGCGTCAATTCAAAGGCTTGAGGGGTCACGGGGCCTGCAAGGCAACAATCGGGCCCGCAGAGGCAAGGATTGAAGGGCGATCAACCGTTTCCGGCCACTTCACCCGTCATCTCATGTCCCGCGCGCGACCCGTTCGATTTCCTCGCGCACAAGTCGTTCGACCAATGTCGGCAGGTTGTTGTCGAGCCAATCCTGCAACATCGGCCGCAGCATCTCCTCTGCCATCTCGTCGAAGCTCTTGCGGCTGCGGTTGGCGAACGCTTCGGACAGTTCCCCGAAGGCCGCCGCCACCTGGCGGCTGGTCTGCTCCGAAACGAGAGCGGGCTTTGCCGGCTGCTTTTCCAGGCCCGCAGGCTCGGGATGCGCAGCCTCGGGCTGCTTCGTCACATCAGAAGCACCCGCGACAACGTCCGGTGCCGCCGTTTCGGTCTCCCGCGGCGTCGCTTGCGCCTTATGCGAAATTCCCGAAAACTCCGGCGAAACGGTTTCGGTTTTCGCCGCATCGACGTCGGTGGTCGCGTCCGCGCCCCGGTCCGGCGACGAACCGATAGCGGACAGGTTTGAAGGGACCGGCTTCGAACCGCCCTCGCCCGTCACGCGAGCCCCCACTTCGGCCAGGGTCATCATAGGACGCGATCCCGTCTCCGCAGCCTCCGTGACGGGCTGCTTCTCCGAATCGATTCGGGCCTGAACCTCGGAGAGCGTGACCGGCTTTACGACCTGCGGCTCGCCGCGAAACTCAGCGCGGAATGCAGCGATTTCGGGAGCGGCCGACTCGCTCTCCTGTTCCAGCTCGCCATCCTGCGTCGGCCCGTCGATGTCGATGGGCGGGCGGCGCCCGGTATCGCTGTCTTCGATGATCCTCCTGATGGAGGCCAGAATCTCCTCCATCGAAGGTTCGCGTTGTGCAGTGCTCGCCGTGGCCATCGTCACATCCGCCACCCTTGTGACCCGTTGCAGCTCTCGATTCGGGCGGCAAGTCGCCATCGAATCATTGGCAAAAGCGTATCCGACCCGGAGTCATCCGAGAATCCCCAATCTCGGGCGCTTCGGGATTTCAACAGGATTGAAAGTCGGATCGCCGTTCCGGGCCCGGAAAAGCAAGGAGAAACAACATTATAGCACTTGAGGTCGTGCGCATGCGGCGACAGCAAAAAGCCCGGACGAGACCGCCCGGGCTTTGCATGACATGATCATCCGAAAAGATCAGCGGCCGTCTGGCGTGCGCAAGCCGTACCACTTGTCCTTGACGGCGTTGTAGTGCTCCTGCGGCTGGTACTTCGCCACGCGCAGCCCAAGTCTGTCCGTGGACAGGCGGCCCATGGCCTGGAGAATCGCGTAGCTGGCCAGCACCACGTCGCGCTCGGAACTCGCAAGGTTGATCTGCGCGTTGACCACGTCGTTCTGGGCGTTGAGCACGTCCAGCGTGGTGCGCTGGCCGACATTGCGCTCCTCGATGACGCCATTGAGCGCGAGCTGCGCTGCCGAGACCAGCGCGCGGTTTGCGTCGACGCCTTCGCGCGCCGCCGTGTAGGACGTCCAGGCCGCCGCGACGGCGTTACGGACCTGGTCGCGGCTGACGTCAACCTGGATGCGCGCCTGGCCGAGCTGTTCCTTCGACTGGCGGATCTGCGCCGAAGTGCGGCCACCGGAATAGATCGGAATGGTCAGCGTCGCGCCGATGTTCGCCGAGGTCGAATCACCGGTATTGAGCCGGTCGGCGCCGACGCCGGAAGCGGAGCCGTATTGCTGCGAGACGCCGGCCGAGGCCGTCACCTGCGGCAGCAAGGCGCCTTCCGCGGACTTGACGGTGAAGCCGGCGGCATCGACCAGATGCTGCGTGGCCAAAATCGCCGGATGCTCGTTCTGGGCGATGGCGAAGGCGGAATCAAGGCTCGACGGCAGGAGCTTCGCAAGCGGAGAGGCCGCTTTCAGCGTGCCGGGCTCCTCGCCGACGATCTGGTGATAGGTGGCCTCGCTGGCCTTGGCCTGGGCGCGCGCCGCGCTGAGCTGCGCAATGGCGCCCGAGCGCGAAGCGTCGGCCTGTGCGACGTCGGTGCGGGTGCCCTCGCCCACTTCGAAGCGCGAACGGGCGGCGCGTGCCTGCTCGGTCAGGAATTTGAGATTCTGTTCCGTCAGCTTGGCGACCTGCCGGTCGTGTATGACGTTCATATAGGCCTGGGCCGCCGTGAAGAGCGTGTTTTCTTCCGAGTTGCGCAGGCTTTCCTGCGAGGCGAACACATTCGCCTCGGCTGCCGCGACGTTGTTCTTGGTTTGAAAGCCGTCGAACAGGGTCTGGTTGATCTGAACGCCGAAATTGCCCTGCGTGAGGCGGGTCGTGCCGTTCTGCTTGGTAACCGAATAGTCGATGCTGGCAGAGCCGGCGATGGTCGGGCGATAGCCGGACTTGGCGATGGCGACGCTCTCGTCGGTAACGCGGACGCCGGCGCGGGCTGCATTGACGGTGGAATTGTTCTTGTAGGCCTTGGCCAGGGCCCCCTGGATAGTTTCGGCCGAAACCGGGCCGGTATGAAACGCCGCCACGGTTACAAACAGGGCGGCAAGGAGGCTTTTGTTCACAGACTGCACAACAGATCCCTCATCCGTTCATGGGAACCGCGCCGTGGCGTCCGCTCGAACATGGCAGACTTCAAGGCGTTCTCAAGTTCCCTATTGTCGGGTAAAGCCCCCAGCCGACCCGCCCGACAATATTATTCAAATGCAATAGCCAACATGACAAGGCGTCGGCCGCAAGGAAAAAACGCTCAGAATTCAAAGGCGCGCGCGCGTTCGAATCCCGGTAGTGGCTTTATTGCCGCATTAAATGCACGCCGGCCGGTCGCAACACCATTAGTCTTCAAAAACAGACGGGCTATGCCGGCATTGCCCCGGCCTTCGACCGCCACCAGCCTTCCGCCTTCACGCAATTGCACAAGCAATGCTTCGGGGACCTCGTCGACGCTGCCCTCGATGAGAATCACATCGTAGGGCGCTTTCGCCGCGTAACCGGCATTCATCGGGCCGGTCACGACCTCCACATTGTCATATCCAAGCTGGGGAATCACCGAACGCGCGACGTCCGCGAGGGCAGAATCAGCTTCCAGCCCCACGACGGAACGAGCCAGCCTGGACAGGACGGCGGCGCTGTAGCCCGTGGCGCAGCCGATATCGAGCACGTTGTCCTGCGTGTCGACCTGCGCGAGTTGAATGAGCCTGGCCAGGGACGCCGGCTCCATCAGATAGCGCGGACCGTGCGCACCGTCCGCGACGCGGATGTCCTCGTCGATATAGGCGAGATCGCGCACATCCGCCGGGGTGAAACGCTCGCGCGGCACGGTGAGCAGCGCCGCCAGCAAGGGCGCGCTGGTGACATCGACGGTCCGGATCTGGCCGTCCACCATCTTGACCCGCTGCGCAGCGAAATCAGCATCCATATCCCAACAGTCCCGCTCGTGGCGCCAGCCGGCGCCCATCCTTGATCAGGAACCACCGGCACCAGCGCCAGTTCTGGGATGTTGGAGGCCTCGCCCGGAATCGAACCGGGGTGCAAGGATTTGCAGTCCTCTGCGTAACCACTCCGCCACGAGGCCTCGAATGCTCCCGGCGTTCCGAGCGCTTCAATAGGTTGCGGGCAAAATGCCGTCAAGCGCCAGTCGTCACTTGCAGACGGTTTATGGTGAAAGGACGCAGCAAGCGTCCGGAAAACGCCGAAACTACGCTTGCGGCCGGCGCCGGCGCTCCCACCACACGACGAAACGCCGCCGATGCCGGCGCACCCAGGCGATCTCATAGGAGAGCACCAGCAGCCCGAGGGGAATCATCCAGAAGCCGAGTATCGGCAAAAACCCGAAAAACCCGAGCACCACCAGCACGCCACCCATGGTGATTCGCAGCCGGCGCGAGCGCGGCATCGGGAACTCCCGTCCGAAAATGGAAATCTTGCGTTGCGCAGGGGGGCCGGTTGTATCGCTTTCCGTCGTCATGCCTCGGTCCGACTCATTGGTCCAAAGGATCGCCTCCCCTCGGCCGCTCGCGGTTCCATGCTCGCGGACTCCCAGCCCTTCGCGACGCCCGGTCGCCTCAGTAGTCCCGCCAGCCGGCGATGCAGACCCCATATGATGCCTGCTTTTTGCAATTGCCAGACCCGCTTTCTGCAAAAACCGGCAAAAAGGCGAAATGCTTCTTTGCAAACCCGAAAAGTGTTTGCTATAGGCAGCGCCGTTCGCTTGAGAAGCATCCGTTCCCCGGTAGCTCAGCGGTAGAGCAACCGGCTGTTAACCGGTTGGTCGCTGGTTCGAATCCGGCCCGGGGAGCCATTTTGCTTGTCTAAAATATTGTTTTCCTTGCAAAATTAGCTTTTACTAAAGCGGTTTCCCCGCTTCCCCTCCCCGCTTTTAGTGGCCGTTGCCGTGCCATCGTCTGTAAGGCATGTTTGTGCCCAAGGGGAACGAGCGGGTGAGATTATGACAGATTCTGCTAGTGCGACTGAGTGGGCCATCAACCTGAGAAAGGAATTGGCGCTTGCCGCCCAGCAGAAGCAATTCGACTATGGAAAGTGGGTCTTAGCGTCGCTTCTAACTGTCCACTTGGGCGCCCTGCTGCTAATTTCGCAGGCTGGAAGTTCATCTGCTAAGCTTTTTCAGGCGTCTGGAACTTGGCTGATCTATGGTGTTATCGCGGCCCTTTTCACTGGTGGCCTCGCCTGGATCAACTTCACCTTGGCCGCGATCTCGCACTGGAAAGTCATTGACTCTTACCTCAATGGCAAGGAATTCAAACCGTCCAAAAGGCTTTCCTTTGGTGTCAACGCTACGTTCATAATCTCGCCAATCTTAGCTATTGTTTCCCTTGTTTTATTTTTAGTAGCCGCACAAAGCGCCTTGAGTGTGCTGAACACCTGACGTAGCCCCGGTGGCGAGAAAACCCCGCCTCCTTTCGGAAGCGGGGCCGCGGTACTAGCCGCGACGCACGCCGTCTAGCACGGCATCAACCGATAAGTTCCGACCCATTCCTTGCCATCCTTCTCGCGCCAGTGGACTAGCCAGCGGCCTTCGCCATCGAAGATGGCGCGTATTGCGGAACGCCCCTTAATGTTGTCGCGCATCCTGCATGGCACGCCCTCAGTGTTACGCTCACCCAAACCCGCCGCGCACAGGCACGGCTGCCCTTTTCGTTTCATGGATTTGGTGGCGGGCTTTGCAAGAGCAGTCATACCGACACCTCGCAAAGATCAATGCGAACCTGGCTAGCGCTCGCCCGACGCCGCGCAAGATAAGCGAGCCGCGAGTCGGTAGCTTCGACTTTTACACACTCTGCCTTGTCATGATTTTGCACGCGCATGTGCTTTCCTCCTGCTGTTCACAAGAGGGTTTATACATCGATTCCCTCGCGGAGTCAATGTATAGGTGCAAATCGCTTAATGTGCATTGCAGTTATCGCACTTAGTCAACTCAGTTGTCAACGCTTAGTTTGCAGATAACGTACTTTTTATGCTTGTGCGCTTGCCAATTATTGCCACGCCGTAATTACCGCAAGTGCGCTTAATCTCTTATCCGTAATGCGCTTAGCCATGCGCGCTATTGTTATCTTATGTGCGCTTGTGTTGTTGCGCTTAAGTGCGCGCTGTCTTGTGCGTTTAGTTGCGCTGCGCCCGCGCTGTAATTGCGTAGACTCTTGCGTGCCCGCGCATTCAAAGACGCTCAAGCGTGCCGCGCACATATATTAAAAGCCCCAGGCAGTTCGACGCATAGGGTTTGCGTTATGCGCAAGGGATGTTCGCTAGAAGCAAAATTAGTTACAAATTGGGGCGCTCTTTGTCAGTGGCCCAACGCTTTGCCATTAACTCGAATTCCGCGAATATCTTATGCCCATATCGGAGCTGATATTCAGAGACAAATTCCTTAACGGCGATCCAATCTAGGACTACCGTAGTACGGCAATAGTCCCTATAAATGGCCTCGTCGTAGGCGGATTTCTTTATCCCAATAGCCACGACTTCATACATATTAAGAATGAAGCGAATTGTGGTGGCTTGTTCACCGGAACGGCTCGCCTCATCCGCCCATTGCAGAAGATTGCCGTCTTTCTTCAAGTTTACAAAATCTTTGCGGGCAGCGATCATATCGCTGTCAGTTTGTTCCTTAACTATCAGATCAAGAATCGCGCGCTGGCGTGCTATCGCGCGATTCCATTGTATCATTAAGGCGACGCCACCCGCAGATACTAAAATGGCCCCCGCTTG
Organism: Mesorhizobium sp. SP-1A; assembly: GCF_032460275.1. Lineage (NCBI taxonomy): Bacteria > Pseudomonadati > Pseudomonadota > Alphaproteobacteria > Hyphomicrobiales > Phyllobacteriaceae > Mesorhizobium > Mesorhizobium sp. SP-1A. The sequence continues at coordinate 1,480,527 of NZ_JAVXZD010000001.1, read as the reverse complement.
GAGCAAGGGGCCAATCCAGTGTACATATGAGGCAGAGGCCGCGACCTCTTCAGGCATTCGCCCTTATCCTCCGAAACCTTCTCTCTTCATTTCAGCCTCCTAAAATGAGATTGCTGGATATTCGTTGAAATTTCTCCAAAAGGCAATGCCTTTTCGATTCGAACCTACCAGCGCGTACCCTGAAAATAAGCAGCACGCCCTTAAGATTCAACCTCCCTCCGCTAGGCATAGCTCATCGCACCACCCTTATCCGCGCGATTTTGGCTGCTGATCGTCGCTGATGAAACCAAAACCGCGATCGTCAAACCATTTTGTAATTCGCCCATAGGGCATTGCTTGCCATCCTGTTTTTGAAACGAAAAGGCCGATGCCCGAAGGCACTGGCCGTGAAACTGTCCCGGCGGTGCATGTCCTAAGACAAGGGGAACCACCGCCGGGCTGCCCGTGGTGCAGGAGCGACAGAAGGAGAAAGGCCGGCGAGGCGCTGCCTGCACCTGACGACAGGGCTTGCCGTCCACTCAACCCAGCCGGCCTAACTGCTTAACCGCTTACCGCGGCAAACTCGCCGTGGACAAACGCAGTCGGTTCATAAACCGCAAGCGCGAGGCGTTCCTCGATGCGCAGCATGATGAGGTTGCGGGCGAAATAATCAGCGTGCTCGGAACTGATTTCCACAGTAGCCTGCTGGCGATCAAACACCTGCGCAGCCGTCCAATCCGCAACGATAAACTCGTCTTCGTCGATGATGGTAGACTGCACAATCGGCAAGCGCCACGCGACACCGGAAGCGCCGGCATCGGGAGCAAACCAGTATTGGCCGCTATCGTCACGCCGCAGAAGATCCATGTCGGCAACCACATTAGGATGCAGAAGGATACCGTTTGCGCGGCGCTCCGTCAGTCGTACCTGCTGGATAGCACGCCTCAAACGCGCATACGGGTCCGAGCCGTCGCTCGCCTTCACAAGCGCGGTGTTGAACGCCGTAGACTGCGGAATGACACCGTGCAGATTCGGGTTGGTTCCATTGCCCGAAAGCAGCTGCGCTTCCTCAACGCGCTTCAGGCCCGCCACGCCGCGGTTGCCAATGTAAGCGGCCAATGCTGGCGCGTCGTCGACGATCTGTTTCGAGGCCGTGAAGGTGTGAGCGAGCGTCTGCACGCGGGCCGAACGAAGCTCGAATTTCAGGTCGGAAGAACCTTTCGTCTCGCCTTCCGTCTGCGGCGCGGCGCCATTCGTGAAGGTCGTCTCCTCGGCCCATTCGATGGCGCTGCTGATGGTGGTGCCTGACGCCATCAAATCGCGAAGCGTAAGCTCACGCTCTGGCGCGTAGACGATACCCGGCAGACGATGCGCGGGAACCAAACTGGTGCCTGGCGATGTATTGTTGCCAACCGTAGCCGGCGCGGAGGTGATCGACGCCATCGCCTCCGAAAGGCCGCCCTGAAGCTCAATACGCTGGTGGCGGCGCGACTCGACGTCGAACTTGCCGAAATCGCGGTTCGCCAGCAGTGCAGCACAAACCGGGTTGTCATTCGCAGCGACGAGATAGTTGCCGCCTTCGCTACGTGCGGCGCGCTTTTCAAGTTCGCCGATACGGGTAGAAAGTTCGTCGGCGGTGGTGCGAAACTGTGTGCCGACGCGCTCGACGGCGGCCATAAGATCAGTAGACATTAATAGGTAACTCCGAGTTCGCTGCGGATCCATGCCGGCAGCGGATGATTGGTTGCATTGGTTTTGTTGATGCGCCGAAACGTCTCGGCGCCGGCCTCCGCGCGCTGTCGAGTAGCGATTGCCTCGACGTTGGCAGGGATATTTGCCGACCGGCCCGCAAGTCGGACGGCGTTTGCCGCCTTCGCGGCAATCTCGAATTCGCCGCCCGCTACAAGCGCGGAAACGAAACGCTGCGGATGCATCGCCACCGTTCCGGTTTCAGCAAGCGGCGGTTCGGCCTCACGGGCCTCGATTGCGCCAGCCAATGCTGCGAGCGCGTCGTTATCTGTCACGTTAAAATCCTTTCAAGTTGACGTACGACGTCCGCCCGATGCGGCGGTGCGCCGTTCCATTCCGCGACGATTGCCGCGCAAGTTGCAGTGGTTAGAAACCGGCCAAAACCGTCTTCCGCTGGTGCGCCAAATACGACATGTTCGCCGTTCACGGTCGCCGACACGCCGCCCTCGCGCACGATGAAGCTGCCTGGCGGGATTTGTCCGCGCATAATGGCCGTTATAGTTTCACCGAGCCGGTAGCCCTCCGGGCTTGTCTTGGCCGCATATTCGGCTGCACGGGCTGCAGCATCACCCACGCCCTGCTCGGCCAATATCGCTATGAGTAGCAGCGCGGCGTCGTCGGGCGTCAGTTCTGGCGGCGTGCGTTTGGCGTCCGCCAACGGCAACATTCCCGCATGTTGCAACCGGTTTGCGATTGCAGCCGTGCGGCCGCGATTCACACCGCAGCGGCGCGCAAGAATTTCAATGCAGTCCGAAAGTCTCACGGCTGCCTCCATGATTTTGCAAGATGAATAAAAAAGAGCCGCCTCCCAAAAAGAGAGGCGGCCCAGTGAAGGAATGCAGGATTTGAGCTAACTGCCTTCCTATAATGGTATAGTAGCAAAAACTGGCATCACCCCTTGCGCGAAGCCAGAAACATTAACGAAATCAAGCGGCGATGCGTTGCGGAATATTGTCATTCGCCGGAATCAACACGCGCATCCTTCGCGTTGCTTCGAGCCTCGTGCATTCGGCACACGCAGCGCGCGTCACCTCCAGCACCTCCCACAAAGGCAGCCTGTCGACGTCACGCTCTGCCATCCTGGCGCACAATTCGAGTCCGGCGCGCAATCGGATGCGCCCAGCCTCGGCTTTGTGACGTTGTGGAAACTGCCATGCCGGCGCAAGCTCGGCCATGTCGGCGCCGTTCAATGCCCGCCAGACAATTCGCGCGAGCGGGCCGAGCGTGCGGAATCTGTGGCGAAGCCGGATAGCCGTATCCGCCGCAGCCTCCGCCGGCCACAGCGCCAAAGGATCCCGACTTCCGCACGGCACCATTGCGCCAGAAGATGTGCGCATACGCACGCCTGAAGCCCGAGCGCTGGCCGTCGCGTGAATGTCCGTCGCAAACCAATCGGCGGCATTGATGTGCCTTCCGCTGATGCGGCCCGCGGTGTGCTCCTCGGCAAGCGGATTCCGCCTTGCGGCGGGCGCCTTCACAAGGGCATCTGGCACGGCCACAGCCGCGAGCGCGGTGCGTGCAAAGCTGGTAGCCGACAATGGGCGCAGGAGTGCCTGTAGCGGCCTGCTGGCGGCCTCTGCGGCCTTCGACGGCCAGCCCTTCCAGAACCTTGTGTGGTCGGTGTAGCGGCGCGGGAAACGACGCTCGCGGCCAAGCCAATATGAGGGTTGCGGACGCGGTTCGGGCCGCGGCCTGTTTATCTTCGGCCGAATATACGCGCCGGGCGGAATTGGCCTATCCGTAAGCTGGGCAAACGCCTGCCAGCTTATCCGCTTGCCCAACGTGGCGCCGAAATAGCCGGCCGGGCGGCCTGTGAGATCAAGAATTGGCTGCATGAGCGCCCTTCGCATTGTCATTGTCAGGCCGCAAATCGGGGCGTAGGGCGTAAAATTCGCGCCAGCTAAGTCGCCTGCCGCGATGCGCACCGTCATGGCATGCAGGGCGGCCGGAGGCATCCAAAACGACGCTATCTTCGTTTTCCGCTAAGCTATTAATTCTATTCATGAATCTCTCCAAAACATTCAAAGAATCGAGATTTAGTTGCGAATGCGTGGAACGCGGGTATTACCGGGCGGCGAGGCTAGACTTGCGATAGGCCCTATGGGTGCCTCAAAAGTGACAACGCCTGGGCGTGGGACCGGCGCCCCTAGCCGCTTTTTCGTATGGCCAAAATGAAGGACAAAAGTTCTCCCATTTTGCACGCACGTTTGTCTGCCTGTGGGCGCCGGTCCTAGGTGGATGGCTGGACACTTCTGGATAGGCCCGCCCCATCATGGCACAACCAGCGCCCCGCCCTTCAGTCGCAAGCCCTCAAAGGCCCGCTCGAAGAACCGGATAACGTCGCCGGGAAAATCCGGCACCGCTTCATCAACCGCGAAGACAAGATCCTCGAAGTCGTCGTCGGTAATTCTCGGTGCGACCTTCTCCGCCCATTCGCGATATGGACGCGTGCCATACGCCAGTTGGCCAACCTTGCCGGCCGCCCAACGCCGCTCACGCTCTGCCCGCGCTAAGGTGATTGCCTCGGCAAGAATGCCGTTCAGTGCTTTGCGCATATCAGACTCCTGTCGGAGCCGTCACAGCGTCACAGGGACTATATGTTTGTGCCTTTGTGCCGGTATTTTGTGACCGGCACAGCGTCACAGATATATAGTATCTGTGCTTTGTGACGGCCTCAGTCGACTTTCTCGTGTTGGCGGTTGGCAAGCCAGATTACGGCTTCTTTGTTCGCGCCTATTTCACCTCGGACGAGGTATTCGTCTTTAAGGAGGTAATCGAGATTTCGGCCAAAAGCCGTCTTCTTGGCGTGTTGATTTCCTTCCTTCCGCTCATAGAACTTCGGCCGAACGTCCTCGACGGCAACTATCTTGACGCGCGGCCCGTCGACGCCGAACGGCATGTGGTGGCGCTCAGATTCCATGATTGCCGTTTGTACAATGCTGAAAAGAATTTTCTTGTCGCCCTTCATGCGCACGGCTTCGGCCTTCACAGCCGCGTCGGCGCTGGCTTCCGTGATGGATTCGATTACCGCCGCTTCGGAGCCATCATCATTCGCCTTCGACGTGAAGCGAACATTCGCCATGAGGAAGTGCGCCTTGCCGTTGCGGTTCTTTCCCACCCACAATTGCAGGGAGCCATCGCCTGCCTTCTCATCCTCGATAAGCAGGAACTCCATCGCGACGAGAGACTCCAAGGTTTCGCCCTTGGTGTTCTTCGGATTGTCACGGTTAGTGTGATTCAGGATGACGATGACGGCGCCTTCATCTTCTGCCAATCCGCGCAAGGCGTTCAGCGGAGGCGATGTGTGGCGGTCATCCAGCACAGATTGCCCTTCCAGCGCAGCGCGGAGTGTATCGACAATGATAACCGGCACCCTGTCCGCGTGCGCCTCCTTCATATGCTGAAGGAGTTTGCGCGCACTCTCGACGGAAGCCTTCCAGTTGCCGCCAAGAGAAAAACCGCCCTCAAACACAGCAATCTTAATCGCCTTGGACTCTATCGCGTGAAGACGGTTGGCGACGTCATTGCCGTCCTCTACGGGTATATAAACAACGTTGCAGGACATCGTCTCGCGGCCAAGGAAGCGCGACGCGCTCGATAGCAAATCCGCTATCAGGACGGCCAAGCCAGTCTTGCCCTTCGACGGCCTGGCATTGATGGAGATAAGCGTGCCGACGCGAACCAGCCCGAAGATAACCATCTGCGTGGTGTCGTAGCTGCGGCTAGCCTTGTATTCGGCATAGTCCATCAACTGGAACGGCGGCGCATTATCATTTGCCGCTTCGCGCTTCGGTGCATCCTGGCCCGGCTCAAACTTCCATGTCTTCTCAGCGGCGCTCATGCGGCCTCCCTCAAATCTGCATAGTCTTTGCCGACTTCCGCCGGCATCCTGATTTCAACTTCCCTGCCCGATGCGTGCCATCGCTCCGCGCAGGTGAAGGCGTCCCGTTCTCCCGTTCCGCTCTTGTCGTTATCGGCAAAAATCGTCAGCGCCCCGATGCCGCCAAGCACAGGAAAGCGCGCAAGGTTGCCCGCCGACAGGCAAGCCCACGCGGGCCGAAACGGCGCCGCCAAGGCGGTTTCGATACCCTCGGCGATGGCCAGGCCGTACTCAACGTCAGCGTCGTCGGTGAGCCGTACAACACCGCCGCCTGCCGGCCCCAGCATCTTCTTTTCGGTGCGGTTGCCATCGGGGTCGAGGAACGTGCGGTGCACGCCCATCGGTTCACCCGTCACGGCATCCGTTATCTGCGCAACCATCGCCCGGATGCCGGCATGGTAGCGGAGCGCATCGCCATCATAGGACAAGCCGCGGCTTGCCAAGTATCGTTCGGCCAAAGTGCCAGCTATCGGCACGCTGCGCGCCCATATGTCGGCCGCTGTCGCCTTCTTGCGCAGTACGCCGATGTCGATAACGGGCGCAACCGGCCGTGTCGGGCGCGGCTTATCATCCGATAGCCCAAGCACCGCCTTCACCTGGTCCCGGCAGTCCCGAAAATCGTCGCCGGCATAGCTGCGGACAACGAAACTGCCGTCGCTATTGAAGGTGACTTCCATCGAACGGTCGCGTCGGGAATGGCCAGGCCCCGGACAGCGTATTGAACGGCCGGAAACTTCGCCGCCCAAGGCGACGGCAGCTTCTCGGAGGTTCATGCGGCCCTCGCTGCAATGCGCTCGGATATCCATTCGGCGACTTCGGTTCGCACAAAAGCAATGCGCCTTTCACCAAGCGAAACAGCGACCGGGAAACGGCCCTGTTCCCTGTACCGGTTCAACATGCTGCGGCTTAGTGAAGTCATGCGCGCGGCCTCGTTGAGGCTTACAAGCGTCGGCCCGTTGTCGTTATCGGCAATCAACAAATTTCCCTCCATTGAATTTTTCGCTTGACACCTTTTGGCGATTCTGCGAAAACATTGACATTATCCCCAAAAGGGGAATTGTGCCTGTATGATAGATACAGGTATGTTAGATATAGGCCGCTTGGTCGAAAATGCCAACCATATTATTCGGCTGGCCCTATGTCTTTGTGCTCTTGGCACAATAGGCAGCCCAATCCGACATAAGCGCCCTCCTCCGCTCCAAGGCGTCAGAACGCGCATAGCTGCGCTCGACGGCATCGCCAACCGCATGGGATAGGGCCGCCTCTGCAATCTCCCGCGGCGACTGAGCGATCTCCGTTGCCCAGTCGCGGAACGTCGATCTAAACCCATGCACGGTGAAGTCACCGCCGCCAGCCGATTTCAACGCCTTCGCGAGAGACATATCCGAAAGGGGTTTCTTGTCGCGAATGCCGGGAAATACAATGTCATTGAGGCGCTTCGCCTTCATGTCGGCGAGGACGGCCAAGGCAGCGCCCGAAAGCGGTACACGATGTTGTTTGCCACCCTTCATCCTGCCGGCGGGAATTGTCCAAACGGCGCTATCTAGATCAACTTCGTCCCAAGTTGCCCCGCGCGCTTCGCCGCTACGGCAGGCCGTCAAGATGGTAAACTCCAGCGCCCTCGCCCCGATGCCGTCGACAGCGGCCAGCTTCTTCATGAAATCGGCAACCGCGGAATGAGGCATGGCAGCATGGTGAGTTGTGCGGGACAGCGCGTCGGGCTTGTGCAGGACGTGCTCCAGATTGCCTTTCCACGCGGCAGGATTCTCGCCGCTGCGCAGCCCTTCGACACGCGCCGAGTCAAGCACGCGCTCGATGGATTCGCGCAGTTTCTCAGCCGTCTCTTGCTTTTCGCCCCATAGCGGCCGAAGGACGGAAAGCACCTGCGTAACGTCGATCGCGTCCAGCGCTTTATCCCGCATCGGAGCGGCATGGTTCGTCAGCATGTTGCGCCAACGCGCCTCCGTCTTTGCACCCCGCCACCTGCCAGCCTTCACCGCAGCGTCAATATAGTCATCAGCGTATTGGCCGAACGTCTTCACATTAGCAGCGAGGCGCGCAACTTCGATTGTCTCGACGGCGCGGTGCTCGATAGGGTCAATACCCTGCCGCAATAGCTGCCGCGCGGCCTCGGCCTTCTGGCGCGCTTCGGCAAGCCCGATGGTATGCAGCGGCCCGATGCCCATTTCGCGACGCTTGCCGCCATGGCGATAGTCCAGAATCCAGTACCTCCCCTGCCCTTTCGTCACCAGCCACAGGCCGCCACCGTCGCGCAACTTCCTTGCCTTGCTGGCCGCGATAGACTTCACTGTCAGGACGTTCCGAGTATGGCTCCCCATCGTGTCTTTCCCCGCTTTTTCCCCGCTATTGAGTAATGCGCTAGCTGTAGACACTATGGACGAAATGGACAAGAGGAATGTTTATTTTCAGTCAGTTACAGGCAATATGGTGAACGTTATGAAACGTCATGGACGTTAAAAAATATCCGGCCCGGGGAGCCATTTATTCCAAAGTTTTGCCAGTTTCGGAGATCGCCCGGCAAGGCGTTCTTCAAATTCGTCCGGCTCTCCGTGAATTCAAGCGGTGCGGGTTTGCCGCGCGAGATGGCCCAGAACATGGCACACCAGCCGGCCGACGACGGTCGCGCTCATGTCGTTCACGTCGGCCTTGGGCTGAAACTCCACGATGGAGAAGCCGGCCAACCGCCGCTTGCGCATCGCGGCCTCGAGCAGCGCCGTCATCTCATGGAAAGCCAGCCCGCCAGGCGACAACGCATTCACGCCGGGGCAGACGCCCGGATCGATCGCGTCGCAATCGATGTGGATGAGCAGCGGCAGGTCGGCGGGAATCGTGTCTGCCACGGTAACGATTCCTTCCCGGCGCACATCGGCGACGGTCACGATCCGCGAGCCCCAAGCAAGTGCTGTCTCGACCTCCTGCCGCCGGGCGCTGCCGACGGCGCGTATGCCGACCTGGGTCATGGATGCGGTGCAGCCGAGCTCGGAAGCGCGCCGCATGGTGCTGGAATAGCCGAAACGCTCGCCCGCGATCTCGTCGCGCCAATCGATATGCGCGTCGACCTGCAGGACATGCAGGCTCTCGCCTCCTTCGAAGGCTTTCATGAACGGAACGGCAACCGAATCGTCGCCTCCAACCAAAATGGGGACGGCCCCGGCCGACAGGATGCCACGGGTGACGGCTTCGATCCTGCGCCGATTGCCGGCGCCGTCGTCGGGCGCGGTCGCAACGTTTCCAAGGTCAAAGGCTTGCAGCGCCCCGCCGTTCAGGAGCGGTCCGCCGAAATCGAAATCCCAGTGATCGATATGCACCGACGCCGCCGTGATAGCACGCCGCACTGCATCCGGCCCGCTCTCCGCAGCACCGTCGCCGTCCAAGGGGCCATAGGGCGTGCCGTGCACCGCTCCAAAAATGGCCGCGGACCTTGCGGGAGGCACTTCGGCAGCCGGTATTCCCAGGAATGTCTTCGCGCGGGGGACGAGGAAGCCGGTGTCGATGCTGTTCATCGGCGCAGCTAAGGGCGCGCGACAGGCGCTGTCAACGCAGGCGCGGCTCGTCGGGGCTGTGATTTCGGCAACGGCCGGACGGAATCGGCAACAGACGGCGGCCCGGTCGCGGTCAGCGAATCTTCCGACGCAAGTCGAGGTTGAGCCGGAGCCTCATTCGGCATAGTGGAGGTTCGCCCGGCGCCGCCGGCCGCATGCTTTCTGCAAGGACATATCGGTAATGGCCGTCTCCATCGAGGATTCACACCCCGCGAACCGGGCCTTCTGGCCGGCTTTCGCCGCCCTTCTCGGCGGCGCGCTCGCCATGGGCATTTCGCCGATCTTCGTGCGGCTGTCGGACGTCGGTCCCTTCGCGAGCGCATTCTACCGCGTATTCCTTGCGCTGCCCGTGCTCTACGCCTGGATGCGGATCGAGCAGAAGCGGCTGGGGAGCGGCAGGCCGGCAAGACGCTTCTCGCCGGCCGTCGTCGCGACCGGCCTGGCCTTCGCGGGAGACCTGTTCTTCTGGCATCTCGCCATCCTCAACACCAGCATTGCGAATTCCACCTTCTTCGCAACCACCGCTCCGGTCTGGGTCGGCCTGATCGGCTGGGTCGCGCTTGGCCGCCGCGTCGCGCCGATGACGATCGTCGGCCTGCTCCTCTGCCTCGCCGGCGGCGGCGCGCTGGTCTGGCAATCGCTCGCGCTGTCGCCCGGCCATCTGGTCGGCGACCTCTATGCCGAGCTTACCGCCGTGTTCTTCGGCATCTATTTCCTGACCGTCGAATGGGCGCGCCGGACCGAGGGAGCGGCAACGATCACTTTCCACATGAGCCTGATCACGGCGGCCCTGCTGGCCATCGTGGCGATCGGTGCCCAGCTGTTCTATGGCCAGCGCCTGTTTCCATCGAGCGCCACGGGCTGGCTGGTGCTGCTCTGCCTGGCCACGATCAGCCATGCCGGCGGCCAGGGCCTGCTTTCCCTCGCGCTCGGCTCGCTGCCCTCCATGTTCTCCTCGCTGGTGATATTTCTCGAAGCGGTGGCGGCCGCGGCCCTTGCCTGGCTCATCCTCGGCGAGGAGGTCACGCAGTTGCAGGGACTTGGCGGGCTCGCGATCCTGTTCGGCATCTGGCTGGCACGGCCGCGCGCCGCACGATCCGATACCGTCGCGCCGGCGAACGCCTGACCCCGTCCGAGGAACTTTCCTACTTCTCTGCAGGAACCAATCGGCGCCATGCCGGTTGGATTGTCATGTTTCCAACAGATCTGGAGGGTTCCGATGGATCGAAGATTGTTCCTGAGCGGAATGCTTGGGCTTGCCGGGTCGGCCGCTCTGTTGAGTCTTGCCAAGCCGGGCCAGGCGCTCGCAGGCGTTCACCCTGGCGGAATTCTGGACGAACTCGACGACCGGCCGCTCGCCGATGGCAGCGACTCGGCCACGGTTGAAGAGGCCCAGTACGACCCCTACTACCGTCGCCGCCGGCCACCGCCACGGCGGCGCCGCAGGCGCCGGGTGTGGAGAACCGTCTGCCGCCGCTACTGGCGCCACGGCCGCTGGCGCAGGCGCTGCTACCGCCGCCCCGTCTGGGTCTGGTATTATTGATAGCGCTCGATGACGAAACCCCGGCCTGGTGCCGGGGTTTTTCTTAGCCTTGGATGCGTCAGGACGAAGCCAGGCGACCGCAACCTGCACGGCATAGCGGCCGGCAATCAGCGCCCGGACACCACGTCGGCCGAGAATCTCAGTTCGCGCAGCGGGCGAACCTTGCGGGTCGTGTCGTCGTAGAGCGGATGGGCCTTGTAGGCCGCCAGCGCAGCCTGATCCTCGAACTCGGCATAGACGACGAGGTCGATTTCGTCCGAAAGCGGATCGACCCTGGTGTTCGGGACGACCTCGAAGAAGCTTGAGTGTGGAATCTCACCCAGGGCCAGCAGTTTCTGGCGGACCTCCTCGACATCCTGCTTGCGCTTGACGCTGAAGAAAACGATGTGCCGGATCAAGCCAGCCTCCTTGCCGCGCCAGGTTTTGCCAGGCGCGCAGATTCGAAAAATCGCTGTCAGGGCCGGTTTCTTGACCGCCGAAGGCGTGCGCGTCAACCGTTACGCGGGAGCGTGAGAGGGATCATGCGCGCGGAATTCGCTCAGCCCGTCACATATGAGACGATATGTCTCGTGCTTCGCACGCCGGCATCCAGATAGCGGCCCTGATTGTAGAGACCGTCCCAGATCAGGAAAAAGGCAATGCCAACAATGACGATGACGTAGCGCATGGCCTAGCGCTACCGCACTTTTTCGATCAAGGCTACCGGCACCGTGCTTGCGCCATGCAGGCCCGGCCGATTTTCGCGCAAATTGCCGTGCCCCGGCTGCTTCATTGCGGCATCATGCGTCCGAGTCGCCTTCGCGTGTCGGTATTCGGCAAGCGATTGCGCCTCGGCGGGAGCAGTCTGCGAAAATCGAGGTGCCGGAAATGAACGCAAGCCAAATCGGCGGAGCCGAAAAAGACCTGGACTGGAGCGAGATCAGGCTCTGGCGCAAGAGCGAACGCGAACGGCTGATCGCCGCCCGGCTGGCCGTGTCTGCCGACGCGCGCGCGAACATGTCGGCCCGGATCGCCGAACGGCTCGATGCCGAGATCGGCGACGTCAAGGGCCGGCTGGTCAGCCTCTACTGGCCGTTCCGGGGCGAACCGGACCTGCGGCCCTGGCTCGCCTCGGTCAACGAGCGCGGTGGCCGTACGGCGCTGCCGCTCGTGGTCGAGAAGGGCCGACCGCTGGTGTTCCGCGCCTATGCGCCCGGAGACAGGCTGGAAAAGGGCGTCTGGAACATACCGATCCCGGCCGCGGGGGAGCCGGTATTTCCCGATATCGTGATTTCGCCGATCGTCGGCATCGACAGGCGGAACTACCGCCTCGGCTACGGCGGCGGCTTCTACGACCGCACTTTGGCTTCGATGCCGACCAAGCCGCTCGTCATCGGCGTCGGCTACGGCCTGCAACACATAGACACCATCCACCCGCAGGCACACGACATTCCGATGGACCGCGTGGTGACCGTCACTGAGTGAGCCTGTTCACGCCATCTCCGGCTTCAGACCCATGGCCGTGCGATCGATGATCTCGCGCAGCGCGAAGGACGAATTGATCTTCGTCACATGCGGCATGGCCGACAGCCACTCCTTGTGGATGCGTTCGTAGTCGGCCAGATCCTTGGCTGCGATGCGCAATATGTAGTCGTATTCGCCTGACATCAGGTGGCACGACAGCACGTTGGGGCAGCGTTTGATCGCGGTCTCGAAGTCCGAAAGCGTCTTTTCGAACTGTCCCGACAGCGATATGTGCACGATCACCGTCATCTGGTGCCCGAGCGCCGTGTTCGACAACCGGGCGTGATAGCCCCGGATCGTTCCCGATTTCTCCAGATTGTCCAGGCGCCGCGAACAGGCCGATTGCGACAACCCCACCTTCTCCGCCAGGGCCGCATTCGGGATACGGCCATCCTTCTGAAGCGTATCCAGAATGGCGATATCGATCCTGTCCAGCGGCATTTTTCGTGATTCCTGCGAAGATTTGTTCATTTTGCGCAAAAAATATCGACCGACGCATCTGCGCGCAAGCGTATTCGCAAACACTTTCCGGCGGTTCCGTGCTTGAATTCTTTCCCCGCAAATTCACGCCGGCGATGCCGGGAGGAGAATGAGAATGCGTGTCGGGTGCCCCAAGGAAATCAAGAACCACGAATACCGCGTCGGCCTGACCCCCGGCTCGGTACGGGAATATGTCGCCCACGGCCACGAGGTGCTGGTTGAGACCGGCGCGGGCGCAGGCATCAGCGCTGACGACAATGCCTACCGCGCCGCCGGCGCCGTCATCGCCAAGACGGCGGCCGAGGTATTTGCAAAGTCGGACATGATCGTCAAGGTCAAGGAGCCGCAGCCGCAGGAGTGGGCGCAGCTGCGCGAAGGCCAGATCCTGTACACCTATCTCCATTTGGCGCCCGACCCGGAACAGACCCGCGGCCTGCTCGCTTCCGGCGTCACCGCGGTCGCCTATGAGACCGTCACCGACGAGCGCGGCGGCCTGCCCCTTCTGGCGCCCATGTCGGAAGTTGCGGGACGGCTTTCCATCCAGGCGGGCGCCACGGCGTTGCAGAAGCCGAATGGCGGACGCGGCGTGCTGCTCGGCGGCGTGCCGGGCGTGCCGCCAGGCAAGGTGACGGTGCTGGGCGGCGGCGTCGTCGGCCTGCATGCCGCGCGGATGGCGGCAGGCCTCGGCGCAGACGTCACCATCATCGACCGCTCGATCCCGCGCCTGCGCCAGCTCGACGACATTTTCGGCGGCCGCGTCAACACGCGCTACTCGACCGTCGAAGCGCTGGAGGAGGAGTGCTTTTCCGCCGACGTGGTCGTCGGAGCCGTCCTCATTCCCGGTGCGGCCGCGCCGAAGCTGGTGACGCGCGAAATGCTGTCCGGCATGAAGAAGGGCGCGGTGCTGGTGGACGTCGCCATCGACCAGGGCGGCTGCTTCGAGACCTCGCATCCCACCACGCATGCCGACCCGACCTATGAGGTGGACGGCATCATCCATTATTGCGTGGCCAACATGCCGGGCGCCGTGCCGATCACATCGGCTCACGCGCTGAACAACGCGACATTGCATTACGGCCTGCAGCTTGCCGACAAGGGCCTGAAGGCCCTGACGGACGATCCGCACTTGCGCAACGGCCTGAACGTCCACAAGGGACGGATCACCAACCGCGCGGTGGCCGAGGCGCTCGGCTACGAGATGGCGGAGCCGAAGGCCGTGCTCGCCGCCTGATTTCGCGCCGCCCGTCGAAGCGTACCTGCCGCTTGCCGGCAGCGGCGGCCCGCTGAAATCAGGACAACAAAAAAGCGGGGTTTTTACCCCGCTTCCTCGTCTGTCGGGACCGTCGCCGGTACATCCGCGGTCGATCAATCCTTCGACATGTCCGTGCTACCATTCGAATGTTACGGCAGCACGACAATCGCCAATTATCTTGCGCCGCGTTTGGTTAACCAATCGTTAACGGCAACTCGATCTATTCCATCAACGCATCGAGGCCGCGCACCAGTCCCTTGAATTCCCCGACACGGCGGATGGCGAGCAAGGTACCGGCCACATAGGGCGCGGCCGAAGAGCCGGCGTCGTGGCGGATGGTCAAACGCTCGTCGGGCAGGCCGAACAGGGCCTCACAGGACAGGATGAAGGACGGCAGGCGGATGGCATGTACCTGCACCCCCTCGCCCGCCCCGACCGCAGCGCCGCGCGTTCCCGGCACGCCGGAAACCTCTGCCACCGGACGGGCGGTCGAAGGCTTGCGCGTCTCGGCCAGTGCCTCGGCGAGTTCCCGCGCCGTGCCTGAAGGTGCGTCGGGCTTCTTGGCGCTGGCATAGTCGACGACCTCGACGTCGGGCACATATTTCGCGGCCATCAGCGCGAAACGCTTCAGCAGCGTGGCCGTGATCGAGAAATTGCCCGCAGCGAGCACGCCGACGCCGTTGGCCCTCGCGGCAGCGTCGATCTCGGCATAGTCGCCCGCGCCGAGGCCGGACGTGCCGATCACCATATTCCGGCCGCTGGAAACGGCCAGCAGCGCATGTTCCTTGACCGCGCCGGGCTTGGTGTAGTCGACCACCACGCCGGACGGCGCCGCCAGCGCCTCGGCCAATGTGGCGGAAACGGCGACGCCAACCGCCTGCCCGCCCGTGACGGTGCCGGCATCCTGCCCCGCAGCGCTGCGCGACACCGCGCCGGCAAGCGCCATGTCCTCTTGCGCAACGATCGACGGAATCAATGCCTTGCCGACCCAGCCGGTCGCTCCGGCCATCACCACGCGTATCGTCATTTCACGGCTCCTTCGTTTCCGACCTACGGGAAACGAAGATGGCCCGGCTCGTCAAGACTGGACGGCCGGGCCGCAGGACCGATGCTTGATGCAACCCGGCGCGTCAGCGGATGAAACCGTCCAGCCGGCGCAGGGTGACGCGGCGGTTGCGCCAATTTTCGTTCTGCGTCGGCACCAGCAGGAACTCCTCGCCGTAGCCTACAGTCTCCAGAGCCCGCGGCGGGATGCCGAACTCGCGCACCAGAACGTGCTTCAGCGAGCCGGCACGACGCTCCGACAATATCTGGTTGGAGCCGGCCGAGCCCACGGCGTCGGTATGGCCCTCGATCAGGACCTGTGCGCGCGGGTTGCGCCGCAGCACGCGGCGCAGGCCGTCGGCGATGTTCTCCACCTTGTCGTACTGGGACGGCAGCACTTCCGCCGAACCGAAGGCGAAGTTGATCGACTGGATGTCGATGGACGGCGCGGCGCGGCGCAGGTCCGGGCGCCGCTTGAATTCGCGGATGGTCACGCGCTCGTTGGGCCTCAACCGCATGCGCGGCGCGGCGTCGAGCTGGCGTTCGATCTGCGCGCCCGAGGGCGTCGTCGCCTGCGCCAGGGCCGCGCCCGGCATGACGAGCGCCGCGATCAGGCCGGCGGTGACGATACGACGATTCAGCATTCCTTCTCTCCTTCATCGACGGCTGTGCGCCGGGTTGATGTCGGAGCGGACCATTGCAGAGGCGAGGTGAAGGCGGAATGAACGGCGCGTTCAGGCAGGAGTGCTCAAGGACGCATGACACTGGCCATGCGCTCGGCAAAGGGCAGCGGCCGGACGATTTCCTTCTTCTGCGCCACCGGCCGGAAGCCGAGCTTCTGGTAGAGCGGCAAAGCGGCCGGGTGGTCGAGCGTGCAGGTCTGCACGGTGACGCGCCGGGGCTTGTGCGACCAGCAGGCTTCGATGGCAGCGCCCAGGAACCAGCGGCCGAGCCCCTGCCCGGTCGCATGTTCCATCATGCCGAAATAGGCCAGTTCCGCCGTGTCCGGCAGGTGCGGCTTGACATCGAAGAAACCGGCCGGGGCGCCGTCGAGATAGAGCACCCGAATGTCGCGGTCCTCACGGTGGAGGGTGGCCGCGAGTTCCTCGTCGTCGAGCCGCAGCACGTTCACCCAGTGCCATTTGCGGCCGACCCGATCGGTGAGATAGCGGTAGAAATGAAGCGGGATGTTCTTCGTCTTCAAAAGCGCGATCTGCCGGCCGTAAGGCAATGGCGGATAGTAGGCAGGCGGAGCGTCCATCTCCAGGAACGTCACCGTGACCTCGATCTGCTCTGGCACTCCGTTTTCCATACGCTTCATTCCTTGCCGGTGACGACAGGCGTGTCGGACAGCGCGCCCCATTCGGCCCAGGACCCGTCGTAGAGCCTGTTGTCGGTGTGGCCCAGCGTTTCCAGCGCCAGGGTGATCGCCGCGGCCGTCACGCCCGAACCGCAGGAGGTGACCACCGGCTTCGACAGGTCGATGCCGGCATCCTCGAACAGCTTGCGCAGCCTGGCCTTCGGCAGCAGGGCACCGTTTTCCGCCAGCGAGGATACCGGGATGTTCTTCGCACCGGGCATGTGGCCCGATCTCATTCCCGCGCGCGGTTCCGGCTCCGTGCCGGAAAAGCGGCCCGCGGAGCGCGCATCGGCAATCTGGCTTTGCCCCGTGTCCACGATCCGGCGCATTTCGGCCAGATCGACAACGCGCTCGGCATCGAAATCGGCATGGAACACGTTGGGGGCGACCTTGGTGGGCTCGGAGGTCACCGGCCGGCCCTCGGCTTTCCAGCGGTCGAACCCGCCATCCAGAATGTAGGTCTGGAACACGCCCATCACGCGGAACATCCACCAGGCGCGCGGCGCCGAGAACAGGCCCGGCCCATCATAGACCACGATGGTGTCGTCGGCGGAAATGCCGAGCGGGCCGACGAACTGGGCGAATTCGAGCGGATCGGGCAGCGTGTGCGGCAGCGGCGAATCCTTGTCCGAAATGGCATCCTGGTCGAGGAACACGGCGCCCGGAATATGGGCAGCCTTGTATTCGGCCGCGCCGTCGCGCTTCTGCGCGGGCAGATACCAGGACGCATCCACGATGCTCAGGCCCGGCTGTTCAAGCCGCTGCTGGAGCCAGTCGCCATCGACGGTGAAAGGGCTATCCTCTGCCATTGCGTCCTCCCTGGACAAACGTCGCGTCAAGCAGCCGGCAGCGGCCCGAAGCGGATACGGAAGCGCCGGTTCTCGCGGCCCTTCTTTTCGATCTTGCCGATGTGGATCTGGCCAACCTCGCCGGTGCGGGCGACATGCGTGCCGCCGCAGGGCTGGCTGTCCACCACCGCGTTTTCGCCGATGCAGACCAGCCGGATACGGCCCGTGCCGCTCGGCGGGCGCACGTTCTTGGACTTCACCAGCCCGGGATTGGCGGCGAATTCCTCGTCGGTGATCCAGCGGATGAACACCGGATGATCGGCATTCACCAGTTCGATCAGTTTGCCGGTGACGTCTTCCTTGGTGTAGCCGGCATCCTGAATATCGAAATCGACGCGGGAATCGTCCACCGCGACGGAAGCGCCCGTGATCGGAAACGGACAAACGACGCTGAGCAGGTGGCAGGCCGTGTGCATGCGCATCAGCAAGTGGCGGCGATCCCAGTCGATGACGAGCCTGAGCCGTTCCCCCACCGACGGCACCGGCTGCTCCGGAGCCGGCACGTGGATGATCTCGTCCTTGGTCTCGCCGGTGACGGTCGCGGCGATGGCAATGCGGCTGCCGTCGGCCCGCTCGAAATGACCCGTATCGCCGGGCTGGCCGCCGGAGGTGGCGTAGAAAATCGTGCGGTCGAGGATGACGCCGCCGCGCTCGTTGATCGCGACGACCTCGGCCTCCGCCGTTCGCAGATAGGAATCGTCGCGAAACAGCGCCTGCGTCGTGGACGCCATCAGGGCACCTGCTCGAACGGCACGGATATTTCGCTGCGGGCCTCCATCCAGCCCGGCACCGGCAGGTTCTTCTCGCGCAGGAAGGCCGGGTTGAACAGCTTCGACTGGTAGCGCGTGCCGTAGTCGCACAGCATGGTCACGATGGTGTGCCCGGGGCCGAGTTCGCGCGCCAGGCGGATGGCGCCGGCGATGTTGATGCCGGTCGAGCCGCCGACGCAGAGCCCCTCCTCCTGGATCAGGTCGAAAATGATCGGCAGCGCATCCTCGTCCTGGATCTGGTAGGAGAAATCCGGCGCGAAGCCCTCGAGATTGGCGGTGATGCGGCCCTGCCCGATGCCTTCGGTGATGGAAGTGCCTTCGGACTTCAGTTCGCCCGCTGTGTAGAAGCTGTAAAGGGCGGCGCCCATGGGATCGGCCAAAGCTACCTTCACGTCCTTGCTGCGGGCGCGCAGCCCCGCCGCGACACCGGCCAGCGTGCCGCCGGAGCCGACCGCGGACACGAAACCGTCGACGCGGCCGCCGGTCTGCTCCCAGATCTCCTCGGCCGTGGTGCGGGCGTGCCCGTCGCGATTGGCGACGTTGTCGAACTGGTTGGCCCAGACCGCGCCGTTCGGCTCGCTTCTGGCCATCTGCTCGGCCAGCCGGCCGGAGAGCTTCACATAGTTGTTCGGGTTCCTGTAGGGGACGGCCGGCACCTCGATCAGCTCGGCGCCGAGAAGACGAATGGTGTCCTTCTTCTCCTGGCTCTGCGTCTCGGGGATGACGATGACGGTGCGGTAGCCCAGCGCCTTGGCCACAAGGGTAAGGCCGATGCCGGTGTTGCCCGCCGTTCCTTCCACGATCACGCCGCCTGGCTTCAGCAGTCCGCGGCGCTCGGCATCGCTGATGATGAACAGCCCTGCCCTGTCCTTCACCGACTGGCCGGGATTCATGAACTCGGCCTTGCCGAGGATCTCGCAACCGGTTTCCTCCGAAGCGCGTTTCAACCTGATCAGCGGTGTATTGCCGATCGCTTCGATAACAGAACCGTACATCATGGGAATCCTTCAGAAAGTTCGACGAAACCCTAGAAACGCACGGCCCGGCTTTCAAGGCAGGAAATGGCCTGGACCATTCGCATTTCGGGTGAACGCGGCCGCGGCGAGGACGCGCAAATTCGCACATGCGTCGCAAAACGCCCTTCCTTTTCGGTTTTCTGCCCGTTAGGTCGTGGATCGAGGGCAGAAATCGGGACGTCATGACGCTTTATCGGGCCAATCCGAAAGATGGTGTCGCCTGGATCACCGGCGGCAGCTCAGGAATAGGCAGGGAACTGGCGAAGGAACTCGCGGCCCAGGGCTTCCGGGTCGCCGTGACGGCTCGCGAGGAAGATTGCATCGACACGCTGGTATCGGAATGCGCGGGCCTGCCGGGAAGCGTCCTGTCCTTCGCCTGCGACGTGACCGACGAGCGGGCGATGGCCGAAACCGTCGCGGTCATCGAAGCCAAGGCCGGCCCCATCGTGCTCGCCATCTTCAACGCCGGCGCCTTCGTTCCGGTCGTCGGCGACAATCTTTCGGTGCGCAAGTTCCGCCGCAGCTTCGACGTCAATGTCATGGGCGTGATGAACGGCCTTGTGCCGACGGTGAAATGCATGCGCTCGCGCGGGCGCGGCCATATCGTCATGGTCGGCTCCATCAGCGCCTATTTCGGCTGGCCGACCACCGCCGCCTACGGCGCCACCAAGGCCGCGATCAATGCGATAGCGGAATCGCTGAAATTCGACTTCGACAAGATCGGCATCCGCATCCAGGTGATGAATCCCGGTTTCATCGACACGCCGCTGACGCGCGCCAGCGGCGTGCGCCTGCCGGCGCTGATGCCGGCGCCGGTGGCGGCGAAGCGTGCGCTGGAAGGCATCCAGCGCGGCGGCTTCGAAGTCACCTTCCCGCGCCGCCTCACCTGGAGCCTGAAGCTGCTCAGCATGTTGCCGCGGCCGTTCTGCCTGTCGGTGATCGGCCGCCTGACGAAATGGAAGCAGCGCCCGCTGAGCTTCGGGCGCCGGATTGCGCCCGGCAGTCGCTTGCCGGAACCGGCAAGCGCACCCGAGCGCGCCGAGTAGGCGTTAAGCGGCCCGCGCCTGACGGTTGCGGTTGCCGAAACGGCGCTTGCCGCGGAACGGCTTTGCGCCCTCGGGTTTGCGCTCCCGGTTCGGCTTGCCGGCGAAGACTTTCTCGCCAGACGGTTTTGCACCGGCCGGTTTCGTGCCCGAAGGCTGACCGGCGCCGGCCGGCTTGGCGCCGAAGCGCTTCTTGCCGAAGCCGTCGCGCTTGCGCTCCTGCGGCCTGCCGTCACGGGATTCGCCCCGATCATTGGCGGGTTCCTGCGCCCGTTCATGCTGGCGCGGCTCGCGCTGCGGATCGGGGCTGCCCAGATGATCGGCGATGACCGGCAGCTTCATGCGGATGATGCGCTCCACCTGCCGCAACTTGCCGTTCTCCGACGGGTCGACCAGCGTGATGGCCACGCCGTCGGCGCCGTTGCGTCCCGTACGGCCGATGCGGTGCACATAGCTTTCCGCCTCGTCCGGCAGGTCGAAATTCACCACATGGCTGATGCCCGGCACGTCGATGCCGCGTGCGGCGATGTCGGTTGCCACCAGGATGCGCACGGAGCCGTCGCGGAAGCCGTTCAGCGCCTTCTGGCGCGCGTTCTGCGACTTGTTGCCATGGATCACGGCGGCCTCGAAGCCATCGCGTTCCAGATCCTTGGTGACGCGGTCGGCGCCGTGCTTGGTGCGGGCAAAGACGATGACGGAACTCATCGCCTCGTCGGTCAGCATCCTCGAAAGCACCTGCCGCTTCTGCTTCGTACGGGCAAAGACGACTCCCTGCGATATCTCGGCGGCCGTCGTGCTCTGCGGCGACACTTCCACGCGCAAGGGGTTCTGCAGCAGGCTCTTGGCCAGTTCGGCGATCTCGTCGGGCATGGTCGCGGAAAACAGCGCCGTCTGCCGCCCGGGATGCGTGGCCTTGGCGATGCGCCGCACATCGTTGATGAAGCCCATGTCGAGCATGCGGTCGGCCTCGTCCAGAACCAGCCAGGTGGTGTCGGACAGGTTTATGTCCTTCTCGCGCACCAGATCGGTCAGGCGGCCCGGCGTGGCGATAAGGACATCGACGCCCGGCGCGATGCGCTTGACCTGGCTATAGCGGGAGACCCCGCCAAGCACCAGGGCGGTGGAAATATGAGCGCCCTTGGCCAGCAGCTTGATCGTGTCCTCGATCTGCACCGCCAGTTCGCGGGTCGGCGCAAGGATGAGCGCGCGCGCCGTCTTCGGCCGGCGCTTGGTGCCCAAGGCGATGATCTTCGACAGGATCGGCAGGGCGAAGGCCGCCGTCTTGCCCGAACCCGTCTGGGCGATGCCAAGGATGTCCCGGCCTTCGAGCTGAGCCGGAATGGCCTGCTCCTGAATGGGCTTCGGCTCGGTGAAGCCGGCGCCAAGGGTGGCCTTCAGAAGCTGGCCGGAAATTCCGAGCTTGGCGAAACCGTTCTGTTCCGCATCGTTCGGCTTGATGTTTTCGTTGGTCAAAATTCTTCTTCTTTCACGCGGCCTTGGCCGCAAGCATGAGTGCGGCGGGGCGCAACCCGCCGTAAAAATATGTTGGAAAACGACAAGGCGGCGGATCTAACGGATCCGCACGGCTGCGCTGTCGTGCCCGCCGGCCTCATGCCGCGGGGCTTCGCCGCTTTGCCGGAAATCCGGCAAAGGGGAACAGACGCAACCAGTCTCGATCTTGGAGAAAGCCGGAATCCTGCCCGGCCCAAGCGCCTATGGCACGCATATGGAGGAGTTCGGGCCGGAAAGCAAGCCGCTTATGTTGCAATGCAGCAATGCAGGGGCAGCAACACCAGCCGAAAGCCGCGCTTGCGCCCGCCATTCCATATGGCTACCAAAACAGAGCTTTTCCGCAGGGGATCCATCCGATGAAGGACGTGCTGAAGGAACTCGAGCGCCGCCGCGAAGTCGCGCGCATGGGCGGCGGCAAGACCCGCATCGAGGCCCAGCACAGGAAAGGCAAGCTCACCGCCCGCGAACGCATCGATATATTCCTGGACGAAGGCTCGTTCGAGGAGTTCGACATGTATGTCGAGCACCGCTCGACCGATTTCGGCATGGAGAAGACCAAGATCGCCGGTGACGGCGTGGTGACCGGCTGGGGCACGGTGAACGGGCGGCCGGTCTATCTGTTCGCCAAGGATTTCACCGTCTTCGGCGGTTCCCTGTCGGAGGCGCATGCCGAAAAGGTGGTGAAGGTGCAGGAGATGGCGCTGCGCAACCGCGCTCCGATCATCGGCCTGTACGATGCCGGCGGCGCACGCATCCAGGAAGGCGTGGCGGCTCTCGGCGGCTATGCCGAAATATTCCAGCGCAACGTGCTGGCTTCGGGCGTCATCCCGCAGATCTCGGTCATCATGGGCCCCTGCGCCGGCGGCGACGTCTACTCGCCGGCCATGACCGACTTCATCTTCATGGTGCGCGACACCTCCTACATGTTCGTCACCGGACCGGACGTGGTGAAGACCGTGACCAACGAAACCGTCACCGCCGAGGAGCTTGGCGGCGCGTCGGTCCACACGACCAGGTCGTCGATCGCGGACGGCGCGTATGACAACGACGTGGAAGCGCTGTTGCAGATGCGGCGTCTGGTCGACTTCCTGCCGGCGTCGAATACGGCCGAGATCCCCGAGATCGAGTGCTACCAGTCGGCCACGGAGCATGACATGTCGCTGGACCGGCTGGTCCCCGACAATGCGAACAAGCCCTATGACATCAAGGAGCTGATCCTCAAGACCGTCGATGAAGGCGATTTCTTCGAAATCCAGCCCAGTTTCGCGAAGAATATCGTCACCGGCTTCGGCCGCATCGAGGGCCGCACCGTGGGCTTCGTGGCCAACCAGCCGATGGTGCTTGCCGGCGTGCTGGATTCGGACGCCAGCCGCAAGGCCGCCCGCTTCGTGCGCTTCTGCGACTGCTTCAACATCCCGATCGTCACCTTCGTGGACGTTCCGGGCTTCCTGCCCGGCACCAGCCAGGAATATGGCGGCCTGATCAAGCACGGGGCCAAGCTCCTGTTCGCCTATGCGGAGGCGACCGTGCCCAAGGTCACGGTCATCACGCGCAAGGCCTTCGGGGGCGCCTATGACGTCATGGCTTCGAAGCATCTGCGCGGCGACATGAACTATGCCTGGCCGAGCGCACAGATCGCCGTCATGGGCGCCAAAGGCGCGGTCGAGATCATCTATCGCAAGGACATCGGCGACGCGGAAAAAATCGCAGCGCACACAAAGGCTTACGAGGACCGCTTCCTGTCGCCCTTCGTCGCCGCAGAGCGGGGCTACATCGACGAGGTGATCATGCCGCATTCGACGCGGCGCCGGGTCGCGCGGGCCCTACGGATGCTGCGCAACAAGGACCTGAAAAACCCCTGGAAGAAACACGACAACATTCCGCTCTGACGGCGGAGAAGCCGGACGGCGAAAGCTGCCCCGGCTGTTCACGGGCTGCGATCAGGCGGCGGCGCCGACCACCTCGTTATAGGTATCCAGGTCGAGATAGAAGACGCGGATGATCTCGGTGACCAGTTCCTCGTCCTCGTAGCCTCGCGACTTCAATATGTTGATCGCCGTCAGAATATCGACGCGCTCCGTCAGCCGTCGTTTTTGGTAGTCCTCCAGGAAACGTTCCATGAGCCATCCCCTTGCCCATTGCCTGATGTGCAGAACGACGCAAACATCGTGGGGATGCTAGAAACGGTCGCTTGCGCGGAACTTGCCGGCGGCTACGCCGTGTCCCGCCCCGTCTGCCCCCCCGACAGACTCACCCGGAAAAACGGCCGACTCACAAGGCCGGGGCAAGGATACAACGGTTCGCCATTTCAGCGACCGGGAACATTATGAGAATGGAATTTTCGGAAAGTCGAAAGTCTGTGCTACGCCAGTGACATATGAAGACTTCGACACAGCACCGGCCACCGGCCGGTCACAACGGCAGTTGCCATGACACGTTTTCTCTTTCCCCTCGCCGCTTTGATCTTGTCCGTTACGGGGCCGGCAGCGGCGAACATTGCGAACGGCAAGTTGCCGGATGGCTCCTATCGCTGCGAAGTCTACCTGCTCGGCACCTTCATGACGGTCGGAGACATCAGGATCAGGGGTGCTGTCTATAGCGGACCGGCCTTTTTCGGAGCCGCGCAGGCGCAGCAGGGCTACAATTACCAGATCAATCCGAACGGCGAGATCGCCTGGCTGGGTCCGCTCGGCGGCTTCACTTCAGGCGGCAACAGCGTGGTGCTGACCCAAATCACCGACGACCGCGACAGGACGGCGTCCTTCGATATCGTGATGCGCCAGCGGGACGGCGCGTTCACGGCTTTCACCTGCACGATCCGTTGAGCGGATCAGGCGGCATCCGCCACGACCGTTTCCAGGGCGAGCCGGGCCATGTTCGCGAACAGGCCCTGGCGTTCGGCGTAATCCGTCTCCTCTTCCGTGACCACGTTGTCGACCGCGGTGCAGATGGACAGCGCCCGAACCCGGAGATTGCGGGCCAGGCGATAAAGCGCGCTCGTTTCCATATCGACCGCCAGCGCACCCGCTGCCTGGACCCCGGCGAAGCGGGCGCGGCCGGCGGGATGATGGAATATGTCGCTGCAGGCTGTCAGCCCGACATGATGCGGGATTCCAAACCGTTGCGCCAATGCCCTCGCGCGCGCCAGCAGGATCGGATCGGGGCCGGAGCCCGGCGCATAGAGGCCGAAGACCTGTCCGCTGACGGCGTCCTCGCCCTGCACCGCCGCCGAAATCACCAGATCGCGCAGCGCCACCTCCGCCCGCAGCGCGCCGCATGTTCCGGTGCGGATCAGCCGGCTGGCGCCGTAGAAGGAGACAAGTTCATAGAGGTAGATCAGGAAAGACGACGCGCCAATGCCGGTGGACTGGACGCTGACCGGCAAGCCGCGATAGGTCCCGGTGAACCCGAGGGCGCCCCTGCGCCGATTGACGCATCGCGCGCCATTCAGGAAGGTCGCGGCCATCCATTCGGTGCGCTGCGGATCGCCCGCCAGCAGGACCGTCGCGGCATAGTCACCTTTGCCGGCTTCGATATGCGGCGACACCGAAGACCCCCAAACGGCTGAATCGAGCCGTGCGGACCACGGCCGGCAGCGTTTCACCTACGATCATGCCATGACGCGGCTGATGCGCAAGCGCCACATCGGCCGACTGGCCGGACCCTACGCCTCAAGCACTTCCTTCACGACCGTCGCCAGTTGCTTCAGCGAGAACGGCTTGGGCAGGAAACCGAACTGGGCGTCAGCCGGCAGGTTCTTGGCGAAGGCGTCCTCGGCGTAGCCGGACACGAAGACGAACTTGATGTTGGGCTCGCGCTTGCGCAGTTCCCCGAGCAGGGTCGGCCCGTCCATCTCGGGCATGACCACGTCGGAGACGACGATATCGACCTTGCCGCCGAGCGAATCGAACACCTCGAGCGCCTCGACGCCCGAAGAAGCCTCATGCACCGAATAGCCGCGCGAGGTCAGCGCCCTCACGCCGCCCATGCGCACGGCGTCCTCGTCCTCGACCAGAAGCACCGTCGCGGAACCGGACAGGTCCTTCCCGGCCGTCTCGGCCTTGGCAGCGGCCGGCGCGGCCTGGTCGCTCCGCGTCGCGGCTTCAGGCTTTGCTGAAGCCAGCTGCGCCTGCCCCGCCTGCGCGATATGGCGCGGCAGGAAGATGCGGAACACGCTGCCCTTGCCCACTTCCGAATCGCAGTAGATGAAGCCGCCGGTCTGCTTGATGATGCCATAGACCATGGAAAGCCCGAGACCGGTGCCCTTGCCCACTTCCTTGGTGGTGAAGAAGGGTTCGAAAATCTTCTTCAGCACGTCCGGCGGAATACCGCTGCCGGTATCCTCCACTTCCACGAGCACATAGTCGCCCGGCGCCAGTTCCCGATAGCCGTAGGCGGCGCATTGCTCCGTCGCCACATTCTTGGTGCGCACGGTGAGGTCGCCGCCGGAGGGCATGGCGTCGCGCGCATTGACCGCGAGATTGACCACCACCTGCTCGAACTGGCCGATATCGACCTTGACCGGCCACAGGTCGCGGCCATGGTCGACCTTGAGCCTGATATTGTTGCCGACGAGCCGCGTCAGCAGCATCCGCAGGTCCGCCAGCACATCGGTCAGGTTCAGCACCTCCGGCCGCAAGGTCTGCTTGCGCGAGAAGGCCAGCAGTTGCCGCACCAGCGAAGCCGCCCGGTTCGCGTTCTGCTTGATGTTCATGATGTCCAGGAAGGACGGATCGGACGGGCGGTGGTTCGCCAGCAGCAGGTCCGAGGCCATGATGATGGCCGTCAGCACATTGTTGAAATCGTGCGCGATGCCGCCGGCAAGCTGGCCAACCGCCTGCATCTTCTGGCTTTGCGCCATCTGGCCTTCCAGCGCCTTCTGCTCGGTCGTGTCGACCGCATAGACGATGGCCGCCTCCTCGGCGCCGTCGTTCGCCGTGCCGTCCGCCACGGCGTTGACATAGAAGCGCACGTGCCGCTCCTCGTCGTTCGGCAGCACGGTGTCGATCGGCGCGATGTCGGCCTGGCGCTGGCGGGCCTTGTCGAGCGCGGCGGCGAAAGCCGGCCGGTCGCGCTCGTGGATGACGGTGTCGAAGCGCACCCTGCGGTCGAGCGCGTCGCGATCCACCACCGACGAGAACAGCGACAGGAACGGCGCGTTGGTGCGCAAAATGCGCCCCTGGTGGTCGACGCCTGCTATCGCCATCGGCGTGGAGTTGAAGAAGCGCGTGAAGCGGATCTCGGAGGCCCGCAGATCCGCCGAAGCGTCTTCGCCCTGCGTGCGGTTCAGCACGATTGTGCGCGTCGGGCCGCTCACGCCGTCGCGGCTGGCGGAGACGCGATGCATGAAGCGCACCGGCAGCGCCTGCCCCGACATGGTGGTGAGGTCGAGGTCGATGACGGCGTTGCGGGTCGTGCCGGGGTCCGCGCGCACGGAGCGGATCAGCGCCATGCCGTCGCCGGCCACGATCTCCGGCAGGGTCACCGCGCCGGGCGTGAAGGAAGCCAGATCGATGCCCAGCCATTCGGCCAGGGTGGCGTTGAGATAGGTCACGCGGCCTTCCTGATCGGCGGAGAAGAACCCCGCCGGCGCGTGGTCAAGATGGTCTATGGCCTTCTGGAGG
Source organism: Mesorhizobium sp. SP-1A (assembly GCF_032460275.1). NCBI lineage: Bacteria > Pseudomonadati > Pseudomonadota > Alphaproteobacteria > Hyphomicrobiales > Phyllobacteriaceae > Mesorhizobium > Mesorhizobium sp. SP-1A. The sequence continues at coordinate 1,453,361 of NZ_JAVXZD010000001.1, read as the reverse complement.
TCCAGGAAGAAGCGCTCCTGCTCGGCCCGTTCGCGGGAGATGTCGGCAAGCTGCCAGGCCGAGAGGGGCTGTCGTTGTCCCGGCGCCATGAAGCTGCGCGCCTGCACCCTGTACCAGCGCGCGCCGGGCTCCGCGCCCGGCCGGATCGACTGGGAAAGGCGGAATTCGCCGTCTCCCGGCTGACCGTCGCGCAGCCCCGAGGCCACGCGGTAAATGGTTGATGACGCTTCCGGCACGTCCGAAAGCAGCGCTTCGACCGTCTTGATTTCGGCGGCGGAAGCGGCGCCCGTCATGTCGGCATAGGCGCGATTGGCATAGATGACGCGCCCCTTGGCGTCGGAAACCAGAAGGCCCTGCGCCATCGAGTCGACGAAGGCCTTGGACAATTCGTCGCCCGTGGAACGCGGCGCCACCTGGATGAAGCCGATGGCGGTCGCGAACAGGAAGCCGACGCCGATCATGGCCAGGACGCCGAGCAGGCCGAGTAGGAACGGATCGCCGAAGCGCTCGCGGAAGATGGCGAACACCACGGCCGAGCAAGCCAGCACGACCATGAAGATGATCAGCCGAACGACCGCGCCGGGCCGGGCGCCCTGGTCCACCATCGGCACGGGATAGAAATCGCCGCCCGGTTCCTTGGCCATCTGCCTCTTGCTCACCAGTTCCTTGCCCCTTTCAGCCGCTCCGGTTGGATCACATTCTCCCTGTCCGGAAAAGGGCCGCAGCCTGCAAATGTCGGGAAAAACGGCCTCGCCGCCGAACGCGGCCATTCTCCTGTGTCGCATTGTTCACAATCACGGATGCCGCCTTGCCGCAGGCCGCCGCAACAGTCTAGTGTTCGCGGCATTCGGCGGATGGATGCTGGGGAAAAACGATGCAGGATTGGCTCGACGGCATGGGCGGCTCCGGTTATGCCGCCGCGCTTTTATGGACCTTCGCCGCCCTCCTCCTGCTGATCGTCGTGCTGATCGTCATAAGACTGATACGCAGCCTCACTTTCGGGACCTTCGTGGCCGGCGGCAGGAACCGCAAGACCCGCCTGGCGGTGATGGACGCGACGGCCGTCGACAGCCACCGCCGCCTCGTGCTGGTGCGCCGCGACGACATCGAACATCTGCTGCTGATCGGCGGGACGACCGACCTGGTGGTCGAGCGCGACATCCGGCTGGTGCCGGTGCGGCGTCCCGCGACGACGGGAGACGCCGGTCACCCGCAAGCGCAGGCCGGCTCCCCGGTTGCGCGTCCCCGGCCACAGAACCCGGCAGCCGCCATGCCTGCGCAATCTGCTCCCGCCAGGCAGCAGCCACAGGCGCCGCGACATGCCGAGCATTCCGCACAGGCAGCGCCCTCGATCGAGCCGATGTCACGTCCGGTCGCCTCACCGGTCGGCGCACCATCCGCGGCCAACCAACCTGTCAGGCAGCATGCCCCCTTGCCGGCCGCGCCGCTGCCGGTCGCGCCAGCCACGATCGACGAAGCGCTGCTGCGCGAACTCGAAGTGTCGCTCGACGAGCCGCCGGCAGTGGAACCGGCGGCCAAGACAGCCTCGCCGTCGCTCGACGACGAAATGGCGAAGTTGCTGGGCGAACTCGCAAACCACAAGAAGTGATCGGGACGCGGAAACCGCCGGCAAGCTCCGCAAGGCTTGATGCGACTGCCTTGCCGCAGTTGCCGATTGAGAAACGAAAAACGGCCGGTTTCCCGGCCGTTTTTGAAGCAAATCTCCGAATTCCTCAGTCGTCGCGATAGACTTTCTCGCGGCGCTCATGGCGTTCCTGGGCCTCGATCGACAGAGTGGCGATGGGACGCGCATCCAGCCGCTTGAGCGCGATCGGCTCACCGGTTTCCTCGCAATAGCCGTAGGTGCCTTCGTCGATCCGCTGCAGGGCGGAATCGATCTTGGAGATCAGCTTGCGCTGGCGGTCGCGTGCCCGCAGCTCGATGGCCCGGTCGGTTTCCGACGATGCGCGATCAGCCAGATCGGGATGATTCGCGTTTTCCTGCTGCAATATTTCGAGGGTCTCGCGCGCTTCGCGCAAAATGTCGTTTTTCCAGGTGACCAGCTTCTGCCGGAAGTAGGATTTCTGCCGCTCGTTCATGAACGGCTCGTCTTCGGAGGGTACGTAATCGGAAGCAATAATCTCGCTCATTCGACTCACCCGACAAACCCCAAATTTGGCGCCTATATATTCGCCGAGTGAAGGCTATACAAGCGTAAACCTCCGCACGCTCACGTATTTGTCAGCAATGCTCACCCGTGTCGGTTGCAAACGCTCGCGCCGCAAGGGGCGCGGGCGGCGCGGCCCGCATGGCATTGCACCGGAGCGACCCGGCGGCTAGAGCTTGTATCGGCGGAACGGCGAAGTTGCCGGAGGTTGTTGCGGATGGCCAGGCTTTTTCTTCTCAGGCACGCCAAGGCCGGCTGGGCACCGCCCGGAACGCATGATTTCGACCGGCCGCTGGAGCCGGGCGGGGCGGCGGACGCGGAAGAAATGGGCCAGGCGATGCGGGCCGGCGGCTACGTGCCCGACATGACGCTCTGCTCCACGGCGCTGCGCGCCCGGCAGACGCTGGAAGGCGTGGCGATGCATGCCGATACGGGCCGCGTCGTCTATCTTCCCGCCCTCTACAGCGAAGACGCGGCCGGATACCTTTCCATCATCCGCGAAAATGGCGGCGACGGCTCGCTTCTCGTCATCGGCCACAATCCGATGATGGAAGATCTCGCCACCGCGTTTTCCGAGGAAGGCGACGAGGAGGCCCGGGCCATCCTCCACTACGGCTTTCCGACTTCCGGCCTTGCAATCATAGGTTTCGGAGGAAGCCTGAAGACCGCGGCGCCCGGCGAAGGCCATCTGGAGGCCTTCCTGACGCCAGCCAGGCCCTGAAAATCGCGGCGGCCGCGCCTATATGCGATAGCCGACGCAGAGAGAACCAGATTGGCATCATCGCTGACCAGCTTTTCCGACGAGGCCCGCATCGCGCTCGACACGATTGCGGGCCGCGCCACGGGGCTTTTCTCGCCGTCGCTGCGCCTGGGCGTCACCGGCCTGTCGAGAGCGGGAAAAACGGTGTTCATCTCGGCTTTCGTCCACAACCTGATCCATGGCGGCAGGCTGCCTCTGTTCCAGGCGCAGAAATCCGGCCGGATCGCGCGCTCCTTCCTCGAACATCAGCCGGACGACGCAGTGCCGCGCTTCCAGTACGAGGACCATATCGGCGCATTGGTGGACGAGCGCGTGTGGCCGGACTCGACGCGCGCGATTTCGGAACTCAGGCTGACGATCGAATACGAGACCGCTTCCGCCTGGGGCCGCATGTTTTCCGCCGGCAAGCTCTCTGTCGATATCGTCGATTATCCCGGCGAATGGCTGCTCGACCTGCCGTTGCTGGGCAAGTCCTATGACGATTTCTCGCGCGAGGCGCTGGAACTGGCGCTGCTGCCGGTGCGCGCCGACCTTTCGCAGCAATGGCGCGAGCTTTCCGCGGCCGTCGATCCGAAAGCCCCCGCGGACGAGATGACGGCGCGGCGGCTGGCCGAAAGCTTCGCCGCCTATCTGAAGGCCTGCAAAGAGGACGAGCGTGCTCTTTCCACCCTGCCGCCCGGGCGCTTCCTCATGCCGGGCGATCTCGAAGGCTCGCCGGCCCTTACCTTCGCGCCGCTTTCGGCACCGGCCGAGGGCCGCGCGCGGCCCGGTTCCCTGCACGCCATGATGGAACGGCGCTACGAGGCCTACAAGACGCATGTGGTGAAGCCGTTCTTCCGCGAGCATGTGGCGCGCCTTGACCGCCAGATCGTGCTGATCGACGCCTTGCAGGCCTTGAATGCCGGCCCCGGCGCCATGGCCGATCTGGAACGCGCCGTCACGGAAATCCTGGCGTGCTTCAGGCCCGGCCGCGGCAACATTCTCACCGATATTTTCTCGCGTCGCATCGACCGTATCCTGATCGCCGCGACCAAGGCCGACCATCTTCACCACGAAAGCCACGATCGGTTGCAGGCGATCGTGCGGCGGTTGGCGGACCGCGCCATCGCACGGGCGAGCTTTACCGGCGCCGACGTGGACGTGGTTGCCATGGCGGCGGTGCGCGCAACGCGCGAGGGCACGGTGAAGCAAGGGCGCGAGACGCTGCCGGTCATCATCGGCACGCCGCTGGCCGGCGAGCGCATCGGCGATGAACTGTTCGACGGGAATATGGAAACTGCCATATTTCCCGGTGACTTGCCGCAAAAAGCTGATGTCGTGTTCAAGGATTTCAGTGCCGCGCCGGAAGGCTCCCTGGCAGAACCGGCAATCCGCTTCGTGCGCTTCCGCCCGCCGAAGCTGGAACGCACCGCCGAAGGCGTTTCCCTCTCGCTGCCGCATATACGGCTGGACAGGGCCTTGCAGTTCCTGATCGGAGATCGACTGGCATGAGCGCACCGCGCAAGCCTGCTGCCTTCCGCATCGACCCGGAACCGGTAAACGTCGAGCCGGCACCCCGGCCCGAGCCCGCCGCCTCCCAGCGCAAACCGCGCGCGCTGAAACCCGCCGAGGCAGTCGTCGTCCAGGATGAAATCGACGTTTTCGCCGAACCGGATCTCGTCGCAGCCGAGCCGCCCCCGGCCACAGCACCGCACAAGCGCTCCGTACTGGGCAGCCTTTTCTTCGGCGCCCTCGGCGTGCTGGTGTCGCTCGCCGTCGGTCTCTGGACCGACCGGCTGATCCGCGACCTGTTCGAGCGCGCGCCATGGCTGGGTTGGCTGGCTGCCGGAATGGCCGCTCTCGCGGGATTGGCGCTGGTCGCCATCCTGGCGCGCGAATTCCTGGCGATCCGCCGGCTGGCGGAGGTCGAAAAGATGCAACGCCGCGCTCTCGACGCGGTCGCGCGCGACGATCCGAAGGCGGCGCGTGCGCTCGTCGGCGAGTTGTCCGACTTCGTGGCGAACAAGCCGCAGACGGCGGCGGGACGGCGCATGCTGGCAGAGACGCGCGGCGAAATCATAGACGGCCGCGACCTGCTCAAACTGGCGGAAACGGAAATCCTGGAACCGCTCGACGCGCGCGCCAAGGTGCTCATCCTGGATGCCGCCAAGCGCGTGTCGCTCGTCACCGCCGTCAGCCCGCGCGCGCTTGTCGACATCGCCTATGTGGTGTTCGAGGCCGGGCGACTGATCCGCCGCCTGTCGGAACTGTATGGCGGACGTCCGGGCACGCTGGGGTTCGTGCGCCTCGCGCGCAGCGTGCTGGCGCATCTGGCCGTTACCGGCTCGATCGCCGTCGGCGACAGTTTCGTCCAGCAGGTGGTCGGCCACGGACTGGCGGCGCGCCTGTCCGCAAAGCTGGGCGAAGGGGTGGTCAACGGCATGATGACGGCACGCATCGGCATCGCCGCGATGGAGACGACGCGGCCCCTGCCCTTCATCGCGGTGAAGCGCCCGGGGCTCGGCGACTTCATGTCGGCGCTGACCGCCTATGCGACGCGCAAGCGCGACGATCCCGACGCCACGAATGCCTGATCCGGCCTGCGTAACCATGCCGCAGTGACGAACCATTAACCATTCTTGTTCATGGTCGGCCCGGGTTCTTCCTCTTGTCCCTGTCGCTGGGTGCCGCTCATGAAAAGCATGATCCTGTCCGCCGTATTGCCTTTCGCGATCGCCGCCACCACGCCGGCAGGCATGGTCGCCAGCGCCGCCGCCGGCGAGCACGACGGCGATTTCTTCCATTCGGTCGAAGGCAACTGGACCGGGCCGGGCGAGATCGTGGCGGGGAAATACAAGGGCACGAAGTTCACCTGCAACTTCGTCGGCTCGACGCCCGCCGGCAAGATCGGAATGTCGCTGGACGGCGGCTGCCGCGTCGGCCTGTTCAGCCAGCAAATGTCCGCGTCGGTGGAACGCAAGGGCCGCGGCTACAAGGGCAGCTTCATGGGCGGCTCCAGCGGGAACGGCCTGGACATCATCTCCGGAAACGTGGTCGATGCCCGCAAGGTGGTCTTCGCGATCAACCGCAAGCAGCTTCGCGGCGTGATGCAGGCTCGCGTGCCGGACGGCAATTCAATGATCGTCACGGTTTCGGTCAAGGTCGAGGACCAGATGGTGCCGGTGATCGGAATGAACCTGAAACGGGTGGACGGCGTCGCGGTCGGGGCGATCGCAAAGAACTGACCCTGCACCACGCAAAAAAGGCTGCCGGCGGCAGCCTTTTGATCAATCTTTTTGCCGCGAACCCCGACATAACCACCGCGCAGATTTGGCGGATAGCGCCTGTCTGGCGCGGGTTTGGACGCCCGATCAGCCCTTGATGGCGGCGATGACCTCGTCATAGGCCTTGCAGGCCTCCGCCGGCGTGGAAGCGCCCTGATATTTATTGGTCACGTCCTGCACCTTGGTCATCAGTTCGGTCGCCTTCGACGGATCCTTGGTGACCGCTTCCTGGACGGCCGTGGTCATTTCCTGGGCCTTCTTGGCAAGCTCTTCGCTCGTGCATTCCGGAGCCTTCGAGCAGGCGGAACCGGCAAGCGCGGCAAGGCCTGTGGCAAGCAACAAAAATTTCTTCACGTTCAATATCCCTCGATCGACAACCAGCCCCGTCGCCCGAAACATGCAAGTCCTAGTCTCGTTCAGGTGGCAGCGGCAACCAGCGCGCGCACAACCCACAGCTTTATTCGGATGTCCTCGGCGGCGTTGCGACAGGCCGGCGTGCTTGCGAGACGGGTTGTTATGCCACCCCTGCCGGCCCTATCTTGGAACGACCCGCAACATCCGAACTTCCCGGAAGGTAATGCATGGCCGCCGAAGCCGCTGGCAGCGATCTCACACAGATAGTGGCGCTCCTGGCGGCGGGCGTGGTCGCGGTGCCGATCTTCAAGCGGGCGGGACTGGGCTCCATCCTCGGCTATCTGGCCGCCGGCCTCGTCATCGGGCCGTTCGGGTTGCGCGTCTTTTCCGATCCGCAGGCCATATTGCACGTCGCCGAACTGGGCGTCGTCATGTTCCTGTTCATCATCGGGCTGGAAATGCAGCCCTCGCGGCTATGGAGCATGCGCGGCGAGATATTCGGGCTCGGCACGCTGCAGGTCGGCCTGTGCGCCGCGCTGCTGACGCTGGCCGGACGGCTGGGCGGCTTCTCCTGGCCGCAATCCTTCGTCGGCGGCGCCGGCTTCGTGCTGACGTCCACCGCCATCGTGATGCAGCTTCTCGAGGAGCGCGGCGATATCGCGACGCCCAGGGGCCAGCGCATGGTGTCGATCCTCCTGTTCGAGGACCTGATGATCGTTCCCTTGCTCGCGCTGGTCGCGTTCCTCGCTCCCGGCGGCGAAGAAACCAGCCTTTCGCAGCGCTTCGCAGAGGTCGGGATCGGGGTCGCCGCGATTGCGGGGCTCATCCTTGCCGGCCGCTACCTGCTCAATCCCTTCTTCCGCATCCTCGCCGACGCGCGGGCGCGCGAGGTCATGACCGCTGCCGCATTGCTCGTGGTGCTCGGCTCGGCGCTGGCCATGCAACTGTCCGGCCTGTCGATGGCGATGGGCGCGTTCCTGGCGGGCGTGATGCTTTCCGAATCGACCTTCCGCCACCAGCTGGAAGCCGACATCGAGCCGTTCCGCGGCATATTGCTCGGCCTGTTCTTCCTGGCCGTCGGCATGTCGCTCGACCTCAGGGTAGTCGTGGAGAACTGGCAGCTCGTGGGCCTCTATGTCGTGGTCTACATGGTCACCAAGGCGTGCGGCATCTATGTCGTCGCCCGCTTGCTCAGGAGCCGCCACCAGGAGGCGCTGGAGCGCGCCGTGCTGATGGCGCAGGGCGGCGAATTCGCCTTCGTGCTGTATTCCGCCGCCGCCGTGGTCGGCATCATCGACGGCCGGGCGAACTCGATCCTGACCGCCATCATCATCCTGTCCATGGTGCTGACGCCTTTGGCGATGGCCGCATTGCGGCGCCTGACGCCAAGGGACGAGCAGTCGCTGGCCGAGGTGGACATGGCGGAAGGCCTGACCGGTTCCGTGCTCATCATCGGCTTCGGACGGTTCGGCCAGATCGTCAGCCAGCCGCTGCTTCTGCGCGGCGTGGACGTATCGATCATCGACAACGACGTGGAGATGATCCAGGCGGCCGCCGATTTCGGTTTCAAGGTCTATTATGGCGACGGCACGCGGCTGGACATCCTGCACGCCGCCGGCGCGGGGCGTGCGCGGGCCGTGCTGATTTGCGTGGACAAGGCTGAAACCGCCGTGCGCATAGCGGAGCTCGTCAAGGCGGAGTTTCCGCTCGTCATCCTGTTCGCCCGCGCCTATGACCGCGGCACCGCGCTGCAACTCATCCATGCCGGCGCGGACTACCAGTTGCGCGAGACTTTCGAATCGGCGCTGGTCTTCGGCGGCTCCACGCTGGAAGCGCTCGGCGTCGATCCCGAGGAAGTAGCTGAAGTGATCGAAGACGTCCGGCGTCGGGATGCCGCACGCCTCGATCTCCAGCTTGCCGGCGACATCCGCGACGGCCGCAACTTCCTTAAAGGCAATATCGCCACGCCGGTGCCCGCCCCGCTCGCCCAGCCGCGCCATACAGGGCGGGCCTTGAGCGAGGAAACGGCCGGAATGCTCAGACCCCAGCAGAACAGGACAGGTGCCTCATGACGCAACCCGACAAAACAGCCCTCGCCGTCACCGGTTTCTGGCGCGAAGCGGGGCGCGACGCCTGGTTCAGCAAGAGCGATGCCTTCGACGACGAATTCCGGAGCCGCTTCCTCGACCTGCACTACAGGGCCGCCAGGCGCGAACTGGATGACTGGATCGCCCACCCCGAAAGCACGCTGGCGCTGATGATCCTCCTCGACCAGTTCCCGCGCAACTGCTTCCGCGGCACCGGCCACATGTTCGCGACAGACCCGCTGGCACGGCATTTCGCGGTGAAGGCGATCGAGGCCGGTCACGACCTGGCGGTGGAGACGGAAGTCCGGGTGTTCTTCTACCTGCCTTTCGAGCACTCGGAGGACCTGGCCGATCAGGAGCGGTCCGTCGAGCTCCACCAGGCAAATGCCGTGGAGGAGCTGGAATACGCCGTCGGGCATCGGGACATCATCGCGCGTTTCGGCCGCTTCCCGCACCGCAATCGGGCGCTCGGGCGCGAGACCACGCCGGAAGAACAGGCCTTCCTGGATGGCGGCGGATTTGCCGGCTGAGGCCGGAGCGTTTCGTGGCTACACGGAACTATGAAACGCCCTACGCAGCCGGCGAGTTGGAATTGCCGGTCGGCCCGTCGTGCCACCAGTCCCGTCCTGAGGGCAGCTTCTCGATGCCGGCAACGTCCATCTCCGCCAGCCTCTGCGAAACGCTGTAGCCGACCACGATCAGGTCCGGCGCGATTTCCGCCAGCGGCGCGAGCACGAAGGCGCGGTCGAGCATGCGCGGATGCGGCACGTCCAAGCCGACTTCCTGGATGGCGCGCTCGCCAAACATCAGGATATCGACATCGATCAGCCTCGGTCCCCAGCGCTCCTCGCGGACACGCTTCAGCCGTTTCTCGATGCCCAGGCAAAGGTCGAGCAGGCCGCGCGGCGACAGCGTCGTGCTCAGTTCGGCAGCGGCGTTGAGGAAATCCGGCTGGTCGAGCTTGCCCCATGGCGGCGTGCGATAGAGCGACGACACGGACACGACCGTGGTGCCGGCGTCGTCGTCCAGCATGCGCAAGGCAGTGGCCATGGACGCGGCCGGATCGCCGAGATTTCCGCCAAGGCTGACGAAAACCCTGCTAGTGCGTGACTTACTGGGGCCAGACAACTGTCACCTCGACATGGTCGAGCACGCCGCGCACGGGTGCATTGGGCTTGCGCACGGTGATCTCGGCCGTGACGATCTGTGGGAACCGCTCCGCCAGCGCCTTGCCGACCTCCAGTGCCAGCGACTCGATCAGGAAACGGCGGGCCCCCGTGATGATCTTCTCGATGACCTCGAACGCCACGCCGTAGTCTACCGTGGCGGCGATCGCGTCGTCCTCCAGCGCGCGCAGCGGCTCGACCGTCAGTTCGGCGTCCACGTAGAAGCGCTGTCCAAGCGTTTCCTCCTCGTCCAGCACTCCATGCCGGGCGAAGAAGGCGCAATTCTTCATTCGAATCTTGTACATCAAGGAAATTCCCGCTCGGCGGTCTGGCGCGCCAGCATAGCATCGGCGATGGCCAGGGCATCCGCATTGGTTGCGACATCATGGACGCGAAAAAGGTCCGCGCCCTTCAATCTCAGTATGACACTGGTGGCGGCGGTGCCGGCTGCCCTGTCGGCCGCCTCGCGCCCCGTGACGGTGCCGATGAAGCGCTTGCGCGAGGTGCCGACGCCCAGCGGGAAGCCAAGCGCGTGCATTTCCTCGAAGCGCGCCATCAGGTCGAGATTCTTTTCCGCCGTTTCCTTGGCGAAGCCGAAACCCGGATCGAGCATGATGCGATCGTCGGCGACGCCTGCCGCGCGGGCGATCTCGACGGATTTTTTGAGGAAGAAGAACTGGTCCTCGATCACGTCAGGCAGGATTTCGCGGCCGCGACCGGTATGCATGATGACCAGCCCGGCCCCTGTTTCCGCCGCGACGCGTGCGATTCCCGGCTCCCTTTGAAGGCCCCAGACGTCGTTGACGATATGGGCGCCCGCGGCAACAGCCAGCCTGGCGGTCTCTTCGCGGTAGGTATCGACCGAGATCAGCGTCTCGCCCGAGCGGGACAAGGCTTCGATCACCGGCAAGACCCGGTCCTGCTCCTGAGCGGCGCTCACCGGCTCCCCACCGGGGCGGGTCGATTCGCCGCCGACATCGATAATCGCAGCTCCCTCGCGCATCATCCTGCGGGCCTGTTCCATGGCAATGTCGGGCGCGTCGAACTGCCCGCCGTCGGAGAAACTGTCCGGTGTGACGTTGAGGATGCCCATCACCACGGCCTTTCCGCCCAGGTCGATGTGGCGGCCATGCGCCAACTGCCATCGTCTCATCATCATTGCCGGCCATCCATTGGCACATTCGGACGAATGGTGCCCGGATTTTCCGTTGCGCCGGCAAGGGCCCTAACGCAAGGTGAAACCGGAGGCAACAGAATGAAACGTCCCCTGCTCTGCATTTTTGCTCTGATGACGGTCGCATACCCGGCCGAAGCGCTGACGCTGGTCAAGAGCTACAGCTATTTCAACACCGGAGGACGCACGCTGGACCAGATCCAGGACGAACTGACCACGCGCGGACCGCAGGTCAAAACCACGGGCTTGCGCCACCCCGGCGCCACGCAGATGAAATTCACCACCCGCGTCGGCTATTCGCAGCAGCCGGACTCGTGCCGCATCGTTTCAGCCGACGTCACCGTCAAGACCCATGTGATCCTGCCGAGATGGCGGCCACGCGGAAAGGTCGGGCCGGACGTGCGGTTCTTCTGGGACACGCTTTCGGCCGACATCAAGCGGCACGAGGAGCGCCATGTCGAGATCGCCAAGAACTACGGCAGGGAGCTGGAGAACGCGCTGAAGGCGACATGGCCGCAAAAGACATGCGAGGCCGCGGCCGCCAAGGCGCGCCAGATCAGCGCCGCGGTGCTCGCCAGACACGACAAGGCGCAAGCCGATTTCGACCGTGTCGAACTGGTCAATTTCGAAAGCCGCATCCTGCGGCTGATGCACTACCGGCTGGAAAGGATGCAGGCCGCCCGGCAGCAGCAGGGATAAGCGCCTCGCTGGACCATTCAAGTTTCCGGCATCCGGCAGGTGGCATTCTCGACAGGCTTGCGCCGCTCTGCTATTTCCCGCGCCGCTGTTTCAAGGAAACGCAGGCCGGTTGGTAGTCCGGCAGTCCCGCCAAGGGACCCGAAGCCCGCATCTCGCGAGCCCACAGCCAGACCAATCCATCGGACTGTTTTTGGACGCCTTTTGCGCCATTTTCGGTCGAAGCGATACGGCAAGCGGAAAGACAATGGACAAGCCCGTCACACAGGAAGCGGCGCATGGCACGGCCGTGCCGGCAATCAGCGAAAGCGAGAAGAACGCCATCATCGGCGGCGTGCTGTTGTCGATGCTTTTGGCCGCGCTCGACCAGACCATCGTCGCTCCGGCGATGCCGACCATAGCGGCGGCGCTCGGACACGCCCAATATCTTCCCTGGATCGTGACGGCGTACCTGCTGACCGCCACCGCCATGGCCCCGCTCTACGGCAAGATCTCCGACGTATATGGGCGCCGGCCGACCATCTATGCCGCAATCCTGATCTTTCTCGCCGGCTCCCTGATCAGCGCGCTGGCGCCGAACATGCTGGTCCTGATCATCGGCCGCGCCGTGCAGGGCCTCGGCGGCGGCGGCCTGTTCGCGCTGTCGCAGACGGTGATCGGCGATCTGGTGCCGCCGCGGGAAAGAGCCCGCTACGCCGCGTGGATATCCGGCACCTGGGCGGTCGCCAGCGTGGCTGGTCCGCTTCTCGGCGGCACGTTCGCGGAGCACCTGCACTGGTCTCTGATCTTCTGGATCAACCTGCCGCTGGGCATCCTGGCCATGGCCATCATAAACAATCCGCTGAGGAAGCTGCCGGTCGTCGCCCACAAGCACCGCATCGACGGCTGGGGCGCGGTGCTGCTGGTGATCGCCACGGCGCTGCTGTTGCTGGCGCTCAACTGGGGCGGCGGCACCTATGCCTGGACCTCCCCTGAAATCCTCGGGCTGATCGGGCTTTCGGCGCTGTTCTGGGCCGGTTTCGCATTGCGCGTCATGCGTGCCGACGAGCCGCTGATCTCGCTGGAGGTGCTCGGCAACCGCATCGTGCTTTGCGGCACGCTCTCCATGTTCCTGCTGCAGGCCGCCAATATCGGACTTGCCGTCTACCTGCCGGTCTATCTCCAATCCTATATCGGACTGAGCGCCGCCGAATCGGGCATCGCCATGCTCGGCCTGCTTCTTGGCACAGTCTTCGGCGCGACGATGAGCGGACGCATGGTGGCGCATGTCGTGCACTACAAGCGGATCGCCCTCTACGGCGTCGCCTTCGCCATCGCCGCACTCGCGATCATGGCCTATGTCGCCGGAAACGCTTCACTGCTTGTCGTGGAAGTGCTGACGACCTGCATCGGCATCGGAACCGGCACCACGTTCCCGGTCGCAACCGTATCCGTGCAGAACGCGGTGGACCGCATGCATCTGGGCGTCGCGACCGGAATGCTGACCTTCCTGCGCTCGCTGGGCGCCGCGCTCGGCGTGGCGCTGCTGGGCGCGGTGGCGCTGGCCTATCACCTGCCGCTGATGGGCGAAGGCGTGCAGGTCACCACCCTGCTGACTTCGGCCGCGCCCTTCGCCATGATTTTCCTGGTCTGCGTCGCGATGCTGGTCGCCGCGCTGGCAACGTTCGGGCTGATGCCGGAAAAGCCGTTGCGCGGCAGCCATCAGGCCGAACCGCCCGTGCTGGTGGAGTGAGCGAAGAGACTTTGGGTCCGAGAAGGCTACGAAGACGCCGCAGGCTCAGCCCTGGCGCTCGGGCACGCGCACGACCAGCCCGTCGAGTTCGTCGCGCACCCTGATCTGGCACGACAGGCGCGAATTCGGCTGCACCTCATAGGCGAAATCGAGCATGTCCTCTTCCATCGCCTCCGGCTCGCCGACGATTTCGGTCCAGGCCTCGTCCACATAAACGTGGCAGGTCGCGCAGGCGCAGGCGCCGCCGCATTCCGCCTCGATACCGGGAACGGCGTTGCGTATGGCGTTCTCCATGACGGTCGAGCCGTTCTCGGCGTCCACGTCGAAGCGAGTGCCGTCGAAGGCGATGTAGGTCAGCTTGGTCATTCCGTCACCTGAAGGGGAGATCACCGACCGAGATAATCACTCGCGCGGACAAGTCAACTGCCGCGCAAAAACGCCGTCGCATGGCGTTTTCGAGAAAACGCCGGAGCAGCAGGCGCGCTGGCGACATGCGCTCCACAACTCCAGCCTGGTTTCCAGGCCGCGTCCATGCAGCGGCGGACGATTCCCTGCGGCTAACGATCGATCGTGGCAATGAAGTCCCGCAGTTGCCCGATCAGCAAACCAAGCCGATCGAGATGACCTTCGTCGTGCGGATTCTCCTCCGCGCGAGCGGCCCATTCCGCGATGGCGAAAGCGCCCACGCCGCGCGCGGCCCCCTTCAGATTGTGCGCCAGCAGGAGGCGCTGCCTGGCATCGCATCCCGCCATGCTGTCCCGCACCGAGATCGCCTGCTGCACGAACAGCTCCAGCACCTCGCGCGCGAGGTCCCGGTCATCCATGGTCTGCCGTGCGAGATGTTCCAGATCGAGCGGCCGAGGCGAAGCCGATCCACATTTTTCTGCACCGTTTATGGAAAACGCCGCATCGTCCTCATCATGCATCTGCCAACTCCCTGCGGGCCGCCTGGCGAGCCGTGAAGCTAATGAAATCCGATGGATAGGGAGTTAACGTGAGGTTGCGAAAAATCTGCAGCGGGCCCGCGAAACTCACGGCCCCGTTAACCGTATATTTAAACTTTTACGTATGCCGCCGAATGCATGTTTTCTTTACCCCCCTGTGTCATTACGATACGAGGGTCCGATTTTCAGCCTCAGGCGCGGGGCATCAAGCTAAAATAATAGGTTCCGCAGCAGCCAGTACAGGGTAGCGAAGGCATGGCGAAGAAATCCATTACAAACAAGACGCTGGACAGCGAAGTCGCTCGCGAACTCGAAGAGGCGCTCGACCTCGATCTCGGCATGGCCGAGGGAGGCGATCTGGATATCGCCGCTTCCATGGAAGACCTGGAAGCGCAGATATCGCAGGCTGCGGACGAACTGGCGCGGGCCGGAAAAGGCGCCGCACCTGTTTCGAATCAGGCCACCTCCGAGCCGGCGCCGCAGTCCAAGCTCGGACTTCGCCCTGCCGAGACCAACGGCAACAACGCCCAGCCCGCCGGCTTCTCGCCCGCCAACAATGCCCAGCCTGCCGGCTTCTCGCCTGCCAACAACGCCCAGCCTGCAGGCTTCTCGCCTGCCAACGACGACCGCCAGAAAGACTACCGCACCCTGCTGCACGGCCTGAACCGCCGCGGTTCCAACACCATCTATTGGGTGGTGGCCTTCGTTTCCATCGCCTGGATCGCCGGCGCCGTCGCTCTGGCGAACCTGATTTTCGGCTCCGGCATCTGGAGCACCCGTTCGATCGACCAGCTCCTCGGCCGACCCGAACTGATCGGCATGGCCGTCGCGACGGTCGTCCCGCTGATCCTGTTCTGGGCCTTCGCGATCATGGTCCGCCGCGCGCAGGACATGCGCCTCGCCGCCCAATCCATGACCGAGGTCGCCTTCCGCCTGGCGGAGCCGGAAAACCTCGCGCAGGACCGCGTGATGATGATCGGCCAGGCCGTGCGCCGCGAAGTGGCCGCCATGGGCGAAGGCATCGAGCGCACGCTGGCGCGCGCCGTCGAGCTGGAAACCCTCGTCCATAGCGAGGTGAGCCAGCTCGAACGCTCTTATTCCGACAACGAAGCCCGTATCCGCACGCTGGTGGACGGCCTCGGCAACGAGCGCGAGGCCGTGGTCGGCCATGCCGAGCGCGTGCGCGCTTCCATCGCCGGTGCGCACGAGACGCTGCGCGACGAGATCAACTCGGCCGGCGACATGATTCGCGAGAACATCCTCGGCGCCTCCACCAAGCTGTCGATGACGATCACCAATTCCGGCGACACGCTGATCGACCGGATCAACGAAAGCTCGATGTCGATCTTCGATTCGGTCGAAAGCCGTCTCGATTCGATCACCGAACGGCTTTCGACCTCCGGCGAAGCCTTCGCCAGCCTGCTCGACACGCGCATCGCCAAGCTGACCGATTCCACCGAGGGCCTGACCCGGTCGCTGACCGAATTGCTGGACGACCGCACGGCAGGCATGGTTTCGCTGCTCGGCGGCGCCGCGCGCTCGCTGAGCGCCGAGTTCGAGACGAGCCTGACCGGCATCGAGCGCACGCTGGCCGAACGCGGCCAGGCGCTGATAAGCCAGTTCGAGACGCGCGCCGAGGCGCTGGACACCGGCACCCAGAAGCTCAATGCCGCGCTCGAGGCGCGTGCCCGCCAGATCAACGAGACGCTGGTCGATCGCGCCCGCGAGATCGCCGACGCCTTCACCCAGGGCAAGGACACCTTCGCGACCCTGATCGACGAAGGGCGCTCGCGCCTGAACGCCGACGTCGCCGAGATGGTCACCTCCACCTCCGCCATGCTCGAAGCCCATGCGAGCGATTTCGCCGGGCGCATGGAAGCGGCCAGCCAGACCGCTTCGCGTGCGTTCGACGCCGATATCCAGCGTCTTTCCGACGCGCGTCTCGGCATCGAGGAAGCCGTCCAGAACCACAGCCGCGAACTGGCCGAAAGCCGCGAGCGCATGGCAGCGGCCATGCACGAGGATCTCGCCCGCTTTGCCGAGGGCCGCTCCGAGATCGATGCCGCCGTCTCCGGACAGGTGCAGAAGCTGTCGGAAGGCCGCGACCTCATCGCACGCGCGCTGGAAGAAGACCTGCGCAAGGTCAACGAAACCCGCGCGGCAATCGACGCCTCGCTCAGCAGCCATCTCGAGCGGCTGGAAGAAGGCCGCGCGCGCCTTGCCGACGCGCTCAGCCACGACTCCGAAAAGCTCGTCCAAGCCCGCACGATGATTGACGAAATGGTCGCCGGCCATGTCGGCAAGCTGGCTGAGGGTCGCAATATATTGTCGCGTGCGCTCGATGCCGACCTCGGCAAGATCGCGGAGAGCCGTTCGGGCATCGACGGGCTGGTCGCCGGTCAGGTCGAGAAGATCGCCGAGGGCCGCGCCCTCCTCGCCCGCGCCCTGGAAGCCGATGTCGACCGCATCCGCGCGCTGATGGAGGAGCACTCCGTCCGGCTGTCGGAGGACCGCGGGGAACTGGGCCGTACGCTCGAGACCGATCTGGCCAACATCCGGCAGGCGGTGGAGAACCATTCGAGCCGGTTGTCCGAGGAACGCGGCCTGCTTTCCCAGACGCTGGAATCCGATCTCGCCAAGCTGGCCGAGAGCCGCTCCAGCATCGACGGGCTGGTCGCCGGTCAGGTCGAGAAGCTGGCCGAAGGCCGCGACATCCTCAAGCGCGCCCTGGAATCGGACCTCGGCACCATCAAGGATACGCTTTCCGAGCAGTCGCAGCGCCTGATCGACGACCGCGCGCAGTTCGCGCGTGTGCTCGAAGGCGATCTCCAGAGCATCAACGAACTCGTCCACAGCCACATGGAGAGGCTGTCGGCCGATCGCTCCACCCTCGCAAGGGCGCTGGAAGACGATCTCGCCAAGCTGGCAGAGAGCCGGTCCAGCATCGACGGGCTGGTCGCCGGCCAGGTCGAGAAACTGGCCGAGGGCCGCGACATCCTCAAGCGCGCCCTGGAAAACGACCTCAACACCATTCAGGACGCGATTTCCGAACAGTCGCGCAAGCTCACGGAAGACCGCGAGCAGTTCTCCCGTGCGCTCGAGGACGACTTCCGCAACGTCAGCCAGTTGGTCAGCGGCCATAGCGAAAAGCTGATTTCCGATCGCTCCCTGCTTTCCCAGGCCCTGCAGGACGATCTCGCCAAGCTGGCCGAGAGCCGTTCCAGCATCGACGGGCTGGTTGCCGGCCAGGTCGAGAAACTGGCCGAAGGCCGCGACATCCTCAAGCGCGCCCTGGAAGACGATCTCGCAAAGCTCGCAGAGAGCCGCCAGAGCATCGACGGGCTGGTTGCCGGCCAGGTCGAGAAGCTCGCCGAAGGCCGCGACGTCCTCAAGCGCGCACTGGAGAACGACCTCAACGTCATTTCGGAGGCGGTTCAGGACCAGTCGAGCAGGCTGACCGAGCAACAGGAGAAATTCTCCCAGTCGCTGCGTAGCGATCTCGACAACGTCAACACGGTCGTCCGGAGCCATATGGACCGGCTGACGGATGACCGCGCCACGCTGTCCAAGGCGCTGGAAGACGATCTCGCCAAGCTCGCCGAAAGCCGCCAGAGCATCGACGGGCTGGTTGCCGGCCAGGTCGAGAAGCTGGCCGAGGGCCGCGACATCCTCAAGCGTGCCCTGGAAAACGACCTCAACACCATCCAGAACACGGTGTCCGAGCAGTCGCGCCGGCTGGTGGAGGATCGTGCGCAGTTCTCGCGCGCGCTGGACGAAGACCTTCGCAGCGTCAATGAGCTCGTCAGCGGGCATGGCGAAAAGCTGGCTGCCGAACGGTCAAGCCTGTCCAAGGCGCTCGAGGAAGACATCGCCAAGCTCGCCGAAAGCCGGGCGGGTATCGACGGGCTGGTCGCCGGTCAGGTCGAGAAGCTGGCCGAGGGCCGCGATATCCTCAGGCGGGCCCTTGAAGCGGACCTGGCGAAGATCGCGGAAAGCCGCGGCGGCATCGACACGGTGATCGCCGACCACGTCGGCAAGCTTGCCGAAGGCCGCAACATGCTGACGCAGGCGCTGCAGGACGATCTCGGCCGCCTCACCGAGGCGCGCCGCGACATCGACACGGCCGTGAGCGGCCACATCGAGCAGATCGCGGCCAGCAGCTCGCGCATCTCGGACGCGATCACGTCCGACATCGGCCGTATCGAGGACGCGTTCGGCCGTCAGACCGGGATCATCGAGGAGCGCGCCGGCACCATGGAACGCGCGCTCTCGGCCGGTGTCGACAATATCCGCGGCGCCCTGGAGCGCAGCGCCGTCTTCGTGGCCGGACAGCTGCGCGACAAGGTGATGGAAGTCACCGCCGCCCTGCACGAGCAGGCGGGCGCGGCCTTCAGCGACGCCGACCGGAAGATCGCCGAGCGTGCCGAACAGACCTCCGCAGCGCTTCTGGCGCGCGCCGAAGATATCGCGCGCGCCTTCGAGGAAGCCGACGGCCGGCTTGCCGCCCGCGCTGAGGACAACTCCAACCTCCTGCTTGCCCGCGCCGAGGAGAGCGCCGAGAAGCTGTCCGGCCGCGCCAGGGAGATCGCATCGACCTTCGACGAGGCCGACCAGCAACTGGTGGCCCGCGCGACCGAAACCGCCCGGTCACTGGCCGAGCGCGCCGGCGACATCCTGCGCAACTTCGAGGACGCCGACCAGAAGCTCGGCGCCCGCATCGGCGAATCGGCCGAGGCGCTGGCGGCCCGGGCGAGCGATCTCGGCCGCATCTTCGACCAGGCCGAACAGCATCTTGCCGCGCGCATCGCCGAAGGTGCGGAAAGCCTCACCACGCGCGCCTCGGAGATCAGCCGCGTGTTCGACGACGCCGATGGGCGCCTGGTTTCGCGCATCGCCGAAAGCGCTGCGGCGCTCGACGGCCACACCGACCGTATCGTCGGCGCTTTCGCCGACACCGAGCAGCGCGTGGCCGAACGCGTGCGCATGACGGGCGAACAGCTCGCCACCCACGCCCGCGACATCGAGCAGACGCTGACCGGCGCCGACGAGCGGCTGGCTTCCAGCGCCGCTGCGGCGGCCGCACGCGTCGAAGAGCACGTCTCCGGCGCGGAAAGCCGTTTCGCCCAGTCCGCCGAGGCGATGACGCAGAAACTCGGCGAGCACATCGCGCAGGCCGAGAACCAGCTGACCTCGCGCGCCAATACCATTGCGGAAACCTTCGCCGCAGTGGGCCAGCATGTCGGCCAGAGCACCAACGAGGCGGCCAAGAGCATCGGCGCCAACACGCGCGAACTCAACTCCATGCTGGCGGCGCGTTCGGCGGAACTGTCGAAGATTCTCGATGAAACCGCGCGGCCGCTGGTCGACCGCTTCGCCGACGGCGGGGCGGAGCTGCAGCGCAGCATGGAAGAGGCGACGAACCGCGCCACCGAGAAGCTGCGCCAGGAGAATGCGAACCTGGTCGATGCGCTCGCCAGCCGCACCGCAGAAACCCTGTCCGCCGTGGATGGAGCCCGCTCCACCCTGGCGCAGAGCGTCACCGACCTCATCGGCCGTATGTCCAGCTCCAGCGTTCAGCTCAACGAGCTGATCGAGAAGGCGGCCACCAACCTCAGCCAGGTCGAAGGGCAGCTCACCGGCAGCACGCAGAGCTTCGCCGCCACGACCGAGAAGGCCGCGCAGACCTTTGCGAGCTCGGCAAGGCTGGTCGATTCCAACACCTCCCGCCTCACCGAACTCTCTTCGGCGACACTGCGCGAAGTGGCCTCGATCGCGACCCGCTTCGACAAGCACAGCAGGCTGCTGGCCAGCGCCTCGGAACTGCTGTCCTCCGCCCAGAGCAACCTCGAGCATACGCTGGAGCGGCAGTCCTCGCTGGACGATCTGGCCGTCGGCCTGGTGAAGAAGTCGGAAGAGCTGGAGAAGGTCATGCGTTCCTTCGAGGGCCTCGTCGGCAAGACGCTCCAGAATGCGGAAGGCAAGACGATCGAGTCGGCCGAAAAGATCCGCAGTTCGATCGCGGAGGCCATCGATTCCGCCACCAAGCGCTTCGCCGACGCGACGGACGAGATGCGGCGTACAGCAAGTTCCATCAAGAGCGAACTGGACATCACCCGCGCCGAGCTGAAGAAGGGCGTGGTGGAAATGCCGGAAGAGGCGAAAGAATCGACCACCGCGATCCGTCGCGCGGTCTCCGAGCAGATCAACGCGCTCAAGGAGCTGTCGGCCATCGTCGCCAAGTCGGGCCGCGCGGTGGATGTTTCGGAGCCCCGCAACCTGCGCCCTGCTCCGCAGCCAGCTCCGCGCGCGCAGGAACCCGCGCCGGTGTCCCAGCCGCAACGCGCGCCGCAGAGCCCGGCTCCGGCTTCACCGGAGATGAACCTGCGCGGTTCGCTCGACACCGCGACCGAGGCTCCGTTGCGGCCGCGCGAGGCCGGCCAGCGTCCGCAGCAGGGTGCATGGGTACGCGACCTGTTGAGCGGTGCGTCGCGCGACGAGGCCGCACGGCCTGCGTCCAGCGACGCGCCGAAGCCGACGCCGGTGCAGCGTTCGCCGCTGCACGTCGTGGAATCGCTGAACTCGCTGTCGGTCGATATCGCCCGCGCGATAGACCACGAGGCGTCCATCGAGCTGTGGAACCGCTATCGGCGTGGCGAGCGTGACGTGTTCACGCGCCGGCTCTACACGCTGAAGGGCCAGCAGACATTCGACGAAATCCGCCGCAAATATCAGGCCGAGGCGGAATTCCGCGCCGCCGTGGACCGCTATTGCGACGACTTCGAGAAGCTGTTGAAGGATGTGTCGCGCAACGACCGCGACAACATCATGACGCAGACCTATCTGTCGTCCGACACCGGCAAGGTCTACACCATGCTGGCGCATGCCAGCGGGCGCCTGCGGTAGGGCATTT
The DNA here is from genome assembly GCF_032460275.1 of Mesorhizobium sp. SP-1A. Lineage (NCBI taxonomy): Bacteria > Pseudomonadati > Pseudomonadota > Alphaproteobacteria > Hyphomicrobiales > Phyllobacteriaceae > Mesorhizobium > Mesorhizobium sp. SP-1A. The sequence continues at coordinate 1,432,108 of NZ_JAVXZD010000001.1, read as the reverse complement.
CGCAGAGAAACAAAAAGGCGGGAGAATTTCTCCCGCCTTTTTCATGGCCTATGCGGTGTTCCTTCCGCGATGGAGCGGGGCGCGGGAGCATTTCGCAGCGGTCGGCATCGCCTGACGGCGGCAGATGCGGTCAGGCGCGAATGGCCAGAACAACCGACAATGCGGCTCTTCGGTGCCGCTCGCTCAGATCGTGGAATCCGTCCAGCGAACGATGTCCTTCGCAGCCTGTCCGAAGGCCGCGTCCAGCGCTGCGACATAGGCCGCATTGCCCGCGCCCGATACCGGCGCGCTTGCGGTGAAGGAACGCTGCGCGCGCACCTCGCCGTTGCGATCGTTGAGCAGCCGCACGAACAGCTCGACCTCCGCGCGCTCGCCGCCGTTGCCGGCCAGCACCCCGAAGGCGCGGATATCGGTGATGACCTGATAGTCGATCGCCAGCCCCTCGCCCGGCTTGCCGACGCCCGCGAAGCTGCCGGAGCGCTGGAAGGTTTCGGTGAGCCTCGCCTGCACGATCAGCGGCAGCCTGTCGGCCCATTGCGCGCCCTTGAGGTACTGGATCGAGCGCGCGCCCGTCTTGATGACGATGTTCTGGCTGTCGAGCGCCTTCAGCGCGGAAGGCTGGGCGATGAGGATCTGCCGGCGGCTGTGGCCCTGGGCCGAAACCGTGGCCGCCGAAAGCTCGAACGTATCGAGCGGCGCCGGGCCGCCGCCGGGCAGTGCCGCGCATCCCGCAATGGCGAGGGTCAGCATCGCCGCTCCACAACCGGATATGATGGATTTCACGCGCGATCCCCGTTCCTACGCAAATCCTGTAGCCGCCACCGTTGCGGCGGTCCGTTTTCTTGCGGCGCGCGATGCCGCATGTCAACTGCAGGTAGCGGAGCCGACGTCACCGTCTCGCCCGTCCGTCGAACTGGCGCACTTCCCCGGCTCCGCCCGAAATGATGCGCTGCGGGTTGCGCTGGAAGTCCGATACGGCCTCCTCGATGCGGTTGACCGAGCGGCGGCTGTCCTGCACCAGCGCCTCGATATTCTTCAGGCCCTGCCCGGAGAAACGGGAGATATTGTCGGTGATGGTGCCGAGCCGTGCATTCAGCGTATCGGCCACCTGCTTGAAGGATTTCAGGGTAGCCCTGGCATCGGCCATCACGCCGTTGGTCTCGTCGGAGCCGAGCAGCTTGTCGACCTTGGCGAGTATCCCGTCCACGCGCACCGAAGCGTCGTTGAGGCGCTGCGAGAGTTGCTGGGCGTTCTTGATGGTCTGGTCGATGTCGCCGGAGCGGTTGCTGACCTTTTCCGTGATCTTTGCGATGTCGGCGGCGGCTTTGTCGGCGCTGGCGCTGGCCTGCCTGATATTGGCGAGCGCCTCGCGCACGTCGGACGGATCGACGCTGTCGAGCACGCCGTTGACCCTGGCCAGCGTTCCCTGCGTGCTTTTGGCGAAATCGTTGATCGAACCGACCGCCGTGTTGACGTTGGCGACCACGTCGTCGAACTGCTTGCTCGTCTGCTTGAGGTTGCCGGTGACCGTGTCGATATTGGCCACGATCTCCCTCACCTTGTCCTTGTCGACGGCCTTGAGCAGGCCCTCGGCCGCCTTGAGCGTGCCGTCCAGCTTGCCTGAAACGCCTTGCAGTTCCCCGGCAAGGGCGCTGACGCTGGCGAGGAACTTGTCCACGCCGTCGGAATTCCGCGCGAGCGCCTCCGAGAATTTCTGGGCGTTCTGGACGGTCTGCGTCAACGGTCCGCGCACGTCCTGCGTGAAGCCTTCCAACTGCGAAATCACCTTGTCGGCGCGCGTGAAGATGTCCTGCGCCGTTTCCAGCAGGTTGGTGACCGCCGACGGGTTGGCGACGATCTCGGCCACCTTGCCCTGGGCCTCGGCCTCGTCGAGCAGCTTCGGCTCCTTCGGATTGGCGCCCTTCAGCTCGATATTGGCCTGACCGGTCAGGCCGGCGAGGCCGATGTCGGCCTGGGTCGACTTGGTGATGGGCGTCAGCCGGTCGATCTCGGTGTCGGCGATGGCAACGGTCGGGTTGGTGACGTCGATATAGACGCGGCGGACATCACCCACCTTGACGCCGTTGAACAGCACGAAGCTGCCGCGGCCGAGCCCCGAGGCCGAGCCGGGTATGCGCACGCGCAACATCGTCGTTTCGCCCCGTTCGCCGACCCCGGACGTCCAATAGACGAAGCCGAAGGCCGCAAGAATGGCGACCAGCGTAAAAATCCCGACGATGACGTAGTTGGCTCTCGTTTCCATCGTTCACTTATCGCTAGTGGCGGCTTTCCAGATCAAGCTGGCGGGCGCGTTTGCCCCTGAAATAGGCCTTCACCCAAGGTTCCTCGCTCTTGAGCATGTCCTCGATCGTGCCTTCGATCAGCACTTTCTTGTTTCCCAGCACGGCCACGCGGTCGCAGGTCGTGAACAGCGAATCGAGATCGTGCGTAACCATGTAGACCGTCAGTCCCATCGTGTCGCGAAGCTTGATGACCAGTTCGTCGAACTCCGCCGCGCTGATCGGATCGAGGCCCGAAGTCGGCTCGTCCAGAAACAGGATGTCGGGATCGAGCGCGAGCGCGCGCGCCAAGGCCGCTCGCTTGATCATGCCGCCGGACAATTCTGACGGGAACTTCGCGGCATCGTCGGCCGACAGCCCGACCAGTTCGATCTTCAGCAGGGCGAGTTCGTCCATCAGTTTTTTCGGCAGATCGAGATATTCCCGCATCGGGACCTGGATGTTCTCCAGCACTGTCAGCGCCGAGAACAGCGCGCCCTGCTGGAACAGCACGCCCAACCGCATATCGACGGCGACCTTCTCGGCGTCGTTCGCCTTGCCCACATCGACGCCGAAAATCCTGATCGTGCCGGAACGCTTCTCCGTAAGCCCCAGTATCGTGCGCAGAAGCACCGACTTGCCGCCGCCCGAGGCGCCGACGAAGCCGAGAATCTCCCCGCGCTTCACGTCCAGCGACAAATGCTCCAGCACCGTGCGGTCGCCGAAGGCGACGGTGACGTCGTGCACCGACAAGACGGTTTCGTCCTTTTGGCTCCCCTCCTGCGTCTCGGGCTGCTTTTCCACCGCCGCCATGTCAGAACCCTATCGCGGCGTAGAAGATAGCGAACAGCCCGTCGAGGATGATGACCACGAAGATCGACTTCACCACCGAAGCGGTGACGTGGAGGCCGAGCGATTCGGCGCTGCCGCCCACCTTCATGCCTTCGACGGACGCTATGATACCGATGATGATGGCCATGAACGGCGCCTTGATCAGGCCGGCGAAAATGGTGCTGAGGTCGATGGCGGCGCGCAGCCGATCCAGGAAGGCGGCCGGCGGAATGCCGGAATAGAGGTCCGCGGCCAGCATACCGCCGCCCAGCGCAGCGAAATTGGCCAATATGGTCAGGCACGGCAGCGCCACGACCAGCGCGACAAGCCGCGGGAACACGAGCACGCCTATCGGGTTCAGGCCGATGACCTTTAGCGCATCGACTTCCTCGCGCATCTTCATTGAGCCGATCTCGGCGGTGATGGCGCTGCCCGAGCGGCCCGCGATCATGATCGCGGTCATGAGCACGCCCAGTTCGCGCAGGACCAGCACGCCCACCAGGTCGACCACGAAAATGTCGGCGCCGAAATAGCGCAACTGGTAGGCGCCCTGCTGCGCCACGATGGCGCCGACGATCAGCGACATCAGCGACACCACCGGGATGGCGCCCACCCCCATCCGGTCGATCTGGTTGAAGATCGCCGCCGGATTGATCGCATGGCCGCGGCCGAGCTTCATCTGCGCGCCGCCTATGGTCGCGCCCAGTATGTTCATGGCCGCGATGAAGTCGTCGCACATGCTGTAGACGCCGCGCCCGATGGCCTCCAGCCCCCGGATGACGATGTTCGGCGCAAGGGCGGGCCTGGCGTCGGTGTTGCGGCCGGTGGCTTCGCCGACCGCGTCCAGCAACGTCGCGGCGATCTTGCTCTGGCCCTGGATCGTGACCTCGACGCCGCGCTTCTCATTGACCTCGATCAGGCGTTCGATCAGCCAGGCGCCTGCGGTGTCCATGCGGCCGACCTGCGAAAGATCGAGCGCCAGGCGCTTGTGGCCGCCGCGCCGCTCTATGGCGCGCATCTCGGCGTCGACCGTTGCCACCCTTCGGGTCGTCCAGTTGCCGGAGAAGGCACAGCCGAGAAGATCGCCCTCCTCGCCAACGGCGACACGCGGCTGCTGGTCGTCGCGGGCGGCGGCCTTGCTGCTTGCGTCCTGTTTGCCGATGGTCAACATGGCGTCCTGTTTAGCCCGGCAGGCACAGGCTGTCGATTTCGACAAACCCCGTCTACCCCATTGTCGGAGAAGAAAAATATGACGCGTGTCATTTCGGTTGAAACCGAACGGTTTCCCATAGCTGGCGTCTTCACCATTTCACGCGGCTCCAAGACCGAAGCCGAGGTCATAAGCTGCATGATTCGCGAAAACGGCAACGCCGGGCGCGGCGAATGCGTTCCCTATCGCCGCTATGGCGAGACGATCGAGGGCGTGGCGGCGGCCATCGAATCCATGCGCGCGCGGCTGGAGGCCGGCATGACGCGTTCGGAGCTTCTGCAGGCCATGCCCGGCGGCGCGGCCCGGAACGCCATCGACTGCGCGCTCTGGGACCTCGAAGCCAAGGCGAGCGGCGTTTCCGTGGCGGAACGCCTGCGCCTCAGCCCGCGCCCGCTCGAAACCGCCTATACGCTGTCCCTCGGCGAGCCTGAAGCCATGGCCCGTCAGGCGCGCGACAACGCCTTCCGGCCGCTGCTCAAGGTCAAGCTGGGCGGCGGAAACGACATCGCGCGACTGAGGGCGGTGCGGCAGGCCGCGCCGCGCAGCCGCATCATCGTCGATGCCAACGAAGGCTGGAGCGAGCGCGACATCGTGGCCAACATGGCGGCCGCCGCCGAGTTGGGGGTGGCTCTCATCGAACAGCCCCTGCCCGCCGGACAGGACGGGATGCTGCGCGACATTGCGCATCCGGTGCCCATATGCGCCGACGAAAGCGTGCATGAGGCAAAGGACCTCGACCGGCTCACGGGGCTTTACGAGGCCGTCAACATCAAGCTGGACAAGGCCGGAGGCCTGACCGCGGCGCTGCTGTTGCGCGATCGCGCGCGCGAACTCGGCTTCGCCGTCATGGTGGGCTGCATGGTGGGCACCTCGCTCGCCATGGCGCCGGCCGTTCTGCTGGCGCAGGGGGCCGATTTCGTGGACCTCGACGGTCCGCTCCTGCTCGCAAGGGACCGGGAGCCCGGCCTCGTCTACGAAGGTTCGCTGGTTTCAGCGCCGACGCCGACGCTTTGGGGCTGAGCGCGCCGCAAGCCAGATCAGCCCCAGGCCGACCAGCGCCACCGGCACCATGGCGTAGAAACCATCGACGCCGAAGCGGTCGTAGAGCGGCCCCGATACCAGGGTGACGCCGGCCATGCTGACGCCGTTGGCAAAATAGGCGATGCCCTGCGCGGCACCGGTCTGCTCGTCCGGCACGGTTTCGCCGATCATCTTCTGCAGGCCGATCAGGATCAGCGCCGTGGAGACCGAGTGCAGCGCCTGCACGCCGAAGAAGCCCGCCATGCCGAGCCCGAGCGGCCACACCAGCGGATAGGCGATCCACCGCACCACCGCGCCTATGCCGGCCATGACCATGACCGAGACGACGGAAAACCTTCCGAACAGCCGGTTGAAGGCGACGAACATGCAGACTTCGCACACGACGCCGAACGCCCACAGCAGCCCGACCGTCGAATCGCCGAGGCCGACCGATTTCCAGTAGATCGACGCAAAGCCGTACAGAAAGCCGTGGCTGCCGATGATGACGCCCGCGCCCGTGGCGAAGCAGAGAAAATAGGCATTGAGCAGCTTGGGCGCCTTGTCCTGGATGTCGGCGGCCGAAAGCGGGGAAGCCAGCCGGGGCGGACCGAGACGCGGCGCGAAGACCGCCGCCGCCAGCGCCAGGCAGAAGGACAGGAAAAGAATCGATGGCACCGCGCCGGACCCCGTGGCCGCCAGGATGAAGCCGCCGGCGAGATTGGCGCACAGGAAGGAGATCGACCCCCAGATGCGCATCGCAGGGTAGTTCGAGCCGAAGCGGCGCACGCCCGAGAGCGCCAGCGAATCGGCAATGGGCGAATGCGGCGTCCACACCACCGCGAGCACCAGCGAGACGGCCAATACCGTCGCATAGCTCGGTTCCAGGAAATAGCCGGCCGAAGCAAGCACGGAGGCGGCCACCAGCGCGATATAGACGTCGGCGCGGTCCCGAGCCTTGTCCGCCAATGCCGTGAACAGCGGCGTCGTCGCGACGCGCAGGAACATCGGCGCGGAGAGGATGATGGCGATCTTCTCCGGATCGAACCCCTTCGCCTCGAGCCAGACGGGAAAGTAAGGCAGGTAAATGCCGTTGGGCACCAGAAGCGTGAAGAACAGCGCGGACATGCGCGGCTCGAACAGGCGCGGCTTGATCTTCCGTTCTGGCGATAGAGGCGGCAGGCGCATCCGTGGCGATCCGTCGGCGCGGATCGGACGGCTGAACTCCGCGCACGCAGCCGCCATAACATGGCTGTCTACGGTGCGATACTGGCTGGACCAGTCGATTTACGTGCAGAGCGGGCTCAAGCCGCCTCGGAGATGCGCGTTCCGATTGCCGGCGCCACCGGAATGCCGAGCAAGGGCGGCCGCTGCGGCAGGACGTGCGGCCAATGCAGGATCTCTATCCGGCCGTCGAAGTGCTCGACCGCCGCGGTGCAGCTTTCCACCCAGTCGCCGGTGTTGATGTACTGCACATCGCCGAAGACGGCGTTCGCCGCATGATGGATGTGTCCGCAGACCACGCCGTCCACCTTGCAGCGGCGCGCCTCTTCCGCCAGCACCTCTTCGAAGGCGCCGATGAAGTTCACCGCCTTCTTCACCTTGACCTTGGCCCAGGACGAGAACGACCAGTAGGGCATGCCGAACAACTGGCGGAAACGCCCGATCACGCGGTTGACGAACATCGCGGCGTCGTAGGCATAGTCGCCGAAATAGGCCAGCCAGCGCACGTTGTGGACGACGGTGTCGAACTGGTCGCCGTGGATGACCAGAAATCGCCGACCGTCCGCCGTTTCATGGATGGCGCGGTCGGCCACGACGATGCCGCCGAAATGCACGCCCTGGAACTGGCGCGCGAATTCGTCATGATTGCCGGCGATATAGGTGACGCGGGCGCCTTTGCGCGCCTTGCGCAGCAGTTTCTGCACCACGTCGTTATGGCTTTGCGGCCAATGCCAGTTTCGCCGCAGACGCCAGCCGTCGACGATATCGCCGACCAGATAGACGGTGTCGGCATCGTGATGGCGCAGGAAATCGATCAGGAACTCTGCCTTCGCCGCCCGCGAGCCGAGATGGACGTCGGAAATGAAGATGCTGCGGAATATGCGGGGTTCGGGGCCGGGCATCGCGTTCTCGCCTTTCATGCCCTCGCCTATGCCCAGATTCATGCAACAGCCATATGACGGTTGCGGTCCGCCCGGCGACGGGAGTAAGCCAGCAGGAAACGCACAGGAGTATTTCGACATGGATCTCGGCATCCGCGGCAGGAAGGCCATCATCTGCGCCTCGAGCAAGGGGCTGGGGCGCGGTTGCGCCGCCGCGCTGGCCGAAGCCGGCTGCGACATCGTCGTGAACGGCCGCAATGCCGAACTGCTGGCAGGCACGGCAGCCGAACTGCGGCAGGCATACGGGGTAAAGGTCACCGAAGTTCCCGGAGATGTCTCAAGGCCCGATATCCAGGCGGCGCTGCTGGCCGCCTGCCCGGAGCCTGACATCCTGGTCAACAACAATGGCGGCCCGCCCTTCCGCGACTTCCGCGAACTCGACCGCGCTAAGATCCTGGAAGGCGTCACTAACAACATGGTGACGCCGATCGAGCTGGTCCAGGCCGTGGTCGACGGCATGGCGGCGCGCGGCTTCGGCCGCATCGTCAACATCACCTCGCTGTCGGTCTATACGCCTATTCCCAGGCTCGACCTGTCCTCGGGCGCGCGTGCCGGGCTGACCTCGTTCCTCGCCGGGGTAGCGCGCACCGTGGCCGACCGGAACGTCACCATCAACAACCTGCTGCCCGGCAAGCTGGACACCGACCGGCTGCGCGGCCCGCACGAGGCCGGAACCGTGGAAGACCCGAAGGCGGCCGCGGAGCGCAAGGCCCGCATCAGCGCCGACGTGCCGGCAAAGAGGCTCGGCACGCCGGAGGAATTCGGCCAGATCTGCGCCTTCCTGTGTTCGGTCTATGCGGGCTACATCACCGGCCAGAATATCCCCGTGGACGGCGGTCTCTACGTCAGCGCGTTCTGACCTGCGGCCAAACGCCTGATACACTTCAGCAGCTTTCTCAGGCAAGCTGCTGATAATTTTCTATTTTCCGTAACATTGGCATGGTCATGCGAGGCGGCGCTTTCCCGCGTCGAAAAAACGTTTTGGCGTGCTAAAAGGGTCAAAAGGACAAGAAAGGGACGCCAGCATGGGCATTCAGGATGAAAAGACGCTGCGATCCGATCTGCAGGAAGCGGCCCTTTTCTTTCACAAATATCCCGTTCCCGGAAAGCTGGAAATCCAGGCCACCAAGCCACTCGGCAACCAGCGGGACCTGGCGCTGGCCTATTCGCCCGGCGTGGCGGCCCCATGCCTTGCCATCAAGGATGATCCCGCGACCGCGGCCGACTATACGGCGCGGGCGAATCTCGTGGCCGTGATCTCCAATGGCACGGCCGTTCTCGGCCTGGGCAATATCGGCCCGCTTGCCTCCAAGCCGGTGATGGAGGGCAAGGCGGTGCTGTTCAAGAAATTCGCCGGCATCGACGTGTTCGACATCGAGATCGACGCGCCCGGCATCGAACGCATGGTCGAGACCATCTCCGCGCTCGAACCCACCTTCGGCGGCATCAACCTGGAAGACATCAAGGCGCCGGAATGCTTCGAGGTCGAGGAGCAGCTGAAGGCGCGCATGCGCATCCCGGTCTTCCATGACGACCAGCACGGCACCGCCATCATCGTCGCGGCGGCTGTCCTCAACGCGCTGGAACTGGCCGGCAAGAAGATCGAGGAGGTGAAGATCGTCACCTCCGGTGCGGGCGCGGCCGCGCTCGCCTGCCTCAACCTGCTCGTCTCGCTGGGGGCGAATGTCGACAACATCTGGGTCACCGACCGTTTCGGCGTCGCCTACAAGGGCCGGACCGACGAGATGGACCGGTGGAAAGACGTCTATGTGAAAGACACCGAACACCGCACGCTGGCCGACGTGCTGCCGGGCGCCGACGTGTTCCTCGGCCTGTCGGCCGCAGGCGTGTTGAAGCCGGAACTGCTGCATCTGATGGCGCCGAACCCGCTGATCCTGGCGCTCGCGAACCCCACCCCGGAGATCATGCCGGACATGGCGCGCGCGGCGCGGCCCGACGCCATGATCTGCACCGGCCGTTCCGATTTTCCCAACCAGGTCAATAACGTAATCTGCTTTCCTTACATTTTCCGTGGAGCGCTGGACTGCGGTGCGAGCGCCATCAACGAGGAGATGAAGATGGCGGCGGTGCGCGCCATAGCCGCGCTTGCCCGCGAGGAACCGTCGGACGTCGCCGCGCGCGCCTATTCCGGCGAAACGCCGATGTTCGGCCCGGATTTCCTGATCCCCTCGCCGTTCGATCCGCGCCTCATCTTGCGGGTGGCGCCGGCGGTCGCGCGGGCGGCCGACGAGTCGGGCGTCGCCACGCGGCCCATCACCGACATGGCCGCCTATCTGGACAAGCTGAACCGCTTCGTCTTCCGTTCCGGCCTGGTGATGAAGCCGGTGTTCTCGACGGCCAAGACGGCCACCGCCAAGCGCGTCATCTACGGCGACGGCGAGGACGAGCGGGTGCTGCGCGCGGCACAGGTCGTGCTGGAGGAAGGCATCGCCCAGCCGATCCTGATCGGCCGTCCGCATGTCATCGACGTGCGGCTGAAACGGTACGGCCTGCGCATCCGGCCGGGCGTCGATTTCGGGCTGATCAATCCGGAAGACGATCCGCGTTACCGGCTCTATGTCGACCTGCTGATCGAGCTTGGCGGGCGCCGGGGCATCACGCAGGAGGCCGCGCGCAACATGGTGCGCACCGATCCGACGGTGATCGCGGGGCTGGCGATGAGGCGCGGCGAAGCCGACGCCATGATCTGCGGACTGGAAGGGCGCTTCGCCCGGCACCTGCGCAACGTCAACCTGCTGATCGGCCCCCGCGACGGCATCAAGGAACTGTCGACGCTGTCCATGCTGATCTCGCAGCGTGGCGTGCTGTTCCTCACCGACACCTATGTAACGGTCGACCCGACGGCCGAGGAAATCGCCGAAATGACGATCCTGGCAGCCGAGGAGATACGGCGCTTCGGCATCGAGCCGAAGGCGGCGCTCGTGTCGCTGTCGGACTTCGGCTCGCACGAGGCGCCTAGCGCCCAGAAGATGCGCAAGGCGGCCGCCATTCTGGCCCGTAAGGCTCCGGACCTGGAATGCGACGGCGAGATGCATGCCGATTCGGCCCTCTCGGAGCAACTGCGTCAGCGCGTCTATCCGCATTCGCGCCTGAAGGGCGAGGCCAATCTCCTTGTCTTCCCGAGCCTGGATGCAGCCAACATCACGCTGACGGCGCTGCGCACCATGATGGACGCGCTGCATGTCGGCCCCATCCTGCTGGGAACCGACAGGCCCGCCCACATATTGACGCCTTCGGTCACGTCCCGCGGCATCGTCAACATGACGGCGCTCGCCGTGGCGGAGGTGGCGCACCGCGCCCAGACGACCCCAAAGGCTTCAACCAGCTAGAGAAAGGGTTAACCCGCCCCAAGCTAGATTCCCGTCGAGATTCCATAGGCGGGACGAGGCATATGAGGGGCGGAACCCGAAGGCTGGCGCTGGCCACCGCCACGATCTTTGGTGCGGCGGTCGCGTCGGTTTTTGCTCCTGCAGCAACCCAGGCGGCCTCGCCGGCCTGCCGGCAACTCGAAGCCGAACTGGCCGCGACCAAGGGCTCGAGCGGTCGGGCTGTCGTCGGCCGGTACGATGCCGCGATTGCCAGACAGAATGACGAACTCGCCAAGGCGCGCGCCCAATCCCGTGCCGCCGGCTGCGGCTTCTCGCTTTTCGGGGGCAACATCTCGCATTGCGCGGAACTGAACGCCGCGCTGGAGCGCATGAACCGCAACCTCGATATGCTGGAGCGCAAGCGGGCGCGCCTGGCGGCAGGTGCGTCACCCCGCGACCGCGCACGAATCCAGGCGCGGCTCGAGGCCAATGGCTGCAACGACACGGCGGCGCCGCGTATCGTAAAGGCCGAAACGCAAACGGAGGTGCGCATACTCGGCGGCTCGGCCCAAACCGCCGATCCGGACGGCATGCCGCCGCAGCCGAACGACACGGCCGGGGAAAGCGTCAGCGGCCGGGTGCTCAACCTCAGTGCCCTACCCTCCGGCGGCGGCGACTACCGGACGCTGTGCGTGCGAACCTGCGACGGCTATTTCTTCCCCATGTCCACAGCCGCCTCGACCGGCGAATTCGAGCGCGACCAGAAAAATTGCGAATCGAGCTGCCCCGGCACCGAGATTCAGCTTTTCTATACGCGCGGCTTCGACAACGATCCGGCGGGCATGATCTCCACCGCGACAGGCCGTCCTTACGACCAGCTTTCCAGCGCCTATCTCTACAAGCGCCCCAACGCTTCCATTCCACGCGGTTGCGGCTGCAACGCGGCCAAGGATTTCAAGATCATCGCCGGCAATCCCGCCGCCGGCGCCGCTGGAGGATCGTCCTTCCTTCCGGTTCCGGCCACGCGCCCCGATCCCGCCGCGGACTCGGAGACGCTGGCGAATGCGGCCGGCGGGCTCGATGCCGAAGCCCTGCGCGAGCTTGCCGCGAAACCGGCCGATAGCCCGAAATCAACGGCCGAAGACCGCAGGATCAGGGTCGTCGGGCCAACGTTCCTTCCCGACCCAGAAGGGGCAATAGATCTGCAAGTTCCGGCCCCGAAGACAGGCCGGTAAGCGCCAGCCGAAGCGGCATGAACAGGGATTTGCCCTTGCGTCCGGTGGCTTCCTTCACCGCCGCTGTCCAGTCTTTCCAGATCGTCGCGTCCCAAGGCTCCTCCGGGAGGAGGTCGAAAGCCTGACGCAGGAATTCCCGGTCTTCGTCCGAAAATTCCGGCTGCTCGAGCGGGCCTTCCTTGACGATCCGCCACCAGAGCGCGGCGTCCGACAGCTTGTCGCAATTTCCACGCACGGCCTGCCAGAACGGCGCGGCACGGCTGTCGGAAACACCCAATATCGCCAGCCGGTCCCGCACCTGCTCGAACGGCATGTGGTGCAGCAACGACCGGTTCAGCACCAGAAGCTCGTCGGGGTCGAACTTGGCTGCCGATTTCGAGGTGGCGGCGGGATCGAAGCGCTCGGCCAGTTCCGCCATGGTCGGCACGGCCTCGACATTCTCGGAGGTGCCGATCAGCACCGCCAGCGACGCGACCGCCATCGGCTCGATGCCGCCCTCGCGCAGCCCTTCGATCGACAGCGCGCCAGAGCGTTTCGACAAGCCCTCGCCCGAAGTGGTGGTCAAAAGGTTGTGGTGGCCAAAAACCGGCGCCTGTGCGCCAAGCGCATGGAAGATGGCGATCTGGACACCCGTATTGGTGACGTGATCGTCGCCGCGGATGACATGGGTGACACCCATGTCGATATCGTCCACCACCGAAGGCAGCGTGTAGAGATAGGTGCCGTCCTCGCGCACCAGAACCGGATCGGAAACCGAGGCAAGGTCCACCGTTTCCTCGCCGCGCACCAGATCGTTCCAGTGGATCTCGGTGCGTTCCGGCTGCAGCGGGTCGGAGGTGAAATTGGGCAGCAGGAAGCGCCAGTGCGGCCGGCGGCCGTCGGTTTCATACTCGGCGATCTGCTCCGGGGTCAGCGCCAGGGCCTCGCGGCCATAGACCGGCGGCAGGCCGCGCGTGCGGCGCACCTTGCGCCTCAGGTCGAGTTCTTCGGGCGTCTCATAGCAGGCATAGAGCACACCGGCCGCCTTCAGCCGCTCGACCGCCGCGTCGTAGCGGTCGAAGCGTTTCGACTGATACTCCGTCGCGTCCTGGAAAATGCCGAGCCAATGCAGATCGTAGAGGATCGCGTCGGCGAACTCCTGTTTCGAGCGGACAACGTCGGTATCGTCGAAGCGCTGGATGAAGCGGCCCCGATGCTTTTGGGCGAACAGCCAGTTGAACAGGGCCGTGCGCGCATTGCCGATATGGATGCGGCCGGTCGGGGACGGTGCGAAACGTACTGTGACGGTCATTCTGGCGGGCGTAGCGGATGCGGCCGCGCTTGACAAGCGCCGGCGCCGGAGAGCCCGGCCGCGCAACTCCCCGGCAGGGCTCCATACGGCCGCAGTGGCGACTACCGCCTCATCTGCATATCGAGGCCGGAGTCGGCCGCTACGAAGCCGAACTGCTTGTACAGGCCGTGTGCATCGCTGGTGCTGAGTGTCCAGCTGCCGACCGTCGCAAGGTCCGGGTGGCCGAGCAGCGCCCCCATCAGTGCCTTGCCGACGCCCTTGCCCCGATGTTCGGGCCAGACGATGACATCGGAAATGCGCGCGAAGACGGCGCGGTCTCCGGAAGCGCGGGCGAAACCCACCTGCCTGCCCTCGATCAGGGCAATGGCGCAGATCGAGTTGGCAAAAGCGCGCCGGTTGAGCGTGTCGGTACGCTCCTGCCCCCAGTAGGACGACTTGATCAGGTCCGAAGTCCTGTCGAAGTCGAGATGCGCCGGATCGAAACTTATCTCGATTCTGCTCATCGATACCGGGCTCAGCCCTTGTCCCGGAACCTGTTGGTGATCGGGTAGCGACGGTCGCGGCCGAAGTTTTTTTTCGTGATCTTCACGCCCGGCGCCGCCTGCCGGCGCTTGTACTCGGCAACGTAGAGCAGGTTCTCGACCCGCGTTACCGTTGCCCGATCATGACCTCGCGCGACGATCTCGTCGACGCCCATCTCGTTCTCGACGAGGCATTCCAGGATATCGTCAAGGTCCGGATAGGGCGGCAGGGAATCCTGGTCGGTCTGGTTCTCGCGCAGTTCCGCCGAAGGCGCCTTTTCGATGATGTTGACGGGGATCACCTCACCGGAGGGGCCGAGCGCGGTCGGCGGCACGTGGCCGTTGCGCCAGCGCGACAGGGCGTAGACCTGCATCTTGTAGAGGTCCTTGATGGGATTGAAGCCGCCGTTCATGTCGCCATAAAGCGTGGCGTAGCCGACCGACATCTCCGACTTGTTGCCGGTGGTCACCACCATCGAGCCGAACTTGTTGGAGATCGCCATCAGGATAGTGCCGCGCGCGCGCGACTGCAGGTTCTCCTCGGTGATGCCTTCCTTCGTGCCCTCGAAAAGCTGGGTCAGCGCGTGCTGGAAACCCTCGACGGGCTCATGGATCGGCACGATGTCGTAGCGGCAGCCAAGCGCGCGGGCGCAATCCTCGGCATCCTTGAGCGACGCGCTGGAGGTGTAGCGATAGGGCATCATCACGCAGCGCACCCGCTCCTCGCCGAGCGCATCGACGGCGAGCGCGGCGCAGATGGCCGAGTCGATGCCGCCCGAGAGGCCGAGCACCACGTTCTTGAAGCCGTTCTTGTTGACGTAGTCGCGCAGGCCGAGCATGCAGGCGCGGTAATCCGCCTCCTCGCGCTCCGGCAGCTTCGACATCGGTCCCTCGGCGCAGACCCAGCCGTGATCGGCTCTCTTCCATGTCGTGACGGCAAGCGTCTCTTCGAACTGGCTCATCTGGAAGGCGAGCGACTTGTCCGCCGCGATGGCGAAGGACGCCCCGTCGAACACCAGTTCATCCTGCCCGCCGAGCTGGTTGGCATAGATCATCGGTAGACCGCTTTCGATGACCTGCCTGATCACGACCTGCTGGCGCACGTCGGCCTTACTGCGGTAGTAAGGCGAGCCGTTCGGCACCAGCAGGATTTCGGCGCCGCTTTCGGCCAGCGTCTCGCTGACGCCGAGATCGCCCCAGATATCCTCGCAGATCGGAATGCCGAGCCTGACGCCGCGGAAATTCACCGGTCCGGGCAGGTCGGGGCCGGGCTGGAACACGCGCTTCTCGTCGAACTCGCCATAGTTGGGCAGATCGACCTTGAAGCGCTCGGCGATCACCTTGCCGCCGTCCGCCACGATGACTGAATTGTGCGTGCCGCTCTTGCGCTTCAGCGGCGTGCCGATGATGACGCCCGGCCCGCCGTCCGCCGTATCGGCGGCGATCTGTTCCGCCGCGCGCTCGCACGCCTTCAGGAAGGCCGGCTTCAGCACCAGATCCTCCGGGGGATAGCCGGCGAGGAACAATTCGGTGAAGAGCACGAGATCGGCGCCCTGGCGGGCGGCATCGGCGCGCGCCTCGCGGGCGCGGGCGAGATTGCCGGCGACGTCGCCAACGGTCGGGTTGAGCTGGGCGACGGCTATGCGCAGCGTATCGGGAACGGATTTCTTCGTCATGGCGAGGGTTTAGCGTGGGCGGGCGCGGCCGGCAATGGCGTTCGGCCCGGCATTGTCATGGTCCATCATGCGCTGGTGTAGCGCTGCATCGTTTCGGGCGATCTGTTCTCGCCGATGGACATGGCCAGGATGCGCGATATGTGCTTGCGCGGCAGCCCGGTCTGCGCCGCCCATTCGTTGATCTGTTTCTGCACCTTCTCCGCATCGCGCTTCGAGGTCGGGCTCTGGGCGATGTCGAGGCCGGCATCGCGCAACGCCGCCACCACGTCGTTCGAGAGGACGTAGGCGTCCCATTCCAGCCAGCGCAGCAGATATTGCGCCGTGGCGCCGCCGAGCCGGCTGCCGTTCTTTGCAAGATAGGCCGTCAGTCCGATCTGGTCGTCGGCCGGCCATTCGGCCAAAAACCTGCCGAAGCCACCGTGCTCCTTCGACACGCGCTCCACGAAGGCGGCGTTGTCCCTCACCGCGCGTATCTTCTGCGGGTTGCGCACGATGTGCTTGTCCGAAGCGAGGTCGTGCCAGAAATCGTCCGGCTGGAACAGCAGCCGTTTGGGCTCGAAACCGAGGAACGCTTCTTCGAAGCCGGGCCATTTCTGCTCGATGACGCTCCACACGAAGCCGGCGGCGAAGACCCGTTCGGCCATGGTGGAGAGGATGCGGTCGTCCGCGATGGCCGCGAGCCTGGCATTGTCCGGCGCGGCGCCGAGCAGGGACGCCAGCACGTTGTCACCGCCCTTTCGGGAAGCGGCCCGTGCACGGATCTTCTGGAAATCGATCATGTGATCCTCGTTCACCGGCGAGCCCTTCCCACGCGTCACGACTGCCTTTACCTCTAGCACGAACGATACGGAGATCCCCATGAACAAGTCGATCGAGGACCTGGCCAAACGCTGGCTGAAGCGCCGGTCGGACGGTCTTTCCATGCTGGAGCACCGCGTTTTGCAGAGCGCCATCGAGCGCAAGACCATCTCCAGGGACACGAACGAGACCTACGCGGAGCAGCTCACCCTGGGGCAACGTCTTGCCGACGGCATCGCCCGCTTCGGCGGCTCCTGGTCGTTCATCCTGGGCTTCCTCGGCTTCCTGGTGCTCTGGGCCGTCGGAAACGTCTACCTGTTGCGGCAGGACGCATTCGACCCCTACCCGTTCATCTTCCTCAACCTGGTGCTGTCGATGCTGGCGGCGATACAGGCGCCGGTCATCATGATGTCGCAGAACCGGCAGGCCCAGCGCGACCGCATCGACGCTGCGCATGATTACGAGGTCAACCTCAAGGCCGAGATCGAGATCATGGCGCTGCATGAAAAGCTGGACGAGATGCGCCACAGCCAGATCATGGGAATGTGCGAGGACATCGCGAGGATATCGCAGAGAGTCGAAAGCATGGAAGGCCGCCTGTCGGCCTTGCACGACGCCGCCAAAGGCAAGCGATGACGGACACCATCCATCGCCTGGTCGAACAATACGGGCTGATCGCGGTCTTCCTCGGCTGCGTGGCCGAAGGCGAGAGCGCGGCGATCCTCGGCGGCTTCTTCGCGCACCAGCATGTCTTCATCGTCTGGCAGACGGTGCTCGCCGCCTTCCTGGGCGCGTTCGCCGGCGATACGTTCTTCTTCTTCCTCGGCCACAGCTTCGCCGAGCATCGCTGGGTGCGCCGCCTGCGCAAGCGGCCAGGCTTCAGCCACGCCTACCAGTCGGTGCGAACGCACCCGAACATCTTCGTGCTGTCGAACCGCTACATTTACGGCATGCGCCTCGTCGGCGGCATCGCCTCCGGACTTTCCGGCATTCCGATCTGGCGCTTCATCGCGCTCAACGCTTTGTCGTCGCTGGTGTGGGCGCTGCTTTTCAGCACCATCGGCTATGTGTTCGGACTCGGCGCGGAGCAGATCATTGGCCGCAGCCTGCTTCTTCACCAGCGGTTGCTGATCGCGCTCGGCATCGGCGTCGCCGTGATCGTCGTGGCGGTCTTCATCGGCCATCGGGTGGCAAGACGCGAACGGGCCAGGGAAGGCGACTGAATTCAGACCGGCAGGCCGGTGATGCGTTGCGCGATCGCGATGATCCAGACGCCGCCGGCCAGCAGGATGGAGATGAGCACGGCGAGCGAGCCGCAATCCTTGGCAAGCTGGATATCGATATTGAATTCGCGGCTGAAGGCATCGCAGGCGGCCTCGATGCCCGTGTTCAGCACCTCGACCATGATGAGGACCAGCACCGCGCCGATCAGCAGCGCATACCCGCTCCACGAGGTGGAGACGAACCAGCCGAGCGGCAGCGCCAGCGCCAGAAGCATCAATTCCTGCTGGAACGCCGCCTCGCTCCCTGCCAGGCGACGAAATGCCCGCACGGAATTGCGAAAGGCGCTGATAAGCCGCTTCATTGCCTGCTCCCTGCGTGAACGGCAGGCGCCGCGCCTGCCCTCGTGGTGGACGCAGGGCTTATGTCTTTTCCTTCAGTCCTCCGCAACCTCGATCGAAGGCGACGAGCGCCCGAATTGCGGCAGCCCGTCTTCGATTTCGTAATAGTCCCCCTTGTCGGCGACGAACAGGTGCTCCTCGCCCTTCAGGCCGGTCGGGGTGTCGAAGCTGCCCGCAAGCACCGAAGTCGTGTCGGAGCCGTTGCGCTTCCAGAACAAGACCGACCCGCAGGTCCGGCAGAAGCCGCGCCTGGCGAAGTTCGAGGCTGCGAACCACGTCACATTGTCCGTGCCCCGAGCATCCATCTCGGCATCTTTGACGTTCGTCGCAGCGAAATAATGCCCTGTCTGCTTGCGGCATTGCGAACAATGGCAATAGATCACGCCGCGCACCGGGCCGCGGGTGATGAATTGCACCGCGCCGCATAGACACGAGCCGTTTCGAACGTCCGTCATGAGCTTCTCCTCTATCAAAACAACGCTTCGCATCTCATCGGCAGACAACGATAAGATGATTGCGACGTAACCTGGCGGAAACAATGTTACCTGACAGGGAAATATCGAGCCGTTTCAGCAAGTAGAGACGTTGCGCGACAGGTTCGCAATTAAGAAAACTTTAGCGCGAACACAGCTATATTGATGCGTGCACAGGATGCAAAAAGGGGGTGCGTCCTGGATGCTGCAATCCCGTCAAGGCGATCCCCTGCCCGGGTTCGAAGGCGAATGCCGACGAATCGGCCATTGAGGTATCCATATGCAGCCGGCTGCTGCTCCGCTCGAACGAAGCACGGACATCGCCACAACCGTCGTCACCATGATGCGCCAGCTCGGCGTGATGGGATTGCCGCGCAACTACGAGATCTTCTATGAGGCCCTCGCCGGCAGCAATCCGGAACTCAGCCTTTCGGTGATCGCACTGAGCAACAGGCCGACGCAGGACGAACTCGACCTGATCGGTCGAAAATTCTTCGCCCAGAACCATGGGCGCGGCATTGTCGAGCATGCCCGCGACGTGCTGGCGCACGAACTGGAAGAGGTTGCGACGCTGCTCAGGGCCGAGCGGTCGCATGTGGAAAAATACGGCAAGATCCTCGACGAGACGTCGGGCGGCCTGAAGAACCGGAGCGCCCTTTCCCGGGAACTGCTGGAAAAGATCGTCAGCGCCGTCTCGAATGCCACCAGTTCCACCATCGAACGGGGACGGTACGTCGCGAACGCGCTGACGGAGAAGACGGCCGAACTGGAGACGGTGAAGTCGAAGCTCGAGGAATACAAGCGGCTGGCCGACACCGACCCGCTGACGCATGTGTGGAACCGCCGCGCCTTCGACACGGAGATCGCGCGCATCTACAGCAGCAACAAGGGCATCCTGTTCAACGCGCTGATCCTGGCCGACATCGACCGCTTCAAGGACATCAACGACCGCTTCGGCCATCCGGCAGGCGACAAGGTCATCAAGAGCATCGCCAACATCTTCCACGGCAGCGCCGTGCCGGGCATGTTCGTGGCGCGCACCGGAGGAGAGGAATTCGCCATCATCGTCGAGGGCGTGAGCGAGGACTACACCTTCGAGATCGCCGAACGCTTCCGGCTGCTGATCGAACAGAGCCGGTTCCAGATCGGCCAGGACATGGAGTGCGGCCCGGTCACCATCTCCATGGGCATCTGCATGGCTTCCGAAGCGACAGGCCCGGAAGACCTCTACACCAAGGCCGACAGCGCCCTCTATCGCTCCAAGATCGATGGACGAAACCGCGTCACGCGCCATTCCACCATGGGCGGGAGGTCGGGCAAGAACTGGATGCTGTACAAACAGGACTGACCGGGGTTCGCCACGGCCGCCATGCGGTTTCCTGCATGAAAAAAGCGCCGGGTTGCCCCGGCGCTTTCGTATTATGCGGATGCCGCGATCAGCCGTTGGCGGCCTGCTTGTGCTGGACCGAATGGCTCTTCTTGAGCAGGTCCGAAACCAGGAACGCCAGTTCGATCGCCTGATCCGCGTTGAGGCGCGGGTCGCAATGGGTGTGATAGCGATCCTGCAATTCCTCGGCGGTGATGGCACGCGCGCCGCCGGTGCATTCGGTGACGTTCTTGCCCGTCATCTCGATATGGATGCCGCCCGGATGCGTGCCCTCGGCACGATGCACGTCGAAGAAGGTCTGCACCTCCTTGAGGATGCGGTCGAACGGCCGGGTCTTGTAGCCGGCGGCGGTGATGGTGTTGCCGTGCATGGGATCGCACGACCACACCACCGAACGCCCTTCCCGCTCCACCGCGCGGACCAGCTTGGGCAGGTGATCGGCCACCTTGTCGGCGCCGAAGCGGGCGATCAGGGTCAACCGGCCGGGCTCGTTTTCCGGGTTCAGCAGGTCGATCAGTTCGATGAGCCCATCCGGGGTCAGCGACGGGCCGCACTTCAGGCCGAGCGGGTTCCTGATGCCGCGGCAGTACTCGATATGCGCGTGGTCGGGCTGGCGCGTGCGGTCGCCGATCCAGATCATGTGGCCCGACGTTGCGTACCAGTCACCGGTCGTGGAATCGACGCGGGTCAGCGCTTCCTCGTAGCCGAGCAGCAGCGCCTCGTGGCTGGTGTAGAAGTCCGTCTCGCGCAACGCGAAGTTGGTCTCCGAAGTGATGCCGACGGCCTTCATGAAGTCCATCGTCTCGGTGATGCGGTTGGCGAGCGACTCGTATTTTTCGGCCTGCGGGCTGTCGGAGACGAAGCCGAGCATCCAGCGATGCACGTTTTCCAGGCTGGCATAGCCGCCCTGGGCGAAAGCGCGCAGCAGGTTCAGCGTCGCGGCGGCCTGGCGGTAGGCCATCACCTGGCGCTGCGGATCGGGTATGCGCGCCTTGGCGTCGAACTCGATGCCGTTGATGATGTCGCCGCGATAGCTCGGCAGCGTCACCTCGCCCTTGGTCTCGTTGTCGGACGAGCGCGGCTTGGCGAACTGGCCGGCGACACGGCCGATCTTCACCACCGGCTGGGAGCCGGCGAAGGTCAGCACAACCGCCATCTGGAGGAAGACGCGGAAGAAGTCGCGGATGTTGTCCGCGCCATGCTCGGCGAAGCTCTCGGCACAATCGCCGCCCTGGAGGAGGAATGCGTCACCGGCAGCCACGCTGGCAAGCTGCTTCTTCAGCTTGCGTGCCTCGCCTGCAAAAACCAATGGCGGAAAGCTGGCAAGCTGGGCCTCCGTGCTCTTCAGCACATCCACGTCCGGATAGGCCGGAACCTGGCTGATCGGCTTCGTTCTCCACGAATTCGGGGCCCATTTCGTCATCGTCGTACCCAATGCTCTCTTGGCCGGAAGCTCTCCGGGCTCGCTACGCGGGCATCGTTACCCGCAAACCTGTCCTCATATGGGGACTGCGCTCCTTACATGAAGCCGTCTTTCCATTCTAGTCCGGATTCGTGCGGCCGCTAAGCCGTATCGCCGCACGAATAATCCGCCATCGGTAGGCATCGGCAATTTGATCTTCCGCAGCGACACGTGTGGCGTGGCGGCAACGTCACCCGATTTCCCGAGCCGCCTACGTCAGAGAATATTAACTGAAAGTGATCAATTGGTGTTACGATCCGTAACAAAACGAAAAAGGTTTGGGCGGACAGTGATTCGGGTCGGCAGACCACCGCATTCAATGCTGAAGAAGACCTCCAGCGGCGCAGATCGGCCGCAACACAGAACGGCGGTCTCCTCGATGCGCAGCTTCTGGGGCCTGATGCGGGCCTACTGGTTCTCCGAAAAATGGGCGGAAGCATGGCTGCTGGCTGCCGTGATCGCCCTGATCACCGCCCTGTCCAGCAAGGCCGGCGTCTGGTTCGCCGAAGCTTCGGGCGAACTGGTCAACTCCATCGCCTTCTTCCACGACGCCGCAAACACCAACCCGCTCCGCAGGCTTCTGGAAGATGCGGGATGGCTGGTCCTGCTGGTCGTCTTCAAGGATGCCGGCATCACCGGCTCGCGGATGCTGGTCTCCACAACGCTGCACCGCAAATGGCGCGGCTGGCTGGACAGCCGCTTCAACGAGGCCCTGCTCGACGCCAACCATACGCATTTCCATGCCCAGCACGGCACCGCGGACGGGGCTCCCGACAATATCGACCAGCGGGTGCAGGAATCCATCAAGGACCTGACCGGCGGCGCCATAGGGCTGGCCATGGGCGTGATGGCGGTCGCCACTTCCGTCTTCTTCGTCGGCCAGAAGCTCTTGGAAACCTCCACCGAAGTGGCCGGGCTGGAATTCCTGGGCGACTACGGCAGCGCGGTGCTGGCGCTGGTGGCGGTGGCCGCCTACGTGCCGCTCAACACCTGGATCGCCGCGAAGCTCGGCGGCATGCTGGAGCGCCTCAACGTGCACATGCAGCGCGCCGAAGGCACCTATCGCGGCGAGCTGACCACCTTCCTGCGCCGCTCCTTCCACGTTGCCGCGTCGCGCGGAGAGGACGTGCAAAAGGCCATGCATGGCCGGCTGTACAAGGACATAGACAGCACCTGGGGCCGGCTGAACGTCGTCAACACCAGCTATGCCGCGTTCGAGCTCGTCTACAATTTCATCGGCGCGAGGATCGTCGCCTACGGGCCGGGCCTGGTGCCCTTCATCCATAACCGGCTCGACCTCAAGGGCTACATAACCGGCGCGGAACTGGTCAATTCGCTGATCAGCCAATGTTCCTGGTTCATCCACGTGATGCCGGCGATCGCCACGCTGCGGGCCAACAGCCATCGCGTGACGGAGCTCGCGCAAGCGATCGAGAACGTGCAGCAGCCGGCCGAATTCTATCGCCAGACAGGCAAGTCCGAATTCATCTACGCCCGGCAGAACCCCGTGTTCGGCCTTACCATCCAGCATCTCGAGCTGACGCACAGGGGCCACGATTCGGAGCCGTTCCTGGCCAGCGAGCGGCTGCGTTTCCGCCCCGGCGAATGGACCTTCCTCAAAGGCGAATCCGGCTGCGGCAAGACCTCGCTGATCAAGGCCATCAACGGCCTGTGGCCATATGGCCGGGGCATGGTGGTGTTCCCGGACGGCATCAAGACCTTCTATGCCGCGCAGGAGGTCAAGCTGCCTCCGCTGTCGCTCAAGGAACTCGTCTGCCTGCCGGAGAGCCCCGGCAGCTACAGCGACGCACAAACCGCCGCCGCCCTTCACAAGGCAGGGTTGGGCGAATTCATCGAGCATCTCGGTTCCGAAGAGCATCAGGGCAAAATCTGGGAACAGGTGCTTTCCGGCGGCCAGAAGCAGAAGCTGGTGGTCGCCCGCATCCTGCTCCAGCAGCCGGGCTTCCTGTTCCTGGACGAAGCCACCGGAGCGCTCGACCCGGAAGGCAAGGTGGCTTTCCATCAGGTCATCAAGGACAATTGCCCGGACGTGGCGGTCATCAGCGTCATGCACGAAGCAACCCCGCCGCGCGCGGCCAACGGCCAGGAATTCTATCACAGCGTGCTGTCGATCGCCGACGGCGTGGCCACCAAGAAGGCGCTCGCGCCGAGCCTGCCGGCGGAGATCACGAAAATCCTCACCAGCCCCCCGGTGGCGGACGACCACTGGCTTCGCCTCCCCCGGCTTCGCCTCAGGGCCTCGAACAGGAACTGACCGGCGCCGGGATCATTCCCGGCGGATGCACAACCGGCCGGCCATCATTCGCGGCGGCGGGACAGGACCTTCGTCAGCATCGGCTCGATACGGGACAATTCGTCCAGATGGACGGCCGAAAGCCGGTGCAGGTGGTCGTCAGCCTGCCGTGTCAGCGCGAGGAACACCCGCCGCTGATCTTCCTTGTCGTGCCGGCGCTCGACCAGCCCTGCCTCGCACAGGCGGTCCACCAGTTCCACGGCGCTGTGATGGCGAATGCGCAGCCGCTCGGCCAGGTCCCCGATGGCCACCGGCCCGCCGCCCGGATAGCCCTTTATGGCCAGCAGCGCCTGGTGCTGGCGCGGCTGAAGACCCACCGTGCGCGCCGCGTTCTGGCTGAACTCCAGGAAGCGGCGGATCAGGTATCTGAACTCCGAAAGCGCCTGGTAGTCGGCCTGCGTGATCTCCAGACGGCCGCCCTCAGCCGATTTTTCAATATCCATCAAAGCTCCCGACGCGAAAGCGCCTTGAATTTATATCGTGTTACGATAGAGGACGGGCCGCAACAAGCATTTTGGATTGCCTGCCGGCCGATCGTCCGCACGTCGCCCAGCATAGCCGAAGCCCGCCTGCCGAAAGAAGACAGATCAGGATGAAACATCCCCAAGCCGACCAGCACCATCTGCGCGATTTCACCACCGATGCGCGTGTTCTGGTGATCGCCGCGATCGCGATCGTGGTGGCCACCGCGGGCGTGGGCGGAGGCATCGCGCTGATGCACCTGATCCGGCTCGTCACCAATCTCGCTTATTTCGGCCGCTTCACGCTCGAAGACCTGAAGCTCGCCGACACGCCGCTGGGCCTCTGGGCCGTCCTGCTGCCGGTTGCCGGCGCGCTGGTCATCGGCCTGATGGCGCGCTACGGCAGCGAGAAGATCCGCGGGCACGGCATTCCCGAGGCGATGGAGGCGATCCTGCTCGGCCGCTCGCGCCTCAGCGCCAAGGTCGCGATCCTGAAGCCGCTGTCTTCGGCTATTTCCATCGGCAGCGGCGGCCCCTTCGGCGCCGAAGGGCCAGTCATCATGACCGGCGGCGCAATCGGCTCGCTGATCGCGCAGGCGCTTCCGGTCAGCGACACCGAACGCAAGACGCTGCTGGTGGCCGGCGCGGCCGCGGGCATGACGACGGTCTTCGGCACGCCCATCGCCGCCATCATGCTGGCCGTCGAACTGCTGCTGTTCGAATGGACGCCGCGCAGCTTCATTCCCGTTGCGGTCGCGGCCATCGTGGCGGAGGTCGAGCGCACGATGCTCCACCTGCCCTCGCCGCTGTTCCCGTTTCACGGCGGAATGGATTTCTCGCTGGTCGGCCTGTTCGGCTGGGCCTTCATCGGCCTCTGTTCAGGAATACTGGCGGTTTGCCTCTCGCGCCTCGTCTATGCCTGCGAGGACGGATTCGCCAAGCTCCCGATCCACTGGATGTGGTGGCCGATGATCGGCGGCCTGGTCGTCGGACTGGGCGGGCTGATCGAGCCGAACGCTCTCGGCGTCGGCTACGACAATATCGCCCGCTTCCTGGACGGCCATGTCCTGGTCGAAAGCGCGCTGCTGCTTCTGGTCGTCAAGGGCGTCATCTGGTCGGTCGCGCTCGGGTCCGGCACCTCGGGCGGCGTGCTTGCGCCGCTGCTCATCATCGGCGGGGCGATGGGGGCGGCGATGGCGGGCCTGCTCCCCGCCGCCGATCCCGGCTTCTGGGCGCTGCTGGCGATGGCAGCGACCATGGGGGCGACCATGGGAGCGCCGCTGACGGCGACATTCTTCGCCATCGAGGTCACCGGCAACAGCCATGTCCTGGTGCCGCTTACCGCCGCCTGCGTGGTGGCCTATTCCACGACCGTGCTGGTGATGAAACGCTCGATCCTGACCGAGAAGATCGCGCGGCGCGGCGTCCACCTCACCCGCGAATATCGCGTCGATCCCTTCGCGCTCACCCGGGTCAGCGATGTGATGACCACCGCCGTCGAGACCGTCCCGGCAGCGATGACGCTGCACGCCGCGGCCCGTTTCCTCACCGCGCCCGACACCCGCCACCCGAGCTTCCCGGTCGTGGACGCAAGCGGCCATGTGCTCGGGCTCATTGATCCGCCCGCGATCCTGCGCTGGCGCCGGGCCGGGCATCACCGCAACGCCACGCTGGGCGAACTGCTGGCCAACGGCAAGATCACGCTCGCCTACCCGGACGAATATCTGGAAGGGCTGGCCGACAAGCTGGATATCGCCAACGTCTCGCATCTGCCGGTCGTCTCGAGGCAGGACCAGCGGCTGATCGGTTATGTCGGCTGGAAAGACCTGATGCGGGTGCGCAACCGGACCAGGGCGGAGGAGCGGGAGCGCGCGCGTTTCTTCCGTTTCGACAAGCGCGGCTCCACCCGCAACGCCGACTGAAAGCCGTCGCGCCGACGATGTTCATCACACTGATGCGAGCGCGTCTTTCCGGCGGCGATTTCCGGCTTATTTCGATTGACTTAGGACCGCTCTTTCCTATGTTGCGCTGGCTTGCAGCGCCGAACCAACCCTGCAAGCGGAAAGGTCAATCCGCCATGCCTGGCGACAGTCACAGTCGAACGCAATCGCCGTCCGCTTGACGTGACCCGACGGGCTCGCGTCCGGCCGACGGCCAGGAGTGAGCCATGAACGAATTTTCGCCCGTCGCGGGCGGCGATGCTCTCGCAATCGCCCGTATCCTCGCAAACGATCACGTCGCCGACATCGTCGAGGCCCTGAACCAGGAGTCGCACGAGGTCGCCGGCGAGTTGTTGTCCGAACTGCCGTTCGAGCGCGCCGTCGAGATATTCGACCAGCCCGAGCTCGATGCGGCGCCCGAACTTATGGCCTCGTTGCCGCGCGAGCGCGCGGCCAAGCTGCTGGCCGCCATGTCCGTGGACCGCGCGGCCGACATCGTGCGCGAGCTGGAGGAGCCGGCGCGCGGCGAGCTGATGCATGCGATATCGCCGTCGCTGCGCCACACGCTGCTGTCGATCCTCGGCTATCCCGAGGGCAGCGCCGGCTCGATCATGACCACCGAATATGTCAGCGTTCCGCCCGATTGGACGGTCGGCCGCACGCTGGACTATATCCGCAAGGTCGAGCGCACCCGCGAGACGATCTACGCCATCTATGTGGTCGATCCCGAGACGCGGGCGCTGCTGCGCGCCTTCGGCCTGAGGCGCCTCATCATCGGCCGCCCCGAAGACCGCATAATGGACATCGCACCCGATGTCGCGCCGGTCACCGTTTCACCGCTGACGGACGTCGAGCAGGTGGCGCAGCTCATCCGCAAATACGACCTGCTTGCGGTGCCGGTCATCGACGCCGCGGACAGGGTCCTCGGCATCGTCACGGTCGACGACATCGTCGACACGATGATCGAGGAGACCACCGAGGACGTGCACCGTTTCGGCGGCATGGAAGCGCTGGACGAACCCTACATGAAGATGGGGTTCTTCTCCATGATCGGTAAGCGCGGCGGCTGGCTGTGCGCCCTGTTCCTCAGCGAAATGCTGACGGCGAGCGTGATGCAGCACTATGAGACGGAACTGGAAAAGGCGATCGTGCTGACGCTTTTCATTCCGCTCATCATGAGTTCCGGCGGCAATTCCGGCTCGCAGGCGACCTCGCTGGTCATCCGCGCGATGGCGCTGCGCGAGATTTCGCTGGCCGACTGGTGGCGGGTGGCGCTGCGCGAACTGCCGAGCGGGATCGTTCTGGGTGCCATGCTGGGGCTGGTCGGCATCGCGCGCATCACGCTCTGGCAGCATCTGGGCCTTTACGACTATGGCCCGCACTGGATGCTGATCGCCGTGACGATCGGCGTGGCGCTGGTGGGGATCGTCACCTTCGGCTCGCTGACGGGCTCGATGCTGCCTTTCGCGCTGAAACGCATCGGCTTCGATCCGGCCAGCGCCTCGGCCCCCTTCGTCGCCACGCTGGTCGACGTCACGGGACTGGCGATCTACTTCACGGTCGCGCTGGTGATCCTGTCGGGCACTTTGCTTTGACCATGGGGCTTTGACGGCCGAGAGGTTTGAAAGAGCAGACGGGCCGGATCAATCGACCCGTCTGCCGTCTCTTACGACATAGCTCGGCTTGTACATGGTGACGAATTCCTCTGCCGCGGTGGGATGGACAGCCATGGTGCGGTCGAAATCGTCCTTGGTAACACCGGCCTTCAGCGGAATGCCGAGCAACTGCGCCATCTCTCCGGCATCCGGCCCGAGGACATGGGCGCCGAGCACCTTGCGGGTGGCGGCGTCCACGACAAG
The DNA here is from genome assembly GCF_032460275.1 of Mesorhizobium sp. SP-1A. Taxonomy (NCBI): domain Bacteria; kingdom Pseudomonadati; phylum Pseudomonadota; class Alphaproteobacteria; order Hyphomicrobiales; family Phyllobacteriaceae; genus Mesorhizobium; species Mesorhizobium sp. SP-1A. Next base: position 1,404,238 of record NZ_JAVXZD010000001.1, on the reverse strand, counting down.
CTTCATCAGCATCTTCTCGTCGCGGCCGGAGAGCGTGTTCCGCATCGGGCGGAACGAAGCCCGGTAGATCTCCAGTTCCGGGTAACGCTTTGCCGCTTCGTCCTCGGAAAGGCCGACCGTGCCGATTTCCGGCTGGGAAAAAACCGCAGTGGCGATGGTGTCATGATCCGGCGCAACGGGATTGCCCTTGAAGGCCGTCTCCACGAAGCACATCGCTTCATGGATCGCCACCGGCGTCAGTTGCACGCGGTTGGTGACGTCGCCGATGGCCCAGATATTGTCGACATTGCTGCGGGAATAGTCGTCCACCTCGATGGCGCCGGTCTTCGCCGTCCGCACGCCGGCGGCCTCCAGGCCGAGGGCTTCCGTGTTGGGCACGCGGCCGATGGCGAGCATCATCTGGTCCGTCACCAGCACTTCGCCGCCGCTGACGGTCACGTCCAGGCGCCCGTCAGGGCGGCGCTCCACCTTCTCGGAAACGGCATGGCAGAGTATCCTGATGCCCTTCCTTTCCATCGTCTCGTGCAGCGTCCGCCGCAGATCCATGTCGAAGCGGCTCAATATCTCCGCACCGCGGTAGACCAGCGTGGTTTCCACGCCGAGGCCGTGGAAGATGTTGGCGAATTCCACCGCGATATAGCCGCCCCCCTCGATCACGATCGCCTTCGGCAGTTGCGCGAGGTGGAACGCCTCGTTCGAGGTGATGCAGTGCTCATGTCCCGGCAGCGCCGGGTGAGGCGCCGGGCGGCCGCCGGTGGCGATCAGGATCGTTTCGGCAGTCACGGTGCGGTTTTCGCCGGCCAGGCGCACCGTGTGGCGATCGACCAGTTCGGCGCGCGCATGGAAGGTCTCGGCACCGGCACCCTCGACATTGCGCTTGTAGATGCCTTCCAGCCGCTCGATCTCGCGATCCTTGTTGGCGATCAGGGTCGGCCAGTCGAAATCGGCCTTCGGCACGGTCCAGCCATAGCCGGCGGCGTCCTCGAAATGTTCGGGAAATTGCGAGGCATAGACGAGCAGCTTCTTCGGCACGCAGCCCCGAATGACGCAGGTGCCGCCGAACCGGTATTCCTCGGCGATGGCCACCCGCTTGCCCAGCGCTGCCGCTACGCGCGCGGCCCGCACCCCGCCCGAGCCGCCGCCGATGACGAAAAGATCGTAGTCGTAAGCGGTCATGGCAAGCTCCGTCCGATGATTTCGGGCCCACTGGTAGGCCGCGGAGCGCCAAAAGAAAAGCCCGGCCAGAGCCGGGCTTTTGCGATCGGATCGATGACGCGATCAGTCCTGCGAGCCGTCGCCGCCGTCTGCGGGCTGGGCATTGTCGGCGGGCTGCGAAGCGTCAGCGGGCTGGACCTTGGTGCCGGCGGCGGCGGCCAGCGCCTGGCCGACCTGCTGGGCGAGATCGCGGGCGACGCCGTTCTGCCAGATTTCGGCGGCCTTCACCAATTCACGCGTCACGATGGGGCCGCTGGAAAGCAGCTTCTTGCCGGCGTCCGAATTGTAGAAGGTGGCGATGTCTTTCAGTTCCTGTTCGGAAAACACCTTGGCATAGGCCGTCGCGGCCTCCTTCTCCAGGTCGGACCGGCGCGAGGCCAGAGCCAGCGCCTTTTCGCTGACCGTCTTGGAGATGAGATTCTGCAGGTCGGGATTCTTCTGGATGAGCTGCTGTTCCAGCGCACCGGCCGCCTGCGGAAGGATGTTGTCGAAAGAATCGGTCGCATGGATCGCGGCCACGGCGGTGCGCGCCGCCTTCAGGTGCGAATCGGAAATATCCTGGGCGAAGACGGGCGATGCGAGCGCCAGGGCGGCAGAGGCAGCCAGCATGGCGCAAAGGCGGCGAACCCGGTTGTGCAACATCATGATCGGTAGGACTCCCCTGTTTTACCGTATTCTGGCTATCGGGCGGCGTAGACTGTTTCGATGCCGTCGCCGCCGGCAACGATCGCCGCCGATGCCAGTCCAATGAAAAGACCGTGCTCTACCACACCGGGAATGGCATGGAGAGCACCGGAAAGCGCTCTTGTATCCGGAATGCGGCCAAAAGATGCATCGAGGATAAAATGACCGCCGTCTGTAACAAAAGGCACCCCGGCAGTCATCCGCAATGTGAGCGGGCCTTGCAGGCCGAGCGTCGACGCAGCCTTGCCGATGGCAATCTCCGTGGCGCGCAGGCCGAAGCGGTTGACCTCGATGGGCAGCGGAAAACGGCCGAGCGTCTCCACAAGCTTGGAACGGTCCGCGATGACGATCATGCGCGCCGAGGCCGCCGCCACGATCTTTTCCCGCAGCAGCGCGCCGCCGCCGCCCTTGATCAGGGTCAGTTCCGGGCCGATCTCGTCGGCGCCGTCGATGGTGAGGTCGAGTTCCGGCGTCTCCTCGAGCGTGGAGAGCGGCACGCCCAGTTCAAGGCAAAGCGCGGCGGTGCGCTCCGAGGTCGGCACGCCGACGATGTTCAGGCCGGTCGCGACCTTTTCCGCGAGCAGGCGCACGAATTCCTCCGCGGTCGTGCCGGTGCCGATGCCCAGCCGCATGCCGTCGCTCACATGGGAAAGGGCAACCCTTGCCGCCTCGATCTTCAGTTGTCTGGCATCCATTGGAGAGCTCTTCCGCTTCGAAACCGCGTCCGGGCGCTGGTAGCATTTTTGTCCGCAAGGTCAAAGGGCTGTGCCGCCGCCGTCCACGCCCGGCTTGCCTGTCCGCCGATCGGGGGCTATCGGCTGCCGCAGACAGCAGAAAGGACATAGCATGAAGCGGCCCATAATCGTGTTCGATCTCGACGGCACCCTGATCGACACCGCCCCCGACCTGCTCGACAGCCTGAACCACAGCCTGGCCGCCGGACAGATGCAGGCCGTGGACACGGTCGGCTTCAAGCGCTTCGTCGGCCATGGCGGGCGCGTGATGATCGAACGTGCCTATTCGGCGCAGCAGAAACGCTTACCGGCCGAGGAGCACGACAGGCTGCTCAAGATCTTCCTCGACCACTATACGCAGAACATTCCGGGCAAATCCCTGCCCTATCCGGGCGTGCTGCAGGCGATCGCCCGCTTCGAGGACGCCGGCTACGCGCTCGCCGTCTGCACCAACAAATTCGAGGCCAGCTCGCTGGCGCTGATCGAGGCGCTGGGACTGACGAAGCATTTCACGGCCATAGCGGGCCAGGACACCTTTCCTTTCCGCAAACCGGACCCGCGCCACCTGCTCAAGACCATCGAACTGGCCGGAGGCGACCCCGAACGCGCGCTGATGGTCGGCGATTCCCAGACCGACATCGACACGGCCAAGGCGGCCGGCATTCCGGTGGTGGCGGTGGATTTCGGCTACACCGACCGGCATGTCAGCGAATTCGAGCCGTCGGCCGTGATCTCGCATTTCGACGACTTAACGCTTGATCTCGCCGCGAAGCTGATCGGGAGCGCGAAAGGAACCGGGATTTCGTGAAAGGGAGATGGTGGGCGATGTAGGGATTGAACCTACGACCCCACCCGTGTGAAGGGTGTGCTCTCCCGCTGAGCTAATCGCCCGCCTGCGAACCCGTAAGGGCCAAGCGCGCCGCGGATATAAGGGAGCAGCGTCTGCGAAGTCAACCGGCTTATTTCAACGTCCAGCCGGTTTTGTGATCCGCAAAGGCATGACAACGGCGGCGCAGCCGCGCCTACCCTTGCGCGGTCAGGTCGAGGGCGTGCGCACGGCCTCGGTAGCGTCCAGCGCCTGCTGCAGCTTTTCGTCGCGTCCGTAGACGTCGTTGAAATATTCGACCTTGCCCGACATGTCCGGCCAGGCGGTGAAATAGGCCACGTAGACGGGGATCTTGCGCGTCACGTTCTCCGACGAATGCCCCTTCTTGAGCGTGCCGGCGATTTCGTCGACGCTCGTGCCGAGCACCGCGGCGGCCATGCCGCGCGGGTCCTGCAGGCGTACGCAGCCATGGCTCAGCGCCCGGTTGTCGCGCTGGAAGAAGGACTTCTGCGGCGTGTCGTGCATGTAGATGGCATGCTTGTTGGGGAACAGGATCTTCAGTTCACCCAGCGCGTTCGCCTCGCTCGGGGCCTGGCGCACATTATACGGCACCCTCGCGCCATAGGCGCCCCAGTCCACGGAGGATGACGGAATCTGGCGGCCGCTCGAATCGGTCACCTCATAGCCGGCCCGGTCGAGATAGCCCGGATCGTTGCGCAGCCGGGGCAGCATCTCATTGACGATGATCGACTGCGGCACGCCCCAATAGGGATGGAACTCCACCCGTTCGATCTGGTCGTAGAAGAAGGAGGTCTGGTTGGTGACCTTGCCGATGACAACGCGCGTCTTCAACTTCTCCTGGTCGCCTTCGATGTAGCTCGCCGTGAAGGCCGGCTGGTTGATGAAGACGCGGGGGCTGCCCAGATCGGAAGGAAGCCAGCGCAGTTCCTCCAGCGCGTAGCGCACCTTCGCCAGCTTGTCGGCCTTGGACGTTCCGGCCAGCAGCGCCACGGTGCGCGGTCCGACGACGCCGTCCGGCTTCAGGCCGGCCTTCTTCTGCGCGGCTTCGATCAGCGGCTTGAGGTCCGACTCGTAGGTCTCGCTGGTGCCCAGCCGCGCGAGAAGGTCGGCATAGCCGTCGTGCAGTTCCTTGTCCCGCCCGATCAGCGCAAGCAGCTTCGGCAGTTCCGGGCTGGTCTCGCCCGGCTTCAGGAGCAGCTTCGGATCGACGACGATTTCGTTCTCCTCGCTTGCGCGCAGCGTTTCGAGCTCGGCGCGCAGCGCCTGGTATTCGGCATTCTGCGGATGCCGGGATTCCAGATAGGCGTGTACTTCCTGCGTGTGCGCCAGGGTCTTCAGCACGCCCACCATGTCGAGCGGCTTGGCCGGGAAATCGTAGTATCCGGAGATTCGGTTGGGATCGATCCGGCCGTTCTGCGCGTCCCTGACGTAGCGAAGCACCCGCGCCGACAGCTTCATCTCGAACTGCATGAGCTGTTTCATGCGGCCGGCCGTATCGTCCATGGAATAGGCAGCGGGAGGAACATCGACCGCATAGTCGGACGCGGTCAGCCCGTAGCTGTCGGCCTCTCCCAGCATGCGCACGGCATCCTGCGCGCGGCTGTTGGCGCTCGATCCCGAAACCCAGATGAAATCGGGATTGTCCGCGTAATAGGCGACCAGCGCCTTGGCGATATCGGGTTCGGCCAGAAGATCCAGCCCGTCCAGCCCAGCCAGCGCCTCCCGGAAGGCGGCGCCGTCCAGGCTGGGCTCGAAAGTAGCTTTCTGCGGCTTCGAGGTCAGCGGCGCGAAGTCGACTCGCACCAGCGGCGTGGCCTTATAGGTGTTGTAGGTGGGCGAACTGATCTTTACCGGGGCCGCCTGCGGCGCCCTTTTCGTTTTCGGCGGAGGCGGAAAATTGCCACGCAAGGGCCGGTCCTGCCGTCCGCTGCCGCCGAATATCATATCGAAGAAGCCCTGCGCGCCCGCCTGCGGCGCTCCGAGCGCCAGAACGGCTGCAAACGCCGCCGCCGACAGCATGACGCTTCTCGACCCGAAAGATCTCATGAATCACCCGCTCCGGTTATGCCGGATCCCGTTTCCGCCGCGAAACGAACCCGCCAGATGGGTGGCGGGTGTATGACGCGATCATATCGATTCATACCGATTTGGTTAAGGTTCTATAAATTTCCGCGTCTCTGTTGCAGAACGGCTTCACGACGTCGTGAGAGCGGAAGGCGCGGGCCGGCAAACCGCTGCGGGGAAGAAATGGCTTGCGCGTTCAGTGCCGCAGCCCCGGCGCGCCCTCTTCCACGAAGCCGACGGACTGCCGCACCACTTCGGCATCGGCGAGGATGCGGCGATGGCCGAGGCCGTCCGCCCACAGGAGGCGCACATGATCGCCTGCCGCCGCATAGCGTTCGGCATGCCAGGCCGCGACTTCCCTGTCGTCATGCGCGTGCACGACGAGCGTCGGCACGGGTGTCAGGGCGAGTTGCCGGTTTCCCTGAAAATGCTCCAGCCGCCGTCCCGAAATCCGCTCCACCCTGGCCGACATGATGTCCTGGGAGCGCGGGCCAAGGTTCACCGTGCGGCTGAATCCGGCGAAGACATCCGCCATGTCGCAGGGCGCGGCGATCAGCACCAGGCGGCCGGCGGCGACCGGCGCGATGCCTTCCAGCCCGCCCGCCACGGCATTGACCGCCACCGCGCCGCCGAAGGAGTGGCCGACGATGGCGGCGAAGGGGCCGAACCAGTCGCTCGCCGCCCCCACTGCCCGGACGGCATCGACCAGAGTGAGCCGCCGGCCGCCGGACTGGCCATGGCCGGGCAGATCGAGCGAGACCACCTTGTGGCCGGCCTGCCGGAATCCTTCGATCAGCGCGCGCATGTATTCGGTCCGCGAACGCCAGCCATGGACGATCAGGACCGTGCCGCGAACCGGATGCCCGGGGTCCGGCCGGAACTCATGCACGGCGACGCACCTGTTGCCGACCTTCAGCCGGTGGTGCCGGGCTTCGGTCATGAACTGCGCCGCGCCTGAAACCGCCCGGCGCTCGCCCGCCGTCAACCGCTTGACATTCGGCGTGCGGCAGAACAGTTCGAAGGCCGTCCGGCCCGCAATGGCCGGCGAGAAGCGCTCGCCCAGGCCGAACAGGCCGCGGATGACCTTCAATCCAAACGATGCCATAGTGACCGGTTACAACTTGGTTCAAGAGTGAACATTAATAGTTCAAACATGAACAATAAGCAAGAGCTGCCCTGGGATAACCCCCGCTTCCGCAACTGGGTGGCGGTGGGACGCGCCTGCCACATGGTGGACCGGGCGCTGACGGCGCGGCTTGCGCCGCTCGACCTCAAGCCGGCGCAACTGGACGTGCTGATGAACCTCTATCGCCATCCCGGCATGTCGCAGCACGACCTGGCCCGGCGGCTGCTGGTCGGCCGGTCCAGCATCACCATGCTGCTGCCTCAGCTCGAATCGCGCGGCCTGCTGCGCCGCGAGGGCGACGAAAAGGACCGCAGGATATTGCGCCTCACCCTCACCGAGGCCGGCGCGGCGCTGCTCATGGAAGCGTTGAAGGTCTACACCGGCCTGATCGAGCTGGTCATGAGCCAGTCGACAACCGAACAGTGCGACCTGATCGGAGAGCAGATGGGCAAGATCGCAGACGTGCTGAAGGACGCCTGAAGCCGGCTCAGCCGCGCGTCAGGCCCTTCTGGTCGAGTTCGTCGAGATAGGCCTGCCAGCGCGTTTCCTTCTCGCGCCCCAGCGCCTCGAGATAGGCCCAGGTAAAGATGCCCGTGTCATGGAAGTCGTCGAAGGTGATGCGCACCGCATAATTGCCGACCGGGTCGATCTTGCGGATGGCGACGTTGCGCTTGCCGGGCACCGTGACGCGCTGTTCGGGCGAATGGCCCTGCACTTCCGCCGAGGGCGAGAGCACGCGCAGCATCTCGGCGGGCAGGTCGAAAGGCCCCTCGCCGGGAAAGGTCACGGTCAGCAGCTTGCGGTCCTTCGAGACCCTGAGTTCCTTTGGCGCGGTCATGATGCGGCGATCCGAACTATGGCAGAAGATGCATCCCTAACGCGCTTTGGCGGGTACAGAAAGCCGTTTTCGCGACGGCGACAGGCGATATCGACCTGTAGGGCCAAGATAGACATGTGACCAAAGATCACCCACGACTGTCTTGAACGTTTTGTCGCTTCGTATCACATAGCAGGATATAACGTGGGACAGCATATAGGCGCACCTGACGGACGCGCCCGGGCGAGGAATGCAGGATGGACATGATCGACCCATTCGGTCGAACGATCAATTATCTACGCGTGTCGGTCACCGATCGCTGCGATTTCCGTTGCGTCTACTGCATGGCCGAAGACATGACCTTCCTGCCCAGGAAGGACCTGCTGTCGCTCGAGGAACTGGATCGCCTTTGCACCGTCTTCATCGAGAAGGGAGTGAAGAAGCTCCGTCTCACCGGCGGCGAGCCGCTGGTGCGCAAGAACATCATGCACCTCATGCATGAACTGTCGCGCCACCTGAAAAGCGGCGCGCTGGAAGAACTGACCCTGACCACCAACGGCTCGCAACTGGCGCGTTTCGCCGGCGAACTGGCCGATTGCGGCGTCGAGCGCATCAATGTCTCGCTCGACACGCTGGACCCCGACAAATTCCACGCCATCACGCGCTGGGGCCATCTGGACAAGGTGATGGCCGGCATCGATGCCGCACAGGCGGCGGGGATCAAGGTGAAGCTGAACGCCGTGGCGCTGAAAGGCTTCAACGATCTCGAGATCCCGGAAATGCTGCGCTGGGCGCATGGCCGGGGCATGGACGTGACCGTGATCGAGACCATGCCGATGGGCGAGATCGACGCCGACCGGACCGACCAGTACCTGCCCCTGTCGCTCCTTCGCACCAGCTTGGAGCGCCAATTCACGCTGACCGACATCCCCTACAAGACCGGCGGCCCCGCGCGTTATGTCCAGGTGGCCGAAACGGGCGGCCGGCTCGGCTTCATCACGCCGATGACCCACAATTTCTGCGAAAGCTGCAACCGCGTGCGGCTTACCTGCACCGGTACGCTCTATATGTGCCTCGGACAGGAGGATGCGGCCGACCTGCGCGCGCCGCTGCGCGCCTCCGAAGGCAACGAACTCGTTTCGGCGGCGATCGACGAGGCGATCGGGCGTAAGCCGAAAGGCCATGATTTCGTCATCGACCGCCGCACCAATCGGCCTTCGGTGTCGCGCCATATGAGCGTCACCGGCGGCTGACCCGCAGCTTTCGTTCCCCTCGGACGCGTTCTCGGCCGACGCCGCCGACATTCGTCGGCGTGGCCCAGCGCTTTCACATTGCTGTCTACGCGCCTGCTGGTAGAGCTTCGGGAAGAAGCCACCGGGGGGCGTTTCCTTGCCTGTTTCGCACAACCTACGCGGCGCGCTGTTCATGGTCGTTTCCATGATCGGCTTCACCACCAACGACGCAATCACCAAGTTCTGCTCCGAGAGCATGAACATGGCGCAGGTCATGCTGGTGCGCGGCATCTTCGCCACCTTCCTGGTCGCGACGCTGGCATGGCATCGCGGCGCGCTCGCATCGCCCCGGCTGATGCTGCAACCATTCGTCCTGCTGCGCGTCGCCGGCGAGGTCGGCGGAACCGTGACGTTCCTGATCGCGCTGGCGCATCTGCCGATCGGCAACGTCTCGGCGATATTGCAATCGCTGTCGCTGGCCGTGACCATGGGCGCCGCGCTGGTGTTCGGCGAAAAGGTCGGCTGGCGGCGCTGGCTGGCGATCGCGGCGGGTTTCGCCGGCGTGCTGATCGTCGTCCGGCCCGGCTTCTCGGGTTTCGACGTCTATTCCCTGATCGCCCTGGCCTGCGTCGGCTTTTGCGCGGTGCGCGACCTCGCGACCAAACGCATACCCGCCGAAGTGCCGACGCTGCTCGTCTCCACGGCGACGTCGGCCGCCATGGTGGTGGTCGGCGCGCTGGTGCTGAAGCCCATGGGCGGCTGGACGCCCATGACACCCGCAAGCACCGGCCTTCTGGCACTGGCGGCCATATTGGTGGTGATCGGCTATCAGTTCATCATCCAGGCGATGCGCACCGGCGAGATCTCCTTCATCGCTCCCTTCCGCTACACGTCGCTGATCTGGTCGATGTTCCTCGGCCTCGTCGTCTTTTCGGAACGCCCCGACACGCCGATGCTCGTCGGCTCGGCCATCATCGTCTGTTCCGGCCTCTATGCGCTCTATCGCGAGCGGCTTTCGGCCAGACCGCGCGCCGCCCCGAAAAGGGCTGGACCGGCGCTCGAGCCGGAAGGCATATAGGCGCGCCCGAGGCGGCAAGACGCATTGCGAGGATCGCGACCATGACCAACCGGGTTTTCGGCATCACCGGCTGGAAGAACTCCGGCAAGACGACGCTGACGGAAAGACTGGTATCCGAACTGGTGCGGCGCGGGCGGCGGGTTTCGACGGTGAAGCACGCCCACCATGAATTCGACATCGACAAGGAGGGCACGGATTCCTTTCGCCATCGCCAAGCCGGGGCGACGGAAGTGGCCATCGTCTCGGGACGGCGCTGGGCGCTCATGCATGAATTGCGCGGCGAGCAGGAGCCGACGCTCGAACAGGTGCTTGCCCGCCTCGCTCCGGCCGACATCGTTATCGTGGAGGGATACAAGCGCGAAGGCCACCGGAAGATCGAGGCGCGCCGTCGCGACGCCAAGGAGCATGCGCCGCTTTCGGCGAACGATCCCAATATCGTGGCGGTGGCCGCCGACTATCCCCAGGAGGGCGAAGCCCTGCCCGTGTTCGATCTCGACGACATCGCCTCCATCGCCGACTTCATCGAGCGGACTACCGGCATAACCGTTTGAAACACCTTATGCGTGCATGACGCGGCGTAAGGATCGCCGTTGCGCCACGGCATGGTTTTGCAGTTGCTTTTTTCCCGGAAAGAGTGGGAGTATCCGGCCAGCGGGCGGTCGGGAGCACCGCCACGAGAAGCCGGCTGAACAACCGCCGGACCATGCAGAGAGGAACATCATGCGTATAGCACTGCGGATCGCGCTTGCGGCATCGGCCGCGCTTCTGACCCTGGGCGCCGCCCAGGCGCAGGAAAAGGTGGTCAAGATCGGCACCGAAGGCGCCTACCCGCCCTTCAACAACCTGACCGCCGACGGCAAGCTGGAAGGCTTCGATATCGATATCGCGAAGGCGCTCTGCGACGAAATGAAAGTGAAGTGCGAATTCGTCGCGCAGGATTGGGACGGCATCATCCCGGCGTTGCAGGCGGGCAAGTTCGACGCCATCGTCGCCTCGATGTCCATCACTCCCGAACGCAAGGAAAAGGTGGACTTCACCGACAAATATTACAACACCCCGCCCGGCATCATCGCGCCCAAGGACAGCGACATCAAGGGCGTGACCAAGGAAGACCTCGCCGGCAAGACGATCGGCGTGCAGGCTTCGACCACCCATTTCAACTATTCGACCAAGACCTACACCGACTCCACCATCAAGCCCTACCCGACCGCGCAGGAATACCAGCTCGACCTGGAGAACGGCCGCCTCGACGCCGCCAATGACGACGTGGTGGTGCTGCAGCAGTTCCTGGATTCGCCCGAAGGCGCCTGCTGCAAGCTGATCGGCACCATCAAGCCGGTGGAGGAGATCCACGGGCCGGGCGCCGGCATTGCCGTGCGCAAGGGCGACAATGATCTGCGCGAGAAGCTGAACGCAGCGATCAAGGCCATCCGCGCCAACGGAAAGTACAAGGAAATCAACGACAAGTACTTCAAGTTCGACGTATATGGCGGCGAATCCTGATTGCCGGACATAGAGCGGACGGCGGGGGTCTACCCCGCCGTTTTCGCATGAGGTCGGCGGCTCGGGGATTGGCCGCTTCCTGAACGGGCAGACGGGGCTGGAGGACAGTCGGGCGGATGCAGAGCGTATGGACGCTTCTGAGCTGGGGACCCGAAGGCTGGTCGGACGACATCGCCTATGGCGTCCTCGTCACCGTGTCGCTTGCGCTCGCCACCCTGCCGGTCGGACTTGCCATCGGCTTTTTGATCGCGCTGGCCAAGCAATCCGGCGAACCGGCGCTCAGGCTGGCCGGAAACATCTACACCACGATCTTTCGCGGGTTGCCCGAGCTCCTCACCCTGTTCCTCGTCTTCTTCGGCGCGCAGATCGGCCTGCAGAAGCTGTTCCAGATCTTCCAGCCGGGAGTGACGATCGAGGTGAACGCCTTCGTGTCCGGCATGGTGGCGCTGGGCGTGGTCTTCTCCTCCTATGCCAGCGAGGTGTTCCTGTCCGCCTTTCGCGCCATCCCGCGCGGCCAATATGAAGGCGGCTATTCCATCGGCCTGTCCCAATGGCAGACGATGCGGCTCGTCGTCCTGCCGCAACTGATCCGCATCGCCCTGCCCGGCCTGGCCAATTTGTGGCTGATCCTGCTGAAGGATACGGCGCTGGTATCGGCCATCGGCCTCACCGACATATTGCGCCAGGCGGGCGTTGCCGCCCGCGTCACCAAACATGCCTTCCTGTTCTTCGGCTTCGCCGGGCTGATCTACCTGGCGCTCGCGATCGTCTCCTCCTTCGGCATCGGAGCCATAGAACGCGCCGTCGGCAGCAAGGAGGCGCGCCGATGAGCCTGGCTGCGGACAACACGGTCGATATCGACCCGCCGCCCCCGGTGGCGCAAGGCTGGTCGCGCGCCCGTGTGCTCGGCTATGTGCTTCTGGCCCTGTGGGCCCTGCTCGGACTGGCGATGGTCTGGTTCCTGGCAACGTCCTGGAACCCCGAATTCGTCCGGAAATACGCGCCGCTCTACCGATCAGGCGTCGAAGTCACGCTTTCGCTCGTCGGCATCTCGATCGTGGCCGGCGCGATCATCTCGATCCCGATAGCCTATGCGCGCATGTCGAAGAACAGGGTACTCAGGGCGCTTGCCTACGGCTATGTCTATTTCTTCCGCGGTACGCCGCTGCTGGCCCAGACCTTCCTCGTCTATTACGGCATCGGGTCCTTCCGGCCCGAATTGCAGGCGGTGGGCTTGTGGAGCTTCTTCCGCGATGCCTTCAACTGCGCCGTCTTCGCTTTTTCCCTGAACACCGCCGCCTACCAGGCCGAGATCCTGCGCGGCGCGATCGAAAGCGTGCCGAGAGGCCAATGGGAGGGCTCAGCGGCGCTCGGCCTGCACCGCATGCTCACGCTGCGCAAGATCATCCTGCCGCAGGCGCTGATCGTGGCGCTGCGGCCGTACGGCAACGAAGTGATCCTGATGGTGAAAGGTTCGGCAATCGTCGCCATCATTACGGTCTATGACCTGATGGGCGTGACGCGGCTGGCCTATTCGCGCACCTTCGATTTCCAGACCTATATCTGGGCGGCCATCATCTATCTCGTCCTCGTGGAGATATTGCGCCACGCGATCGAATGGATCGAACGGCGCATCACGCGCCATCTCAAACGCTGACTCGCACCGACGCTTGGGCTAAGTAACCCATAAACACGGGTCGAAAGGGATTCTGACAATGGCGAGCGTAGCGTTTCTCGGTCTGGGCGTGATGGGCTATCCGATGGCCGCGCATCTGAAGAACAAGGGCGGGCACGACGTCACCGTCTACAACCGCAGCACCGCCAAGGCCGAAAAATGGGTGGCCGAGCATGGCGGCAGCTTCGGCAAGACACCGGCCGAAGCGGCGCAAGGCAAGGACTTCGTGTTCTCGTGCGTCGGCAACGACGACGATTTGCGCGCCGTGGCCTCCGGTCCGGAAGGCGCGTTCCAGTCCATGAAGAAAGGCGCAATCTTCATCGACAACACCACCGCCTCGGCCGAAGTGGCCCGGGAACTTGCAGCGGAAGCGGCCGGACGCGGGCTGGCTTTCCTCGACGCCCCGGTATCGGGCGGCCAGGCCGGCGCGGAAAATGGCGTGCTGACGGTGATGGTGGGCGGCGAACAGGCCGTGTTCGACCGCGCTAAGCCGGTGATCGAAGCCTATGCGCGCATGGTCGGCCTGATGGGGGCCGCCGGCGCGGGGCAACTCACCAAGATGATCAACCAGATTTGCATCGCCGGTCTCGTCCAGGGCCTCGCGGAAGGCATCCACTTCGGCAAGAAGGCAGGGCTCGACATCGAGAAGGTGGTGGACGTCATCTCCAAGGGCGCGGCGGGCTCGTGGCAGATGGAGAACCGCCACAAGGCCATGGATGCGGGCAAGTACGATTTCGGCTTCGCCGTCGACTGGATGCGCAAGGACCTCGGCATGTGCCTCGACGAAGCCGGCTGCAACGGGGCTTCGCTGCCGGTCACGGCGCTGGTCGACCAGTTCTACAAGGATGTGCAGAACATGGGCGGCGGCCGCTGGGACACCTGCTCGCTGATGGCCCGGCTGGACAAGCTCGGCGGTTGATATCGCGGGATCGGCGCGCCGCTTCAGGCGGCGCTCTGCCCTGCCTCGCGGTCCAGCACCATATAGTCCAGCGGCATTTCGGTCGTGTACTTGATCTGCTCCATGGCGAAGGACGACGACACGTCGCGGATCTCGATCTTGGCGATCAGCCGCTTGTAGAAGGCGTCGTAGGCGGCGATGTCCGGCACGACGACGCGCAGCAGGTAATCGACGTCGCCGCTCATGCGATAGAACTCGACCACCTCCGGAAATTCCTGGATCACTTCCGAAAAGCGGCGCAGCCATTCATGGCTGTGCGAATTGGTGCGGATCGACACGAACACGTTGACGCGCACATTGATCTTTTCCGGATCGAGCACGGCCACGCGCCGCTTGATGACGCCCTCCTCCTCCAGCTTCTGGATACGGCGCCAGCAGGGCGTGGTCGAAAGCCCGACCTTCTTGGCCACATCGGCGACCGCCAGCGTCGCGTCTTCCTGAAGCAGGCGCAAAATTTTTCTGTCGAGGCGGTCCATTTCAAGCTCTCCGGAGAATATGATTTGCATCATCCTCTTTATTCGGCATGCCGCCAAGAAAGAAATTCTGCCGGGCGAGACGAAAACGAGTGATATTTTGCGAGTGTGTCAGGCAATCCGATCACGGATTTGCGCCTTCAGGAACGGCAGCAATTCCATTTCGAACCAGGGATTGCGTTTCAGCCAGCCCGTGTTGCGCCAGGAGGGATGCGGCAACGGCAGCACCTGGCGCTCCGAAGGCTCCGCCCAGATCGAGCGCCAGTCGCGCACGGTGTCGGTCAGCGAGGCCTTGCGCGCCGCCCCCATATGCCAGTTCTGCGCGTAGATGCCGATGGTCAGGACCAAGTCGATCTGCGGCATCAGCGCCATCAGCTGCGAACGCCACGCGAGCGCGCATTCGCGGCGCGGCGGCAGGTCCCCTCCCTTGGCATCCTGCCCCGGGAAGCAGAAACCCATCGGAACGATGGCGAATTTGGCCGGATCGTAGAATTCCTCGCTCGTGACGCCCAGCCAGCTCCGCAGCCGGTCGCCGGAAGCATCCGTGAACGGCCGGCCGGAGAGATGCACCTTGGTGCCCGGCGCCTGGCTGGCGATGAGGACGCGCGCCGTGGCGGACGGCACCAGAACCGGCCGGGGCTCATGCGGCAGCGGCCGGCCCAGCGGATCGTTCAGGCAGATGCGGCAGGCGCGGACGATTTCGGCCAGCCGGTCCAGTTCCATGCCCATGGTCAGGCGGCAGCGCTCGGACGGCTGGACACCTCGCCATGCCAGCGCAGCACATTGGTGCATTCAGGCGGCACCTGGATGCGCGCCGGCTTCATGAAATCGACGGCGATCATGCCGGTGATATCGGCGATCGAATAGGCATCACCCGCGACGAACGGGCGACCGGCCAGTTCCCTGTCCAGCAGCCGCAGGAACCCGATCGCCTTCGGCTTGTTGGCCTCGCCCCATTCGGGAATCTGCGGCACTTCCCATTCCTTCATGGCCGGGTGGATGTGGCGGAACGCGAAGGCGACCGGGAGCATGAGGTTCAACTCCATGCGCCGCTGCCACATTTCCACCAGCGCCTTGCCGAGCGCGCCTTTCCCGAACAGGGCAGGCTCGGGGTGCAACTCCTCGAAATAGCGGCAGATGGCGACCGATTCGGTCAGGATCGTGCCGTCGTCCAGTTCCAGCACCGGCAACCGGCGCAAGGGATTGCGCGAACTCACCGTCTCTCCCTTGTGCTCCAGCGCGCCCATGTCCACCGGCACCAGCGGCACCTCGATGCCTTTTTCGGCCAGGAACACGCGAACCCGGCGTGGATTTGGCGCACGCCCGCCATCGAACAGTTTCATGCGGCCCTCCGAGACCATGGTTTTCCCCGAATATAGGAAAGCGCTCAGCGCAGGTGGAAAAATTCTCGCAGCCAGTCGCCAATCATGGCCAGGATATCATGACGCGGCTCGTCCCTGCCGTCATGGCGCCGGCGCCAGTCCTGCGGGCGTTCGAACTCGCCGGCCCAGACGCCGCGACCTTCCGCGCGCGCGGCTTTTTCCTCGGCGTCGAAATCGCCATAGGCCACGGCCCAGCCCGAGGACACCATGGTGCGGTTGAGATCGAGGCCGTTCACCTCGCAGTCCCCCAGCAGGCGGCCGTAGCGATCTGTCCGCGAACCGGTACAGGTCACGGGACGGTTCGCGATCAAATCCACGAGCGCCTGCCTGGCCAGCCGTCCGCAGGCGTAATCGGCGCCTACCTTGCGGCAGGTCTGCGTATATTCGGGCGCGTCTATGCCGCGCAGGCGTATTCGCTGGCCCGCCAGCGTCAGCGAATCGCCGTCGCCGACAAGAGCCCGTCCGAGTTCGACACGCCGCTGCGATTTGTCGAAAAGCGCCACCAAAAGGGCCAGCGCGGCGAACAGCGCAAGCATCAGCGCATAGTCGGCAATCGTGCGCCATCTTCCGCGCGGGCTCGTTCCGGTGCGCGATCCGGCACGGCGACTTGGCATTCGACTCATATGGCAAACAAGTTCTTAAGCATTCCGTCCTAGCGTGGAGTTTGGAGCATCCATACCCGCGTAAATTGAAGTTTTAATGCGTTCGGAACGCTTGCACACAGCGGACAAAAACATTGTGGATCGCAGCAAGCGTCACCGCAACAGCGATGTCGCGCGCGCCGTCAAGAAGACGCGCGACCGGCTTTCGCAGCAGGCCGGCAATCCCGATTTCGACCGGGAACTCCTGAAGCTGCATGCGCGCGCCATGGCGGGCAGCGCCACGGCCATCCCGCTGCTGGTGGTGCTGATCTCGGCCGCCGGACTGTTCGCCGGCATGGGCAGCGAAATCCTCGTCTGGGCTTTGCTGACGGTGAGCTGCTATGCCGGGCTGGCCTTCATCGCCCGCCGTGTCGACCGCACCGAGGCCGGCGCGGTCAAACCGAGGCAGACGCGCCGCTTCTTCCTGACGGCTCATTTCGTCAGCGGGCTCGGCTGGGCCTATTTCGCCTCGCTCGGCTGCCCGTCCTGCGCGGTCGATCAGTTTCCCGTCGTCAAGGCGGTCATCCTGCTGCTGGCGATGGCCGCCACGGCCATCATGGCCTCCTCGCTCAGCGGCGCTTTGCTTTCCACCTTCGCCCTGCCCGTCGCCGTCTATGGCTGGTTCGGCGCGCGGCTCTTACTGCCCATCGAAGCGATCATGGTCGTGCTTCTGGTGCTGGCGCTGCTGTTCTTCGCCTATGTGGCCCACCATCTTCATCGTTCGACCGTGATGCTGCTGTCCTTCCGCACCGAGAAGGACGCCCTGATCGCGGAACTCGAAACGGCCAAATCTATGTCCGACGAGGCACGCCGGCGCGCCGAGGAGGCGAACCTGGCCAAATCGCGCTTCCTGGCATCCATGAGCCACGAACTGCGAACGCCGCTCAACGCCATATTGGGCTTCTCCGAGGTCATGGCCAACGAGGTGCTCGGGCCGATGGGCAATCCGACCTACAGAGACTATGCCGCTGACGTACTGGAATCCGGGCAACATCTGCTCGACCTCATCAACGAGATCCTCGACCTGTCGCGCATCGAGGTCGGCCGCTACCAGCTCAACGAGGAGCCGGTGCATCTCCTCTCCATCGTGGAGGATTGCTGCCACATGATGGAACTGAGGGCGCGCAACAAAGGCATCCAGATCGTCCAGGACTTCGAGCCGGAACTGCCGCGCCTGTTCGCCGACGAACGCGCGGTGCGCCAGATCACGCTCAACCTGCTTTCAAATGCCATCAAGTTCACCCCGACCGGCGGCGAGGTGCGCGTGCGCGCCGGCTGGACGGCCGGCGGCGGGCAATATGTTTCGGTCAAGGACAACGGGCCCGGCATTCCCGCTGACGAGATTCCGGTCGTGCTCTCGGCCTTCGGCCAGGGATCGATCGCCATCAAGAGCGCCGAACAGGGAACAGGGCTCGGCCTGCCGATCGTGCAGGGCCTCATCGCCATGCATGGCGGCGAATTCGACCTGCAGTCGAAGCTGCGGGAAGGCACCGAGGCGATCGCCATCTTCCCGCCGACGCGGGTGATGGAAGAGCTTCCGGCCCTGCCGACGAAAGTGGCTGCGACGGCCGGCCGGCGCCGCTAGAGCATGTTGCAGCCAGGCGGAATCGCTTGGCGTCGCACACATGCGGCATAATCATTTAGATAGACCATGATGTCGCCCGAAAACCGTTTCACGCTTTTCGGCATCATGGTCCAGATGCTCTAAGCTTTCGGAAGCGCCGCCGCCATGCCCGAACTGACGAGGGCTGCGGCCTTGACCACACCGGCGGCAAGTCCGGCGCCGACCCCCTCACCGTGGTCGACGCCAAGGTCGAGCAAGGGGTTCAGGCCGAGCCGTTCCGCCGTCCCGGCGATTTCCGGCTGCGGCGGCCGGCCGGCAAGCATGCAATGGTCGAGCGCCGCCGGATTGAGTTTATGAAGCACCGCGGCGGAGGCCAGTGCGGCGAGACCGTCGATCAGCACCGGAATCTTCTGCACCCGTGCGGCAAGGATCGCTCCGGCCATGGCCGCGAATTCGCGCCCGCCCACGCGGCGCAACGCCTCCAGCGGATCGCCCAGATGAGCACCGTGGAAGGCCAGCGCGTCGTCGACGGCGACGGCCTTGCGCACCATCATGGCCGCGTCCGCGCCCGAACCGGAACCCACCCAGTCCGCGCCGGAACCGCCGAACAGCGCCGTCAGCAGGGCCGCCGCCACGGTCGAATTGCCGACGCCGAGATCGCCCAGGCACAGCAGGTCCGTGCCGCCGGCGACCGCTTCCATGCCGAATGCCATGGTGGCCGCGCAGCCGCGCTCGTCGAGAGCCGCTTCGCGCGTGATGTCGCCCGTCGGCAGATCGAGGGCGAGATCAAAGACCTGAAGGCCGAGATCATGGGCGATGCAGACCTGGTTGATGGCCGCGCCGCCGGCGGCGCAAAGCTCCACCGCCTCGGCGGTCGCGCCCATCGGCCTCGGCGAAATGCCGTGCCGCGCAACGCCGTGATTGCCGGCGAAGATGGCCACGAGCGGGCGCGCCACGACGGGAGGTGCACGGCCGCTCCACGCCGCCAGCCAGGCGGCGATGTCCTCGATGCGGCCGAGCGAACCCTCCGGCTTCCGTATGCTGCCGAACAGTTCCCGCACGCTCCTTTCGGCGCGCTGGTCCGCGGCCGGCATTTCGGCCACAAGACGGCGAATATCGTCGAAGGGCAGTGCGCTGGTCATTTCATTTCCCCGCCCGCGGCGTCGAACGGAAGCTTCACGCCAATCCGATGCCTGATGAAATTATAGAGCGGCATAGCCGCCCCGTCCTGCCCGCACAACAAAAATGGCGCGAACCGCCAAGGCTGCGGCGGAATGCGGCGGGCTTGCATTGCCGGCGCCATTGCACCATCTGACCCTTGGGTTTGGAAAATCAAATGACGGCCATCGAGTCCCCCTGCATCCTCGTCTGCTCGATCGACATGAAAACCGGCTATTGCTTCGGATGCGGCCGCACACGCGACGAGATTTCCGGCTGGGTCGGCATGACGCCCGAGACGCGGCGCCAGATCATGGCCGAACTGCCGGCGCGGCTCGAAACCGTCGAGCGCAAGCCGCGCCGCGAAACCCGGCGCGCCCGGATGGCGCGCGAACGCGGTGAAACGCTTTGAGCAGCGGCAATGGAATGCTGTGGGTCGTGCTCGGTCTGATCGGCCTCGGCGCAATCCTGCTAGTACTCAACGATTCCAGCGGCAGCACCTTCGGCATCGCCAATGGCGATTTCGGCCAATTGGTCTGGGTCGGCGCGCTGATGCTCGTCCTGGGCGCCGGCATCCTGCGCTCCGGCCGCTCGTTCGGCACGGTGACACGCCAGCTCGGCGGATGGGCGCTCATCGCCCTGATGCTCGTCGCCGGCTATCAATATCGCTACGAACTGCAGGATGTCGCCAGCCGCGTCACGGCCGGGCTCATACCCGGCAGCCCGCTTTCGGTGAGCGATCAGGATGGCCGCGCGGCTGTCACGCTGGACAAGGGCGCGAGCGGTCATTTCGAGGCCCGCATCCTGGTCAACGGCAAGCCTGTGCGCGCGCTTGTCGACACCGGGGCCAGCGCCACCGTGCTTACCGCCGAGGACGCCCGCGCTGCCGGTATCGATCTCGCGAGCCTGAACTATACGGTTCCTGTCTACACCGCCAACGGCACGGCGCGCGCGGCCGCCGCCCGCGTCGAGGAACTCGCCCTGGGCGGCATCGTGCGCCGCAACACCACCGTTCTGGTCGCGGCTCCCGGTGCCCTGCCCCAAAGCCTGCTGGGCATGAGCTTCATCGGCTCGCTGTCCGGTTTCGACGTTCGCGGCGACAGGATGATCCTGCGCGACTGAGCGCGATCCTCTCAGGCGGCTTCCTCGCCGCCGGTCAGATCGACCGCCGCGAAGGCGGCATGCAGCACGTCCGGTCCCGCGCCCGGCCTTGTAGCGTCGGTGGAAAGGATCTGCCGCCAGCGCCTCGCGCCCGGCAGGCCGTGAAAAAGGCCGACCATGTGCCGCGTGACGTGCCCCAGCCGGCCGCCATTTGCGATATGGCGGGCCGCATAGGCCGCCATGGCATCGA
This sequence comes from Mesorhizobium sp. SP-1A, assembly GCF_032460275.1. Lineage (NCBI taxonomy): Bacteria > Pseudomonadati > Pseudomonadota > Alphaproteobacteria > Hyphomicrobiales > Phyllobacteriaceae > Mesorhizobium > Mesorhizobium sp. SP-1A. The sequence goes on along the minus strand of NZ_JAVXZD010000001.1, from coordinate 1,383,736 downwards.
TCAGCGCGGCGAAATCGAAATCCCGTGCGGGCGCGCCGTAGAAGGCGGAATCCACGCCAGCGAGAATTCCGGGCGTGTGATAGGCCGCCCGCCCGAGCATGGCGCCATCGACGTGATCCAGATGCGCCGACGCATCCTGCAAAGTCTGAATTCCGCCGTTTATGCCGATAAAACGGTTCTCGTTTCTTCCCTTGAGCCGATAGACCCGCTCATAGTCGAGCGGCGGAATTTCCCTGTTTTCCTTGGGGCTCAACCCCTCGAGCCAGGCCTTGCGCGCATGCACCCAGAGCGCGTCCGCTCCTGCTGCGTGCACCATGTCCGCAAGGCTGTCGAGTGCGACTTCGGTGTCCTGGTCATCGACGCCGATGCGGCATTTCACGGTGACGGGGATCGCCACTGCGCTCTTCATGGCCGTCACGAATTGCGCCACCAGTTCCGGCGTCTTCATCAGGCAGGCGCCGAACGTGCCCGACTGTACGCGGTCTGACGGGCAACCGACATTGAGGTTGATCTCGTCATAGCCGAAGCCCTCGCCGATGCGCGCGGCTTCCGCCAGTTTTTGGGGATCGGAGCCGCCAAGCTGCAAGGCGACGGGGTGTTCGGTCCGGTCGAAGCCGAGCAGGCGCTCGCGCGCGCCGTGGATGGCGGCCTCCGCCACCACCATCTCGGTGTAGAGCAGCGCGCGGCGCGTGAGCTGGCGATGAAGGAACCGGCAATGTCGGTCCGTCCAGTCCATCATGGGCGCGACGGCAAGTGGGTGGCGATAGGTCACGGCGCTGTCACAGGTTTCGGATGGCGATGATCTAGCGACGGCGCACGTGCAAGTCAAAGAACACGGGCTCCAGGACCGATCCCGGAGCTGTGGAGCTTCCTTCCCACACATTGGAATGGTAGAGGCGGACGAGCCTCCGGAGGAATTGCCGTGACCGCCGCCACCAAGCCCCTGCCCCTGCCCCTGATCGAGATCTGCGTGGAAGGCATAGACGGCCTGCTGGCGGCGCAGCGCGCCGGAGCCGATCGCGTGGAACTGTGCGCCAGCCTGCTGGAAGGCGGCATCACGCCGAGTTTCGGAACCGTGCGGACCGCGCTTTCGCTCGCCAGCATACCGTTCCACGTCATCGTGCGGCCGCGCGGCGGCGACTTCCTCTACAGCGAGGCGGAGTTCGCTTCCATGCTGGCCGATGTGAAGGCGCTGCGCGAGCTCGGCGTGGCCGGCGTGGTCGTCGGCTGCCTGACCGAAGACGGGGCGATCGACGAGCAGCGCATGACCGCGCTGGTCGAGGCTGCCGGCCCGCTTGCCGTCACCTGCCACCGCGCCTTCGACATGACCCGCGACCCCGCCGAGGCGCTGGAAGCGCTGGTGCGTTGCGGCGTCGGCCGCGTGCTGACCAGCGGCCAGCGCGACACCGCGGTGGAAGGCGTGGAGCTGCTGGCCGCTTTGGTGACGCAGGCCGCCGGCCGCATCGTCATCCTCGGCTGCGGCGCGCTCGACCCGGCCAATATCGGCGAGGTGCGCCGCCGCACGGGCCTGACCGAAATGCATTTCGCCGCGCTGAAAGATGTCGCCAGCGCCATGGCCTATCGCAATCCGAAGGTCGGCATAGGCGGCACCGACCTCGATCGCGAATACCGCAACACGATCACGGACGAGGCGCTGGTTGCCGCAACCATCGCAGCGGCGCGGGCATGACGGGGAACGCCGGGGTGTCGCCGATCGAAACCGTGTCGGTTGCCGACCAGCCGGCCGTGCTGGCGCTCAACAACGAGCATGCCGAGGAACTGTCCTGGCTGGAGCCGGAACGGCTCTCCTTCCTGCTCGGGCAGGCCTTCCATGCACGGCGCATCGGCATGCTCGAGGCCTTCATCATGACCTTCGACCAGACGGCGGATTACGACAGCCCGAACTTCCTCTGGTTCCGGACGCGTTATCCGCGCTTCGTCTATGTCGACCGCGTGGTCGTTGCGGCGCAGGCGCGCGGACGCGGCCATGCGCGCCGCCTTTATCAGGACCTGTTCGCCCATGCGGCCGAAATTGGCCACACGCTCGTCACCTGCGAGGTGAACTCCCAGCCGCCCAATCCCGTCTCCGATGCCTTCCACGCCTCGCTGGGCTTCCGGGAGATCGGGGACGCCGTCATCCATGGCGGGGAAAAGAGCGTGCGCTATTTCGCCCGCGACATAACGGCATAGCAGCCGGCGCCGCGTCGACGACGGCGACCCCCATTTGTCCTACTGGAACAGCTTCAGCGCATTGGTCAGGGTCTGGAGCACGCCCCACAATAGCGGGATGCCGACAAAGCCCCAGGCCAGCACCAGTTGCAGTGTCGTCGTTCCGTTCCGGTCGGTGTCGTTCATGTCGAGCCTTCCCGTTCATGCCTTGGCGGGAGCCGGAGAGAGCCTGCGGTCTTCCGCCTTCATGTGATAGCGCGCGTCGACCGCTTTCACGAACAAATTGCAGATGAAGCCGACGACCAGCAGCCCGGCCATAATGTACATGGTGGTGTTGTAGGCCTGGGCGTTCGGCACGCCGTGGTCGACATTGTACTGGCGGATGTAGTTCACCAGCACCGGGCCGAAGATGCCCGCCGCCGACCATGCCGTCAGAAGCAGGCCATGGATGGCGCCGACATAGCGCGTGCCGAACATATCGCGCAGATAGGCCGGCACGGTCGAGAAACCGCCGCCATACATCGAGATGATGATGAGGAAGCACAGCGCGAAGCCCGCGACGGAACCGATCGAACCGGTGTAGGGCACCAGGCAGTAGAGGATGACGCCCAGCACCATGAACACGAAATAGGTGTTGCGGCGTCCGATATAATCCGAAGTCGTCGCCCAGGCGAAGCGGCCGCCCATGTTGAACAGGCTCATCAGCCCGACGAGACCCGCGGCAGCAACAGGGGTGATGTGGCCGGGGAACATCTCCTGGCTCATGGCAGACGCCTGCCCCAGCACGCCGATGCCGGCGGTGACGTTGAGGCACAGCACCCACCAGATCAGCCAGAACTGCGGCGTCTTCAGCGCGTCGTAGACATAGACGTCGTTCTTGCTGATGAGCTTGTTTTCCTTGGGGGCGACATAGCCTTCCGGCTTCCAGTCGGCGGGCGGCACGCGCACGATGATCGAGCCGACGACCATGAAGATGAAATAGACGATTGCGAGAACGACGAAGGTTTCCATCACGCCGATATGGGTGGGCGTGCTGAACTTGCCCATCAGCCACACCGACAGCGGCGAGGCGATCAGCGCGCCGCCGCCGAAGCCCATGATGGCCATGCCGGTCGCCATTCCGGGCCGGTCCGGAAACCATTTGATCAGCGTCGAGACCGGCGAAATATAGCCGATGCCAAGCGCGATGCCGCCGAGCACGCCATAGCCGAGATAGATGACCCACAGATTGTGGATGGCCACGCCGAAAGCGGAGATGAGGAAGCCGCCTGCCCAGCACAAGGCGGCCGTGAACATGGCGCGGCGCGGGCCGCCTTCTTCCACCCAGCGGCCGAATATGGCCGACGACACGCCCAGGAAGAAGATGGCCAGCGAGAAGATCCAGCCCAGTTCCGTCAGCTTCCAGTCGCCCGGCGCGGATTCGGAAATGCCGATGAGCTTGGTCATGGGCAGGTTGAACACGCTGAACGCGTAAGCCTGCCCGATGCACAGATGCACGCACAAGGCCGCCGGCGGCACCATCCAGCGGCTGTAGCCAGGCTTGGCCACCGTGCGGGCGCGGCTGAACCAGCCGCTACCTCCCGTGTTTTCCATCATTGCCTCCCGGTTCACCCGTTTTCGGGTGAGCGGAAGCCTAATATCGTGTCACGATATGACAACTCACAATTGATCGAATAAGACCATAGTTTAATGCCGTTTTCCGGCCGCGGGCAGATGCCGGCCGGGCATGTTGCGTGGCGGTCATGTCATGTGGCGCAGAAACAAAACGGCCGGCCCGAAGGCCGGCCGCAGCCTCTTACAGTGCCGTCGCGTCAGGCGCTTGCGGCGGCGACGGCCCGCTTCGCCATCACGACGACGAGATGGGCACGATATTCCGCCGAGGCGTGGATGTCGCTCATCAGGTCGCCCGCCGGAACGGTGACGCCATCGAGCGCGGCAGCGCTGAAACCGCTTGCCAGCGCTTGCTCGATTTCGCTGGAACGGAACACGCCGTCCGCGCCGGCGCCGGTAACGGCCACACGCACGGCTCCATCCTTGCCCCTGGCCGCGAACACGCCCGCGATGGCGTAGCGCGACGCCGGGTTGCGGAACTTCTCGTAGCCTGCCTTGTCCGGCACGGGGAACGATACGGCGGTGATGATCTCGCCCTCCTCTAGCGCCGTCTCGAACAGGCCGGTGAAGAAATCCTCGGCCGCGATCTTGCGCCTGTTCGTCACCACCGTGGCGCCAAGGGCCAAGAGCGCGGCCGGATAATCGGCAGCCGGATCGTTGTTGGCGACCGAACCGCCGATCGTGCCCTTGTGGCGCACGGCCGGATCGCCGATCAGCGAAGCCAGATGCGCCAGCGCCGGACAAGCCTTCTTCAGCGCCGCGTTCTCGGCCACCTCGTAATGCGTGGTCGCGGCGCCGATGGTGATCGTGTCGCCGGAAACCGTAATGCCTTTCAAGGCGTCAATGCGCGAAATATCCACGAGGTCGGAAGGCGCCGCCAGCCGCGTCTTCATCGCCGGGATGAGGGTCATGCCGCCCGAAAGCAGCTTGGCCTCGCCCTTGCCGAGAAGCTTTTCGGCATCGGCGACCGAGGCGGCGCGGTGATAATTGACCGAATACATGGCGTCCTCCTCAATGCCCGGTAGCGCGGATCGCGGCCCAGACGCGCGACGGCGTCGCAGGCATGTTCAGTTCGTTGCTGCCGATGGCGTCGGTGATCGCGTTCATCACCGCCGGCGGTGACCCGATGGCGCCGGCCTCGCCGCAGCCCTTCATGCCCAGCGGATTGCCCGGGCAAGGCGTGTTCGAGGTGGATACCTTGAACAACGGCAGGTCGCCGGCGCGCGGCATTGTGTAGTCCATGTAGCTCGCCGTCAGAAGCTGGCCGCCGGGATCGTAGATCGCGCCTTCCAGCATCGCCTGGCCGATGCCTTGCGCAATGCCGCCATGCACCTGACCTTCCACGATCATCGGGTTGATGATGTTGCCGAAATCGTCGGCGGCCACGAACTGCACGATCTCGGTCGCGCCGGTCTGCGGATCGATCTCGACCTCGCAGATGTAGCACCCGGCCGGGAAGGTGAAGTTGGAGGGATCGTAGAACGACGTTTCCTTGAGGCCCGGTTCCATGCCGGCCGGCAGATTGTGGGCCGTGTAGGCGGCGAGCGCCACCTGGAACCACGGCACCGACTTGTCGGTGCCGGCCACCTTCAGCGCGCCGTCCTCGATGACGACGTCGCTTTCGTCGGCTTCCATCAGGTGGGCCGCGATCTTCCTGGCCTTGGCCTCGACCTTGTCGAGCGCCTTGGAAATCGCGCTCATGCCCACCGCGCCGGAGCGCGAGCCGTAGGTGCCCATGCCCATCTGCACCTTGTCGGTGTCGCCGTGAACGATCGATACCGAATCGATCGGCACGCCGAGGCGCCCCGCAACCAGTTGCGCGAAGGTCGTCTCATGCCCCTGGCCGTGGCTGTGCGAGCCGGTCAGCACCTCGATGGTGCCGACCGCGTTCACGCGCACCTCGGCCGACTCCCAAAGGCCGACGCCGGCGCCGAGCGAGCCGACGGCCGCTGAAGGCGCGAGGCCGCAGGCTTCGATATAGCAGCTCATCCCGACGCCCCGCAGCAGGCCCTTCTTCGCCGCTTCGGCCTTGCGTTTCGCGAAACCGGCATAGTCCGCCGCCTTCATCGCCGCATCCAGCGAGGCGGCATAGTCGCCCGCGTCGTAGTTCATGATCACCGGCGTCTGGTGCGGGAACTCGGTGACGAAATTGGTGCGGCGCAGCTCGGCCGGGCTGATGCCCAGTTCGCGCGCCGCCGTCTCCATGGTGCGCTCCAGCACATAGGTCGCCTCCGGCCGCCCTGCCCCTCGATAGGCGTCCACCGGCGCCGTGTTGGTGTAGACCGCGCGCACATTGGCGTGGATGGCGGGGATGTTGTACTGGCCCGACAGCAGCGTGGCGTAGAGATAGGTCGGCACGCAGGACGAGAACAGCGACATGTAGGCGCCGAGATTGGCGATGGTATCGACCTTCAACGCGGTGATGCGGTTGTTCTTGTCGAAAGCCATCTCGACCATGGAAACGTGATCGCGGCCATGGGCATCGGTCAGGAAGCTTTCCGTACGGTCGGCCACCCATTTCACTGGCACGCCGGTCTTCTTCGACGCCCACAGGCAGACGATCTCTTCCGGATAGATGTAGATCTTGGAGCCGAAACCGCCGCCGACGTCCGGCGCGATGACGCGCAGCTTGTTTTCCGGCGCGACATTGTAGAAGGCGCTCATGACGAGCCGGGCGACGTGCGGATTCTGCGAGGTCGTCCAGCAGGTATAGTGGTCCTCCGCCCTGTCATAGACGCCAAGGGCCGCGCGCGGCTCCATGGCGTTCGGCACCAGGCGGTTGTTGACGATGCGGAGGCGGGTGACATGCGCCGCAGCCTTGATGGCGGCGTCGGTCGCGCCGGTTTCGCCGATCTCCCAGTCGAAAATCAGGTTGTTCTCGGCTTCGGGATGGATCTGCGGCGCGCCGTTCTTCAGCGCTTCCTCGGCATTGATGACGGCCGGAAGCTCGCTGTAGGTGATCTCGACCGCCTCGGCGGCGTCGCGCGCCTGGCCCTTGGTATCGGCCACCACGACCGCCACCGCATCGCCGACATAGCGCACGCGGTCCACGGCCAGCGGCGACCACGCCCCCATCTTCATCGGCGTGCCGTCCTTGGAATGGATCATCCAGCCGCAGATGAGATTGCCGATGCCGTCGGCCTTGAGTTCCTTGCCGGTCAGCACGCCGATGACGCCAGGCATCTTGCGGGCCTTCTCGACGTCGAGCTTCACGATCTCGGCATGGGCGTGCGGGCTGCGCACGAAGGCGGCGTGCTTCATGCCCGGCACCACCATGTCATCGACATAGCGGCCGGCGCCGGTGATGAACCTCTTGTCTTCCTTGCGCGCGACTCGGGCGCCAATGCCTTCGATACCCATGGATGTTTCCTCCCTTGGGAGTGGCAGTCGGCAATCGGCAATCCGCAGTCGTTGGACTACGCGGAATGCTCGTGCCGAAGCGCCTCCCTCATCCCGATTGCCGATTGCCGATTGCCGGCTGCCGCACGATTACGCTGCCTTCCTGCCCTTGCCCGTCTTCCCCATCGCCTCGGCAGCCGCCAGGATCGCCTTGACGATGTTGTGATAGCCGGTGCAGCGGCAGATGTTGCCGTCCAGCTCCGCGCGCACCGTCTCCTCGTCCAGCCCATCCGGGTACCGGCGGATCATGTCGGTCGCCGTCATGATCATGCCGGGCGTGCAGAAGCCGCATTGCAGGCCATGATGCTCCTTAAAGGCCGCCTGCATGGGGTGCAGATCGGCGCCGTCGGCCAGGCCTTCGATGGTGACGACGGTCGAGCCCGACGCCTGTGCGGCCAGCATGGAGCAGGACTTGACCGCCTTGCCGTCGACATGGACGACGCAGGCTCCGCATTGGGAGGTGTCGCAGCCGACATGGGTGCCGGTCAGCCCCAGATTCTCCCTGAGGAAATGGACCAGGAGCGTGCGGTCCTCGACCGTCCCGCTGACCTGCCTTCCGTTCACCGTCAACGTCACATCGGACATGAAGCCTCCCTGGGTGCTGAACCTCGGTATCGGCGCCGGGCCCGTCCCCTCGCCCGCTCGCCGTCATTGTTATCCCGCACAACGGCCGGCATGGCCAGCCCTGCGCACCGTGCTCACGAGAATGCTATCGGCCCCAAATGCCGTATATTGTACTTTCGGTCATGAGCGCGCCGGCATGCCCATTGCAAAGGAAACATGCAGCGGCAACAATATGGGCGGCAAGGTGAAAGTCGCGCCGAAGAATTCGAGGAGGACGAGCTGGCCTGCTCGCGCACGAGCTATGCATGCGGCCTTGCGGTGCTCACGACCGATGAGCCCGACGTCGACGGGTTTGCCCGCGCGCTGGCGCGGGAAGCGGAAGCGGTCGAGGCCGGATTCGCCTTGCTGTTCTTCTCCCAGAGCCTGGTGGATGCGGAATCCCTCGCCGCGGCGCTGAAGATCCATGCTCCGCAGCTTGCCCATGCCGGCTGCTCAACGGCCGGCGAGATCACGCCCGAGGGGCTCGAGGACGGCCATGTCGTGGCGATGCTGTTCCCGTCGGCATCGTTTACGGTCGCCGCCACCATGATCCGGCAGCTTTCGACGTCGGGAATGGACGGCATCACCGGCGAGGTCGAGGCGCTGAGGCGACGGCTGAAAGCCGACCTCGACGACGGCTCCGCCACCAGCCAGTTCGCCCTATGCCTGATCGACGGTCTTTCCTATGCCGAGGAAGCGGTGACCTCCGCCATCCATTGGGGGCTGGACGACATCCCGCTGATCGGCGGCTCGGCCGGCGACGACCTGAAATTCGAGACCACCCGCCTGATCTCGAACGGCGAGGTCGCGTCCGACAGCGCCGTCATCGTCCTGGTGGCCACTTCGGTGCCTTTCCATGTCTTCAAGACCGACAATTTCGTGCCGACCGGCGAGAAGCTGGTGGTGACGGCCTCCGATCCGGACCACAGGATCGTGCGGGAATTCAACGCAGAGGTGGCTGCCCGCGAATATGCGGCCTCCGTCGGCATCGTGCCGCAAACGCTGACGCCGATGAGCTTCGCCTCGCATCCGGTGGTGGTGAAGGTGGGCGGCGAATATTATTGCCGTTCCATCCAGAAGATGAATCCGGATGGTTCGCTGTCCTTCTTCTGCGCCATCGACGACGGCGTCGTGCTGTCCATCGCCCAGCCGAAAGGCATGGTGGAATCGACCCGGGCCGCCCTTGGCGCCGTGGACGAACGGCTGGGCGGCATCGACATGATCCTCGGCTTCGACTGCGTGCTGCGGCGGCTCGACGCGCGCAACCGCCAGGTTTTCCGCGACATATCCGAGCTCTACCGCACCAACCGCGTGATCGGTTTCGGCACCTATGGCGAACAATACCGTTCCATGCACCTCAACCAGACCTTCACCGGCATAGCCTTCGGCTATCGGCAGGCGGCGGAATAGAGGGCCGCCATGTCGCTGGGTAACGTAGACGATGTCGAAAGGTTGAAGAAGATCAACGCCGCGCTGGTCGGGCGCGTCGAACGCTCCATGGACCAGCAAGGCAATGCGTTCTCGCTGTTCCAGACCGCGATCCTGCTGGAAAACCGGGTGCGCACGCGCACGGAAGAGCTGCATCAGACCCTGCGGCGGCTCGAACAATCGAACATCGAACTCAGCGCCGCCAAGGAAAGCGCCGAACAGGCGAGCCTGCTGAAAACACGCTTCCTGGCCGCCGCCAGCCATGACGTTCTCCAGCCGCTCAACGCGGCGCACCTGTCGGTTTCCGCGCTGGCCGAGGTGCAGACCAGCGAGGAAGGCCGCAAGCTGGTGCGGCAGGTGGAACGTTCGCTGGAGACGATGAGCGATCTGCTGCGCACCCTCCTGGACATCTCGAAGCTGGACGCAGGCGTGGTCCAGCCCGAAATCTCGGACGTCAACCTCGAGGTCCTGTTCTCTTCCCTGCGCTCCGACTTCCAGCCCATGGCTGCCGTGAAAGGCCTGAAGCTGAAATTCCTGCCGACGAGCGCGGTGGTCCGCTCCGACCGCACATTGCTGCGCCGCATTCTTCAGAACGTGCTGTCCAACGCGCTGCGCTACACGCGAACCGGCGGCGTGCTGGTCGGCATCAGGCGGCGGCAAAGCGCTGTCCGCATCGACGTCGCCGACACGGGCTGCGGCATTCCCGAGGAGGAGCGAGAGGCGGTGTTCGAGGAATTCCACCGCGCCGCGGCGGGCAGCGACGCCGGGCAAGGCGCCGGCCTAGGGCTGGGACTGGCGATCGTGCGGCGCATGGCCGGCGCGCTGGGGCATCCGGTGACGTTCTCCTCCCGCGTCGGACGGGGGACCATCTTCCATATCGACGTGCCGCTGGTTGCAGGCGCTACGGCCGAACCTTCGGCGCCGATGGAGATGGAGCATCCGCCCGGCTACGGCCTGTTCGGCTCCAAGGTGCTGCTGGTGGAGAACGACGCCGACGTTCGCCGCGCCATGGCCTCGCTGCTTGAGCGCTGGCAATGCCAGGTGCGGCCCGCCGCCTCCACCGACGACGCGCTGGACGCGCTGGGCGACACCGGCTGGATCCCGGACATCGTCATCGCCGACCAGCATCTCGACCAGGGTGATCTTGGCACCAGCACCGTCGCGGAGGTGCGCGAATATCTAGGGCGTCCGGTGCCGGCGCTGATCGTTACCGCCGATCCCTCTCCCGAGATCGCGGCGGCGGCGCGCGCGGCCGGCATCGAATTGATGCGGAAGCCGCTGAAACCGGCGCAGCTTCGCGCCTTGCTCGCGCATCTGCTGGCATAGCGACATTTCGCCCGCCGAGACCCGGCGCTCCGCTTTCTTGAAGCTTTTGAAAATCTCCCCACATGCGTCTGGCAGTTGCAACAGGGAAACCAGACGATGAAATGCCCAATCGACGACACCGACCTCGCAATGGCCGATCGCCAGGGCATCGAGGTGGACTATTGCCCCAAATGCCGCGGCATATGGCTGGACCGCGGCGAACTCGACAAGATCATCGAACGCAGCGCGGCCGAGCAGGCGCCGCGGCCTGACCAGAGGTCAGGCTACCGCGACGACCGCCATCGCGACGACCGTCGTCATGATTCCCGGCCATACAAGAAAAAATCACTGCTCGGCGAACTGTTCGACTTCTGAAGCGGCACATTCCCGCAAGCGAGCGGCGCAGCCGCGCCGCTCAGAACCCGGCCTGGTCGCGGAACAGTTCGGCGTTGTCGAGCCTGGAGACTTCTATGACCGCCTGCGTGCGGCTGTAGACGTTGAGCTTGCGCAATATCTCGGAGACGTGCGCCTTCACCGTCGTTTCGCCGACCTGGAGCTCGTAGGCGATCTGCTTGTTGAGCATGCCCTGCCGCAACATCTGCAACACCCGCAACTGCTGCGGCGTCAGGGTGGAAAGCCGCTGCATCAGATTGGCGCGGTCCGCGCTGTCGGCATCGGGATGGTTGCCCTTGTAGGTTTCCGGCACGTAGACCGTGCCTTCCATCACCGAGCGGATGGCGGCGGCCAGGTCGTCCTTGCGGGCGGACTTCGGAACGAAGCCGGCGGCGCCATAGGACAGCGCCTCCGAAATGATCTTCGCGTCCTCATGCCCCGAGACGATCAGCACAGGCAGGCGCGGGTGGCGGGTGCGCAGTTGCAGCAATCCGTCGAAGCCGTGCACGTCGGGCATGGACAGGTCGAGCAGCGCCAGATCGAACGTCTTCGCCTCGGCAAGCAGGTCCAGCGCTTCGGAGATCGAGCGCGCCTCGACGGTATCGACTTCCGGGTAGGTGATCTGCACGGCGCTGTGCAGCGCCTCGCGGAACAGCGGGTGATCGTCGATGATCAGGAACCGGGCACTTTCAGTGGCTGCCGACATTGCTCAGGCTTTCATGCTTTCCTTGTCCCGGCGCCCGTCCGTCACCGGCAAGGATAGCGCCATTACCACCTATCGTTATTGTCAAATAGTATAGCCGGAATTGCCGGCAAACCGCAGCCGGTGCAATCGCCGACGCCATGCTTGCCCGGAAAGTCAAATGGGCCGAATGTGGCGGCACCGTCGTCGACACCGAGCGAGCGCATGAACGCCTTTGCCCTCCCCCCGCCCGTTCCGCCTTCGGCCGCGATCGCCGATAGCGAGGCGCGTTTTCCGGTGCGCCGCATTTTCTGCGTCGGGCGCAACTATGCCGCCCATGCACGGGAACTCGGCAATGACGAGCGCGATCCGCCCTTCTTCTTCACCAAGCCGGCCGACGCCGTGGTCGATTCGGGGACGACGGTTCCCTATCCGCCGCTGACCAGGAACCTCCATCACGAGATCGAGCTGGTGGCGGCGATCGGCAAGGGTGGGGTCCGTATCCCGCGCGGCGAAGCGCTCGGGCATGTGTGGGGGTATGGGGTCGGCGTCGACCTGACCCGCCGCGACCTGCAGGACGACGCCAAGAAAGCGGCGCGGCCCTGGGATTGGGCCAAGGCGTTCGACCGCTCCGCGCCCTGCGGCCCGCTGCTGCCGGTGCAGCGGTCCGGCCACCCGCAAAGGGGCCGCATCTGGCTGGCGGTCAACGGCACGGTGAGGCAGGACGGCGATCTTTGCGAGATGATCTGGCCGGTCGCCGACATCGTGTCGATCTGCAGCGAGGCGGTGGAACTCAGGCCAGGTGACCTGATCTTCACCGGCACGCCCGCCGGCGTCGGCCCGCTCGCCCCCGGCGATCGCGTCACGGGCGGGGTGGACGGCATCGGTGCGATCGAATTCACCGTGGGAGATGCGGCGTGAGCGAGATCATCCTGCACAACTATTGGCGCTCCTCGACCTCTTACAGGGTCCGGATCGCGCTGGAAATGAAGGGGCTTTCCTATCGCTACGTGCCGCACCACCTGCGCCATGGCGAACACCACGATCCCGAATATCTGGCCGTCAACCCGCAGGGGCTGGTGCCGGCGCTGGTCTGGAGCGACGGCACGCTTCTGGTGCAGTCGCTCGCGATCATCGAATTCCTCGACGAAACCGTGCCCGAACCGCCACTGCTGCCCAAGGACGCGGCGGGGCGCGCCCGGGTGCGCATGCTGGCCCAGATGATCGCCTGCGACATCCATCCGGTGAACAATCTGCGCGTGCTGACAAGCCTGCGCGCCCTGTTCGGCGCCGGCGACGACGACGTCGCCAACTGGTTCCGGCACTGGGCCAACGAAGGCTTCCAACCGCTTGAAAACATGCTCGCATCGTCGTCGCAGACGGGAACTTTTTGCCATGGCGACACACCCGGCCTCGCCGACATCTGCCTGGTTGCGCAGGTGGTCAACAATATGCGCTTCCATGTCGATATGACGCCCTATCCGGTCATTTCGCGCATCCATGCCGCCTGCATGACGCTCCCCGCGTTCCAGAAGGCCGCACCGCAGAACCAGATCGACGCCGAGCAATTGTAGAGGAACTTCCAGTGAAAGCCGTCGTCTTCGAAAAGTTCGGCGAAGCGCCGCAGATCCGAACCGTGCCGGATCCGGCGCCGTCGCCCCAGGGCGTGGTCATCAAGGTCGAGGCGACGGGGCTGTGCCGCAGCGACTGGCACGGCTGGATGGGGCACGATCCCGATATACGCCTGCCGCATGTGCCGGGCCATGAGCTTGCCGGCATCGTGGTGGCAGCCGGCAGGCAGGTAAGCCGCTGGAGGGCCGGCCAGCGCGTCACCGTGCCATTCGTCGCCGCCTGTGGCCGCTGCTTCGAATGCGCCAGCGGCAACCAGCAAGTGTGCGAGCACCAGTTCCAGCCGGGCTTCACCGCCTGGGGCTCCTTCGCGGAATATGTGGCCATCGACTTTGCCGACACCAATCTGGTCGCCTTGCCGGAATCGATGGACTTCGCGACGGCGGCCAGCCTGGGCTGCCGCTTCGTCACCTCTTTCCGCGCCGTGGTGGACCAGGGCAGCGTGACGCCCGGCGAATGGGTGGCGGTGCACGGTTGCGGCGGGGTCGGCCTGTCGGCGATCATGATCGCCAGCGCCATGGGCGCGAATGTCGTGGCGGTGGACCTTACGGACGACAAGCTGGATTTCGCCCGAAAAATCGGCGCTGCCGCGACCGTGAATGCCGGCAAGGTCGAGAATGTCGTCAAGGCGATCAAGCAGATCACCAATGGCGGCGCACATATGTCGATGGATGCGCTCGGCCATCCAACCACCTGTTACAATTCGATTTCCTGCCTGCGGCGGCGGGGCCGCCACGTGCAGGTCGGGCTGATGCTGGGCGATCACGCGAAAGCGGCCGTACCGATGTCGAAGGTCATCGCCTACGAACTGGAAATCCGCGGCAGCCACGGCATGCAGGCGCACCGCTACGGCGCGATGATGGACATGATCGCTGCCGGCAGGCTCAAGCCCGAACTGCTGATCGGCCCGGAGATGGGGCTTGAGGACGCGCCGGCCGCCCTGATGGCGATGGGCGGCTTCGAAGGCATCGGCATCGGCGTGGTGACGCGCTTCTGATCCCGACCTCCGGTGATCCGGGCCGGCAGCCTTCCGATCCATGGTTAAACAAAAAGCCCGGCACGAAGGCCGGGCTTTTCGCTGGCAAGGCTGGAAACCTATTCCTTGGTGTGCAGGTCGGTGCCCAGCGTATCCTTCACGAAGATCATGCCGATGATCAGCGACATGGCCGCGATCACAACCGGATACCAAAGGCCGAAATAGATGTCGCCCTTGTAGGCGCTCAGCGCGAACACGGTTGCCGGCAGCAGGCCGCCGAACCAGCCATTGCCGATGTGATAGGGCAACGACATGCCGGTGTAGCGGATGCGGGTCGGGAACATCTCGACCAGTATGGCCGCGATCGGCCCGTAGACCATGGTCACGTAGAGCACCAGCACGAACAGGATCGCGATGGTGAGCGGCCAGTTGATCTGCGCCGGATCGGCATACATGGAGAAGGGACCCGCGTCCGGGATCGTATAGACGGTGACCTCCGGCGCGCCGGCGGCCTCGTCGGTCGTCAGCAGCTTGTCCTTCACCGCCTGCTCGGTCGGAACCGTTGCCTTGTCGCCGCCGCGGATGGCCTGGGCGTCGAGCTTCAGTTCCGGGTTGGCCGCAATGAAGGCATCCAGCTTCTGGTCCGGCACCTTGGCCGCGGCGCGCTTCAGCGGATAGCCGCCATCATGCAGCGCGATGTTGATGCCCTTGGCGAAGGCGGCTTCCTTGGCCTTGGCCTGGTCGCCGGCAGCGACGGCGTCGTAGGATTCCACCGTTTCGTTGCCGATCTTGACGGACGCCGCGGTTCCGGGCGCAGCGGTCGCCACCACATCATACGGCACCGAGTTCTTGGTCAGGAACGAGGTGGCGACGTCGCAGGAGGTGGTGAACTTGGCGGTGCCGACGGGGTTGAACTGGAACTTGCAGTCTCCCGGAGCGGCGGTGACGGTGGCGCGCACATTCTGCTGCGCGGAGGCCAGCGTGGGATTGGCCGCCCAGGTCAGCGCCTTGAACAGCGGGAAGGTAGTGAGGATGGCCAGCACGAAGCCCGCCATGATGATCGGCTTGCGGCCGATCCTGTCCGACAGCCAGCCGAACACGACGAAGAAGATCGAGCCGACGGCGAGCGCCACCGCGATCATGATGTTGACCGACCAGGCATCGACCTTCAGCACGTTCTGCAGGAAGAACAGGGCGTAGAACTGGCCATTGTACCAGACCACGGCCTGGCCGGCGGTGAGGCCAAGCAAGGCGATCAAGGCGATCTTGGCGTTCTTCCACTGGCCGAACGCTTCCGAGAGCGGCGCCTTCGAGGTCTTGCCCTCTTCCTTCATGCGCTTGAAGGTCGGCGATTCGCTGAGCTGCAGTCGAATCCAGACCGAAATGGCCAGCAGCACGAAGGAGACGATGAAGGGTATGCGCCAGCCCCAGGCCGCATAGGTGTCCTTGCTCAGCGAGCCTTGCACGACGAGGATGACGATCAGCGACAGGAACAGGCCGAGCGTCGCCGTGGTCTGGATCCACGACGTGTAAAAGCCTCGGCGGTCGTCAGGGGCATGTTCGGCCACATAGGTCGCCGCACCGCCATATTCGCCGCCCAGCGCAAGACCTTGCAGCATGCGCAGCGCGATCAGGATGACGGGCGCGGCGATGCCCCAGCTTGCGTAGCCGGGCAGAATGCCGACCAGGAAAGTCGAGAGACCCATGATCGTCATGGTGACGAGGAAGGTGTATTTGCGGCCGACAAGGTCGCCGACCCGGCCGAACACGAGCGCGCCGAACGGGCGCACCAGGAAGCCGGCGGCGAAAGCCAGCAGCGCGAAGATGTTGCGCGTCGCTTCCGGTATCGCCGGGCTGAAAAAGGTCGAGCCGATGAAGGCGGCAAGCGAGCCGTACAGATAGAAATCGTACCATTCGAAGACGGTACCCAGCGAGGAAGCGAAGATGACCTTCTTCTCCTCCCGGGTCATGCCGCGGCTGGTGCGGCTGGCAGTCGATGCCATTGCCATGGGTTGGTCCTCCCGTAACGCCCGTTTCAAAGACTGCGCCGGGCATCCGCGTCCTCCCGCGGACTCACGCCAGACAGCCATCAGGGTGAAATGTGACAGAAAGAACCCGCCGAAGGCAGCGAGCCTTTGGTTTTATGACTTTGGTCTAACGAATGCGGACGGCGGTTTCAGTCCAAGCCGCGAAGATGCCGACGATCCGCGACTTGAAGAAATTCGAGCGTCACTGGAGTCTTGCCGCTACGCCTTCAGCGCCTCGAGCATCCGTGCCGCGGCCATGAAGTCGCGCTCGCGCAGGCTGCGGCGCGCCAAGGCTTCCGAGTCCTGCCCCCATTGCTCGGCCTGCCAATCCTCGTCGACATGGGCGGCTTTCCAGGCTTCTTCGGCATCGAGCCCGCCATGTTCGACAGCCAGCGCCAGCAGCGCCGACCCGCTCAGCGAAGTCATCAGATGCATCGCCGCCAGCCGAAGCGGCTCGCTGCGCTGGGCGAGATGCGCGCCCAGCACGGCGATCGATTCGCGCGGTTGATCGACATGGACCACGCCCTCGGCAAGGTTGAAGCGCGCGCCGAGCGTGCTCCTTACCCAATCGAGCACCGGGTCCCATTGGGCGTTCTGACGGTCGACAAGCCCTTGAGGCGCATCGGCGCGGTAGCAGAGCAGATCGGAAGAGGCAAAGCGGAGCACGTCCTCCAGGACGGCCTGCGGATCGGTCGCCACGCCGTCGAGCGCGGTGTTGGCGAGCCTGAGCACCGGCATGGCCATCGGATCGATCGTTTCGCCCTGCGCTGCGAATTCCTCGGCCACCAGATTTGCTGCGGCCTCGGTCGGCAAAGCGAGCAACGCCTTGCCGGGCGTGCGCACCGGCTTACCGTCGAGATGCACGGCGTAGCCCTCCGGGACGGGCGAGACCGAAGCCTTTTCGTAGAAGCGCTTCGGCTGCGGCGTCTTCATCTGGATCTGAGCGCGCCGCACCGGGTCGGGATCGGACAGCAGCCGTCCGGCTTCGAGGTCGCCTAGTATATCGCGCATGTCAGGCCTCCGCGTTCGCCTCGTCGAAACCGAGCAGGTTCCAGCTCTGGCGCATATGCGGCGGCATCGGCGCCGTTACGTCGATGCTGCCGCCGTCCGGATGAGGGATAACGATCCGGCGGGCATGGAGATGCAACCGATTCTGGATGCCGCCGGGAAATTCCCAGTTGGTGTCGGCCTCGAAATATTTCGGATCGCCGATGATCGGGCAACCGATATGGGCGGCATGCACGCGGAGCTGGTGCGTGCGTCCGGTATAAGGCTCCATTTCCAGCCAGGACAGCGACTGTGCCGCCTGCTCCACCACGCGATAAAAGGAAACCGCGTGGTCGGCGCCCTTCTCGCCATGCTTTGCGATCCGCACGCGGTCGCCGTCCGGCGTCGGCTCCTTCACCAGCCAGGTCGAGATCTTGTCCTCGCGCTTGGGCGGCACGCCCTTCACCAGCGCCCAATAAGTCTTCTTCGTTTCCCGCGCGCGGAACGCCTCCGAAAGCTTCATGGCGGCGAGCCGCGTGCGCGCCACCACCAGCACGCCCGACGTATCCCGGTCGAGCCGGTGGACGAGCCGCGGCTTCTCGCCCTTCGGACTGCGCCACGCTTCCAGCATGTCGTCCACGTTGCGGGTCACGCCCGAACCGCCCTGCACCGCAAGTCCGGCCGGCTTGTTGAAGACGAAGACCTTCTTGTCCTCGTGCAGAAGCATCTTGGCAAGGACGTCCGCATCGCCCTGGTTGCGGATCGAATGGCCGGTAAGCTGGCCGTCGCCCTTCCTGTCCACCTCCAGTGGCGGGATGCGGATCACATGGCCGGGCTCGACGCGCGTGTCGGCCTTGGCGCGGCCGCCGTTCACCCGGACCTGGCCCGAGCGCAGAAGCTTCTGCAAATGGCCGAAACCAAGCCCCGGATAGTGGGACTTGAACCAGCGGTCGAGGCGCATACCCGCCTCGCCCGCCTCCACAGTGATCTGTTCGACGCCTGCCATTTGCTTCCGCTGCCCGTTTTCGAAGGGCAGATAGCACTATGCGACGGCTCTGACGAGCCCGCGGCTTTGCTGCATCAGGCGGTTTCGGGCTTCTTCTTGCTGGAGCCGATCATCTTCCAGTTCTTGTAGAAGATCGAATTGATGCGCTCCACGCTCATGGAAACGAAGGCGAGCATTCCCGCGATCAGGCGCGGCATCGGCGACGGGCGCACGATATCGACGAACACGCAGTAGCGCCGGCCGTCATATTCGTTGACGGAGCGATGCAGCAGCGTGTCGTCGAAAATGAACAGCGGATTGTCGTGCCAGTAGTTCTTGACGTTGCCGCACTGCACGAAAATCTCGGCATTGACCGGGATGAGGTTGTAGAGGACGCGCAGGCTGAGCCGCAGCGGGCCGAAATGCCACGAGGTGGACTCGCGGCCGGAGAAGACCGAGACGGCTATAGTCTTGATGTATTTGAAATCCTTGTTGAATTCCGCGATGTTGTCGATCTTGTGCTTGCCGTACCACTGGTAGACGTACATGCCGCGCCGGCCGGAGCCGAAATTGGCGTCGATGTCGGCGATGATCTCGTTGCGGCGCTCCTTAAACACGCCGAGCACCTCGTTGATCTCGCGCTGGTAGTCGGCCGGGAACTGATCGATCTTCCAGACACCGTGGTTGCGATAGCAAAGCAGGTCGACGAGCAGGTTGAAGGGCGAGAGCAGCCAGGTGAAAATGCCGTTGCCGAGGAAATAGAGGCTGAACAGGCGCTGGTCCTTCCGGTCGTTGCGCATGACGTCGATCAGGCCGCAAACGAGGAATATGATGGTGATGATGGGGATGAAATAGAGCGCGATCGCCAATACCGGTATGGCAATGACGAGCTTGCGGACGAGTTTTCGTTGATCTTTGGTCATCGGTCCCGGCGCACAGCGCCACCCTGTTCGAGAATCGCCGGCATGGCTTTGATCTTGCAAGGCCGCCACGGTCAGGCGGCGCAACATATTCCTTTTTACGCAAACGTCCAAGGAAAGCGCGGCAAGGCAGAAAATCTCCCCTGAAAACCGCGCAGCGGCCCGGCGGTCAGCGGCCTTGCCTTTCCTTCCTCAGCTTCGTCCAGTAGTCCAGACGCTTGCGGACGTCCCGCTCGAAGCCGCGGTCTGGCGGATCGTAGAAGGTGCGGCGGCCCATCTTCTCGGGAAAGTAGTCCTGCCCGGAAAAAGCGTCCGGCTCGTCATGGTCGTAGCGATAGCCCGCGCCGTAATCCTCTTCCTTCATCAACTTGGTGGGCGCGTTGAGGATATGCTTCGGCGGCAGCAGCGAGCCGTATTCCTTGGCCGCGCGGGTGGCCGCCTTGAAAGCGGTGTAGACCGCGTTCGATTTGGGCGCCGTCGCCAGGTAGACGCAGGCCTGCGCGAAGGCCAGTTCGCCCTCCGGCGAGCCGAGATAGTCGTAGGCATCCTTGGCGGCGTTGGCGACGACCAGCGCCTGCGGATCGGCGAGGCCGATGTCCTCCACCGCCATGCGCACCAGCCTGCGACCCAGATAGAGCGGGTCCTCGCCCGCATCGAACATGCGCGCGAGATAATAGAGTGCGGCGTCAGGGTCCGATCCGCGCACGGATTTGTGCAGGGCCGAGATCAGATTGTAATGGCCGTCCTGGCCCTTGTCGTAGATCGGGGCGCGGCGCTGCACGATGCGCAGCAGGCCTTCCGGATCGAAGACCTCGCCCGGCTTGGCGGCCCGCCACACCTCCTCCGCAAGCGTCAGCGAGGCGCGGCCGTCGCCGTCGGCCATGCGCACCAGCATCGCCCTCGCCGCCTCGTCCAGCGGCAGCGGCGCGCCCTCTTCCTGCTCGGCGCGCGCAAGCAGCTTCTCGATGCTGTCCTCGCCGAGCGACTTGAAGACCAGCACGCGCGCACGGGACAGCACAGCCGCGTTCAGTTCGAAAGACGGGTTTTCCGTCGTCGCGCCCACCAGCACCACCGTCCCGTCCTCCATGACGGGCAGGAAACTGTCCTGCTGGGCCCGGTTGAAAAAACACCGGTTGCCGGTGTACTCAAAATCCACAGATAACTGCGCCTTTTCCCCACAGTTTGTTGAGTGCCACCGAGAACTGACCCTGTTGGGCAGGCTATTTCCATCGAGATTTGACCCATGTTTGAACCTTCCCTCGCGTGTTTTGAGCGGGGGCTATGGAGTGATCGACATGGCGTTACTGAGCGTGATCCGACGCTGGCACTTTCGCGAGAAACGATCGATCCGGGAGATCAGCCGGGTGACGGGCCTCTCCCGCAATACGGTCCGCAAATATCTGCGGTTGGGCGGCGTAGAACCCAAATTCAAGGTGCCCGAGAGGCCGAGCAAGCTCGATCCCTTTGCAGATCGACTGTCAGCGTGGCTGAAGACGGAAGCCAACAAGTCTCGTAAGCAGAAGCGGACGCTGAAGCAAATGCACGCCGACCTGGTCAGCCTTGGCTATGAGGGTTCCAACAAAAGGGTCGCGGCCTTTGCCCGGGAATGGAAAGAGGATCGGCAGAAAGAGCTGCAGACATCAGGCCGAGGGACATTCGTGCCGCTGGCGTTCGAGCCCGGCGAGGCCTTTCAATTCGACTGGTCCGAGGACTGGGCGATCATCGGCAATGAGCGGATGAAGCTGCAGGTGGCACATGCGAAGTTGGCCTATTCCAGGGCTTTCATCGTCAGGGCCTATCTCCTGCAAACCCACGAGATGCTCTTCGACGCCCACAATCACGCCTTCCGCATGTTCGGCGGCGTTCCCCGCCGCGGCATCTACGACAACATGCGCACGGCGATCGACAAGGTCGGCCGGGGCAAGGATCGCGATGTCAACGTCCGCTTCATGGCCATGGCCAGCCACTATCTCTTCGAGCCCGAATTCTGCAATCCGGCGTCCGGCTGGGAGAAGGGACAGGTCGAGAAGAACGTCCAGGATGCTCGTCATCGCCTCTACGAGCACACCAGCGTCGTCATCACCACCAATCTCAGCTTCAGCGAATGGGCCAGTGTCTTTGGCGACGCCAAGATGACGACGGCGCTGCTCGATCGCCTCACCCATCATTGCCACATCCTTGAATCCGGAAACGACAGCTTCCGCTTCAAGAACAGCTCAGCACACGAGACCAAACCAACGAAGGAGAAAACCAAGACATTGACCTCCACCACCGAACCGAAACATACATGACAGCCGGGTCACTTCTCAGTGGAAATCCCGGGTCAGTTCTTCGCGGAAATCAACAGGCAATGAGATTGCCGATTGCATGCTTCACGTAGTTCATTCCGCTACCATCGATTGCGCCCCGGAAGTCAAGGAACTGCTCAAACAGTTGAGCGATCTCGTTGGCGAACGATGCGACCGGAAACTTCGCCTAAGCTATGAAAATGACGAGCGGGCCCGCGCGCCTGAACGGATAGGGTGTTTTATAAACTGATCGGCGAACTGGTTGAAGTCCGCCGCGGCCGACGGCTTATGCTCCG
Organism: Mesorhizobium sp. SP-1A; assembly: GCF_032460275.1. Taxonomy (NCBI): domain Bacteria; kingdom Pseudomonadati; phylum Pseudomonadota; class Alphaproteobacteria; order Hyphomicrobiales; family Phyllobacteriaceae; genus Mesorhizobium; species Mesorhizobium sp. SP-1A. The sequence continues at coordinate 1,362,038 of NZ_JAVXZD010000001.1, read as the reverse complement.
CGCCCAAACACTGGGGTGCCCGGAACAACCGTCGACAGCAAAGCTACGTCTCTAGGCGGGCGGCGTGTTTCTACCGTTCACGAGTGAGCATGGTCCCAGGACGGCACGTCCAGGACGACGGGACATTGGGCCACGGGCAAATACAACACGGCGTCAACGCTACTTGAAGCGGTGGTGGCGATAACCAAGCTCGCTTTTGATCCGTGCGCTGTTAACGCAGCTGGCGGTAGCCTAAAGAAGTCGAAATCGACGGTGTGCTTGCCGAGGCCATCTAATTTGTGGCCTTTGCGCAAAAGACGGGCATCCGCGTCGGGCAGCTTTCAAGAGATCAGCCTATGGAACCACTCTAGTTGCGCTCGCCGCGCTCCGCGCGACGTTTCTCCCAGAAATCAAGTCTCTTTCCCACCTCCCGTTCAAACCCGCGCTCGTTCGGGCGATAGAACCTGGGTCGGTTGCTGCCGGACAGCTGGTCTGGAAAATACTCTTGGCCGGAAAACCCATCCGGGAAATTATGGTCGTAGTGATAGCCCTCGCCATATCCCAGGTCTCGCATCAGTTTGGTGGGAGCATTAAGGATGTGCTTGGGTGGAGGAAGTGACCCTGTCCGATCGGCAAGTTCCACCGCCTCGTCAAACGCCAAATATGCGGCATTCGACTTGGGCGCGGTTGCTACATAAGCAATCGCTTGGGCAAGGAAGAGCCTCCCCTCCGGCCAACCCACCCGCTCAAAAGCACTCCAGGCTGCAACGACTTGCTGCATTGCAAGGGGATCCGCCATGCCCACATCCTCGGAAGCTGCGCAAGCCAATCTACGGAAAAGTGTATCGGGGTCTTCGCCTGCGGAAGTCATTCGAGCCGCCCAATACAGGGCCGCTTGAACATCGCTCCCGCGGATGCTCTTATGAAAACAGCTTAAAAGGTTGTAGTGGCCCTCCTGCCCCTTGTCATAGACGGGTGCACGTTTGTGAACGGTTTTGGAAAGGCCGCGGACGTCTAGGACGGCGTCACCTACGACCCCAAAAAGCTCCTCGCACAGATTCAGAAGATATCTCGCGTCACCATCCGCCATTTCAAGCAGAGCCGTGCGCGCGTCATCGTCGAGTGGCAACTTCCGCTTTGCATGTCGCTCTGCACGCTCAAGCAGTTGTTCAAGGGCGCCATGATCCAGGCGATTGACGGTGTATACCCTAGCGCGCGACAGCAACGCTGCTACCAGACAAAAACTTGGGTTCTCGGTGGTGGCGCCAATCAGGACGACAGTACCGTCCTCGACATGCGGTAGGAGGGCATCTTGAGTTGTTCTATTGAAACGGTGCAACTCGTCGATGAAAAACGCAGTCTGCCGCCCAGACGACGCCCGGAGATGTCGAGCGGCATCAATGACTTTGCGCAGATCGGCGATGCCTGCGGATACCGCCGACAACTGGATGAACTCGACGCCCGCCTCTTGTGCCACCAGCCGTGCGATCGTGGTCTTTCCCGTGCCTGGTGGCCCCCACAGCACGAACGATGAAAGCTTCCCGGCGGTGACCATTCTGCTGATTGGCCCGCTTGCCGCAAGCAAGTGACCTTGCCCCAGCACATCAGCAAGCCGCTTCGGACGGAGCGTCTCAGGAAGCGGCCGATCGGCCACGGCCTCGAACAGGCTCATTCCCTCGCGTCCGGCACTGGATCGGTGTTCCGTCATCGGGTCACGTTTGGAGTATACGTCATGAGTATAGTACTCTTCTCTAAGCGCTTGAAAGGGAAGTAAGAGTTACATGTTCCCGGGGAGAGGTTGAACCGATGAATCTCATCCACGAACAGCAGCGTCTGGCGGCCATTGGCGCGACGCAGGCGGGCTGCCTCGAACACTTTCTTCAGGTCAGCTACGCCGGAAAAGATGGCCGATATCTGTTCGAAGGCCAGCTTCGTCTCGCCGGCCAGCAGACGCGCGACGGTGGTCTTGCCGGTGCCGGGCGGACCCCAGAAGACCATGGAGCCGAGCGAACCCGAAGCGATCATGCGCGTCAGCACGCCGTCCGGCCCCGTCAGGTGCTCCTGCCCCACGACCTCGGCCAGCGTCTTCGGCCGCAGACGGTCGGCCAGGGGTTGCCCGGGCGGCGGTTTGCGCTGGTCCTCGCTCGAAAACAGATCGGCCATGATCGCGTGACTCACAAGCAGCTACGTGCAAAGCGCCTGCAGCGCTTTTCCTGACGCAGCATGTAGTCGCTAAAACCTAGTAGCGCAAAACCTGCCTCAGCAACTGCCCATCGCGCTCGACGGTGAAACGCCACCAGCGCGTGTTCTGCTGGGACAGAAGGGCGAGCTTCTGCGGACTATCGATGGTCTGGCCGTTGACGTCGCGGATGATGTCGCCCGGCTGGAAGCCGAAACTCGCCGCAGCCGAATTGGGATCGACGTCCGTCATCACGACGCCCTTGGTGGAACCTTCCACGCCGAGTTGCTGGGCCAGGCGCGGCGACAGCATGGCGACCTTGGCGCCGGCAAACGGGCTGCGGCCCGACAGCAGCACCGGGGGCGCGTTCTCGCCGGCAGGCGCACGCTCCAGATCGATCTCGACCTTGCCGGTCTTGCCCTTGCTCAGCACGTCCAGTTCGGCCTTCGAGCCGATCGGCGCCGTCGCCAAGCGGTAGCCGAGCGCGTCCACGCCTTCGAGCCGTGCGCCGTTGAAGGTCAGGATCACGTCGCCGGCCTTCAACCCCGCCTTGGCCGCCGGGCCGCCGTCCTGCACGTTGGAGACCAGCGCCCCGCGGGGGGCATCCATGCCGAGCGACTCGGCAATCTGCGGCGTGACGGATTCGAAGCTCGCCCCGATATAGGGCCGTTCGAAAAACTCGCGCCCGGCCTTGGCCGCCTCCACGAAAGCCTTCACCATATTGGACGGAATGGCGAAGCCGATGCCGACGGAACCGCCGCTCTTGGAGAAGATGGCGGTGTTGATGCCGACCACTTGCCCGGCCATGTTGAGGAGCGCGCCGCCGGAATTGCCCGGATTGATCGGCGCGTCCGTCTGGATGAAGAAGCCGGAATCGGAAATACCGACCGGGGAACGCGCCAGCGCCGACACGATGCCGCTGGTGACGGTCTGGCCGACACCGAAGGGATCGCCGATCGCCAACACGAGGTCGCCGACCTCGATCGCGTCGGAATCGCCGATGGCGATGACCGGGAACGGCTTGTCGGAATCGATCTTGAGGACTGCCAGATCGACCGACTGGTCCTTGAGCAGCACCTTGCTGGTGAACTCGCGTCCATCTGACATCGAAACCTTCACCTCATCCGCGTTCTGGATGACGTGGAAGTTGGTGACCACGATGCCGCTGGGATCGACCAGCACGCCGGAGCCCAGCGAAGCCTGCGCACGCGGCTGGGACGGACCGAAAAACTGCTCGAAGAAAGGATCGCCCGCGAAGGGCGAAACCATCTTGGCCGTCTGCGAGGCATAGACGTTGACCACGGCCGGCGCGGTCTGCTTCACCAGCGGCGCGAAGGAGAGCTGGATCTCGTCGCGGCCGAAAGGCACCCGGCGGTCGGGACCGGAGGTCTTGTCCGCGCCTTCCACACCCTTCAAAAGATCGTTCAGCACATCCGAGAGACCCGGCTGGTTGTTGCCGTCCTCGGCCATCGCGCGGCCACCGAACGGCGCGGCCAAGGTCACGAAGCCGTAGAACAGAACGAGGGGCAGGCTCTTGGCGCGCATTGCGAATCTCCGCAGCGAAACTGGCGCCATTGTCGCGACGATTGTGCAAAATGAAAGGCCAATAATGATTTAGCGCATGTTGCTGATCGTCAAGAGCAAGAGCCCGGGCTCAGCCCGCTCCCGCTATTGGACGATCTTCATACTGGTCCTGGTCGTCAAGGGCGCGCCGAAGGCGCGACGCGAGACGCCGGTCCAAGACAATCGCGCTGCCGGCGTTTATCTTCAGCGGGAAGGACCGGCTTCGATGCGCGCGGCAATTTCCGCGAAACCCATCTGCCGGGCATGGTCGAGCGGAGTTCGACCGTCACGATCCGGAATGTTCTTCGCACCGGCGTCGACAAGCAAGCCGACGATTTCCTGATAGATCGGGCCGCCGTCGCCAAGGATCACGGCCTCGAGCAGAGCCGTCCAGCCGAGATTGTTGACATGGTCGATATCGATGCCCGACTTCAGCAGGATGCGGACGGTGCTCGGGTGGCCGTGATGGGCGGCCGGGATCAGCGCCGTGCCGCCATAGCGGTTGGTGTCTTTCAGGTCGGCCCGGCCGCTGGCGAGGATAAGGACGAGGATATCGTCGCGCCGCTCGGCGCCCGCATAGAGGAACGGCGTGTCCTGGATCGCGTCCTTGGCGTTGACGTTCGCCCCGGCGTCTATGAGCAGGCGCGCCGCCTCGACATTGCCGGCATGCGTGGCAAGCAGCAGCGGGGTGCGGCCGCGGCCGTCCGGAACCTCCAGATCCGCCCCTGCTGCGATAGCGGCGCGAACCTGCCCGATATCGCCCGAACGAACCGCATCGAGAAGCATGGCCGTATCCTTTCCGTTTGCCGCCCAGGCGACGGTGGGCAGAATTAGAAGCAAAACCATAAACCGACGGCAGACAAGCCGAAACACCGCGCCCATGGGCGTCATCCCTTTCTAGCCGCCCATCGCCCGTGAGCCAGGTAGCACGCCGGAAACGAAAAGGGGCCCGAAGGCCCCTTAAATTCTTTCAGGCAATTCTTTCAGGCGAACCGCTCGAATCAGGCGGCCTCGGCTTCCTGGTTGCCGCCCTCGGCCTCGATGCGGGCGCGGTCGGCCGCGCCCTTGGCGGAGGTGTCGCGATCCACGAACTCGATCACGGCCAGCGGGGCATTGTCGCCGTGGCGGAAGCCCGCCTTCATGATGCGCAGGTAGCCGCCGTTGCGGTTGGCATAGCGCGGCGCGATCGTCTCGAACAGGCGCTTGACGACACCCTCGTTGCCGATCTGGGCGATCACCTGGCGGCGGGCGTGCAGGTCGCCGCGCTTGCCGAGCGTGACCAGCTTCTCGACGATCGGACGCAGGTCCTTCGCCTTCGGCAGGGTGGTGACGATCTGCTCGTGCTCGATCAGAGACACGGCGAGGTTGGCGAACATCGACTTGCGATGGCTGATGCTGCGGGCGAAGCGGCGGCCTTTGAAACCGTGGCGCATGGCTCTTTTCCTTCTTTAGCTGTTCAAGAGGCCACGGCCCCTGATGGTTTTCTGCATGACCGTCGGGCCGGGCGGCTCACGCCGCCGGCCCTTGGAATTCATGCTCAATATTGGTCTTCGTAACGCTTGGCGAGGTCTTCGATGTTTTCCGGCGGCCAGTCCGGCACTTCCATGCCGAGATGCAGGCCCATGGCTGCCAGAACTTCCTTGATCTCGTTCAGCGACTTGCGGCCGAAGTTCGGGGTACGGAGCATCTCCGCCTCGGTCTTCTGGATCAGGTCGCCGATATAGACGATGTTGTCGTTCTTCAGGCAGTTGGCCGAACGGACCGAAAGCTCCAGTTCGTCCACCTTCTTCAGCAGCGCCGGGTTGAAAGCCAGCTCGGTGACCGCCTCGGCGGCAGCTTCCTTCTGCGGCTCCTCGAAGTTGACGAAGAGGCTGAGTTGATCCTGCAGGATGCGGGCGGCGAAAGCCACCGCGTCCTCGCCCGAGATCGAACCGTCGGTCTCGATCGTCATGGTCAGCTTGTCGTAGTCGAGGACCTGGCCCTCGCGGGTGTTCTCGACCTTGTAAGAGACCTTCTTGACCGGCGAGTAGAGCGAATCGACCGGAATGAGGCCGATCGGCGCGTCCTCGGCGCGGTTGCGCTCGGCCGGAACGTAGCCCTTGCCGGTGTCGACGGTGAACTCCATGCGGATCTCGGCGCCCTCGTCCAGCGTGCAGATGACGTGGTCGGGGTTGAGGATCTCGACGTCGCCCACGGTCTGGATGTCGCCAGCCAGAACGGCGCCGGGGCCCTGCTTGCGCACGACCATGCGCTTGGGACCATCGCCTTCCATCTTGATGGCGATTTCCTTGATGTTGAGCACGATGTCAGTCACGTCCTCGCGCACGCCGGCAATGGACGAGAACTCATGCAGCACGCCATCGATCTGCACGGCGGTGACGGCAGCGCCGCGCAGGGACGACAGGAGAACGCGGCGCAGCGCGTTGCCCAGCGTCAAGCCGAAGCCGCGCTCCAGAGGCTCCGCCACAAGCGTGGTCAGGGTCTTCTTCTTGGACGAGAACTCGATCTTGTTGGGCTTGATGAGCTCTTGCCAGTTTTTCTGGATCATGTTGCCTTCCTTCCGTTTCCCCACCACCATCCAATCGTGACGGGCGACCTGGAAAGCCGCGAAGGCGCCTGCCGGCGCCCACGAGGCGGTTTATTCTTATTAGACGCGGCGCTTCTTGCGCGGGCGGCAACCATTGTGCGGGATCGGCGTCACATCACGGATCGAGGTGATCGTGAAGCCGGCCGCCTGAAGCGCGCGCAGGGCCGACTCGCGACCGGAACCGGGGCCGCAGACCTCGACCTCGAGCGTGCGCATGCCGTGTTCCTGCGCCTTCTTGGCGGCATCCTCGGCAGCCATCTGCGCGGCAAACGGGGTCGACTTGCGCGAACCCTTGAAACCCTGGGCACCAGCCGACGACCAGGCAATGGCGTTGCCCTGCGCGTCGGAGATGGTGATCATGGTGTTGTTGAAGGTCGAATTGACGTGGGCGATGCCCGACGAAATATTCTTGCGTTCGCGACGGCGAACGCGGGCGGCTTCCTTGGCCATGTCTTTCCTTTCGATCGATCTCTACGCCGCCGTAGTGCCAGCGGCTACACCTTGGGGAGGCAGTCGGGCTTCAGGCACGGCAGCCGAAAAATCCGGCTGCCTGTTGCCCACTGCCGCCAATTACTTCTTCTTGCCAGCGATGGCCTTGGCCGGACCCTTGCGGGTGCGGGCATTGGTGTGCGTGCGCTGACCGCGAACCGGCAGCGAACGACGGTGGCGCAGGCCGCGATAGCAGCCCAGGTCCATGAGGCGCTTGATGTTCATCGACACTTCGCGGCGCAGGTCGCCCTCGACCTGGTAGTCGCGATCGATGGCCTCGCGGATGGCCAGAACCTCGGCGTCGGTGAGCTGGTTGACGCGGCGCTCGGCGGGGATGCCGACCTTGTCGACGATCTCCTGGGCAAATTTCTTGCCGATGCCGTGAATGTACTGCAGCGCGATGACGACGCGCTTGTTGGTCGGAATATTGACGCCGGCTATACGGGCCATGTTCTCTCTCGCTCCATGTGGGCCGGCAGATAAGCATCTGGCCGGCGCTTTTCAGATTGACCCGCGTCCGGTGGAGGCCGGCCCTTGCGGGGTCTTCGCTAAATGTTCCTGCCTTGCCGCACGGGCAAGCAAGCTTCATGCCTAGTAGGAAGACGGGCCGCCATACGCCAGCAACCCGGCCCAGTCAAGTCAATTCGTTCAAACGCCGGCCGTGGAAGCGGCGAGAATACCCTCGATCTCCCGCGTCACCGTGTCGATGTCGGCCATGCCGTCCACGGTGCGCAATTCGCCGATGCGGGCATAATAGGCCGAAAGAGGCGCCGTCTTCTCGCGATATTCGACCAGCCGCTTCTTGAACGATTCGGGATTGTCGTCGGCGCGCACGGTGCCGCCGGCGGCGATGGTATCGGCGACGCGCTTCTCCATCCGGCGCACAAGGGCCGACTCGTCGACCTTCAGCTCGATGACGGCATCGAGCTTGCGCCCCTTCCCGGCCAGGATGCGGTCGAGCGCCTCGGCCTGGGGAACGGTACGCGGATATCCGTCCAGGATGAACCCATTCCTCGCATCCGGCTCGTCGACGCGCTCGGAAACAATCTGGTTGACGATCTCGTCGGACACGAGCTGGCCGGCGTCCATGACGGCCTTGGCCCGCTTGCCGACCTCGGTGCCCGCCTTGACGGCGGCGCGCAGCATGTCTCCGGTGGAGAGTTGCGGAATGCCGTGCTTTTCGACCAGGCGCTGCGCCTGCGTGCCTTTTCCCGCTCCGGGCGGGCCCAGCAATATCAATCTCATCTGGTTCTCTTCCCCCCGCGCAGCTTCGACTTCTTGATCAGGCCTTCATACTGGTGGGCGATCAGGTGTCCCTGAATCTGCGCCACCGTATCGAGGGTAACACTGACGACGATCAGAAGCGAAGTGCCACCAAGGTAGAACGGCACGCCGGTGGCCGAAATCAGGAATTCCGGCAGAAGGCACACGCAGACCAGATAGATGGCGCCGACCACCGTGATGCGGGTGAGCACATAGTCGATATATTCGGCGGTGCGCTCGCCCGGACGGTAGCCGGGAATGAAGCCGGAATGCTTCTTCAACTGATCGGCCGTTTCCTTCGGATTGAAGACGATGGCCGTGTAGAAGAAGGTGAAGAACACGATCATCGCGGCATAGAAGATCATGTAAAGCGGCTGGCCGTGGCCGAGTGAAGCCAGCACGGTGCTTGCCCAGGCCGGCAGGTTGGTGGTGTTCGAGAAGCCGGCGACCGTGGCCGGCAGCAGCAGCAGCGACGACGCGAAGATCGGCGGGATCACGCCCGAGGTGTTCAGCTTCAGCGGCAGGTGCGACGTATCGCCCTGGAACATGCGGTTGCCGACCTGGCGCTTCGGATACTGGATGAGCAGGCGGCGCTGGGCGCGCTCGAAAAACACGATCAGCGCGATCACCACGACAGCCAGGACAATGATCGCCAGGATCAGCCCGGTCGACAGCGCGCCGGTGCGGCCGAGTTCGAGCGTGCCGGAAATGGCGTGCGGCAGGCCCGCGACGATGCCGGCGAAGATGATGAGCGAAATGCCGTTGCCAATGCCGCGCGCAGTGATCTGCTCGCCCAGCCACATCAGGAACATGGTGCCGCCGACCAGCGTGATCACGGTCGACAGCTGGAAGAACAGGCCGGGACTTGTGACGATGCCGTTGCCGTTCTCCAGCCCCACGGAAATGCCGTAGGCCTGCACCAGCGCCAGAAGCACGGTGCCGTAGCGGGTGTACTGGTTGATGATCTTGCGGCCCTGCTCGCCTTCCTTCTTCAGCGCTTCCAGCGACGGTACGACCGAGGTCATCAACTGCATGATGATGGAGGCGGAGATGTAAGGCATGATGCCCAGAGCGAAGATCGCCATGCGCTGCACGGCGCCGCCGGCAAACATGTTGAACATGCCGAGCACGCCCTTGCTCTGCGAATTGAAGGCCTGGGCGAAGGCCTCGGGATTGATGCCGGGCAGCGGGATGTAGGTCCCAAGGCGATAGACCAGCAGCGCGCCGATGGTGAACCAGATGCGCTTCTTCAGGTCTTCGGCCTTGGCGAAAGCCGCGAAATTCAGGTTGGAAGCAAGTTGTTCTGCAGCCGAAGCCATCAAAAATTCTCCGCCAGCGCGACATGCGTTCCAAGGGCGTCGCCTTGGGGCACCGTCTTGCCGCCCTATCTCTTTGTTCGAGCTTCGGATGCCGCAGTGCGCGCCTCGGTCCGATGCTCCAGATGACGCGGGTGCGCCCGCTTCGGGCAGCGCGTATCACCGAGCCACGGAAATAGGCCCGGCGCGACCAAGATGCAAGCGGCCGCTGTGACGCGGCCGCTTGCAAAGTCATTTTACTCGGCGGCTGCCTTCTCGGGCAGCTTGATCGAACCGCCGGCCTTTTCGATCTTCTCGACGGCGGTCTTGGAGGCGCCGGCAACGTCGAATGCGACCTTGGCCGTGAGTTCGCCGCCGGAGAGGATGCGCACGCCGTCCTTGGCGCGGCGCACGACGCCGGCCTTGACCAGCGCCTCGGCGTTCACGGTTTCCTTGGCGTCCAGCTTCTTGGCGTCGATGGCCGTCTGGATGCGGCCCAGCGACACCGCCACGAATTCCTTCGCGAAGATGTTGGTGAAGCCGCGCTTCGGCAGACGCCGGTAGAGCGGCATCTGGCCGCCCTCGAAGCCGTTGATGGCGACGCCCGAGCGGGACTTCTGACCCTTGACGCCGCGGCCGCCGGTCTTGCCGGAGCCGGAGCCGATGCCGCGACCGACGCGCTTGCGGCTGTGGGTCGCGCCGTCCTTGTCACTGAGTTCGTTGAGTTTCATGTGCAATCTCCTCAGCGCCCGCTCACTTCTCGTCCACGACGCGGACGAGATGCGAAACGGCGGCGATCATGCCGCGCACGGAGGGGGTGTCCTCCAGCGTGCTCTGCTTGTGCATCTTGTTCAGGCCGAGGCCGACCAGCGTGGCGCGCTGCTCCTTCGGCCGGCGGATCGGCGAGCCGACCTGCTCGACGGTGATGGTCTTGGTAGCTTTCTTGGCCATGGTTCTGATCCCTGGTCCTGTCGACTATTCATCAGCCGTGACGGCGGTGCCGCGACGAGCCTGAAGCGTCGAATACTTGATGCCGCGCGCGGCAGCCACGTCCTTGGGATGCATCTGGCTCTTCAGCGCGTCGAAGGTGGCGCGAACCATGTTGTACGGGTTCGACGAGCCCATCGACTTGGCGACCACGTCATGCATGCCGAGCGTCTCGAACACGGCGCGCATCGGACCGCCGGCGATGATGCCGGTACCGGGCTTGGCGGCGCGCAGCAGCACCTTGCCGGCGCCCCAGCGGCCCGCGACGTCATGGTGCAGCGTGCGGCCCGAACGCAGCGGCACGAAGATCATGTCGCGCTTGGCCGATTCGGTCGCCTTGCGGATGGCCTCAGGCACTTCGCGCGCCTTGCCGTGGCCGAAGCCGACGCGGCCCTTCTGGTCGCCGACGACGACGAGCGCGGCGAAGCCGAAGCGACGGCCGCCCTTGACCACCTTGGCGACGCGGTTGATATGTACGAGCTTGTCGACGATGCCGTCGTCGCGCTCCTCGCGGTCGCGGCCACGCTCGCGGCCGCCTTCCCTACGTTCCTGTGCCATATCCTAATCCTTGTTCTTTTCCGGAAGCACTGGTTGCTGAAATGCCGGCACCCCTTACGGGATGCCGGCGGTGAAAGTCAAATCCTGTTCCCGGCAAAAAGGCCCCCGGCCCTCTCGCCTGGATCAGAAGCTCAGGCCGCCTTCGCGCGCCGCGTCGGCCAGCGCCTTGACGCGGCCGTGATAGATGTAGGAGCCGCGGTCGAAGACCACTTCCTTGACGCCCGCTTTCGAGGCGCGCTCGGCGATCAGCTTGCCGACGGCAGCGGCGGCGGCAGTGTCCGCGCCGGTCTTGAGCGAACCCTTGAGGTCCTTCTCGAGCGTCGAAGCCGCCGCGACCGTATGACCGGAGGCATCGTCGATCACCTGCACGTAGATGTGCTTGGAGGTGCGATGCACCGAAAGACGCGGGCGACCGTTGGCCACGGCCTTGATCTGGCGGCGGATGCGCGCGGCGCGGCGCTGGGTGGATTCCTTCGAAGCCATTCTGGTTCTTCCTGCCTTGTAAAACGGGGACTGCCTTATGCCTTCGGCATATTGCGGTCAGCGAAAGCCGCCCGCGACAGCACCCCGTGGCGTTGCACTTGCCGGAGGCGGCCGCCGGAAGATCCAGATCTTCCGGCGACCGCCAGCGGTTACTTCTTCTTGCCTTCCTTGCGGACGATCTTCTCGCCCGCATAGCGCACGCCCTTGCCCTTATAGGGTTCGGGGCCGCGATACTCGCGGATTTCCGCCGCGACCTGGCCGACCTGCTGCTTGTCGATGCCGGTAACGGTGATCTCGGTCGGCTTCGGCACGGTGATGGTTATGCCCGCCGGGGTCTCGTAGACCACGTCATGGCTGAAGCCGAGCGCGAGCTGCAGGTTCTTGCCCTGCAGGGCGGCGCGATAGCCGACGCCGGTGATCTCGAGCTTCTTCTCGAAGCCGTCCTTCACGCCGGTCAGGATGTTGACGATCTGGGTGCGCGACATGCCCCACTTGGAGCGCGCGTCCTTGGACTGGTCGCGCGGCTCGACGGAGATCGCGTCGTTATCAAGCTTGACCAGAACCTCGTCGTTGACGACGAACTTCAGCTCGCCCTTCGGGCCCTTCGCCGTCACGGTCTGACCATTCACGGTCGCGGTTACGCCTTGCGGCACCGAAACGGGTTTCTTTCCAATACGAGACATTGTCCTGTCCTCGTTCCTGTTCTTTTCTTCCGGGCGTCAGATCAGAAGACCTGGCAGAGGACTTCCCCGCCAACGTTCTGCTCGCGCGCCTCGTGGTCGGCCATCACACCCTTCGGAGTCGAAAGGATGGCGATGCCGAGGCCGTTGGCGACCTGCGGGATCGACCGGGCCGAAACATAGACGCGGCGGCCGGGCTTGGAGACGCGGGCGATTTCGCGCACCACCGGAGCACCGTCGAAATATTTCAGCTCGATCTCGAGTTCCGACTTGCCGTTGTCGAAATCGGTCTGGCTGTAGTCGCGGATATAGCCTTCCGACTTCAGAACGTCGAGAACGCGGGCACGCAGACGCGAGGCCGGGGTCGACACCGTCGACTTCTTGCGGCCGTAGGCGTTGCGGATGCGGGTCAGCATATCGCCGAGAGGATCGCTCAGTGACATTTCATATCCTCCTTACCAGCTCGACTTGACCAGGCCCGGGATCTGGCCGGTATTGCCCAGATCGCGAAGCGCGATACGCGAGAGCTTGAGCTTGCGATAGAAAGCGCGCGGACGGCCGGTGACCTCGCAGCGGTTGCGGATGCGGATCTTCGCCGAATTGCGCGGCAGCGCCGAAAGCTTGAGCTGGGCGCGGAAGCGCTCTTCCATCGGCTTGGACTGATCCATGACGATGTCCTTCAGCGCCTTGCGGCGGGCGGCGTACTGATCCACAAGCTTGCGGCGCCGGTTGTTCTTCTCGACTGAGCTGGTCTTTGCCATTTCAGATTTTTCCTTTGCTCGCTGCCGTTACTGGCGGAAGGGGAAGTTGAAGGCCTTGAGCAGCGCCCTGGCCTCGTCGTCCGTCTTCGCAGTCGTACAAACGATGATGTCCATGCCCCAGATCTGATCGACCTTGTCGTAGTTGATCTCCGGGAACACGATGTGCTCCTTGATGCCCATGGCGTAGTTGCCGCGGCCATCGAAGCTCTTCGGGTTCAGGCCGCGGAAGTCGCGAACGCGCGGCAGCGCGATGTTGACTAGGCGGTCCAGGAATTCATACATGCGCTCCTGGCGCAGCGTCACCTTGGCGCCGATCGGCATCTGCTCGCGAACCTTGAAGCCGGCGATCGACTTGCGGGCCCGGGTGACCACGGCCTTCTGGCCGGCGATCAGGCCGAGGTCCTCGGCCGCAACCGAAGGCTTCTTGGAATCGCCGGTGGCTTCGCCGACGCCCATGTTCAGCACGATCTTGTCGATGCGCGGAACCTGCATCTCGTTGTCGTACTTGAACTGCTCCAACATCGCCTTGCGGATGGTCTCGTTGTAGACCTTCTTCAGGCGCGGCATGTTCTTGGCTTCTGCCTGTGCTGCCTTAGCCATTGATCGTTTCTCCCGAGCGCTTGGCAAAGCGCACCTTCTTGCCGTCCTTCTCGAGCTTGAAGCCGACGCGGGTCGGCTTGCCGTCCTTGGGGTCGGCCAGCGCGATGTTCGAGAGATGGATCGGCGCTTCTTTCCTGATCAGGCCACCCTCCTGCGCCTGGGTCTGGCGCTGGTGACGGATGACGATGTTGATGCCGCGCACGATGGCCGTGTCGTCCTTCGGCTGGACGGACAGGACTTCGCCGGAGCGGCCCTTGTCCTTGCCGGTGAGAACGACGACCTTGTCGCCCTTACGGATCTTCTGCATTGTTCCGGCTCCTTACAGCACTTCGGGCGCGAGAGAGATGATCTTCATGTGGTTCTTGGCGCGAAGCTCGCGCGGAACCGGCCCGAAGATACGAGTGCCCACCGGCTCTTTCTTGTTGTCGACGAGAACGGCCGCGTTCTTGTCGAACCGGATCACGCTGCCGTCCGGACGGCGGATGTCCTTGGCCGTGCGCACCACGACCGCCTTCATCACATCGCCCTTCTTCACGCGGCCGCGCGGAATGGCTTCCTTGATCGACACCACGATGATGTCGCCGACGGAGGCGTATTTCCGCTTCGAGCCGCCCAGCACCTTGATGCACATGACACGACGGGCGCCGGAATTATCCGCGACGTCGAGGTTTGTTTGCATCTGAATCATGACTGGCCGCCTTCTTCTTTTCTATCGGGATGGACTGGCGTCCTTCCCCGGTCTGTCTAAAATTCGTCGTTCACGCCTGGTCCGAGGTCACGACGACCCAGCGCTTATCCTTGGAAATCGGCTTCGATTCCTGGATGAACACGGTGTCGCCAACCTTGTGGGCGTTGTTCTCATCATGCGCCTTGTACTTCTTCGACATGCGCACGGTCTTCTTCATCACCGGATGGGTGAAACGGCGCTCGACCTTGACGACGACCGTCTTCTCGTTCTTGTCGCTGACGACAGTGCCCTGCAAAATGCGCTTCGGCATGATCTTCGTCCTTAACCCTTCTTGGCCGCCGCTTTTTCAGCGGCGATGGTCTTGATGCGAGCGATGTCCTTGCGGACCTCCCTCACGCGGGCGGTCTTCTCAAGCTGGCCGGTCGCCTTCTGGAAGCGCAGGTTGAACTGCTCCTTCTTCAGCGAGGCCAGATCGTCGGAGAGCTGGTCCTGCGTCTTGGCGCGGAGTTCTTCGGCTTTCATCTTCGGCGTCCTTATTCTGCGATGCGCTGTACGAAGCGCGTCCTGACCGACAGCTTCGCCGCGCCGAGGCGCAGCGCCTCGCGGGCAACCTCTTCCGGCACGCCGTCGATCTCGAACATGACGCGGCCCGGCTTCACCCGGCAGGCCCAGTAGTCGACCGCGCCCTTGCCCTTGCCCATGCGGACTTCGGTCGGCTTTCCGGTGACCGGAACGTCGGGGAATATGCGAATCCACACACGGCCGGCGCGCTTCATTTCGCGGGTGATCGCGCGGCGGGCCGCCTCGATCTCACGCGCGGTGACGCGATTCGGCTCCAGCGCCTTCAGCCCGAAACCGCCGAAATCCAGATTGGTGCCGCCCTTGGCAGCGCCGTGGATACGGCCCTTGAACTGCTTGCGGAACTTTGTGCGCTTTGGCTGCAGCATCTTACTTGCTCCAAATTCTCAAATGCGGTCAGGCGTTCTCGCGACGGCGGCCGCCGCTGCGTTCGCCCGCGTGGTCGCCCTCGGTCGCGCGGCGCTCGGAGGCCATCGGGTCGTGCTCGAGGATCTCGCCCTTGAACACCCACACCTTGACGCCACAGATGCCGTAGGCGGTGTGCGCTTCGGCCGTGCCGTAGTCGACATCGGCGCGCAGGGTGTGCAGCGGCACGCGGCCTTCGCGGTACCACTCCATGCGCGCGATTTCAGCGCCGCCCAGACGGCCCGAGCAGTTGATGCGGATGCCTTCCGCACCCAGGCGCATGGCCGACTGCACCGCACGCTTCATGGCGCGGCGGAAGGCGATGCGGCGCTCGAGCTGCTGCGCTATCGACTGGGCGATCAGCGTGGCGTCGGTCTCGGGCTTGCGGACCTCGACGATGTTGAGGTGCGTTTCCGACTTGGTCATCTCGGTCAGCTTGCGGCGCAGCTTCTCGATGTCCGCGCCCTTCTTGCCGATGATGAGGCCGGGACGGGCTGCGTGGATCGTGACGCGGCACTTCTTGTGCGGACGCTCGATGACGACCTTGGAAATGGCGGCCTGCTTCAGTTCCTTCTCAAGATACTCGCGGATCTTGAGGTCTTCGTGCAGCAGCTTGCCGTATTCGCCGGTGTTGGCGTACCAGCGCGAATCCCAGGTGCGGTTGATGCCGAGGCGGAGACCGATCGGATTGATTTTCTGGCCCATTATGCGGCCTCCCCTTTCTCTTCCACTTCACGAACGACGATCGTGAGGTGCGAAAACGGCTTCTCGATGCGGCTGGCGCGGCCGCGGCCACGCGCGTGGAAACGCTTCATGACGATCGACTTGCCGACATAGGCCTCAGCGACGACCAGGGCGTCGACATCGAGGTCGTGGTTGTTTTCCGCGTTGGCGATCGCCGATTCCAGCGTCTTCTTGACGGTGCCGGAGATGCGCTTGCGCGAGAACTCCAGGTCGTTCAGCGCAGTGGCGACCTTCTTGCCGCGGATGAGCGCAGCAACCAGGTTCAGCTTCTGCGGGCTGACGCGGATCGTGCGCAGGACGGCACGAGCCTCGTTGTCAGCAAGCCTGCGCGGAGCTTTGGCCTTGCTCATCGTTACTTCCTCTTCGCCTTCTTGTCCGCGCCGTGGCCGTAATAGGTACGGGTCGGGGCGAACTCACCGAACTTGTGGCCGACCATGTCCTCGTTCACGGAGACCGGGACGTGCTTCTGGCCGTTGTAAACACCGAAGGTGAGGCCGACGAACTGCGGCAGGATGGTGGAGCGGCGGCTCCACATCTTGATCACCTCATTGCGACCGCCTTCACGAACCTTGTCTGCCTTCTTCAGAAGGTAGCCGTCGATGAAGGGGCCTTTCCAAACAGAACGAGTCACTTGGGCTACCTCTTCTTAGCTCTTGCGCTGATGGCGCGAGCGCACGATGAACTTGTCGGTCGCCTTGTTGGACCGCGTCTTCTTGCCCTTGGTCGGCTTGCCCCACGGGGTGACCGGGTGACGGCCGCCGGAGGTGCGGCCTTCGCCGCCGCCGTGCGGATGGTCGACCGGGTTCATGGTCACGCCGCGATTGTGCGGACGCTTGCCGCGCCAGCGCGTGCGGCCGGCCTTGCCGTCGTTGATGTTGCCATGGTCAGGGTTCGAGACGGCGCCGACGGTGGCGAAGCACGAACCGTGCACGATGCGCTGCTCGCCCGAGTTCAGGCGCAGGATCGCCATGCCCTGGTCGCGGCCGACGAGCTGGGCGTAAGCGCCAGCCGAACGGGCGACCTGACCGCCCTTGCCGGGCTTCAGCTCGATGTTGTGGACGATGGTGCCCACCGGCATCGCGGACAGCGGCATCGCATTGCCCGGCTTCACGTCCACGGATTCGCCAGCCACGACCTTGTCGCCTGCGGCGAGGCGCTGCGGGGCCAGGATGTAGGCCAGCTCGCCGTCCTCGTACTTCACCAGGGCGATGAAGGCGGTGCGGTTCGGATCGTATTCCAGACGCTCGACCGTGCCGACGACGTCCAGCTTGCGGCGTTTGAAGTCGATGATGCGGTACGAGCGCTTGTGACCGCCGCCAATGAAGCGCGCGGTGACGCGGCCGAAGTTGTTGCGGCCGCCCGACTTGGTCAGGCCCTCGGTCAGGCCCTTGACGGGCTTGCCCTTGTAGAGGCCCGAGCGGTCGACGATGACCAGCTGGCGGGTGCTCGGCGTTATCGGGTTATAGTGTTTCAAAGCCATTTTCTTGTCCTCGCCGCCCTACTCAGAGACCGGTCGCAACATCGATCGACTGGCCGTCGACCAGGGTCACGATAGCCTTCTTGACGTCGCCCTGACGGCCGGTGGTGCCGCGGAAGCGCTTGACCTTGCCCTTACGGACGAGGGTGTTCACCGCGGTGACCTTGACGCCGAACAGCGCCTCGACGGCAGCCTTGATCTCGGTCTTCGACGCGCTCTTGGCCACGTTGAAGATGATCTGGTTGTGCTCGGACGCCATGGTCGACTTTTCGGTGATCGCCGGCGAGACGATCACGTCGTAGTGACGAAGGTCGGTCATTTGAAGCGCTCCTCGAGAGCCTCGACGGCGGCCTTGGAAAGGACCAGCGTGCCGCGGCGCAGAATGTCGTAGACGTTGATGCCCTGGATGGGCAGCACATCGATGTTCGGGATGTTGGCGGCAGCCCGCTTGAACCCTTGGTCGAGTTCCGCGCCGCCGATGACCAGAGCGTTGGTCAGGCCCAGCGACGTCAGGCTGGCGACCAGCGCCTTGGTCTTGGCATCGGCCAGCTTCAGCTCGTCGATCACGATGATCGAGGACGACTTGGCCTTGGCCGACAGCGCATGCTTCAAGCCGAGCTGACGGACCTTCTTGGGCAGGTCGTGCTCGTGGCTGCGGGCGACCGGGCCGTGGGCCTTGCCACCGCCGCGGAACTGCGGCGCACGCGCCGAGGAGTGACGGGCGCGGCCCGTGCCCTTCTGCTTGTACATCTTGGCGCCGGTGCGCGCGATGTCGGCGCGGCCCTTGGCCTGATGGGTGCCCTGCTGCTTCTTGGCGAGCTGCCAGCGCACGACGCGCTGCAGGATGTCCTCGCGCGGGTCGAGGCCGAAAATCGCCTCCGACAGCGTCACCTTGCCGGCGTCCTTGCCGGCGAGCGTGGTGATCTTGAGGTCCATTATTCAGCTCCCTCTGTGGCCGGGGCCTCGGTCTTGGCGGAGCCGGCGCGGATCGCGGCGGGCTTCGGCGCATTTTCAGGCAGCGCCGACTTCACGGCGTCGCGGACCAGGATCCAGGCGCCCTTGGTGCCGGGAACGGCGCCGCGGATCAGGATCAGGCCGCGGTCGGCGTCGGTCGACACGATCTCGACGTTCTGCGTGGTGATACGGGTGGCGCCCATGTGGCCGGCCATCTTCTTGCCCTTGAACACCTTGCCGGGGTCCTGGCGCTGGCCGGTCGAACCGTGAACGCGATGCGACAGCGAGTTACCGTGGGTGGCACGGCCGCCGCCGAAATTATGGCGCTTCATGACGCCCTGGAAGCCCTTGCCGGTCGAGGTGCCGGTCACGTCCACCTTCTGGCCGGGAACGAAATGCTCCACGGTGATCTCGGCGCCGACGTCGAGCATGTTCTCGGCGGAAACGCGGAACTCCGCGACCTTCGCCTTGGGCTCGACCGAAGCGGCGGCGAAATGGCCGCGCATGGCCTTGGGCGTGTTCTTCACCTTGGCGAGGCCGACGCCGAGCTGAACGGCGGTGTAGCCATTCTTCTCCTGCGTGCGCTGCGCCACGACCTGGCAGTTCTCCATGCGGAGAACGGTGACGGGAACATGCTCGCCGGCATCGTTGTAGATGCGGGTCATTCCCACCTTCTGTGCAATTACACCTGAACGCATCGGTTCATCTTCCTTCAGAGGAGCCATTCGGGCGACAACCCGGCCGGCTCATGTCTTTTCAGGTTTCCCTGTCTTCCCGGCTCGCTCTCAGAGCTTGATCTCGACGTCCACGCCGGCGGCCAGATCGAGCTTCATAAGCGCATCGACCGTCTGCGGGGTCGGGTCCACGATGTCGAGCAGGCGCTTGTGGGTGCGCATCTCGAACTGCTCGCGGCTCTTCTTGTCGACGTGCGGCGACCGGTTGACCGTGAACTTCTCGATCCGCGTCGGCAGCGGGATGGGGCCGCGGACATTGGCGCCGGTGCGCTTGGCCGTGGACACGATTTCCCGCGTCGAGGCGTCGAGCACGCGGTGGTCGAACGCTTTCAGGCGGATGCGGATATTCTGACCGTTCATCTCGTCATTCCTTGTTCTGGCGCGGCGCGGGCGTTGGCCCGCCCGCGACAGATCTCTTGTTCTTCTTCTTACTCGACGATCGCGGCGACGATACCGGCGCCGACGGTGCGGCCGCCTTCGCGGATGGCGAAGCGCAGGCGCTCCTCCATGGCGATCGGCACGATCAGCTCGACGTCCACCGTCACGTTGTCGCCCGGCATCACCATCTCCGTGCCCGCCGGCAGCGTCACGATGCCGGTCACGTCCGTCGTGCGGAAATAGAACTGCGGACGATAGTTGGTGAAGAACGGCGTGTGACGGCCACCCTCCTCCTTGGTCAGGATGTAGGCCTCGGCCTTGAACTTCTTGTGCGGCTTCACCGTGCCCGGCTTGGCCAAGACCTGGCCGCGCTCGACGCCGTCGCGGTCGACGCCGCGCAGCAGCGCGCCGATGTTGTCGCCCGCCTGGCCCTGGTCCAGAAGCTTGCGGAACATCTCAACGCCCGTGCAGGTGGTCTTGGCCGTCGGGCGGATGCCGACGATCTCGAGTTCCTCGCCGACCTTGACCACTCCGCGCTCGACGCGGCCCGTCACCACCGTGCCGCGGCCCGAGATCGAGAACACGTCCTCGATCGGCATCAGGAACGGCTTGTCGATCGGACGCTCCGGCGTCGGAATGTAGGCGTCGACCTCTTCCATCAGCTTGCGAACCGCGTTCTCGCCCAGATCCTTGTTGGAATCCTCAAGCGCCGCCAGCGCCGAACCCTTCACGATCGGAATGTCGTCGCCCGGGAACTCGTACTTCGACAGAAGCTCGCGAACCTCGAGCTCGACCAGCTCCAGAAGCTCCGGATCGTCAACCTGGTCGCACTTGTTCAGGAACACCACGATCGCCGGAACGCCGACCTGGCGGGCAAGCAGAATGTGCTCGCGCGTCTGCGGCATCGGGCCGTCGGCGGCCGAAACCACCAGGATCGCGCCGTCCATCTGCGCCGCACCCGTGATCATGTTCTTCACATAGTCGGCGTGGCCGGGGCAGTCGACATGCGCGTAGTGACGGTTCGGCGTCTCGTATTCCACATGCGCCGTCGAGATCGTGATGCCGCGCGCCTTCTCCTCAGGCGCGGCGTCAATCTGGTCATACGCCTTGAACTCGCCGAAGTACTTCGTGATCGCTGCCGTCAAGGACGTCTTGCCATGGTCAACGTGACCAATCGTGCCAATGTTCACATGAGGCTTCGTGCGCTCGAATTTACCTTTTGCCATGTGAGGTCTCCATTCCTGCTAGCCCGCCAGGGCATTGAACCTAGTTACTGTCGCAACCCTAAGGGATTTAAGCGTATTTCTTCTGGACTTCCTGAGCGACCGCGGTCGGAACCGGCTCGTAATGGTCGAATTGCATCGTGTACTGGGCGCGGCCCTGTGACATCGAGCGCAGGCTGTCCACGTATTTGAACATGTTGGCCAGCGGCACCATCGCGTTGACGACGACGGCGATGCCGCGGGTCTCCTGACCCTGGATCTGGCCGCGGCGGCTGTTGAGGTCGCCGATGACGTTGCCGACGTAATCCTCGGGCGTCACCACCTCGACCTTCATGACCGGCTCGAGCAGCTGCACGCCAAGCTTGGCGGCAGCTTCACGGAAGGCCGCGCGCGAGGCGATTTCGAAGGCCAGCACCGAGGAGTCGACGTCGTGGAAAGCGCCGTCGATGAGGGTCGCCTTGACGCCGATCATCGGGAAGCCGGCGAACGGACCCGACGACATGACGCTGCCGATGCCCTTCTCCACGCCGGGGATGTACTCCTTCGGCACCGCGCCGCCGACGATCTTGGACTCGAACACGTAGTCCTCGCCCTCGGGGTTCGGCTCGAACACGATCTTGACGCGGGCGAACTGGCCCGTGCCGCCAGTCTGCTTCTTGTGCGTGTAGTCCTGCTCGTGGGTGCGGGTGATCGTCTCGCGATACGCGACCTGCGGAGCGCCGACATTCGCCTCGACCTTGAACTCGCGCTTCATGCGGTCGACGATGATGTCGAGATGAAGCTCGCCCATGCCGGCGATGATGGTCTGGCCCGATTCCTCGTCGGTCTTGACGCGGAACGACGGATCCTCGGCCGCCAGGCGATGAAGCGCGAGGCCCATCTTCTCCTGGTCGCCCTTGGTCTTCGGCTCGATCGCGATCTGGATGACCGGCTCGGGGAACTCCATGCGCTCCAGGATGACCGGATGCAGCGGGTCGCACAGCGTATCGCCGGTGGTCGTCTCCTTGAGGCCGGCCAAGGCGACGATGTCGCCGGCATAGGCCTCCTCGATGTCCTGGCGCGAGTTGGCGTGCATCTGCAGCATGCGGCCGATGCGCTCCTTCTTGCCCTTCACGGTGTTGTCCAGAGACGAACCCTTGGCAAGCTTGCCCGAATAGATGCGGGCGAAGGTGAGCGAGCCGACGAACGGGTCGTTCATGATCTTGAACGCGAGCATGGACAGCGGCTCGTTGTCGTCCGCGTGCCGCTCGATTTCCTGCTCGGTCTTGGCGTCGATGCCCTTGATCGCCGGAACGTCGAGCGGCGACGGCAGGTAGTCCACGACGGCGTCGAGCAGAGGCTGCACGCCCTTGTTCTTGAAGGCGGTGCCGCAGAACACGGGATGGAACTTGACCCCGATCGTGCCCTTGCGGATCAGCTTGCGGATGGTGTCGTTGTCCGGCAGGTTGCCCTCGAGATAGTCGTTCATCGCGTCGTCATCCATCTCGACGACGGCTTCGATCATCTTCTCGCGGTATTCCTCGGCCTTCGCCTGAAGGTCGGCCGGAATCTCGACCACGTCCCAGGCGGCGCCCAGTTCCTCGTTGTGCCAGATCAGGGCCTTCATCTCGATGAGGTCGATGACGCCCTTGAAGTCGTTCTCAGCGCCGATCGGCAGCTGCACGGCAACGGCCACGGCGCCGAGGCGCGACTTGATCATGTCCAGGCAGCGGTAGAAATCCGCGCCGGTCTTGTCCATCTTGTTGCAGAAGATCATGCGCGGGACATGGTACTTCTCGGCCTGGCGCCAGACGGTCTCGGTCTGCGGCTCGACGCCGGCGTTGGAATCGAGCAGCGCGATGGCGCCGTCGAGCACGCGCAGCGAACGCTCGACCTCGATGGTGAAGTCGACGTGGCCGGGGGTGTCGATGATGTTGAAGCGGCGCTGCTTGCCGTCGCGACCCTTCCAGAAGGTCGTGGTGGCAGCCGAGGTGATGGTGATGCCGCGTTCCTGCTCCTGCTCCATCCAGTCCATGGTGGCAGCGCCGTCATGGACTTCGCCGATCTTGTGCGACTTGCCCGTGTAGTACAGGATGCGCTCGGTCGTCGTCGTCTTGCCGGCGTCGATATGCGCCATGATGCCGAAATTGCGGTAGTCTTCGATCTTGTATTCGCGGGCCATCGGAGGTGCCTCTTCTGTCTTCTTTCGCGCTTACCAGCGGTAATGCGCGAAGGCGCGGTTGGCTTCCGCCATCTTGTGGGTGTCTTCACGCTTCTTCACGGCGGTGCCGCGGTTGTTGGCCGCGTCCATCAGCTCGCCGGAGAGGCGGTCGACCATGGTGGTCTCGTTGCGGTTGCGGGCGGCGGTGATCAGCCAGCGAATGGCCAGAGCCTGACGGCGCTCGGGACGCACGTCGACCGGAACCTGGTAGGTGGCGCCGCCGACGCGACGCGAACGCACTTCCACATGCGGCGCGACGTTGTCGAGCGCCTGATGGAAGACGGCGACCGGCTCCTGCTTCGTCTTGGCCTGCACCTGGTCGAGCGCGCCATAGACGATGGTCTCGGCCACCGACTTCTTGCCGTCATACATGACGGCGTTCATGAACTTCGTGACCACCAGATCGCCGAACTTCGGATCCGGGTTGATCTCACGCTTATCTGCACTGTGACGACGGGACATGGCTCTTGTCTCTCTTGCCTCGGCACGGCGCATGAACAAAAAGCGCCGAAGCCGGATAAACCCTTACTTCGGACGCTTGGCGCCGTATTTCGAGCGACGCTGCTTGCGGTTCTTCACACCCTGGGTGTCGAGCACGCCGCGGATGATGTGATAGCGCACACCCGGAAGGTCCTTCACGCGGCCGCCGCGGATCATGACCACGGAGTGCTCCTGCAGGTTGTGGCCCTCGCCCGGAATGTAGCCGATCACCTCGAAGCCGTTGGTGAGGCGGATCTTCGCAACCTTGCGCAGCGCGGAGTTCGGCTTCTTCGGCGTCGTCGTGTAGACGCGCGTGCAGACGCCCCGCTTCTGCGGATTCTGCTGCATGGCCGGGACCTTGTTGCGCGTCGCCGGCGCCTGGCGCGGCTTGCGGATCAGCTGGTTGACGGTAGGCATTAAACCCTCTTGTCTCTCAATCTCGTGTCTCGAGCCCGGTCACGGGCGGCTTGCAAGCGCCATTTCCATACGCAAATTCGGGCCCCGAACCGCATCCTTGCGGTCTTGCCCGAACAACTGGCAGAGGAAGCGGAAGCCGCTTCATGCAATCCGGAAATGTCTTTTCGCTCGTAAAACGAACCCTGTTTGAGGCAAACTCCAACGCTCGTCGCATCGGAAAAGCCAGCCTCACATCGGCTCAGACGTCGCGGCTTCTACTCGCAACGCCCCAAATCGTCAACCCCGCCGAGCCAAATATTAAGGTCCGGCCGGGAGATGGCAGCCATGCATGCGGCGCATGCAAGATTGTTTCGCGGCGCCATGCCTGCGTGGAACAAACTGTCCCGCTTTCGACTGTCGCGACGCCCCTCTTCGTGCCAAAAGACGGGTTTGGCAGATATGACCCTCCCGGCCGAAGGAATCAAGCCGTGAACGAAGCTATGAACGACAATGAGGGCGAGCGGCCCGTCATCATCATCACCGGCCGAGTCTGGCGGCGCAAGGGCGGAAAAGCCGAAGGGGTGCATGTGATGCTGGTGGCGCCCGACGACGATTCGGCGGTGCGGCGCGCATTGGAATCACTCGCGGCGGAAGGCTATGCCGAGGCCGAGCTCGACCAGATCGGTGAGATGCAGGGCGCGCCCGACGAGGAACCGCATCTTTCCGCATGGCAAGGCGCGCTGGAAGGCGAGGTCTCGATCGTGACCTTCGATGAGCCCGACTGACAAGCCGAGCGAAAATAGCGAGCGCACCACAAACAAGGAATGCGGCATGACCTCGGCACAACCCATCAGGATCGGAATCGTCGGCGTGGGCAAGATTGTCCGCGACCAGCATTTGCCTGCACTGGCGGCCAGTTCCAACTACAGGCTGGTGGCGGCGGCCAGCCGCCACGGCAAGGTGGACGACATCCCGAATTTTCCCTCCATCGAGGCGATGCTCGAGGCGGTGCCGGAGATCGAGGCCGTTTCGCTGTGCATGCCGCCGCAATTCCGCTACGACGCGGCGCGGCTTGCCCTGGAAGCGCGCAAGCATGTCTTTCTGGAGAAGCCGCCCGGGGCGACCGTCAGCGAAGTGGAGCACCTGAAGACGCTGGCGCGCCGCGAAGGCGTTTCGCTCTTCGCAAGCTGGCATTCCCGCTACGCCCCGGCGGTGGAGGCGGCGCGCAGCTTCCTGGCGTCCAGCCGCATCAGATCCGCGGCCATCAGCTGGAAGGAAGACGTGCGCCGCTGGCATCCGAACCAGGAATGGATATGGACGCCGGGCGGATTCGGCGTCTTCGATCCCGGCATCAATGCATTGTCGATCGCCACGCATATCCTGCCGCCCATGCACATCGCCTCGGCCGAACTGGATTTTCCCGAGAATCGCGATGCCCCCATCGCCGCGCATGTGCTGTTCCGCACCGCCGACGGCATGGACGTGCCCATGGAACTGGACTGGCGCCAGACCGGCCCGCAAAGCTGGGATATCACGGCCGAGACCGACAAGGGCGCGATGCTGCTCTCTGGCGGCGGTGCGCGACTTGCCGTCGATGGCAAGGTGGTGGCCGAAGAGAAAGAGGCGGAATATCCCGAACTCTACCGGCTTTTTGCCGACCTGGTCCGTTCGGGACGGTCGGACGTCGATCTCGCGCCGCTCCAGCACGTGGCCGACGCCTTCATGCTGGGCAGGCGCAATGTCGTGGAAGCATTCCACGATTGAGGAGAAAACTGTCGTCGCCGCCGGCCTACAGCAGGCGGCTGAAAAGCCGCACGAGTTCGCTTTGCCTGTGCGTGTCGGTCTTGTTGAAGATGGCCTTCAGCCGCTGTCGGGCGGTATCGGGAGCGATGCCGAACATCTCGGCAGCTTCCTTCGGCGTATAGCCGAGCGACAGCACCTCACATAGGCGCCGTTCGGCGGGAGTCAGTCCATAGGCGGCGGCGAGGCTGGCCATGCGATCATTCTCCGCCTGCCCGGACAGGTTTCGCAAGATGGCAAGGAAAAGCTGCCGTCGTGAAAACGGCGAAACGCCCCCTGCCCCCCTGGGAAGGCAGTTCACGACGAGCTGATAGGTGCTGTCGGCGGAGAATATCCGCGTCGTCGCGCCCGGTTCCAGATCCTGCGCCAGAAGGCGAAGCGTGTTTCCAAGCCAGCCGTTGACCTCATGCGCCGTGACGGACAGCTTGCCCGAGCGCATGGCAACGATTTCCTGGCTTTGAAATTCCCGCTCGGCCGCCGCGTTGGCCTCGATCACAATCTGATTTTCATCCACGACGCAGGCGATATCGCCGGTGCACGCCACGAGCGCGGCGGCCGACCTTTCCCGATCGATGGTCTGATCGATCAGCCGCGTGGTTTCCATCGACCGGAGCAGCGGCGCCCTGATCCGGTGCAGCAGCTCCGACAACGGCTCGTCGTAGCTTTTGGAACGTTCGACCGAATAGTGCACGCCGACGACGGCGAGGCTTTCCGCCTGCGATTCCAGGATCAGCCCCGTCGCTGCCGCGAGTTCCGGCCTTAGCCAGTCATTGTAGAATTCCGTGTGCTCGAAGCTGCGCGCCGGATAGTCCCTCTCGCTCACGAGAATGGTGCCGGAAAACGCCGCGCGCATCGGCTGCATCCAGGGATTCACGCCATAGTAATATTGCCGATAGCTGGCCTCGACGCCGGGGTCGATGTTGGCCATGCGGTCGTAGCACACGACGTTCCGGCGCAGGTCGACCCGCTGGAACGCCACGCAGGTGCCGGGAAATATGCCGGCAAGGACCTGAACGAAATCGTCCCATGCTCCGGCATCGAATATGGCGCGACCGATCACTTCCCTGACTTCCGCCGCTGCGGCGGTCAAAAACCTGTGGTCGGACCTCGGGTTCTGCACGTCAAAGCCCCCAATGCCGTACATCCGAAAAGAAACATAACACCTCGATCTTTTTTTGCCACCGGGCAAGCCGGCAGTTTGATCGATCTGCGTCTGGAGGGCGGCTTCGGCAGGGAAGCTCGCAAGAAAAAAGACCGCCGGATTGCTCCGGCGGTCCCTGTCTCGCTGGCCTGCTTGTGGCCGGCGCGCTTACTGCGCGGCGGTCACCATGTCGGTCAGCATCGGCTCGGCCGTTTCCGCGCCGGACGCCTTGCGGCGCTCGTCCAGGATCAGTTCGTCGCGATGCGTGGCAATGCGACGGATCTGGCTCATCTGGCCGCCGGTGCCGGCCGGGATAAGGCGGCCGACGATGACGTTTTCCTTCAGGCCCTGCAGCATGTCGGTCTTGCCGGCAACGGCAGCTTCGGTCAGCACGCGGGTCGTCTCCTGGAAGGAGGCGGCCGAGATGAAGGACGGCGTCTGCAGCGAGGCCTTGGTGATGCCGAGCAGCACCGGCTGGCCGGCCGCAGGCTTCTTGCCTTCCTCGATCAGGCGGTCGTTGATCTCGTCGAGCTCGATCACGTCGACATGGTCGCCCGGGATGTAGGTCGAGTCGCCCTGCTCGGTGATCTCCACCTTCTGCAGCATCTGACGAACGATCACCTCGATGTGCTTGTCGTTGATCGACACGCCCTGCAGACGGTAGACCTCCTGGATTTCGTTGACGAGGTAGGAAGCCAGAGCCTCCACGCCCTTGATCGCCAGGATGTCGTGCGGCGCCGGGTTGCCGTCGAGGATGTAGTCGCCCTTCTCGATGACGTCGCCGTCCTGGAGATGGAACGGCTTGCCCTTCGGGATCAGGTACTCCACCGGCTCCAGCGTCGAGTCGTGCGGCTCGATGATGATGCGGCGCTTGTTCTTGTAGTCGCGGCCGAAGCGGACCGTGCCATCGATCTCGGCGATGATGGCGTGATCCTTCGGACGGCGAGCCTCGAACAGTTCGGCAACGCGCGGCAGACCGCCGGTAATGTCCTTGGTCTTGGCGCTTTCCATCGGGATACGCGCCAGCACGTCGCCCGGCTTCACATGCGCGCCCGGCTCGACCGACAGGATGGCCTCGACCGAGAGCAGGAAGCGGGCGTCGCCGCCCTTCGACAGCTTGCCGACCTTGCCCTTCGAGTCCTGGACGACGATCGCCGGCTTGAGGTCCGAACCGCGCGGCGTCGAACGCCAGTCGATGACCTCGCGCTTGGTGATGCCGGTCGACTCGTCGGCCGTTTCCTGCACGGAGATGCCGTCGACCAGGTCCTCGAACTCCACCCGGCCCTCGATTTCGGTGAGGATCGGACGGGTGTAGGGATCCCACTCGGCGATGCGCTGGCCACGCTTCACCTTGTCGCCGTCATCGACATAGATGCGGCTGCCGTAGGTGACGCGGTGCGTGGCGCGCTCCTTGCCGGCCTCGTCGAGGATCAGGATCGCCATGTTGCGGCCCATCACCACGAGGTGACCGTCGGAGTTGCGAACCACGTTGCGGTTGCGGACCTGCACGGTGCCTTCATACGAAGCCTCGAGGAAGGACGAGTCCACCACCTGCGCCGTACCGCCCATGTGGAAGGTACGCATGGTAAGCTGCGTGCCCGGCTCGCCGATCGACTGGGCCGCGATGACGCCGACCGCCTCGCCGATATTGACCGGCGTTCCGCGGGCAAGGTCGCGACCGTAGCAGACGGCGCAGACGCCGGTGCGGACCTCGCAGGTCAGCGCCGAACGGATGCGGACCGTCTGGATGCCGGCCTTCTCGATCTGCTCGACATCGCGTTCGTCCATCAGCTTGCCGGCCTTGACGATCAGATCGCCCGAAACCGGGTGATTGATGTCGTCCAGCGCGGTGCGGCCGAGGATACGCTGGCCGAGCGAAGCCACGATCTGTCCCGCGTCCACGATCGGCTGCATGGTCAGGCCCTTGTCGGTGCCGCAGTCGATGGTGGTGACGATGCAGTCCTGCGCCACGTCGACCAGACGACGCGTCAGGTAGCCCGAGTTCGCCGTCTTCAAGGCGGTGTCGGCCAGACCCTTGCGGGCGCCGTGGGTCGAGTTGAAGTACTCGAGCACGGTCAGGCCTTCCTTGAAGTTCGAGATGATCGGCGTCTCGATGATCTCGCCCGACGGCTTGGCCATCAGGCCGCGCATGCCAGCGAGCTGGCGCATCTGGGTCGGCGAGCCGCGCGCACCGGAGTGCGACATCATGTAGATCGAGTTCATCGGCTTCTGGCGGCCGGTGTCGTCGAACTCGACCGCCTTGATGCGGCCCATCATCTCGTCGGCGACCTTCTCCGAGCACTTGGCCCAGGCGTCGACCACCTTGTTGTACTTCTCGCCCTGGGTGATCAGGCCGTCATTGTACTGCTGCTCATATTCCTTCGCGAGCGCTTCCGTCTCCTCGACCAGCTTGGCCTTGGTGTCGGGAATGAGCATGTCGTCCTTGCCGAACGAAATGCCGGCACGGCAGGCATGGGCGAAGCCGAGCGCCATGATGCGGTCGCAGAAGATGACCGTCTCCTTCTGGCCGCAGTGGCGGTAGACGGTGTCGATCATCTTGGAGATGTTCTTCTTGGTCATCTCCTGGTTGGCGATGTCGAACGGCACATTGACGTTCTTCGGCAGCAACTCGCCGATGATCATGCGGCCGGGAGTCGTGTCGTAGATCTTCGACACTTCCTTGCCTTCCGCATCGACGCCCTTGTAGCGGCCCTTGATCTTGGCGTGCAGGGTGACGGCCCTGGTCTCCAGCGCATGCTGGAGTTCGCCCATGTCGGCGAAGGCCATGCCCTCGCCCGGCTCGTTCTGGTTGACGATCGACAGGTAGTACAGACCCAGCACCATGTCCTGCGACGGCACGATGATCGGTGCGCCGGAGGCCGGATGCAGGATGTTGTTGGTCGACATCATCAGGACGCGGGCTTCGAGCTGCGCTTCCAGCGACAGCGGCACGTGGACCGCCATCTGGTCGCCGTCGAAGTCGGCGTTGAAGGCCGTGCAGACCAGCGGATGAAGCTGGATCGCCTTGCCTTCGATCAGGGTGGGCTCGAACGCCTGGATGCCGAGGCGGTGCAGCGTCGGCGCGCGGTTCAGAAGAACCGGGTGCTCGCGGATCACCTCGTCCAGGATGTCCCAGACCTCCGGACGCTCCTTCTCGACCAGCTTCTTCGCCTGCTTGACGGTGGACGAATAGCCCTTGGCGTCGAGGCGGGCGTAGATGAAGGGCTTGAACAGCTCCAGCGCCATCTTCTTCGGCAGGCCGCACTGATGCAGCTTGAGCTCCGGACCGGTCACGATGACCGAACGGCCCGAATAGTCGACGCGTTTGCCGAGCAGGTTCTGGCGGAAGCGGCCCTGCTTGCCCTTGAGCATGTCGGACAGCGACTTCAGCGGACGCTTGTTGGCGCCGGTGATGACGCGGCCGCGGCGGCCGTTGTCGAACAGCGCGTCCACGGCTTCCTGCAGCATGCGCTTTTCATTGCGCACGATGATGCCCGGCGCGCGAAGCTCGATCAGGCGCTTCAGGCGGTTGTTACGGTTGATGACGCGGCGGTAGAGATCGTTGAGATCCGACGTCGCGAAACGGCCGCCGTCCAGCGGCACCAGCGGACGCAGGTCCGGCGGGATGACCGGAACGACCTTCATGATCATCCATTCCGGACGGTTGCCGGATTCCATGAAGTTCTCGACCACCTTGAGGCGCTTGAGGTACTTCTTCTGCTTCAGCTCGGACGTGGTGGAAGCCAGTTCCGTGCGCAGTTCGCCGGCGATCTTCTCCAGATCCATCGAAGCCAGAAGGTCGTGGATGGCCTCCGCGCCGATCATGGCGGTGAAGCTGTCCTCGCCATACTGGTCGACGGCCATCATGTATTCCTCTTCCGACAGAAGCTGGTGCAGCTTCAGGTCAGTGAGGCCCGGCTCGGTGACGATGTAGTTCTCGAAATAGAGAACGCGCTCGATGTCCTTGAGCGTCATGTCGAGCAGCGTGCCGATGCGGCTCGGCAGCGACTTCAGGAACCAGATGTGGGCGACGGGAGCGGCCAGCTCGATGTGGCCCATGCGCTCGCGGCGCACGCGCGAGAGCGTGACCTCGACGCCGCACTTCTCGCAGATGACGCCCTTGTACTTCATGCGCTTGTACTTGCCGCACAGGCACTCGTAGTCCTTGATCGGACCGAAGATGCGCGCGCAGAACAGGCCGTCACGCTCGGGCTTGAACGTGCGGTAATTGATGGTCTCCGGCTTCTTGATCTCGCCGAACGACCAGGACAGGATCTTTTCCGGGCTGGCGAGCGAGATGCGGATAGAATCGAACACCTGCGCAGGCGCCTGCGGGTTGAAGAGATTCATGACCTCTTGGTTCATGCCATTCTCCTTTTCGGGCTTCGCCGCCGAAGCCCATTAGAATTTCAGTTGCCGGCCCTTCTCACCCTCATCCGTCTCGCCCTTCGGCTCGACGCCTTCTTCCGCAAGGGAAGAAGGAAGGGCGCTCGTCCTTCTCCCCTCGCGGGAGAAGGTGGCCGAGCGAAGCGAGATCGAATGAGGGGTGAACAGGGCCACCCCTCATCCCAGTGTCACTCCGCCGCGTCGGGCAGGCGCTGCTGACCGTCGTCGATCTTGGTATTCTCCAGTTCGACGTTGAGGCCCAGCGAACGCATCTCCTTGACGAGAACGTTGAAGCTCTCGGGGATGCCCGCCTCGAACGTGTCGTCGCCGCGCACGATCGCCTCGTAGACCTTGGTGCGGCCGGCCACGTCGTCCGACTTCACCGTCAGCATCTCCTGCAGCGTGTAGGCGGCGCCGTAGGCTTCCAGCGCCCAGACCTCCATCTCGCCGAAGCGCTGGCCACCGAACTGCGCCTTGCCGCCCAGCGGCTGCTGGGTGACGAGCGAGTACGGGCCGATCGAACGCGCGTGGATCTTGTCGTCCACGAGGTGGTGAAGCTTGAGCATGTAGATGTAGCCCATCGTCACCTTGCG
The DNA here is from genome assembly GCF_032460275.1 of Mesorhizobium sp. SP-1A. Lineage (NCBI taxonomy): Bacteria > Pseudomonadati > Pseudomonadota > Alphaproteobacteria > Hyphomicrobiales > Phyllobacteriaceae > Mesorhizobium > Mesorhizobium sp. SP-1A. The sequence goes on along the minus strand of NZ_JAVXZD010000001.1, from coordinate 1,330,436 downwards.
GTCGAACGGCTCGCCGGTGCGGCCGTCGTAGAGCTGGGACTGGCCGGACGTGTGAAGACCCGCCTGCTCCAGCATCTCGTTGATGTTGGCCTCGTGCGCGCCGTCGAACACCGGGGTCGCGATGGAGACGCCGCGCTTCATCTGCTCGCCGAGGCGAAGGATGGACTCGTCGTCATAGTCGCGGACCGGCTCGTTGCGGTCGTTGTCGGGAATGACCTGCTCGATCGTCTCGCGCAGCGGCTTGATGTCGCCGCCCGCCTTGTACGCTTCGACCAGTTCCCCGATCTTGCGGCCCATGCCGGCGCAGGCCCAGCCCAGATGCGTCTCCAGGATCTGGCCGACGTTCATGCGGCTCGGCACGCCCAGCGGGTTCAGCACGATGTCGGCATGCGTGCCGTCCTCGAGGAACGGCATGTCCTCGACCGGAACGATACGCGACACCACGCCCTTGTTGCCGTGGCGGCCGGCCATCTTGTCGCCGGGCTGCATCTTGCGCTTCACGGCCACGAAGACCTTGACCATCTTCATGACGCCGGGCGGCATCTCGTCGCCGCGCTGCACCTTCTCGACCTTGTCCATGAAGCGCTGTTCAAGCGCCTTCTTGGAATCGTCGTACTGGCCGCGCAGCGCTTCCAGCTCGCTCTGGAGCTTTTCGTCCTCGACGGCGAACTGCCACCACTGCGAACGCGGATAGTCGTCCAGGATCTCCTTGGCGAGCGTGGTGCCCTTCTTGAAGCCCTTCGGACCGGCGATCGCATCCTTGCCGACCAGCATGTCGGACAGGCGGGCGTAGACGTTGCGGTCCAAGATCGCCTGCTCGTCGTCGCGGTCCTTGGCGAGACGCTCGATCTCCTCGCGCTCGATGGCCATGGCGCGCTCGTCCTTCTCCACGCCGTGGCGGTTGAAGACGCGCACTTCCACGACCGTGCCGAAGGTCCCGGGCGGCATGCGCATGGAGGTGTCGCGCACGTCGGAGGCCTTCTCGCCGAAGATGGCGCGCAGAAGCTTCTCTTCCGGCGTCATCGGGCTCTCGCCCTTCGGCGTGATCTTGCCGACCAGGATGTCGCCCGGCTGCACTTCCGCGCCGATATAGACGATGCCGGCCTCGTCGAGGTTCTTCAGCGCCTCTTCCGAGACGTTCGGAATGTCGCGCGTGATCTCCTCTGGCCCGAGCTTGGTGTCGCGCGCCATGACCTCGAACTCCTCGATGTGGATCGAGGTGAAGACGTCGTCGGCGACGATGCGCTCGGAGAGCAGGATCGAGTCCTCGTAGTTGTAGCCGTTCCACGGCATGAACGCGACCAGCACGTTGCGGCCGAGCGCCAGATCGCCGAGATCGGTCGAAGGACCGTCGGCGATGATGTCGCCCTTCTCGATGCGGTCGCCCACCTTCACCAGCGGACGCTGGTTGATGCAGGTGTTCTGGTTCGAGCGCTGGAACTTCATCAGCCGGTAGATATCGACGCCGGACTTGCCCGGATCGAGATCTTCCGTCGCGCGGATGACGATACGGGTGGCGTCCACCTGGTCGACCACACCGCCGCGGCGGGCGCCGATGGCGGCGCCGGAGTCACGGGCGACGATCGGTTCCATGCCGGTGCCGACGAACGGAGCCTCGGCGCGCACCAGCGGCACGGCCTGACGCTGCATGTTCGAGCCCATCAGGGCGCGGTTGGCGTCGTCGTTCTCCAGGAACGGGATGAGCGCGGCGGCAACCGACACCATCTGCTTCGGCGACACGTCCATCAGGTCGACGTTCTCGCGCGGCGCCATCATCACCTCGCCGGCGTTCCGGCAGATGACGAATTCGTCCACGAAGCGGCCGTCCTTGTCGAGCTCGGCGTTGGCCTGTGCAACGTAGTGCTTGGCCTCTTCCATGGCGGACAGATAGACGACCTCGTCGGTCAGCCGACCATCGACGATCTTGCGGTACGGGCTCTCGATGAAGCCGTACTTGTTGACCCGCGCGAAAGTGGCCAGCGAGTTGATCAGGCCGATGTTCGGGCCTTCCGGCGTCTCGATCGGGCAGATGCGGCCGTAATGCGTCGGATGCACGTCGCGCACCTCGAAGCCGGCGCGCTCGCGGGTCAGGCCGCCGGGTCCAAGCGCCGACAGGCGGCGCTTGTGGGTGATCTCCGACAGCGGGTTGGTCTGGTCCATGAACTGCGAGAGCTGCGAGGAACCGAAGAACTCGCGCACGGCGGCAGCCGCCGGCTTGGCGTTGATCAGGTCCTGAGGCATGACCGTGTCGATCTCGATCGAGGACATGCGCTCCTTGATCGCGCGCTCCATGCGCAGCAGGCCGACGCGGTACTGGTTCTCCATCAGTTCGCCGACGGAACGCACGCGGCGGTTGCCGAGATTGTCGATGTCGTCGATCTCGCCCTTGCCGTCACGCAGTTCGACCAGCGTCTTGACCACGGCAAGGATGTCCTCCTTGCGCAGCACGCGCACGGTGTCCGGGCAGTCCAGCTCCAGGCGCATGTTCATCTTGACGCGGCCGACGGCCGACAGGTCATAGCGCTCGCTGTCGAAGAACAGCGAGTTGAACATGGCTTCCGCCGTTTCCAGCGTGGGCGGCTCGCCCGGGCGCATGACGCGGTAGATGTCGAACAGGGCGTCCTGGCGGGACTCGTTCTTGTCCACGGCCAGCGTGTTGCGGATGTAGGCGCCGACGTTGACGTGGTCGATGTCGAGGATCTCGACTTCCTGCTCGCCGGTGCCGAGCAGCACCTTCAGCGTCTTGTCGTCGATCTCGTCGCCGGCCTCCAGGAAGATCTCGCCCGTGGCGTAGTTGACGATGTCCTCGGCAAGATAGTTGCCGAGCAGGTCCTCGTCGGTCGCCTTGATGGCCTTGAGGCCCTTCTCGGCGAGCTGGCGCGCCTGGCGGGCGGTGATCTTCTTGCCGGCCTCGACCACGATCTCGCCGGTGTCGGCGTCGACCAGGTCGTTGACGGCCTTGAGGCCCTTGAAGCGCTCGACGTTGAAGGGGATGCGCCAATGGTCGCCGGCGCGCTTGTAGGTGATCTTGTCGTAGAAGGTCGACAGGATCTCCTCGCCGTCCATGCCGAGCGCCATCAGCAGCGATGTCACCGGAATCTTGCGGCGGCGGTCGATACGGGCGTGGACGACGTCCTTGGAATCGAACTCGATGTCCAGCCAGGAGCCGCGATAGGGAATGACGCGCGCGGCGAACAGCAGCTTGCCGGACGAGTGCGACTTGCCCTTGTCGTGGTCGAAGAAGACGCCCGGCGAGCGGTGCATCTGCGAAACGATCACGCGCTCGGTGCCGTTGACGATGAAGGTGCCGTTCGACGTCATGAGCGGCATGTCGCCCATGTAGACGTCCTGCTCCTTGATGTCCTTGATGGACTTGGCGCCAGTGTCCTCGTCGATATCGAACACGATGAGGCGCAGCGTCACCTTCAGCGGCGCGGCATAGGTCAGGTCGCGCTGACGGCATTCGTCAACGTCGAACTTGGGCGCCTCGAACTCGTACTTGACGAATTCGAGCATGGACGCACCGGAAAAATCGGAAATCGGGAAGACCGACTTGAAAACAGCCTGCAATCCCTCGTCCGGACGGCCGCCCTTGGGCTCGTCCACCATCAGGAACTGGTCATAGGATGCCTTCTGCACCTCGATGAGGTTTGGCATCTCCGCAACTTCCGGGATCTTCCCGAAGAACTTGCGTACGCGTCTGCGGCCATTGAAAGTCTGGGTCTGGGCCATCGTCGCTCCTTCTTGCCCCTTTTTGGGCTTTGCCTCTTGGGGCACCTTCTCGAGACGGACCTCGCCGCGATCCGTCCTGCCTTGCCGGCCGTCCGAAAACGGCCTCTGTCTCAAATCGCACGACGGCGGCTCATTCCGTCGTGCCCGCCGGGCAGCTTTGCGCCGCCACCCGGCTAAAACGGCTGAAAACCCGTTTCCTGAAAGCCGCTTTCGGCCTTCAGGAAAGAGGTTTCCATCCCCGTTTCACGCAGGGACCGGCGGACGGCAACCCGTCCGCCGGAAACCCGTCGTGCTTACTTCAGCTCGACCTTGGCGCCAGCAGCCTCGAGCTGGGCCTTGATCTTCTCGGCGTCGGCCTTGGCAGCGCCTTCCTTGACCGGCTTCGGAGCGCCTTCGACCAGGTCCTTGGCTTCCTTGAGGCCGAGGCCGGTGATGGCGCGCACTTCCTTGATGACCTCGATCTTCTTGTCGCCGGCAGCAGCCAGGATGACGTCGAATTCGGTCTTCTCTTCAACCGGAGCGGCAGCGGCGGCAGCGCCACCGGCAGCGGCAACGGCCACCGGAGCGGCGGCGGAAACGCCCCACTTCTCTTCCAGCATCTTCGACAGCTCGGCCGCCTCGAGGACGGTCAGCTGGGAAAGGTCGTCAACGATCTTCGCGAGATCAGCCATTTTTGTTTTCCTTCAATCAGTTCGAACGTGTTTGTTGATAAGTGTCGAGGAACAGCCTCACGCCGCCTCGTCCTTCCGGGCATAAGCGCCAATGACGCGAGCGACCTGACCGGCCGGCGCATTGACGATCTGGGCGATCCGGGTCGCCGGGGTGGCAATCATGCCAACCAGCCTGGCGCGCAGCTCGTCGAGCGACGGCAGCGAGGCAAGAGCCTTCACGCCATCGGCGTCGAGCGCGGTGGCACCCATCGCGCCGCCGAGAATGATGAGCTTGTCATTCCCCTTGGCGAAATCGGACGCGACCTTGGGCGCCGCAACCGGATCCTCCGAATAGGCGATCAGCGTCTGTCCCGTGAACAGATCGATGATGGCTTCGGAGTCCGTACCCTGAAGAGCGATCTTGGCAAGGCGGTTCTTCGCGACTTTGACGGTGCCGCCGGCCTGACGCATCTTCGTACGAAGATCGTTCATCTGCGCGACGGTGATACCGGCATAGTGGGCCACGACCACTGAACCTGCCGCCTTGAAGGCGTCGTTCAGGCCCGTGACGAGTTCGCGTTTTTCCGCTCTGTCCACTGCCTATCTCCAGTTGACCCCTGCTCCCGTTCCAGGAACAGGCGTCGGTTGCCTTTTGCCGCACGGGCCTTCCAAATGGACCGCCCGGGCGACGCTCGAGGATCCTGCCCCCTTTCGCCACAGCCGCCGCAACGGCGGATGCGCTGACAAAAGGCAAACACGGTTCGAACCTTTCATCGGAGCGTTGCTCCTTTGTCGGGTCGTCACCCGTCTCATGCAGGCCGTTCGGATTAAGGTCCGCCCTTTCGGGACTAGGCCGCCTGCAATCTCGGACAGGATTTGCCAAAAGCCTTTCGGCTTCCGGCATCCGGAGCGCGGCAGAGCCGCGCACCGGAATTCTTCATCGGATCAGCCGATTACAGGCCGATCCGCACAGATCAAATCAGGACGCCGCCAGCGTGGCGACGTCGAGCTTGAGGCCCGGGCCCATGGTCGAGGACAGGGCGACCCTCTTGACGTAGTTGCCCTTGGCGCCCGCCGGCTTGGCCTTGTTGACCGCATCGGCGAAGGCACGGACGTTCTCTTCCAGCGCCTTGACATCGAAGGAAACCTTGCCGACGCCGGCATGCACGATGCCCGCCTTCTCGACACGGAACTCGACGGCGCCGCCCTTCGAAGCCTTGACCGCGGCAGCCACGTCCGGGGTCACAGTGCCGACCTTGGGGTTCGGCATCATGCCGCGCGGGCCGAGCACTTTACCCAGACGGCCGACCAGCGGCATCATGTCAGGGGTGGCGATGCAGCGGTCGAAATTGATCTCACCCTTCTGCACGATCTCGACCAGATCCTCCGCGCCAACGATGTCGGCGCCGGCGGCCTTGGCCTCGTCGGCCTTGTCGCCACGGGCGAACACGGCCACCCGGACCGTGCGGCCGGTGCCGTTCGGCAGGTTCACCACGCCGCGGACCATCTGGTCGGCATGGCGCGGGTCGACGCCGAGATTCATGGAGATCTCGACCGTTTCGTCGAACTTCACCTTGGAACGGTCCTTCAGCATCTGGAGCGCTTCGGACAGACCGTAGGCCTTGTTGGGATCGATGCCCTCGCGGGACTTGGCAACACGCTTAGCAATCTTCGCCATGATCTCAGCCCACCACTTCCAGGCCCATCGAGCGGGCGGAGCCCTCGACCATGCGCATGGCCGCCTCGACGTCGTTTGCGTTCAGGTCCTTCATCTTCGCCTGGGCGATCTCGCGCACCTTGTCGCGGCTGATCTGGCCGGCCTTGGCCTTGCCCGGCTCCTTCGAGCCCGACTTCAGGTTGGCGGCCTTCTTCAGGAAGTAGGTCACCGGCGGCGTCTTCATGACGAAGGTGAACGACTTGTCCTGATAGTAGGTGATGACGACCGGGATCGGGGACCCCTTCTCCATCTCCTGGCTCTGCGCGTTGAACGCCTTGCAAAATTCCATGATGTTGATGCCACGCTGACCAAGCGCAGGGCCGATCGGGGGCGACGGCGTGGCCGAACCCGCGGGAACCTGGAGCTTGAGCTGGCCTGCAACTTTCTTAGCCATCTCTATTCCTGCCTTTGTCTTGTGCCGGCCCCGATTTCGGGAAAGCGCCGGCGGTTGCAGTTCGGTGGTCCGGCTCGCGCGGCTGGCTAAGCCCGCATTCACCTCCCACCGTTTTCAGCGACGCCGTCGGCATCGCCACCCCGCGGCGCCAGGCCGCGGAAATCCGGATCAGCCCTTCTCGACCTGTCCGAATTCCAGATCGACAGGCACGGCGCGCCCGAAGATCGAAACTTCCACCTTGAGCCGCGCGCGCTCCTCGTCCACTTCCTGGACGAAGCCGTTGAACGAAGCGAACGGACCGTCCGCAACGCGCACCTGCTCGCCGATTTCGAACGTCACCGACGGCTTCGGCCGCTCCACGCCTTCCTGCACCTGATGCAGGATGCGCTCGGCCTCCTTGTCGGTGATGTGCATCGGCTTGGCCGTATGCTTGTCCTCGCCGAGGAAGCCGGTCACGCGAGGCGTGTTCTTGACCAGCGAGATCACCGCGTCGTTCAGCTCGGCCTTCATCAGCACGTAGCCTGGGAAGAACTTGCGCTCGGCATCGACCTTTTTGCCGCGGCGCACCTCGACGACCTTCTCGGTCGGGACGACAATCTGCTCGATGCGCTCGGAAAGGCCCTTCTGCTTGGCCTTGTTCTCGATGTCCTCGGCAACCTTCTTCTCGAAGTTCGAATAGGCGTGGACGATGTACCAGCGCGCGGTCATTTCAAGGCTTCTCCGTAGTCGCCGGCTTATTGTCCAAGACCGAGAATCTTCTCGACCGCGAATCCCATCAGCACATCAGCGCCGAAGAAGAACAGCATGGCGATCACCGCAAACACGATCACCATCACCGTCGAGATCATCGTCTCGCGCCGCGACGGCCAGGTGACCTTGGCGGTCTCGCTACGGACCTGCTGAAGAAAGGCGAATGGATTGGTGGTCTTCGACGCCATGTGCCGCTCTGTTTTCAAGGCCCGTTGACCGGACCCCCTGGATGATCCTGCAACGACGAAGCCGCCGCAGGGCTTATGCCGGACCTCGAAGCAACCCAAACCGAATCGGCGAAGGTCCCGCGCCCATGCAAATCAGACGCGCAAAGCCGGTTTCCCAGCTCCACGCGTCGCGTGTCTGTCGTGCCTACATAAAACCGATTCTTGATCCACGCAAGTGGCAAGCGCCCGCTTTATGACCGAACGCCGCATCGGAACCATCCAGTCGTCCCGTCCCGGCTATAGGTGTCTTTATGCCCCAGACGCGCTGATATGGCAAGCCGCGCGCGATTTTCAAGTCCCGGGCAAAAATTCAAGGCTTTCCGGAACCTTCAAGGCGTCCGGAGAAAATGGCAGGGGCAGCAGGGCTCGAACCCGCGACCTGCGGTTTTGGAGACCGCCGCTCTACCAACTGAGCTATACCCCTACTGGAAACCGATCCCCTGCCGAAGGCCGCTTGCGCGGTTGCCGAACCGGGATCGCTTCCGGTCGCGCCGTTCCTAATCGTTCGGCGCAAAAGCTTCAAGCGCTTTCTAGGACATGTTTCCGAAAAGTGGGAACCGGCTTCAGGCCGGCTCCAAAGAAAGAAAATGGCGGCCGGTTAAGGCCGCCATCTCCACTTGTCCGGATAGAGCTTTTCTTACTCGACGATCGCGGCGACGATACCGGCGCCTGCCGCGAGGCGTAGACACGCCTCGCCATCGTCAGGTGCGGTTGGTCGCTACGGAATTGTCGCCTGGATCACTCGACGATCGCAGCGACAATTCCTGCACCAACCGTGCGGCCGCCTTCGCGGATGGCGAAGCGCAGGCGCTCCTCCATGGCGATCGGCACGATCAGCTCGACGTCCACCGTCACGTTGTCGCCCGGCATCACCATCTCCGTGCCCGCCGGCAGCGTCACGATGCCGGTCACGTCCGTCGTGCGGAAATAGAACTGCGGACGATAGTTGGTGAAGAACGGCGTGTGACGGCCACCCTCCTCCTTGGTCAGGATGTAGGCCTCGGCCTTGAACTTCTTGTGCGGCTTCACCGTGCCCGGCTTGGCCAAGACCTGGCCGCGCTCGACGCCGTCGCGGTCGACGCCGCGCAGCAGCGCGCCGATGTTGTCGCCCGCCTGGCCCTGGTCCAGAAGCTTGCGGAACATCTCAACGCCCGTGCAGGTGGTCTTGGCCGTCGGGCGGATGCCGACGATCTCGAGTTCCTCGCCGACCTTGACCACTCCGCGCTCGACGCGGCCCGTCACCACCGTGCCGCGGCCCGAGATCGAGAACACGTCCTCGATCGGCATCAGGAACGGCTTGTCGATCGGACGCTCCGGCGTCGGAATGTAGGCGTCGACCTCTTCCATCAGCTTGCGAACCGCGTTCTCGCCCAGATCCTTGTTGGAATCCTCAAGCGCCGCCAGCGCCGAACCCTTCACGATCGGAATGTCGTCGCCCGGGAACTCGTACTTCGACAGAAGCTCGCGAACCTCGAGCTCGACCAGCTCCAGAAGCTCCGGATCGTCAACCTGGTCGCACTTGTTCAGGAACACCACGATCGCCGGAACGCCGACCTGGCGGGCAAGCAGAATGTGCTCGCGCGTCTGCGGCATCGGGCCGTCGGCGGCCGAAACCACCAGGATCGCGCCGTCCATCTGCGCCGCACCCGTGATCATGTTCTTCACATAGTCGGCGTGGCCGGGGCAGTCGACATGCGCGTAGTGACGGTTCGGCGTCTCGTATTCCACATGCGCCGTCGAGATCGTGATGCCGCGCGCCTTCTCCTCAGGCGCGGCGTCAATCTGGTCATACGCCTTGAACTCGCCGAAGTACTTCGTGATCGCTGCCGTCAAGGACGTCTTGCCATGGTCAACGTGACCAATCGTGCCAATGTTCACATGAGGCTTCGTGCGCTCGAATTTACCTTTTGCCATCGTCTCTTTCCTTGGGCGCTGGACCTTCGTTCAGTCGAATGCGGGGCGATTAGCGACAAAGGCCGGAAAACACAAGCCTCTTGTCACCGGCGCCGGACGGAGGAGCCCTGCCGGGTGCATCGAAACCGCATGCAAATGAGCAAAAAGGGCCACGGAGTGGATTTGCTCCAGATGTAGGAATTTCCCGCCGATACGCAAGGCGCACGACGGCGCCCATCAAGGGCACGCCGCCCTTTCCCTGTCGCTGACGGGCGGACGCTGCCTAGACGCTGCTTCGGCCCGCCACGGCGTGATAGGCCCAGAGCACGACAATCGCGCCGATCACCGACACGATCAGGCTGTAAATGTTCAGCCCGGTTACGCCGGCGGCGCCGAAGGCGCTGAAGATCAGGCCGCCGACGACCGCGCCGACGATGCCGAGCACCAGGTCCATGATCATGCCCTGGCCCGACTTGTTGACGATCTTGCTGCCCAGGAAACCGGCGATGATGCCCAGAATAATCCAGCTTATAACCGACATTTCTCTCTCCCTTCCCCGCTGGCCACATCATTTTCACAGGATCGGCCCAAGCTCAAGCCGCTTGAATTTCAGCCCCGATAGGCCATGTTGAAGATGGGCCGGGCTTATCAATCGGAGGTCGAGTATGGGATTGTTTGACAATGCCGTGCCGGGCGGCAACATCACGAAGCCGCTCATGATAGCGCTTGGCGCACTGCTCGTCGGCAAGATGCTGAGCGGCAAGGGCAGCGATCAGCAACAACAGCAACCGCAAGGCGTTCCGGCGCCCGACGCGTCGACCGATGGCGGCCTGCTCGGCGGTCTCGGCGGACTGCTCGACAGGCTGCGGCAGACAGGCCAGGGAAATGCCGCCGATTCCTGGGTCGGCACAGGGCAGAACCAGACCATCGATTCCAGTGCGCTCGGCCGCGCGCTCGGGCCGGACGTCATCCGGCAGATCGCCGAAAAAACCGGCATGGACGAGCAGGAATTGCTGAAGCAGCTTTCCAACGCGCTGCCGGGCGTGGTGGACAAGCTGACCCCGAACGGCCAGGTCCCGCCCCACAATCAGGTGGCTTCCGCCTTCCGGGATTGAGGCCGGTCCAGGAAGCAGCATCGGAAACGACTAGAGGAGCGACGGCACAGTCCGCCGCTCTTTTCCTTCAGCCGCTTGGTTCTTCAGGTTTGCCGGGAAACTGGAGCGGGTGAAGTGCGCCATTGGCGCCTGGAGGGGGCGCCAAACCGTTGTTAAACCCATTGTTTTCCCTGTCCAGGGTATTAGCCAGATATCCCCGAATCGATCCCAACTTTTATCCCAAAATTCCATCTATTCGGCTTACCACGATCCGGCACCGCAAGCCATAAACTCCGGCATAGTTGCGCATAACAACCCACCTGCCTCTCGAATTTCCTACTGGCGCGGGCAGACGAAAACCGGCCTCCAGAAACACCGGCCTCGGTGCCCGCTCGTCAAGGCGTGGCGGCCGCTAATCCAGCGCTATGGCGTCCACAATCGTACGCGGGCGCGGAGGCGGCGAAGGCCCTCCACCGCATAAAGCGCACGAAATCGCGAACTGTTGGAGATGGATTTCCAGATGAAGACTCCGTCTTATGGGCGTCTAGCAGGGATGCAGGGCGCTCCGGAAATGGTCGCCCAGCACCATGATCGGTTGCGCAAGGCTGGTTTGGCAGCATGATTTTTCCGTCAGGTTATGGACGCGGCTGATGTACCTCCTACGCAACGAAGTATCCTGCGGCCAGGACCTCCGCTCAATCGTCGGATCGTGATCCTGCGACCTTGAGACCGCTCCGTCTGCCGGGTTCATGCCGACGAACAGCCGGCGTGGTGAGTACATTCTCAGGAACCCGTATCCCTGGCCCTTTGTCTCCCTCGAGCGGAAGGAATTCCCCGCGCCTCGAGGCCAGCCTGCACGCGTGCGCGAGACAAGCTTCGAGGTTGCGACCTAGTCAAGATGAAGATCGGATCGCTTGTTTCCGGCCAAGCAATACGCGCCCGATCAATGGTGATCCAGCAGAAGACGGGTCGGCCTGTCCAGTTCGAGATTACCGCAGACACGAGGGCAAGTCTGCTTGCTTGGCTCGAACGCCGCGGTGGCAGTATCGATGACTACGCGTTCCCGAGTCGGGTCGATCACGAGGGGCACCTGAGCACTCGACAGTACGCGCGATTGGTCGATGAATGGGTTACTGCGATTGGACTGCGTGCCGAGGAATACGGAACACATTCACTCTGTCGTACCAAGGCCGCATTGATCTACAAGGCTACCGGCAATCTTCGAGCTATTCAGATATTGCTTGGACACACCAAGATCGAAAACATCGTTCGATACCTCGGCGTGGACATCGATGATGCGCTTACGCTTGCCGAGACAACGGAAATCTGACCTGCGCGGCCTCGCTGAACATTGCGAGGCCGCGTTCTGCAACGCGCGCCCATAGCCGTCAACTTTGCGTCTCCTGAACAGCAGACAAGAGGACGCCACGTGACTCTGCCCTTCTCCACCCTCACTCTGAATCCGTCGATTATATGTGATGTTCCCGTCAATTTCGTCCAATCGCCTCCGCCAGGCGCTCGAAGCTGCGCTTCATCCTGTCGGCGGGCACGCCCGAAAAGCCGAGGATCAGCGCCGCCTGCTGCTTGTCGGCGAACACGTAGTCCGAAAGCGGGTAACACTGGACGCCCAGGGCCACCGCGGCCTGGTGCAGGACGGCGTCGTCCCTGCTTCCCTCCAGCCAGGCAAGCGCGTTCATGCCGCTGTCGGGGCAATCGATCCTGGCCAGTCCGTCCAGCGCGGCGCTGCCCAGTTCGACGAAGGCGGCGCGGCGCTCCGCGTAGAGTTCGCGCATCCGCCGCAGATGCGTTGCGAAATGCCCGCCGCCGATGAATTCGGCAAGCGCCAGCTGGGCTTCCACGGGCACGCTCCGGTTGATCAGGCCGGCCATGCTGCGGAACGCGCCCACCAGCGCCGGCGGCAGAACCAGATAACCGACCCGGATGGCCGGATAGAGAGCCTTGCTGAAGGTCCCGACATAGATGACGCGATCATAGCCGTCGATCGACCGTATCGACGGCAGGGGCGGCCCGACATAGCGGTACTCGCTGTCGTAGTCGTCCTCGATGATCCACGACTTGTTGCTGTGCGCCCAGTCGAGCAGGGCCATGCGGCGCGGAAGCGAAAGGGTCACGCCGAGCGGATGATGCCTGGACGGCATGGCGAAGGCGAACCGCGCATCCGGATACGCCTTCGCAGCGCCGGCGACATCCATTCCTTCAGGGCCGACCCCCACCGGGCAGACCTGGAGCGCCAGCGAACGGAAAAGGTTGTAGACCGTGACCGGTCCGGGATTCTCGAACCAGATCCTGTCGCCGGGATTGGCCAGCACCAGCGCCGCCAATGCAAAGCCGGCATGGCCTCCCGGCGTCACCACGATCTGTTCGGGATCGCAGCGGTCGCCCCGATGCAGCGCCAGATACTCGGCGATCCTCTTCCGCAGCACGGGCTCGCCGACAGGATCACCATAGGCCAGCCAACCGGCCTGCCCGCCTCTGGTGGCCGCGTTCCAGCATTTGCGCCAGATGGCCAAGGGAAACCGGTCGAGAGCCGGCTGGTTGGGCAGGAACGGCCGGTATTCGGCCTTGCCGATCTCGGCGGACATCGTCGAGGCAAGCACGCCGATCCGCGAAAGCTGGGGACGAACGGCCGCGCCCGCCTCGCCGGTTCCCTTGCGTTCGTGCAGCCGCGCCGGTTGCGGCGGCAGGTCGCTCGCCACGAAGGTTCCCGAACCCTGCCGCGTCTCCAGATACCCTTCCGATTTGAGGTTCTCCAGCACCCGGACGATCGTCGGCCGGGATATTTCCAGCTCGTCGGCGAGCACCCGGCTTGCCGGCAGGCGGGTTCCGGCGCGAAGATGCCCCTCCAGGATGGCGAGGCGCAACCGGTCCTGGATCTGCCGGAATTTCGGCAATGCCGCATCGTCGTCGACCCGGATGAAAGGAAGGATCGCGCCTTCGTGCTGCTTGGCCATTTCGGATGTCCCGGCGAGCATAAGTGGTATGCCACGATACAGCATAGTGGACATTGAGAATTTATCCACTTCCCGACACCCTCCTGACGGTCACCAAGCGATGCAGGGGAAATGCCGATGGAGCCGTCGGCCGGCACCGATCGCTTAACAGCGAGGGAAAGTTCCATGAAGCAAGTCTTGACGGGCGTCAGCCACATCGCCACCGCGGCAGCCCTTGCGCTGGCCGCGCTTCCGGGCCTGGCGCACGCCGACGCCATGAGCGACCTGGCGGATGCGGCGAAGAAGGAAGGCGCGCTCACGGTCATCGCGCTGCCGCACGACTGGTGCGGGTACGGCGACGTCATCGCCGGCTTCAAGGCGAAGTACCCGGGCATCGCGATCAACGAACTCAATCCCGATGCCGGCACCGCCGACGAGATCGAGGCGATCAGGGCCAACAAGGGCAATACGGGCCCGCAGGCCCCGGACGTGGTCGACCTCGGCATGGCGTTCGCCCCCGCGGCCAAGGATGAAAAGCTGATCCAGCCCTACAAGGTTTCGACCTGGGACGAGATTCCGGACAACATCAAGGACCCCGACGGCCATTGGTACGGCGACTACTACGGCGTGATGGCGTTCGGCGTGAACAAGGACCTGGTTGCCAACGCCCCGGCCGACTGGCCCGACCTGCTCAAGTCCGACTTCGCCAACGCCGTTTCGCTGACGGGCGATCCGCGCTCGTCCGCTCAGGCCATCCTGGCCATCATGTCCGCGGGCATGGCGCAGGGCGCCAAAGTCGGCGAGGAAGGCGGCAAGAAGGGCCTGGAGTTCTTCGCCCAGCTCAACAAGGCCGGCAACTTCGTGCCGGTGATGGGCAAGGCCGGCACCATCGCGCAGGGCCAGACCCCGGTCGTCGCCGCCTGGGACTACAACCTGCTTGCCTGGCGCGACGGACTGAAGGGCAATCCGCCGATGGACGTCATCGTGCCGAAGTCGGGCGTCGTGGCCGGCGTCTATGTGCAGGCGATCAGCGCCTACGCCCCGCATCCGAACGCCGCCAAGCTCTGGATGGAGTATCTCTATTCGGATGAAGGCCAGACCGGCTGGCTGAAGGGCTACTGCCACCCCGCACGTTTCGCCGCCATGTCGAAGGCCGGCAAGTTCCCGAAGGACCTGCTCGACAAGCTGCCGCCCGCCGCGTCCTACGAAGCGGCCGTCTTTCCGAGCGTGGACGAACTGTCCGCCAACAAGGCCGCGGTCACCGGCGGCTGGGACAGCGTCGTCGGCGCCAACGTAAAATAATAGGCGAACCGGCCGAGACCCCGCCGCTTCAGGCGGGGTCTTTTCCTTGTCGAAACAGGCGTTCGACCATGACGACGCATTTCGCATCCATGCCCCGGGCCGACTGGTCGCGACGGGCGCTCAACTGGATCGGGGTCGCCCCCTTCCTGTTGTTTGCGCTGCTGTTCCTGATCCTGCCGACGCTCAACATCGTGCTGGGCGCGTTCCTCGACATCGGCGGGCGCCCCACCCTCGACAACATCGCCAGGCTGTTCACGCCCTCGATCCGCGGCGCTTTCTGGATCTCGATCGAACTCAGCCTGCTGACGGCGGCGCTCGGCGCACTGTTGGGCTTCATGATTGCGGCTGCCATCACCTTCGGCCGCCTTCCCGGCTGGCTGCGCGGCGCCGTCGTCACCTTCTCCGGCGTCGCGTCCAATTTCGCCGGCGTGCCGCTTTCCTTCGCCTTCATCGCCACGCTCGGGCGGCTCGGCTTGGTCACTTTGCTGCTGCGCAACTGGCTGGGCGTGAACCTCTACGCGACCGGCTTCAACCTGATCTCCTTCCT
This sequence comes from Mesorhizobium sp. SP-1A, assembly GCF_032460275.1. Classification (NCBI taxonomy): domain Bacteria; kingdom Pseudomonadati; phylum Pseudomonadota; class Alphaproteobacteria; order Hyphomicrobiales; family Phyllobacteriaceae; genus Mesorhizobium; species Mesorhizobium sp. SP-1A. Next base: position 1,315,179 of record NZ_JAVXZD010000001.1, on the reverse strand, counting down.
CGGCCTGGCGATCACCTATCTCTACTTCCAGATACCGCTGATGGTCCTCATCATCACGCCGGCGCTCGAAGGACTGCGCCGCGAATGGCGCGAGGCGGCCGAGATGCTCGGCGCCAGCGGTGCCCAATACTGGCGCATGGTCGCCCTTCCGGTGCTGTGGCCGTCGCTGCTCGGCACGCTCGCCCTGCTTTTCGCCAACGCCTTCGGCGCGGTCGCCACCGCCATCGCGCTGACCGGCTCCTCGCTCTCGATCGCGCCGATCGTCCTGTTCGCGCAGATCCGCGGCGACGTGCTGAACGATCCCCATCTCGGCTACGCCATCGCCTTCGCCATGATCGTGCTGACCGGCGTCGCCAACGGCATCTACATCCTGCTGCGCATGCGCGCCGAAAGGTGGATGAAATGAGGGGGGTGCGCACCTGGTCCTGGGCGGCCATCGCGTTCGGCGCGTTCTATTTCCTGTTGCCGCTGCTCGGCATGTTCGAATTCTCGCTCCGGATGAAGCGCGAGGGCTACAGTTTCGAGGCCTATCGCGTCGTCCTGACCGATCCGCAATTCCAGCTTACGTTCACCTATTCCGTCGCGCTGGCGCTGCTGACCATCGTGCTCGGCGTCCTGATCGTGGTGCCGACGGCCTACTGGGTGCGCCTGCGATTGCCGGTCGCCCGCCCGCTCATCGAATTCATCACGCTGATGCCGCTGGTCATCCCGCCGATCGTCATCGTCTTCGGCTATATCCGCGTCTACAACACGTCCTCGATCCTGCCGCTCACCGGAAACTGGTGGGGCACCAACGTGCTGCTGGTCTTCGGCTATGCCACGCTGGCGCTGCCCTACATGTATCGCTCGGTGGACACCGGGCTGCGCACCATCGACGTCGCCACCTTGACGGAAGCCGCGCAGAGCCTGGGGGCCGGCTGGACACGCATCGTCGGCACGGTGATCCTGCCCAACGTGCTGGTTTCGGTGCTGTCGGGCGCCTTCCTGACCTTCGCCATCGTGATCGGCGAATATGTCTTCGCCGCGCTGCTCAACGTCAACAGCTTCGGTCCGTACATGGTCTGGATGGGCGGCAACCGCGCCTACGAGCCGTCGGCGCTGGCGGTGATCGCGTTCATCATCACCTGGGCGTGCATGGGCCTCATCCAGATCGTCACCCGCTTCTCGAAATTTTCGGCGCCGAGGCAATAGTCATGGCCTTTCTCGAACTCGACCATCTCGAAAAATCCTTCGGCGCCGTGCATGTGGTGAAAGACTTCACCCTCGCCGTCGAAAAGGGCGAGTTCGTCTCGTTCCTCGGGCCGTCGGGCTGCGGCAAGACCACGGTGCTGCGCATGGTCGCGGGTTTTGAAACCCCGACCTCCGGCGCGATCCGCATCGACGGCAAGAACGTCACCGGCATCCGCCCCAACCGGCGCAACATCGGCATGGTGTTCCAGGCCTATGCCCTGTTCCCGAACCTCACCGTCGCGCAGAATGTCGGGTTCGGCCTGCGCGTCGCCGGCCAGGGCAAGTCCGGGATCGACAAGCGCGTGGAGGAAATGCTCGAGCTGATCGGACTGCCGCAGCTCGGCAACCGCTATCCCTTCCAGCTGTCCGGCGGCCAGCAGCAGCGCGTCGCCCTGGCGAGGGCGCTGGCGGTGCGGCCGAGCGTGCTGCTTCTCGACGAGCCGCTGTCGGCGCTCGACGCCAAGATCCGCGTCAGCCTGCGCGAGGAGATCCGCGCCATCCAGCGCGAGCTCGGCATCACGACGATCTTCGTCACGCACGACCAGGAAGAAGCCCTGTCGATGTCGGACCGCATCGTCGTCATGCATCAGGGCGTCGCCGACCAGGTCGGCACGCCGTTCGAGATCTACAACCGCCCGGCCACGCGCTTCGTGGCGCAATTCGTCGGCACGCTGAACCTGGTCGACGCCTCGGTGCTCGACGCGGCATCAGGCGCCGTCAAGGTGGGGGAAGTGCCAGTCGCGCTCAACCGCTCTGTCCCGGCGGGCGGAAGCGGCAGGGTGAGCCTGGCGCTGCGGCCCGAAACGGTCGCGCTCGGCCGCCAGGACGGACGCGGCATCGTGCTTTCGGGCCATATCGCGGAAGTGCATTTCCTCGGCTCCGTCATCCGCGTGCGGGTGGCGGTGGGCGAACATGTCGTGTCGTTGGACACGTTCAACCGTCCGGACGCGCCGCCGCCCGCAGTGGGCTCGCCCGTCGAGATCAGCGTGTCGGAACGCGACCTGCTGGTGCTGGCCGCGTAGGGCGGCCCGCCTGTTTCGCCTGAAGGAGAACCGTCGCGAATGACCCGGCCCGATGCGGCCGGTGTCCGGCGCTCAGCCTCCCAGCAATTCCAGCGCCGCGCGATGGAGTTCCCCGTTCGCCGCCATCAGCACGGTTTCGAAGCCGCGCGTGTCGCCGAGCGGCCGCCCGTTCCAATCGGTGACCACGCCGCCGGCCCCCAGCACGATCGGCATCTGGGGCATGATGTCGTAGTCGAAGACCTCGCTCTCCAGCAGAAGGTCCACTCCGCCGAGTGCCAGCAGGCCCGCGGCATAGCCGTCATGCGACATGCGGGTGAAGCGCGCCTTGGAGGCAAGTGCGGCAAAGCGCCGGTGGCGGTCGGCGTCGAACTGCTCCAGCGCGGAGGTGTAGACGATGGCCTGCTCGATGCCGCGCGTGTCGCTGGTCCGCACCGGCTGGCCGTTCAGCACGGTGGCCGCGCCGGCCTGGCCGAGCCATCGCTCGCAAGTGATCGGCTGGTCGATGATGCCGAGCACCGGCACGCCGCGATGCAACAGCGCGATCTGGGTGCCGAAGGCCAGCGAGCCCGAGATGAAGGACTTGGTGCCGTCGATCGGATCCAGCACCCACACCCACTCCGCCTCCGGCCGGTGGACGCCGAACTCCTCGCCGCGGATGCCGTGTTCGGGAAAGGCCGCGCCGATCATCTCGCGCATGGCGGTTTCCGCCTCGCGGTCGGCAATCGTCACCGGGCTCGAGTCCGCCTTGGCGTCGACCGCCAGCCGCCGGCGAAAATAGGGACGCACGATGGCGCGCACGGCGTCTGCCATGGCGTTGGCCAGTTCGAGACAGTCCCGGGGACATGTTGCTTCAGTCATTTCCGCCCTCCTGCCGGCTGTGGCGCCGCGCTTCCGTTGCGATGTCATCGAGCATCGCCCTGACGGTGCGCACCTGCCCGGCCGCCGCCGCCGCCTCCCGCTTCAGCCGCTCCTCCAGCTTCGACGAGCCGGGTTCGGTGAAACTCTCGGTCCGGGCCGCGATGAAGGGATCCTCCCCCTGCCCCGGCCAGCGCAGGGCCGGCGCGAAGTAGCCTTCCTCCTCCTCCAGCCCGAAGGCGCGGACCTGCGGCCTGTCCGCGCCCAGCAAAAGCAGTTCGACCAGCATCGCATGCATCGGCAGGTGCCCATGCCCGGAGGCGCAGGCCAGGTGCGCCCAGCCGCCGCGGTCGGGCCGGATCAGGCAATCCTTCACATGGACTTCCGCGATGTGCGGTGCCTGGCGGGCAAGCGCATCCAGCGGCCGCTCGTAGGCATTGACCATGTTGGCGAAGTCGAACAGCAGGCCGAGGTTCGGGTTCGCGACCTCGTCGACGATGTGCACCAGTTCGTCCGACTTCAGGTCCTCGTGCTGCTCGAGCGTGAAGCGCAGCCTGCCGCCCGGATCGTATTGCGGCAGCCGGCGCAGGTCGTCGATGGTCCACGACACGATCTGCGAGATATGCCCCTCGTAGAGCGGATAGCAGCGCAGCGAGGCGGCGCCGACCGCAAGCGCCCGCGCGACGGCGTCGGACAGGCCGTCGGGCGAGGTCGTGCTGGTCTCGACATGGACTTCAAGGCCAAGCTCCCCGGCCTGCCTGCCGAAGACCGCCAGCTCGTCGCGGGACATCGCGTTCAGGCTCGCGCCTTCGCCGTCGCCGACATGGATCTTGAGACCGGCAAGCCCATGGCGGTGGGCGAAGTCCGCCAGTTCGGAAGGCTTCATGCCGCCGAAACGGAAGTTGAGATGAAAGGCATAGGCGTGCGCGAACAACGGCGCCGCATCGGCCCGCCTTGCAAGCTCGATGCGTGTGTCGCCGGCAAGATCCGCGATCCTTTGCCGCCAATCGTCGCCAGGGCCCGGAACGGCAGACGACAGGCTCATGACAGATGCGCTCCGCCGACATCGACGGCTCCGGCGGCCGGATGCGATCCGGCGGGAGGCGAAGACTGGGGGCGGTTTCGGGAAAAGCGCGGCGGGAGGCACAGCATGTGAACATTCCGGATACTTCGTCGGCTTTGAGTTTGCCAACAAAATGGAATGCTGCGGATGGCCACTTATCGGATTTAGGCAAGACCACTTCCGCATCCCGGATGCCTGGCCGAAAAAGCCCGACGGCTAAAGCCTGCGAGACGAACCGTAGAGGCCGCCGCGCACCTGGACGCCACGCAACAGCAGCCTGAGAAGGCCGCTTCCGATGGACAGCAGCAGGTTCGGCCGGCCACGCGCGGCGGCCGGCGAACCGCCGTCGTCCCCGTCGTCCTTCTCGTCGCAAGCCTGACCGGCCACCGCATGGCCTATGCCCCGGACAATCACTTCTCGCCTCCGTGCCAAAGGCCGCGGCCGTCCGCTCGGCCGCCGGCGGACAGCCGATGTCTCTAGTGCTGAATGCGGCGCACCGGCTCGCCACTGCGCTGCGTGACGCCGACGCCCGGCGCCGCGCCGACCGCCGCGTTGGAAGCGGCCAGCAGCGGCTTGCCGCGCACGATGTCGGACGCGCGCTCGGCCAGCATGATGGTGGGCGCGTTGAGGTTGGCGTTCGGTTCGGACGGGAAGACCGAACTGTCGATGACGCGCAGCCCCTCGATGCCGCGCACCTTGAGGTTGCTGTCCACCACGGCCATGGCGTCCTCGCCCATGCGGCACGAGCCGCAGGGGTGGTACGTGCTCTCCATCGTCTCGCGCACCCAGGCGTCGATCTCGTCGTCCTTCTTGACGTCGGCGCCCGGCGCCATCTCCTCGCCGCGGAAGCGGTCGAAGGCCGGCTGGGCGATGATCTCGCGCGTCAGCCTGAGGCAGCGGCGGAAGCCCTCGCGGTCCTCCTCGCGCGAAAGATAGTTGAACAGGATATCGGGCTGCTCATGCGCCTCCGGCGAGCGCAGCCGCACATAGCCGCGGCTCTTGGGCTTGTTCGGGCCGGTCAGCACCATGAAGCCGTGGCCCTTCAGGGGCTTCTTGCCGTCGTAGCGCATCGCCGCCGGCAGGAAATGGAACTGGATGTCGGGCCATTCCAGCGAGGCGTCGGAACGGATGAAGCCGCCGCTTTCGAAATGGTTCGACACCGACAGGCCCTTCTTGAACAGGACCCATTCGGCGCCGATCAGGAACCGGCTCCACGGGTCCATCTTGCCGTTCAGCGTGATCGGTTCCTTGCAGGCGTACTGGATGTAGACCTCCGAGTGGTCCTGGAGGTTTTCGCCGACGCCGGGCAGGTCGTGCAGCACCGGCACGCCCGCCTTCTGCAGCACCGCCGCCGGGCCGATGCCGGAGCGCTGCAGCAGATGCGGCGAGCCGATCGGGCCCGACGAGATCAGCACTTCGCGGCTTGCCCTGGCGACATGCCTGGCGCCGCCCTGCTCGTATTCGACGCCGACGGCGCGCTTGCCTTCGAGAAGGACGCGCCGGGTCATCGCGTGGGTGACGACGGTGAGGTTCGGCCGCCCCATCGCCGGCTTCAGGTAGGCGTTGGCGGTGGACCAGCGCACGCCGTCCTTGACGGTCATGTGCATGGCCCCGAAGCCTTCCTGCATGTAGCCGTTCGGGTCCTCGGTGGTGATGTAGCCTGCCTCGCGGCCGGCATCGACGAAGGCGCGATAGAGCGGGTTCTTCATCTTGTTGCCGGCGTTGGTGGCGAGCGGGCCGGCGTCGCCGCGATAGGAATCGCCGCCGTCCTGCCAGTTCTCGGCGCGCTGGAAATAGGGCAGGCAGTTGGCATAGCCCCAGCCGCGCGCGCCGAGCTCGGCCCATTCGTCGAAATCGCGGGCGTGGCCGCGCATGTAGACCAGCCCGTTGATCGAGGAGGAGCCGCCGATCACCTTGCCGCGCGGGCAATGCACGCGCCGGCCGTCGAGGCCGGGTTCCGGCAGCGTCATGTATTTCCAGTTGTACTTCGTGCCGTTCATCGGAATGGACAGCGCCGTCGGCATCTGGATGAAGATGGATTTGTCGCTGCCGCCGAATTCCAGCACCAGCACCTTGCAGGACGGGTCCTCCGTCAGGCGGTTGGCCAGCACGCAACCGGCCGAACCGGCGCCGATGATGATGTAGTCGAATGTCCCGGTCATGACACAGCCCTATGGAAGTTGGCAGGATGGGGGAACGGCGGGGCCGAAGCCCCGCCGAATGCGCTTGTGCTCAGTTGCCCGGATAGCCGCCCCAGCCCTTGCCGGTGGCGAACCTGCGGCTGAGCCCGTAGTGAACCAGCCCGGCCACCACGCAGGACGGGATGGAGGCGGTGACGAACTTGAAGACGGAAAGGCTGGCGAGCGTCTGCGGATTGAAGATCCAGACATAGACCCCGAAGCCGGCCGCCAGCGCGACAAGCCCGATCGGATTGAAGCCGCCGACGAAGCGATAGGCGCCGTTTTCCTGCGGGGCGTGCAGCTCGCGCATGTCGAGCTTCTGCCCGCGCAGGAAGAAGTAGTCGGCGATGCCGATGCCGGCCAGCGCCGAATTGAGCGCCGAGGTCCACACCAGGAAGATGAAGAAGCCGTCGTACATCTGCGGGTAGAACACCACCAGCCCGAGCGGGATCAGGCAGAACAGGAACAGGATCGTGCCCCAGGGGATGCGCCGCACCGATTCCGTGCCCACCTGCCGCAGCCCGACGATCGAGGTGTAGAGGATGTTGGCCATCGACGTCATGTTGGCGAAGGCGACGAACAGCAGCGCGACCACGCCGACCGCCGGGCCGGCGATCTTGGTCATCCAGATGGTCGGATCGCTTTCGCCCAGCGCGACGGCCGCCAGCAGGCCGACGATCTCGCCAAGCGCCGCCGCGCCGAAGATGCCGAGGATGTTCGGCCAGAAGGCCGTGCGTTCGTTCTTCGTCAGCCGGGCCAGGTTGCCGATATAGGGCCACCAGGAGAAGCCGGCCGCGAGATTGACCTCGACGGCGATGATGAAGTTGAGGTGCTTGTCCTCGAAGGGCGGATCGAGCGCGGGCAGCGTCATCAACTCGCCGAAGGAATGCTTGCTCAGGATGAGATAGAGCATGACCCCCATCAAGATCACCAGCGCCGGCGAGATGACCATGTTGAAGAACTTGATCGAGGTCGGCCCCTTGGCCACCACGAACCAGGTCACCAGGATCGCGAGGATGGCGGAAATCATCATCTTGATGCCGGTGGGCGATGCCTGCCCGCCGTCGCTCAGCGCGATCAGCCCGTCGATGGAGCGGCCGAACATCATGGCGAGAACCGCCAGCCAGCCCATCGTCAGCACGACGACCGCCAGCACGTAGACCAGCCGCGTGCCGTTGTAGCCGAACTGGCTGCGCAGGGCGACGAACTGCTCGACGCCGTAGCGGCCGGTCATGCAGGTGGTGGCCAGGGCCGTGAGCACCACGCCGATGATGTTGCCGATGACGATGGCGGCGATGCCTTCCTTCGGCCCGACGAACAGGCCGACCGAGCCGCCGATCAGGAACGCCCATGTCGCGATCGCCAGGGCCGAGTTGGCGTAGGTGAATTCCCAGAAACCCCAGAGCCGCTCGGAGGGCAGGATCGGGGCATCGCCACGCTCGGCCGCGTCCCGATAGGCGGCGACGTTGCTGTCCGTCTCCTCGAAGGAGACGCCGTTGCGGATCGTGGTGTCGCTCATCTCAAGCCCCCCAGATCCAGAAGGCCGCGACGAGCAGCGCGGTAAGCGCGGCGATGGCGGCGTAGTCGATCCGCGTCATCGTGCCTTCCCAGCGCTGGCCGGCCTCGATGTCCTCGTAGACGCGCGCGCGCCGGTCGAGCTCGCGCTGCCATCCCGTATCCTGACTGCTCATCAGCTTCCTCCTCTCGCGGTCGCCTGTGTACGACCCGCGTTTCGGCACAGCGGCGCTGACCGCCGTGCTCCTCCCCTCCATGACCGGAGCGCTCCTCTCGCGCTCCGGACCCTTCCCTACCGGACCGACACCGGTCCGGCGTAATAAGGCAGCCGGTCGACGCGCGGCTTCCACGAGCCGTCCGCCGTCACCTTCAGCACATGCGCGGCGATCTCCTCCATCGGCGCGAACCACACGTCGCCCCGTTGCAGGACCTGCTCGAGGAAGCGATGCACCACCTCCCACCGCGCCAGGCGGCCGGTGGCGAAGGGGTGGACGACGGGCACCCACAGCCCGCCGTGCCGATAGGCCGCCTCGAACTCCTGGGCGAAGATCGCGAAGCCCTGCTCGGGCGCGCGGATCGGCATCATGTAGTCGAGGTCCATCGACTGGACATATTGCGGCCAGTCGTCGAGCCCCCAGTGCGACGGCAGCTCGACCAGCCGCCCGGCGTCGCATTCGAGCAGATACGGGATGTCGTCGCCCATCAGCGAGGCGTCGTATTCGAAGCCGCGCGTGGCCAGGAGGTCCGCCGAGCGGTGCGAGAAATTGTAGAGCGGCGCCCGCCAGCCGCGCGGCCGCCGGCCGCTCGCCTTGACGATCACCTCGATGCCGCGGTCGAGCCAATAGGCTTCGTCTTCGTCGGAAAGCTCGCGCGGATGCTCGTGCAGGAAACCGTGGTGGGCGAGTTCATGGCCCTCGCCCAGGATCGCCTCTATCGCCTGCGGGTATTTTTCGATGCACCAGGCGGGCACGAAGAAGGTCTGCCGGATGCCGAGCTGCCGGTAGCTTTCGACGATGCGCGGAACCGCCACCCTCGGCCCGTATTGCAGCATGGAGATCGCCGCCACGCGGCTGTGGCCGTCCTGCGGGTGCGCGATGTGGACGAGGCTGTCGGCATCCATGTCGAAGGTGACGCAGGCGGCGCATTTCGCCCCGTTCGGCCAGGGGATCGGGTTGCGGATCATGGCATCACGCTCCCGCCGTTGCTGCCCACGCCCTGCCCGGTGAAATAGCGGCCGCCGGGACCGGCGAGGAACAGCGCCAGTTCGCCGATCTCCTCCGGCTGGCCGAAGCGGGCGAGAGGTATGGCAAGCTCGCGCGCGCGCCATTCGGCGCTCATGTTGGCCGCGCCCAGCATCTCGGTGTCGATCGGGCCGGGGCAGATGGCGTTGACGAGGATGCGCGGCGCGAATTCCTTCGCCCAGGAGCGCACCAGGCCGAGCACGCCGTGCTTGGACGCGACATAGGGCGAGAAGGTCTCGCGGCCGTAATAGGCCATGTCGGAAGCGATCATGATGGCGCGGGCAGGCGCTTCCGCCGTGCCGCCCATCATGCCGACGGCCATCTTGCCGACGAGGAAGGAGCCGCGCAGGTTGATGGCGATCACCCGGTCGAAATCGGCCGCCGGCGTTTCGAGAAGCGGCGCTTCGTGGATGACGCCGGCGCAGTGCACCAGCACGTCGAGCCCGCCGAACTTTTCCTTCACCGCCGCGCCGAGGGCGTGGACCGCGCTTTCGTCGGAGACATCGCAGGCGAGCGGCAGCGTTTGCGCCGCCCCGGCCCGGGCCGCCGCCGCGGCGGTTTCGTCGGGCTTGCGGATATCGGCGAGCGCGACCCGCGCGCCGGTTCCGGCGAAGGCGAGGGCGCAGGCCGCGCCGATGCCGCGATAGGCGCCGGTGACGAGGACGCGCCGGCTCATGCCATCACCTCGCCGCGGTCGAGCATGATGCCCTGGCCGGTCATGTCCCTGGCGCCGTCCGAGGCCAGGAACAGGTAGGGCGCGGCCAGGTCTTCCGGCTCCAGCAGGCCGGGCAGGACCTGCGCGCCGACGATCTCGGCCAGCAGGTCGTCCTCGCTGCGGCCGGTGCGGATGGACATGTTCTTCAGCGAAAGCAGCGCCGCCTCGGTGCGCACCCATCCGGGACGGACCGCGTTGACGCGGATGCCCTTCGGCCCGAGTTCCTTGGCCATGACGCGGGTGAAGCCGAGATTGGCGTGCTTGGAGGTGATGTAGGCGGAGAATTCCGGCACCGCGACGCGGCTCCAGATCGAGGCCGTGACGATGATGCGCCCGCCCGCCGTCATGTGCGGCACGGCGTTGCGGGTGACGTAGAAGGTGCCGTTGGTGTTGATGTCGGTGATGCGGCGGAAGGTGTCCTCCACCGACGGATCGTCGTCGAGCAGCGGCGTGATGCGCTCCAGCCCGGCGTTGTTGACGAGAACGTCGATGCGGCCGAAACCGGCCAGCGCCGCCTTCACCCCCGCTGCGTCGGTGATGTCGCACTCGATCGCCCGCACCGGCCGGCCGCTCCCGGCCGAAATCTCACGCGCGGCCTCGTGAATGCCGGCGCCGGAAGACAGGACGGTGAGATCGGCACCGGCCAGCGCGAAGGCCTCCGCCACGGCGCGGCCGATGCCCCTGCTCGCTCCGGTGACCAGGACGCTTTCGCCGGAAAAGTCGTAGCTGAGCCTGCCCATTTCTCAGCCCTTCCTGGCGTGAAAGACGCGGCCGATGAAGTTCATCAGGATCTGGGCCGCGAGGATGGAGGTGGAGCCGGAATGGTCGTAGTCGGGCGCGACTTCGACGAGATCGACGCCGACGACGGTGCCACGCCTGGCAAGCGCCGCCAGGATTTCCAGCACCTCGTAATAGATGAAGCCGCCATGCGATGGCGTGCCGGTGCCGGGCGCAATCGAGGGATCGAAACCGTCGATGTCGATGGTGACGTAGTAGCGGGCGCCGGCCGGAACCCGCTCGGCCGCCGCCTTTGTGCCGAGCGCGCGGATCTGGCGCACCGACAATATGTCGGAGCCCATCCTGCGCGCATCCTCATAGCCCTCGCGCGCGGTGGACGACACGTTGCGGATGCCGAACTGCGACAGGCCGCTGACATAGGACTTTTCCGCCGCACGGCGCATCGGGTTGCCGTGGCCGTAGCGCACGCCGTGGCGCTCGTCGACGAAGTCGAGATGCGCGTCGATCTGGACGATGTGGATCGGGCCGTTCTTCTCGCAATCCTCGGCAAAGGCGTTGACGCAGGGGATGTTGACGGAGTGGTCGCCGCCCAGCACCACCGGCAAGGCCCCTGCCGCGAGCACCTTGCGCACGGCGAACTCGATGTTGGCGTGGCTCTTCGTCGTGTCGGTGTGCACGATGTCGGCGTCGCCGATATCGACGATGGAGACCTCGCCGTTCGGCAGGTAGGTGACGTCGTCCTCGTGGTCGTAGGCGCCGCCGTGACCGAACGAGAACAGCGTCGAGGCCTCGCGGATGGCCCGCGGCCCGAACCGGGTTCCGGCGCGCCACTGCGTGCCGCAGTCGAAGGGCGCGCCGAGGATGGCGACGTCGGCGTCGATGGCGTCCCAATCGGGCTGGTAGGGATATTTGCCGAACGTGCAGATGCCGACGAACGGCAGGTTCAGCCGGCCGGAATCATAGGAATTGCTGGACATGCTGGCGGCTCCTCCCGCGTTATGGCGGCGAAGTAAGCCATCAAAGAAAACTTCGACAAACTCCTATCATTGGATGTTTAGTTGTGTTTCATTCGATGTATGCAAAGCCAGTCTCGCCAACGTGTGCTCAGCCTGTCGCTCGGCGACGTCGAATTGCGGCTGCTGCGCGTCTTCGCGGCCATCGTCCATCACAACGGGTTTTCGGCCGCCCAGGCTTCCCTCGGCATGACGCAGCAGACGATCTCCACGCACATGCGGCATCTCGAGGAGCGGCTCGCGCTGCGGCTGTGCGAACGAGGGCGCAGCGGCTTTCAACTGACCGACGAAGGCCGGCAGGTGCATGCCGCGACGCTCGACCTGTTCGGGGCGATCGAGCAGTTCCAGAGCCGGCTCGGCGAGGCGCAGGGCGAATTGTCCGGAAGCCTGCGGTTCGGAACGGTCGACGCCATGGTCACCAATCGCGCCCTCAATCTCCAGGGCGCGATCGGCGCGTTCCATCGGCAAGCGCCCCGTGTGCGCCTCGAAATCGACGTCGCCGCGCCGCAGGTGCTCTATCAGGGGCTGCTCGACGGCTCCTACCAGATCGTGCTGATGCCATCGATGAGCGGGCTGCCGGCGCATTTTCGTGCGCAGGCGATCTTCTCCGAAACGCAGAAGCTCTACTGCGCCAAGGGCAGTCCCCTGTTCGGGATACCGGACGAATCGATAACCGACACCCTCCTGGAAGCCCAGCCCTTCGCCGGCCGCACCTATATGCCCGACAGGCAGATCTGCGGCGTGAATTTCGGCTGGGCCGCCGCCACGCCGCACATGGAAGGCACGCTGCTCCTGCTCCTGTCGGGTGTCTATATCGGGTTCCTGCCGGATCATTACGCGGAGGAATCCGTGCGCAACGGCAAGCTGCGCATGCTCGTGCCCGGGCGCATGTCCTTCGAGGATCCCTTCTACATCGCCTATCCGCGCGAACGCCCCTCGCGCGCGGCGGAAACCTTGTCGCAAGCGATCGTTCGGCCGCTTTCTGACGAGTTTGCTTAGAAGCCGACAGAGGGCTGACGACCCCCGTTCACCGAAGGGCAGCTATGGGCTGGGTCCATCCGGGGACCAGACGGTCTGCTACCGGCCCCGATCGTGCCGAAGGGTAAGCCGTTATCCGCCTGGGGCCGTTATCCTGGCGATACCCGCCGCTTTGACGAATGCGCGGTGGCAACTGCTTCCGCTGTGCAAGCCATCCAGCGCGTCCCGGCAGGTACGGAGCGCCCTGTGGTATGCACGGCGACGGCTTGAATGGTCCGTACATTCGTCCTGCATCGCCTCGGGAATAGCGCTTCTTTGTCCTGTCATCCGGGACCACCCTGCCGAACCAGTGTTTGTGCAGGGCCATTCCGTCCTTGCGCGTTGTGTCCGCGATCGGCTTTTCACGCACCAGCTTAAGGAAATTTGATATCGCGGCCTTCCGAGTGTTGTCCCAACGCTTCAACTGTCCGGGGCTCTTTTTTGCAAGCTCCTCTTTTTTGATTTCGTTCTTGTATATTTCGTATGCCTCCCACCAGCTATCCCTCGGCCGGTCTTCACATCCAAGAACGGCGGCTTCCACTTCGGGCGACGCCCCGGCCGGCGGAATCGCAAGCACGTGCCTGACGAGATCGGCGAGCGATCCCGATGCCAGCTCCGAACTCGTCCGGTAGGCGAACCCCAAAGCTTCCGCACGCCGGACTGCCGCATCGTACTGCAGGCGAGCCTTGGCTTCGTCCTCCTCGAGAATCAGGGACTGCCAATAGTCGTTGTCAGCAGCCTCCAGCCTGTCCCGCTTGGCTCGAGCCTCGGCCAGGTCATCGGTCTTAAGCGATATTCGGACAAGCGGCGAACGCGAATCCAAAGAAGCGACCACTGCGGGGATGCGCCGCCAGCAATAGTAAATTCCCCGCCGCGTCAGCAGGTAGCGATCAGGGTCGACTTTCCGGTAATGCCGCATCCCGCCACCTCTATGGTAGCGCTGTTTGTGTCACGAATGTATCACAATTCTGCGGCAGGGCAAACCAGTCTCCAATAGAGCATGCGCGCAACACCCTGCCCTGCAAGGATTTGACAGCGATTAAAGGGCGGATAATGGAGCGGGTGAAGGGAATCGAACCCTCGTATTCAGCTTGGAAGGCTGCTGCTCTACCATTGAGCTACACCCGCGCCGCAGGTCTTTCCGTGCAAGCCGTTCAGGCCGTGCCTTCCACGCGCTTGCACAAGCTCCGGTGCGGCAGTGGTGGAGGGGGTTGGATTCGAACCAACGTAGGCAAAGCCAACGGATTTACAGTCCGTCCCCTTTAACCACTCGGGCACCCCTCCGTACTGCCGCCGGAGCCATGCAACGAGGCATTTCCGCAGATGTCGGAAGCGCAGCAAGGCCCGCCCCGAAATCCGCGTGCGCCTTATGGCGGCAAGGCACTGGAGTGTCAACCGCGCGAGGAATGATTTCGCCGACTTATTCGCAAGGCCGCGGCGGGCGCCGTATCCAAAGCGGGCCGCCGCCGCTATAGAGGCTGCATGAGCAATCGAAAGAAGCCCGGCCCATCCGGCGGCGCGCCTGCCGCCGGCAGCGCCAAGGACAGCCACTATGCGCGCCTGCGCCGCGCCCATCGCGACGAGCAGAGCGGCGGCAAACCCGTGTTCCGGCAGCGGCCCAAGCTTCCGCCGGGAGAGAGCGCGCCAGACGGACTGGTCCGGCTCTACGGTCTGCATACGGTGCGCGCGGCGCTCGACAACCCACGCCGCCGAATCAGGCGCATGATGGTGACGCGCAACGCGGCCGAGCGGCTCGGCCTGCCTGAGCTCTCCGCCCTGCCCTTCCCGGCCGAACTGGTCGAGCCGCGCGACATAGACAAGCTGACCGGATCGGACGCCGTGCACCAGGGCGTGCTGGTCGAGGCCGAGCCCCTGGCTCCCAAGCGGCTCGACGCGCTCGGCGACGCGCCATTGGTGCTGGTGCTGGACCAGGTGACGGACCCGCACAATGTCGGCGCCATATTGCGCTCCGCTGTGGCCTTCGGGGCCGGCGCGCTGATCACGACCTCGCGGCACAGCCCGGCCGAATCCGGCGTTCTGGCCAAATCCGCTTCCGGCGCCATCGAGCACATCGACCATATCGAGGTGAAGAACCTGGCGGACGCGCTCGGCCAGTTGCACGACGCCGGCTATGCGAGCATCGGGCTCGATTCGGATGGACCGGCCGAACTGGAAAAGACCTTTTCGGGGAAAAAAATCGCCCTCGTGTTGGGAGCCGAGGGCAAGGGCCTGCGCCAAAAGACGCGCGAGACGGTGACGGCACTTGCCCGGCTGGACATGCCGGGCGCCATCCGTTCGCTCAATGTGTCGAACGCGGCCGCCGTGGCGCTCTATGCCGCGCGCAAATTCCTGAACGGGTAGCGCATCGCGAAAGGCCGCCGTTGGGAACGGAACCGGCTGACCCTCATCGACACGCTACCCGTATCTTGTCGGCCGCCGCCCGCGCATCGGCGGGGCGCGGCGGCCTTATTCGTGGCTCTGCCTATGCTCAGGCCACTTCGTGGCTTGTGTGCTCAGGCCACTTCGTGGCTTTGTCTGCTCAGGCCACTTCGTGGCCGGCCATACGCTCCAGGGCGCGCACCAGCGCGGAATGGTCCTCTTTGGCGCCGCCATGGGCCGCGCAGGAATTGAAGAGCTGCTGCGTGGTCGAGGTGTTGGGCAGCGCGATGCCGAGCGAACGCGCGCCTTCCAGCGCCAGGTTCAGGTCCTTCTGGTGCAGTTCGATGCGGAAGCCCGGCTCGAAGGTACGCTTGACCATGCGGTCGCCGTGGACTTCGAGGATGCGGGAATTGGCGAGGCCGCCCATCAGCGCCTGCCGCACCTTGGCCGGATCGGCGCCGGCCTTGGAGGCGAAGACCAGTGCTTCGGCAACGGCCTCGATGGTCAGCGCGACGATGATCTGGTTGGCGACCTTGGTGGTCTGGCCCGAACCGTTGGGGCCGACAAGCGTGATGTTCTTGCCGAGCTTCTCGAAGATCGGCTTGGCGCGCTCGAAGGAAGCCTCCTCGCCGCCGACCATGATGGCCAGCGACGCCGCCTTGGCGCCCACCTCGCCGCCCGAAACCGGCGCGTCGAGATAGTCGGCGCCCAGCGCCTTGATCCTGGTCGCGAACTCCTTGGTGAAGATCGGCGAGATCGAGCTCATGTCGATGACGAGCTTGCCCTTGGAAAGGCCGGATGCGACGCCGTTTTCGGCGAACAGCACTTCCTGCACCTGCGGCGTGTCCGGAACCATCAGGATGACGATGTCCGCTGCCTTGGCCACCGCATCGTTGCCCTTCACCACCTTCAGGCTCTTGGCCTTCAGTTCGGCCGGCGCGGCGATGAAATGGTCGGTGGTGACGACCTCGTAGCCCGCGTCGAGCAGATGTCCGGCCATGGGCGCGCCCATGATGCCGAGGCCGATAAAGCCGATCTTTTCCATTTTCTTCTTCTCCTGCTTGTCAACGCGGCTCAGGCGGCCGCGCTGGCGTTCTTGCCAAAATCCTTGAACCAGCCGAGACCGGCCTCGGTGCCGTTGGCGGGCTTGTATTCGGCGCCGATCCAGCCGGCGTAGCCGATGCGATCGATGAAATCGTAGAGGAAGGGATAGTTGATCTCGCCCGTCCCCGGCTCGTGACGGCCGGGATTGTCCGCAAGCTGGATATGCGCGATGCGGCCGAGATTGGCCTCGATGGTGCGGGCGAGATCTCCCTCCATGATCTGCATGTGATAGATGTCGTATTGGAGATACAGGTTCTTCGAACCCACGCGCTCGATGATGCCGAGCGCCTGCCTGGTGTTGGTCAGGAAGAAGCCGGGAATGTCGCGCGTGTTGATCGGCTCGATCAACAGCCTGATCCCCGCCTGCTCCAGCTTCGCTGCCGCGAACTTCAGGTTCTCGACGAAGGTGTCCTCGAGTTTCTGCCTGTCCGCGCCCTGGGGTGCGATTCCCGCCAGGCAGTTCACCTGCCCGCAGCCCAGCGCCTTGGCATATGCGATCGCCGTATCGACGCCGCGGCGGAATTCCTCCACGCGCTCCGGCAGCACGGCGATGCCGCGCTCGCCCTTGCCCCAGTCGCCGAACGGCAGGTTGAACAGCACCTGCTCCAGCCCGTTCTTCTTCAGGCGGGCGGCGACAGTCTCGGCCGGATGATCATAGGGGCCGAGATATTCCACGCCCTTGAAGCCGGCGCGCGCGGCCGCGTCGAAACGGTCGAGGAAATCATGCTCGCCGAAGAGCATTGAAAGATTGGCTGAAAACCGTGGCATAGCCGTATCCCTTGAGAAATTGATTCCGGTTGATGGCGCTCAGTCGAGCAGAAGGATGGCGGTCGGCGCATCCTCGTTGCGCTCGGCAAGCTCCTCGAATTCGACGATGTTGTCGATCTCCGCGCCCATGGAAATGTTGGTGACGCGCTCCAGGATGAATTCCAGAACGACCGGAACCTGGTGCTCCTTCATCAGCCGCTCGGCTTCCTTGAAGGCGCCGGCGAAGTCCTCGGGCTTGGTGACGCGAACGGCCTTGCAGCCCATGGCTTCCGCGACGGCGACGTGATCGACGCCGTAGCCGGCCTTCGGGTCGTCCTTGCGGTTCTGGTTCTCGAAGGCCAGGCTGACCTCGTAGTCCATCGAGAAGCCGCGCTGCGCCTGACGGATCAGGCCGAGATAGGCGTTGTTCACGACGACATGGATGTAGGGCAGCTTGTGCTGCGCGCCGACCGCGAGTTCCTCGATGAGGAACTGGAAGTCGTAGTCGCCCGACAGCGCCACGATGTTGGCGTCCGGCCTGGCCGCGCGGACGCCCAGCGCCGCCGGCAGCGTCCAGCCGAGCGGGCCGGCCTGGCCGCAATTGATCCAGTTGCGCGGCTTGTAGACGTGCAGGAACTGCGCGCCGGCGATCTGGCTGAGCCCGATGGTCGAGACATAGGTCGTGTCGCGGCCGAAAGCCTTGTTCATCTCCTCGTAGACGCGCTGCGGCTTCAGCGGCACCTGGTCGAAATGCGTCTTGCGCTTCATGGTCTTCTTGCGGTCCAGGCATTCCTTGGCCCAGCCCGACCAGTCGCGCAGCTTGCCTGCGGTCTTCCACTCGGTGGCGACGTCCAGCAGCGTCTTCAGCGCCGCGCCGGCGTCGGAAACGAAGCCGAGATCCGGAGCGAAGACGCGACCGATCTGCGTCGGCTCGATGTCGACATGGATGAACTTCTTGCCCTTGGTGTAGACATCGACCGAACCGGTGTGGCGGTTGGCCCAGCGGTTGCCGATGCCGAACACGAAATCGGACGCCAGCATGCTGGCGTTGCCGTAGCGGTGCGAGGTCTGCAGACCGCACATGCCGGCCATCAGCCGGTGATCGTCGGGGATCGAGCCCCAGCCCATCAGGGTCGGGACGACCGGGATGCCGGTGATCTCGGCGAACTCGATCAGCAGGTCGGAGGCATCCGCATTGATGATGCCGCCGCCGGCGACGATCAAGGGCTTCTCGGCCGTGTTCAGCATGGCCAGGGCCTTCTCGGCCTGGGCGCGCGTCATGGCCGGCTTGAAGACGGGCAGCGGCTCGTAGGCGTCGATGTCGAACTCGATCTCGGCAAGCTGGACGTCGATCGGCAGGTCGATCAGCACCGGGCCGGGACGCGACGAGCGCATGAGGTGGAACGCCTTCTGCAAGGCCATCGGAACCAGATAGGGCTCCATGACGGTGACCGCCCACTTCGCGACCGGCGACGCGATCGCCGCTATATCGACCGCCTGGAAGTCTTCCTTGTTCAGCCTTGCCCGCGGCGCCTGCCCGGTGATGCAAAGGATCGGAATGGAGTCGGCCGAAGCCGAGTAAAGCCCGGTGATCATGTCGGTGCCGGCCGGGCCCGACGTGCCGATGCACAGGCCGATATTGCCCGCCTTGGCGCGGGTGTACCCCTCGGCCATGTGAGATGCCGCCTCGACATGGCGGGCCAGCACATGGCGCACGCTGCCGCGCGCCTTCAGCGCCGAATAGAACGGATTGATCGCAGCGCCCGGCACGCCGAACGCGGTCGAGATGCCTTCCTTTTCAAGAACGAGAACCGCTGCATCAACTGCGCGCATCCTGGCCATTTCATTCCTCCGCACATGGAAGCCTTTCAGATGGCGGAAGATTGCCAGTACCGGGACTATTTTTCAATTTTCTCAAAATAATTTTTCATTTCTATGATTTGCCATTTATGCATTGATTATAAATGCGTTTTCGTTTTTCATCTCTGCGCATTGCCAACAGGTGAAAAAATTTTTTATTCTGCGCCCGACCGGCAAGACAGGCCGGGACCAGCGAGGAGAGCGTAAGTCCATGGAAAAACGACAGCGCGGCCGTCCCCGCGCCTTCAACGGGCCGGCCGAAGCGGCATCCGTGCAATCGCTCGATCGGGCGTTGCGCATCCTCGCCATCATCGCGGAGAGCAACGGGTTGTCGCTGAGCGAGGTGGCGAGCGCTTCGGGCATCGCGGCGCCGACCGCCTATCGGATGCTGACGACGCTCGAAAGCCACGCCATGGTCGAGTTCGACAAGGTCGAGCAGCTATGGTCGATCGGGGTCGGCACCTATCGCATGGGGGCGGCGTTCCTGCGCAGCCGCAAGCTGGTCGACCGGGCGCGCATCGTCATGCAGGAACTGATGGAAAGAACCGGCGAGACCGCCAATCTCGGCGTGGCGGAAGACGATTGCGTGGTGTTCGTCAGCCAGGTGGAGACGCATCAGGCGATCCGCGCCTTCTTCCGGCCGGGCACACGCAGCGCCTTCCACGCCTCGGGCATCGGCAAGGCGGTGCTGGCCTATCTGGATGACGAGCGTGTCGCGGCCATCGCCCGTCGCGCCGGATTGGAGCCGTTCACCGAAAAGACGCTTTCCAGCCTCTCCGCCCTCGCCCGCGACCTCGAAGCGATCAAGGCGCGCGGCTGGGCCGTGGACGACGAGGAACGTTATCCGGGCATGCGCTGCGTCGCGGCCGCCATCTTCAACGAATTCGGCGAACCGGTGGGCGGCGTTTCGGTTTCCGGACCAACCGTGCGGGTCACGCCGGACCGGGTCGCGCAGATCGGGCCGCTGGTGCGGGATGCGGCGAACGAGGTGACGCGCATGATCGGCGGGCTTGCCCAGCCCTGAGCACCGCTGCGCGTTCATCCCATGCCGGTGACGTGCCGCAGCCAGAAAGCCAGCACGACGAAGCCCACGGCGAACGTGACGCCGGTCCAATCGATATCGGCATGGCGGAGCCAGCGGGCGAGCCTGACCAGCAAGGCCCACAGCACGACGGCGAAAAGAACGACCGCGACAACCCGGATCATGGCGATGCCCCTCCTGCAGCGCGTCCAGCATGAATATGGGAACCGGAAGCGCGCTTTTCAGCATCAAGAGGGCGCCTGGGCCGCAGTTCCCCGACATGTGCGGGACAATTGTCTTTACTGGCGCGGCAGATGTGCTAACCGGGGCGCTTCGGATCGCGCGGCTCCATGGAGTGCGCGGTCCCACCGGATTTCCGGTGCCAGCGGGCCGGTTTAGCTCAGCGGTAGAGCAGCGGTTTTGTAAACCGAAGGTCGGGGGTTCAATCCCCTCAACCGGCACCAACACCCCAACGGATTCCCGACGCCCCCACCCGGCAAGAATGCGAAGGCCGAAGTTTCCGGATCCCATGCCCACCCGTCATGAAAACACGGCTTTTGAATAAAAGGCCGCTGTGGATATTTCATCTCGGGCAACCTGGAGCGTTCAGTGTCGGAGCCGGTGGGGCAAGGTGGAGACTTCGATGAAGAGCGACTTTGCCATGGCGCGGCGCCATCTGGAACGCGCGTACAACGCGCTGTCTGGCGACGACGAGACCAGCCGCAAGAGCAGGGACGCCCTCGACCTGCTTGTAGACGCCATCCTGACCGCCGAATATCGGCGGCAGGAATGCGAGATCATCCCGTTTCCGGCTAACGAAGACAGGCGATCTCGCCGCTCCAACATATGAGCCCGCCACCGCGGCGGGCTCTATGACATCTTCCTCTGCGAACGGTCCTTTTTCGGGCCGCCGGTCAGTCCCACTCACGATAGTGCCGCCAATGTTCGCGGCGCCACTCGTGGCGATAGTAAGGACGGTGCCAGCCATACTCATAGCGGGGCCCATACCAGCCGTAGCGGGCCACCGGCCGCCAGCGCATGGGCACGCACCTGCCCCAGCGGTTCAGGCGCCAGCCGCGGCCGCAACCATCCCTTACGTCGATCGTCGGCAACCCCTGTCCTTGGGGAGCGGCAATGGGCGGGGCAGCAATCGGCCCCGCATTAGCCGGGCCTGAAACCGCCATGCCCGTGCCGAGGGTTCCGGCAGCCATCAAGGCCGCCATAGCGAGTTTACGAAGCATCGGATCTACTCCTGTATTCCCTTCACAAGCCAAATGGGCGCGCTCCCGGAACGGTTCCCCCGCACCGGCTGAACTGCATTCAAGTATTGTTGCATTAAGGGAACAGGGCGTGGTCGCCGGCCCCGGCCAGCATCCGGCGGCGGCGACTATGCAGGACGGACATTCCTATATGGCGCGCTTATAAAGTGGTAATTCACCCCGTCTCGCTTCTTTATGCCCTGCCCGCCATTTTCATTCCGGAAGATGCCGGGAGCATGAGATGAACAACATCCTGCCGTTCAGAGCCATCGGGAAGCGGATCGGCCATGGGGACAAGGAGGCCGCGCGGGCATTTATGCGTGCGCTGGCACTCTTCCAGCCGCCCGGCGGGACCGGCCCGCGGGAACGCGAAAATATCCGGCTTCTCGCCGAAGCAGGAGCGCTGGTGGAGGCGGCATTCGCCGTGCTGGCGCTGGAACTTCCGCAGTGGACCGTCAGCCGCATCGACCGCGAAGACGGCGAATGGTACTGCACACTGGAGGTTTCGCCCGGTTACGTCGGGTCCGGCGGCCATGTGGTGTCCTGCCACGGCGCGCTGTCGCTGGCGATTCTAGAGGCGGTGGTCGAGGCGTCGCGCGTGCCCCGTGCTTTCGAAAGCGCTTCGGCCTCCTTGTCGGACCAGGCCACCGTTTGCTGCGAAAACTACCGTTAGATCGCCCGCCGATCCATGAGTGTCGATCGGTGCTAGGGCGTCTGCGGCGAGGGACATGGCGTGCCGACGGCATCGCCGCAGGTGGACGTTGCGGCCTGGGGTCGCGTGCTCAAAGCTTCGGACTGGCGTACGAGTTCGGCAAAGCCAAGCGCGAAACTTCCAAGTATCAGGCAGACGATAAGCAGGCGCGCCAAAAGCAATCGGCCATCCCCAGTCGGTCGGCCCCCGCCGCCCCGTTTCGGGGTCATAACATCAGGCTTGTGGCTTTACGAGGGCTTAAGCCGGCAATTAACGAAAGTGGCGAGAAGGTGAAGTCCCGGCGGCGGCGGGCGCCTTTGCAGAGCGCGACGAGCCATGCTAACCCGACGTCGTCGACGGTGCCGAAGCGGGTGCCGTTTTCCGGGGCGCGGCAGATGGCCCCGCGAGGGGAGTCATGAGCAGAGCCAGCCGTTTCGCCTTCGTCTCGTCCGACACGCCGGATGCGCGCGCGGCACGCGAGAGCCTCTCCGCACGCTATGGACAGCAGCAGATCGAGGACGCCGAGATCGTGATCGCGCTAGGCGGCGATGGTTTTCTCCTGCAGACGCTGCGCGAGACCATGGGCACCGGCAAGAAGGTGTTCGGCATGAACCGCGGCACCATCGGCTTCCTGATGAACGAATACCGCGTCGGCGGGCTGCCGGAGCGCATCGCCGCGGCGCAGGCGGAAACCATCCGCCCGCTCGAGATGGAAGCCGCGGGTCCGGACGGCAATGCCGTGTCCGCCCTGGCCATCAACGAGGTGGCGCTGTGGCGCCAATCCTACCAGACCGCGAAGATCCGCATCACCGTGGACGGCCAGGTCAGGATGGAGGAACTGAGCTGCGACGGGGTGATGGTGGCGACCCCGGCCGGCTCCACCGCCTACAATCTCTCCGCCCACGGACCGATCCTGCCTCTGGACGCGCCCCTGCTCGCGCTCACGCCGGTCAGCCCGTTCCGCCCACGGGCCTGGCGCGGCGCGCTGCTGCCGAACAGGTCCACCGTGCGCTTCGACATACTCGAGGCCGACAAGCGGCCGGTGAACGTCGCCGCCGATCATACCGAGGTGAAGGCGGTCAACACGGTGACGGTGCGCGAATCGCCGACGGCAACGGCCACGCTTCTGTTCGACCCGGACCATTCCTGGAACGAGCGGATATTGACCGAGCAATTCAGGTATTGATGCCCGTGCTTCGGGCGATTAAGCATCATAATTAAGGTTACACCGTCGCAGCTCGGCCAATCCGGGCCGTTTCTGTTGACAAATCGAGGGCTTGCGCCTATCGCGGTGCAAAATATCGCAAGCGCGGGGCGCTTGCCGCGACGGTAGCCGCCACGCTCCCGAAACAGCCGAAGACAGCCAAGACACTTGTCCGCAGACGCACAGACCGCTCAGGAAGCTTCGAGCTTCACCGATCTCGGCCTTTCGCCGAAGGTTCTTTCCGCAGTGACCGACGCCGGCTACACCCGCCCGACGCCGATCCAGGCAGAGGCAATCCCTCACGCCCTCATCGGCAAGGATGTGCTGGGCATCGCCCAGACCGGCACCGGCAAGACCGCTTCCTTCGTGCTGCCGATGCTGACGCGCCTGGAAAAGGGCCGCGCCCGCGCCCGCATGCCGCGCACGCTGATCCTCGAGCCGACGCGCGAACTGGCCGCGCAGGTTGAGGAAAACTTCGTCAAATACGGCAAGAACCACAAGCTCAACATCGCGCTTCTGATCGGCGGCGTTTCCTTCGACGAGCAGGACCGCAAGCTGGAGCGCGGCGCCGACGTGCTGATCGCCACGCCCGGGCGCCTGCTCGACCATTTCGAGCGCGGCAAGCTCCTGCTCACCGGCGTGGAGATCCTCGTCATCGACGAGGCCGACCGCATGCTCGACATGGGCTTCATCCCCGACATCGAGCGCATCTGCAAGCTGATCCCCTTCACCCGGCAGACGCTGTTCTTCTCGGCGACGATGCCGCCGGAGATCACCAAGCTCACCGAGCAGTTTTTGCATGCGCCGGTGCGCGTGGAAGTGGCAAAGGCCGCCACCACCGCATCCACGGTGACGCAACGGCTGGTCAAGTCCGGCTCCAAGCCGTGGGACAAACGCGCGGCGCTGCGCAAGCTGATCGCCGAGGAAAACGACGAGCTGAAGAACGCGATCATCTTCTGCAACCGGAAGGTGGAGGTTTCCGAGCTGTTCCGGTCGCTGGTCCGCCACGAATTGAACGCGGGCGCGCTGCACGGCGACATGGACCAGCGTGCGCGCATGACCATGCTGGCCAATTTCCGCGACGGCAAGCTGAAGCTGCTGGTGGCGTCCGACGTCGCCGCGCGCGGGCTCGACATTCCCGATGTCAGCCATGTCTTCAACTACGACGTGCCGATCCATGCCGAGGACTATGTCCACCGCATCGGCCGCACCGGCCGGGCCGGACGGTCGGGCAAGGCGTTCACCATCGTCACCAAGGCGGACGGCAAATATGTCGACGCCATCGAGAAACTGACGGGTCAGACGATCGAATGGCATGACGGCGACCTCAGCCAGGTCGTCGAAAGCGAGGACGACGCCCCGCGTCGTGGCCGTGGCGCGCCGCGCCGCGGCGGGCGCAAGGATGAAGGCGAGCGCAAGCGCGGCCATCGTTCCGCACATGCCGAGCGCAAACCGGCAGAGGCCGACGAGGCGGCGGAAGCCGCCCCCGTGCAGCAGGCCGAGGAACGGCATGCGCGCAAGGAAGCCATCCGCAGCGAAAATGCCGAGCGCAAGGGCCGTCCCGAGCGGGACGACCATCGCCCTACCCGCGGCGACCGCCGCAAGCATCGGGAAGACAACGACGACACGGTCGTGGGTTTCGGCGACGACGTGCCGGCCTTCATGAACATCGCCGTCAAGGTGTAGCGCCCGGCTTGCAATCTCCCGCCGAACGGCGAGCGACCGGAATTTGCCTGGAATTGAAAACGGCCCCTTTCGGGGCCGCATTTTTTTTGGGGTGAACGCCCGCCTCAGGTCAGAGGCGTAAGCTGGATTTCCACGCGACGGTTCTGCGCGCGGCCCGCCTCCGTGGCATTGGATGCGATCGGACGCGTCTTGCCGAAGCCGGTCACGGCGAAGCGGCGCGAATCGACGCCTTGGGCGGTCAGGTAATTGGCCACGGCCAGCGCGCGGCGCTGCGACAGGTCGAAATTGTGCTGGTCGCCGCCGGTGGAATCGGTGTGGCCGAACACGTCCACGGTGGTCTGCCTGTATTTCTTCAGCACCAGCGCCACGGAATTCAGCACTTGGTAGAATTCCGGCTTCACCGAATCCTGGTCCACGGCGAAGGTGATGTCCGACGGCATGTTGAGGATGATCTGGTCGCCGGTGCGGGTCACGCTAACACCGGTGCCCTGAAGCTGGGCGCGCAGCGCGTTTTCGTTCTGGTCCATGACCGAACCCACGGCGCCGCCTGCCAGCGCGCCGATGCCTGCGCCGATCAGCGCGTTGCGGCGGTCATTGCCGCCGGCCAGCGTGCCGAGTGCCGCGCCGCCCAGCGCACCCAGCGCGGCACCGCCGGCGGTGTTGGAGATCTTCTGCTCGCCCGTATAGGGGTCGGTCGTGCAAGCGCCGACCAGCACGGACATCGCCACGGCGACGATCACGATTTTCTTCATAGGATGGGTCCCTCTCTCCATACAGGCAGCGCGCGGCGACGCACGCCCTGCCGTCCTTCGGCGCCTTGTAGCATGAAATGCGGCGAAAACCGGACCCGGAAAACCGACGATCCCCGGATTTCAACCGCCCGACGAGTGCAAGGCCGCATATTCCCCAAGCCGGCATCTGCCGGTCAGTAGAGAGGCTCCTCGAACAGGGTCTTATCGCCGTCGACCAGCGCCTTGATCTGCGCCGTTCCATCCTTCGCGACGGCGGCGCGTATGCCGAACGGCCGCACCCGCATGTCCTTCTCGATGTCCTTGCCCTCGCCTTCCGGCAGATAGAAGCGCTCGATGCCGTAGTCGGCCGACACCGTTGCCGCATCGGCGAAGTTCCAGCCGGCATAGATATGGCCGGCGATGTCGACCTCGTCATTCGACGGCGGCGACGTCGGCGCGCCGAGCCAGGCGGAAGCCGCGCGCCAGTAGCCGTCCGGATCCTTTTTCAGGCGGACGGTCAGGCGGGTGTCGCCGCTGGTCTTCATGTCGGGGGGAATGTTGGCGATCAGTTTCACGGGGATGCTGGAGATCTCATAGCCCAGATTGACGTAGTCTCCTCGCAGCAGGTCGCGGGGATCGACCGGCTCGACCTTGAGCAGGACTTCCCTGCCGTCACGCAGGATGGCGGCGCGGCCGGCGATGATCCAGCCGAGGAAACCGATCTGGGCGAGCGCGAGGATCAACGCGGCCAGAATGAGCTTGCGTCCGGTCATTGCGCTGCCCCCTGCACGGCCCCGCCGGCCATGCGTTTTTCGATGCGTATGATGACGAACGCCAGAAGCCCGAGAATGATCGCGGCGGCCAGGAAGAAGCCGGCGGTGCCCAGCATGCTCTCCATCATGACCCCATATATAATGAACAGCTCGAAGGCGAAGCCGATATAGGCCAGCCACCGCAGGCCCCGGCTCTGGCGACCGCCGAGCAGGATGGCGGCCGCGATGCCGGCAAGCGTGATCGCCGAGGCTAGGCCGAAGCCGCTGCCGTCCACCAGTTCGAACTGGACCATGGCCATCGCCGTCAGGAAGCCGATCAGCCCGTGCAGCGGCAGGTAGCCGCCAAGCCCGACGAAGCGGTCGACTTCTTCCGGCGCGGCAGCGGCCGCCGCGAATGCGGCTGCCGAAACGACGGCCAGACCGATCGCCACCACCATTATGTCATGGTCCATGGCGAACAGGACGAAATAGAGGATGAGCGACAGCGCGATCAGGTGGCGCGCCGGCTGGCTGCGTGTCCAGAACGAGAGGGCGTACAGGATCGCCGCCATCACCACGAACAGATGCGGGAATTCGAAGCCGCCGAATGCACGGAAGCCCCAGGTGATCCTCATGACCATCCATGCGTCGGCAATGCCGACAGCCGCTACTGTCAGCGGATTGGAGCGCAGCACGATGGCCGCCAGCGTCGTCCCCAGCCCCCAGGTCATCAGCGCCGAGGCCTCGTCGCCCGACAGATGGTACATCTGGCCGACGAAGGCGATCGCGCCGCCAAACGCCGCCGCGGCGACCATCCACGACGCTTCGCCGATGGCCGGATGTTCGCGCAGTTTCAGCCATGCGCCGCCGACATAGCCCGCCAGGATAACCGCGCAGAGCAGCAGGACGCGCGCGATACGCGGGATCATCTCCCAATTGGCCGCGACGAAGATCAGTATTGCCGCACCGAACAGCAGCGCGGCCATCATCGCCAGGATCGAGCCGAAGCTGAGCGCCTTCCGCTCGTTCGCTTCGACGTCGCGAAGCAGCGATTCGGCTGTCGCGGCATCAACCAGGCCGGCCTGCCGCCAGCGGGTGATGTCCTGCCGCACCTTCGTGGCATAACTCGCCATCAACCTCTCCCTACGTCATGCAGTGCATTGTCCAACGCCGGCCATAAACCACTGGCCTCGAAGCAATTTCACGATTCGGATCGGTTTGCGACAACGGCATGGACGGGCGTTAATGTTGCATTGCACAATTTGCATTGCTGCCATGCACCAAGAGCACTTTTAAATCGATGCCGGGCAGCCTATCTATCGATCGTACAAGAGCGAACGAAATAAAGACGAGCGAGGGAAAATCATGAACCTGATCCGCAATTACCGCAACTGGCGCCGCTATCGCGAGACCGTTTCCGAGCTGAGCCGCCTGAGCAACCGCGAGCTGAACGACCTCGGCATCGGCCGCGCCGACATCCCCTACGTCGCCCGCAAGGCGAGCTAATCCCAAGGGCTTCAGGCCCGGGTTGAACGTCCAGAAAGAAAAGAAAATGAACCTGATCCGCAACTATCGCAATTGGCGCGCTTACCGCGACACTGTGAATGAACTGGGTCGCCTTTCCAACCGCCAGCTCAAGGATCTCGGCATCGAGCGCACCGAGATCCGCCAGATCGCCCGCCGGGCTATCTGACTATAAGGATCTTGCCGGTTCGACCTCCTCCCCGAACCGGCAGATAGGGTCAGCTTCTACCTCCTCCCGGAAGTTGACCACCGAAACGGCGCCCGCCGGACCTCCTCCCCCGGCGGGCGTTGTTACCGAAAAGGGCTTCACCCCCTTGTTGAAGGTGAAAGGAATTTCGCCAGAGCCGACCTCCTCCCCGGCAATGGCGAATGGGCCGACCCTCTCCTCCTCCCATGGGTTGGCCTTAGAAACGGTGCCCGCCGGACCTCCTCCCCCGGCGGGCACTGTCAAACCCAAGGGTTTCGCCCCCTCAGAAAGGCGAAAGGAATTTCGCCAGGCCGACCTCCTCCCCGGCAATGGCGAATAAGGTCGATCTCCTCCTCCTCCCTGAGATCGACCCCCAAAACGACGCCCGCCGGACCTCCTCCCCCGGCGGGCGTTGTCTTTTGAGGAACACTCTCCCCGTCACCAGCCGGCAATTGCATTGATATCGACAAGGGACTATTTCCGGACCCCATGAGCATCGACCCAATCCACATCATCGGCGGCGGCCTGGCCGGTTCCGAAGCGGCCTGGCAGGCAGCGGAAGCGGGCGTGCCCGTGATCCTGCACGAGATGCGGCCGGTGCGCGGCACCGACGCGCACAAGACCGAGGGTCTGGCCGAACTCGTCTGTTCCAATTCCTTCCGTTCCGACGACGCCGAAACCAATGCCGTCGGGCTGCTGCACGCGGAGATGCGCCTTGCCGGCTCGCTGATCATGGCCTGCGGAGACGCCAACCAGGTGCCCGCCGGCGGCGCGCTCGCGGTCGATCGCGACGGCTTCTCGCAAGCGGTTACCGCGCGGCTGGAGGCGCATCCGCTGATCACGATATGCCGCGAGGAAGTGGCCGGCCTGCCGCAGGCGGAATGGGACCAGTCGATCATCGCGACCGGCCCGCTGACCGCCCCTTCCCTTGCCGAAGCCATCGCGGCGGAGACGGACACCGGCTCGCTCGCCTTCTTCGACGCGATCGCGCCGATCGTGCATTTCGACACGATCGACATGGATACCGCCTGGTTCCAGTCGCGCTACGACAAGGTGGGTCCCGGCGGCACCGGCAAGGACTACATCAACTGCCCGATGGACAAGGCGCAGTACGAGGCTTTCGTGCAGGCGCTGCTGAGCGGCGCGAAGACCGAATTCAAGGAATGGGAAGGCACGCCCTATTTCGACGGCTGCCTGCCGATCGAGGTGATGGCCGAGCGCGGCATCGAGACCCTGCGCCACGGGCCGATGAAGCCCATGGGCCTGACCAACGCGCATAATCCGACCGTGAAAGCCTATGCGGTGGTGCAGTTGCGCCAGGACAACGCCCTGGGCACGCTCTACAACATGGTCGGTTTCCAGACCAAGCTGAAACATGCCGAGCAGGTCCGCACCTTCCGCACCATTCCGGGCCTCGAAAATGCCGAGTTCGCGCGGCTCGGCGGCCTACACCGCAACACCTACATCAACTCGCCGGTGCTGCTCGACGGCAGCCTGCAATTGAAGAGCCGCCCGGGCCTGCGTTTCGCGGGCCAGATCACCGGCTGCGAAGGCTATGTCGAAAGCGCGGCCATCGGGCTTCTCGCGGGCCGATTCGCCGCTGCGGCGCGGCTCGGCAGGACACTGGCTCCGCCGCCGGCGACAACCGCGTTCGGCGCCCTGCTCGGCCACATCACCGGCGGCCATATCGTCTCCGACGACGAACCCGGCAAGCGCTCGTTCCAGCCGATGAACGTGAATTTCGGGCTGTTCCCGCCGGTCGAGACGCCGAAGCCGGACGGCAAGCGCCTGCGCGGCAAGGACAAGACGGTCGCCAGAAAGAAGGCCTTGACGGCGCGCGCGCTGGACGATTGCCGGGCTTGGCTCGGCATGTACGCCGCGGCCCGGGCAGCCGAATAGATCGGTCGGGCGATTGCCGGCAGCATAAAGTCGGATACTATCCTACCCGGTCGCCTACCATCCTCCTTGCCCCCTGGTCGCCGACATGGACGCTGCTGAGAAGCTTTCCATCACCGTGACGCCTGCCATGGCGCGGATGATTCGCGAGAAGATCGAGGAAGGCTCCTACGGTTCGGTCAGCGAAGTCATCCGCGCTGCGCTGCGGGCCTTCCAGCGCGAGGAGGCCGGGCAGGCCGGGTCGATGCCGAGGGCCAGTGAGCCGAAAGATCCGGCGCCGCCGGCGCCGCCCCCGCCGGACCGGCCCGGCCACGAAATCCGTGCGCATCTGCTCGATATTTTCGGACGCACCGCCCGCGACGGCGATTGAGCCCGCCGCAGCGCCGGCGGTCGCCCTACCAGCCTTTGGTTGCCCTGCGAAACAGCAGCCAGTGCCTCAGCCAGCCCGACAGGCGCGCGGGCGTTTTCAGCGGAGAGGCCCCACGCCGTTCCATACGGTCGAGATAGGCGCCGGTAAGCGACAGCGGCAGGAAGGCTGGCCGCAAGGAAGGCGGCAGTTGCCGAGCGCCATGCTCGAAGGCCGCAAGATGTTCGCGCGCGAGCGCGATCATGGCCGCAACGGCCCGCTCCGCGCCCGGCCCGCCATCGCCTGCCACGAACTCCCGCGGCGAGGAACCGACGGCGGCCAGGAGGTCGGCCGGGACGAAACATTGCCCGCGCGCCCGGTCGCGCGGCAAAAGCAGAAGCAGGCCGGTGATGGCCTGGGCGCAGCCCGCCCTGCCTGCCAGTTCGGCGAAACCGGGAGCAGCCGCCGGATCGAGCACCATGGAGGCAAGCTGGATCACGGCCGAGGCCGTTTCCCCGCAATAGCCTTCCAGGTCCGTGCGCGAAGGCATGGGATCGTCGTACAGATCGAAGACCCGCGCCTCGAGATAATTGTCGAAGGCGGCTTTCGGCAGGCCATGAGCGGCGATCGTGGCCTTCAGCGCTTCGGCCAACGGATTGCCCGCTCCCGAATCGGGATCGTCGGAAGCGATGACGTCGCGCCACCATTGCAGGCGCACCTCGCCCGGCAGGGCCTCGCGAATCCGGTCGCGCACGCCGGCGATCTCGGCATTGAAGGCATAGAGCGACAGCAGCGCACCGCGCTTGTCCTCGGGCGCATAGAGCGCCGAAAGATAGCGGTCGTGGTCGGCTGCACGCACCGCTTCCATGACCGGATCCGACACGGACGCCACGTCAGTCCACGGCGATGAAAGCTGCGGCCACGGCCCTGTCCTCGGCCAGGAGCACGTTGTAGGTCCTGACCGCCGCGCCGGTCGACATCGGCTCCGCCGAGATGCCGACCTGTTTCAGGGCCGCGCGCAAATCGGCCGGCAACGGACGGATATCCCTGCCGGTGCCCACCAGAAGGATCTCGATGTCTGCCGCCTCCGCCAGCACCTGGCTGAAATCGGCGACCGCCAGCGCCTCGGGGTCGGCAGGCTCCCAGCCGTGGACGCCAGACGGCAGGCACAGCAGGGAGCCGCGATGCGACATGTCGGCGAAGCGGAAACCGCCATTGCCGTAAGCCTCGATCGGCGCACGGCCGGGAAAATGCGCGTCCCGGATAACGATCCCCTTGGCCATGATCCGGTCTTCAGGTCGTCAACGCCTTGCCGCCGACCGGCTTGTCCCCTTCCGCTTCGCCGCTCGCCGTGGGGCGGAGATGGAAGAGGATGAGCAGCGGCGCGGCGATGAAGATCGACGAGTAGGTGCCGAACACGACGCCGAACAGCATGGCGAGCGTGAACGAACGGATCACCTCGCCGCCGAACAGCACCAGCGCCAGCAGCGCCAGAATGGTCGTGACGGCGGTCAGGGTCGTTCGCGACAGCGTCTCGTTGATGGCCGTGTTTAGCAGTTGCGGCATGGAAAGCTTCTTGTATCGCCGCATATCCTCGCGCACGCGGTCGTAGACCACGATCGTGTCGTTCAGCGAATAGCCGATGATGGTCAATATGGCCGCGATCGACGACTGGTTGAACTCGATGCCGGTTATGACGAAGAAGCCCAGCGTCATCACCACGTCGTGGACCGTGGCCACGATGGCGCCGACGGCGAACTGCCATTCGAAGCGGAACCAGACATAGATCAGGATGCCGACCAGGGCGACCAGCATGCCGATCGTTCCCTGCCTGGCGAGTTCGCTGGAGACTGTCGGGCCGACCACCTCGACGCGGCGGAAATCATAAGTGTCCTGCAGCTCGGCACGCACCTTGTCGATGACGCTCTGCTCGGCATTGTCGCCTTCGGATTGCGTGGCGACACGGATCAGCACGTCGGTCGGATCGCCGAACTGCTGCACCTGCACCTCGCCGATGTTGAGTCCGGACAGTTTGGTGCGAATGTCGCCGAGATCCGCCGGCCCGCTCTTGGACTGGACCTCGATCAGCGACCCGCCCTTGAAGTCGACGCCGTAGTTCATGTCCACTGTCATGAACAGGACGACCGACAGGATCGACAGCACGGTCGAAAGGGCAAAGGTCCAGCGGCGGATGCCCATGAAGGGGATCTTCGTGCCTGCCGGAACGAAGGTGACCGGCGCGCGCGGCAGTTCCTTCGGCCGCGCGCGGCGCACCCAGATCGACACCAGCAGCCGCGTGAAGGTCACCGCGGTGAAGACCGTGGTCAAAATGCCGATTGCGAAGGTGATGGCGAAGCCCTTCACCGGGCCGGTGCCGAGATAGAACAGCACCGCGGTCGCGATCAGCGAAGTGACGTTGGAGTCGATGATGGTGGCCAGCGCCTTGGTGAAGCCGGAATCGATGGCCTGGATGACCGAGCGCCCGTTTCGTCGCTCCTCGCGAATGCGCTCGTAGATCAGCACGTTGGAATCGACGGCCATGCCGATGGTCAGCACGATACCGGCGATGCCGGGCAGCGTCAGCGTGGCGCCGAGCAGCGAAAGCAGCGCGATGATCATGGCCACGTGCACGGCCAACGCGATGTTCGCCAGGAAGCCGAGGAAGCCGTAAGCCACGAACATGAAGGCCACGACCAGCACCGAGCCGATCAGGCCGGCGATCTTGCCGGCGTGGATGGAATCCTGGCCGAGGCCGGGACCGACCGTGCGTTCCTCGATGACCGACAGGTTGGCCGGCAAGGCGCCGGCGCGCAGCAGCACGGCGAGGTCGTTGGCGCTCTGGGCGGTGAAATTGCCCGAAATCTGGCCGGTGCCGCCCAGGATCGGCTCGCGGATCTGCGGCGCCGAAATCACCTGGTTGTCCAGGATGATGGCGAACAGCTTGCCGACGTTCTGCTGCGTCGCCTGGCCGAAGCGGGTCGCGCCCTTGGCGTCGAAGCGGAAGGAAACGACGGGTTCGTTGGTGCGCTGGTCGAAGGTGGCCTGCGCGTCGACGAGGTTCTCGCCCGAAACGATGACGCGGTTCTCGATCAGATAGGGAACCGGCGGATCGTCCTTGGAATACATCACCGTGTCGCCGGCCGGCGGACGGCCGTTGATGGCCTCCTGCACCGGCATGGACTGGTCGACCATCTGGAAGGTCAGCTTGGCGGTCTGGCCGAGGATCTCCTTCAGGCGCTGCGGGTCCTGCAGACCGGGCACCTGCACCAGAATCCGGTCATCGCCCTGGCGCTGCACGATCGGCTCGGTGGTGCCGAGTTCGTTGACACGGCGGCTGACGACCTCGATCGACTGCGCCAGCGCGGTGGAGGTGCGGTAGGTGAGGCCGGCATCGGTCAACGTATAGCGCAGCAGGCCGGGTTCCGGCTCGTCCAGCGCCAGCTCCGTCACGGCGCCGCCCGTGAACAGGCCGGAGGAAACCGGCGTGGTCAGGGACTTCAGCGCCTCCTTGGCCGCATCGACCTGCGAAGCGTCGCGGATGCGGACCTGCACCACCCTGCCCGACCCGGAAAGGCCGGTGTAGCCGATCTTGGCGTCGCGCAGCAGCGTGCGGATTTCGTCGCGCGTGGTCTCAAGCCGGTCCTTGATCAGGTCGTTCTGGTCGATCTTGAGCAGGATGTGGGAACCGCCCTGCAGGTCGAGGCCCAGCACCATCTGGCGCTTCGGCACCCAACTGGGCAGCTTGGCCAGCGTCTCGGGCGAGAACAGGTTGGGCGCGGCCAGCAGGAACGTGGCGGCAACGACCAGCCAGATCAGGATTGCCTTCCAGCGCGAGAAATAAAGCATGTGTTACGATCCGTTCAGGCGGTGCTGGCGGCAACCCGCATTCAATCCGGTTATCTAGGGTCGGGACCCGGGCCGGCTACTTCTTGGCGTTCTGGTTCGCCACCGGCTCGCCCTTGACCCGGACATCCGCGATCGTGGAGCGCAATGCCGTGACCTTGGTGCCGCCGCCCAGATCGATCTCGAGTTCGTTGTCGTCGATCACCTTGGTGACCTTGCCGACAAAACCGCCACCGGTCACGACCGTATCGCCACGACGCACCGCGGCAAGCATTTCGCCGCGCTTCTTCATCTGCGTGCGCTGCGGCCGGATGATGAGAAAATACATGATCACGAAGATCAGCACAAACGGCAAGACGCTGATGAACATATCAGGCGTACCGCCGACGCCCTGGGCGTATGCCGGTGTTACGAACATCAAAAACTCCTGAAACGTGAGGAAAGCCGCAGCCGGCCCATGAAAATTCCGGCGGAATATAGTCGGTAAAGCCGCCAATGCAACCGTTCGCCGCCTTATTGCCCGTGTCTTATGGACGCGCGCCGCATCGGGCGCGGCGCGGCTTGCAAAACCTAGTGCCCTGTGACAGAACCGTACCGTACGGTACACTCATTCGGCGTTCACCGGCCGAAGATTTCGCCCGACCGAGGACCCTGGGGGAAGCCATGCCAGACAATTCCATCGAAGCGCTGTCCGAGAAGCTCGATCGCCTGATCGCGGCCGTGGAGCGCCTTGCGCCGGCGAGTCCCGCTTCCCCGGACTTCGAAACGGCCGACTGCTTCGTCTGGCAGGCCGAGCCGGGCTATCTGGAGCCGGTGGCGCGGGTCAACCGGGTCGATATCGACCTGATCCGCGGCGTGGACCGCGTGCGCGACATATTGTTCGACAACACCGCGCGCTTCGCCTCGGGGTTCGCCGCCAACAACGTGCTGCTGTGGGGCGCGCGCGGCATGGGAAAGTCGTCGCTCGTCAAGGCGGTCCATGCCGCCATCAACGCTTCGGGCAAGGCGTCCGCCCCGCTGAAACTGATCGAGATCCACCGGGAGGATATCGACACGCTGCCCAAGCTGATGAACCTCCTGAAGGCCGCGCCCTGTCGCTTCATCCTGTTCTGCGACGACCTGTCATTCGACCATGACGACACCTCCTACAAGTCGCTCAAGGCGGCGCTCGAGGGCGGCGTCGAGGGACGCCCCGCCAACGTCATCTTCTATGCAACGTCCAACCGGCGACACCTCCTGCCCCGAGACATGATCGACAACGAGCGCTCCACCGCCATCAATCCCTCCGAGGCCGTGGAGGAAAAGGTATCGCTGTCGGACCGTTTCGGCCTGTGGCTCGGCTTCCACAAATGCTCGCAGGACGACTATCTCGACATGGTGGAGGGCTATGTCCGCCATTACGGACTGGAGATCGAGGCCGGCCAGTTGCGCGCCGAAGCGCTCGAATGGGCCACCACCCGCGGCAGCCGCTCCGGCCGCGTAGCCTGGCAGTTCATCCAGGATCTCGCCGGCCGGCTCGGCAAGCCGCTGTAGTTCTCCGGCAAACGCGCAGGCCGCCGGGACAGAAAAGGCCCGCCCCTTTCGGGAGCGGGCAAGCCGGCGGGCCGGACTGGAGGTCCAAGCGGCCCGCAATCGTCTTGTGCTTATTCTATTCGAGGTAGGTGTTCGGGTCGACCGGCGACGAGTTCTTGCGTACCTCGAAGTGCAGCTTCGGCGCATCCGTGCTGCCGCTCATGCCCGATACGGCGATTTCCTGGCCGCGCTTGACCTTCTGGCCGCGCTTGACCCCCAGCGAACTGGCATGGCCGTACACGGTGACGAGGCCGTCCTCGTGGCGCACCAGCACCGTGTTGCCGAATTCCTTCAGGCCATCGCCGGCATAGATGACGACGCCGTTCTCGGCGGCCTTGATCGGCGTGCCTTCCGGCACCGAGATGTCGATGCCGTCGCTGCCCTTGCCGAAGCCGGCAATGACGCGCCCGCGTGCCGGCCAGCGCATCTTGCCGATGCCGGTGGAATCGGGCGCGGCGACATTGTCGTCCTCCGCCTGGCTGATGACCTTCTCCGCCTTCTTCGGCGGC
Source organism: Mesorhizobium sp. SP-1A (assembly GCF_032460275.1). Taxonomy (NCBI): domain Bacteria; kingdom Pseudomonadati; phylum Pseudomonadota; class Alphaproteobacteria; order Hyphomicrobiales; family Phyllobacteriaceae; genus Mesorhizobium; species Mesorhizobium sp. SP-1A. The sequence continues at coordinate 1,279,279 of NZ_JAVXZD010000001.1, read as the reverse complement.
GTATAGGAGGCGACCGTCTCGGTGGGCGTGGTCTTCTGCTGCTGCGGCGTCGAAGCCGTCTGGACCGGATCGACCGCGGCAGGCTTCGCGGCGGCATCCGCCGGAGCGGCGGCCGGCGCGGCTCCGGCGCCCGAAAGCTTGAGCGTCTGGCCGATGCGGACCAGGCCGTCGTTCATGCCGTTGGCCTGCTTCAGCGCGGCGACGCTGACGCCGGTCTTCCTGGAAATCGCCGACAGCGTATCGCCCTGCTGCACCGTGTAGGTGCCGGTGTTGGCCTGGCCGGCGGCGCTCGCAAGCTGAGGCTTGGCGACCGGGTCCTTGGCGTTTGCCGCGGCGTCCGCCGGCGGAACCGCCTTGCCTTCCTTGACCTTGGGCTGCTGCGGCAGCACGGCCACCTTGTCCGACGGCAGCTTCTGCGGCTGCGGGGCCTTGCCCGGCTTCGCGTCGACGACCGTCGTCCCGGCCTTGGAGCGGGCCGGGATGATGATCTTCTGGCCGGACTTCAACACCCCGCCCTCGCCCAGACCGTTTGCCGACCTGATCGCGGCGGCAGGGACATTGAAGCGGCGCGACAGGCCGAGCAGCGTTTCGCCATCGGTGACCGTGATGACCGTGCCGCCCACGGCGGACCAGCCATGGGCCTCGCCGCCGGCGCTCGCCGTGCGGACGGCTTCGGGCTCGGCAGACTTGAAGGGTTTTTCAGCCGGCTTGACGGTTCCCGTCGCGACCCGGTCCACTTTGGGGCTGGCCGGGGTTGCCGGAGCGGTTGCGGCCGGCTGCGCCTGCGAGACCTGCGGCAGCGGCTGGGAAGTGACGGGCGTGAGGCCCGAGCGGCTGACCGTGCCGCTGCTATAGCCACCGCCCGGGGCGGAAGGCGCGGAAGCCGACCAGCCGCTGTCGCCCGGATAGGGCTGCTGGGCAGCGGACTGCTTGTCTATGATGGAACGCTGATTCGACGTCGAGGCGGTCGAGATACCGTCCACCGCATCGCCAAATCTCAGAGCTTGAGAACTGCATCCGGCAAGGGCGCCGGCGATCGCCAGCAAGGCGCAACCGCGCGCCAGATTGCGTCCGTTGGCCTTCAAAACTGTGAGCTGCATCGCACTTACCCGCATACCCGGTACTGACTGGGTTTGATTAAAGCGCGTTAATGTTACCGGTCGGTTAAGCCGTTAGAATCAGCCGAAAATTTTCTTAAAACATGTGTTCAGATGACGGCGGCCGTGCCCGGCAGCATGGGCTGCAGGCGCACGATGCCGATATCCTCGCGCTCGAAGCGGCTGCCCACCTTGGTGAGCTTGGCCACGACCTGTTCTTCTTCCGACGGACCGATGGGCGCGATGACGGTGCCGCCGCTGGACAATTGCTCCAGCAGGAAGCGCGGCAGGCTCTCGAAGGCCGCCCACACGACGATGCGGTCGAACGGCCCTTCGTTGACGAGACCGTTGGACCCGTCCGTTTGCCTGGCGATGACATTGGTGATGCCGAGCGCCTCGAAACGCTGCTTGGCCTGTTCGACCAGCGTCTTGTAGCGGTCTATCGTCACCACCCGCCCCGCCAGCCTGGAAATGACGGCGGCGGTGAAACCCGAGCCGGTACCGATTTCCAGCACGCGGCTGCCGCTTTCCGGCGCAAGGGCCGCGATCACCGCCGCCTGGATGTCGGCGCCTTCGATCGCCTCGCCGCATTCGATCGGCAACATGCGGTCGCTCCAGGCAATCGAGTGGAACTGGGCCGGCAGGAAGGAGCGGCGCGGCGTGGCCTCGAAAGCGCTGATGAGCGGCTTCGGAACGATACCCTTGCCGCGAAGCCTTAGCAGGAAGGCCGCAAAGCCCTCTCGATCTTCATCGTCGGCCAGCGTTTGGTTCATGCAAGCGCCTTGGTGAGTTGGTCGCGCAGTTCGTGCGCGGTGAGGTCGAGTTGCAGCGGCGTCACCGAAACCAGCCGGTTGCGCATGGCGTGCAGGTCGGTTCCGGCCTTGGCCTCGGCGGGCTCGCGCCCGAAGCGCAGCCAGAAGTAAGGCAAGCCGCGGCCATCCCGGCGCTCGTCGATCCAGAGGCCGTGAACGAGCTTGCCTTGCGAGGTGACGGCGGTGCCGGCGATCTCGTTCGGCGCGCAGTTGGGGAAGTTGACGTTGAGGAGAACGCCCTGCGGCAGCGGCGTCGCGATCAGGCGCTCCAGCAAGGCCGGCGCGAGCGCCTCGGCAGTCTCGTAAGGAACGATACGGTCCTCGCCCGCATAGGAATAGGACTGGCTGAGCGCGATGGAGCGCACGCCGAGCAGCGCGCCTTCCATGGCGCCGGCCACCGTGCCGGAATAAGTGACGTCGTCGGCGACATTGGCGCCGGAATTGACCCCGGACAGGATCAGGTCCGGCATGCCGGGAAGGATATTGCGCGCGCCCATGATGACGCAATCGGTGGGCGTGCCGCGCACGGCGAAATGCTTCTCGCCGACGCGGCGCAGCCTGAGCGGCTCCGAGATCGACAGCGAATGCGCATAGCCGGACTGGTCGGTTTCCGGCGCCACCACCCAGACATCGTCGGACAGGGTGCGGGCGATCCGTTCGAGCGAGACGAGGCCTTCCGCATGGATGCCGTCGTCATTGGTGAGAAGAATGCGCATTACCGCCGTTCGATTTTTTCCAGCCCACCCATGTAGGGACGCAGGACTTCAGGAATGGTTACGCTGCCGTCCTCGTTCTGGTAATTCTCCATCACGCCGATCAGCGCGCGGCCGACGGCCACGCCCGAACCGTTCAGCGTATGCACGAAAAGGTTGCCCTTGCCGTCGCGGTCCTTGTAGCGAGCGTTCATGCGCCGGGCCTGGAAATCGCCGCAGACCGAGCAGGACGAGATTTCGCGATAGGCGTTCTGGCCGGGCAGCCACACCTCGATGTCGTAGGTCTTGCGCGCGCCGAAACCCATGTCGCCGGTGCACAGGACCACGGTGCGGAACGGCAGGCCGAGCCGCTTCAGCACCGTCTCGGCGCATTCGGTCATGCGTTCGTGCTCGGCGATGGCGCTTTCTGCGTCGGTGATCGACACCAGCTCGACCTTGTAGAACTGATGCTGGCGCAACATGCCGCGCGTGTCGCGGCCTGCGGAACCGGCCTCGGAGCGGAAGCAGGGCGTGAGCGCGGTCAACCGCAACGGCAGCTTCTCATGCGCCACGATTTCCTCGCGCACCAGGTTGGTCAGCGGCACCTCGGCGGTAGGGATGAGGCCCAGCCGGCTTTCGCCGTGTGGGGTGAAGAACAGGTCCTCGGCGAATTTCGGCAGTTGCCCGGTGCCGAACAGCACCTCGTCGCGCACCAGCAAAGGCGGCTGCACCTCGGTGTAGCCGTGCTCGGTGGTGTGCAGGTCGAGCATGAACTGGCCGAGCGCGCGCTCCAGACGCGCCAGTTGCGCCCTGAGCACGGTGAAGCGGGCGCCGGAAAGCTTGGCCGCGCGCTCGAAATCCATCATGCCGAGCGCTTCGCCGATCTCGAAGTGCTCCCTGGCCCAGTTCGGGCGCGGCGGCACATGGCCGACCTTGCGCAGTTCGACATTGTCGTGCTCGTCCTTGCCGACAGGCACGTCTTCCAGCGGAACGTTCGGCAGGACCGTCAGAAGATCGTCCAGTTCCTTGTCGAGACGGCGCTCCTCGGCTTCGCCGTTCTGGATGAACGTCTTGATCTCGCCGACCTCGGCCTTCAGCTTCTCGGCAAGCGCGGCATCGCCCGCGCGCATGGCGTTGCCGATCTCCTTGGAGGCGGCATTGCGGCGCTCCTGCATCTGCTGCAGCTTGGCGAGATGAGCGCGCCGCGCCTCGTCGGCCCCGATCACCGCATCGACCGTGGACCGCGCCTCGTCGTCGGACCACGAGCGCTTGGCCAGCGCCTCGGTCAGAGCGTTCGGGTTTTCGCGAATCCACTTGATGTCGAGCATCGTCCCATCCTCAAAACGGCGCAGAGCGGGGTAAACCGCATCTTCAATTCATGCAAGGCGGTATGCGGCCGAATGCCGGCATACGAGGCAATTCATGACGCCGACGACGAGCCGTCTTCTTCCTTTTCGCGGGCCAATCTGTCGCGCTCGCGGTTGCGCTCGATCATGCGCGCGGTCCAGATCGAAATTTCGTAGAGGATGATGGTGGGAAGCGCGAGGCCGATCTGGCTCATCGGATCGGGCGGCGTCAGCACCGCGGCCACCACGAAGGCCAGCACGATCGCCCATTTGCGCTTGTCGGCAAGCGTCTGCGAGGACAGCAGGCCGACACGCGCCATCAGGCTGGTGACCACGGGAAGCTGGAACACGAGGCCGAACGAGAAGATCAGCGTCATGATCAGGCTGAGATATTCCGACACCTTGGGCAGCAGCGAAATCTGCACGTTGCCGTCGGAGCCGGTCTGCTGCATGGCGAGGAAGAACCACATCACCATGGGCGTGAAGAAGAAGTAGACGAGCGCGGCACCCATCAGGAACAGGATCGGCGAGGCGATGAGGAAGGGCAGGAAAGCTGCGCGCTCGTTCTTGTAGAGGCCCGGCGCGATGAACTTGTAGATCTGCGTGGCGATCAGCGGAAAGGCGATGACCATGCCGCCGAACATGGCGAGCTTGATCTGCGTGAAGAAGAATTCCTGCGGCGCGGTGTAGATCAGCTCGACCTTATGGGTGTCGAGGCCGGCCCATTGCGTCGCCCACTTGAACGGGATGACGAGCAGGTTGAACAGCTTCTTGGCGAAGAAGAAGCAGACCAGGAACGCCACGAAAAAGCCGGCGATCGACCAGATGAGCCGACGCCGCAACTCGATCAGATGTTCGATGAGCGGGGCCGACGACTTTTCGATTTCTTCCCTGTCGCGGTCGGTCAGGCTCACTTGGGGGTCCCCTTGGTTTCCCTCTTGGCCTTGCCCGGCGCGGCCTTTTCAGCGGCCCTTGCCGCGACTGTCTTCCTGCCCGAAGCAACAGGAGCCTTGGCGGCTTTGGCAGGAGCGGCAGGAGCCGAGGCTGCGGAATCGGCCTTTGCCGGCGCCGTTGCGGACGCCGTTGCGGCGGAACCGGCAGGTTTGGCGGCCGAAGCTTTTGCCGACGGCGCCTTTGCAGCGGCGGGTTTCGCCGCCTTGGGCTTCGCGGCACCCTTGGCCGCGCCGGCCTTGACCGGAGCGGTCTTGGCCGTATCGGCCTTGGCAGTCGTCGTTCTGGTTTTCGCCTTGCCCGCCGGGGCGGCCGCTTCGCCCTCAACCGCAGCAGCGGGCGCGGCCGGCGGCACGTCCGCCGCGGGCATGGCCGTGGCGCCGTTCTTCAAGGGCTCGGCCGGCTGGGCCTCATCCGTGGCGGCGGGAATGACCGGATCGGCAGGCTTGGGCTTCATCGCCTGGTCGAGGCCGGCGCGCACGTCGGCCGCGGCCTCCTCGAAGGGATTGAGCTGCCGCCTGATCTGCGCCATCGGATTGAGGCCGCGAAGCTCGTCGACGGATTTCTTGACGTCGTCGAGTTCCGCTTCCTTGAGCGCCTCGTTGAACTGCTTCTGGAAATCGCCCGCCATGTTGCGCAGCTTGGCCGCCATGCGGCCCATGGTGCGCAGCATCTGCGGCAAATCCTTCGGGCCGACGACCACGATCATGACGACCGCGATCACCAGCATCTCGCTCCAGCCGACTTCAAACATGGCTTTCCGTTCCGACCAGAGACCGAACCGCTCGCTTGCCTGCCCGCTCAGCTCTTGCTGGCTTTTTCCTTCACCGACGACACGGTCTCGTCGGAGCGGTGTTCAACGGTGCGGTTGTTTTCGGCCACGTCGTCGTCGTCGGCCATGCCCTTCTTGAAGCTCTTGATGCCCTTGGCCATATCGCCCATCAGCTCGGGGATCTTGCCACGGCCGAACACCAGAAGAACGATCACCAGAACGATCAGCCAGTGCCAAATCGAAAACGAACCCATTCTATGTCTCTCTCGAACTGCTTCCCTCAGAACTGATCTATGCGCTTTCGCGTCCGGTTTCAAACGGAACTACGCATAGAAATGCGCCGGAACGCCGCACAGGCGCCGACAAGCCCTTCGGATCGCTCACTCTTCCGTGACGCGCGGCGTCAAAAGACCCAGTTCCTCCAGGTCGATATCCGTCAGCGGGTCCTCGTCCTCGGTCAATTCGTCGGGATCGGCCGGCGGCAGCGGCACCGAGAAATTCGCCGGCATGCGGGTCGAAAGCAGGCCGGCCCCCTTCAATTCCTCGATGCCCGGCAGATCGCGGATCTCTTCCAGGTTGAAGTGGTCGAGGAATCTGTCCGTCGTGCCGTAGGTGACCGGCCGGCCCGGCGACTTGCGGCGGCCGCGCATCCTCACCCATTCGGTCTCGAGCAAGGTGTCGAGCGTGCCCTTGGACGTCTCGACGCCGCGTATGTCCTCGATCTCGGCGCGGGTCACCGGTTGGTGGTAGGCGATGATGGCCAGCACCTCCAGCGCCGCGCGCGACAGCTTCTTCTGCTGCACGGAATCGCGGCTCATCAGGAAAGCGAGGTCGCCGGCGGTGCGGAAGGCCCAGCCGTCGCCGATGCGGACGAGATTGACCCCGCGCGGCGCATAAATCCTCTGCAGTTCGGCCATGGCAGCCGGCACGTTCGTTCCTTCCGGCAGCCGCTGGGCGATCTGCTTCTCGCTGACCGGCTCGGCGCTGGCGAAGACGATCGCCTCCGCCATGCGCACCGCCTCGGCCAGATGCAGCCGCGCGGCCGGATTGTCCGGCAAGATCGCTGCGCCCGGCCCGTCCTCCAGCGGGAACGGGATGATCGATGCCTTGCCGCCGTCGCTCATCGCATGGCCTCGACCGGCCCGGCGCGGCGGCGCCCGCGCAGGTAGAGCGGCGCGAACACCTCGTCCTGGCGCATCTCCATGGTGCCTTCGCGCACCAGTTCCAGCGTCGCCGCGAAGGAGGAAGCGATGGCCGTGCGGCGGTCTTCCGGCCTGGCAAGATATTCGACGAGGAAACTGTCCAGCGCGGTCCAGTCCGCGAGCGAGCCGACCAGCCTGGTCAGGATGGCGCGCGCCTCCTTGAGCGACCACACGCCGCGCTTGGCGATCTTCACATTGCTGATGGCCTGGCGCTGGCGCTGCGCGGCATAGGCCGTCAGCAGATCGTAGAGCGTGGCCGAGAACTCGTTGCGCTTTTCCACGATCACCATTTCGGGCATGCCGCGGGCGAACACGTCGCGGCCGAGCCGATTGCGGTTGACCAGCCGCGTGGCCGCCTCGCGCATGGCCTCCAGCCGGCGCAGGCGGAATTGCAGCACGGCGGCGAGTTCCTCGCCGCTCTCGCCGGGCGCGTCCTGCTGCTTGGGGATCAGCAGTTTCGACTTCAGGAAGGCCAGCCACGCCGCCATGACCAGATAGTCGGCGGCGAGTTCCAGCCTGAGCGCCCTCACCTTCTCGATGAAGACCAGATATTGCTCGGCCAGCGCCAGCACGGAAATGCGGGCAAGATCGACCTTCTGGCTGCGGGCGAGATGCAACAGCAGGTCGAGCGGACCCTCGAAGCCGGCGACATCGACCACCAGTTCCGGGTCGCCGGCAGCGCGCGACTCGTCGTTGTCGGCCCACAGGCTGTCCATCGGCGCGGCCTTGGCGGCCTTGGGGTCCAACGTCTGGGCCAATTGTCCCGTCCACTCTCCTCGCGGCTATGCCACCGCTTCGAAATACTCCGCGAACTCGGCGCGCAATCCGGCTTCGTCCTTGCCGTCCGGGCTCTTGACCGAGGCCAGGGCGCGGTTGGCGCGCTCCAGCGACTTGCCTTCCAAAGGCCTTGCCCGCGATGCCACCGCCGCCATCTCTTCCATGACGCCGTTGCAGTGAAGGACGAGATCGACCCCCGCCGCAAGGATGGAAGCCGCTTTCGCCGGGAAATCCCCAGAAAGCGCCTTCATCGAGGTGTCGTCGCTCATTAAGAGCCCATCGAAGCCGATCTCGCCGCGAATGATCTCCTCGACCACCTTGCCGGACGTGGTTGCCGGCGCCTTCGGATCGACTGCGCTATAGATGACATGCGCGGTCATGGCCATCGGCAGGTCGTTCAGCGCCTTGAAGGGGGCGAAATCGTGGCTACGCAGTTCCTTGAGCGGCGTCGTCACCGTGGGCAGTTCGAAATGCGTGTCGGAAACGGCGCGTCCATGGCCGGGCATGTGCTTCATCACCGGGAGGACACCGCCGGCCATCAGCCCTTCGGCCGTCGCCCGCCCGAGCGCGGCGACGATGCCCGGATCCTTGGCGTAGGCGCGCGCGCCGATCACGTCGCTTGCGCCTTCCACCGGCACGTCGAGCACCGGCAGGCAATCGGCGCTGATGCCGTAGCGCAGCAGGTCGAACGCATGGAGCCGGCCCAGAAGCCAGGCGGCACGCAGCCCGGCCTCCTCGTCTTCGCGATAGAGCGACCCGACCGCGCCGGCCGCCGGATAGTTCGGCGCCAGCGGCGGGCGCAGGCGTTGCACGCGTCCGCCTTCCTGATCGACGAAGACCAGCGCCTCCTCGCGGCCGACGCAATCGCGCATCTCGGCCACGAGATCGCGGATCTGCTCCGGCTCGCCGATATTACGTGCGAAGAGGATGAACGCCCACGGGCATTCGTTGCGGTAGAAGGTCTTTTCCTCGCGGGTGAGCGATTTGCCGGCGCAGCCGAGGATGAGGGTCTGTGATTCGGTCATGTCCGGAGTCTAGAGCGTTTCATGGCCGCGCGGAATCACGTCGTTCGGACAATCTTTGCGGTCGGAGCCCGCCGAATACGGACGCCAGAGCGTTCGTGGTTGCATGGAAGCATTCCGGCAGGTCCAAAAGCAAAACGGCGCGGCCAAGGCCGCGCCGTTGCAGTCTACTCGAGCTACGCGTTACTCGCTGGCACGCTTACTTGGACACGAAACAGTTGCCGCCGGCCGCCTTGTAGCTGGTGCAGAGCGCGACGGCTTCGTTGCGCGACGGCGCCGGCACACGCACGCGATAGAAGGTGCCCTTGCCCGCCACCTCGGCCTTGACGATGCTGGCGGTGTGACCCTTCAGCACGCCAGCATAACGCTTGGCGAGGTCCTGATAGGTGGATTGCGCGGCTTCAGCCGACGGCTGCGAAGCGATCTGCATGGCCCAGGAACCGGCCGCAGCCGCGCCTGAATCGATCGACGCGACCTGATCGGGCTTGACCTCGCCCACCACGTTGACCGGCTGATCGGACGGGCGCTGCGGCGCAATGGGCGCGACCTTCGGCATGGAGGACGGCGCCTTCGCCGCCGGCTTCAGCGCGGGAGCCGCGTCCGCCGGGGCGGAATTGGCAGCGTCGGCGGCAGCCGGGATGGTGCCGGTCGCATCGGGTTGGCCGGGGGCCGCGACGTGCTGGGGCGCCGGGTCGGCGGGCTCGGCCGCCGCGACCTGCGCAGGGGCCGGATCTTCACGCGGCGCCAGCGAACCGTCGGGCTTGACCACCATGGTGCGCACCTTGCGCGGCGTGACGACGGGAGCGGCTTCGTTGTCGGAGGCGACGTCCTGGCCCTGCGCCGACGGCGCTATGCGGTCCTCGGACTTGGCCGTGGCCGGCGGCTGCGCGCCGGCCTGATCGTCCTGGCCGTTGAGATCGACCACGCGCGGCGCGGGCTCCTGCGCCGTCACGTCCACCGGGTCTTCCTGCTGCGTGACGAGGCTCTGCTGCGTCGGCGCAGTCGGCTTGGCGCCCTTGGCGACAGCGTCATAGACCTTGTTGTTCTGGTTCGGAACCACGGTTCCGCCCGGATTCTCGGGCTTGACCTTGATCGGCTGGTTGTCGGCCTTGACGATTGCCGGCGCTTCGCTGCTGCCGCCGCCGCCGAACGACAGCGCCAGCGCGCCGAGCCCGCCGATAACGGCAACCGCACCGACGAGACCCGCGATCATCAAGCCGCGGCTGCGCGGGCGCCGTTCCGGCTGCCGCTCCGCAAGACCGGCCATCGCCTCGTCCTGATCGGGGTCGTAGTCGAGATCGTCGGTCACTGCGAACGGATCGGCACCGGCCAAAGGCCGGCTGCCCGGGAGATTGTCCTCATCGAGACCGCGCCGGCCGCCGCCGGCGGCAAAGGCCGCCGCCGTGGCCACAGCAGCCGCGGCAGGTGCAACGGCCTCGCCGAAATCGGCATAGGCGCGCTGGTCGATGCGATGCTCGCCGAAGCCCGGAGCGTAGGACTCATCCTCGTAGGCGCTCGCCGGCGGGGTCGCCGGCTGCGCGGGCTCGGCCGAGTTCATCTCATTGAGAAGAGTGGAGAACTCCGCATCGAGATCATCGAAGCCGGGGACTTCCGCCTTGTCTTCCTCGAAGGAGACATCGGGAATGTCGAGATCGTCGGCCAGAGCGACGACCCGCTCCGGAACGTCCACCGTTTCGATATCGGGGACTTCGTCGTAGTTCGCGGCCGCTTCGGAAGCCGGCTCGTCCGCTGCCTCCGGTTCGGTCGCGGAGGCATAGTCATAGAACGGCTCGGCAGATGGCTGCGGCTCCTGCATCGCCGGTTCATAAGCCGCCGGGGCCTGTTCAGCCGCTGCCGCAGCCCGGGCATGGACAGGCTCGACCGCCGGCATGGGAGCGACAGGCGTGCCCCTGCCCCATGCCCGCGCCGGCTCGTAGGCGGCCGCCTGCGAGGCGACCGGTGCTGCGACGGATTCCGGCGAAGGCCGCGAACCCAGCCAGTGCAATGCTTCGACGGAACTCCGTTCCGCCGCACGGTTCGAAATTCCGGCCGTATCCTCGCGATGATCTGCCGGTTCGCCGGCTTGCGCCTCGTTGGCCATCGCGGCATCGAACGCGTCGCTGTCGAAATAGGCGTCATGCTCGGCGGAGATGTCGAAATCCTCGACGGCTTCGGCCGGTTCTTCCGCGGCCTGCGCGGCAGGGTGCTCGTCCTCGGCCGTCTGATGGTGCGGCTGGTCGTCGCCCAGTTCCGCCGCCTCGAGGTCGGCCAGAAGTTCGGCATCGAGGTCCGGCTCGGCGATATTGCCGGCTTCGGATTGCAAGGACGCCGAATCGATCGCCCAGTCCATTTCGTCGAGCTTGGCCGGCTCTTCCCAATTCGCCTCCTCGTCGATCGAAGCGACCTCGGCCCGCGCCTCTTGAACCGGTTCGGCCGCCGGCTCCTGCGTCCAGGCGTCTCCCGCGAGATCGGCCATGGCGGGGCGCGCGCTCATGCGGCTGAGAAGGGCGTTCAATTCGTCTTCGAGGCTGTCGGAGGAAGCTGCCCGCGCAGGCTGCGCCGGAGCCGGGACGGCGGGAGCCGCCGGCTCCGGAGCTTCGACTTCGCTTACGGGCGCGGCCATTTCAGCGACGGATGGCTCCGGCGCCTCCGGCTGCTGCCAGGCATGCGATTCGCATTCCGCCTCGGGCTCTGCCTCGGGAGCGGAGAAATCCATATCGACATCGGCCATGGAGCGGTCGAACTGCGCGTCGAAATCCTCGATGTCCGCGGCATTCGGCGCGTCTTCGGCAGCCTCGGCAGGCTGCACCGAAGCGTCATGGAAATCGTCCAGCGCCTGCTCGACGGCACGGTCGAAGTCATGCCCGACGCCCTGGTCGGCATCATGCGCGGCGACATTCTCCAAAGCCGGCTCGGCATGGGCCTGCGGCTCGGCGAAATCCTCGTCGAAGCTGAAATCCTTCTCCAGCGCGGCAATCATGTGATCGTCGATGGCCGCGTGCACATCCTCGTGAACTTGCGGCTCGACAGCGGCTGCGCGCGCCAGGGCGGGTTGCGGCTGCACAACGGGCGGGCTATCGTGCACTTCCTCGAAGGCAGCGAACTCGCCCATCAGTTCCTTCTCGAGGTCGATGTCGAATTCGTCGGAAGCGTGCTCCGCCGGCGCGGGTTCGGCGCGCCTGACTGGCTCGCGCGGATCGAAGCCCATGATGCGGGTCAGTTCCGCGAAGGGATCGTCGGCCGGGATGTCACCATGATCGGCGATTCTGCGTTGGGTTCTGTCTGCCATTGTCGTTCCCGAACTCGCACTAATCGGACGCCATGGACGTCGCGCAAGGTTGGCCCCTACCAGCGCAATGTGGGCAAAAGGTGACAGGTTTTTCAGTCGTTCCTAACGCATTTCGACGGGCGCATCGGCTCCTATCAGCGTCAGGCCGGACGTCAGAACATCCGAAACAGCCTGCACCAGCCCTAGTCTGGCAAGTGTCAATTGTGGGTCGTTAACCTTAACAAACCGTAAGCCGGGATTTTCCGTACCCCTGTTCCAGTGCGCATGGAAGGCGCTGGCGAGGTCGTAGAGATAGAAAGCCAGCCGGTGCGGCTCCAGCGAAAGCGCCGCCTGCTCGATCAGGCGGGGATATTCCGCCAGCTTGCGAATCAGGGCGATCTCGCCTTCGTCGGCCAGCGCCGACAGCGCTCCTTCCAGCCGCTCGCGGCCGAAATCCTCGCCCGGAAACTGCTCCGCAGCCTGCCGGAACACGGAATGGCAGCGGGCCGAGGCATATTGCACGTAGAAGACGGGATTGTCCTTCGACTGCTCGGTGACCTTGGCGAAGTCGAAGTCCAGCGGCGCGTCGCTCTTGCGGTAAAGCATCATGAAGCGGACGGGATCGCGACCGACCTCCTCCACGACTTCGCGCAAGGTGACGAAATCGCCCGAGCGCTTGGACATGCGCACCGGTTCGCCGTTGCGGTAAAGCTTGACGAGCTGGCACAGCAGCACGGTGAGCTTCACCCTGTCGCCGGCAAGCGCGCGCGCCAGCGCCTCCAGGCGCTTGACGTAGCCGCCGTGGTCGGCGCCCAGCACATAGATCAGGTCCACGAAGCCGCGGTCGATCTTGTCCTTCATATAGGCCACGTCGGCGGCGAAATAGGTGAAGGCGCCGTCCGACTTGACCAGCGGCCGGTCGAGATCGTCGCCGACGTCGGTCGAGCGGAACAGGGTCTGCTCGCGGTCTTCCCAATCGTCCGGCTTCTCGCCCTTGGGCGGCGGCAGCTTGCCCTTGTAGATGTGCCCCTTCAGCGTCAGGTCGTTGATGGCGGTGCGGATCGCCCTGGCGTTGTCGGCATGCAGCGTACGCTCGGAGAAGAAGACGTCGTGATGCACGTTGAGCAGCGCGAGATCTTCCTTGATCATCGCCATCATGGCGTCGATGGTGCGGTCCTTGACGATGGCCAACGCCTCGTCCTCGGGCATTTCCAGCAGCTTGCGGCCGAATTCCTTCGCCAGCGCCTCACCGACCGGCACGAGATAATCCCCCGGATAAAGGCCGGTCGGTATCTCGCCGATGTCGTCGCCCAAAGCCTCGCGATAGCGCAGCAGGGCCGAGCGGGCGAGCACGTCGATCTGCACGCCGGCATCGTTGATGACGTATTCCTTGGTCACGTCGTAGCCGGCGAAGGCCATGAGGTTGGCCAGCACGTCGCCGACGACCGCGCCGCGCGTGTGGCCGACATGCATGGGCCCTGTCGGGTTGGCCGAGACATATTCGACATTGACCTTGCGCTTCTGCCCGACCGTCGAGCGGCCGTAATTCGTGCCCTCGCCGAGAAGGTCCGCGAGATGGCCCTGCCAGAACGCTTCGGTGAGGCGAAGGTTGACGAAGCCCGGCCCGGCGACCTCAGCCGAGGCGACATCCTCGTCCGTGCGCAGCGCCGCCACGAGCTTCTCGGCCAGCGCGCGCGGGTTCTGGCCGGCCGGCTTGGCCAGCACCATCGCCGCGTTGGTGGCCAGATCGCCGTGGCTGGCATCGCGCGGCGGCTCGACGGCGATGCGCGACAGGTCGAGCGCACCGCCCTCCTTGTCCTTGAGCTCAAGGCCCTCGACGGCTTTGATGACCCGCGCGGTGAAATCGGCGAAGATGTTCATAAGGTATGGCTCGGTCGGCTATGTGGAAAACCGGCCTGTCCAGCCGGTGAAGTCGCGCCGAACTAGCTTAAATCCGGCGTGCGGTCAAACAAGCGCCGGTGCTCCTTGAGCGCATAGGTGTCCGTCATGCCGGCCAGGAAGTCGGCGACGGAGCGTGCCTTGATGCGATCCTCGGCCCGGTCGAGACCTTCCCGCCAGCCTTCCGGCATGGCGCGCGGATCGGCGAAATAGGCATCGAACAGCTCCTTCACGATCCGCTCGGCATCGGCGCGCACGCGCATGACATCCGGGTGGCGGTAGAGGTGCTTGTAGAGGAATGCCTTCAGTTCCTTCTCTTCGGCAGCCATGCGCGGCGAGAAGGTCGCCATGGTCTCGCCTGCGCCGCGCAGCTCGTCCGCGCTTTGCGGCTGCGCACGCGCCAGGTTCGCCGAAGCGGTGACGATCACGTCCTCGGCCATGGCCGTGATCTGCCGGCGCATCAATTCATGACCGGCACGAACATCGTCGAGCCCCGGATAGCGCTCGCGCACGGCCTTCAGGATGGAGCCCGGCAACGCCAGGTCTTCGAGCATTTCCAGGCTGAGCAGGCCGGAGCGGATGCCGTCGTCTATGTCGTGGGTGTTGTAGGCGATGTCGTCCGCGATCGCCGCGCACTGCGCCTCCAGGCTGGCGTGGCGGTCGAGTTCGAGATCGTGCAGGGCCGAATAGTCGCGGATCGTGCGCGGCACCGGCCCATGCAAGCCGTTGCCATTTGCATCCGTCAGCGGGCCGTTGTGCTTGACCAGCCCTTCGAGCGTCTCCCAGGTCAGGTTGAGGCCGTCGAACTCGGCATAGCGGCGCTCCAGCCGCGTCACCACGCGCAGCGATTGCGCGTTGTGATCGAAGCCGCCCCAGGGCGCCATCTTCTCGTTCAGCGCATCCTCGCCGGTATGGCCGAAGGGCGTGTGGCCGAAATCGTGCACCAGCGCGACCGCTTCAGCGAGGTCCTCGTCGGCGCGCAGCGCGCGGGCGAGCGCACGGGCGATCTGCGCCACTTCTATGGTGTGGGTCAGGCGCGTGCGGTAGTGGTCGCCTTCATGCGCGACGAACACCTGCGTCTTGTGCTTGAGACGGCGGAAGGCGGTGGAATGGACGATGCGGTCGCGGTCGCGCTGGAACGGCGTGCGGGTCGGGCTTTCCACTTCCGCGCACAGCCGCCCGCGGGACCGCGCCGGGTCGCAGGCATAGGCCGCGCGCGGTCGATAGCCGAAACCGATATCGCCGAGCCCCTGCCCGGCCTGCCGCTCTTCCATGTTCCCACCGTAGGCCGCTGCCGCCATCCGGTCCATGGGGACCCGCTCGTCCATCGGGGCTTGTTGACTTGGCGGCAGCCGCTTCATACCTATCATGGGCAAGCCAACGCAAGGTGAAGCCGATGGGTGCCGACGCCAAGACCGCCATGAAAGTGGAGATGACCGATGCCGCCGCCAGGCGCATCGCGAGGATCGTCGCGTCGGAGCCCGGCAAGACGGCGCTGCGCGTTTCGGTGGAAGGCGGCGGCTGCTCCGGCTTTTCCTACAAGTTCGATCTGGTCGAGGATCGCCACGAGGGCGACGTGGCCATCGAGAAGGACGGCGCGACCGTGCTGATCGACGATTTGTCGCTGGTCTATATGGGCGGCTCGGTCATCGATTTCGTCGACGACCTGATCGGCCAGTCCTTCCAGATCAGGAATCCCAACGCGGTCGCCTCCTGCGGCTGCGGCACCAGTTTTTCGGTCTGAGTTTTCGGATCGTGTTGGACGAAGGGCCGCTCGCGCGGCCCTTTTCTTTTTCCGGTCAGGCTTCGGTGGCCATGGCGGCGTCGCGCAGGCGTTCGGCGTCACCTGTCGCGCCGTTGAAGATCACGTTGAGCACCACCGCCACGATAGACGCCAGCAGGATGCCCGAATCGATCAGCGGACCAATGGCCTTCGGCAGCCACATATGGAAATTGGGCGCGATGAGCGGGATCATGCCAAAGCCGAGCGCGATCGCCACGATGAACAGGTTGTTGCGGTTGCCCTTGAAGTCCACGGCGCCGAGGATACGGATGCCGGTGGCCGCGACCATGCCGAACATGACGATGCCCGCGCCGCCCAACACCACCGTGGGCAGCGCCTCCACCAGCGCACCCATCTTGGGTATCAAGCCAAGCACGATGAGGATCGCGCCGCCGGCCACGCAGACGAAACGGCTCTTGATGCCGGTGACCCCGACCAGCCCGACATTCTGCGAGAAGCTGGTATAGGGGAACGTGTTGAACATGCCGCCCAGCACGGTGCCCAGCCCGTCCATTCGCAGGCCGGCGGACAGGGCCGGCTGCGTCAGCGGTTTGCCGGTCATGTCGCTCAGCGCCAGGAACATGCCCGTCGATTCGATCATCACCACGATCATCACCAGCACCATGGTGAGGACCAGCACCGGATCGAAGATCGGCATACCGAAATGGAACGGTGCGATCGGCGCGAACCAGGCCGCGCTCGCCACCTTGTCGAAGTGCATGATGCCGAGCACGGCGGCGATGACGCCGCCAACCACGATACCGGTGAGCACCGCAATGTTGGAGAAGAAGCCCCGGCCGAAACGCGCGGCCGTGATGACCACGGCCAGAACGACCAGCGAAAGCACAATGTTCGGCAACGGCGCGTAGGCAGGGTTCGGCACGCTCGGTGCCAAAGCGAGTTTCTCCGGCACGGCGGGCAGCGTGGAACCGAGTTCCTTCGTCGTCTCCGTTATGGTCTGGAGCCATGCCGCATGTGCCGGGTCGACCAGCTTGGGCGCAGTGGCGCCAACCGGAAGGCCGAAGATCCATTCCACGCCGACCTTCATCAGCGCCACGCCCGTGACCAGAATGATGGAACCCGTGACGACAGGCGGAAACAGGCGCAGCATGCGGCTGACGAGCGGCGCGATGAGGATGGTGACGATGCCGGCGCCGATGATGGCGCCGAAGATCATGCGTGCGCCGTCCACGCCCGGGTTGGCGATCGCCATGGACACCATCGGCCCCACGGCGGCGAAGGTGACGCCCATCATCACCGGCAACTTGACGCCGAACCATTGCGTCGCGCCGAGCGATTGCAGGATCGAGGCGATGCCGCATACGAACAGGTCCGCCGATATCAGGAACGCAACGTCCTCGGGCCGGAGCCCCAGCGTACGGCCGATGATCAAAGGCACGGCGATCGCGCCGGCATACATGACGAGCACATGCTGAAGGCCCAGCACGAAAAGACGCGGCGCGGGCAGCACCTCGTCGACGGGATGCGTCGATTCTATCATTTTGTCCTCCTCCCCTTTGCGGCACCCTAGACTTGTTCCCTTCCAGGCCGCAATGGTGCAGGATCACTGTCTGCCGTGGTCTCGGCTATCAAAAATTGTCTGAAATTCTCGCGGGATTTTCATGAAAATCGTGACGTGGAACATCAACGGCGTGCGCGCCCGTATCGGCAACCTCACGCACTGGCTAGGCGAGAGCAAACCGGACATCGTGTGCCTGCAAGAGATCAAGACGGTGGACGACCAGTTCCCGCGCGCCGAGATCGAGGCGTTGGGCTACAATGTCGAGACGCACGGCCAGAAGGGTTTCAACGGCGTTGCAATCCTCTCCAAGCTGCCCTTCGACGAGATCAATCGCGGCCTGCCGGGCGACGACGGCGACGAGCAGGCGCGCTTCATCGAAGGCGTGTTCTCGACCGACCGGGGCGCGCTGCGCGTCGCCTCGCTCTACCTGCCGAACGGCAATCCGATCGATGATCCGGTGAAATTCCCGTACAAGCTGTCATGGATGGCGCGGCTGGAAGCCTGGGCAGCCGAGCGGCTGGCGCTCGAGGAGGCGCTGATCCTGGCCGGCGACTACAACGTCATCCCCGAGCCGATCGACGCCAAGAACCCGGAAGCCTGGCTGGGCGACGCGCTGTTCCAGCCGCAAACGCGGCAGGCGTTCCGGCGGTTGAGGAACCTCGGCTTCACCGAGGCGATCCGCGCCGTCACCGACGCGCCCGACACCTTCACCTTCTGGGACTACCAGGGCGGCTCCTGGCAGAAGAACAACGGCATCCGCATCGACCATCTGCTGCTTTCGCCGGAGGCGGCAAACCGGTTCTCGTCCGCGTCCATCGAAAAACATGTGCGTGCGTGGGAAAAGCCGTCGGACCACGTGCCCGTCGCGGTCGAGCTGGACCTGGCTCCGGCCTGAAATCCGAATCGCTGGAACGCTCTGTCGCCTCGTCTTCACGCAACTGTGGAGGAAGCGCGGAGCGGCTTCCTGCCGGATCGCATCAGGCGCCTACTGGCTCGTTCCCTTGTTGATGAAATCGTCGGCAAGGGAAATGGCCGTGCGGCGATCGGCTTCCGGCGCCACGGCGAACGCCTCTTCCTGCATGGAGCGTATCCAGGGCCGGTCGGCCGGCGCGGCGCGCTCCAGCGCGGCCGTCATCATGGCGAGGCCGCGCACGACCTTGCCGGACTGGAACAGGAGGTTGCCGAGCGTGGCCTGCGCGCCGGCATGGCCCTTTTCCGCTGCAAGCTGGAACCAGCGCGCGGCCTGCTTGACGCTGGCCTTCACGCCGCCCTCGCCCTTCAGGAACATGCGGCCCATCTCGAACTGAGCGTTCGGATTGCGGTAATTGGCGGCGGCGCGCATGTAATATTCCTGCGCCTGCACCTCGTTGGCCTCGACCGGCGTGCCGGGAATGCCTTTGCGCATGTAATCGCCCAGCGCCACCAGCGCGTCGGAGACGTAGCTTTCCTCGGGCGAGCCGGGCTCGACATCCTGGTCGGCGATCTCCGAGAAGAACTTGTATGCCTCGTAGTCGTCCTGCGTCACGCCGTCGCCCTCGGCATACATGCGGGCGAGCTTCCAGGTGGCGCCTATCTGACCGTTCTCGGCAGCGTATTTGTAAGCCTCTACAGCCTGGTCCTTGTGGCCATTCTTGTAGGCGGAAAAGCCGAACTGGAACACGGCCCACGGGCTGGACTGCGGCTTCACGCCGGTCTTGTCGTCGAACACCTTTTCGTCGAAGGCGGCGGCATGCTCCGCAGCGCACAGGAACGCAAGCAAGGCCAGCGCCGATATGGCGGAGAAACGTCTCGACCCGGTCATGCGCATGGCGCATTCCCCTTGCCCGGCTTCGCCGAATCCCGGAGGCTGCGCCCTGCGTGCGCTGCGGCCGAGACTCCAGCAATTCGGGTCGATCTGGCGCTCATATTCGTCCCTGCCGCGTGGCTGCGGCGTGCTTCCCGGCAAAGGCGCGAGGCCTTTTTCCGGATACTCTATCGAGTGCTCCGGGTTTATGGCGGGAAAGGGGCGGTTGCCATGGCCCCAAGTGGCGCCGCAACGCAGAGACATGGAACTGTTGCAGAAACGCCACAAACATCAGGCCGGACAAGTTATCAAAACACATGAAAAAGGCCGGGCGGGCCCGGCCTTTTGTCCAATGATTTTAATCAATTACCACTTGATGCCGTAGCCGGCGCTGACAGCGACGGCGTAGCCCGACTTCACCGCAAACCCCTCGTCTGCGCCTTGGGTCACCTCGGACGACGTCAGGTAGCTCAGCCCGACGCCGGCGCGCAGCTCGCCGCCGATATTGTCCTTGAGCGACGCACCGGCCGCCAGTGTGTAGGTGTCGGAGGAGAAATCGTAGCCGGTGCTGACGCCGCTGTCCCAGGTCAGGCTCACAAGTCCGGATATGCGGTCGGTAAAGGCGTGGCCAACGCCACCCGTGACGGTCCAGCCGTCTTTCCAGTTATAGACGTCGGAAGAGATCGGTATGCCGTTCGGGAACGCGGCGCTGGGCTTTGACCGGACGTCCAGGGACTTCTGCACGCTCCAATCGGCCCATTTCACGCTACCGAATGCCAGCCATCCGGGCGCGATGCCGCTCTGCAGTTTCAATTCGACGGTCTGGGGAAGATTACCCATGCCGAGCGCTTCGACAGGCACCTGATAGTTGGCGGGTAGCGCAAGGAAGGGATTGGCGGCGCTCGGCACGCCCTGTGCGGCGAGCGCGCCTGCGAGCACCCCTGCCGGGGCATTGAGCTGTCCCTCCGCACCGTAGCTCGTGCCCGAGCGATACATCACCTGCGCGCGCAAAGCGATGTCCGGTATCTCGTATGCTGCTCCGACCCGATAGCCGAATTCCTGCCCCTCCAGTTCGAGGGTCGCGTCGCCAAGCGGACCGAAGGCGTTCAGGCGGTGATAGTTGAAATCCTCCATATAACCGCCGCCCAGCAACCAGAAATTGCCCGGGCCGACCTGGAATTTCACCCCGCAGGTCAGGGCCTTCTCGTTGGTGGTGAAATCTTCCTCCAGCTTGCCGCTCGGCTTCGGCACGGCATAGGTGGCCGAGCCGCCATTGTTGTCCACCATCGTGCCGGCGCAGCGGAAATTGTCCGTGAGGTTTACCTTCGCAGCAAACGACGGAACGGCGTATGCGTCCGTATAGGAGGTGCCAAGGAGCGCAGGATTCGCTCCTGGCTGGACCTTGGAGAATTCCCTGTGCGGGCTGACATAGGTCACGCCCGCGCGCATGTTGAAGTTGCCGTCTTCGAACAGGATGTCGGTATCGGCGGTGCCACGCGCGAAACCGCCAGCCTGAGCAGTCCCCACAACTGCCAATGCGGCGCAGCTTGCCCCCAGCAGCGCCTTCAAACGCAGATTGCTCATCAAAAACCTCTCCCCGAAAATCAATGGATCAAGCTAGAGCTAAATCGTCCTGACGAAGCAATAACGAATTCTGCGCCGTACCAGTACGGTTCCGCCGCGGACGCGCGCGTCGAACCGGTCATCGGCTCCGGCTTGGGGGAAAACCGCTCGTTTTTTGAAAAATTGAGCCGAAAAACACGAAAAATCCGGAAAGACTGCGGTCAAAACCGGCGATTTTCGGGTGTTTTGGCCTCATTGTGCCATTAGGGCAACATTGAGGCCAAAACTGTTCCGTTTACGTAAGATTAACGCTACGTAATGGCGGTTTCGGAGGCAAAAAGCCCATTTCCAGGGCGATTTGCGGCGGAAAGGCGGCGTTAACCGGCTTCCCGCACGCGTTCCAGCGCCACCGAGAGACGGCCTTGCGATTCGCCGTATTCGGCGAGTTTCTCGCGTTCGGCGGCCACCACGTCCTCGGGCGCGTTGGCGACGAATTTGTCGTTGGACAGCTTCTTGTGCAGGCGCGCGATCTCCTCGGTTACCTTGGCCAATTCCTTCTGGAGCCGGGCGGCCTCGGCCTTGAGGTCGATCAGGCTGCCCAGCGGCAGGCACACGGTCGCTTCGCCGAGCACGATCTGGGCCGAGCCCTTGGGCGCGGCTTCTGCCGGCGAAATATCGCCGACGCGCGCCAGGCGCTTGATCGCGGCATCGTGGCGGGCGAGCCGCTCGCGCGTCGTCTCGTTGGCGTCGATCACCACGAGCGGCGCGATCGCGGCGGGCGGCACGTTCATCTCCGAGCGCACGGAGCGGATACCGGAAACCAGGTCGATCAGCCAGTTGATGTCGGCGGCCGCGTCGGCGTCCTCGAAATCGGGCGACGGCCAGCTCGCATGGCACAGCAGCGACGAGCGCTCCTGGCCCTCGCCCGCCGTCTCGGCCCACAACTCCTCGGTCATGAACGGCATGAAGGGGTGCAGGAGCTTGTAGACCTCGTCCAGCACGAAGGCCACGCAGGCACGGCTTTCGGCCTTGGCCACCTCGTCGTCGCCCATGAACACCGGCTTCAGCAGTTCCAGATACCAGTCGCAGAACTGGTTCCAGACGAACTTGTAGGCCGCGCCCGCCGCTTCGTTGAAGCGGTAGGTGGTGATGGCCTCGGTGACGGCGTTGGCGGTGCGGGTCAGTTCGGTGAGGATCCAGCGATTGACCGCCAGCCCGGCATCGTTCAGCCAGAAATCGTCGTTGCGCGCCACGCCGTTCATCTCGGCGAAGCGGGTGGCGTTCCAGAGCTTGGTGCCGAAATTGCGATAGCCGGCGATGCGGGCGGGGTCGAGCTTCACGTCGCGCCCCTGAGCGGCCATGATGGCCAGCGTGAAACGCAGCGCGTCGGCGCCGTATTCGTCGATCAGTTCCAGCGGGTCGATGACATTGCCCTTGGACTTCGACATCTTGGCGCCGTTCTTGTCGCGCACCAGCGCATGCACATAGACCGTGTGGAACGGTTCTTCGTGCATGAAGTGCAGGCCCATCATCATCATGCGGGCGACCCAGAAGAAGATGATGTCGAAGCCGGTCACCAGCACGTCGGTCTGGTAGTAGGTTTCCAGTTCCGGCGTCTTGTCGGGCCAGCCCAGCGTCGAGAACGGCCACAGCGCGGACGAGAACCAGGTGTCCAGCACGTCCTCGTCGCGGGTCAGGATTTCGCCAGGCTGGAAGTTCTCCAGCCTTTCCTCGACCCAGGCCTTCCACGGCCCCTCATGGGCGAGATAGTGCTGGACCGCCGCCTCCAGCGCTTCCTCCTCACTCTTTTCCACGAAGATATGGCCGTCGGGACCGTACCATGCCGGAATCTGGTGGCCCCACCAGAGCTGGCGCGAGATCGTCCAGGGCTGGATGTTCTCCATCCAGTCGAAATAGGTCTTCTCCCAGTTCCTGGGCACGAAGTTTGTGCGGCCCTCGCGCACGGAAGCTATGGCCGGCTTGGCCAGCTCGGCCGCGTTGACGTACCACTGGTCGGTCAGGAACGGCTCGATCGGCACCCCGCCGCGATCGCCATGCGGAACGGTGTGGCGGTGCGGCTCGATCCTGGCGAGGAACCCGCCTTCTTCCATCAGTTCCACGATGCGCTTGCGCGCGGCGAAGCGGTCCTGCCCGTCCAGTTCGTTCCAGACCGCCTGAAGCTCGGGCGTCGTTTCAAGCCCGGCAAGGAAATCCTCGTTGTCGTTGAGCTTTATGGCCGCCTCGGTGGTGAGGATATTGATCGCAGGCAGCCTGTGGCGCCTGCCCACCTCGAAATCGTTGAAGTCGTGCGCGGGCGTGATCTTCACCGCGCCGGTGCCCTTTTCCGGGTCCGAATATTCGTCCGCGACGATGGGGATGCGCCGCCCCACCAGCGGCAGGACGACGTTCTTGCCGATCAGCTCGCGATAACGCTCGTCCTCGGGATGCACGGCGACGCCGGTGTCGCCCAGCATGGTCTCGGGGCGCGTGGTCGCGACGGTGATGAAGGTATCCGGATTTTCCGGATCGAAGACCTTGCCCTCGATCGGGTAGCGGAAGTGCCAGAGATTGCCGTTCACCTCCTGCTGCTCGACCTCGAGGTCGGAGATTGCCGTCAGCAGCTTGGGGTCCCAGTTCACAAGGCGCTTGTCCTTGTAGATCAGCCCTTCCTTGTAAAGCGTGACGAACACTTCCAGAACGGCCTTCGACAGGCCCTCGTCCATGGTGAAGCGCTCGCGCGACCAGTCGCAGGAAGCGCCGAGGCGCTTGAGCTGGTTGAAGATGGCGCCGCCGGACTCGGCCTTCCACTCCCAGACCTTCTCGACGAACTCCTCGCGGGTCAGGTCGCGGCGGTGGACCTGCTGCTCCATCAGCTTGCGCTCGACCACCATCTGGGTGGCGATGCCGGCATGGTCCATGCCCGGCTGCCAGAGCACGTTCTTGCCGCGCATGCGCTCGAACCGCACCAGGATGTCCTGGAGCGTATTGTTCAGCGCGTGGCCCATGTGCAGCGAGCCGGTGACGTTTGGCGGCGGGATGACGATGGCGAAGGCGTCCGCCCCTTCCTCCGAGCCGGCGCCGGCGCGGAAGGCGTCCGCCTCGTCCCAGATCCGGGCGATCCTGGGTTCGACGGCTTTGGCGTCATAGGTTTTTTCGAGCATGGAGTGGGTCCGGGCTGTCGGGATTTGCCGTGACGGTAAATCGGAAGGGTGGCGCCAAGTCAACCACGGCGAAGCCGCAGGGCCGCCGGATGCGCCAGACCCGATGTGCCGGAGCGGGGTCCCGGTCCAGCGCTGTTTCAGGCTGTCCGGGAGCGTCGCCGCGCCGGCAGCATGCGGGCCAGAACCGCGTCGCTGCGTATGAAATGGTGCCATAGGGCAGCCAGCGCGTGCAGGCCGGCCACGATCAGGATCGCATTGGCGCAAAAGCTATGCAATTCGCGCAGCGTGCGGGCGACCGCGCGATCCGGCGCGACGGGCGACGGGATGGTGAAAAGACCGAACAAGCTCAGCGCGTCTGCGCGAAACCAGGTCAGCAGGATGCCGAGGACGGGAATGGTTACGAGCAACGCGTAGAGAAGCGCGTGCGCCAGCGCGGCGGCGTTGCGTTCCAGTGTGCTCATACCTGCCGGATGTTCGGGCACGCCGCGAACAAGCCGCAGGACGACGCGCCAGGCGATGAGCGCCGCCAGCACCAAGCCGAAGGAAATGTGCAGCTTCCAGATCAAATCCCGGTTGGGATCGCCACGCTGGAAGATATCCTGCCCGAAAGTGAGGCCGTAAAGCAGGACAACCAGGGCGAAAAGCGCCCAGTGAAGTGCCTTCTGCGCGGGGGTGTACGTCTGGGCCGTCATCTCCGTGACCTCCGTTCCGAAACCGCAAAAAGGCTGCGGGCTTTCGGGCAAAGTTGGGGCGAGACGCCTGAATTCCGCGTTCTTACGAATTTGTAAGCTGATGCCGCCGGCCGAGCAGTTCCCCTAGCACCGGCACGAGCGCGAGCGGCAGGTCCTCCGCGATCAGGCCGGGGCCGAAACGGCTTCCGGCCTCGGCATGGAGCCAGACGGCGGCGCATGCGGCCTCGAAAGACGGCATGCCCTGCGCCATCAGCCCAGCGACGATGCCGGCCAGCACGTCGCCGGAACCGGCGGTCGCCAGCCAGGGCGCGCCGTTGCAATTTATGGCGGCGCGGGCGTCGGGCGCCGCGATCAGCGTGTCCGGCCCCTTGAAAATGACCGTGCCGTGCGAGCGGGCGGCGGCGGCACGCGCCTTTTCGAGCTTGGAAAGGGTCCTGTCGTCGGCGATGTCGGGGAAAAGCCGGGCGAATTCGCCCTCATGCGGGGTCAGGACCAGCGCGGGTGCGCGATCGGCGCCGGCGGCCTCGAACAACCGCTCCGGCGCATCGCGGAAGGCGGTGATACCGTCCGCGTCCAGCACCAATCCATCCGGGCCGCTGCGCGCCGCGAGCACGCCGAGCGCGAAGTCCCGCGCCTTGTCGCCCACGCCGAAGCCGGGGCCTAGCACGAAGGAGGACGGGCGGCGGTCGCCGAGGAAGCCGGAAAGATCGGCCATATCGTCCACCCTGCGCAGCATGATTGAGGTCAGGTGGGCGGCGTTCGCCTGCAAGGCGTTAGCGGGCGACAGAACCGTCACCGCCCCGGCCCCGCTGCGCGCCGCGGCCATCGCCGAAAGCCGCGCAGCGCCGGTCGCCGCCGGCCCGCCGGAAAAGGCGCCGACATGGCCGCGCCTGTATTTGTGCGTATCGACCGCCGGCACAGGCAGGTCGTGGCGCCAGAGGTCCGGCCCGTTCTGGAAGGTCCTGACGCCCGTCTGCCGAATGATCTCGTCCGTGATGCCGATGTCGGCCAGCACCAGTTCGCCGCAATATTCGCGGCCCGGCATAAGCAGATGCCCGGGTTTTTTGCGGGCGAAGGTTATCGTGACGGCAGCGCGGAACGCCGATCCCAGCACTTCGCCGCCCGCACCCGAAACCCCGGACGGCAGGTCCACCGCCACCACCGGCAAGCCGAGCGAATTCACCCGTTCGATAATCCAGGCTTCATCACCCCCGACCGGCTTCGACAGGCCTGCGCCGTAAAGCGCGTCCACGACGATATCCCCCCTGCCGGCTTGCAGTTGCGACAGCGGTTGCGGAGCGACGGGGCATTCGGCGGCGGCCAGCGCGGCGTCGCCGCCTTGCCTCGGCGTCGCCGACGCCCACAGGGAAACGGCCGCGCCGCTTTCGTGCAGCAGACGCGCAGCGACATAGCCGTCGCCGCCATTGTTGCCTGGACCGACAAGCACATGAATGCGCGCCGCACCGGAAAAACGCGCCAGCACGACGTCGGCCACCGCCGCCCCCGCACGCCGCATCAGGCCGATGCCGTCATAGGGACCGGCGGCTATGGCCAGGCGGTCCGCCTTTCCCATCTCGGCCGGCGAAAGCAGTTCGAGCGTCATGAGCTTTTTCCCGAGGGTCCGGCGGAAGATCGGCCAGTTTTCCGTTCAAGGCAAACACAAGCTGACGACATCCCGATCCAGCGGTCTGCCTCTGAAGCGCTCATGTCGCCTAAAATTTGTGCACATCGCATGCAAGAGTTGGTCAAAGGCACGCTACGCGAAGTCGGATCGCGAGCGGAAACCGGTTCGGGAACGCGGCAAATCTCCGTGCCGGCGGCTGCCTCGCGAAACTGGCACGGATGTTGCTTGATGGAACGCGAGCGGGCGCTGAGCCCGGCAACGCCATTCGGAGACCCTGTTCATGAAAAAGATCGAGGCGATCATAAAGCCCTTCAAGCTCGACGAGGTGAAGGAGGCGCTGCAGGAAGCCGGCCTGCAAGGCATCACCGTTACCGAGGCCAAGGGTTTCGGCCGCCAGAAGGGCCACACCGAGCTTTATCGTGGAGCCGAATATGTGGTCGATTTCCTGCCCAAGGTGAAGATCGAACTGGTGCTGGGCGACGACGCGGTCGAAGCCGCCATCGAAGCCATCCGCAAGGCCGCCCAGACCGGGCGCATCGGCGACGGCAAGATCTTCGTCTCCAACATCGAGGAAGTGGTCCGCATCCGCACCGGCGAGACCGGGCCGGATGCGATCTGATCCTGCTTTATCCTACCCTATCCTCCTTTATCCCGCCTTACCTCCCTTTCTCCTCCTCCATCCTACTTCCAACTCCAAGGAAAGCCTGAAATGACGACAGCCGCAGACATCATGAAGCAGATCAGGGACAACG
Organism: Mesorhizobium sp. SP-1A; assembly: GCF_032460275.1. NCBI lineage: Bacteria > Pseudomonadati > Pseudomonadota > Alphaproteobacteria > Hyphomicrobiales > Phyllobacteriaceae > Mesorhizobium > Mesorhizobium sp. SP-1A. The sequence continues at coordinate 1,252,561 of NZ_JAVXZD010000001.1, read as the reverse complement.
ACGTGAAGTTCGTCGACCTGCGCTTCACCGACCCCAAGGGCAAGCTCCACCATGTGACGATGGACATAGCCGAGGTCGAGGAAGACATGTTCGCCGACGGCGTCATGTTCGACGGCTCCTCCATCGCGGGCTGGAAGGCGATCAACGAGTCCGACATGGTGCTGATGCCGGACACGGAGTCCGTCCACATGGACCCGTTCTTCGCGCAGTCCACCATGGTCATCCTGTGCGACATCCTCGACCCGGTCTCGGGCGAGGCCTATAACCGCGATCCGCGCGGCACCGCCAAGAAGGCGGAAGCCTACATGAAGGCGGAAGGCATCGGCGACACGATCTTTGTCGGCCCGGAGGCCGAGTTCTTCGTCTTCGACGACGTCAAGTACAAGGCCGACCCGTACAACACCGGCTTCAAGCTCGACTCGACCGAACTGCCCTCCAACGACGACACCGACTACGAGACCGGCAATCTGGGTCATCGTCCCCGCGTGAAGGGCGGCTATTTCCCCGTGCCGCCGATCGATTCCTGCCAGGACATGCGCTCCGAGATGCTGACCGTTCTCTCGGAAATGGGCGTGCGGGTGGAAAAGCATCACCACGAGGTGGCGGCCGCGCAGCACGAACTCGGCATCAAGTTCGACACGCTGGTGCGCAACGCCGACAAGATGCAGGTCTACAAGTATGTCGTGCATCAGGTCGCCAACGCCTACGGCAAGACGGCGACCTTCATGCCGAAGCCGATCTTCGGCGACAACGGCTCGGGCATGCACGTCCACATGTCGATCTGGAAGGGCGACAAGCCGACCTTCGCCGGCAACGAATATGCGGGCCTGTCGGAAAGCTGCCTCTATTTCATCGGCGGCGTCATCAAGCACGCCAAGGCCATCAACGCCTTCACCAACCCGCTGACCAACTCCTACAAGCGGCTGGTGCCGGGTTATGAGGCGCCGGTTCTGCTGGCCTATTCGGCCCGCAACCGTTCGGCTTCGTGCCGCATCCCGTTCGGCTCCTCGCCGAAGTCGAAGCGCCTCGAAGTGCGCTTCCCCGATCCGGGCGCGAACCCCTATCTCGCCTTCGCCGCGCTGCTGATGGCCGGCCTCGACGGCATCAAGAACAAGATCCACCCCGGCCAGCCGATGGACAAGGATCTCTACGACCTGCCGCCGAAGGAGCTGAAGAAGATCCCGACCGTTTCGGGCTCGCTGCGCGAGGCGCTGCAGAACCTCGACAAGGACCGCGGCTTCCTCAAGGCCGGCGGCGTGTTCGACGACGACCAGATCGATTCCTTCATCGAACTGAAGATGGCCGAGGTGATGCGCTTCGAAATGACGCCGCATCCGATCGAGTACGACATGTACTATTCGGTCTAATTATCTGGACCAAAAGAAAAACCCCGGCGCCTGCGCCGGGGTTTTTTTTCGTTCGCGATGATGCGGAATCAGCTCGCCGCCTTCCTGCGGCGCTCGTAGAACATGGCCAGCGTTTCGGCCATCAGAGCCGGCTTCTCGCTGCCTTCGATCTCGATCTCGTTGGCGAACTTCATGAGATATTGCGCCGGGCCCTTGTCCTCGATGGAAACCAGCCTGGCGCGCAGCCTGACGCGGGCGCCGGCCTTCACCGGCGCAAGGAAGCGCACGCGGTCCAGCCCGTAATTGAACACCGCCTGCGTGTTCTCGGGCACGACGTTCATCTGCTGGCTGAGGCCGCCGATGAGCGACAGGCTGAGATAGCCATGCGCGATGGTGGTGCGAAACGGGCTCTGCCGCCTCGCCCGCTCCGGATCGACATGGAGCCATTGATGGTCCTCGGTGCAATCGGCGAAACTGTCTATGCGGGCCTGGTCGACGAGAACCCATTCCGACACACCCAATTCCTGGCCGATCATGGCCCTGAGCTGTTCGAAGGTCGGTGGTGGTGGCTTGTCCATCCCGCTTTCCCGCTCCCTATCCCGTCGCTACGAACCCTAAACGGTCGATCCCGCCGATTCGTTCAACGCCGTTCACAGGAATAGAGCCGTCCCGCGCAGGGTCAACCACCAAGCGTCAGGCGTTCGACGCAATAGAGCGCCAATCCGGCGAGGCCGCCGATCAGCATGCCGTTGAAACGGATATATTGCAGGTCGCGGCCGATGTTTATCTCGATCAACCGGGTCAGCTGGGCAAGATCCCAGCGCTTCACCTGGTCGGCGATGAATTTGGAGACGCCGCTCTTCTGGCTTTCGACGAAGGCCGAAAGCGCCACCACGAAGCCCTGGTTCATGTCCGCCCTGAGTTCCGCGTCTTGCGCCAGGTGGCGGCCGGCTTCCACGAACATCGAGGCAAGATGGGCCCGGATGGCCGAATCGGGCTGGGCGGCATCCTGTTCGATGAACTGCCCGAGACTGTCCCACATGCCGCGGGCAAATTCGCGGATCTCGGGGCGGGCCAGCAGCCCGCGCTTCACCTGCTCGGCACGGCGGGCATAGGCTTTCGAGGTCTTGAGCCCTTCCACGAAGCCGGCGACGAAGTGGTCGAATTCCTTGCGCAGCGGATGGTCGGGATCGGCGCCGGCCTCCTCCAGAAGCGCGCCGGCGGAATTCACGATCTTCCTGAGCAGATAAGCATCGGCCCGGAACAGATTGAAAAGCGACGGCAATTCCTCGCGTATCTTTTCCCGCAACACCGCGAGCGCCTGTTCGTCGTTGAGGAAGCGGCCGAAAACCTTGAGCAACTGGTCGAACAGCCGCTGGTGCCGGCGGTCGTCGGTGAAGGCCGAGAGCATTTCCGCCGCCAGCGGAGCCACCTCGATCCTGCCCAGCTGATCGATCATGCGGGCCGCGATGAAATCGCGCAGGCCGGACTGGCCGATCGCCGCCATGGCCTGCGGAACCAGCGGCGCCACGAAGCGCGACAGGCCCTCGGCGCGACGCCCGTCGGCCAGCCAGTCGGCGACTAGGGCGGCGAAGTCCACCTCCTCCAGTTTCTCGCGCACCGGACCGGGCGCCAGGAAATTGGCCTCGATGAAGCGGCCGAGGTTATCTGCGATGCGGTTCTGGTTCTCGGGGATGATCGCCGTATGCGGGATGGGCAGGCCGAGCGGACGGCGAAACAGCGCCACCACCGCATACCAGTCGGCCAGCCCGCCGATGGTGGCGGCTTCGGCGAAGGCCGCCACGAAGCCGAGCCAGGGATGGCGCGCCTGCAGCGACTTGGCCGCGACGAACACGACGACGCACAGCGCCAGCGCGGCCGTGGCGATGAATTTCGTGCGGCGCAGGGCGGCAAGCTTCGCGGCAGGGTCGCTTGCGGCCGGCATCGTGGCGGTCTGCGATTGCATCATCGGTCCTACATCGGTGCGCGCGAACCTTAGAGCAAGACGAACCGGAATGGGATCGTCCTGCGTTTGACGTCCGCCGGCAAAAAGAAGGGTCGCATTTCCGAAAAGAATGTCGAATAAGGATGCCGCTTCACCGGAGACTGCCTGATGGCGAACAGCACCATCGACAATGCCTTCACGACCCGCGCCCGCACCGGCGCGTCGTTCGAGCCGACCTATTCCGGCGCGCTGTCCTTCATGCGCCGCCGCTTCAGCAAGGACGTGAAGGGCGCTGACGCTGTGGTCTGGGGCATACCGTTCGACGCGGCCGTCACCAACCGGCCGGGCGCGCGCTTCGGGCCTCAGGCCATCCGGCGCGCGTCGGTGATCCTGGACAACGACCCGCAATATCCGTTCTCGCGCGACCTGTTCGAGAAACTGTCGGTGGTGGACTATGGCGACTGCCTGCTCGACAGCGGCAACCACAACAAGACGCCCGGCACCATCGAGCGCGAGGCGGCGAAAATCCTCAAGTCCGGCGCCTTCCTGCTTTCGCTCGGCGGCGACCACTTCGTCACCTATCCGCTGCTGAAAGCCCACGCCGCCCTTCACGGCCCGCTGGCGCTGGTGCAGTTCGACGCCCACCAGGACACCTGGCCGGATGACGGCAAGCGCATAGACCACGGCTCCTTCGTCACTCGCGCGGTCAAGGAAGGGATCATCGATCCGGACCGCTCGATCCAGATCGGCATCCGCACCCATGCGCCCGAAACCTGCGGCATCAAGATCCTTTATGGCCATGAAGTCGAGGAGATGCGCATTTCCGACATCGCCTACGCCATCGTGGACCGCACGGGCGGCCGGAAAACCTATCTGACTTTCGATATCGACTGCCTCGACCCGGCCTTCGCGCCGGGCACCGGCACGCCGGTCGCTGGCGGCCCCTCCTCGGCCAAGATCCTGTCGGTGTTGCGCCAACTCACCCAGGTCGACATCGTCGGCGCCGACGTGGTGGAGGTTGCGCCGCCCTACGACCATGCCGATATTACCGCCATCGCGGCATCGACGGTGGCCATGCACTATCTGGGCCTTCTGGCCGAGCGCAAGGCGCGCCAGGAGGAAGGCAACGCAAATCACGGCGCCGACATCTGACGGCGCATTCAGGACGAGCAGGCAATGAAACCGAAAATCTTCATCGACGGCGAACACGGCACGACCGGTCTCCAGATCAGGTCGCTGCTGGCCGACCGCAACGACATCGAGATCATTTCGGTGCCGACCGAGCGGCGCAAGGAAACCGCCGCCCGCGCCGAATTCCTCAACGCGGCCGATGTCGCGATCCTGTGCCTGCCCGACGACGCCGCCCGCGAGAGCGTGGCCCTGATCTCCAACGACACAACGCGCGTCATAGACGCCTCGACTGCGCACCGTGTGGCGGACGGGTGGGACTATGGCTTCGCCGAACTGGACCGCGAGCAGCCTAAGAAGATCGCGGCCGCCAAACGCGTCGCCAATCCCGGCTGCTGGCCGCAGGGGCCGATCGCGACGCTGAGGCCGCTGATTACGGCCGGGCTGGTGCCGGCGGACTACCCCGTCACGGTGAACGGCATTTCCGGCTATTCCGGCGGCGGCCGCTCGATGATCGAGGACTACGAGGCCAAGGGCGAGGACGCGCCGGAATTCCTGCCCTACGGCCTTTCGCTTCAGCACAAGCACGTGCCGGAACTGCGCACCTATGCGGGGCTTTCGCGCGACCCGATCATGCAGCCGGCGGTCGGCAATTTCGCGCAGGGCATGATTACCGTCGTGCCCCTGCAACTCGGCGGCCTGGAGCGCGTGCCGAGCGGCGCCGAGCTTCATGCGACGATCGCTGATCATTTCGCCGCGATCCCCGGCAGCGTGGTGGAAGTGGCGCCCTTCGAGGCGGCCGAACGCCTGCCCGACCTCCAGCCGGAGCAGTACAACGGCACCAACCGCATGAAGGTCTACGTCTTCGCCAACGACAAGCGGGCGCAGGCGCTGCTTGTCGCCGTCTACGACAATCTCGGCAAGGGCGCCTCGGGCGCGGCGGTGCAGAACCTCGACCTGATGCTCGGCCTCGGTTCTTGAACGAAACGCTGCCGTTTCCCGGCCGGTGGGGCCTCACCGACGCGAAACTGATCGCCGAAACCTTCTCCAGCCGCATCTTCAAGGTGCGGCTGCCCGACGGCACGCCCGCCGTGGTGAATCACCTCAAGCCTTTCGACGATGTCGAGGACGAGTTGCGCGGCGCACATCTGCTGGCCTGGCGGTGCGGCGAGGGTCTGGTGCGGTTGCTCGAGATCGAGGGCAGCAGCATGCTGCTCGAATATGCCGGCGACACCATGCTTTCGCATGCGCTGGAGCAAGACGGCGACCGCGCCGCCACCGAAATCGCGGCCGGGGTGATGGCAAGGCTGCATTCGCCGTCCAGCCGCCCTGCCCCGCCGGATCTCCAGCCGCTGAGACAGCGTTTCGCCGACCTGTTCAGGAAGGCCGAAGGCCAAGCCGGGCGGCGCAGTCCTTATGTGCAGGCGGCGGCAGTCGCCGAACGGCTGCTCTCGGACCAGCGGGACGTGAAACCGCTGCATGGCGACCTGCATCACGAAAACATCATGCACGGGCCGCGCGGCTGGCTGGCCATAGACCCCAAGGGCGTGCTGGGCGATCCCGCCTTCGACGCGGAGCGCATCGCCGGCATGGCGGAGGTGTTTGCGCGCACGCTCGGCCAATCGCCGCGCCGTATCCTCGACCACGTAGTCGCCTATGGCTGCCTCTCCGCCGCCTGGCACGCGGGCGACGGCAACGACAAGGATGAAAACCGGGAACTTGCCGTGGCGGCTGCCGTCGGCAAGGTGCGCGACCTCAGCTTCTGACGGCGAAGTCCTGCTGCAAGGGATAGGCACCCTTGGTGCCGCGCCAATGGGCCGTGGCGAAGATCAGCACCAATATGGCCACGAACTGGTGGGTCAGCGCCACGTCGAGCGGCGCCTGCATCAACAAGGTGCCGACACCGATCGCGGCCTGGACAAGGACCAGCCCCAGCAGCACCCAGGCGCGGCGGGCATGGGTGGAGCCCGGCTGCGCCCGCGACGTCGCAATAGCGTGCCAGAGCGTGACCAGGAGGACCGTGTAGGCGAACATGCGGTGGATGAACTGCACCGTCTTCGGGTTTTCGAACAGGTTGCGCCATGCCGGCTCGATGACGAAGAGATCGCCGGGGATGACGGCCCCGTCCATCAGCGGCCAGGTGTTGTAGGTCAGGCCGGCGTGGAGCCCGGCAACCAGCCCGCCGAGATAGATCTGCACCAGCACCATCAGCACCAACAGGCCGGCGAAGCGCTGCACGCTCCGGACCGCGGGCCCTTGCGAATAGGTCGCCAGCGCCCGCGCAATATAGGCCACGGCCACGATGATGATGCAGGCCATGGTGAGATGCGTGGCGAGCCGGTACTGGCTGACCGAGACGCGCTCCACCAGGCCGGAAGCCACCATCCACCAGCCGACGGCCCCTTGCAGGCCGCCGAGCGCCAGCAGGCCGATCAGCCGCGGCTTCAGCCCCCGCTCCAGCCGTCCGGTCAGCCAGAAGAACAGGAGCGGGATGGCGACCAGGAAGCCGACGCCGCGCGCCAGCATGCGGTGCGTCCATTCCCACCAGAAGATGCCCTTGAACTCCTGCAGGGTCATGTCCTTGTTGACCTGCTGGTATTGCGGGATCTGCTGGTACTTGGTGAATTCCTCCTGCCATTCGGCCTCGTTCAGCGGCGGGATGACGCCGTGGATCGGCTGCCATTCGGTGATCGACAGGCCCGAACCGGTCATGCGCGTGGCGCCGCCGACCATGACCAGCGCCACCAGCACCACCAGCACCAGATACAGCCAGCCGCGCACCAGCGCGCGGTTGCGCAACCGTTCGCTGTCGATGGAAGCGGTGGCGGTCTCGGCGATGGCGACCATGGGCATGTTCCCGGTTCTCGAAAATCTTCGCGCGCGATGTCGACTGAAATGCGAATGTCGAATTCATCCGGCTAGGTGGACCATGGCGCCGATGCTGGCAAGGCTGGGCGGCGCGGCACGCCGTCGCGCCGAACCGGGATAGTACCGCTTCCAGAGACAGGCGTCATGGTCTAAGAGGCAGCGCGAAAGGATGCGCCCATGCCCATGCGCCTGAAGAAGCTGATCGGAACCGTGCTGCTGGTGGCGCTGGTCATCGTCTACGCCATCGTGGCGACCCTGGTGGCGGTGGCGCGGCTTTCCGAATCCGGGCCGCTGGTGCACCTCGCCTTCTTCGTCATCAGCGGGCTGTTGTGGGTGCTGCCGGCCATGGCCATCATAAAATGGCTGCTGATTGAGCCGAAGCCGAAGGGCTGATCGGCTTCGACGCGCCACAACGCTTAAAACCGGCCTGAGGCGCGTGATCTTTCGTTCACTTTTTGCGCCTAGCCTTGCCCGGCGCAATTTGCGCGCGCGCCACCAAGGCGGAAGGTCCAGAGGCAGGATGGGCGACGCGGCCGCGTCATTCGAAGGCAGTGGTGTCTTGACCACCATCGCGACGCCGCGCGCGGCGCCGGCGTCCGCCATGGCCGCCGCCGTTTCGGCGGCGACGCCGCAGGTCCTCGATGCCTATGCCGGATTCTGCGGCACGGCGCTCCATGCCCCGCCGCAAGGCGCGGCCTGGGTTCGGCATTGGGTCGATGCGGTGCGGCCCGACGCGGTGATCGCGACTTTGGAGACGGGCGGCCGGCCCGCCCTCGCATTGGCGCTGGAGGTCGAACGCGCCGGCCCGTTTCGCATCGCCCGCTTCATGGGCGGGCGCCATGCCAACGGCAATTTCGCGCCGGCGGACGCCGACTGGCTGGCCAATGTGGAATGCTCCCACGTCCGCACCCTGTTCGAAGCGATCGGCAAGGCGCGGCCGGATGTGGATCTCATCGCGCTGCAGCGACTGCTGCCCGAGATGGACGGGTCCAGAAATCCGTTCGCCACCATGCCGGGCTTCGCCAGCCCGAACATCTCGCTGGCCGTCGATCTCGCCGGAGGCTTCGACGCCGTGCTGGCCCGGACCAGCGGCAAACGCAAACGCAAGAAGAACCGCTCGCAGCGACGCAAGTTCGAGGCGGCCGGAGGTTTCCGCCGCATCAGGGCCGGCAGCACGGAGGAGGTCCGCGCCCTGCTCGACACCTTCTTCGCCATGAAGGAGGCCCGGTTCCGCCGCATGGGCATCGCCAACGTGTTCAGCGAGCAGCCGGTGCGGGACTTCTTCCGGGCGCTGTTCGCCGGCGCGCTCGACCAGAAGGAGCCGCCCTTCGTTCTGCACGGGCTCGAAGTCGGTGGAAAGCTGCGCGCGGTGACGGGATCGAGCCGCTGCGGCAACCGGCTGATCTGCGAATTCGGTTCCATCTCCGAGGACGAACTGGCCGGCGCGAGCCCGGGCGATTTCCTGTTCTTCGCCAATATCGAGGAAGCCTGCGCCGAAGGCCTGCAAGTCTATGATTTTTCCGTCGGCGACGAGCCTTACAAGCGGCAATGGTGCGACCTCGAAACCCAGCACCGCGACGTGCTGGTGCCGCTGACGGCGAAAGGCCGCGCCCTCGCCTTTATGCTGCAGAAAAACGCGCAACTGACGTCGTTCGTGAAGAACAGCCCCGCCGTCTGGAAACTCACCAAGCGGCTGCGCCGCAGGACGGCCGGAGAGCCTTCCGACGAATAGCGTCGAAAGGCCCACCAAACGCGTTGGCACTCAGACGCTGGACGCGCCGGCAACCGGCGTCGACCTGCCCGGCACCGGCGTCAGCGGAGGCCGGTAGCCGGCGGGCGTCACCAAGGTCAGGTCGGGATAGCCGTTGCGGATCAGCTCGACGGCGGCGTCCGCCACCTCGTCCTGCGCCTCGATCATGCTGACGAAGACTTCCGTTCCGTCCGCGACCAGACGGCTGATGCCGTCGGCGCCGGCCGGCCCGCACTCGACCACGACCACGTCATAGGCCGCCGACAGCGACTGCATGATGATCGGCAGCCGGTCGGCGGCGCGCATGGCCTTGACCGGATCGGCCGTGCCGACCGGTATGACGTGACAATCCGAATAGTGATCCGAATGGATGATGTCGCTGAACTGGGCCTCCGACGCCAAAAGGTTGGTGATGCCCGGCAAGACCTTGTCGTCCAGCATCGGGCGCGAGGCCGCCCCGGAAGACGACATGTCGAGCAGGATCACGCGCAGGCCCGCATCCGAGACCTCGCGGGCCACCAGAACGGAACTGGCGGCCGCTTCGTCGCCTTCGGGCGAAACGAAGATGGCGCGCGAAGCTCCGCTGGCGATCACCTTCTCGGCGGCCTTTTCGATGCCGATCTGGCCAAGCTCGCCGGGTGTCTGATCCTCGGCGGCTTTCCCAGTCTCGGGCGCAGCCTCGGGTTCGGAACGTTCCGCCAATGCGGCGGCTTCCACCGGCTCGATTTCCTTTTCCTGCGCGGGATGGACTTCGCCTCGATCCCATTCCTCCACGACATCGCGCTCCTCCGCCATCGGCTCCGGCAGGGGCGAAACGATCGGCGAAAGGGACGATGCCGGCACGGCCGTTTCCTCGGCCGCCTTGACCGGCGCTTCTTCCTCGACCGGCGTTTCCTCCGCCATTGCCGGACGGGGAGCGGGCATGGCCACTTCCGCGACCGGTTCGGGACGGCTGCCGGCAGCCGGGCGCAAGGCGCGGCCGGAAAACAGTTCCTGCAGCAGCGTGACCACCGACATGAGCAGCAGGGAAGCGACGAAGGCGGCGCCGGCGATCGGCGCGATCTTGGGGAAATACGGTTCGACCGGCGTCACGGCTCGGGAGAAGACGCGGGCATCGACGGGCAGATAGTTGCGATCCTCCCGCGACGAGGCCTCGCGATAGCGCGTCATATAGGTTTCAAGCAGTTGGCGCTGCGCGTTCGCCTCGCGCTCCAAAGCGTTCAGCTCCACCTGCTGCTCGCCGGCCCGCGCGGACTGCGCCTTCAGCCGGTTGAGGTCGGCGACGAGCTGGTTCTCGCGCGCCTGCGCGGTTTCCGCTTCGGTGGTGAGGCTCGCCAGCACCTTGCGGGCTTCGTCGCGGATCTGGCGATCCAGGTCGGATAGCTGGGAGCGCAGCGCACGTATGCGCGGATGGTTGTCGAGCAGCGTCGTGGAGAGATCGGCGATCTCGGACTTCAGCTGCACCTGACGCTCGCGCAGGCGCTGGATCAGGCTGGACGACAGCACGTTCGGCAGGGCATCCAGCGAGCCGCCGCCCTGAAGCACCTTGCGCATGCTCTGCGCCGTCGCCTCGGCAGCGGCGCGACTTGCGCGAACGCGCGAAAGCTCGCTCGACATTTCGGAGAGCTGCTGCGTTGCCAGCACGGAATTGTTCTGGCCGACGAGGAGGTCCGACTGGGCCCGGTAGGCGGCGACCTTCGCCTCGGCCTCCTTGACCCGGTTCGAGAGGTCCGCGATCTCCGGCGCCAGCCAGTCGGTGGCTTCGGAATTGGACTCCTGCTTCGCCCCGCGCTGGACGGCGATATAGGCGTCGGCGATGGCGTTGGGGATTTCCGCGGCGAGCTTCGGGTCCTGCGAGGAGAATTCGATGACGATGACGCGCGACTTGTCCACGCGATAGACATTGAGCTTCTCGCGCATCTTGGTCAGGACGCGATCTTCCCGCGCCATCTCGTTGGGGTCGCTCCTCAATCCCACGAGAACCAGGAAACGGCCGATGGCCGACATGCCGGCGGCGCTATCGAATTCGGGGCGGCTGGCCAGATCGAATTTCTGGGCGACCTGCTTGAGGATGTCGGTGGACGAGATCAGCTCGACCTGGCTCGTGACCCCCTCCTCGTCGAGGATGGGTCGATCGCTGTCCGCGCCGGCGCTCGGACGCGTGAATATGGATTCGCGCGTTTCGATCAGCAGCCGCGTCTCCGCCTTGTAGAGCGGCTTGGCCAGCCATGCGCCGACCAGCGCAAGGGCGGTAACGACCAGCGCGACGACGAGAATGCGCCACCAGTTCCTCGCCAATGAAGCGAAGAGCTGCCTCAGATCGACATCGAGGTCCGCTACCGTTGATTGTGCACCCGACATGCTTCGTGCTCCCAGACTGGGCCGAGCGCACCGTAAACAATCATGGTAACCCAGTGGTTAAGAAGGGCCAAATCCACTCCGGCCCGACAAGGCGCGGCGCGGCGGACGGCGCGCTTTTACCGAGCATTAACCCTAACAGGATGATAACGGGCGCGTTCCTAATGCCTGCCGACATGGCGGGCAAGTCGAGGGTGCAGGTCCGGCCATGAAAAGCTTTGCTCCGCTGTTTTGCGCTGCGCTTGCGGTTTCGCTTGTGGCCGGCTGCTCCAGCTACAAGCCGGCACCCGCCGCCTTCCACGAGGTCCTGGAACAGCCTTACCGGCTGGGCGCCGGCGACCGGATCCGCGTGACCGTGTTCGAGCAGGAAGGCCTGACCAACACCTACAGCGTCGACCAGGCCGGCTACATCTCCTTCCCGCTGGTCGGCTCGGTGCCGGCGCGCGGCCATACCGCAAAGCAGCTCGAAGGCGAGATCGCTGCCAAGTTGCGCAAGGGCTACCTGCGCGATCCGGACGTCTCGGTGGAGATCGACCGCTACAGGCCGATCTTCGTTATGGGCGAAGTGGGTGCGGCAGGGCAATATTCCTATGTGCCGGGCCTCACGGTGCAGAAGGCGGTGGCGATCGCCGGCGGCTACTCGCCGCGCGCCAACCAGGAAAGCGTCGACATAACGCGCGACATCAACGGCAAGGTCATCACCGGCCGCGTGCAGACGTCCGACCCGCTGCTGCCGGGCGACACCGTATACGTCCGCGAACGCCTGTTCTGACGACGTGACGGGGCTGCGCATCGTCCACTGCTTTCGCTCGCCGGTGGGAGGCATCTTCCGCCATGTGCGCGATCTCACCGACGCGCAGGTGGCGCAGGGACATTCGGTCGGCATCGTCTGCGACTCCACCACCGGGGGGACCTTCGAGGACCGCCTGTTCGACGCCATGCTGCCCAAGCTGGCGCTTGGAATCCATCGCACGCCGATGCAGAGGCACATAGGACCGGGAGACGCGGCTTCGGCGCTGCGGACCTTCCGGATCATCAAGGAATTGAAGCCGGACGTGCTCCATGGGCACGGCGCCAAGGGCGGCACCTATGCGCGCCTGTTCGGCTCACTGCTGCGGGTTTCAAGGTTTCGCGTGGCCCGCCTCTATTCGCCGCATGGCGGCAGCCTGCACTATGACGAGCGCACCGTGACGGGGAAGCTGTTCTTCTCCATCGAACTGGCCATGGCGCGCTTCACCGATTGCCTGCTGTTCGTGTCGGACTACGAACGGCGGGCCTATCGCCGCAAGATCGGCGAGCCGCCCATTCCCAACACGCTCGTCTACAACGGCCTGCTGGCAACCGAGTTCGAACCCGTTCCAGCCGCCGCGGGCGCGGCGGACCTGCTCTATATCGGCATGATGCGGGACCTCAAAGGTCCCGATATTTTCATCAACGCGCTGGTCGTGGCCGAATCGCGGCTTGGCCGCCCCCTCGCCGCCGTCATGATCGGCGCGGGCGACGACCTGCCCCGCTATCGGCTCCAGGTGGAACGGCTGGGGCTGAGCGGGCGCGTGCGCTTCCTGCCGCCCACGCCCGCGCGCGAGGCGTTCTCGCTTGCCCGTCTCGTCGTGGTGCCTTCGCGTGCCGAAGCGATGCCGTATATCGTGCTTGAGGCGCTTTCGGCCGGCAAGCCGATGATCGCCACCGCCGTCGGCGGCATACCGGAAATCTTCGGCAGCGGCTCCCCTGCCCTCACGCGTCCCGATCCGGACGAGATCGGAAGCCGGATCGCGACGGCCATGGCGGACCTCGACGCCTATGCCCGACTGATGCCGGACGGCGCCAGCCTGAAGGCCAGGTTCGGCGCCGACGTCATGGCGGCCGAAATCGAGCGCGCCTATTTCTCGGCCTTGCGCAAGTAGTTCGATAGCGCAATTGTAGCCTATCCGCCCGGGCAAGGGGAAAGCCCTTTCAAAGCCATCGGTTGCCTCAAGCCTTTCTTAGCGAACTGCTGATATTCACGCGGGGGAAGCTCACGGACATCGACATGACGGAAATGGACCCCGCACATCGTTTTTCGGTGGATGCGATCCGCAAATTCGAGGCACCCAAGGACAAGCCGCATCCGGACGGCATGAACGAGGTGGCCCGCCAGGTCGCCGCGCAATATCGGCGCGACACCATGTCGGCGAATATGGTCGGCGGCGTCGTGCGGCTGGCCGAATTCGCGCTGTTGTTCGTTTCCGGCATGGCCGTCTACTGCTTCTATATCGGCTTCTTCACCCATATGGCCTGGCAGTACCCGCTCGTCATTGCCACGGCATCGGTGCTCGCCGTCGTGCTCCTGGAACTGGCGGACTGCTACAAGGTCGCGGCGCTGATGCGCCCGCTCGCCAATTTCGGCCGCGTCCTGCTGGTCTGGGCGGCCACGTTCGCGCTGATGGCGCTGGCGGCCTTCCTGATGAAGATATCGAAGGACTATTCGCGGATGCTCTTCGGCATCTGGTTCGTGGCCGGCTTCGCACTGATCTTCGGTTTCAGGCTCGTGCTGTCGCGGCTGATCAGGCGCTGGGCGCGCGACGGACGCATGGAACGGCGCGCCGTCATCGTCGGCGGCGGCCAGGCGGCCGAAACGCTGATCCGCGCGGTCGAGAAGCAGCCCTACAACGACATCCGCATCTGCGGCATCTTCGACGACCGCGACGACCGCCGCTCGCCGCCGCTGGTGGCCGGCTATCCCAAGCTCGGCACCGTCTCGGAACTGATCGAGTTCGCGCGGATCGCGTGGATCGACATGCTGATCGTGTCGCTGCCGATCACGGCCGAGAAGCGTGTGCTGCAACTCCTGAAGAAGCTGTGGGTGCTGCCGGTCGACATCCGTCTGTCCGCACATTCCAGCCAGTTGCAGTTCCGCCCCCGCTCCTATTCCTTCATCGGCTCGGTGCCGATGCTCGACATCTTCGACAAGCCGATCAACGACTGGGATTCGGTCGCCAAGCGCGCCTTCGACATCGTCTTCAGCCTGCTGGCCATCGTGCTCTTTTCGCCGGTCATGCTGGTCACCGCCGTCGCGATCAAGCTCGATTCCAAGGGGCCCGTGCTGTTCAAGCAGAAGCGGCACGGCTTCAACAACGAGGTGATCGAGGTCTACAAGTTCCGCTCCATGTATGCGGACCAGTCGGACCCGAGCGCGAAGAAGACGGTGACCAGGAACGACCCGCGCGTCACCCGCGTCGGACGCTTCATCCGCAAGACCTCCATCGACGAACTGCCGCAATTCTTCAATTCGCTGTTCGGCTCGCTGTCGCTGGTCGGCCCGCGCCCGCACGCGATCGCCGCCCAGTCGCACAATCTGCTCTACAACGAGGTGGTGGACGGCTATTTCGCCCGCCATCGCGTCAAGCCCGGCGTCACCGGCTGGGCGCAGATCAACGGCTGGCGCGGCGAGATGGACACCAACGAGAAGATAAGGATGCGGACGGAATACGACCTGTTCTACATCGAGAACTGGTCGTTGCTGTTCGACCTGAAAATCCTGCTGCTGACGCCGATACGGCTGCTCAACACGGAAAACGCCTATTGAGCGCGGCCGCGCACGAACTGCCGCGCGAGGCGGTCAACGCCAAGCTGGTCTCGCTGATCGCTTCCGGCGCGATCGTGCTGGGCATCCTCATGTCCGGCTTCGTGCAGCGCGAGCCGACGCCCTACGACATCTATATGGTCGGGCTGATCAGCGTGTGGGCGCTTTTCGGCCTGCGCATCTCGCGCTGCGTCGCGCCGCTTCTGGTGCTGCTGGTGCTTTTCAACATCGGCGGCCTGATCGCGATGACGCAGATGGCGGACCTGATGGACACGCCCTTCTATCTGGCCGTGTCGTTCTTCCTCGCGCTGACAGCCGTGTTCTACGCGGCCGTCACCGAGGCGCGCCCGCAATTCTATCGCCTGATCCTCAACGCCTATGTGGTATCGGCAGTGGTCACGTCCCTGTTCGGCATCGCCGGCTACTTCAACCTTTTTCCGGGCGCCGAGGTGTTCACGCGCTACGGGCGGGCCGCCGGCGTGTTCAAGGACCCGAACGTGTTCGGCCCGTTCCTGGTGCTGCCCGGCATCTATCTGCTGCACCGGCTGATGACCGGCCCCGCCCTGCGCATGCCGCTGGTCGCAGTTCCCCTGCTCGCCATCATGGCCGGCATCTTCCTGTCGTTCTCGCGCGGCGCGTGGGGACTGTTCGGTGCCTCCGCAATCCTGCTCACCGGCACATTGTTCCTGCAGAGCCTGAGCGGCAAATTCCGGCTGCGCATCGTGCTGATGACCATCGTGGCCGTGACGCTGCTCCTGCTGGCGTTCATCGCGATCCTGCAAATCCCGGGCGTCGAGGACATGCTGACGAACCGCGCCAAGCTGGCGCAGGACTACGATTCCGCCCGCCTCGGCCGCTTTGCCCGCTACGCGATCGGCTTCCAGCTCGCGCTGGAGAAGCCGCTCGGCATCGGACCGCTGGTGTTCGGCCAGATCTATGGCGAGGACACGCACGACATCTGGCTGAAGGCGCTGATGGACTATGGCTGGCTCGGCTTCGTGTCGTATCTGACGCTGACGCTATGGACGCTTGCCGCCGGCTTTCGCCTGCTGCTGCGGGACCGGCCGTGGCAGCCCTATATACTATGCGCCTATGTGGTCTATGTCGGCCATATCGGGCTCGGCACCTTCATCGACATCGACCACTGGCGCCACGTCTATCTCCTGCTCGGCCTGATCTGGGGAGGCATCGCGCTGGAGCACCGCTACCAGCGCGAGCGACGCCCTGCTTCGCCCGATGACGATTTCCGCGCCCTGACGGCGGCCCCGAATTCCGGAGCCGCCGGAGCGCTCCCAGCCACTCAGTAGCCGATCGCAGCACCGGCCACGGCCCGGCTGTCGATGGCGCCGTAATAATGGGCGCCGGCGCCGGACTGGATTTCCTTCAGGTTCTTGCCGCCGACGAGGATGCCGGCCGCCTCTCCCCAGATCGTCCAGTCCGGATCGATGCCGACATTGTAGCCCATGCCGGCCAGCAGCCTTTGCGTATCGGGCGACAGTGCGTAAGGCTCCATGTAGACCTTGTCCGGCAACCATTGATGGTGGATGCGCGGCGCGTCGATCGCCTCCTGCAGATCCATGCCGTGGTCGATGACGTTCATGATGGCTTCGAGCGTGATGGTGATGATGCGCGAGCCGCCGGGGCTGCCGATCACCATGAACGGCTTGCCGTCCTTCGAAACGATGGTCGGGCTCATCGACGACAGCGGCGACTTGCGCGGGGCGATGGCATTGGCCTCGCCCTGCACCAGCCCGTAGAGGTTCGGCACGCCGGGCTTGATGGTGAAATCGTCCATCTCGTTGTTGAGCAGGATGCCGGTGCCCTCGGCCACCTTGCCGATACCGAAGGAGCCGTTCAGCGTATAGGTGACGGCGACCGCGTTGCCGTCCTTGTCGATGATCGAATAATGCGTGGTTTCCGTCGATTCAGGCCCGCCATTGACCTTCAGGTCCTTGCTGACGCCGGCCCGGTACGGATCGATGCGGGAACGGATTTCCTCGGCATAGGCCTTGCTGGTCAGCTTCGTCACCGGGTTGTCGACGAAATCGGGATCGCCTAGCGCGGTATTGCGGTCGACATAGGCGTGGCGCATCGCCTCCACCATCAGACGCACCGTCTCGGCCGAGCCATAGCCTAGATAGGAGACCGGGTAGCCCTCCAGGACGTTGAGGATCTCGCAGATGATCAGCCCGCCCGAGGACGGCGGCGGCGAGGAGACGATATCGTAGCCGCGATAGGTGCACTCCACAGGCTTCAGTTCGCGCACCTTGTATTGCTCGAAATCCTCCTTGGCCAATATGCCGCCATTGTCCTTGCTGGCCTTCACGATCAGGTCCGCGATCTCGCCCTTGTAGAAGGCATCCGTGCCCTTCTCGGAAATCTCGGTGAGCGACTTCGCCAGATCGGCCTGCACCAGCGTGGCGCCCATCGACAGGGGCTTGCCGTCGTTGAGGAAAATCTTCGAAGCCGCTGGGTCCTTCGCCAGCATGTCGTTGCCCTCGGCGAAGGAGGCGATATCGCCCTGCTCGAGCACGAAACCGTCCTTCGCCAGCCTGATCGCAGGCGCCAGCAGTTCCTCGCGTTTCTTGGAACCGTATTTCTCGCGCGCCGTCTCGAAGCCGGCGACGGAGCCCGGAACGCCGACCGCCAGATAGCCGTCCGTGCTGGCGCCGGGGACCGGCTTGCCGTCCTTGTCCAGATACATGGTCTTGGTGGCGGCGAGCGGTGCGCGCTCGCGGAAATCGAGGAACGTCGTCTTGCCGTCCTTCAGGCGGATGGTCATGAAGCCGCCGCCGCCGAGATTGCCCGCGGTGGGGTAGACCACGGCCAGCGCATAGCCGACCGCCACAGCCGCATCGACGGCGTTGCCGCCGCTTTTGAGCACGTCCACGCCGACCTGCGAGGCCAGGTGCTGGGCTGTCACCACCATGCCGTTCTCGCCCTCCACCGGCGCGCGGGAGGCCGCGGAAGCCGGAGCCAACGGCGCCGCGCAGAGCCAAAGCGCGGCGACAAGCGGCAGGTATTTCGGTCTGAAATGCTGCATGACGTCCCTCCTCCATTCGAAGGGCAGGACCGCGCCACCGGCAAATCCTGCCCGATCTCCGTCACTTTGGCATGGAAAGCCGGCCTGGGCCACCGCCGGTCCAGCACCCGGACTTCACCTGGCCCAAAGGGGCCGCCGGCGGAGCGTTCGGGCACGATCTCTCCAAAATTGTCGCAAAAGACCGGCTTGTGGTCGCGACGGCTATTTTAAGCCTTGCGCCGAATCCGCACAGAATATAAGGCTTCCCGCGGTTCGGAGTGTAGCGCAGCCCGGTAGCGCACTTGACTGGGGGTCAAGGGGTCGTGGGTTCGAATCCCGCCACTCCGACCATTTAAAAACAAGGGCTTGAACCGGAAGTCCGTCATCATAAAAATCGAGAATAGAACGAGGGTAACGCTTGGGGTAACCGGCGCCTCGTTGAGGGATGATGCCGATTCTCGGCGAAGCGTGTTGCCCCAACAACGGCAATTCCACCCTTGCGGCCGCTACACGGAACTCCGCCTTATGGAGTATCTGCCGCAAACCATGCACTTCTGCTAATATTTCGCGGTGCGGGTCTTGGGGCGATGCTGGCGAGATGCGCCTATGAGCCGATCAGATCGAAGTGCCCGATGGCGGCCATGTGAAGAGCGTTGCCCGGGTCTTCGCCGAGGCCGTTTGATCCGGTTCTCGTGCCGGCTTCATTCACGTCTTTCCAGAGCGACCACTGGCTTTCTGTGCCGCCATGCCAGGGCAGAAGGGCGGCCGGCCGGGTCGCGTGATTATGCGATTGGACTGTGGGAGGAAGCAATGTTCAGCGCGAGATGGCAGATCGATGCGAAGTTTGGGCACAAGCAGAAGGTGCTCGAGCTGATGCGGCAATGGGAACGCGACATCGGCTCACAGGTCGGTCTCGAAGACATGAAATTCCAGATCATGACGGGCTCAATCGGCGCTCGGGAAGCTACGATCGAATCCCATCAGCAGGTCGAAAGCCTGGCCCGGCTGGAGGAGTTTTTCACCAGGATCGGCAAGATCGACGCGCATGCGCAGTGGGGCAAAGAGATGGAGCCATACATCGTGTCAGGCTCCAGCCTTTGGCAGATTTTCCGCATCGTAGAGTAAGCCGCCGCATTTCCGGTTTGGCGGCCGTCCCGGCGCGGCTCCTCGCCGACACGAGAACGCAAAAAGAAAGTCCGCTACATTTCGGCAGCGGGCTCGCGGCCGTTTGCGCGGAACAGGTCTAGCGCGATCGGCCCTCTTTCCAGGACGCGAAGCCAGTCAAGTCAACTCGCTTTCGTCATGATTGGCGCGTACAGTGCATAATGGATAAGCGAAAATTCCGGATCACGATGGTCCTTTGCGCCGGCAATCCCACCAAATTCTACCTGATATCCTCGATAGGAGACGCTTCCGACTTCCTGTTCGATCATTGGGCCGAGCATGACAGTTCCCAATGGACCGACGCGATGAACAGATGCGCTTGGGCTAACCTTGGCAAGACCAGCATCGAAGATGCCAGAACGGCTTTCATCGTCGCGGTGAAGTCTGCCGGCATGCGCATCGATCCAACGATATCGCTGTATTGACATCGTGTGGCGCGCTTCAGGCCGCGGCACAGGCTTTCCTATTTCTTCCCATCAGGCTTTTCCGAGGGGGCAGGAAGAATGATGACGTCGCCGTCGCTATCGTTCGCGGCCTCGTGCTTGGCGCCCAGGCTTTCCATGTCTTCAAGGTCTTGCTCAACCCTCAATCGCAGGAGCAGGTCCTGAAAAGCCTGCCCTTCCGGAGAATCTGCCCCGCGAGCCACGAACGTTGCGAGGTCGACGACGGTAGGCCTGCCACCGGATGCTTCGTTCGGTTCGTGGCGAACGTAAACGTCGCCGCCGCCTTGTGACTTGATCACAGACCAACGGTCGCCATTGGAACTCCTGTAGAATTCCCGGCTTAGAATGTGCATGTCGATCTCCTCCTTGTCGCCACGGACGGACAGATCCGCTGATTTCACCCTCGGGTCCTGCGCTTGATGGGTTGCGCCTTCGGAGAGGGCGGAGTGATGATCGCCTGCGCTCGCGCCAGCCTGGCCAGCCTCAACCGCTCGGTCTTGGCTTCCCGGGCCAACTTCTCGTCATCGATGATCTGCTGCGCGGCCCTGGTGGTCGCGTCTGTTTTCTTTTCGATGCTGGTCGGCCTCGGCTTGAAGATGCCGGTTGGGATTGGGTGTCGCATGGAATGCTCCGCATAGAACAAAAAAGGCCGGGACTTGCCCGACCTTCTCCTGTTCGCCTCGACGGCCAGTGCCAGTACATCCGTGGTCAAAGACCAGAGGCGAAAATTCCTGTCGGCCTCAAGCAGCCTGGAGGTTTTCCGCGGCGCTCTTGCCGGAACGCTTGTCGGCCACGATGTCGAAACTGACCTTCTGGCCATCAACAAGCGTGCGCATGCCGGAACGCTCGACGGCGGAGATGTGGACGAACACATCCGGGGCGCCGCCCCCGACTTCGATGAAGCCGAAGCCCTTGGCTGCGTTGAAGAACTTGACGGTTCCAGTATTCATGACGATTTCCTTTCAAATCGGCAAATAAAATTCGCCGTCTGGCCGAATGCCAGACGCCGCAAGCGTCGAAATTGAGAGGAAGATCGGTTAGGCGCCAAAGGGCGGAAACAAGCTAACAACCAAGATCGATCTTCAACAGATAGGCTTTATTTATGTTCATTACAAGGCGCGTCTTGATCTCAAGCCAATAAATGTATCAGTCCTATAGACTCCTCTCCGATCGGGAGCAGGGAACAGGCAACGAGGCGTGAGCCAGTCGCGTCGTGCGAAGGCCTGGGATGCCCGCAAACCACGCAATCAACGGGCGACAGACGGCTTTAATCGCGCGTCTCCTTGTGCTCATGAGCCGCCTTCTGCTGAATTTTCTGCCGGACCTCTTCCAGCGCGACCCCTAGCAGTGCATCCACCTCCTGCAGTTCATCCCGGTCTTCGCAACCGGCGATGTAGCGCCGCAACTGTTCGAGTGAGCGGCGAACATTGTGCATCGGGGTTCTTTCTGGTTGACCGCCCAAACACGCGCCTTTGAGAATGGTTCCGTTCCACCGCGCCAAATAGGCAGCCCGCCCCGTTTCGGAACAGGCCGACCAGGCACTGCTTCTGAACTGGTTTGCGTTTCAAATTCGCAATCCTGCCAATTCCACGCATATCGGCAGTCGTTCCGGTAGCTCGGCATTGACAGAACCGCTGTTCGGCGCGATTGAATCGCGCATGGGGATTGCGATCTCCCCACGAGGCTCCGGCCCAAGAATCGCGTCCAGAAAACCCGACAACCGGAAGGACGCGCCATGTCATCCCCCACCACGATTTCACCGGAAAAGCTTGCTCGCCTGATCGGAACGCCGAACTGTCCGGCCCTGATAGACGTGCGCATTGATGAAGACTTCGCTTCCGATCCGAGGCTCATACCTGGCTCTGTCCGCCGGCCGCATGACAGGGTGCGGGAATGGGGGGCATCGATCGAGAGCCCTTCCGTCGTCGTGACCTGTCAAGGCGGGAAGAAACTGAGCGAAGGCGTGGCTGCCTGGCTCCGGCAGATGGGAAAACCTGCGGAAGCCCTCGAAGGGGGATATGACGCGTGGATCGCGGCGGGCCTGCCAGCGGTTCCCGCTGCAAGAATCCCGCCTCGGGACGCGGCCGGAAAAACGGTCTGGGTGACGCGATCCCGCCCCAAGATCGACCGTATCGCCTGCCCATGGCTCATCCGGCGCTTTGTCGATCCCGAGGCCGCGTTCCTGTTCGTCGCGCCGCAGGAAGTCACGGCGGTCGGGGAACGGTTTGCCGCGACGCCGTTCGACATCGAGAACGTGTTCTGGAGCCACCGGGGCGACTTCTGCACCTTCGACGTGATGGTGCAGGAATTCGACCTGGCGACGGAGCCGCTGCGCCGGCTTGCGGCCATCGTGCGAGCGGCCGACACCGCGAGGCTCGACCTCACGCCAGAGGCAGCCGGGCTTCTGGCTGCCTCGCTGGGGTTGTCGCGCATGTATTCCGACGACCTGGCGCAACTGGAAGCGGGCATGGTGCTCTACGATGCCTTCTACCGCTGGTGCCGGGACGCGACGGACGAAACCCATAACTGGCCGTCCAGCAAGCCGGGAGCGTGACCATGAACACGCTCCTCAAGAGCGGGGCGCCCGCTGGAACCGCGAAAGACCGCGACCATGGCGTGTCTTTTCGCCAAGCGGTGGCGGTATGGGCCAAGGTGGCCGCCCTGAGCTTCGGCGGTCCCGCAGGACAGATCGCGGTCATGCACCGCATCCTGGTCGAGGAAAAGCGCTGGATCGGCGAGAACCGATTCCTGCATGCGCTCAACTACTGCATGCTCCTGCCCGGGCCGGAGGCCCAGCAACTCGCCATCTACATCGGCTGGTTGCTCCACAAGACCAGGGGCGGGCTCGTCGCCGGGGCCTTGTTTGTCCTGCCGGGGTTCGTTTCGATCCTGGCGCTCAGCTACATCTACGCCGCCTTCGGCGACGTCACCGTCATCGAAGGCCTCTTCTTCGGCTTGAAGGCGGCCGTATTGGCGATCGTCCTCCACGCGGTCGTGCGCATCGGCAAGCGGGCGCTGAAGAACTACGCAATGATCGCCATCGCCGGCGTAGCCTTCGTCGCCATCTTCTTTTTCCATGTGCCTTTTCCGCTCATCATATTGGCCGCCGGCGTGATCGGTTTCGCCGGCGGTCGCGCGGGATCGCCACGGTTCCGCATAGGTGGCGGGCATGGGGAGGAGACCGTCTCCGATTTCGCGGACAAGGCTTCCGCGCTCGGGGAGGAAACGCCGGAACATGCGCGGCCGAACCGATGGTGGTCGTTCAGGATGTCGGCGGCGCTGCTCGCCCTGTGGCTCGGCCCCGTGGCGCTGCTTGTGCTCATGCGGGGCCCGCACGACGTGTTCAGTCAGATCGCCGTCTTCTTCAGCGAGATGGCCATGGTGACCTTCGGCGGCGCCTACGCGGTGCTCTCCTACGTGGCCCAGCAGGCGGTGCAGCATTATGGATGGCTGCGGCCGGGAGAAATGCTGGATGGCCTCGGAATGGCCGAGACGACCCCCGGCCCCCTCATCATGGTCACGCAGTTCGTGGGTTTCATGGCTGCGTATCGTAGTCCCGGCGCGCTGGATCCGATGCTGGCGGCGACCATCGGGGCCGTCCTCACCACATGGGTCACCTTCGTACCGTGCTTCCTGTGGATCTTCCTCGGCGCACCCTTCATCGAGCGGATGAGGACCAATACGGCGCTGACCGGGGCCATGGCCGCGATCACGGCGGCGGTCGTCGGGGTCATCATGAACCTGTCGATCTGGTTCGCCCTCCACGTCCTGTTCCGGGAGACGGCAGTCTGGACAGGCTTCGGCATAAGGATCGACGTGCCCGTGTGGAGCGCAATCAACCTGCCCTCCTTCGGGCTGACCCTCGCGGCACTATTCGCGATCTTCCGCCTAAGGCTGCCGATGCTGGTTGTGCTGCTTGCGGCGTCTCTTATAGGCATGGTCGGGGTTGTTTTCGGCGGGATAAGGTGAGGTTTGCACCTCACCTGCATCTACGCCGCATACTCTATCCATCGTGAGCCGATCGCTGGCCGGTCAAGCCCGCGCGGCCTCTATAGCGCGGTCACCATCTAGCCGGGACGACGCAGCGCCGGCTCGCGCAGCGCCAGATTCCTCGATTGATCCCCCTCCGGCGTCGAACTGCGGCGCGGCTCAAGCCTCTTATTTCGGCAACCCGCTGTCGCCGCAATTGAGATCCGACGGTCAGCGCCGGCCGAACAGGAGCAGCGCGACGAGGCCGAGCGCAACCGCGCCGACCGCAGCGGCAGTGGCCGGATGCTCGCGCGCCGATCTTTCCACGCGCCTTGCATGCTTTTTCAGGACCGGCAGGCCCTGGCGCACCCTTTCGGCGAGATCGTCATAGTAATCCGATGCCGTATCGCGCCCGTCCTCGTAGTAGGCACTGCCCTTCCGAGCCAGCGCCTTCTTCAGCGACGCCAGTTCGCGCGACAGCGATGCCACCTGCTTTTCGAGATCGATGTCGGAAAGGTTGGAAAAGGAAGCCATTCATCAGTCCTTCGTTGCATGAAGGACAGGAAACGGCGTTTCCGCCGCTTGGTTCCTGCGGCGACGCAAGGCAATGACGGGGCGGCTGCCCTTATCGGTTCAACGCACCTGGTCGAGCAGCCGCTTGCACTCCAGCAGATCGAAAAGCGCCTCCTGCAACAGCGCGCGGTTGTCGCGCGAGAGCTTGCCGCTGTCGGCCTGGACCGGGCCTTCGTCGTCGGCCTTGCCCAGCCCGAAGAAGCGCCGGCTCGGCTTCACCTTGGGCTGGCCGACCAGCATCTCCTCGTCGGGCCCGCGCGGCTGCGCGCCCGGCGTCAGCGGCACGGCGTCCGCCTGCTTGCGCTGGGATATGGCCTCCACGGCGGCCATGTCGCCATTGCCGATCGCGATCAGGAACTGGTTGCCGTTCTCGCGCAGCAGCTTCTGCACGCCCTTGATGGTGTAGCCCTGATCGTAGAGCATGTGGCGGATGCCCTTGATCAGTTCCACGTCCTGCGGCCTGTAATAGCGGCGGCCGCCGCCGCGCTTCATGGGCTTGATCTGGGCAAAACGCGTTTCCCAGAAGCGCAGGACGTGCTGCGGCAGATCGAGGTCTTCGGCGACCTCGGAGATGGTGCGGAAAGCGTCGGGGCTCTTGTCCATGGGCGAATCCTCACACTGGACGCGAACGATTGGCAAAAGGCCGAATCGGAGCCTTATTTCAGCGGTTTATTGGTCGACATTCAAGCCCGGCCTCAATCGAGAGGCCGATTTTTTCAACCGCTTTCGGCAGGTTGGGCCTGGAAACGGCGCCGCGACGCCCGCCCGTTACTTGCCGGACTTGGCCTGGCCGCCCTGATGCGCGCGCAGGATGCGGCTCTTGAGCACGTTGGAGGCCTTGAAGGTCATGACCCTGCGGGGAAGGATCGGAACCTCCTCCCCGGTCTTCGGATTGCGGCCGATACGCTCGTTCTTCGAGCGCACCTGGAAGGTGGCGAAGGAAGACAGCTTCACCGTCTCGCCGCGCACGATGGCCTCGCAGATTTCGTCCAGCACGGCCTCGACCAGTTCGGCCGACTCGGTCCGAGACAGCCCTACCTTGCGATAGACGGCTTCCGCAAGGTCGGCACGTGTAAGCGTCTTTCCCCCCATGCGGACTGTCCCACTCGTTAAAAAAGCTCAACGTTCAAACGAAATCGGAGCCTAAGTAATTGATCCGCCAAGGTCAAGGACCGAACCGCCGGGTTCGCCATCACCAGCGAATCAGCACCGCGCCCCAGGTGAAACCGCCGCCCATCGCCTCCAGAAGCACCAGGTCGCCGGGTTTTATGCGGCCATCGGCCACGGCGACGGACAAAGCCAGCGGCACGGACGCGGCCGAGGTGTTACCGTGCAGGTCGACGGTGATCACCACCTTCTCGTCGGCTATCCCGAGCTTCTTTGCGGAAGCGTCAATAATCCGTTTATTCGCCTGGTGAGGCACGAACCAGTCCAGGTCCTGCGCCGTGATGCCCGCGTCGGCGAATGTCGCCTCGATCACGTCGGTGATCATGCCCACTGCATGTTTGAAGACCTCGCGGCCTTCCATGCGCAGGTGCCCGACAGTGCCGGTGGTCGAGGGGCCGCCATCGACGAACAGCTTGTCCTTGTGGACGCCGTCCGAACGCAGGCTGGACGCCAGCACGCCGCGGTCGGCGATCGTGCCTGCGCCCTCCTGCGCCTCCAGCACGAGCGCGCCGGCGCCGTCGCCGAACAGCACGCAGGTCGAGCGGTCGTTCCAGTCGAGGATGCGCGAGAAGGTCTCGGAGCCGATGACCAGCACGCGCCTGGCCTGCCCGCCGCGGATGTAGAGGTCGGCCGTCGCGACCGCATAGACGAAGCCCGAGCACACGGCCTGCATGTCGAAGGCGAAGCCGTGACGCATGCCGAGCCGGTTCTGGATCTCCACGGCGGTGGCCGGGAAAGTGTTGTTGGGCGTGGAGGTGGCGAGCACGATCAGGTCGATATCGTCCGGCGTCAGTCCGGAAGCGGCCAAAGCGGCGCGGGCCGCCGCCTCCCCCAGCGAAGCCGTGGTCTCGTCGTCGGCCGCGATGTGGCGCTGGCGGATGCCGGTGCGCTGGACGATCCATTCGTCCGACGTCTCGACCATGCCTTCGAAGTCGGCATTCCTCATGATTCGGCGGGGCAGCGCGGAGCCAACGCCGCGCACGACTGATCTGATCAAGTTTCGCGTTTCCTAATTTTCTTCGTCGGCCTCGGCGTCCGATTCCCGCCTGGTCCCGTCATCGTTGCGCGGTCGCGGATTTCTTGCGTGGAACAGGTCGAGATCGGCCTCGATGCGATCGAGCAGGCGGTTCCGCACCATATCATAGGCCAGTTCCACCGCCGCCGCGAAGCCGTCCGCGTCGGCGCCGCCATGGCTCTTCACCACGATGCCGTTCAGGCCGAGGAAAACGCCGCCATTGGCGCGGCCGACATCCATCTTCTCGCGCAGCCGGTCGAAGGCGCCCTTGGCGAAGATGTAGCCGATGCGGGCCATCAGCGTGCGGCTCATGGCGGCGCGCAGGTAGCCGGCGATCTGCCGGGCGGTGCCTTCGGCCGTCTTCAGCGCGATATTGCCGGAGAAACCTTCGGTGACCACCACGTCGACGGTGCCCTTGCCGATGTCGTCGCCCTCGACGAAGCCGCGATAGTCCAGCGAAGCCATGTTGGCCTCACGCAGCATGCGCCCGGCGTCCTTGACCTCTTCCTGGCCCTTGACCTCCTCGACGCCGACATTGAGCAGGCCGACGGTAGGGCGCTCCATGCCGAAGACGGAACGCGCCATGCCGGTGCCCAGTATGGCGAAGTCCACGAGCTGGTGCGCGTCGGCGCCGATGGTGGCGCCGACGTCCAGCACCACGCTTTCGCCGCGCAGCGTCGGCCAGATGGCGGCGATGGCCGGCCGGTCGATGGTGGCCATGGTGCGCAGGCAGAATTTCGACATCGCCATCAGCGCGCCGGTGTTGCCGGCCGAGACGCAGGCCTCGGACGTGCCCGACTTCACCGCGTCGATGGCCATCCACATGGACGACTTGCCGCGGCCGTGGCGCAGCGCCTGGCTCGGCTTGTCATCCATCTTGACGGCGACTTCGCTGTGGATGAACTCGCTCTTCTCGGCGAGCTTCTGGTATTTGGCGAGTTCGGGCCTGACCGCCTCCTCGCGCCCGTAGATCACGAAGCGGATCTCGGGGCGCCGGGTGGCGACCTTCACAAGCGCCGGAATGACAACGCCCGGGCCGTGATCGCCGCCCATGGCATCGATGGAAATCCTGATCACGCGTCAATCATCTCTTGTTATGCCTGGGGGACCCGCGGCGCCGGGCGAAAATACCGGTTTTGGATCGCCGCACAACCGGCTTTTATCACCTGCCCACCCGTTTGCGCAGCCGTCTCAGGATTTTCCGAGCAGAGATTTCAGCTTGCGCTGGAATTCGCTCTCCTCGCCGCCGTCGTCGCCGGTATCCAGCGTCGCGCCGGGCTTGCGCGGGTAAGGATCGATGGCCAGGCCGAAAAACTGCTCGGCCAGCGCGCCGACATCGATGGTGTCGCCCGAAAAGGTCTCGGGGCTATCCGGCCCGTCGGCGTCCAGCACGATCTCGCCGCCGCCTTCGAACCCATGCCGGCCGAGCTTGGAGTCTTCGGGCAGGAACAGCCCCTCCACGGGCTCGTCCAGATGCGCGGCGATCGGGTCGAGCGTCACCACGCAAGCCTGGGTGATGTCGGCCTCGACACGGCCGGACACCTTGACCCCGTTGCGGCGCCAGGGCGCGACCAGCAGTTCGGCGCGGTATTTCTCGACCGACAGCAGGCCATGGGCCTCGGCCAGGGCCGCGCGCTGGGCGGCGTCGGCCTCGATCGTCACCGACATGCCCTTCTGCGGCAGCCGGCCCACATGCGCCAGAAACGAGACCGGGCTCGAAGCTTCGTGTCCATGCATCTCAGGGCTCCTGATCTTCCCGGCCGGCCGCCGGAAAGGACAGCGTACCGGCGCAGATATCGTCCGACGCCTGCGCGGCAAGGGCCTGCCGGACGCGAAACGCGTAGGCGGCAAGCCGTTCCGCCTCCGGCCAGTCCGCCGAATCGGGCCGGACATTACGGGTCAGGGCTGCGGCAAGCGCTTCCTGGTCGTTGCGCTCCAGCGCGTCGGCATAGGCGGCGGTGCGGCCGTAATACATCTTGGCCAGTCGCTTCATGCGCTTGGGCACGCCGACGTCGCTGATGCCGAGTTCGCGCAGGGAATGCTCGACATCGGTGAAGAACTCGTCGATCAGCACCTGCGCGATCTCCGCAGGCGTACCTGTCTCGCCAACCAGCCGATTCTGGAACAGGAACATGGCCAAGGACAGCATTTCGAAGCGGCCGAGCGGCGTATCGGGCACATTCCAGTCGGAATAGATGGGTTTTTGCCGCGCCGCCGCCACGATTTCACCGTACAGCGCCTCGGTGATGGCGCGGTTGGCATGGCGTTCGCGGCCAAACAGGCGCTGGAACATGAGGGGACGTTCTCCCGGAGAACTGTTTATCGGGCGGTCTTGTTGCATCGGCGGCCAAGCTGGTTTACCGCTTTTGCCGCCCCGCGCAAGCGGTGCCGAAAGCGGAATAATGGAGTTGTTGTTGCGCGCGCTGAAATTCAAGTCGACCTTTTCGTCGAGGTCCGTCGGCATCGTTTCCCTCGTCGCGGCCGCTTGCGCCCTTTCGGGATGCAATACGCACAAGATGTTCGGCGACCTCAGCCCGAGCGAGACGCTGAACCAGGGCTATATCGTGGACCAGCAGACCCTCGACATGGTCCCGGTGGGATCGAGCCGGGAGCAGGTACTGCTGGCGCTGGGAACCCCGTCCACCACAGCGACCTTCGACAACGAGGTGTTCTACTACATCTCGCAGACCCGCAAGCGCTCGGTCGCCTTCCAGACCCCGCATGTGGTCGACCAGAAGGTGCTGGCCGTCTATTTCGGCAAGGACAACCGCGTCACCCGCATCGCCAATTACGGCCTGAAGGACGGCAAGGTGTTCGACTTCGTCACGCGCACCACGCCGACGGGCGGCAAGGACCAGAACTTCCTGACCCAGATCATCAAGGGCGCCGGCAAGATGTCGCCGGGCTCGGCCGGCAGCATCATGGGCGCCGGCAGCGGCATGTAGGCCCGCCAACTCCAGATCGGCACCGGCCGACTGGCGTTTCAAGGAATGGAAAAACCCGCGGAATCGCTTCCGCGGGTTTTTCTTTTCATGGTCGGCGGCGGAAGCCGCCGAACCGCGCAGATCAGCCGGCAGCGCCGCTATGGGCCAACACGGCCAGGAGCAGCAGCGCCACGATGTTGGTGATCTTGATGGCCGGGTTGACGGCCGGACCGGCGGTGTCCTTGTAGGGATCGCCGACCGTGTCGCCGGTGACCGAGGCCTTGTGGGCCTCGGAGCCCTTCATGTGCTTGACGCCGTCCTTGTCGGCGAAACCGTCCTCGAAGGACTTCTTGGCATTGTCCCATGCGCCGCCGCCGGAGGTCATGGAGATGGCCACGAACAGGCCGTTGACGATGACGCCGAGCAGCGAGGCGCCTAGCGCGGCGAAGGCCGAGGCCTTGGAGCCCGAGATCAGCAGCACGCCGAAATAGACCACCAGCGGCGCCAGCACCGGCAGCAGCGACGGCACGATCATCTCCTTGATCGCCGCCTTGGTGAGCAGGTCGACCGCACGCGCATAGTTCGGCTTCGACGTGCCCTGCATGATGCCGGGGTTCTCGCGGAACTGCTTGCGCACTTCCTCCACGATCGCGCCCGCCGCGCGGCCGACCGCCGTCATGGCGATGCCGCCGAACAGGTAGGGGATGAGGCCGCCGAACAGCAGGCCCGCCACCACATAGGGGTTCGACAGGTCGAAGGAGACGGCGCCCATATCCGAGAAATACGGGAACTGCGTGGCGTTGGCCGCGAAATATTGCAGGTCGTTCGAATAGGCCGCGAACAGCACCAGCGCGCCGAGGCCGGCCGAGCCGATGGCATAGCCCTTGGTCACCGCCTTGGTGGTATTGCCGACGGCGTCGAGCGCGTCGGTGGAATGCCGCACCTCGCTCGGCATGCCCGACATCTCGGCGATGCCGCCGGCATTGTCGGTCACCGGGCCGAAGGCATCGAGCGCGACGATCATGCCGGCGAGGCCGAGCATGGTGGTCACGGCGACCGCCGTGCCGAAAAGGCCGGCGAGCTGGTAAGTGGAGATGATGCCGCCGACGATGACGATCGCCGGCAGCGCCGTCGACTCGAGCGAGACGGCGAGACCCTGGATGACGTTGGTGCCGTGGCCGGTCACCGACGCCTGCGCGATCGACACCACCGGGCGCTTGCCGGTGCCGGTATAATATTCGGTGATGACCACGATCAGCGCCGTCACCAGGAGACCGATCAGGCCGCAGATGAACAGGTTGGTGCCGGTTACGGGCGCCCTGCCGTCGGCGATGGCGAGCTGGCCCCAGCCGATGGTGGCGGAGGTCGCCACCGCCAGTCCGACGATCGACAGGATGCCGGTGACGATCAACCCCTTGTAGAGCGCGCCCATGATGGAGCCGTTGGCGCCGAGCTTGACGAAGAAGGTGCCGATGATCGAGGTGAGAATGCAGGCGCCGCAAATGGCGAGCGGGTAGATCATCACATCGACGAGGTTGGCGGCGCCGGCGAAGAAGATGGCGGCCAGCACCATGGTGGCCACGACCGTCACCGCATAGGTCTCGAACAGGTCGGCGGCCATGCCCGCGCAGTCGCCGACATTGTCGCCCACATTGTCGGCGATGGTGGCGGGATTGCGCGGATCGTCCTCGGGGATGCCGGCCTCCACCTTGCCGACGAGGTCGCCGCCGACGTCGGCGCCCTTGGTGAAGATGCCGCCGCCGAGACGGGCGAAGATGGAGATCAGCGAGGCGCCGAAGCCCAGCGCCACCAGCGCGTCGATGACCACGCGGTCGGCCGGGCCATGGCCCATCGGGCCGGTCAGCACCCAGTAATAGACGGAGACGCCGAGCAGCGCGAGACCAGCCACCAGAAGGCCGGTGATGGCGCCGGACTTGAAGGCGATGTCGAGGCCCGCGGCGAGGCTGTTGGAGGCCGCCTGCGCGGTGCGCACATTGGCGCGGACCGACACATGCATGCCGATGAAGCCGGCCGTGCCCGATAGCACGGCGCCGATCAGGAAGCCGATTGCCGCCGTACCGGACAGCAACCACCAGGCAAGCAGGAAGACGACGACGCCGACGATGGCGATGGTGGTGTACTGACGCGACAGATAGGCCTGCGCCCCCTCGCGGATGGCGGCGGCGATTTCCTGCATGCGCGCGTTGCCCTGGTCGGCGGCAAGCACCGACTGCGTCGCCCAGATAGCATAGACGACCGAAAGCACGCCGCAGAGAATGACAACATAAAGTATGGTCATTTGCGGATTTTTCCTCGACTGATGGTCCGGAAGAACCCCTCCCCGGACATTGGACCCCGACCGGCGGCGATGTTCCTCCGTGCCGCCATATCGATGGCGTATGCGACCAGTTTCATTGGGGAACGTCAAGCTCGTGTTGAGCTTTGGCTGCGCGGCGGCGCAAAAGGCGGCATGCCCGGGCTTGGCCGCCCGGCCGCGCCCTGTTGCGGCGGTTCAGCCTGCCCGGCTGCGCCGTTCCGTCAGCTTCAGGAAGCCGATGGCCAGAAGGCCGAGGACGGAAACCGGCAGAACGATTCGCACCAGAACGTCCCAGCCCCAGCCATTGTAGACCGCGCCCGACATCAGCGAGGCGAAGGCGACGCTGGAGAACAGCACGAAATCGTGGAAGCCCTGCGCCCTGCCCTTCTCCTCGGGCCGGTAGCACTGCGCCACGATAGAGGTCGCGCCGATGAAGGCGAAGTTCCAGCCCAGTCCGAGCAGGATGAGCGCGGTCCAGAAATGCCAGAGCTCGATGCCCGACATCGCAACCAGCGCGCAGGAGATGAGCAGCAGGAACCCGGTCGCCACGATCAGCGGCGCGCCGAAGCGGTGGATCAGCCGGCCGGTGAAGAAGCTCGGCGCATACATGGCCATGACATGCCAGGAAATGCCGAGCGTGGCCTGGTCGGAGGAAAAGCCGCAGCCGACCATGGCCAGCGGCGCGCCGGTCATGACGAAGGTCATCAGCGCGTAGGACGCCACGGCGCAGGCGAGCGCCACGGCATAGCGCGGCTGGGTGACGATCTCGCCGAGCGAACGGCCGGCATGGGTGGCGGTGTGGGCGGTCTCCGTCCTGGTCTTGCGAGGCAGGCAGAACAGGATGGCCGCGCCTATGGCGGCCAGCACCAGAATCGCGGCGAACGAGCCGGCGAAAGGCACCGGCGCCAGCAGGTCATGCGTGAAGATCACCGTCTGGGGCCCCAGCACCGCCGTCACGATGCCGCCGGCAAGCACGAAGGAAATGGCCCGCGCCTTGAAATCGGCCGGCGCGTTGTCGGCCGCGGCGAAACGGAACTGCTGCACGAAGGCATTGCCGAAGCCGACCACCAGAAGCCCGGCGGCGAACAGCCAGAAACTCGAATGGAAGATCGCCATGGTGGCGACCAGCCCGCCGAAGGCGGTGAGCAGCGTGCCGGTCATGAAGCCGTTGCGATGGCCGAGCGCGCGTATGACGGCGGCCGCCGGCAGCGCGCCGAGCGCCACGCCGACATTGAAGCCGGTGAGCGGCGCGGTCGCGAGCGACTTGTCGGCGCCCAGCATATAGTGGCCGGCAAGCGCGCCGAGCGCAAAGCAGATCGGTGCCGCCGAGCCCAGCACGGCCTGCGCCGCCGCCAGGATCAGCGCCGTGCGCCGAGCCTGCCTGGCTGCCGTGCCGGCGGTCGCGGCGGTGACCGCCGTCATCTGGCGTCCTTGCCCCGGCCCTCGCCGCGCACCCGGCGCGACACGCGGTCCAGAACGGCGTTGACCAGCTTGGGTTCGTCTTCCTCGTAGAAGGCCTTGGCGATGTCGACATATTCCGACACGATCACCGCCACGGGGACGTCCTCGCGCTTCATCAGTTCGTACACGCCTGCCCGCAGGATGGCGCGCAGGGTCGAATCCAGCCGCGACAGCGGCCAGTCCTCGGTCAGCGCCTGGCGGATGATCGGATCGACGGTCTTCTGGTTCTCCACGACGCCGGCCAGGATGGCGCGGAACCACTGCGCATCGGCCTCGCGATAGAGCGAGCCGTCCACCTCCTTGCCAAGGCGGAAGGATTCATATTCGGCCGTGGTCTCCAGCAGGCCGCTGCCGGCGACGTCCATCTGGTAGAGCGCCTGAACGGCGGCCAGCCGCGCGGCGCCGCGCTTGTTGGCCTGGCGGATGGGGGGCTGACCGCTGCCGGTGGGTTGCGTCACTGGGATCACGCTCCGAGTTTCTTGCGCACGCTTATCATGGTCAAGGCTGCGCGGGCCGCAAATCCGCCCTTGTCGCCCTCGGTCTTGCGGGCCCTTGCCCAGGCCTGCTCGTCGTTCTCGGTGGTGAGGATGCCATTGCCGATGCAGACCGCCTCCTGCACCGAAAGGTCCATCAGGGCGCGGGCCGATTCGTTGGCGACGATCTCGAAATGATAGGTCTCGCCGCGGATCACCGTGCCAAGCGCGACAAAACCGTCATATGCGGTGCCGCCGTCGGCCTCCGCGTCGAGCGCCAGCGAGATCACAGCGGGGATCTCCAGCGCGCCCGGCACCGTCACGACATCGTATTTCGCGTCCGCTTCGTCGAGCGCCGCCTTCGCGCCCTCGAGCAGTGCGTCCGCAAGGTCGTCGTAGAAGCGGGCCTCGACGATGAGGAGCTTGGGTTTCTTTTGCTTGGCCATCACATCGTCTCCGAGGGGAGCCGGTCAATTAGGCCGAAGCGAAGTGGACCGCAAGGCCCAGTTTGCCGCGGAAGCGAAAGCCAGGACCTTATTCCAGTGCCGGCTTCAAAGTCCTTCCTTCGCGGCCTCGGCCAGACGCGCCGCGTAGCGGGCCATGGTGTCGATCTCGAGATTCACGCGGTCGCCCGCCTTGCGCCCGCCCCAGGTGGTGACTTCCAGCGAATGGTGGATCAGGAGCACGTCGAAACGCGTGCCGGCCACCCTGTTCACCGTCAGCGAGGTGCCGTCCAGCGCCACCGAGCCCTTGGGGGCGATGAATTTCGCCA
Source organism: Mesorhizobium sp. SP-1A (assembly GCF_032460275.1). Taxonomy (NCBI): domain Bacteria; kingdom Pseudomonadati; phylum Pseudomonadota; class Alphaproteobacteria; order Hyphomicrobiales; family Phyllobacteriaceae; genus Mesorhizobium; species Mesorhizobium sp. SP-1A. Next base: position 1,218,304 of record NZ_JAVXZD010000001.1, on the reverse strand, counting down.
GTTCGCGTGGCGCCTCCAGCGTGAAGCGAACGGCGTCGCCCTCCTCCTCGCGCGCCACGATTTCGGCCATGCCGTCGACATGGCCGGAGACGATATGGCCGCCCAGTTCGTCGCCGATCTTCAGCGCGCGTTCCAGATTGAGGCGCGTGCCCGGCCGCCAGTCCGAAGCGGTGGTGAGCCGAAGCGCCTCCTCCCATGCCTCGACCTCGAACCAGCGGGCGTTCGAGCCGGCTTCCGGCAGCGCTGTGACGGTGAGGCACACGCCCGAGCAGGAGATCGACGCGCCGATGTCGATGGTTCTGGGGTCGTAGGCGGTGTCGATGCGCAAGCCCATGCCTTGCTTCAGCGGCTTGACGGCAGCGACGGTGCCGACGTCGGTGACGATGCCCGTGAACATCAGATATCCCTTACCCATTCCCTGTATGTATCGTCGCCGAAACGCATCTGGCGCAGTTCCCTGAAGGCGGCGGGTATGCCGTTCTCGTCCAGCGGCGAGACGATGCCGCCTTCGCCGATCTCTTCGGTCCCCCGGAACAGGACGATCCGGTCCACCAGATCGTCGGCGAGGAAGCCCTTTGCCACCTCGGCGCCGCCCTCGACCAGGACGCTGGCCATGCCGCGCGCGGCAAGGTCTTCCATCAGTTCCGGCAGGGCGATGCGCCCGTCGGCGGTGTCCGTGCCGATGAATTGCACCCCGGCCCGTTCCAGAACCGCGCGGCGCTGCGGGTCGGCATCCTCGGCGGCGGCGACGTAGAGCGGCACCCGGTCCGTGCCCGCGACGAGCTTCGACGTTTCAGGCAGGCGGATGCGGCGATCCAGCACGATGCGGGCCGGAGAGCGGTTTTCCAGTCCCGGCAGGCGCACGGTCAGCGCCGGGTCGTCTTCCAGCGCAGTGCCGATGCCGATCAGGATGGCGTCGGCCTCGGCGCGCATCAGATGCACCTCGCGGCGCGCGATCTCGCCGGTGACGGAAACCTGGCCGCCGCCCTTGCGGCCGAGATAGCCGTCGGCCGAAAGCGCAAGTTTCAGAATCACTTCCGGCCGCTTCCTCAGCGACCGATTCATGTAGCCGGCCATCTGCTCGGCCGCCTCGACGGCCAGCACCTTCTCCGCCACCTCGATGCCGGCCGCGCGCAGGATCGCATAGCCCTTGCCGGACACGCGAGGGTCCGGATCGCTCGCCGCCCCGACAACGCGCGCGATGCCGGCATTGACCAGCGCGTTGGCGCAAGGCGGCGTGCGCCCGTGATGGGCGCAGGGCTCCAGCGTCACATAGGCCGTGGCGCCGCGCGCCAGTTCGCCGGCTTCGGCCAGGGCTTCGGCCTCCGCATGCGGACGCCCGCCGACCGCCGTGACCCCGCTGCCGACGATCATCGGCCCGGCGCCGTCGTCGCGCACCAGCACGGTGCCGACCGAGGGATTGGTGGCGGTGCGGCCGAGATTCTTGCGCGACAGCCTGAGCGCCGCCGCCATGAAACGGCGATCGAGCGTCTCCTGCAGGGCCTTGTCTGCGGCTGCCATGGTCAGGGTTGTTCCTCGTCGCCCTTCAACTCGCCGAGCAGGTCATGGAAATCCTTGGCCTCGCGGAAATTGCGGTAGACGGAAGCGAAACGGACATAGGCGACGTCGTCCAGCGACTTCAGCGCCTCCATCACCAGCCGTCCGACTTCGGCGGACGGGATCTCGGTCTCGCCCGAGCTTTCGAGCTGGCGCACGATGCCGGTGACGGCGCGGTCGATGCGTTCGGGATCGACATTGCGCTTGCGCACCGCCGTCTCGATCGAACGCGCCAGCTTGTCGCGGTCGAACGGCACCTTGCGGCCGGATTTCTTGATCACCGCCAGGTCGCGCAGTTGCACCCGCTCGAAGGTGGTGAAGCGCCCGCCGCAATCGGGGCAGACGCGCCGCCTGCGGATCGCCGCGCCGTCCTCGGCGGGGCGCGAATCCTTCACCTGCGTGTCTTCGGACTGGCAATAGGGGCAGCGCATTTAAAAGCCTTGCTCGCGATTCTGACTGCGCGGGAGGCTAAGGCAAGTTCCCGAAAAGTGGAAACCGGATTTCGGACAGGATCATGCCCTGCCCGCCTGTTTCGCCGCATGTCCGCGGCGCAAGGTCCGCCTTGCCGCAAATGCAGCCGAACGTTCCGGCCCAACCGGGGAGCGTTGCCTCCGCCCCGCCACAATGAGATAGCGAGGCGGAGGCCGAATTGCGAGTGCGGCCGCTTAGCCCAGATAGGGATAGAGCGGGAAGCGGTCGGTGAGCGCCACCACCTTGGCCTTCACCGCGGCCTCGACCGAAGCGTTGCCCTCGTCCGAATTGGCGGCCTTCAGCCCGTCGAGCACCTCGGCGATCAGCTTGCCGATCTCGCGGAACTCGGCCTGGCCGAAGCCGCGCGTGGTGCCGGCCGGCGTGCCCAGACGTACGCCGGAGGTGACGAACGGCTTCTCCGGATCGAAGGGGATGCCGTTCTTGTTGCAGGTGATGTTGGCGCGGCCGAGCGCCGCCTCGGCGCGCTTGCCGGTGGCGTTCTTCGGCCTGAGGTCGACGAGCATCAGATGGTTGTCGGTGCCGCCGGAGACGATGTCGAGGCCGGTTTCCTTCAGGCTCTCGGCCAGCGCCTTGGCGTTGGCGACGATGTTCTGGGCATAGACCTTGAACTCGGGCTTCAGAGCCTCGCCGAACGCGACCGCCTTGGCGGCGATGACGTGCATCAGCGGGCCGCCCTGCAGGCCGGGGAACACGGCCGAATTGATCTTCTTGGCGATTTCCTCGTCATTGGTGAGGATCATGCCGCCGCGCGGGCCGCGCAGGGATTTGTGCGTGGTGGTGGTGACGACATGCGCATGCGGCAGCGGCGACGGATGCATGCCGCCGGCGACCAGACCCGCGATATGGGCCATGTCGACCATCAGGTAGGCGCCGATGGAATCGGCGATCTCGCGGAAGCGCTTCCAGTCCCAGATGCGCGAATAGGCGGTGCCGCCGGCCAGGATGAGCTTGGGCTTGTGCTCCTGCGCCATCTTCTCGACGGCGTCCATGTCGAGCAGGTGGTCGTCCTTGCGCACGCCGTAGGACACGACCTTGAACCACTTGCCGCTCATGTTGACCGGCGAGCCGTGGGTCAGGTGGCCGCCCGAATTCAGGTCGAGGCCCATGAAGGTGTCGCCCGGCTGGAGCAGCGCCAGGAAAACGGCCTGGTTCATCTGGCTGCCGGAATTCGGCTGCACATTGGCGAAATTGCAGCCGAACAGCTTCTTGGCACGCTCGATGGCCAGTTCCTCGGCCACGTCCACGAACTGGCAGCCGCCATAGTAGCGCTTGCCCGGATAGCCTTCGGCATATTTGTTGGTCATGATCGAGCCCTGCGCCTCCAGCACGGCCCGGCTGACGATGTTTTCCGAGGCGATCAGCTCGATTTCATGGCGCTGGCGACCGAGCTCGTGGCGGATGGCGCCGAAAATATCGGGATCCGCATCCGCAAGCGTTGTTTCGAAGAAGGAGCCGAGCGCGTTCGCGGTTGTCGATCCCATTTGTAAAAATCCCCTGCTGACCTAAGGAAAACTGGCGCGCCATTAACATGTTTGCTTCGGCACCGCCACGCTCGCGATGCGAAATTTAATGGCCCGGACGCGCCAGATGGCGGAAGAATCTATCTGTGCGACTTACGGTCGCGCAGCAACGCCTCGGACAGGGTCAACTCGCCCTGCAGGCGGCGCATGGTGCGGTCGTTGATCTCGCGGCGCTTCAGCATCTGCCGCAGGACCTCATGCTCGACCTTGATCGCCGCAAGGCGCAGCCGCGTCTCGACTTCCGCAGACTGCCTTGCCTGCTTGCGCACGTCGTCGGCTTCATCGCAGGTGGCGATGCGCGAGCGGTAGCCGGCAATGATGCTCTGGGCTGCGGCGGAGCGCAGTTCGGCCTGCGGGTCGTCGTCCTGGACGGCGGCCATGCCCTCCAGATAGGCGATGGCGGCGTCGGCAGCCGCGATCCAGGCGCGCCGCTCCTCGATCGCCGCCGTGTCTTCGCCGGGCTCGACCAAACCCTTGGCGATGACCGGCAGCGTCAGGCTGGCCAGCAGAAGCGAGCATATGATCACGCCGGCGGCAAGGAAGATGACCGCGTCGCGCGCCGGAAACGGCGCGCCGTCGGGCAAGGCGAACGGAAGCGAGAGGATGCCCGCCAGCGTCACGGCTCCGCGCACGCCGGCGACGGATCCGGCAAGGCGGACCCGCACTCCGAAGGGGCGGGCCGTGGTGCCGCGCAGCCGCGCCAGCAGGACCGCGCCCGTGTCGCTCGCCCAGATCCACAGATAGCGCAGCACGATGAGGCACAAGGTGAGCAGCAGCATCGTCGCGACCGGCTCGATGACGGCGTGGCGGCTGCTGATCTCGGGAGGAACGCGCCGGATGATGTCGGGAAGCTGCAGACCCAGCAACACGAACACGGCGCCGTTGAAAATGAAGGCGAGCATCGACCAGAAGGAATTGGCCTGGATGCGCGCGGCAACGCTGATATTGCCGATGAAGGTGAAGCGCCCGACCAGCAGGCCGGCCGCGACCGCCGCCAGAATGCCCGAGGCTTCCACCGCTTCGGCCATCAGATAGGCTGCGAAGGGCAGCAGCACCATCAGGATAACCTGCACTTCGGTGGGCACCCCGCCGATGCGGCCGATGAGCTTCAGCGACTTGGTGACGACAAAAAGCGCGACCACGCCGCACAACACGCCCGCGACGACCGCATAGAGGAAGCTGGCGGAAGCGCTGGCGATGGAAAAATGGCCCGTCAGGACCGCCGCCACGGCAAAGCGGAACATGACGAGACCGGACGCGTCGTTGAGCAGCGATTCGCCTTCCAGGATATGCATGAGCCGCGACGGCACGGAGTTGCGGTCGACTATCGAGGACACCGCCACCGCGTCGGTGGGAGAGACGACGGCGGCCAGCGCGAAGGCGACGGCCAGCGGCACGCTCGGCACCAGCCAATGCAGCGCGTAGCCGAACCCCAGCACCGTGAAGCACACCAGACCGACGGCAAGCGCCACGATCGGCCGGCGCAGTTCCCACAATTCCCGCTTCGGCGCGGCGAAGGCGTCGCGGAACAGCAGCGGCGGAATGAAGACCAGCAGGAAGAGTTCGGGCTCCACCGCGATGTGGATGCCGCCGACCGGCCAGGCCAGCGCCGCGCCCAGCGCGATCTGGAGCACCGGAAGCGGCACGCGCACCAGCCGGGACGCCGCTCCCGAAATCACGACCAGTATCAAAAGGACAAAGATCAGGACGGCAATCTGCATGACGGCACCGATAGCACGGCATGGCGCGGAGCCAAGGGCTCCCTCCACCAGAAATTGCACAACCAGCGGCGCCGGGACACTTGCCGGTCCTGCCGAACCAAGCAAAAAGCCGCCCCGAAGGGCGGCTTTCCGTTTTCTTTCCGACGCTTAGAGCGACGAGGTGATCTGAAGCGAATCCACGCCGTCCTCGTGGTAGATATCGTCGCGGAACTGCACCACGCCCGGGCCTGTCGACCACGCGGTGACGTAGAGGAAATGCACCGGCACCGGGTTGGTGACGGCGACCGGCGTGTTCTGGCCGCCCTTGATCGTCTCCTCGAAGTGCTGGCGATCCCAGCCCGGCGTGTCGCGCAGGATCCAGGTGACCAGGTCGCGCACGTTCTGCACGCGCACGCAGCCCGAGGAATCGAAGCGCATCAGCTTGCCGAACAGGCTCTGCTGGGGCGTGTCGTGCATATAGACGCCGTCCGGGCTCGGGAAGTTGATCTTCACCGAAGCCATGGCGTTGATCGTGCCGGGGTCCTGGCGGAAACGGTACTTCACCGCGTCCTCGGTGGACCAGTCCACGTTCATCGGATCGACCTCGCTGCCGTCCGGAGCGAAGAGGCGGATGTGGCTGTCCTTGAGGTAGTTCGGATCCTTGCGCATCAGCGGGATGATGTCCTTGCGGACGATCGACACCGGCGCGTTCCAGTACGGATTGACGATGATCTCGTTGATCTTGGAGTTCACGATCGGCGTCTGGCGGTCGATCTTGCCGACGATGGCGGTATGGCGCAGCACGACGCGCCCGTTCTCCACCGCCTCGATCTGCGCCGCCGGGATGTTGACCAGAACATAGCGGTCGCCGAGCGTGCCGACCTTGTCGCGCAGGCGGCCGAGATTGGTCTGCAACTGGCTGAGGCGCGCCTGCGCCGGCGCGTTCATCGCCGCGAAGGTGTATTTGCCGGTCGTGCCGTCGGCCGGAAGCCCGTGGCGAAGCTGGAAGCGCTTGAGGGCGGAATCCACGTAGGAATCGAAAGCCTGCGAGATGCCCGCGCTCTGCGGAAGATCGCCGGAAACCATCAGGCGCTGGCGCAGCGGCACCACGTCGGGATCGGACACACCGAGTTGCAGCTTCTTGGTGTCCGGCACCTGCTGCCAGCCGCCCTGCGCCACGATGTTCTGGTACTGGGCGATCGCCTGCTCGGTGTAGTTCACCGTCTGCGGGCTGAAGATCGGCAGCGTCGAGGCCACCTTGGAGCTCGCGTTGGCGCGGGCATCGAAAGTGTCGTCCCAGTTGCCGGCCGTCTTGAAGATGTCACCGAGGACATCCTGGGCGTTGGCCCGGGCAGCAACAAGGCTCGCGGCAAGCGCGGTTGCTCCGGAAAGGAAAAAGCGGCGGCTGGTGATCATCGACGTTCCCGACATCTTCAAACGGTTCAACCCATTGGTTCGGCTCACAGTGGCCCATCCCATCCTATGGCGGCCATCGTTAACAATCAGCCAACCATATCCTGCCCAAATCTTGCATCACATCACGCGACGGATGCGCGAGCACCTGGGAGGTTCCCCTGGAAGGCTTCCGGAACAGGAACACCTTCCTGGACGCGCCGGACAAAGACGCTCATTCTCGCTTTCATGGCGAATATGGCGGCAACATGGCCTTTTTTTCGGAATAGTTCCGGCTGTTGCAAGAAAGAACCATCGGGAAGCTTAGTCCGTCCGGGCAGCCGGATAGAACAGAACGGAGAAAACCCTGCGGTTTGCCGCGACATCTTCGGTTCCCGGCACCGTGTAGGTGAATTCCTGCCCGGATGCGGGCTCTCCGAGCAGCCGCGTGGCCGAAGCCACGCAGTCGTCGCGCACCTGCGTGCCGGGCCCGTCGACGGTTCCGCACAGCACTACTTTCGAACCCTGCCGGAAGGCCGAGGGGTCGATCCAGGGCGATTGCGCCACATCGTTGGAGAACAGGCTTTGCGTGCGGCCGGGCGCGTAGAAGGAAAAGGCGTACGGCAACGGGAAATCCCCCGCCGCGAAGCCGGCGGACCCGCCATAACGGGCCTTGAAGGCGGCGTCGGCATCGAGCGCGAGCTGCCGCTGCAGGGCGACCCCTTGCGACGGCGTTCCCCGGCCGGGATAGAGGGCCAGCCCGGCATAGATCGCCGCGAACGCCACGGCATAGAAGGCGTAGGCCCACACCATGCGCCGGCGCAGAAGCGGCCATGGCCGGGTGTTGGGCAGGCCATCGACGATTGCCCAGCCGACGAACAGCGACGGCACGATGAACCAGGCGGCGACGGTGTCGACGCCTCCCGCCCAGGACGACAGGCAGGTCATCAGGAACGAGACCGCGTAGACGGCAAGGCCGAGCCGTTGCCGGGGCCGCTCGCGAGGCGACCACCTCCAGCCGTCCCCCGGCCACAGATTGATCGCCATCCAGACCGCGAGGGGCAATGCGGAATACTGGGCCGCGCCGCTCAAGGCATCCAGCAACGCCGCCGCCGTCGAAGGGCCTGCCGCGGCGCCGTGAGACGCTTCCATGTAGCCCAGGCTCGGCCAGCCATGCCGGATTTCCCACCAGACATGCGGCGCGACCAGCACGATCGAGACCGCCGCGGCGATCCCAGCTCCGCGAAGGACGATGCGCAGATCGGGCCGCAGCACCATCCACGCGGCCACCGCCATGGCCACCACCAACGCCGCGGCCGAATATTTGCACAGCACCGCGGCGGCCACGAAAACGCCGCTCAGCACCCACCAACGGTCCCGCCTGGTTTCCACTCCGTTCAGCACGGCCCAGAGAAATGCGGCTATGAACGGATATTGCGCGACGTTGGCGTTGTATTTGTAGCCTGCATCCACGCCGAAACGGCTGAACATCAGCGTCAGCGCCACGGCAACGAACAGTTGCGGCGGCGACAGGAACCGCCGCATCGACAAGGCCAGGAAGAGGAACGACACCAGAAGATTGACGGCGGCAAGCAGGTAGTAGGCGCCGTCGGTCTTCGGAAATATCCCGAACCAGGCGGCCGCGATCCACCCGAACAGGGGCGGATGCTTGTTGTTGCCGAGCGCCCAGGAAATCCCCCAGGCGTAGTTCTCGACCATGTCGGAATAATCGAGATATCGCCGCGTCAGGCTGAACACCGCAAAGCAAAGCAGCGCGTTCAGGCAGACCAGCGCCACCACGCCGTTCAAGGACCCTGCTGCTGTGCGCGGCGCGGCAAGCTGCGTCGTCGTCATTTCATGCCCCGTCTCGGCATCGGCCGTGGCCCGCGCCGGCATGGTTTCGCCGTCTCGCGGACGCCCGGCACAAACGCCTCGTGCGTTCTCCAGGCAACCGATGCAGGAATGTGGACGGACCTGCCCAGGTCGCGTCCGTCGGGGCTGTCCTTATCCCATGCCCGTGGCAAAGCAAAGCAGCTTGCCGGCGCCACGGTTTGCAAGATCGGCTGCGGCGGGAAACGCCGCAATCCTGTCCAGACTTCCGTCGACCGACCGCCCGCCGCTTCCGCGCGCGTCAGCCGTCTTCGGCAACCGGGCGACATACCGCCCGGCCATTTCGCCTACATGCGATAGGCGATGGTGTCGTTCCAGAAGCGGTCCAGGCGCTGCAGGGCGCGGTTCATCTGCTTGAATTCGTCCTGGTTGATGCCGCCGACCTGCTCGATCGAGCCGATGTGGCGCTCGTAGAGCCCTGCGACCACCTCGGCCACTTCCTGGCCCTTCTCGGTCAGGCTGACCCGCACAGAGCGGCGGTCGATGCGCGAACGCTGATGGTTGATGAAGTTGAGGTCCACCAGCTTCTTGAGATTGTAGGACACGTTCGAGCCCAGATAGTAGCCGCGCGACCGCAGCTCGCCCGCCGTCAGTTCGGCATTGCCGATGTTGAAGAGGAGCAGCGCCTGGATGGCGTTGATGTCGGAACGGCCGTTGCGGTCGAACTCGTCCTTGATGACGTCGAGCAGACGGCGGTGCAATCTTTCGACGAGCTGGAGCGATTCCATGTAAAGCGAACGGATCGCCTCACGGCGGTCGTCGGATACATTGGCGGGCTTCGCCGCCGGACGCGGATTGTTCATTGTCTTTGCCTCTCGTTTGTCGCCCGGTGATTTTTTGTTTTTCTCACCTTGATCGCGACACTATCGAATACACATAAAATTCGACTTAAACGCCAAGGCTAACAAGAGCTTACCGGTAAGTGGTTTCGAGAAAGGCTTAATGAACGGTCACCCGAAGGCAAAGAATTAACCTAAAGATTTAGCGACCTGCCGCCAAGATCTTCAATCGGTCATTTCCTGCCGCTCGCGCCGTTTCTGCAGATAGAGCACGACGCGGAAAATCAGGTAGATCAGCGCCACCACGGCATGAACGGCGACGATGGGCCAGTTCACGCCGAACAATTGCGGGAAACCGGCATACATCACCGTTTCCGTCGCCGCGCATATGAACCAGATCACCGGCCCCCAGGACGCCAGCATCCACAGGCCCGCCGCGGCGAAGGGAAAGAACACCGCCAGCGTCGCCGTGGCGATCCGCCAGTGAACCGGCATCAGATCGAACCGCCACAGCACGCCCGGATAGATGCCGATCAGCCGCACCCAGTAGAACGCGCCGAACAACAGGCAATAGACCGCCATGAGGCGCTGGAACCAGGCGAAGGCGACCTCCACCGCCGAAGGTTCCAGCACGACGCGCCGGGATGCGGTTTGGCTCACAGGACCAGTTCCTTCTCGCCGAGCGGCGCGAAATAGGCATCGATATCGGCCTTCGCCACGGCATCGAGCCTGGCCGGCCGCCATGCCGGCTTCCTGTCCTTGTCGATGATGGCGGCGCGGATGCCCTCGTAGAAATCATGCCCGGCCAGCATGCGGTTGAGGATGCGGAACTCCATGCGCATGCAATCGTCCATGGCCAGGCCGCGGCCGGCCGTGATCTGGCGAAACGCCACATGCAGGCTCGTCGGCGAGCGCAGGCGCATCGTCGCCAGCGTGCGGGCGGCAAACGCCTCGTCCCGCGCGGCGTGCTCGAGGCTTTCGATCACGCCGTCCAGCGTATCGCGACCGAAATGCCATGCGATCGCGGCCAGTACCGGGGCGCCGGTTTCGCGCGGAACGGCCTGTGAGAACGGCCGTAGCGCCTCGTCGGGGTTTCCGGTGGCGGCGAGCCTGTCGGTAAAGGCCGCCTGATCGGCTGCGGCAATGGCATGGGTGGCGAGCCCGCAGGCCACCGCGTCGCCCGATCCGATGCGTTCGCCCGTCAACCCCAGATACATGCCGAAACTGTCGCCGAGGGCCGGCAGGATGTGGCTGGCGCCGACATCGGGGAAGAAGCCGATGCCGACTTCGGGCATGGCAAAGCGGCCATTCTCCGTCATCACCCTGTGCGAGCCGTGGAAGGACACGCCGACGCCGCCGCCCATGACGATGCCGTCGATCAGCGCCAGATAGGGTTTTGCGAAACGCGCGATGCGGGCGTTCAGCCGATACTCGTCGGCGAAGAAATCGACCGGCGGACGCCCTGCCCTGCCCGCCTCATAGATGTGCTGGATGTCGCCGCCGGCGGAGAACGCCCTGCCCTCGCCGCGGATCAGCACCACGGCCGTTTCCGGATCCGCCTCCCAGGCATCCAGCGCCCTCGCCAGGGCACCGACCATGCGATGGGTGACGGCGTTGAGCGCCTGCGGGCGCGTCAGCGTGACGATGCCGGCCTTGCCGACCCGTTCGAAGCGAATCTCGTCGCCGCCGCCAAAATCCATGCCCAAAAAGAATCCCTGTCCGGCGCTCATGCCGCCCTCGAAGTGCTAAGCGCGGCGTCCGGACGCGTCAATGCCGCTGGCCCAACCTTGTCGCATTGGTCTTGCGCCGCGCATCGTGCTAGAAGCCCGCCATTCCGGAGACGAGCCATGAACAAGTCCACCCCCGCAAAGCCTGCCGGCGCGCGCAGCGTCAACGAAATCACCGGCGGCAGGCGGCTCAGGCGCATGCGTAAGGCCGACTGGTCGCGGCGCCTGGTGCAGGAAAACCGGCTGAGCGTGGACGACCTGATCTGGCCGATCTTCCTCGTCGACGGCGAGAACCGCCGCGAGCCGGTGGACGCCATGCCCGGCGTGTTCCGCCTGTCGGTCGACCTGGCCGTCAAGGAGGCCGAGCGGGCGGCGAAGCTCGGCATTCCCGCGCTCGCCACCTTCCCCAATGTCGAACTGGGCCTGCGCGACGATACCGGCTCGGCGATCCTGGACCCGGAGAACCTCATCAACCGCGCCACGCGCGCCATCAAGGCGGCGGTGCCGGAAATCGGCATGATCACCGACGTCGCGCTCGATCCCTTCACCAGCCATGGGCATGACGGCATCCTGCGCGACGGGATCATCGTCAACGACGAGACCGTCGAGCAGGTGGCGGCCGCAGCCGTGATGCAGGCGGCGGCGGGCTCCGACATCATCGCGCCGTCCGACATGATGGACGGCCGCATCGGCGCCATCCGCGACGCGCTGGACGACAACGGATTCCACGACGTGGCGATCATGTCCTACGCGACCAAGTTCGCCTCGGCCTTCTACGGGCCTTACCGCGAGGCGATCGGCACGCAGGGCCTGCTCAAGGGCGACAAGAAGACCTACTACATCGACCACGCAAACAGCGACGAGGCGGTGCGCGAGGCCGAACAGGACCTGGCGGAAGGCGCGGACATGCTGATGGTGAAACCCGGCCTGCCCTATCTCGACATCATCCGCCGCCTGAAGGACGAATTCGCCATGCCGACCTTCGCCTATCAGGTGTCGGGCGAATATTCGATGATCAAGGCGGCATCCGCCAACGGCTGGATCGACGGCGAAAAGGCCATGCTGGAAAGCCTGCTGGCCTTCAAGCGCGCGGGCTGCGACGGCGTGCTCACCTATTTCGCGCCGCTGGTGGCAGAAATGCTGAAGGGCTGATGCCCGAGGCCATGGCGCGCGACGGCTCCGCCTGCAGCGTCCACTGGCGGCGCAACCTTTTCGTCTGCCTCGGCGGCTCGTTCTCGACGCTGATCGCCATGACGCTGCTCCTGCCGTTCCTGCCGATCTATGTCGAGGAACTGGGCGTCAGCGGCCATGCGGCAATCGTGCAATGGTCCGGCATAGCCTATGGCGCGACGTTCTTCGCCGCGGCACTGGTCGCGCCGCTCTGGGGGCGGCTCGGCGACCTCTACGGGCGCAAGCTGATGCTGGTGCGCGCCTCCTTCGGCATGGCTGTCTGCATGTCGCTGATGGGGCTGGTGCAGGACGTGTGGCAACTGGTGGCCCTGCGCCTGCTGATCGGGCTGGCCGGCGGCTATTCGTCCGGCTCGACGATCCTCGTCGCCATGCAGACGCCGAAGGAGCGTTCCGGCTGGGCGCTGGGCGTGCTTTCCACCGGCATCACCGCCGGCGCGCTGGTGGGACCGCTGGTCGGCGGCATCCTGCCGCCGCTGATCGGCACGCGCGCGACCTTTTTCCTTTCCGGGGCCGTGATCTTCCTCGCTTTCCTGGCGACGACGTTCCTCGTCAAGGAAAACCGCACGGCGGAAGCGCATGCCGCCGCCAAGGCGAAAGCCGCGAAGACCGGGCTGAAGGGCGGCTGGGCGCAGATACCCGACAAGCGGCCGGTGGCGGCGATGCTGGTCACCGGCATGCTGCTGATGTTCGCCAACATGTCGATCGAGCCGATCATCACCGTCTATGTCGCGCAGCTCATCGAAAACCAGAGCCAGGTCACGCTCGTTTCGGGCATCGTCATGTCGGCCGCCGCGCTCGGCGCCATCCTGTCGGCGCCGCAGCTCGGCAAGCTCGCCGACCGCATCGGCCATTGGAACGTGATCGTCGGCGCGCTGGCGGCTGCGGCACTGCTTCTGATCCCGCAGGCCTTCGTCACCCAGGGCTGGCAACTGGTTGGGCTGCGCTTCCTTATGGGGCTGGCGCTCGGCGGGCTGCTGCCCTCGATCACCAGCGTCATCCGCCACAACGTGCCCGACGGCGTCGGCGGCAATGTGCTCGGCCTGTCGATCTCGGCGCAATATGTCGGCCAGGTCGCCGGGCCGGTGTCGGGCGGCTTCGTCGCCGGGCATTTCGGCATGCGCGCCGTGTTCCTGGGCACCTGCCTGCTGATGGCGGCCGGCGCAGCCTATAACTGGCTGGTGCGCTCGCGCCACGAGCAGGCGGTGCTTGCCGAGGCAGGCGAATCCTAGAACCCCTACAAGCACATCCGTGAAAGGCCGAGCATGGGCAGCGCCGAAACACCCCTTTCCAGCAGGTTGCTGGTATTTGCCGGCGGGCTCTGCGGCGCGGCCGGCGTCGCGCTTTCGGCGATGGCCGCGCACAAGGGCGGCGCCTTTACCGGCACGGCGGCGAATTTCCTGCTCATGCACGCGCCCGCCTTCCTCGCCGCCGGGCTGCTCGGCGCCAACCGTTTCCTGCGCCGGAGCGCGCTCGTCCTGCTTGCCGGGCTGACGCTGTTCTGCGGCGACCTGCTGATGCGCGACTTCACCGGCGACAGGCTGTTCGCCTTCGCCGCGCCCACCGGCGGCACCTTGCTCATCGCGGGCTGGCTCGCGATGGCGGCATCGGCGTTCGCCGGCTCGAACCGGCCGTCATGAGCCGCCGATCTTGAATTCCGCTTCCCGCGGGACCATGTCACCTTCGAAACGGCCGGCGCTGTTGCGGCCGCAGAGGAGCAAGATGAACGACACCGCCCGCGTCATAGACGGCGAGATCCTCAATTCCCGGCTGGACGACCGCCGCCTTTATGCCGGCGTGCGCACGCGCCGGATCGTGGCCTGCGCCGTCGACTATCTCGTCATCGGCCTGCTGACGATTCCGTTCGCGATCCTGGTCTTCCTGCTCGGCATATTGACGCTCGGGCTCGGCTGGGTGCTGTTCTCCATTCTCGTGCCCGCGGTGGCCGTGATCTATATCTGGAACACGCTCGGCGGCGCGAACCAGGCCACGCTCGGCATGAAGATGATGGACATCCGCCTCGAACGCCTGGATGGCGGCCGGATCGACGGCCTGACCGCCGTCGCCCATTCGGTGCTGTTCTGGGCCGGCAACTTCCTTCTGACGCCGCTCGTGCTCCTGGTGACGCTGTTCAACGACCGCAAGCGCACCTTGCACGACCTGCTGCTCGGCACCGTCGTGGCGCGCACGGACGTCTGACGCATCGGGGCATGCTGCCGGAAGCGGGAGCCGGTTTTGGAGCAAGAACATGCCCTCTCCGGGTGCCGGGCGCATCTGTGCGGCGCAGGGCGATCCACCCTGCTGCCGGCACTTACTTCGAAATGTGAAGACAGGTCGATGCGGACGGCCCAACAATCAGGTTGAATTTTTTGCCGTTCGCGCCAAGCTATAGTGAGTCTTGGGATCGTTATCAGGCGAGATGACGCAGCATCCTACCCAGTCACCGCAGTTCTTCCTGACCGCGCCCTCGCCGTGCCCTTACTTGGAAGGCCAGTTCGAGCGCAAGGTCTTCACCCATCTCGTCGGCGAAAAAGCCTCCGAAATGAACGACCTGCTCACGCAGGGCGGTTTCCGGCGCTCCCAGAACATCGCCTACCGCCCGGCCTGCGAGAACTGCCGCGCCTGCGTTTCGGTGCGCATCCTGGTCAACGAATTCGCCCCCAGCCGCAACATGCGCAGGGTGCTCCAGCACAATTCGGACCTTGTCGGCGTCATGCACGACGCCGAGCCCTCCACCGAGCAATATTCGCTTTTCCGCGCCTATCTCGACGCCCGCCACCGCAAGGGCGGCATGTCGGACATGACGGTGCTCGACTATGCCATGATGGTCGAGGACACCCATGTCGACACCAAGGTGATCGAATACCGCAGGCGCGGTCCCGACACCTTCATCACCGGCAAGGGGCAAGGCGAGCTGATCGCGGTGGCGCTGACGGACAAGATGGCCGACGGCCTGTCCATGGTCTATTCCTACTTCGATCCGGAACTGACCGACCGCTCGCTCGGCACCTACATGATCCTCGATCACATCTCCCGCGCCAAGGCCATGGGCTTGCCCCATGTCTATCTCGGCTACTGGGTCAACGGCTCGCGCAAGATGAACTATAAGATGCGATTCCTGCCGCAGGAGCATCTCGGCCCGAAGGGCTGGGAGCGCTTCACCGGCAAATCGTGAAACGCCCGGCCCGTCTTCCAGCCAGAAAGGCTCCCAAACGCTGCCGTTGCATCTGACGGAGCTTTTGCTTGAGCGCTTCCACCCATTCCCACGACCACTCCAAGGGCCTGCTGATCACCGCGGTCGGCGGCATGGCGCTGACGGTGGACATCCCGCTGATCCGGCTCGCCGACGGCGAACCCTGGACCATCCTGATGCTGCGCACCGGCACCACCTTCCTGACGGCGCTGGTGGTCTGGACGGTCTGGCGCCTGATAACGCCGAAAGCGCCGCCCCTCGTTCCGGGGCGCATCGGCCTTGTCGTCGCCGCTCTTTACGGCCTCGGCTCGATCACCTTCGTCACCGCCGTCTTCAACACCTCGACCGCCAACCTGGTCTTCATCCTGACCTTCAACACCGTGTTCGCGGCGCTGCTGTCGTGGCTGTTCCTGAAGGAACGGCCGCGCCCGATCACCCTCATGGCGATGGCCGCGATGATCCTGGGGGTCGGCATCATCGTCAGCAGTTCCATCGGCTCCGGCCATCTGTTCGGCGATCTGATGGCGATGTCGTCCTCCTTCAGCATCGCGGCCGCGCTGACCATCTCGCGCCACAGCGGCAGGGAGATGGGGTTCACGTCTCTGGTCGGCGTCATCATGCCGTTCGCGATCGCGGCCTTCATGGTCTGGAAGGTCGGCTTCCACGTCAGCGCGCCGTGGTGGATCATCTTCAACGGCGCGGTGATCATGCCGATCTCGTTCTTCTGCCTGGCCACCGGACCGCGCTACATCTCGGCGCCGGAAGTGGCGATGTTCTACCTTCTGGAGACCGTGCTGGCGCCCGTATGGGTCTGGATGGTGTTTTCGGAGGTGCCCTCGCGCGACAGCCTGATCGGCGGCGCGATCCTGATCGTCACGCTGATCATCCATTCGCTGTGGCAGATCAATCACGGGCGCAAGCGCCGCGCCGCATCGGTGGTGCGTCACCCGGCCTGAGTGGGCTCGGGCTTCTTTTCCGGCACCTGCCGCGCAGCCCGGGGCTCGATCTCCGGCGCGGCATCGGCGACTTCGCCCGGCGAGGCCGCGTCCGCAACCTCCACCTCATGCATCCATTCGCGCCAGATGGCGACCAGCAGCGCCATCAGCACCGGGCCGATGAACAGGCCGAGGAAGCCCATGGTCTTGACGCCGCCGATCAGGCCGAAAAAAGTCGGCAGGAAGGGCAGCTTGACCGGTCCGCCGACCAGTTTGGGGCGGATGGTCTTGTCGACGATGAAAAGCTCGATCGATCCCCACAAGAACAGCGCCACGCCCGCGAACAACGAACCGCTGGCGGCCAGATAGATCGAGACCAGCGTGAAGGAAACCGGCGCGCCGCCGGGAACGAGCGCCATCAGCCCCGTGATTGCGCCGAGCGTAACGGGCGACGGCACGCCTGCCAGCCAGTAGGCCGTGCCCAGCACCACGCCCTCGCCGATGGCGATGACGGTCATGCCGGTGACGGTGGAGGAGATGGTGGCCGGCACCACGCGCGAGATGCGTTCCCAGCGCATCGGCAGGATGCGTTCGCCCAGGCGGTCGACCTGGCCGGCGAAGCTCGCCCCGTCGCGATAGGCGAAGAACAGCGCGATCAGCATGAACAGGATGGTGAGCAGAAGCGAGAACGCGCTGCTGCCGGCGGCCAGCACGGTCTGATAGATGCTGCGTATGTTGGAGCCGCTGACCAGGTAGATCAGTTCACCGATGCCGCCGGGATGGCCGAGGCGCTCCCGCCATTGCTGGTCCAGCCACTCGCCGACGGCCGGAAGGCTGGCGATCCAGTGCGGCGTCGGCGCGCCATGGCGGTTGGTGTCGATCGCCCAGGTCACCCATTCCCGTATCTCGTTGATGGCATAGCTGCCGGCCAGCGAGATCGGCACCACGAGGAACGCCAGGATCAGCAGGATGGCCAATGTGGCGGCCACGGTGCGGTTGCCGCCGACGCCGTCCAGCAGGCGCCGGTAGAGCGGCCAGCTCGCGAATGCGATGACCAGCGCCGCCAGGACCGGAAACAGGAAGCCGTGGAAGAAATAGACGCCCGCCGCCACGATCAGCACCAGCAGCCAGCGCGCCGCCGACAGCGGCGGGATGACGGCCGCCCTCAGCGGCGCCGACGCACCGAACAGGCGCGGCTCCTTGGGCTGTTTTCTGCGGTCAAGCTGTTTCAAAGGCGTTCCCTGTCTCGTCCTGCATGGCCGGCCTCGCCAGAAGCCGGTGGCGGCAGCCTTACCTGCCCGATGATAGTGCAGCAATCATGACCATAAGCCAAACGCCCGGACCCGGCATTCCGCCCATCGTCTGGGACCGTGGAAGCCGCGGCCGCCGGTTGCCAAGGGCGGCCCGGTTCGTTATCCCCTTGCCTTGACCTCGCTGCGCCGGATGGGCGGCGGCCGGGTCCTGCCAGGGGGGATAACCGAAACGCATGCGCGGCCCGGCCCCGGCCAGGCGCGTTGCGTCCCTTATATGCGAAGGAACCGCATGGATCGCAACGAAACCCCTTCAGAAATGCCGCCCCACGAACCTTTCGTCGAGGCTATGCAGCCGCTGCGCGGCAAATGGAAAATCGAGATCCTGTGGGCTTTGGCACGGAAAACCCGGCGTTTCGGCGAGTTGCGCCGGGAGCTTCCCGGCATCACCCAGCACATGCTGTCGCTGCGCCTGCGCGAACTGGAAGCGGACGGGCTGGTGGTCCGCACCGCCTATGACGAAGCCGTGTTGCGCGTCGAATACGAGATCAGCGAGGCCGCGCGCGGCCTGAAGCCGGTGTTCCAGGCGCTGCTTGCCTGGTCGGAACGCTACGGCCCGCTTTCCCGTCAACGCGGCGATGGGGCGAGCGGCAAGCCCGGCAAGGAGGTCGCCGCCTGACGGGAAGCGGCTCAGCCGAACTTCCCGGTGCGCGGAAATCCCTTCGGCACCATGCGTCCGGCGGAAGCGCGCGCACCGATCCATTCCACCAGCTCGGCCGGCGAGCGCGTAAACGTGCGGTCGGCCGAATCCTGCCAGGACAGCCCCTGCTCCAGCGTGAAGGTCTTGATGTCGAGGACGCCGCCGTCCTTGTATTTCTGCAGGCGCACGCCCTTGCCGCGCGTCATTTCCGGCACTTCGGAGAGCGGGAACACCAGCAGCTTGCGGTTGTCGCCGACGATGGCGATATGGTCGCCCCCGATCGGCATGCAGCTCTGCGCCTCGTCCGGCGCCTTTACGTTCATGACCTGCCGGCCCTTGCGGGTGTTGGCGACCACGTCCGCCTCCGGCACGACGAAACCGTTGCCCTGGTGCGATACCAGCAGCAGCTTGCGCTTCGGATCGTGCACGAAAGCCGTGACGATGTCCTGATCGTTCTCCATGTCCACGATGATGCGGATCGGCTCGCCATGGCCGCGACCGCCGGGCAACCTGTCCGCGCCGATGGTGTAGAACTTGCCGCCGGTGGTGAAGATGAGGATCTTGTCGGTGGTCTGGGCGTGGAAGGCGAGCTTGAGCGCGTCGCCTTCCTTGAAGGAAAGCTGCGAATGGTCCGACAAATGGCCCTTCATCGCCCTGAGCCAGCCCTTTTCGGACACCACGACGGTGACCGGCTCGCGCTCGATCATGGCGTGGGCGATGTCGGTCAGGTCGTGCTCCGGCGCCTCGGCGAACTGCGTGCGGCGCGGCCCCAGTTCCGTGTTTTCCTCGGGGCCGAAGTCGCGGCGGACCTTCTGCACCTCCCAGGCGATCATCTTCCACTGCTTGTCCTGCGAGCCCAGCAGCGCCTCGATCTGCTTCTTCTCCGCCGTGAGGCCGTCGAACTCCTTGCGGATCTCGAATTCCTCCAGCTTGCGCAGGGCGCGCAGGCGCATGTTGAGGATAGCCTCGGCCTGCACGTCGGTCAGGTCCCAGCGCTTCATCATCGCCGGCTTCGGCTCGTCCTCCTCGCGGATGATGCGGATCACCTCGTCGATGTTGAGATAGGCGATCAGGTAGCCGGCCAGGATCTCCAGCCGCCGCTCGATCTCGGCGAGGCGATGGCGCGAGCGGCGGATCAGCACGTCGCGGCGATGGTCGAGCCATTCGCGCAGCACGCTTTTGAGCGAGAGCACGTTCGGCACCTTGCCGCGCGACAGCACGTTCATGTTGAGTGGGAAACGGCTTTCCAGCTCGGTGAGCTTGAACAGCGATTCCATCAGCAGGCCGGGATCGACCGTGCGGCTCTTGGGCACCAAAACGACGCGGATGTCCTCGGCGCTCTCGTCGCGGATGTCCTCCAGCAGCGGCAGCTTGCGGGCCATCAGAAGCTCGGCGATCTTCTCGATCATCCGCGACTTCTGCACGCCATAGGGAATCTCGGTGACGGCGATGACCCAGGTGCCCCTGCCCTGGTCCTCCTGATGCCACTTCGCCCGCACGCGGAAGCCGCCGCGGCCGGTTTCATAGGCTTCGAGGATCGAGGCGCGACTGTCGATGATGATGCCGCCGGTCGGGAAGTCCGGTCCCTGGACGAATTCCACCAGCCTGGCGACCGTCGCATCGGGGTTGTCGATCAGATGGAGCGCCGCGTCGCACAATTCGGCGACGTTGTGCGGCGGGATCGAGGTCGCCATGCCGACTGCGATGCCGGACGAGCCGTTGGCCAAAAGGTTCGGGAAGGCGCCGGGCAGCACCACCGGCTCCTCGTCCTCCTCGTTGTAGGTGGGGCGGTAATCGACCGCGTCCTCGGTGATGCCGGCCAGAAGCTCGGTGGCCACGTCGGTCATGCGCGCTTCGGTGTAGCGCATGGCGGCCGCGTTATCGCCGTCGATGTTGCCGAAATTGCCCTGCCCGTCGACCAGCGGGTAGCGCATGGAGAAATCCTGCGCCAGCCGCACCAGCGCGTCGTAGATCGACTGGTCGCCATGCGGATGGAACTTGCCCATCACCTCGCCGACGATGCGGGCGCATTTGGCGAAGCCCTGGTCCGGATTGAGGCGCAAAAGCCGCATGGCGTGCATGATGCGCCGGTGGACGGGCTTCAACCCGTCGCGCACGTCCGGCAGGGCGCGGTGCATGATGGTCGAAAGGGCATAGGCCAGATAGCGCTCTTCAAGCGCCTTCTTCAGATCGACCGGCTCGATATTGTCGTGGCCGCCATCTCCGGGCGGCAGAAGGCTTTTTCCCATGGGGTGGGACTAGCCGAGCCGCCGATTCGCGGCAAGAGGCGAGCCGCGTCAAGGGCAGGACACGCACAAAAGTGTCGGGACCGGGGCTATCCCGAACACGGGCACGGTTGCGGGATACGCTAAAAGGCATGTGGCATTCATCGAACCACAACCATCCCGCGCGGCCCGATTGCCTTTTTGCGCGAATTTCGACCAATGTGTTGGCGCGCGCCTTCTTCCCGTCCCCTTTTTCATGGACAGGCGACGGTGGTGCAGCCAGTTCCCCAAGCCGCTCAGGCATCTTTTGGAGTATGCGATGACTTTTCACCGCTCGATATTCGGCAAGCTCGTCCTTTCGACGTTTCTTCTCGCCATTCCGCTCGACGCGGCCTTTGCGCAGGACACCACCGCTGTCGCCGCCCGGCTGAAGGGCCTGTTCGCAAACCAGGGCGTGGAGCTCACCTGGACGGGCATTTCCGGCGACGCTTCCAGCATGGTGCTGCAAGGGGTCACCGTGAAGCCGGCCGCGGAGAAGGACGCCCTGCCCATCGGCGACGTGACGCTGGCGGGAATCACCGATGCGAACGGCGGCTACGCGATCGAAAGCGCGACCACCAAGGCGTTCACGCGCGAGCAGGACGGCGCCACCGTCGATGTCAGCCCGTTCGCGATCCACGGCATCACCATTCCGGCCGAGAACAGCACCGATCCGCTCGCCTCGATCATGATGTACAAGTCGGCGGATCTCGCCAGCCTGTCGGTCAAGGTCGCCGACAAGACCGCGTTCTCCATGGACAACCTGTCCGTGAACGTGACGCCGCCGGCCGGCGGCAACCCCCTGGAGTTCACCGGCGGGGTGGACAAGTTCAGCGGCGACCTGTCGCTGGTGAAGGACCCCAAGACCAAGGAAGTCGTGGACGCGCTCGGCTACCAGACCATCACCGGCAAGGCCGCCTTCGCGGGGTCCTGGCAGCCGTCCGACGGCAAGATGACGCTGTCGAAATACGACATCGCCGTCGACAATGCCGGCACGCTGGGCATGACCTTCGACATCAGCGGCTATACGCTCGATTTCGTCAAGTCGGTGCAGGAGATGCAGAAGAAGATGGCCGCCAAGCCAAACGACGCCGACAAGTCGGCCGAAGGCATGGCCATGCTCGGGCTGATGCAGCAACTCACCTTCAACGGCGCGACGATCCGCTTCGACGACGCCTCGCTGACCGGCAAGGTGCTGGACTACATCGCCAAGCAGCAGGGCATGAAGCCGAAGGACATCGCCAACCAGGCCAAGGCGATCGTGCCCTTCGGCATGGCGCAGCTCAACAATCCCGACCTGACGTCTAAAGTGTCCAACGCGGTGAACGCGTATCTCGACAACCCCAAGAACATCGAGATCGCGGCCAAGCCGGCCTCGCCGGTGCCCTTCGCGCTGATCATGGCGGGCGCGATGTCCAACCCGCAGGAACTGACCAAGACGCTGGGCGTCACCGTCAACGCCAACCAGTAACAGCGGCCGATCGGCAGACAGAAAGCGGCGGTTCCGATGGAGCCGCCGCTTTTTCTTTGCGCTTTACGCCGGAACGAGCGGGGATGGCGTCACCCGGGCGGCAAAGGAAAAGGGCAGCGCGCTTTCCTCCTCCGGCCCAAGCTCGATGGTGCCGACGGTCTCGCCGTCCTCGAAGCTCAGCTTGGCGGCATGGCGCCGGGCCAACGCCTTCATCGCTGCGTTGTCGGGGTGAGTGGTGACGTGGAGGCGCGTATAGCCAAGCCCCTTCGCCTGCGCGATCAGGCGCCGGAACAGCCGCCCGCCAATACCGCGGTTCTGCAGATGCGGCTCGACGCTGAAGGCGATCTCGGCGGTCGGCTCGTCCTCTTCCGGCCGCTCGTGCAGCTCGGCGGCGCCGAGCACCTGGTCGTTCTCGATATAGCCCACCACGGTCGTGCCGTCGGCAAAGCAGCGGTCGGCATAGGTTGAGACGAAGGCGTCGCCGGCCGCGCCGTTGAAGCGGTCGCGGCGGCTGCGCGCATCGAGACGCAGCAGATGATCACGGAAACGGGGGAAATCAGATGGTCTCAGCTGGCGAATAGCCCCCATCGCGGGGACGGCGTGCCGGAAGCGGTTTTCCATGTCGTGGTCCTCGTGGGTTCCTCCCCGAGTCTTTCTTCGACACGCGTAATATTGTGCAATGCAACACGATTTGCAAGTTGCCGCCGCGTCAGGAGCCTTGCGTTTTCGGCATCGTTGCGCCGTGGAATTTGCATGAGCCCAAAAAGTCGATGGTGATATTCAGGTATTTGTCGTTCCAGTCTGGAATTGTTCCAGACTATGGGCCATATTCGCACCGCGACGGCTTCCTGGGCCGCCTCCTTCGGAAGGAACGATCATGCGGCTCACGCGCCAGACCAATTATGCCATCCGCATCCTGATGTACTGCACGGCCAATGAGGGGCGGCTGAGCCGCATTCCCGAAATCGCCGCGGCCTATTCGGTTTCGGAGCTGTTCCTGTTCAAGATCCTCCAGCCGCTGGTGGAAAACGGGCTGGTGGAGACGGTGCGCGGGCGCCATGGTGGCGTGAGGCTCGGCCGTCCGGCGAAGGATATCACGCTGTTCGACGTGGTGCGCGTGACGGAGGAGAACTTCGCCATGGCCGAGTGCTTCGAAAGCGACAAGTCCGATTGCCCGCTGATCGATTCCTGCTCGCTGAATTCCGCGCTGCGCGAGGCGCTGAACGCGTTCTTCGCCGTGCTGGCCGACCATACGATCGCCGATCTCGTCGCGGCACGGCCGAACATCCAGCAGTTGCTGAACATCGAAATCCCGGAACATCACGCGGCCTGACCGGGAGGCGGCCCGCAGCAGCCCCTTTCGAGGTGCCGCGGAGTCAGGTCGCGGCGGACTGCGGCAGGACGAACGGCACCCTGTCCGTCGGCAGTTGCCCCACTTTCAGCCGGCAGCCGAACACCTTCTCTATGAGCGCGTCGCTCAGCACCTCGTCCGGCGTGCCGGCGGCTGCCAGCCGCCCGTGATGCATGGCGAAGATGCGGTCGCCATACATGGCCGCGAGGTTGAGGTCGTGCAGGATGGCTACCACGCCGCCGCCGCGCCTGGCGAAATCGCGGGCGATGTCCATCACCAGCAGCTGATGGCGGATATCGAGGCTGGAGACCGGCTCGTCGAGCAGAAGGAAGCGCGCGCGGCCGCCCAGCACCGGGGCCCAGACCTGGCACAGCACCCGGGCGAGTTGCACGCGCTGCTGCTCGCCGCCTGAAAGCTCCTGGTAGAAGCGGCCCGCATAGCCTTCGAGATCGACCTTCGCCAGCGCGCGTTCCGGCAGGCGCGCGGCCTCCCCGGCCAGCGCGCCGGAGCGCCCGCCGACAAGCCCGAGCCTGACCACTTCATGCACGGTGAAGGGGAACGCCAGCACGGCCGCCTGCGGCAGCACGGCGCGCATGCCTGCGGCTTCCACCGGCTTCATGGACGCGACCTCGCGGCCGTCGACCGTGATCGAGCCGTCATAGCGGAGATCGCCGCAGAGCGCCTTCAGGAGCGTCGACTTGCCCGACCCGTTCGGGCCGACGATGGTCGTCACCTGTCCCGGCAGCGCCCGGAAGCGGACGTCGGAAACGATGCGCGTCGCGCCGATCGACACGGATGCGTTGCTGGCCTCGATCATAGCGCCGCTCACAAATCCACGATGCCGCGCCGGCGCAGCAATATCCACAGGAAGAACGGCCCGCCGAGCGCCGCCGTGACGATGCCGATCGGCAATTCGGCCGGCGCCGCGACCGTGCGGGCGAAGGCGTCGGCCAGCAGCAGCAGGGCCGCTCCCAGCAGCGCGGAGCCCGGCAGCAAGTAGCGGTTGTCGGGACCCATCACCAGGCGCAGCAGATGCGGCACGACGATGCCGACGAAGCCGATGCCGCCGCTGACGGCCACGGCCGCGCCCACCGCCGCCGATACGCCGACGATGGCGACATATTTCATGCGCTGCACCGCCACGCCGAGATGGGCGGCGGTGGCCTCGCCGAGCGACAGCGCGTTCAACCCCGGCGCCAGCAAGGACATTGCCGCCAGCGCAGGCACCATCACAAATCCCGCCGCGCCGATCTTCTGCCATGTCGCGCCGCCCAGCGAGCCGAGCTGCCAGAAGGTGAGATCGCGCAATTGCCGGTCGTCGGCCATGAAGACGAGCATGCCCGTCAGCGCCATGGCGAGCGCGGCCAGCGCGATGCCGGCAAGCAGCATGGTCGCGACCGAGGTGCGCCCCTGCCGGGTGGCGATGCGATAAAGGATGACCGTGCAGGCGAGGCCGCCGCAGAAGGCGGCCAGCGGCAGGGTCGACGCGCCCAGGAAGACCGTGACCGGAGCGAGCCAGGTGCCGCCCAGCACGATGACGGACACGGCGCCCAGCCCCGCGCCGGACGAGATGCCGACAAGGCCGGGATCGGCCAGCGGGTTGCGGAACAGGCCCTGCATGACCGCGCCCGACACAGCGAGCGTGGCCCCCACCAGCACGCCGAGGACGACGCGCGGCAGGCGGATGTCATGGATGATGACGCGGTCGCGCGTGCTGAGCGCCTCGCCTGCGCCGCCCGACAGCCATTCCCGCAGCACGGCGAGCGCGGAGGCGTCGGACGCCCCCGAGGCGAGGCTGAACAGCACGGTGGCGGCGAGCAGCAGGACGAGCAGGGCCAGCACAAGCCGGGCCCGCCCCTCACGGTCGCCCGGTGTCCGCGCGGTCATGCCGGACAGGTCGGCGATGGACTGATCGACCATGATCCGCGCCTGCTCAATCGGTCGAGGGATCGCCGTAGAGCGCGGCGGCAAGATCGGTGATTGCGTCGGCCGTACGCGGCCCGAAACCGAGCAGGTAGCCGCCGTCCATCTTCACCAGCCTGCGCGCCGCGCCGGCCGGCGTCTGCGCTATGGCCGGGTTGGCGAACAGATCCTTCTCCGAAACGCCCGGGCCCGCATTATCCATCATCAGGATCACGTCGGGCGCGGCTTCGACAATGGCCTCGTCCGAGAGCGGCTTGTAGCCGTCATAGCCTGCGACGGCGTTGACGCCGCCGGCCAGCCCGATCATGCCGTCGGCGGCGGTGCCCGTCCCGGACGCCAGGACCTTGCCGCCGGCCAGCGACAACACGAACAGCACGCGCTTGCGCTGCTTGATGCCGGCTGTGCGGCTTTCGGCGGCCTTCAGCTTCGCGTCCACTTCCGCAGCCAGCGCCTCTGCCTTGGCGTCGGCGCCCAAGGCCTTGCCCACCACGCGGATGCGCGTGAGGATGCCTTGATGATCGAAGGTTTCCGGCACCTCGATGAAGGGCACGCGCGCCTTCTTCAGCACCTCGATCGCTTCGGCGGGACCGCTGCCCTGCAAAGCCAGTATCCCGGTCGGATTGACCGACAGCACGCCCTCCGGCGAAAGCTGGCGCATATAGCCGAGGTCCGGCAAGCGCCGGGCCGCCTCGGGATAGAGGCTGGTGTAATCGCGGGCGACGAGATGTTCCTGCGCGCCCAGCGCATAGACGATCTCGGTGACGGAGCCGCCGATGGCCGCGATGCGCGAGTTGTCCTTGAAAACGTCCTCGGCCGCCGCTGACGGGGCGGCAGTGAACAGGGCGGCGAATGCGGCGGCCAGCGCCAGCCCGCGCAGGAATTTCATCTTGCGCCTCCTATGCCGCGGCGGATGCGGCAAGGCGCGGCAGCGCCTCGGCCAGCGCGCGCCAGTCGGCCCGCTCGGCTTCGCCTTCATGGCGCTGGCCGAAGAACTGGATGATCATCTCGCCCCCCGCGCCATAGGCCTCCAGCGAAGTGACATGCCCGTCCCTGGTCGGCTTGCGCACGGCCCATATCTCGCGGATGTGGTCTGCGCGCAGATGCAGGTGGAAGGTCTCGTCCATGACGTTCAGCCACGGTCCCATCGGCCTGACGTTGCGGACCGGGCCGGAATGGATCTGGATGCAGCCGCGATTGCCGACGAAACACATGATCGGCATTTCATCCGCGACCGCCCGCTCGAACATCGCAGGCACCGCCGTCTCGGGATCGAGAGGCCAGGCATAGTCCTCGCCGACCATGCGCACCGCCTGCCGGCGGCCGATCTTCAGCCTGCGCAGCATGCCGAAGAATTCATGCACGTCGGTGAGCTTGCCCCAATGCTCGCGCAGCGACGCGGCATCGGTCGGCGTGTCGGCGACGTCGTCGCTTCCCGCCACGGCCGGTTCGATCGAGATCGTCGAGGACTGGTCGAGCGACTGGAGGGACGCGACCAGCTTCTGGTAGGCGTAGAGGCTGGACGACGGCCGCAGATGCACCTTGTGCACCGCCTCGCCCGTCTTGTCGAAGAATTGCAGGCTGTGGCGAACGCCGGTCTCGTCGCGCTTTTCCACCGCGAAGCCGTAAGCCCAGACCTTCGGGAAAATGCGCAGGTCGATGTTTTCGCCCAGCGCCATGGAACTGTGATCGCCGGTCACGATCTTGTCGTAGACGCCGATCTTCTCATGAACTGCGCTTTCGTTGCGGGTCAGCGCCATGACCTCGCCCACGGCCTCCAGACCGGTCAGGAGATCGTTGACGCGCGGTTCGAGGCGCACGACGCCCTCGCCGCAATGGGCCGCGACCAGTTCGGCCTCGGAGATGCCGAGCTGGGCGGCCAGATCGCGCTCCCGCATTTTTGGGTTGTCCGAACGGGCCCGCCTGATTTCTTGCGAAGCGGGCTTCACGCGCTGGTCCATGTCTGCACCTTACTTGTTGAGAATGAGCTTGCCCTGACGGGTGATCTTCAGCCGGTAGAGCGCGCCGTGGTGCTCGATGCCGATCTCGTGCTCGCCCTGGAAAAGCGCATTCGAGGACAGGGTCCTGACGGCGAGCGGAATGCGTTCGGTGCGCACGGGCGCCTCGTAACGGCGGAAACGGGAACGGAAATTGTCGGGATCATGCGTGTTCATTGCCGATCTTCTCCTCGTCCGGCACGAGGTCGCATACCCCGTGCAAATTCCGATTTCATTTGTTGACTCGAATAATCATGTTTACTAGTCAGTGCAATACCGGAGTAAATGAGTCAACATTTAAGATGCCGGAAGAGATCGAAAATGCGAGCAAGCGTCCCCGCCAGCCAGCATTCAACCTGGATTTTGGAGTTGGGACATGGGGTTGGCGAATTGGGGACAGGCCGGCGCGGCGGCCGGCCGGATGAGGAGCGGGCTCGCCGTTCTTCTAGCGGGCGTGGCGGCAACGACGCTGCTTTCGGCCGGCGCGACGGCGCAGGAAAAGCAGCAGGCCGCGAGCGGGCAACAGCAGGCCGGGCAGACGGCGGATGAGAAGAAGGACGCCTCCGGCGCCACACTGCTCGACAAGATCATGCTGATCAGCCGCCTCGGCGAATCGGCGATCGAATCCCTCTCCTCCTCCAGCCATGTCGACCAGGAGCAACTCGACCGGCGCATGGCGACGACGGTCAACGGCGTGTTCTTCGGCGTTCCCGGCATCGCCATGCAATCGGACGCCAAGCGCACCGCCTCCAGCGTCAACATTCGCGGCCTGCAGGATTTCGGCCGCGTGCAGGTGATCGTGGACGGCGCGCGCCAGGATTTCAGCCGCTCCGGCCACGGCACGGCTTCGACCTTCTGGATCGACCCGGAACTGATCAAGTCTGCGGACGTGATCCGCGGCCCGGTCGCCAACACCTATGGCTCGGGCGCCATCGGCGGCGTGGTGTTCTTCGACACCAAGGACGCCACAGATTTCCTCAGCCCGGACGAGACCTGGGCGACCTCGGTGACCGGACGCTACGAAACCGACGGCCAGGGCTGGACCACGAGCGCTACCGGCGCCTACCGTTTCAACGAGAACGCCGACGTGCTCGGCAACATCGTCTACCGCAACTACAACGACTACAAGGACGGCGGCGGCGACAGGGTTCCCGGCAGCGGCTTCGACGTGCTGAGCGGCATGCTGAAATCCACCCTGCGCCCGACGGAAAACAGCGAACTGAAGCTCGGCTGGGTCGGCGCCAGCGACGGCTGGAGCGAGGTGAGCGGCGGCGTGCCCGTCTCCGACCTCGACATGAAGCAGAACACCTTCACCGCGCGCTACAACATCACCGACGAGCAGCGCAGCTGGCTCGACCTCCACGTCAACGCTTCCTACAACAAGACCAATCTGGACCGGACCTACCTGACGACGCTCGCCGGCGGACAGTTCGACCCGCAGACCGGATTGCCGACCACCATCGCGGCAGGCTCGCAGACCACCTACGACCTGGGCACCTGGAGCCTCGACCTCTGGAACACCTCCCGCTTCGAGACCGGCGGGTTCCGGCACGAGCTGACCTATGGCGGCGACTGGATCAGCGACGACATGGTGACCCGGGACCCCGGCGGCGCCATGGACACCTACACGCCCTCGGGCAAAAGGCGCGTGAGCGGCGCCTATGTGCAGGACAAGGTGAGCTGGGAGTGGCTCGAGGTGATCGGCGGCCTGCGCTACGACAGCTACAAGCTCGACGGCGACACGGCCGACAGCGCCGGCGACCGCCTTTCGCCGCGCATCACCGTGGGCGTTACGCCATTCCAATCCGCCGGTCTGGAGGGGTTGCAATTCTACGGCACCTATGCGGAAGGCTATCGCTCGCCGTCCATCACCGAAACGCTGATGAGCGGCATGCATCCCACCGGCGCGACCTTCCCCTTCCTGCCCAATCCCAACCTGAGGCCCGAGACCGGCAAGACCTGGGAATTCGGCGCCAACTACAAGGCCGACGGCGTGATCCAGGCGGACGACGCGCTGCGTCTCAAGGCCGCCTATTTCAACAACGACGTCGACGACTATATCGGCAGCACCACGATCTCCGCCTTCACCGATACGACCGGCCTGTGCCCGGTGCGTTGGGACCTGTTGATGAACCCCGACGTGACCTATGCGCCGATCTGCTCGCAGTACCAGAACTACGCCAACGCCAGGATCAGGGGCTTCGAGTTCGAAAGCGTCTACGACGCGGGCTGGGGCTTCGCGGGCCTGTCGGCCTCCGTCATCAACGGCCATACGGTGTCCTATGAGGGCGTGCGCGAAGACCTCCAGACCATCCCCTCCTCGCAGGTCACGGGCCAGCTCGGCTTCCGTTTCCTCGAGGACCGGCTGACGGTCGGCGGCGAGGTGCAGTACAACGGCAAGCCCAGGGGCAACGAGCGGGCCGAGGACTACACGCTGGTCAACGCGTTCGCGAGCTACCAGGCCAACGAGAACCTGAAAGTCGATTTGCGCGTCGACAACCTGTTCGACGTGAAGTACGCAAACCCGCTGAACACCACGACGACGAGCATCCTTTACGAGCCCGGCGTCACCGTGAAGCTCGGCGCGACCATGCGATTCGGAGGCTGACGCGACCATGAAAACGGCAACCCTGGTTCTTTCGGCAGCCGTGGCGACGTTGGTTTCCTGGGGTGCGGCGGCACAGGAGGCGGCGAAAGCCGCCTCCACCCTCAACCTGGAACTCAACGGGGCGCAGCCTTCCGACAAGGGCTGCCGCCTGACCTTCGTGGTCAATAACGGGCTCGGCGCCGATCTTTCCAAGGCCGCGTTCGAGATCGCCCTGTTCAACGACGCCGGCGTGGTGGACCGGCTCACCGTGCTCGACTTCAACGAGCTGCCGGCCGGCAAGACCAAGGTCGTGCGCTTCGACCTCGCCAACACCGATTGCACCAAGATCAGCCGCGTGCTGGCCAACAGCGCGACCGAATGCTCCGGCGCCGGCATCGAGCCGAACGCCTGCATGCGCCGGCTGAAGACCGACAGCAAGGCCGGCATCCGGTTCGGGGTCTGAGGAAACGGCCTTGCGACATCCCGAACCCGCCTTCGCAGCGCATGGACGAACCTGGCCCCTGGCCGGGCTCGGCGCGCTGCCGGCGGAACGGGACGACCCGGCCCTGGCGATCCCGCGCGGCGCGGTGCAGTTTTCGGCCCGCGATGCCGCCCTGCGCGGCTTCATGGCCGAGATCGGCCCGGCTCCGGCACTCGCGCCCGTCGCGACGCCGGCCGATGAAAAGGCGCGCGCAGCCGAGCGCAAGCGCCGCTGGACCCCTGCGATCCTCGTGTCCTGCCTGCTGCACCTGGCCGCGGCCGCCGCGCTGGTGGCCATGCCTTTCAGCATGCCCCTGACCAGCGAGCAGATCGAGAGCGGCGACCAGTCCGGCATCCTCATGACCGGCAATTCCACCGAAAACAGCACCGCCGCGGGAAGCATCTCCGACACCGACGTGACCAAGGTGACGCTGGTGCCGATGGTGGATGCCAAGCCGGTGCAGACGGTGGACGCCCAACCCGTGACGACGGCGGAAGCGACCGAGCCGGTCCAGAAAACCGCGCCGGTCGCGCCCAGCGCCGAAGCCGTCCAGCCTGCCGAGACCGAAACGCAGCCGCCCGCCGCGCCGGAGACAGCCGAGCCAGTCAGCAACGCTCCGGTGCCGCAGATCCTCGCCGCGCCGCCGCTATCGCCGGCCGAGAACGACATCGTCCAGCCCGCGGCCGAGGCCCAGAAGCCGGATCAGGCCGAAGCGGTCGTTACGGCGAAAGAGGTTCCGCAGCCGAAGCCGCAGGAAAAACAGGCGCAGCCTCCGAAACCGGCCACCAAGGAAAAGCCCGTCAACAAGGCCGACGCGCCCCAGAAGCAGCAGCCGAAGCCGAAAAAGGCCAAGACGCAGCCTGGCTCCGGCGGACAGGCCGACAGCGACAGCAAGCGCGGCGTTTCGGACGGCCGCGACGACGGCGATACCGCACTTGCCAGCAAAGGCGGGCATGGCGAGGGTGGCAATGCGGCGGTCTCGAACTACCCCGGCAAGGTGGCGGCCAGGCTCAGGCGCGTGGCGCGCACCATTTCCTCCTCGGCGCGCGCCAAGGCACAGGGCAACGCGCAGGTAGCCTTCCTGGTCAAGACGAACGGCAGCATCGGCGCGGTCGAGCTGGTGAGAAGCTCCGGTTCGCCCGAACTCGACAAGGCCGCGCTCGCAATGGTGCGCCGGGCCGCGCCCTTCCCGCCGATCCCGCCCGAGGCAGGCCGCTCAAGCTGGGCCTTCACGCTGCCGATCGGACCGTTCTGAACCATCGACCCATCCCGCAGACAGGAGAATACGAATGTACATCGCAATGAACCGCTTCAAGGTGCAGAAGGGCTCGGAGGACGCCTTCGAATCGGTCTGGAAGAACCGCGATTCCTCGCTCTCCGACATGAAGGGGTTCAAGGAATTCCACCTGCTGCGCGGTCCGCTCAACGAAACGGACGGCTATACGCTGTTCGCTTCCCATACGGTCTGGGCCAGCGAGGCCGATTTCATCGCCTGGACCAAATCCGAGAACTTCCGCGCCGCGCACAGGAACGCCGGCACGACCAAGGTCCATTATTCCGGCCACCCGCAGTTCGAGGGCTTCTCCGTGGTGGAGGGAGCCTGAACATCGGACGCCGCGGAAGCGAGGCGGAGTGACCCGTTCCGGATTGCCGATGCGTCACGGAACGGGTCCCGGCTCTTCCTCGCTTCACCCGGCCGAATGAGGGCGATGTCTATGCCGCCGCCAGCAGGCTGGCGTTGCCACCGGCCGCGGTCGTGTCCACGCAGACCGCGTGCTCATGCGCATAGGCGGCCGGATAGAGAACTTCGCTGACCAGCGGCACGATGGGCCCTGCCCGTTCCGCCAGAGCGCGGCGCAGGCTGCGCGCGTCCTCCGGCCGGCCGGAGAAGGCGACGACGTCGATCTTCAGCGGGCCGAGAGCGGCCGGATCGAGCCGCGCGTCGAGGGCCGCGACGGGCAGGCCCTTGCCGGTGAGCGCGGCAAGCGCGGCCGGCGCGCCGGGCGCCACGGCCAGCACCGCATTGCCGGCGGCCAGCGCCTGCACCGCCTGCGCAAGCAGCGTCTCGGCGTCGGGGCCGAGGCACAGCACCCGCCCGCGCGGGCTTAGCGAAAGCGTGTTCGCCTCGCCGGTCGGACCGGGCAGATCGACCTGGCCGAAGTCGAGTGCGGCCGAAGCGGCGATGGCCGCGGTCCCCTTGCCGCGCAGATGCTTTCTCAGGATCGCCACGCGGTCCGGCCGCGTCGCCCAGCCGCCCATCGCCGCGTCGGGCAGATTGTCGGCGAGTTCCTTGGCGGTCGCCGCCTGTCCTTCGACCAGTTCCGCGCCGGCTTCCGGCCCCTTGCGGAAGCGGCGCAGGTAATGCGGGCCGCCGGCCTTCGGGCCGGTGCCGGAAAGCCCCTCGCCGCCGAACGGCTGCGAGCCGACCACGGCGCCGATCTGGTTGCGGTTGACATAGATGTTGCCAGCGTGGATGCCGTCGACGAAATGCTGGGCGCGGCCCTCGATACGAGTGTGCAGGCCGAAGGTCAGCCCGTAGCCCTTGGCATTGATGGCCGCGATGACCGAATCGATCTTCTCGGCGTCGAAGGTGGCGACGTGCAGCACCGGGCCGAACACCTCGCGCTGCATCTCCTCGATGCCCTTCACCTTCAGCACCGTCGGGGCGACGAAGCGGCCGTCCGTAGGCGTGTCCAGCCTCGCAAGCAGCTTGCCGGCGCTTTCCATCTCCGCGCAGTAATCGTCGATCGACTTGCGCGCCTCGTCGTCGATCACCGGTCCGACGTCGGTGGAGATTTCCCAGGGATTGCCGACATCGAGCGCTGCAAGCGCGCCCTTCAGCATTTCCAGCGTCTTCCTCTCCACGTCTTTCTGCACGTAAAGCACGCGCAGCGCCGAGCAGCGCTGGCCGGCGCTCTGGAAGGCGGAGGCGAGAATGTCGCGCACGGCCTGCTCGGGCAAGGCAGTGGAATCCACCACCATGGCGTTCAGCCCGCCGGTCTCGGCGATCAACATGGCGTCGGGCGCGGCAGTCTCGGCAAGCTGCTTCTCGATCAGCTTGGCGACCTCGGTCGAGCCGGTGAAGCAGACGCCCGCGATGCGCGGATCGGCCGTCAGCGGCGCGCCCACCGAAGGCCCGTCGCCCGGCAGGAGTTGGAGCACGTCCGCCGGCACGCCGGCTTCGTGCAGCATCTGGACGGCGCGGAAGGCGATCAGCGGCGTCTGCTCGGCCGGCTTGGCGATCACCGCATTGCCGGTGACGAGCGCGGCCGCGACCTGGCCGGTGAAGATGGCGAGCGGGAAATTCCACGGCGAGATGCACACGATAGCCCCGCGCGCCTCGGTGCCGGCTTCCGCGTTGGCGGCTTCCGACGCGTAGTAGCGCAGGAAATCCACCGCCTCGCGCACCTCCGCCACGCCGTCGGCCAGCGTCTTGCCGGCCTCGCGCGAGGCCAGCGCGAAGAATTCGACCGCGTTCCTCTCATAAAGGTCGGCGGCGCGGCGCAGAATTTCCGCGCGCTCGGCCGCCGGACGCGCCGCCCAAGCCGGCTGCGCCTCCACGGCAACGCGCACGGCTTCGGTCGCCTGTTCCTTCGTGGCCTCGATCACCGAGCCGACGACCTCTTCGGGCTTGGCGGGATTGACCACCGGCCGCTTCTTTCCTTCGCCGGCGGCGCGGGTGAGCGGCCTTGCGTGCCAATGGTCGGGCCCGGAGAATGCCGCCCTCGCCTTGTCGATTGCCGCCAGGGTCACCGTGTCGGTGATGTCCCAGCCCTTCGAATTGCGGCGGCCGGCGCCGAAAATCGCATCCGGCCGGGCGATGTTGGGATTGGCGGCGGGGCCCTGTCGTTCCACCGCTTCCAGCGGGTCGCGGGCGATTTCCTGCGGCGGCACGTCCTCGTCGGTCAACTGGTGGACGAAGGACGAATTGGCGCCGTTCTCCAGCAGGCGCCGCACCAGATAGGCGAGCAAATCCGAATGCGCGCCCACGGGCGCATAGATGCGGCAGCGCGTGCCTTCGGTCTTGCGCACGGCTTCGTGCAGTTGCTCGCCCATGCCATGCAGGCGCTGGAACTCGAAGCTGTCGCGATCCGGCGCCATGGAAAGGATGGCGGCGACGGTATGGGCATTGTGCGTGGCGAATTGCGGATAGATGCGGTCGGTCATCGACAACAGCTTGCGCGCGCAGGCCAGATAGGACACGTCCGTGTTGGCCTTGCGGGTGAAGACCGGATAGCCGGGCAGGCCCATGACCTGCGCGCGCTTGATCTCGGTGTCCCAATAGGCGCCCTTGACCAGCCGCACCATGATGCGGCGGTCGAGCTTTTTGGCCAGCGCATAGAGCCAGTCGATGGCGAAGGCGCAGCGCGGCCCATAGGCCTGCACGACCACGCCGAAGCCGTTCCAGTCGGCCAGGCGCGGGTCAGCCAGCACCTTCTCGATGACATCCAGCGACAGGTCGAGCCGGTCGGCCTCCTCGGCATCGACATTGAGGCCCATGCGTGCCTTCTTCGCCGCCAACGCCAGCGACAGGAGCCGCTCGGCCATCACCGGCAGCATTTTTTCCCGCTGCGCCACCTCGTAGCGCGGGTGCAGCGCCGAAAGCTTCACCGAAATGCCCTGGTTGCGGCGGATATCCGGGCCGTTGGCGGGCGAATCCAGCGCCGCGATGGCATCGGCATAGGCCTTCAGGTAGCGCAGCGCGTCTTCCTCCGTGCGCGCCGCCTCGCCCAGCATGTCGAAGGAATAGAGATAGCCTTTCTGCGTCATGGAGCGGCCGCGCTTCATGGCTTCGGCGATGGTGCGGCCGAGCACGAACTGCTCGCCCATTTCGCGCATCGCCGCCGCCACCGCCTTGCGGATCACCGGCTCGCCCAGCCGCCGCACCATGGAGCGCAATGTGCGCTCGATGCCGCCCTCGCCCTCGTCCAGCACGCGCCCGGTCAGCATCAGCGCCCAGGTCGAGGCGTTGACGAAGATCGAGGACGACGAGCCCGAATGCGCGGACCAGTCCTGCGGCGCGATCTTGTCGGCGATCAGGTCGTCCATGGTTTCGGCGTCCGGCACGCGCAGCAGCGCCTCGGCCAGGCACATCAGCGCCACGCCTTCCTTGGTGGAAAGACCGTAGGCGGAAAGGAACACCTCCATCAGGCGCGGATCTGAGGAGCCGCGCACCGTCTTCACCAGTTCGACGGCCCGCGCCGTGATCGCCTTGCGGTCCTGCGGCGACAGGCCCGTCGCCTCGGCCAGCCGCTTCACGGCGGCATCCTCGTCGGGAAGATAGTTGGCGCGGATCTTTTCGCGGAGAACGTCGAGCTCTGGCATGGCGGTCCTGTGAGCACAAGTTGACGGGTCGCCGGCTTCACCGCCGGACGGATGATGCAACCTAGCACAAAGCAGCATAGAGGTCGGTCCAAACAGATCGACAATTCAGTTCGTTCAGACTATCAGATAGGCACAACTCAATTCATATTGAACCATATAGATCATGAGCGAAGACCAATTGGACCGGCTGGACAGGAACATCCTGTCCGCGCTGGCCGGAAACGGCCGGCTTTCCATGGCCGAACTGGCCGCCAGGGTCGGACTTTCCAAGACGCCGGTGCAGGCGCGCGTGAAGCGGCTGGAGAAGGATGGCTTCATCCGCGGCTATGCCGCCATCATCGACCGCGAGCGCATGGGCGAAGGCCATGTCGCTTTCGTTCAGGTGAAGCTTTCCGACACCCGCTCGGCCGCGCTCGATGCCTTCAACCGCGCCGTGCAGGGCGTGGCGGAAATCGAACAGTGCCACA
Organism: Mesorhizobium sp. SP-1A; assembly: GCF_032460275.1. NCBI lineage: Bacteria > Pseudomonadati > Pseudomonadota > Alphaproteobacteria > Hyphomicrobiales > Phyllobacteriaceae > Mesorhizobium > Mesorhizobium sp. SP-1A. The sequence goes on along the minus strand of NZ_JAVXZD010000001.1, from coordinate 1,182,118 downwards.
TGATGGCGGCGAGCTTCGACTATCTGCTGAAGGTGCGCACCCGCGACATCGCCGCCTACCGCAAGGTGCTGGGCGAGCGCATCTCGGCGCTGCCGCACGTGGCGCAGACCTCGACCTTCGTGGCGATGGAAACGGTGAAGGACCGCTGAGCGGAACCGATTTTCCCCGTCTGCCGCAAGAACGGGCGCCCGTTGCGTTGACTGCCCCGCCTGACGGGCGTTGGATGAACCGACTCCCTCGGGTCAACTCATGGAGGCCGGCATGGTGCGTTTGTGGAAGGTTTTCGCCACGGTTCTGATGCTGCTCGTCGTTCCCGGCCTCGCCATGGCCGACGAGCGCTGGCAGACCCTGCCCGAGCCCGCCCCCATGCCGAAGCCCGGCCAGAGCGGCCATGCGCCTGTCAACGGCATCGAAATGTACTACGCCGTGTTCGGCAGCGGCGATCCGGTGCTGCTCATCCATGGCGGGCTGAGCAATGCCGACGTCTGGGCCAGCCAGGTGGCGACGCTGTCGAAGACGCACAAGGTGATCGTCGCCGACAGCCGAGGCCACGGCCGCTCAACCCGCACCGACGAGCCTTTCGGCTACGACCTGATGGCCTCGGACTATCTGGCCCTGCTCGACTTTCTCAAGATCGACAAGACGGCGCTGGTAGGCTGGAGTGACGGCGGCATCATCGGCATCGACATCGCGCTGCATCACCCCGAGCGGCTGACGCGGCTGTTCGCGCAGGCCGCCAATGTCGAGACCGAGGGGGTCGATCCGGGCGTTTTGAAGAACAGGACCTTCGCCCAGTATATCGTGCGCGCCGGAGGCGACTACCGCAGGCTTTCCAGGACGCCCGACCAGTACGACGCCTTCGTCGCGCAGATCAGCAAGATGTGGGAAACCCAGCCGCATTGGACCAAGGAGGAGCTTTCCAGGATCACCGTGCCGACGGCCATCGTGGCCGGCGACCATGACGAGGCGATCAAGCGCGAGCACACCGACTACATGGCGTCGGTGATTCCGGGCGCGAAGGAGATCATCCTGCCCGACGCCAGCCATTTCGCCATGCTTCAGGCACCGGACGAATATTCGAAGGCGGTGCTGGACTTCATCGACGCAAAGTGAGCCCCCGTCTTCGACCCACGGCGATGGAACGGCGGGCGGGTTAAGGTTAGCTTGTAAGGTTAACCATTGGTTATCGTGGCGGTTTTGCTCCCATTCTGGCACAAGCCCGATGGGGGCGCCGGGCATTCAGCCGGCGTGAGGCGTAGGGTTCCAGGGGGTATGCCCGCCGGCCGTCCAGCGTCCCCGCTCACGCGTCCGGCCGCCTGTCCGGCGCGACGCTTTTCCCGGATAAGCCATTGACGAAACGCCTCCCGCGCCTGAAAGGAGGGCGCGAGCGGGCGTGGCGGAACTGGTAGACGCAAGGGACTTAAAATCCCTCAGCTTCGGCTATGCGGGTTCGATTCCCGCCGCCCGCACCAGCCGCGCGCTCATTCTTCCGGTTTGGTTTGCGCCAGCCGTTTGCGGCGCAATTCCTCTTCCACGCCGCGGAGCTTCTTCGTACCGCCGGGAATGGCGGTCGACACCACGGCCGGAGGATCGCTGGCCGGGAAACTGTCCTCCAGCCCCGACTGCAACTGCTCCTCCAGCGTGCCCGTCTCTTCCGAGCGCCCCTTGGCGCGACGCGCGGACGGACTTTCCAGAGGCTGCTTGCCGTGCGGAAAATCGCGCGCCTCGCTGACCGCCACGTGAAGCTGCTCGATGGCCAGTTCCTTGAGTTCCTCGGCGCCGGCGGCAGCCTCCGATTCCTCGATGCGATCCACCAGCGACTTCTCGAATTCGTCCAGGCAGGCGCTGCCTCTTGTCTCGCACAAACGCTTCAACGCCTCGCCGAGCATCAACGGGCCGAAGGCGGCGGCCGCATCGGCCCGCAACCGCTGGAGCTGTTCGGGACCTGCCGTATCCAGTCTCAACATTGCGTGCTCCCATGCTTGAAACGGTAAGCAGAAACCAGCCGAACGGCGTCCGGTTCCACCGGAATGCATGTTGCCGTTTCGGCATGGGCGGCTGGCGCAGCGCGCCGCCACTGCCTAAATAGCGCTGGTTCCGTTACCGCAGCCCAGCCCAGACTTCCGGAGTCCGCATGACCGCCCCTCTGTTCCAGCCCATCACGCTCGACGGCCTCGCCTTTCCCAATCGCCTCGCGGTTGCACCGATGTGCCAGTATTCGGCCGATGACGGCAGCGCCAACGACTGGCATCTCTACCATTGGATGAATCTCGCCATGTCGGGCGCGGGCATGATCACCGTCGAGATGACCGACGTGGAGCGGCGCGGCCGCATCTCGCATGGCTGCCTCGGGCTCTACAGCGATCATAACGAGGCGGCGGCGAAGCGCGCGCTCGACGCGGCGCGGCGGCAGGCCCTGCCCGGCGCGAAATTCGGCACGCAGCTTGCCCATGCCGGCCGCAAGGCTTCGTGCCAGCGGCCGTGGCAAGGCGGCGGTCCCCTGAAAGCCGGCCAGGACCCGTGGCCTGTCGTCTCGGCCTCGGCCATAGCCTATGACGAAGGCTGGCAGGTGCCGCACGCGCTGGACGAGGAGGAGATCGGCGAGGTGATCGGCCATTTTGCCGACTCGGGCCGCCGCGCCGCGCGCGCCGGCTTCGACTTCATCGAGCTGCATGGCGCGCATGGCTATCTGATCTTCCAGTTCCTGTCGCCGCTCTCCAACCGCCGCACGGATCGCTGGGGCGGATCGCTGGAAAACCGCATGCGCTTCGCCATCGAGGTCGCGCGCGCGGTGAAACAGGCGGCGCCCGGGCTGATGCTGGGGGCGCGGCTTTCGGTGAAGGATTGGGTGGACGGCGGCTTCGACGTGCCCGACGCCATTGAAGTCGCCAGGGCGCTGAAGGCCGAGGGCGTTGCCTATATCTGCTGTTCCAGCGGCGGCAACTCGCCCCGCCAGAAGCTGCCCACGGGCCCCGGCTATCAGGTCGATCTGGCCGAGGCGGTGCGCAAGGGCGCGGATATCCCGACACGTGCCGTCGGCCTCATCACCGAGCCGGATCAGGCCAATGCGATCATCGCGGACGGCCGGGCCGACATGGTCGCGCTCGGCCGCGCCTTCCTCGCCGACCCGCGCTGGGGCTGGCGCGCGGCGGCGGCGCTCGGCGAGACGATCCATCCCGCCCCGCAGCTTGCGCGCGCGGTGACCACGATGGAACATTGGATGCGGCCGGCTTGAGCGGCGCCCGCGCGTCCGCACCGGACGGTTGAATCCTGCGCCGAAGTGCTGGACAATCGACTGCATAGGGCGACCGCACAGGGCCGATGCGTGACGGCCATTGTGCGGCGCGCAAGGCGGCCGGGAACCGCACGGCATCGTTGCCGTTCTACGGCCTATGGCAATTCCGGGAAGGTGCGCAGCGGCTTTCCGCCGGAATGGCCTGAAAACAAATGGATAAGGGCATTCCCGGCTTTCGCGGGACGGGAATGCCGCAGGGACCGGAGGAGTTCATGGCGAAGCTGACCTACAAGATCGTGGAGCATGACGGTGGCTGGGCCTACAAGGTCGGCGACACCTACTCGGAGACCTTTCCGACCCATGCCGACGCGCTGCGCGCCGCGCAGATCGCCTCGTCGGAGCAGCAGATCGCCGGCGCGACCGACGGCATCGAATATGAGGATGCCCAGGGCAATTGGCACGAGGAGTTGGCCGACGGCCGCGACCGGCCGCAGACGGAAGTCTCCGACGACGAGGGACGCTGACAGGCAAAGCTCCGAAATCCGCCGAAAGCAGGCAACAGTCTTCCGGAATCCGATGCCAGGCTACGGTGCCCGGCAGGCCGGCGGCCCGACGAGGAGGACGGCTCGCGCTGAACCATAAACATCGGTCCGCTGGGGGTAGTCCGCTGGGGGAGCGGCGATCCGCAGGGGGCGGCCCGCTCGGGACCGCCCTTTTCGCGTCGATTGCCGTTCAGCGGCTGGGGCTCAGCCGTGCAGCTTCTTGGTGATCTCCGCCACCCGCCTGCCCTGGAAACGGGCGCCTTCCAGTTCCTGTTCGGACGGCTGGCGCGAGCCGTCGCTGTCGCTGGTGGTGGTCATGCCGTAGGGCGCGCCGCCGCGCACCACATCGTTGCCCGTCTGGCCCTGATAGGCATAGGACAGCGGCACGATGACCATGCCGTGGTGCTGGAGCATCGCCTGCGTCGAGAGCAGCGCCAGTTCCGCGCCGCCGTGCTGGGTGGCGGTGGACACCATCACCGAACCGACCTTGTTGACGAGCGCGCCCTTGGCCCAGAGCGGGCCGGTCTGGTCGAAGAAGTTCTTGAGCTGCGAGGACATCGCGCCATAGCGGGTCGAGGCGCCGACGATGATGGCGTCGTAGTTCTCCAGTTCGAGGGGGTCCGCGAACGGCGCCTCCTGGTCGAGCTTGTAATGCGCGGCCTTGGCGACCGCCTCGGGCACCAGTTCGGCGACGCGCTTCACCGTGACCTCGGCGCCGGCTTCACGGGCGCCCTCGGCCGCCGCGCGCGCCATCTGCTCCATGTGACCCCAGCTCGAATAATAGAGAACGAGTACCTTCGCCATCTTCATCTCCTTGACCGATCCCGGGCGGGACCCCGACATCCTTGATTCAATTCGCGGGCGCGACACGCCCATGACCTATCTAGGGCACTGATCGTTCATCAGGAACGATTCAATCGAAGACGGATCGTTCACAAAACCGCGGCGATTGCCCGGCGCGGTGCCAGGGGCTATGTGAGTCGCACCTTCTGTTTTCAGTTGCATTCGTGCCGCGCGAGACGAGCCTGCTCGGCGCAAGATGCCCAGCCGGAGCCTGCCATGCCCCAGATCGTCACCGCCGCCATGCTCGTCATCGGCGACGAAATCCTGTCCGGCCGCACGAAGGACAGGAACATCGGCCATCTGGCGGACATCATGACGGCGATCGGCATCGACCTGAAGGAAGCGCGCATCGTGCCGGACGACGAGGACGAGATCGTCGCGGCGCTGAACGCCCTGCGGCCGCGCTATACCTATATTTTCACCACCGGCGGCATCGGCCCGACCCATGACGACATCACCGCCGATTCGGTCGCCAGGGCCTTCGGCGTGCCCTGCGAATACGACGCCAGGGCCTACAAGATGCTGGAGGAGAGCTACGCCCGGCGCGGCATCGAGTTCACCGAGGCGCGCAAGCGCATGGCGCGGATGCCGCGCGGCGCCGAGCACATCGATAATCCCGTCTCTGTCGCGCCCGGCTTCCGCATCGGCAACGTGCATGTGATGGCCGGCGTGCCGGCGATCTTCCAGGCCATGCTGGACAATGTCGTGCCCACCTTGAAGACCGGCGTGAAGATGCTTTCGGCGACCGTGCATTGCCCGTTCGGCGAGGGCGTCATCGGCGGCCCGCTTGCCGAGATCCAGAAGGCGCATCCCGACACCATCATCGGCTCCTACCCCAAATATGACGGCGGCAGGTTCTGGACCGAGCTGGTGGTCAGGGCGCGCTCGCAGGAAGCGCTTGAAGCCGCGCGCGCGGCGGTCCAGTCTATGGTGGACGGCCTCGCCGCCGCGGCCGGCTGACGGGAGACGGCATCCGCCGGAACCCGGCCGGCGGCGGACGCGTTCCATGCAGGCGAGCCGTCTCGCGACAGAGTGAGGGATCTGCCATGCCGTTCAAGACCATCGTCGCCATCCTGCAAAGCGAGCAGGACGCCGAACGCGTGCTCGACTGCGCCATACCGCTCGCCTCCCAGTTCGGCGCCCATCTGATCGGCATCCATGCCGAGGCGATGCCGGTGCCCTACACCTCGGCGGCCGGCTTTCCGGACACCGAGTTCCTGCAGGTCTCGTCCGAACTGAACAAGGAACGCGCCGACCGGCTGCAGGCGGTGTTCCTCAGGCGCATAGAGGGCGCCGGCCTGTCCTTCGAGTGGCGCAGCCTCGAAACCTTCTCCGGCGACAGCGCGCTTTCGGGCATCGCCAGCGTGCGCACCGCCGACCTGGTGGTGGCCGCGCAGCGCGAGGCCGGCGGCGACCACACCGCCGATGTCGACACGCTGGTCTACGACGCCGGCCGGCCGGTGCTGGTCGTGCCGCATTCGGGGCCGCTGATCACCACCTTCAAGCACATATTGCTGGCCTGGAACGGCTCCAGGGAAGCCGCGCGTGCCGCCTTCGACGCCCTGCCCTTCATGGTCGCCGCCGAGAAAACGGAAGTTCTGATCACCGACCCGCCGGATTCCCTGGACGAAAGCGCCGAGGCCGCCGGCGCCGACATCGCCGCCGCGCTTGCCCGCCACGGGGTCTCCGTTTCCGTGGCGGTCGCGGACACCGACGGCGTGGCCGTCGAAGACGTGATCCAGAACCGGCTGGTCGAGACCGGCGCGGACCTGATCGTGCTCGGCGCATACAGCCACTCCTGGCTGCGGCGCCTGCTGTTCGGCGGCGTGACCCGCTCGGTGCTGCGCACCGCCCCGGTGGCTGCGTTCCTGTCGCGCTAGGCCGCTGCACGGCCGAACGTCCACGCGGATCGGCCGCTTCCTGCGCGTCCACAGCGGCGGTGCGCGATGGCTCTTGCCAAACTCGCGCATTTCCGGCTAATTCCGCCCGCATTCCCCTGTTTCATGCGCGCGGCGGGGCCGCGCTTGCGGAGTGCACCATGTCCCTTCCCGAAAAGGCTTTTCCCGTCTCCTGGGATCAGTTCCACCGAGACGCGCGCGCGCTGGCCTGGCGGCTCGCCGGCGTCAACGGCCAATGGAAAGCGATCGTGTGCATCACGCGCGGCGGGCTGGTGCCGGCGGCCATCATCTCGCGCGAACTCGGCATCCGCATCATCGAGACGGTCTGCGTGGCCTCCTACCACGACTACAGTTCGCAGGGGCAGCTCAAGGTGCTGAAGGAAATCGACTCGGCCCTGCTCACCGACGACGGCGAAGGCGTGCTCATCGTGGACGACCTGACCGACACCGGCAAGACCGCCGGCGTGGTGCGCGCCATGATGCCGAAGGCGCATTTCGCCACCATCTACGCCAAGCCGAAGGGCCGCCCGCTGGTCGACACCTTCGTCACCGAGGTCAGCCAGGACACCTGGATCTACTTCCCCTGGGACATGGGCTTCACCTACCAGAAGCCGATCGCGGACGATCACGCCGGATAGCGGCAGCCGGCATTTTCCGGGAAACCAGGCGAAACCGCAGCGCAAAGCGCCCGAATACGCCCGAAATCCGTTCGATACCGAAACTTGCAACGGCCGGGATACGCCTTTTGGCGCCTCGGCCAAAGTTTTTACTTTTGTAACGGACAATTGCGCGTAAGATTCCTGAGACGGCAAACGATTCCGGGTGCGATTCGAGAATTTCGAATGCTGAAAGGACCGCTCACAAGCGAAGATCACCTGACCGAACGGATGCGAAAGCTGTTCGGCAGCGTGCCGCGTTGCCTGCAGGTGGCCGCCCTGCCCTGGCGCGCAGGCCAGAACGGCGTCGAAATCATGCTCATCACCAGCCGCGACACCGCCCGCTGGGTGCTGCCGAAGGGCTGGCCCGAGCCAAGGGAGCCGCTTTGCCGGGCCGCGGCCCGCGAGGCGAACGAGGAAGCCGGGCTGCGCGGCACGATCTCGCCGATCGAGGCGGGCCGCTATCTCTACGCCAAGGCGATGTCCTCGGGCCGGGACGTGCCCTGCGAGGTGCTGGTGTTTCCGCTACTGGTCAGCGAAATCGCCGACAAATGGAAAGAGCAGCACCAGCGCGAACGCCGGTGGGTCGCGCCGGACGAAGCCGCGCATATGGTTCGCGAAGACGATCTGGGACAGGTCATCGCCGATTTCGGCGCCCATCCCGACCGCTTCGCCGCCGTCCCCTGATCAAGCCCTCACTAAAACATCATTGCCGCGTGTAGGCCAAACCCGGTAAAATGGCGTTCCGGGATCGGACGGCCTTTGTTTTGGAGCATGATCCTGTCCGAAAGCCCTGCCGCTTTTCGGGATCAGGCTCCGGCGGACGCAGATTTCTTCGGCAAGCCGGGGAGAAAGGCAATGTCTCGCTTCTATGACGGCGCATCGGGTCTGGTGCGGAGAATCTACGACAAGCGCATAGACACACCGTCGATCCTCGATGCCGAGGCCGACTTTCCCAATTCGGCCATGTTCATCGCCGCCTGGCAGGCGATCCGCGACGAGGCGCAGGCCATCCGCATGGAAAAGGTGCCGCGCTTCCACGACATCATGCCGGAACAGGCCGACATTTCGGCGAGCGACGGCCAGGACTGGCGCATGTTCGTGCTCAAGGCCTACGACGTCGCGGTGCCGGAGAACATGGCCCGCATGCCGGTGCTGTCCGGCCTGCTCGCGCAGTGCCCGGAGGTGAAATCCGCCGCGATCTCCTTTCTTGCGCCACGCAAGCACATACCGGTTCATCGCGGGCCGTTCCGCGGCATCATGCGCTTCCATCTCGGCCTGAAGATTCCGCGGCAGCCCGACGGGCGACCGGCCACGGTGATGATGATCGACGGCCACGAACACCGCATCAGCGACGGCCAGGGCATGTTGTGGGACGACACCTACCCGCACGAGGTCCTGAACGACGCCGACGAGACCCGCGTCGCGCTGCTGCTGGATGTCTGGCGCCCGCATATGCCCGTCGATCTCGAAATCCTGTCGCGCCTGATCGTGGACGCGGTGCAGATCGGCATGCGCTACCGCGGCGTTTCCTATTCGGGGTGAACAGGAATTCGAGGTCACAGGAGGCCGTGCGGACGGCCCGGATGTTTCGCTGCGTTTGCGGGCCCCTCGCCGTCAGCCGCCGCGCCTGCCGAGCGTTCGCAGCATCCTTGCCGCGGCCGGTGCCAGCGGCTTCCAGTCCAGGTCGCCGCCCACGCCCCTGAGATCGTCATCCCATTGCTGCGTGAAGACGGCTTCCTCGAGCCCCGTCTCGCCGCTTTCGCCCGGCACCGGCCAGCGGACGGCAGTCGAGCCGGCGACCATCAGGCCGCCTGCCGAAGCCGGCGCATATTCGCATTCGGCAGGGTCGCAGCACTCGTCGACGAGTGAAGCCAGAGCGGGCGTGGAAGCGGCGACGAACAATCCGACCACCTCGCGATCGGCGGCCTTGCGGACGAAATAGGCTTTCAATGGCCAACCCCCCGAGGAACGACGAGCGTCGCTCCTCAGCACTATTTCCCCCAAGGGCGTTTTAGCGATATGCGGCGAACAGACAAGGCGGGAGCCGGCAAAATATCGAGCTCGCCCGCGTTGCTTCCACCGATTTTTCTCCCCGTTATCCACATTAGTGACACACAAGATATTGGGGTCATAAAATCTGCAAGAACGAACCCTTGACGGGTCAAACCGAGTCGCTTTTTATGGGCCATGCGCTCCTGTTGAGGGCGTGGCCGGAAAGTTTCGAGCCCGGTCTTTTTCCCGGAACCTGTGTGTCCTGCCCGATCTGTTTCACCCGCCTGCGCGAGCGGCGGAGAGGGTGGGCCTGTGGGAATCCGGACGGCCGGAACGGAAATCAAGGACTGGAATAAATTGTCTGTTAACACTATATTTAGCGTTTGCAGGCATCGTTTTCACTAGATAATGTGAACCTCCCTCCTGGGAGGGTTTTGAGAAAAAGTATCAGTCAGAGGGGCCCGCGAGGGGTCGTCTTCCAGCCGCGAATGGGCCTTTACGAGGGGCCGGCGGTGGCGGGCGCGCGTCGCGGATATGAGACCCGGCCCCATTTTCGCGGCCGGACAAGGCGGACCTGCGCTTAAAGCGGCGGATTGCGGAAATCTCCGGCGAAAAGCGCTATATATAGACGGAAAAGGACAGGCACGATGCGCATCGAGCGGCGTTTCACCAAGCAAGGACAGTCGGCGTACGCGACGATCGAGTTCCGCAAGGCTCTGTCGGAGATCAAGAATCCCGACGGCTCCGTGGTGTTCCGCCTGGACGACATCGACGTCCCGGCGCAGTTCTCCCAGGTCGCGGCCGACATTCTCGCCCAGAAATATTTCCGCAAGGCGGGCGTGCCTGCGCGCCTGAAGAAGATCGAGGAGAACGACGTTCCCTCCTTCCTGTGGCGGTCCGTGCCCGACGAGGCGGCCCTTGCCGAACTGCCCGAGGCCGAGCGCTACGGCTCCGAAACCGACGCGCGCCAGGTGTTCGACCGCCTGGCCGGCACCTGGACCTACTGGGGCTGGAAGGGCGGCTATTTCGGCACGGAGGAAGACGCCGCCGCCTTCCGCGACGAACTGGCCTACATGCTGGCCACCCAGCGCGTGGCGCCGAACTCGCCGCAATGGTTCAACACCGGCCTCTACTGGGCCTACGGCATCGACGGCCCCGGCCAGGGCCATTTCTACGTCGATCCGTTCACCGGCAAGATGACCAAGTCCAAGTCGGCCTATGAGCATCCGCAGCCGCATGCCTGCTTCATCCAGGGCGTGCAGGACGACCTCGTCAACGAGGGCGGCATCATGGACCTGTGGGTGCGCGAGGCGCGCCTGTTCAAATACGGCTCCGGCACCGGCTCCAACTTCTCCATGCTGCGCGGCGAAGGCGAAAGGCTTTCGGGCGGCGGCAAGTCGTCGGGCCTGATGAGCTTCCTCAAGATCGGCGACCGCGCCGCTGGCGCCATCAAGTCGGGCGGCACCACGCGCCGCGCCGCCAAGATGGTGATCGTCGACGCCGACCATCCCGACATCGAGGCCTTCATCGACTGGAAGGTGAAGGAGGAGCAGAAGGTGGCCGCGCTCGTCACCGGCTCCAAGATCGTCAAGAAGCACCTCGAAGCCATCATGCGCGCCTGCGTGAACTGCGAAGGGCAAGACGACGACTGCTTCGATCCGGCCGTCAACACGGCGCTGAAGCGCGAGATCAAGGCGGCCAAGAAAAGCGCCGTTCCGGAGAACTACATCCAGCGCGTCATCCAGTTCGCGCGCCAGGGCTACACGGCGATCGAGTTCTCCACCTACGACACCGACTGGGATTCGGAAGCCTATCTCACCGTCTCCGGCCAGAATTCGAACAATTCCGTGTCGCTGAAGGACGACTTCCTGCGCGCGGTGGAGAAGGACGAAAGCTGGTCCCTCATCCGCCGCATAGACGGCAAGGTCCACAAGACGCTGAAGGCCCGCGACCTGTGGGAGAAGATCGGCTACGCCGCCTGGGCCTCGGCCGATCCCGGCCTGCACTTCAACACCACCATGAACGACTGGCACACCTGCGCGGCCGCCGGCGCGATCCGCGCCTCCAACCCGTGCTCGGAATACATGTTCCTGGACGACACGGCCTGCAACCTCGCCTCGATCAACCTGCTGCCCTATCGCAATGCCGACGGCACCATCGACATCGCGGCCTATGAGCACACCGTGCGCCTGTGGACCATCGTGCTCGAAATCTCCGTCATGATGGCGCAGTTCCCGTCCAAGGAGATCGCCAGGCTCTCGCACGACTACCGCACGCTCGGCCTCGGCTACGCCAATATCGGCGGCCTGCTGATGACCTCCGGCATTCCCTACGACTCGGAGGAAGGCCGCGGCCTGTGCGGCGTGCTGACGGCGCTGATGACCGGCATCGCCTACGCCACCTCGGCCGAGATGGCCGGCGAGTTGGGCGCCTTCCCGGACTATGACCGCAACGCGGCCAACATGCTGCGCGTCATGCGCAACCATCGCCGCGCCGCTTACGGCGATAAGGATGGATACGAGAAGCTGTCGGTCAACCCGGTGCCGCTGGCAGCGGAGCATGTGTGGCAGAAGGAGCTGGTCGCGCACGCCCGCGCCGCCTGGGACCGCGCCATCGAGCTCGGCGAAGTCCACGGCTACCGCAACGCGCAGGCCACCGTGATCGCGCCGACCGGCACGATCGGCCTGGTCATGGACTGCGACACCACCGGCATCGAGCCCGACTTCGCGCTGGTGAAGTTCAAGAAGCTGGCCGGCGGCGGCTATTTCAAGATCATCAACGCCGCGGTGCCGGAAGCGCTGCGCACGCTCGGCTATTCCGAAAGCCAGATCGCCGAGATAGACGCCTACGCGGTCGGCCACGGCAATCTGAACCAGGCGCCGGGCGTGAACCCTTCGACGCTCAAGGCGAAAGGCTTCACCGACGAGAAGATCGCGGCCCTGAACGGCGCCCTGAAGAGCGCCTTCGACATCAAGTTCGTGTTCAACAAATGGACGCTGGGCGAGGAGTTCTGCCGCGACGTGCTCGGCTTCACCGACGAGCAGCTCAACGACTTCTCCTTCGAGATGCTGCCGGCGCTGGGCTTCAGCCGCAAGGAGATCGAGGCCGCCAACATCCATGTTTGCGGCGCGATGACGCTGGAGGGAGCGCCGTTCCTCAAGGTCGAGCATTATCCGGTGTTCGACTGCGCCAATCCCTGCGGCAAGATCGGCAAGCGCTACCTGTCGGTGGAAAGCCACATCCGCATGATGGCGGCGGCCCAGCCCTTCATCTCGGGCGCCATCTCCAAGACCATCAACATGCCGAACGAGGCGACGGTCGAGGACGCCAAGAATGCCTACATGCTGTCCTGGAAGCTGGCGCTGAAGGCCAACGCGCTCTACCGCGACGGCTCCAAGCTGTCGCAGCCGCTGAACGCCTCGCTGATCGCCGACGAGGATGAGGACGAGGACGACGCGGTCGAGGCGCTGGTGGCCTCGCCGGCCGCCGCCAAGGCGGTGGCGGTGACGGAAAAGATCGTGGAACGCATCATCGAGAAGGTGGTGCGCGACCGCGAGAAGCTGCCGAACCGCCGCAAGGGCTATACGCAGAAGGCCATCGTGGGCGGCCACAAGGTCTATCTGCGCACCGGCGAGTTCGACGACGGGCGTCTCGGCGAGATCTTCATCGACATGCACAAGGAAGGCGCCGCCTTCCGCGCCATGATGAACAACTTCGCCATCGCCATCTCGCTCGGCCTGCAATATGGCGTGCCGCTGGAGGAATATGTCGAGGCGTTCACCTTCGTGAAGTTCGAGCCGGCCGGCATGGTGCAGGGCAACGACGCCATCAAGAGCGCCACGTCGATCATCGACTATGTGTTCCGCGAGCTGGCGATCTCCTATCTCGGCCGCAACGACCTCGCCCATGTCGACACCGACTTCTCCAACACCTCGCTGGGCAAGGGCATCACCGAAGGCAAGGCGCTTGCCTTCTCCAAGGGGCTGACGCGCGGCGTTTCCCCGGTGAAGCTGGTGAGCGGTTCGGGCAGCGAGCCCAAAGGCTTCGGCGGCGGGGCGGCGCCTTCAGCCACCCCTGCCCGCGCGGCGCCCTATGCCTCCAACGTGCACCCGATCTCGGCCGGCGCCACGGCGCTGAAGCCGGCGACGGCGGGGCTTGCCGAGGAAGCGACCGCCTTCAAGCGCGACTATGAGGAGCGGGCGCGCGAATTGGTGGAAGAGGCGGAGCAGGACGAGGCCGACGCCGCGACCGAGTTGTTCAGCGACGCCGCGCAGAAGGAAGCCACCGACGCCAAGGCGCTGGCCGCCGCCCGCCGCAACCAGGCGATCATGCAGGGCTACACCGGCAACATGTGCTCCGAGTGCCAGAATTTCACGATGGTGCGCAACGGAACCTGCGAGAAGTGCGACACCTGCGGCGCGACGAGCGGGTGCTCGTAAAAAGCTGAGATTTTAAACCGCAACATGCTCGGCCCGGTCGCAAGATCGGGCCGAAAGAGCAAAAAGAACAAAAGCTGAAATAGGGATTAAATCTTTAAGTCGCCACGCGACCCAAAAACACCAAAGCCGACCCAATCGGATCGGCTTTGGATACCGCAAACGAAGCAAGCCGCTGCGGGGCGAAAGAGTTCGACACTCCTCCTGTGACAAGGTGACTTATATGGGGAGTCGGATTTTAGTGTCGAGGCGGAAACTCAGCACTCCAGAGGAAAAAACGATGCTGAATTTTGGCACTTCCGCGTACCTCAAATTGCTCTCGCTGAATTCGAAACCAAGAGACACCGAAATCAAAAAACGATTACAGCCGAGTGATAGTCGTTATGACTATTATAAAGAGATGAGACGTATAGCTTCAAATCATGCGGCGAATATGTCGACATGGATTGAGACGCAAGCCGCTATACAAGCAATAAAAAGGCCAGCGGAACGGCGCGATGCTGGCGAAGCTCTGAAGCGTTTTATCAAGTGGCTTGATGGTCGAAGCGTCACGCGTATATCCGACATTGAAAATATTCCTAGTCCCTCTGGGTTATTTCAGGTAAAATTTCAGCCCAACTTCGAACTGGAGATTGAAGGGACACCAACACGCGTTCACATATGGAACACACAAAATCCAAAGCCCAGGCTCAGAGAAGCAATCGGCGTATTAGGCTTATTTGTTCAAAATGGAGATGCATTTCGAAGGGCAATACTGTCCCTTCGGACAGGCGAATTATTCGTGGCTCAGAACGCTGAAAGCGTCCGACAATTGGCCACTCTTTTAGCACTAGATATTGAGAAGCGCATTCAAAGAATCCAAGAGAATGAATCTGGCGATCATTCGACAGACGACAGACCAAGTGATACTGCCATCGGGTAATCGACGTACAGTAGTATATAGGTATATCATCTGCACTGCGCTGCCGTTCAGGCATGGATTCCCGACACTCTTCGTTCGCTACGCTCACTCGAGGCCGAGAATGACAGAGGAGATGCTGTCCGCCTTCGATATCTTCGTTCTAGTCCCCCTCAGTTCTGCGCTTCGTTTCCGCTTTTTTCAGCGTTGGCAGTTAGCCGCTGCCGTAATTTACATCCGTCATTCCCGGCCTCGAAGCGAGTGAAACGAGCGCAGAGTGTCGGGAATCCATGCCTGAACAGTGGCCAACGCGAGAGGGTGCAGAATCTGGCCACCTAGAACAAGCAGTGCAGGGCATGGCGATGCAAAGCATAATATGTGGGATAATCCGCTCATGCACTTTGCCCAACCCGTTGAAACCACACGGCGTTTGCAAAAACAGCGCGCGTTTTTGTCCACGCCTTCCGCCCTCCCCCCATACTCCGTCGCAGTTTCTCCTGCGGGAACGCGGTGTCGCGACGGCGGGACGTGGGGAGGAACCGGTGCTCCGGGGAAGCGGCTAACGTGGCCGACGAAGCGGAGGGCAGCCCGGAGTCTCCAGACTTCCGTTTCGGCGGAAGCGAGCATCCGTATGTCGCTGGTGCGGGCCTGGGTGACAATCTGGTCATCCCGCCGGGAGACGGGTGAGCCGAAAAACGCCGGCGGGCGCCTGGCAAGGCGCCATAAAATTACCAATCAGAGGCACCGAACCAGGCGCCCGCTTCCTACTTCTCCCGGCCCCGCTTTCGGCCGGGGAGAAGCGCTCTTTGAACAACGGCCAGACCGGAAACGGGGCGTGGCAACGGTGAAGCTCGGCCGGTTCTCGGGCCCGCGGCGGAATCGATCCCGCAGGCCGGCCGTGGAATCAGAAGAGGCCCGGCCCTTTCGGGCGGGCCTCCGATCTGTCGGGTGCCTGCTGCGCGAGAAGCCGGCGCGAGGCGTCAGCCGCAGAACCAGTTGGCGCAGTGGCTTTCGCCGATCATGTGGGCCGGCGGCAACATGGGGCCGATCTCGTTCCCGCGTTCGCGGGCGCGCTCAAGGAGAAGACGCACCTCGTCGGGTTGCACGCCGTCGCTGGCCATCACAAGTTTGATCACCGGGTCCCTCAGCAATTCGTCCAGTTTCGGCGTAGCTTCGATCATATCTGGCCTCCTCGCAGCGAGCCCTACCCGCCCGGGTAGCCATAAGATAGGACGCCGATCGTGGCTCGCCAATGATGGTTCGGCGGCTATCTTGCGGCATCCGGCGATTTTTTTTGAGGCACCGCCCTGCCCGATCGGGCAGGAAGGCAGCCGGCAAAGGATCAAAACCCAGTCAAATCAAGGGCTCTTCGGGTCGCCTGCCCCGGCCGCACAGCGCGAGCCTTCCGGTCCCGGTGCGGGCATTTTTTTCGCGTGGCCGCAATGTGCGCCCGTCAGTGCCTGCGCGCCTGCACCAGATAGGCGTCGATGGCATCCTCGCCGAGCCATTTCATGGCCTCGAGCCGGTGCAGGCCTTCGACCAGCACGTAGCGCTTGCCGTCATGGCGCACCTGGATCGGCATCTTCAGGCCGTTTTCGACGATGTCTTCGGCGAGGTGCCGCACGGTCTCGGGATGCAGGGTCTTGCGCCGCGCCGTCGGCACGTAGATGTCGTCGACCTTGACCTTCACCACCCTCAGCATGCCGGCTCCCGAAACGATACCGGCCATGGATACGGCCTTTCGCCGCCAAGGCCAAGCGCGACGCGGCTGGCCCGATGGTTTCCGGTTGACGCCGCACGGGCGGCCCGCTGAAATGCCGGCGATCCTCCTGACCCGCCGGTGCTCATGGTCCATCTGCCGACAGAGTTCCCCGATTTCGGCCTGACGCCGGAACAGCGCCGCGAGGCGGTGCGCGGCCACTATTACGAATGGCCGGGCATGGACGGCGGGCGCGGCGAAATCTGGTGCTACACCGACCGCTTTTCCTATCCGGCCGGCGATAAGGTGCTGCTGCATGTCAGCTCGACGGCGCCGGATTTCAGCATGGAGATCGTGCGCGACGGCGCGGCGGAGAAAAAGGTCTTTGAGGCCAAGGGCATCGCCGCGCGCTGGCAGGATACGCCCGACCAGTGCTCGGCCGAGGGCTGCGGCTGGGAGGCGGCGTTCGAGTTCCGCATCGGCGAAGACTGGCCGTCCGGCGCCTATCGCGTCACGCTGACGGCCGAAGGGCGCGACGGCGGGCCGATCCGCTGCCATCACCTTTTCATCGTCGCGCCGCAGCCGGGCCGGAAGCCAGGCCGCATTCTGCAGGTGGCGGCCACCGGCACCTGGCTCGCCTACAACACCTGGGGCGGCTCGAACCACTATCAGGGCATCACCGGCCCGAACCGCGACCAGTATTCGCCGCTCGTCTCCACCCAGCGCCCGTGGTGCCGGGGCTTCGTGGTGCTGCCGCCGGAAGCGCCGCGCGTGCCGCTGGAGGTGGCGATGCCGCCGAACACCGCGCCGCGCTATCCGCACATGGAATGGGCTTACGCCACCGGCCATTCCAAGAAATACGCGTCCGCCGGCTGGGCGAGCTATGACGGGCATTTCTTCCGCTTCGCCGAGCGCGCCGGCTATGAAATCGACCTCGCCAGCCAGCACGAGCTGCATTTCTCGCCCGAAATCCTCGCAGGCTACGATTGCGTCGTGTTCGTCGGCCATGACGAATACTGGACATGGGACATGCGGGACGCCGTGGACGCCTATGTCGAAAACGGCGGGCATGCGGCGCGCTTCGCCGGCAATTTCATGTGGCAGACGCGGCTGGAGGACGAGGGTCGCCGGCAGGTCTGCTACAAATACCGGGCCCGGGCCGAAGACCCGGTCTACGGCCAGGGCGACATTCGCCGCGCCACCACCTCGTGGGAAGCCGGGGAGATCGGGCGTCCGGGTGCCGCGACCTTCGGGCTGAACGCCACGCGCGGCCTTTATGCCGGCTGGGGCGGCTGCGCGCCGCGCGGCGCGCGCGGTTTCCCGATCTACCGGCCGGAACACTGGGCCTTCGCCGGCACGGGGCTCTATTACGGCGACGTGCTGGGGGCCGAGAGCCACATCTTCGGCTACGAGGTGGACGGGCTGGAGCACGAGATCCGCGGCGGCCTGCCATACGCCACCGACAGGGATGCGCCGGAAGGCTTGCAGATACTGGCGGCCGGCATGGCCAGCCAGGTCGAGGAAAGCGCCGATATGGCGGCCGAGGACCAGTTCCTCGGCGACGAGGACGGCCGCTTCTCGGCAGAAATCCTCTACGGCACGGCAAGCGACGCCAATCTCGACAAGGTGAAGCGCGCCAACGGCATGATCGTCAATTTCCCGCGCGGCAAGGGCGAGGTCTTCCATGCCGGAAGCTGCGAATGGGTGGCCGGGCTGCTGCGCCGCGACGCCATGGTCGAACAGGTGACGACAAACGTGCTGGATCGTTTTTTGAGACGCTAGAGATTAGCAGGAGAAAATGGGTTTGCTTCACTTTCACCCCCCTCTGTCCTGCCGGACATCTTCCCCTCAAGGGGGATCAGCGGTTTCAACGTCATCCCGAATCCTGAAGATCGGCGCAAACGGTCGGGACGGCCAATCTCTCCCCTTAAGGGGGGTGAGAAGTGATCCGCGAAGCGAACGAAAAGTCCCCAAATGGGCTTTTCGAACGACGAACGACCAAGGCCATAGCCGAGGGCCGGGACCGGTAGGACGGAGAGGAATATCCGGGGAGCCGGCGAAGCCATGATCGCCACTGCGGGAATCACCCCCCACCTGTTCCATTTCACCCGCCTGCCCCGCCCGGTCGTCGACCGCGCCGACGGCATCTACATGTGGGACAAGACCGGCAAACGCTTCATCGACGGGTCCAGCGGGGCGGTGAACGTCAATATCGGCCACGGCAACCGCGCCGTCATCGACGCCATGGCGCGGCAGATGGAGCGCGTTTCGTTCGCCTATCCGATCCATTTCGACAACGAGCCGGCCATCCGGCTCGCGCAGGACCTTTGCGAGCGCCTGCCGGAAGGCATGGAGCGCATCTATTTCGTGTCGGGCGGGTCGGAGGCGGTCGAGGCCTGCCTGAAGCTGGCGCGGCAATGGGCGGTGGCCACCGGGCAGCCGAAGCGCTGGAAGATCATCGGCCGCATTCCGTCCTATCACGGCATCACCACCGGCTCGCTCGGCGTGACCGGCGACGGCGTGCTGACCGAAGCTTTCACGCAGATGGGCCACCCGATGCCGCTGGTGCCGGCCCCCTTCGTGCACCGCGACCGCGACAACCTTTCCCCCGAGCAGCGCGGGCTGCGCTACGCCGACATGCTGGAGGAGACGATCCTGTCGGAAGGCCCGGAAAGCGTCGTCGCCTTCGTCATGGAGCCGATCGGCGGCGCCGCGACCGGCGCGCTGGTGGCGCCCGACAGCTATTATCGCCGCATCCGCGAGATCTGCGACAAATACGGCATATTGCTGATCCACGACGAGGTAATGAGCGGCATCGGCCGCACGGGAAAATTCCTCGGCGGCGACCATTGGAACTGCCGGCCCGACATCATCTCGCTGTCAAAGGGCCTGTCGTCCGGCTACACGCCGCTCGGCGCGCTGGCGGCAACGGAAAAGGTGGTGGGGCCGGTTCTGGAGATGGGCGGCTTCCTGCACGGCCACACCTATGGCGCCAACCCGGTTTCCTGCGCGGCCGGCGTCGCCGTGCTCGCCGAGACGGACCGGCTCGGCCTCATCAACAACGCCGCCGAAATGGGCGCGGTGCTCAGGCAGGAGCTGGAAGGGCTTTCACGGCGCTTCCCCTTCGTGGCCGACGTGCGCGGCAAGGGCCTGCTGCTGGGCGCCGAACTCTATGCCGATCCGGTCGAGAAGGTGCCGCTGCCGCGCGAGCTGAACGCCAATGTGCGATTGATCGATCTTGCGTTCGAGCGCGGTCTCATCGTCTACTCGCGACGGGTGAAGGGCGGTCCCGAAAGCGACAACTTCATGGTCTGCCCGCCGCTCATCGTCACGCGCGCGCAGATCGGCGAGATCATGGGACTGCTGGGCGACACGCTGGAAGTGCTGGCGGCCGAACTCAAGCTGCCGGTAAACAGCTAGAATGCTGAACCGCTGAGGGAGAAAATGGCGGCAAGGAAGGTCATCATCACCTGCGCGGTCACCGGTTCGGTGCATACGCCGAGCATGTCGCCGCACCTGCCGGTGACGCCGGACCAGATCGCCGCGGAGGCGATCGCGGCGGCGGAGGCGGGTGCGTCGATCCTGCACCTGCACGCCCGCGATCCGCAGGACGGGCGGCCGACCGCTGATCCCGCGGTGTTCATGCAGTTCCTGCCCCGCATCAAGCAGGCGACGGGCGCGGTGGTGAACATCACCACCGGCGGCTCGTCGCTGATGACGCTGGACGAACGGCTCGCCGCGCCGCTGAAAGCGGAACCGGAAATGTGCTCGCTCAACATGGGCTCGATGAATTTCGGCCTGTTTCCCATTCTCGACAAGCCGCGCGAGTGGCGGCACGACTGGGAGCCGAAGCTCCTGGAAGCCACCCGGCACACCATTTTCAAGAACACCTTCGCCGACATGGAGGCGATCCTCGACAAGCTCGGCAAGGGCTGCGGCACGCGTTTCGAATTCGAGTGCTACGACGTCGGCCACCTCTATTCGCTGGCGCATTTCCGCGACCGGGGGCTGGTTTCCGGGCCTTTGTTCATCCAGTTCGTGCTGGGGATTCTGGGCGGGATCGGCGCCGACCCGGAAAACCTCGTCCACATGAAGCGCATCGCCGACAAGCTGTTCGGGGACGAATACCGGTTCTCCGTGCTTGCCGCCGGCCGGCACCAGATGCCGCTGGTTTCGATGGCCGCCGCCATGGGCGGCAATGTGCGCGTCGGGCTGGAGGACAGCCTCTATGACGGGCGCGCGCTGGCGAAATCCAACGCCGATCAGGTCAAGCGCATCCGCGCCATCGTGGAAGGGCTCTCGCTGGAAGTCGCCTCGCCGGCCGAAGCGCGCGCAATGCTGGCGCTGAAGGGCGGCGACCGGGTGGCGTTTTGACGGAGATGAAGGCGTTTCTTCTCAGCCCCCTCTGGCCTGCCGGCCCCGGCCCTCGGTCATGGCCTTGGTCGTTCGTCGTTCGAAAAGCCAAGCATTTGGCTTTTCGTCCGCTTCGCGGGCCACTCCTCACCCCTCTCAAGGGGGGAGATCAGCCTTCGTGCCCGTATTCGCGAATCACCAACGTCGCAGAATGGGCGGCGGCGTCGAAACTGCCAATCTCCCCCCTTGAGGGGGAGATGGCCGGCAGGCCAGAGGGGGGTCGGAGTCGCGATTCAACGCCTCGCCCCCAGCCCGGACCTTCGGTCCGACCCTCCCTGCAAGGGGCATGGTAAAAGTGGCGCGGCTCACCATCCGCCCTGCCCGGCCGGAGGATGCCGAGGACATCCATGCCGGCCTGCGCGGCATCGCAGAGACGATCGGCGCGCCGCACAAGGTCAAATCGACGCCGGACGACATCCGCAACTTCGGCTTCGGTGAGAATGCGGCGTTCGAGGTGCTGATCGCGGAAATCGATTCACGATTCGCCGGCATGTGCCTGTATTTCCCCATCTTTTCGAGCTGGCTCGGGCGGCCGGGCGTGTTCGTGCAGGACCTGTTCGTGGCCGAAAGCTTTCGCGGGATGAAGGTCGGCGAAAAGCTGCTGCGCCGGCTGGCGCATGACATCGACACGCAAGGCGGCGTCTATATCGAACTGGCGGTGGACACCGGCAACCTGGCTGCGCAACGGTTCTACGAACGCATCGGCATCGCGCATCAGGGCGACGATCAGGTGCACAGGATCGCCGGCGATGCGTTCCGCGCCTTCGCCAAGAATGACGAGGAGCACGAATGAAAGCCTTCTATGCCGACGAGCAGAAGCGCCACGACCCGAAGATGTTCCTGTCCAGCGGCGCACAGAAGCCGAACCCGGAACAGCCGGAGCGGGTGGAGCGGCTGAAGGCCGGCGCCAGGGCCGCCGGCTGCACCATCGAGCGGCCGCGCGACCATGGCCTCGGCCCGATCTCGGCGGTCCACACGCCCGAATATCTCGATTTCCTCGAACATATCTTCGTGCGCTGGCAGCGCATCGAAGGCGCGTCCGAGGAGGTGATCCCCAACATCCACCCCATCGCGCGCGGCGGCTCCTATCCCGCCTCCGCCGTGGGACAGGCCGGCTATCACATGGCCGACACCGCCTGCCCGATCTCGGGCGAGACCTGGGAAAGCGCCCTGTGGAGCGCCTGGAGCGCGGTCGAGGCCGCCGAAACGGTGATGTCGGGCGCGCCCGCCGCCTATGCTCTGTGCCGGCCGCCGGGCCATCACGCCTTCGCGGACGTGGCCGGCGGCTTCTGCTTCATCAACAATTCGGCTGTGGCCGCGCAGGCGCTGCGCAGGCAGGCGGCGCGGGTGGCGATCCTCGACGTCGACCTCCATCACGGCAACGGCACGCAAGGCATCTTCTATGCCCGGCCGGACGTGCTGACGGTTTCGCTGCATGCCGACCCGGTGCGGTTCTACCCCTTCTTCTGGGGCCATGCCGACGAGCGCGGCGTGGGACCGGGCCTCGGCTACAACCTCAACCTGCCGCTGCCGCGCAAATCCGGCGACGAGGCGTTCCTCGGGGCGCTGGAGCCGGCCTTCCGGCGCATCTGCGCCTTCGCGCCGGACGCGCTGGTGGTGGCGCTGGGGCTGGACGCCTTCGAGGGCGATCCGTTCGGCGGGCTTTCGGTGACGACGCCGGGCTTCTCCCGCATCGGCGAGGCCATTGCCGAACTGAAGCTGCCGACGGTGATCGTGCAGGAAGGCGGCTATCTGTGCGACGCGCTCGGCGATAACCTCACCGCCTTCCTGACCGGCTTCGGCGGCAAGGCGGATTAACGGCGGGCGGCGGCAAGCGCCTTGCGGCGGGCCTCGTCTATCAGCATGTTGGCCACCTGCATGCGGATCATGGCGCGTTGCCTGAGATGCGGCGCGACCCGGTCGGGATGGTTCGAGAAGGCGAAGCTGCGGCGCAGCCGGCCGAAATCGGCCGCCTTCTTCACCTGCCCGAGGCCAAGCTCGGCAGCGATGGAATCGGGATCGATGGGCGGCAGCGGCTCTTGCGCCTCCGGCTGCTCGTCGCCAAGCGTCACATTGGCGGCGGCCAGAAGCGCCGCGAACTCGGCGGCAAGGTCGGTCCCTTCGCCGTACTCCGCGGCATAGGCATCGCCGGACACCTTTATGCGCCCGGAGTGGAGTTCGTCCGCCACCGAAAGATAGTCGAAGGGAATGGACGGCCGCGCCGCGCCCTCCTCCGCAGCCGTTTCCGAGGCCACGAAAAGGTCGTCGAGCAAGGAGGCGAAATCCCGCTGCTTGGCTCCGGTGCCTATGTCGACCTCCCGCATCCGCCCGTTTTCTGGGTCGCCGCAGCATAGACCGGCGCCGTTAAAAATGCATGCGTGCGATGCGCGGCAATTTTAGGCATCCGGCGGCAAGGGCCATATGCCGCACCGCAATAGGCTTCTGTTGCGATGCACAATCGTCACGATTCATCTATATAAAGCCGTTGGGAGGACCAACCTGGAGCA
The DNA here is from genome assembly GCF_032460275.1 of Mesorhizobium sp. SP-1A. Classification (NCBI taxonomy): domain Bacteria; kingdom Pseudomonadati; phylum Pseudomonadota; class Alphaproteobacteria; order Hyphomicrobiales; family Phyllobacteriaceae; genus Mesorhizobium; species Mesorhizobium sp. SP-1A. The sequence goes on along the minus strand of NZ_JAVXZD010000001.1, from coordinate 1,158,996 downwards.
GGACCATGGGGTTCTTGACCGAGATGTTTTCCCGCCCGCGCCCGACCGAACAGGCGCGCTACCGCGCAGCGCTGGCGTTGCTTCATTCCATGAGCAATGCCGATCGTTCCGATATCCGCATCAAGCCGGCCGATTTCCCGCGCATCGCGCGTGAAATGTCGATCCGCTAACGCCGGGGCGACGCCACCGGGATGCCGCATTCTCTGCTAGGCTTTCAGGGCCGAACGGAGATTCGTGATGAAAAGCATCCTTGCCGCGACCTTCGCCGTGCTCGCCACCGCATGCGGACATGCGGTGGCCGCGGAGGAAATCCCCTATCTGGACGACCGTTCCGACCCGGCCGCGCTGGTGCGCTCGCTCTACAACGCCATCGACCGCCAGGAATATGCCCGCGCCTGGGAGTATTTCGGCGAGACCAAGCCGGCCAAGGATTTCGACAGCTTCGCCAAGGGGTATGAGGGCACGGCCAAGGTGGATGTCGCGACCGGCGAACCTTCGGAGGAAGGCGCCGCCGGCAGCATCTATTTCAACCTTCCGGTCGCGATCCGCGCCACCGGCAAGGACGGCGGCCAGAAAGTGTTCGCGGGCTGCTATACGCTGCGCCAGGTCAACGGCACGATCCAGGCGCCGCCGTTCCAGCCGATGCGCATCGAGAAGGGCGCGCTGAAGCCTTCGGACAAGGACTTTCAATCCGCATTGCCGCAAAGCTGCGGCGACGGCCCCCAGCCGCCCAAGAAGGACGCCGCGCTGGAAAAAGCCAGGAAGGCCTTCCTGGCGGCTTACGGCGAACAATGCGACGACCAGCCGCCGGGCGGGAAGGTCCTGGGCGAGCCTTCGGACTACAGCATCCGCTACAAGCCGGCGGCCGCGGCCGAGAACGATCCCGACAAGACGGCGCGGCTGTTCCGCTTCTTCTGCACCATGGGCGCCTATAACGAAAGCTCGGTCTACTACATGACCGACGAAGCCGGGAATGTGAGGCAGTTGCAGTTCGCCGTGCCCGAACTCGATATCCGCTACGAGAACGGCGACACCAACGGCAAGGTCGAGCACATGAACGTCACCGGCTTCCGCACCGTGGACCAGCTCGTCAACGCCGACTACGACCAGGCCGCCTATTCCATCATCTCGCACGACAAATGGCGCGGCGTGGGCGACGCCTCCACGACCGGCACCTACCTGTTCCGCAACGGCGAATTCTCGCTGGTGCAATACGAGGTCGACCCCTCCTATGACGGCGAGGTCAACCCGCAAACGGTGCTGGACTACAACACGGCGCCATAGGCCAGCCGGAGCGTCGTTCCAGCCGCATTCGCGCGACGCCAAGTGGCTCCGCTTGGCTGCAAGAATGTTTTAGCGGCCCGCCGAAAGCATCCAGTTCAGCGTCTCGCGCCAGTCGGTCATGCGGATCGGGGTGCCGTGGGTGCCGGTTTCGAAACGCGCGAAGCGGGTCGGATAGCCCGGAGATTTCGCCAGTATGGAGCGGAAGAAGGCTTCCTGGCTCTGGACCGGAAACACCGGGTCCTTGCTGCCCTGGCCGAAGAACACCGGGATTTTTCGCTTGAAGGCGGGGCTGGAAAAGAAGCTCTCGTCCCACAGCGAGCCGAGCAGAAGCAGGCCGTCGATGCGCGCGCCGGTATCCTTGCGCGCGGCGAGCTTCCAGCACAGCGCGCCGCCCATCGAGCCGCAGGCGACGAAGATCTTCGCGCCGGGCGAAGCCGCCGCATAATGCTCGATCAGCGCCGCGACCTGGGCCGCGCCGGCGTCGCCGAAATCCGGGAAATCGGGGGACAGATAGAGCCCGCCATTGGCGGCCATCAGGTTCTTGATGCGGTTGAAATTGCCGCCGAAGGTGAAGTCGTCCGCGCCCTGGCGACGCGATCCGCCCTGCCCGTGCAGATAAAGCGTGATGACCGACGCGCCTTCCGTCTTGCCGACCGCGATATAGCGCACCGTTCCGGCGTCGGTTTTCAGCGCGAGGTCCTGCTGCACGCCGCGCACGCCGAGCGAGGTGTACTGGCTGTGCACCCGCCGCTCCGGCACCTCGTCGCGCTGGTTGATGTCGCGCATCTCGCGATAGTCGAAGACGCGGTAGAGACTGCCCTTTTGCGACGACAGCAGCGCCGGATAGGCGAAGAGATCGTCCTTGAAGGGTTTCAGCGTCAGGGATTGGGCAGCGGCTAGCTGAAAGCTTGCTGCCAAAGCCGCCAGCAGTATAAGCACGAACAGGGCCACATTCCCTCGCGCCCCCCTCGCTCCAGCCCGCAGCGTTGGCGATTGGCGAAAGCCTGCGCGACATCCAATCTCCCCCCTCGAGGGAGAGACAGTCGGCAGGCCAGAGGGGAGTGACGAGACAAAGAGCATGGTCAACGCTTGCGTTGACCGGCACCTGTTTGTCAACGGTGCGAGATCAATCCTGCAGCACGCCGCCGGCAGCCTCCAGCGCCTGGGGCGTATCGACGTCGATGGCGGCGCCCTTGCCGATCTCCACGTCGATCACGTCCAGGCCGCCGGTCTCGATGAGATGGCGCGCGCCGGTGTCGCCCTCCAGGTGCGAGACGGCCGGAAAGAGCGCGCGCGGCAGGATCACCGGATTGCCGCGCTTGCCCTCGTGCGAAGCGCGCACGACAGCGCCGCCACCGGCCTTGCGGAAGGCGTCAATCAGCCGGTCGAGATCGGCGCTCGAAACGCCCGGCATGTCGCCCAGCACGATCAACGCGCCGGATGCGTCCTGCGGCACAGCCCCGATCCCCGCCTTGAGCGAGGTCGAAAGTCCGTCGGCGAAATCGGGATTGTCCGCGAAGCGCAGCGGAAGCCCGGCCAGCGCTTCGCGCACCCGCTCCTTCTGATGCCCGGTGACGACGACGGCGCCGTCCGCCTTCGAAGCCAGCGCCCGTTCGGCCGCGCGCCGCACCAGCGGCTTGCCGTCGAACAGGGCCATCAGCTTGTTCGGGCCGCCCATGCGGCTGGAACGGCCCGCGGCCAGCAGCACGGCATAGACCTTGGCCTGCTGCCCTTGCGACGAAGTTTTGGGGGCGGCGGGCTCGCGCGGCTGCGGCCGGGTCGGGATCTCCATCAAAAGCCCGCCCACGCCCATGCCGGCAATGTCCTCCCGCGTCACCGGGATGCCGGACATCAGGCGGTCCAGCACCCAGTCGAAACCGTTGAGCCGGGGGCTGCGGGCGCAGCCCGGCGCGCCGAGCACCGGCTTGCCCTCGCGCTCGCCCAGGACGAAGAGATTGCCCGGATCGACCGGCATTCCCGAACGGTACACGACACCGCCGGAGGCGCGGATGGCGGCGGGGATCACATCCTCGTCGGGGTCGCTCATGGCCGATGCGCCGAACACCAGCACCATGTCGCTCTCGCCGGCGAGGTCCTCGATGGCCCGCGCGACTTCGGGCGCGGCATGCGGCGTGCGTATCTCGCCGGAAATCGTGCTGCCGGTGCGGCCGATGCGCTCCTCGGTGACGCGCAGCGTCTTGTCGAGCACGCTGGCCTTGATCGAGGGCAGAACGGTCTGCACCACACCCACCTTCAACGGCGTGTAGGGGTGCATACGGAACGCTTCGCGGCGGCGGGCAAGCTCGATGGCGCGCTGCAGCATGGCTTCCGGCACGGCGAAGGGGATGATCTTGATGGTGGCCACCATCTGGCCCTCGATCATCGGGGCGAAGGGCGGCATGGTGGCGACGGTGATGTCGGGGTCCACCATGTTGATGGAATCGATCAGGTCCTTGTCCACGGTGAAGACGCCGGAAACCGTCGCGTGCAGGTTCACCCGGCCGGTGGCGGGCGGGCGGGCCTCGATGCCGGTAAAGCCGAGCGCGGCCGCCAGACGCCCTGCCGCTTCGTCCTCGCCGACGTCGTCGTCGGCAAGCGTGGCGACCACGATCTCGCGCACGCCGGCCGCGCGGAAGGCGTCGATGTCCTCGGCGCCCAGGCGCGTGGCCTTGCGCAGGCGCCTTTCGCCGACCACCGTCGAATGCGCAAGGATGGCGCCCTCGGCCTCGTCCAGCGGCACCGGCCCGAACTTCACGCCACCTGCTCCTTGGCATCCAGGCCGCGCGAGCGGAATGCCCGGATCACCTCGGCCAGCACCGCGACCGCGATCTCGGCGGGACTGGCGGCGCCGATGTTGAGCCCGATCGGCGCGTGGACGCGCTCGATCCGTTCGGCGCTGACGCCTTCGGCCAGAAGCCGCTCCACGCGCCGGCCGTGGGTCCGGGGGCTGCCGAGCGCGCCGACATAGAAGCAGTTGGCCTCGAGCGCCGCCTTCAGCGCGAAATCGTCGATCTTCGGATCATGGGTCAGGGCGGCGAGCGCGCAATAGGAATCGAGCGGGCGGCGGCTGAACACGTCCTGCGGCCATTCGGCATCGAGCGGCGCGTCAGGGAAACGGTCCGGCGTGGCGAAGGCCGTGCGCGGGTCGATGATCTCGACCGGATAGCCGGCGATGCGGGCCATCGGCGCCAGCGCCTGGCTGATATGGACCGCGCCGACCAGCACGAAGCGCGGATGCGGCAGATGCGCGTTCAGGAAATAGCTGCGGCCTTCGACCTCGGCCGAACCGGAACGTCCGGTGCGGAAGGCGGAAGCGATCGCCTTGCCGAGTTCGCCCTCCAGCCGGTCGCCCTCATGGACGAGACGGGAGGTGCCGTCGCCAAGATCGGTCAGCTGGATCACGGCCCGGCGGGCGCGTCGGTCGGCGTTGAGGGTCCGGAGAAGCTGGAGGTCCATCAGAACATGTCACTCCTTGCCGCCAAGTCTGGTGTCGGGTCGCCCCTCGGTGGCCTGCCGGATGCGGCCCTGCTGTGGCAAGGCCGGTGTTTTTCGTTCGACAAGCCAAGCACTCGGCTTTTCGTGCGCTTCACATAGAGCGCCGACCTTCCCGCAATACACATGACTGTCCCGCCGCTCGACATGTCAACCGAGCCGCTCGACATAGACCCTGATGCGGCCGCCGCAGGACAGGCCGACCCGCCATGCGGTCTCGTCGGCGACGCCGAATTCCAGCATCCTGGCCTTGCCGCTTTCGAGCACGTCGAGCGCCTCGGTGACGACCGCGCCCTCGACGCAGCCGCCGGAAACGGAACCGTGGAAATTGCCTTCCGCGTCGATGACCAGATGGCTGCCGGCCGGGCGCGGCGCGGAGCCCCAGGTTTCCACCACGGTGGCGATGGCGACGTCGCGGCCTTCCTGCTTCCAGCCCTCGGCGATGAGCAGCGGATCGCGGGCCTCGTCCAGAGAGGTGCTGTGTTCCATGACCTAACCTCCACCCTCGCTATAGATAGCTATGCCGCACGCCCCATGCCAGCCTCCAGCCAGCGGCGCGGATCGACCTTGCCGCCTGAGCGCCCGCCGAGCGAGGCGCACAGATCGCTGAGGGCCTCCAGATTGTGCACCGGCCTGAACTCGTCGACATGCGGCAGCATGGCCTTGACGCCGCGCGCGCGGGCCTCGAAACCGTCGAAGCGCAGCAGCGGGTTCAGCCAGATCAGCCGCCGGCAGGATTTCCGCAGGCGCTCCATCTCGCGCGCAAGCTCGCCCACGTCGTCGCGCTCCAGCCCGTCGGTGATGAGCAGCACCACCGCGCCCTGCCCCAGCACGCGGCGCGACCACAGCCGGTTGAACTCGGCCAGCGCGTCGCCGATGCGCGTGCCGCCGGACCAGTCCTTCACCGCGGCCGAACAGTCGGCCAGCGCCTGGTCGGGATCGCGGTTGCGCAATTGCCTCGTCAGGTTGGTGAGCCGCGTGCCGAAGACGAAGGCGTGGGTGCGGCGGCGCTTTTCGCTCAGCGCATGCAGGAAATGCAGGAAGATGCGGCTGTACTGGCTCATGGAGCCGGAAATGTCGGCCAGCACCACCAGCGGCGGCTGCACTTGCCGGGCCGAGCGGAATTTCGGCAGGATCAGGCCGCTGCCGGTGCGGGCCGCCTGGCGCATCATGGCGCGCGGATCGATGCGGCGGCCGCGCGGGTCTGGCCGGAAGCGGCGGGTCGTGACCTGGTCGAAGGGCAGGCGCAGTTCGGAGATGGCGCGCCGCGCCGCCGAAAGCTCGGCGGCCGTCATCTGCGCGAAATCCTTGCCGCGCAGCACCTCGTCGCCGGAAACGGTGAAGCGCGCGTCCACCTCGACCTCGGGAATGTCGCGCGGCGGCCGGTCCTTCTGCCGGCCCTCGAACATCGCCTCGCCGACCCGGCTTTCGGCGGGGCGCGGCTTCTGCTTCTCGCGCCTGTCCAGCGCGACGGGCGAGAACATGGCCAGCATCTTCTCGATCAGCTCGCGCGATTTCCAGAACAGGCGAAAGGCCTCGTCGAAGGTGGCGTGGTCCTCATGGCGCGTCACCAGCACGCAATGCAGCGTCCAGTAGAAATCGTCGCGGGAGCCGATGCCCGCCGCCAGCACGGCCTCGATGGCGTCCTTCACCGAGGCGGGACCGACACGCATGCCGGCCTTGCGCAGCGCTCGGGCGAAATAGACGATGTTGTCGGCGATGCGGCCGTCCACGGGGTTCGTCACTGGAACTTCCCTGCCGCGTTTACCCTCCCCCTTGTGGGGAGGGTCGGCGCGAAGCGCCGGGGTGGGGGTGCCCCATTGCGCACGCAGGCGAAAACGGCCCCTACCCCGCTTCCTCCGATCTGCTGCCGCGAATCTCCGTCAGCGATCCTCACCACAAGCGAGAGGGTAAGGTGCCGCTCGCCCCTCACCGCTTGCGGGGAAAGGACGGGGACGGGAGCCAGTTCAAACCATGCCGGCAAGGTCCTACTCCGCCGCCGCGAGCTCGGCCTTGACCTCGCCGAGGATGCGGCGGCCCTCGCCCTCTTCGATGCGGGCGATGTCGTCCTGGTATTTCAGGAGCACGCCGATGGTGTCGGACACGGTCTCGGGGTCAAGCGCCACCTTGTCCAGCTCGGTCAGCGCGCCCGCCCAGTCGATGGTTTCGGCCACGCCCGGAGCCTTGAACAGGTCGATCTGGCGCAGTTTCTGGATGAAGGCGACCACTTCGGCCGAAAGCCGGCTGTTGGCGTCCGGCACCTTGCGGCGCACGATCTCCAGTTCGCGCGCGGCGTCGGGATAGTCCACCCAATGATAGAGGCAGCGGCGCTTCAGGGCGTCGTGGATCTCACGCGTGCGGTTGGTGGTGATGATGACGATGGGCGGCTCCTCGGCCTTGATGGTGCCGAGTTCCGGCACCGTCACCTGGAAATCGGACAGGATTTCCAAGAGGAACGCCTCGAACGCCTCGTCGGTGCGGTCGAGCTCGTCGATCAGGAACACCGGGGCGGCGCCCGGCTTGCCGGTCAGCGCGTCCAGCACGGGGCGGCGGATGAGATAGCGCTCGGAAAAGACGTTCTTCTCCATGTCGGAGCGATCGACCTTGCCGGCCGCCTCCTCCATGCGGATCTCGATCATCTGGGCGGCGTAGTTCCACTCGTAGACGGCGGAGGAAACGTCCAGGCCCTCGTAGCATTGCAGGCGGATCAGCCTGCGTCCGAGCGCGGAGGCCAGCACCTTGGCGATCTCGGTCTTGCCGACGCCGGCCTCGCCCTCGAGGAAGAGCGGCCGCCTCATGCGCAGCGACAGGAACAGCACGGTCGCCAGCGAACGGTCCGCCACATAGTCGGCGCCGGTCAGGAGGTCGAGCGTTTCATCGATGGTGCGCGGCGCGGGACGCGGCTTCAGCCCGGTCATCTCGTCTCCATGACCGCCGCTATCCGCTCACAGATTGTGGTAGGCGCGGTCGTGATAGATCAGTGGCTTGAGGTTATCGCCGATGCGCAGGCCTGTCACCTTGCCAAAAAGCACACGATGGGTGGCCAGGTCCTTGGTGTCGACCAGTTCGCAGTCGAACACCGCCAAGGCATCCTTGAGCGTGGGCGCGCCGGTGGAGATGACATCCCATTCGGCCAGCGCGAAACGCTCGTCCGGCGACAGGCCGTTGAGCCCGGAAAAGGCGGTGGCAAGCGCCTGATGGTGCGACGACAGCGTGTTCAAGGCGAACTTGCCGTTGACCAGGAAAGGCTCGTTCTTGGGGTTCTCGCGGTTCAGACAGGCCAGCACCATCGGCGGACTGTCCGATACCGAGCAGGCAGCGATGATGGTGGCGCCGCGCCGCCCGCCGGGGCCATCCGTGGTCACCACATGCACATGGCCGGCGAAATGCGCCATGGCGTCACGATAGGCCTGCGGCCCGATGTCGTTCTTCTGCAGCACGGTTTTCTTCCAGATGATACCTACCGCTATATATGACGGCGCATTCCGCCCCACAATGCAATCCCTTCGGCCATCGTTAGGGCCAGGTTACCGGGCGGCGGGCTCGAATTCGCATGTTGCGCGCGCGGGAGCCTGCCTTTACCAGTTGGCGCTGCAACGAGCCGCGCTTCGCAGGAGAACAGCTTAGCCGCATGCGAATCATCGCCTTATCTGCCGTGCTCGCCCTCGGGCTTCTCTGCGCAAGGACAGCCGCAGCCGAAACGACCGCGATAGGCGTCGCGGCGCCGCTTTCGGGGTCCGCCTCCCTGCTCGGGCGGCAGGTCGCGGCCGGCGCGAAGGTCGCGGCCGATGCCGGCGGGGTGCAACTGACCGTCGCCGACGATGCCTGCACCGCCAACGGAGGCGCGGCCGCCGCCAGGAGCTTCGTAGACGCCAAGGTGAAGATGGTCGTCGGCTTCCTGTGCACGGAAGCGATCGAGGCGGCACTGCCGATCCTGAAGGATGCAGGCGTCCCGGTCATCACCGTCGGCGTACGCGCCGACGGCCTGACCGACCGGCGCGACAAGACCGGCTGGCCGGTGGTTCGGCTCGCGCCGCGCGACGACGACGAGCGCAACGCGGCGGCCGCCATTCTGACCAGAATCTGGGGCGACGAACTGTTCGCGATCGTCGACGACGGCACGATCTACGGGCGCGACATCGCAGAAACCGTGCGCGCGGCGGCCGAGCACGCCGGCCTCAAGCCCGTCTTCGTGGACACCTACCGGCCCGACCTCGACAACCAGATCGGACTTGTCGGCCGGCTGCGGAAGGCCGGCGCGACGCATGTGTTCGTCGGCGGCGACGGCGCGGATGTGGCGATCATGACGCGCGACGCGCAAAAGCTGGGCGCCGACATCGTCTTTGCCGGCGGCGAGGCGTTGCGCACGGCGTCCGGCGGAACGGCCTATGCGGCCGGGACGCTGATGATCGCCGCGCCCGAATGGCGGGACGTGGCGGACCGCGGCGTGCTTGACGCCTTCGCCGCCGCGCATGTGCAGCCGGAAGGCTATGCCCTGCCCGCCTACGCGGCCTTGGAGATCGCCAAGGCGGCCGGGACTTCCGGCAAGCCGCTCATGCAGGCGCTGGACGGGCAGGAGTTCAAGACGGCCATCGGCCCGGTCCGCTTCGATCCCAAGGGCAATCTCACGCCCAACCCCTACCGGCTGTTCCGCTTCGACGGCGCGCGGTTCGTTCCAACGGAGGGCGAGTGATGTTCCGCACCGGCGCAAGGAACCTCATCACCGACGTGGCCGGGCTGAAAGTCGGCAACGCCGACGACGCGAAGCTGAAATCGGGCGTGACGGTGGTGCTGTGCGAGGAGCCGGCAGTGGCGGCGGTACAGGTGCTGGGCGGCGCGCCGGGCACGCGGGAAACCGACCTTCTGGAGCCGCACAACACCGTGGAGGCGGTCAACGCGGTGGTGCTTTCCGGCGGGTCGGCCTTCGGGCTGGACGCCGCTTCGGGCGTACAGGCGGCGCTGCGCGAGAAAGGCGTGGGCTTCGCCGTGCGCGACCAGCTGATCCCGATCGTGCCCGCCGCGATCCTGTTCGACCTCATCAATGGCGGCGACAAGGACTGGGGCCGTTATCCGCCCTATCGCGAGCTCGGCCATGCGGCGGCGGAAGCCGCGGCGCTGGATTTCGCCATCGGCACGGCGGGCGCCGGCACGGGCGCGACGACGGCCGGCCTGAAAGGCGGGCTCGGCTCGGCCTCGACGCTTCTCGACAACGGCGTCACCATCGGTGCGCTGGCGGCGGTCAATCCGGTCGGCTCCGTCACGGTCGGCCGGTCACGCCATTTCTGGGCGGCGCCCTTCGAGATCGGCGACGAGTTCGGGGGACTGGGTCTTCCATCTCCCCTGCCCCCGGACGCCAACGACATCATATTGAAAATCCGGGATGCGGCGGCCGGGGCCAACACCACCATCGCCGTGATCGCGACGGATGCGGTGCTGACCAAGGCTGCCGCCAAGCGGCTGGCGATTTCGGCCCATGACGGCTTCGCGCGCGCGACATGGCCGTCGCACACCCCGATGGACGGCGACCTCGTCTTCGCGCTGGCGACGGGCCGGAGCGGGATCGTGCCCTCGCCCGACGAAGCGATAGACCTATACGCGGCCGCCGGCACCACCATGGCGCGCGCCGTCGCGCGCGGCGTCCATGCGGCGACGCCGGCGCCGGACGATCTGCTGCCGGTCTGGTCCGGGCGCGGCTGAAGGGTCAGGTCCGGTCGGACTTCTCCTCCTCGAACATTTCAGCCGCCACGTCGGAATTGGCCGAGAGCCACACCTTGTTGCCGTCCACTTCGGCAAGCAGGGCGATGGGAATATAATGGTGATGGCCCTTGTGGGTCCTCCCCATGCCGCTATCGGCCTTGGTGAGCTTGATGCGGTCGCCCTCCACGCCGTCGACCGTGCCGATATGGACGCCATCGGCGCCGACGACTTCCATATGCTCGCGAATCTTGGCTACGTCGTTCATGGCAAGTCCTCCGTTTGACCTGCCAGAAACGGCACAGGACGGAATTGGCTGCATTGATTCATGCAAAAAGCCGCTTGTCCCGCGTTCGCTTTCTGCCGCAGGCGCGTTGAGCATTCGGCCGCGCTCTGTTAGGACGCGGCAAATAGCTGAAAGATAAGTAAGGGTTTACTTATGATCCCGCGCTACTCCCGGCCGGAAATGGTCGCCGTCTGGTCGCCCGAGACCCGCTTCCGCATCTGGTTCGAGATCGAGGCCTATGCCTGCGACGCGCTGGCCGAACTGGGCGTGATCCCCAAGGAGGCCGCCAAGACGATCTGGGAAAAGGGCAACGCCGCCAAATTCGACGTCGAGCGCATCGACGAGATCGAGCGGGTGACGAAGCACGACGTCATCGCCTTCCTCACCCATCTCGCCGAATTCGTCGGGCCGGACGCGCGCTTCATCCACCAGGGCATGACCTCGTCCGACGTGCTGGACACCTGCCTCGCGGTGCAACTCACCCGCGCCAGCGACATCCTGCTGGCCGACATCGACGCCCTGCTGGCGGCGCTGAAGCGCCGCGCCTTCGAGCACAAGGACACCGTCACCATCGGCCGCAGCCACGGCATCCATGCCGAGCCGACCACCTTCGGCGTCAAGCTGGCGGAAGCCTATGCCGAATTTTCCCGCGCCCGCGACAGGCTGGTGCATGCGCGCGAGGACATCGCCACCTGCGCCATTTCCGGCGCCGTCGGCACCTTCGCCAATATCGATCCCTATGTGGAGGAATATGTGGCCGCGAAGCTCGGCCTGAAACCGGAGCCGGTTTCCACGCAGGTCATCCCGCGCGACCGCCACGCCATGTTCTTCGCCACGCTCGGCGTCATCGCCTCGTCGATCGAAAGGCTGGCCATCGAGATCCGCCATTTGCAGCGCACGGAAGTGCTCGAAGCGGAGGAATATTTCTCGCCCGGCCAAAAAGGCTCGTCGGCCATGCCGCACAAGCGCAACCCGGTGCTGACAGAGAACCTGACGGGTCTCGCGCGCATGGTGCGCTCCTACGCCTTCCCGGCCATGGAGAACGTGGCGCTGTGGCACGAGCGCGACATCTCGCACTCCTCCGTCGAGCGCATGATCGGGCCGGACGCCACCGTCACGCTGGATTTCGCGCTGGCGCGGCTGACCAACGTGATCGACAAGCTGCTGGTCTATCCCGAGAACATGCAGAAGAACCTGGACAGGTTCCGCGGGCTGGTGCATTCGCAGCGCGTCCTGCTGGCGCTGACGCAGGCCGGGGTTTCGCGCGAGGACGCCTACCGGCTGGTGCAGCGAAACGCCATGAAGGTGTGGGAGGAAGGCAAGGATTTCCTTGAAGAACTGCTTGCCGACAAGGATGTGACGTCAGCGCTCTCCGAAGCCGATATCCGCGAGAAGTTCGACCTCGGCTACCACACCAAGCACGTCGATACGATCTTCAAGCGGGTGTTCGGGAAAGCCTGAAGGCCGGAACCGGGCATGGCCGCGCCGCGTTTGAAGGCGATTCACGCGAGACCTGACCATGCCTGAACAAGAGTTGGATCACGAGAGTCGGCGCGACCACGCCGGATGGTTCATGCGCGGTTTCGCGACGGCAGCGCTGCTGTTTGCCGCCGTGCTCTATTTTTCAGGCTACTTCGCCACCACCGACACGAAGGACGCGCCCGCCTCGAACCAGATCATCGTGGGCAAGTAGGTCCTGCTGCTGCCGGCCGAGGCTCTCCGCGGCCGGCCCAGCGACCGGTTCAGGCCGGCTTGCCGGGAACCAGCCGGATGGCGGTGCCCCACGGGTCTTCACAGGTTTCCGGCGATTTTGCGTCGGTAGACCGCAGTTCCACCCAGGACAATCCGCTGCGCTGCGGGTCCCGCCGGCCCGCGCCGGGGCTCTGCCAGGTGTTGCCGGCGATATGATGGTGATAGCCGCCGGATGACAGGAACACGGCCTGCGAGCCGTATCTTGCGACCGTGTCGAAACCGAATTGCCGGTGCCACCAGTCCTCGGCCTGCCACGGATCGCCCACGCGCAGATGCACATGGCCGACGACGGTATTTTCCGGAGCGCCCTGCCAGCCCGGATCGCCCGCCGGAACGGAACCGATCACGCCCGGTATGTCCATGCGGTCGGTCGCCATCGCCACCTGCCCGCCGTTCCATGTCCAGCTTTCATGCGGACGGTCGGCGTAGATCTCGATGCCGTTGCCTTCCGGGTCGGTGAGATAGGCCGCCTCGCTGACGATGTGGTCGGAGGCGCCGTCCACCGGGATCTTCCTTGCGATGGCGTGGTTGAGCCAGCGGCCGAGATCGGCGCGGCCGGGAAGAAGGAAGGCGGTGTGGAACAGGCCGGCCGAGCGCGGATCGTCCGGCTTGGCGGCCGGGTCGCTCTCGATCACCAGCAGCGGCCGGTCCTTTGAACCCAGCGTGATCGTCTCGCCGTCGCGCGAAAGCTGCTCCAGCCCGACGACCGCGCTGTAGAAATCGGCGAGCGCGGCGGCGTTCCTCGCCTTCAGGCCGACGCGGGCCACGCTGATCGGGGTGGTGGCCGCAAAAGGCAGATTGCTCATCATCGTCTCCATCCGGCCGAACCGGCCGATCTTCCGCGCCCGCAAATCCCCGGCGCGACAATTGTCCTGCCCGCAAACATCGTGCTTCCGGATCGTTCACACAAGCCAGCCAAAGCGGAACACGCCGTTCACCATTGCGATACGATGCCTGCGACGTTGCATCCTGCGGCCCTGCTCGCTACATGCGCGGCATGAAGGTCAAGGACGCAGACATCCTCATCGTGCCGGGCTACACCAATTCGGGTCCGGACCACTGGCAAAGCCGCTGGCAGCAAAGGCTATCGACCGCACGCCGCGTGGAGCAGGCCGAATGGTCGAAGCCGGTGCGCGAGGACTGGACGGCCAACATGATCCAGGCCGTCAACGAGGCCGAGCGGCCGGTGGTCGTCGTCGCGCATTCGCTCGGCGTGCCGACCGTCATCCAGTCGATCCCGCATTTCCGCAACGAGGTGGCGGGCGCCTTCCTGGTGGCGCCGCCGGACGTCGCCAATCCGAAGATCAGGCCGAGGCACCTGATGACCTTCGGGCCCTACCCGCGCGATCCGCTGCCCTTTCCGTCGATCACCATCGCCAGCCGCAACGACCCCTATTGCGCCTTCGACGTGGCCGAGGACATCGCCGCAGCCTGGGGCTCGCTGTTCGTCGATGCAGGCGAGGCGGGACACCTCAACGCGGAATCCGGGCATGGGCCATGGCCGGAAGGGTCGATGACCTTCGCGCATTTCATGTCGAGGCTTTGAAGGCTTAGTTCCCGATCGACTTCTTCACGTCGGCGAGCAGGGTCCTGGCGCCGAGCGCGAGGAGTGAATGCTCGGAGCCCATGGCAAGAAGCTGATAGCCCATCTTGACCACGCGCCCGGCGATCGCCGGGTCGATCACATAGATGGCGGCGTGCTTGCCGGCCTCGCGGCTGCGGGCGGCGACCCAGGCGACGGTCTCCATCATCTCTTCCAGCGTGGAATCGACCGTGCGGCCATCGGTCCAGGCGATCGAGAAGTCGGAGGGCCCGAGGAAGATGCCGTCGATGCCCGGCGTTTCGAGGATGCCGTCCAGCGCGTCGAGCGCCGCCCGCGTCTCCACCATGGCAAACGCCATCGTGCGGCCGTTGCTTGCCGCCAGCCAGTCGGCCTGGCTGCCCTTGCCGTGACGCGGGAAGGCGAAGGTCGGGCCCCAGGAGCGCTCGCCGAGCGGGGGATATTTCATCGAAGCCGCGAAGGCTTTCGCGTCGGCCACCGAATTGACCATCGGCGCGATCACCGCCTCGGCGCCGAAATCCAGCGCGCGGCTGGCCATGTCGAAGCGGCCGACCGGGATGCGCACCAGCGCCGGCTTTCCAGCGGCCAGAACCGGCGCCAGGCCGCGCAGCACGCTGTCCTCGTTGTGGCCGCCATGCTGCATGTCCAGCGTGACGGCGTCGAAGCCTTGCGCCGCCAGGATTTCCACGGTCAGCGCGTCGGGAACGCCGGACCACGCCGTGCACAGGGTCTCGCCTGCCTCCAGCCGGGTTTTCAGGGACATGGGGCGAACTCCTCTTCCTGTCGGGTTCCAGTTTCAACCGGAGCGGACTGGAAATGCAAAGAAAAACCGCCCGACGGGGATCGGGCGGCCGGTCGGCCGGACTTTGGACGGGATCAGGTGTTCTTGATTTGCTCGATGGCCTGCGCCATCAGCTCGTCCATGGTGCGGCGGATCTGATGATCGGACTGGGCCACGCCGGCGGCGTCGAAATCCCGGCGGATCTTGCGGAAGACGTCGTGGTCGCCCGCTTCCTCGATGTCGGCCACGACGACTTCCTTGGCGTAGGCGTCGGCGGCGGCGCCGCTCTTGCCGAGCTTTTCGGCCGCCCACAGGCCGAGCGCCTTGTTGCGCCGCGCGGCCGCCTTGAAGCGCAATTCCTCGTCATGCGCGAATTTGCGCTCGAAGCTCTCTTCGCGGTCCTTCATCTGGTTCATGCTTTCCTCCGGGTGGAATTGCGATTCGGTGGCGCAGAATATGGGTTTGCAGAACACAAACCGAAAGCCCCCGTCCGGTCAATATGCTAGGCTATGCGCCATTATGCGGCATTGCGCCGTGGAAGGCAGGTGATTGACCGGATTTGTCGATTGAGCAAACCGCACGATTGCGCTAGAGACCCGACTTGAAACCCATTGCGGCACGACGACGCCGCCCAGGAAAGGGACCGGTGCAGCGCCTGCCCCTCGAACCCGAGAAAAAATCAGATGAAATCACGCCGCCGCATCTACGAAGGCAAGGCCAAGATCCTGTACGAGGGGCCTGAGCCCGGAACGCTGATCCAGTTCTTCAAGGACGACGCCACCGCCTTCAACAAGAAGAAACACGAGGTGGTGGACGGCAAGGGCGTGCTCAACAACCGCATCTCCGAGCACATCTTCAATCATCTCAACCGCATGGGCATCCCGACCCACTTCATCCGCCGCCTCAACATGCGCGAGCAGCTGATCAAGGAAGTGGAGATCATCCCGCTGGAAGTCGTGGTGCGCAACGTCGCCGCCGGCTCGCTGTCGAAGCGCCTCGGCATCGAGGAAGGCACGGTGCTGCCGCGCTCGATCATCGAATTCTACTACAAGGCCGACGCGCTGGACGACCCGATGGTGTCGGAAGAGCACATCACCGCCTTCGGCTGGGCGAGCCCGCAGGAAATCGACGACATCATGGCGCTGGCCATCCGCGTCAACGACTTCCTCTCCGGCCTGTTCCTCGGCGTCGGCATCCAGCTCGTCGACTTCAAGATGGAATGCGGCCGCCTCTACGAAGGCGACATGGTGCGCATCGTCGTGGCCGACGAGATCTCGCCCGATTCCTGCCGGCTGTGGGACGTGGCCACCCAGGACAAGCTCGACAAGGACCGCTTCCGCCGCGACATGGGCGGGCTGGTCGAGGCCTATCAGGAAGTCGCGCGCCGGCTCGGCATCATGAACGAGAACGAGCCGCCCCGGCCGACCGGCCCGGTGCTCGTCGCTTCCGGAAACCCCAAGGGCAAGCCGCATTGAGCGGTCTGCCCAGTTCCACTTCTCAAGACAGGAGCAGCCCGGCGTGATCAAGGCCCGCGTCACCGTCACCCTCAAGAACGGCGTTCTGGACCCGCAGGGCAAGGCGATCGAGCACGCGCTTTCGGGCCTCGGCTTCGGCGGCGTCGGTTCCGTGCGCCAGGGCAAGGTGTTCGACCTGGAACTGGACGGCACCGACAAGGCCCGGGCCGAAAGCGACCTCAAGGCCATGTGCGACAAGCTGCTGGCCAACACGGTGATCGAGAACTACGCGGTGGAGATCGCCTGACGTGAAATCCGCCGTCGTCCTGCTCCCGGGCCTGAACCGCGACCGCGACATGATCGCGGCGCTGACCAAGATTTCCGGCAAGGCGCCGGTCACCGTCTGGCAGACCGACACCGAAATCCCGGACGTCGACCTGATCGCCATCCCCGGCGGCTTCTCCTTCGGCGACTATCTGCGCTGCGGCGCCATCGCCGCCCGCTCGCCGGTGATCCGCGCCGTGGCCGAGAAGGCCGCCAAGGGCGTGATGGTGATCGGCGTGTGCAACGGCTTCCAGATCCTGCTGGAAGCAGGGCTGCTGCCGGGCGCGCTGATGCGCAACGCCTCGCTGAAATTCGTCTGCCGCGAGGTGAAGCTGCAGGTGGCCAACGCCAACACCGCCTTCACGCGCGGCTACCGGCCGAACCAGGTCATCCGCTGCCCGGTGGCGCATCACGACGGCAATTATTTCGCCGACGCCGAGACGCTGGCGCGGATCGAGGGCGAAGGCCGGGTGGTGTTCCGCTATGCCGAAGGCACCAACCCGAACGGTTCGATCAACGACATCGCCGGCATCATCGGCGACAAGGGCAACGTGCTCGGGCTGATGCCACATCCCGAAAACCTGATCGAGGCCGCGCATGGCGGCATCGACGGCCGCGCGCTGTTCGAAGGCGCGCTCGGACTGGCCGCCTGAGTTCCGCACGATCCTTCACCGCCCTCCCCCGAAGCCGGAGCGCCGACGCATGACGAAACGCTTCCCCATCGCCGGCGCCGCCGCTCTCGGCATTGCCGCGCTGGCGCTTGCCGCGTGCCAGTCCAGCACGAAAACCCCCTCGCCGGGTTCGGGCAAGAGCGCTTCGTTGCAGGCGATGGAACAGGTGGCGATCGCCGCGCACAAATGCTGGATCGCCAGCAAGGACCCGGCCTTCAAGTCCTACCAGATGGCCAATGAGCTGAACAATTTCGGCGGCACGCCGCGTTTCCTGCTGGTGCCGGCCAAGCATTATGGCGGCAAGCCCCTGCTGGTCGTGCAGGCAACCGGCGGCTCCAGCCGGGTGGAAGTGTTCGGACCGCTGATGAGCGAGCCGGTCGGCGACCGCATCGGCGCCGACATCCAGCGCTGGCAGACCGGCAGCAAGGAATGCGGCGCCGCCGCCTGAGAGGTTGCTCGCAGGCCGCTTACCCGCGGGGCCGCCCGGCGGAATGACGCAATGCGGGCGGCCGATCGCATCTGATGCGAACCCGGCCCCGCACGCGCAGCCATTGCTCACTCCCAGAACGGGCGGGTGCCTTCCCGATAGGCGTCGGCGCGCGAGATGCCGATATCCTTGAGCTGGTCGTCGGTCAGTTCGAGCAGGGCCAGACGGCTGCGGCGGTGCTCCAGCAGACGGTCGATCCAGATGAAAAGCGACCTGACCAGGCGCCCCATCCGTCGCGCGAAAGTGTCGGCGGGAACGCGCCTGAAACCTGTTCGCGCCAGATTGATTGTATCGATTGTACCCATTTTATGCCACCGTGCTGCGAAATATTTGCGCTACAAAAGGTACAATATGTATGATTTGACTCCTTGCTCGGTGCAATGTAGAAAATTGTCACCATGACAAATTGGCTTCCCGATCTCTCCGGCACCGGCCCGCTCTACCAGCGCCTCGCGGACCGGATCGAAGCGGACATTGACCGAGGCACGATAGCGGCGGGGACGAAGCTGCCGCCGCAGCGCAACCTCGCCTACGATATCGGCGCGACGGTCGGCACGATCGGCCGCGCCTACCAGCTTCTGCGCGAGCGCGGGCTGGTCAGCGGCGAAGTCGGGCGCGGAACCTATGTGCTGGGACGGCACGCCGCCGAACCGACGGCCGGCGCGATTGCGGGTCCCCTCGCCGCGCCGGCCCTTATGGAGGAAGGCACGCGCTTTCTGGACGCGCCGAGCGACAAGCTGCGCTTCGACAGCACCGCCGCGCCGGATATCGGACAGGGGGCGGCGATAACCGAGCTGCTGGCGCACATCGCCCGCAACCATCCGGGCGAAATCTCCAGCTATACGCGCAACTTCCCGGAGCGCTGGTTCGAAGCCGGCAGCCGCTGGCTGGCGCGCAACGGCTTCCAGCCCCGGCCCGACACCGTGGTTCCGACGCTGGGCACCCATGCCGCCGTGATCTCCACCATCTCGGCGCTGACGGTGCCGGGCGACACCGTCGCCTTCGAGCATCTCACCTATTCGCAGATCTCGCGCAGCGCCGGGCTGGTCGGCCGCCGCATCGCGCTGGTCGCCTCGGACCGGGACGGGCTCGACCCGGAGGATTTCGAGCATGTCTGCGCACAGAAGCACCCGAAGATGATCTTCCTGATGCCGACGGCGCAGAACCCCACGCTGGCCACGCTGCCGGCGGCGCGGCGGCAGGAGATCGCGCGCATCGCGCGCCAGCACAATGTGATCCTGATCGAGGACGACCTCTACGGCGCGCTGACCGGCGACGCCACGCCGCTGCTGGCCGAATATGCGCCCGAGCGCACCATCGTGGCGGGCGGCTTGTCGAAATCCGTGGCGGCCGGCGTGCGCGGCGGCTGGCTGTCCTGCCCGCCGGCCTACCAGCACCGCATCCGCGTCGCCCACAAGATGCTGACGGGGGGCATGCCCTTCCTGCTTGCCGAACTGTGCTGCCAGCTCGTGCTCTCCGGTCATGCCGCGCAGATCCGCCGCCGCAGCCTCGACGAGATCGACGCCCGCATCGGCATCGTGCGCGACAGGCTGGCCGGGTTCGAGTTCGTCGCCCACGACCATGTTCCCTTCGTGTGGCTGACCCTGCCCGACCCCTGGCTTTCGGGCACGTTCAAGCATGCGGCGCAGGAAAACGGCGTGCTCGTGGACGACGAGGACGAGTTCAAGGCCGGACGCTCCGAACAGGTCTTCCACCGCATCCGCTTCGGCATCTCGCAGCCCCGGTCGCGCGAGCAGGTCGAGCAAGGCGTCGGCATCATCCGCCGGTTGCTGGATGAAGGCCGGGCCGGCTACGACAGCTTCGGCTGAGAGCGCTTTCGAAAATTACGACGGTTTTCAAAAGCGCTCTGAGCGTCGCCGGCAACTGCTGTGATTTTGGCGTTTTACGGCCCTCCATGGGGTGTAACATCGCGGCGCTTGCTATATGAGGGGCCAAGATCGAAACGCCCCGGACCCGTCTCGCCCATGACCGTTTCCAACACCCGCCCGATCACCCCGGACCTGGTGGCCGCCCATGGGCTGAAGCCCGACGAATACCAGCGCATCCTGGACCTGATCGGACGCGAGCCGACCTTCACCGAACTCGGCATCTTCTCCGCCATGTGGAACGAGCATTGCTCGTACAAATCCTCCAAGAAATGGCTGCGCACCCTGCCGACCAAGGGCGACGTGGTGATCCAGGGGCCGGGCGAGAACGCCGGCGTGGTCGATATCGGCGACGGCGACTGCGTCGTCTTCAAGATGGAGAGCCACAACCACCCGTCCTATATCGAGCCCTATCAGGGCGCGGCGACGGGCGTCGGCGGCATCCTGCGCGACGTCTTCACCATGGGCGCGCGGCCGGTCGCGGCCATGAACGCGCTGCGCTTCGGCGCGCCGGACCATCCCAAGACCAGGCATCTGGTGGCCGGCGTCGTGGCCGGGGTCGGCGGCTACGGCAATTCCTTCGGCGTGCCGACCGTCGGCGGCGAGGTGAATTTCGACGCCCGCTACAACGGCAACATATTGGTGAACGCCTTCGCGGCCGGTCTCGCGAAGACGGACGGCATTTTCTATTCGAAGGCTTCCGGCGTCGGCCTGCCGGTGGTCTATCTTGGCGCAAAGACCGGGCGCGATGGCGTCGGCGGCGCGACCATGGCTTCGGCCGAATTCGACGACAAGATCGAGGAGAAGCGCCCGACCGTTCAGGTGGGCGATCCCTTCACCGAAAAATGCCTGCTCGAAGCCTGCCTCGAACTGATGGCGTCGGGCGCGGTCATCGCGATCCAGGACATGGGCGCGGCCGGCCTGACCTGCTCGGCCGTGGAGATGGGCGCCAAGGGCGACCTCGGCATCGAACTCGACCTCGACAAGGTGCCGGTGCGCGAAGAGCAGATGTCCGCCTACGAGATGATGCTCTCCGAAAGCCAGGAGCGCATGCTGATGGTGCTGCGCCCCGAAAAGGAGAAGGAAGCCGAGGCGATCTTCATCAAATGGGGTCTCGACTTCGCCATCGTCGGCCACACCACCGACGATCTGCGCTTCCGCATCCTCCATCAGGGCCAGGAAGTGGCCAACCTGCCGATCAAGGAACTGGGCGACCAGGCGCCGGAATATGACCGGCCGTGGGTGGAACCGGCCAGGCCCGCGCCGCTGGCGGCGAGCGACGTGCCGCCGGCCGACATCGCCGATGCGCTCGTCCGGATGCTCGGCGGACCGGACCTTTCCTCCCGCCGCTGGGTATGGGAGCAGTACGATACGCTGATCCAGGGCAATTCGCTGCAGATTCCCGGCGGCGATGCCGGCGTCGTGCGCGTCGAGGGCCACGCCACCAAGGCGCTCGCCTTCTCCTCCGACGTGACGCCGCGCTACTGCGAGGCCGACCCCTATGAAGGCGGCAAGCAGGCGGTGGCCGAATGCTGGCGCAACCTGACCGCCACCGGCGCCCTGCCGCTGGCGGCGACCGACAACCTCAATTTCGGCAATCCCGAGCGGCCCGAGATCATGGGCCAGTTCGTGCGGGCCATCAAAGGCATCGGCGATGCCTGCCGCACGCTCGGCTTCCCGATCGTGTCCGGCAACGTATCGCTCTACAACGAAACCAACGGGCGCGGCATCCTGCCCACGCCGACCATCGGCGGCGTCGGCCTGATTGCCGACTGGTCGAAGATGGCGCGGATCGGCTTCGCGGCGGAAGGCGAGACGATCCTGCTCGTCGGCGCGCCGGCCGGATGGGGCACGCATCTCGGCCAGTCCGTCTACATGCGCGACATCCATGGCCGCACGGACGGACCGCCGCCGCCGGTCGACCTCGACCATGAAAAAAAGGTGGGCGACGCGGTGCGCGAACTGATCACGTCGGGCGCCGTCACCGCCTGCCACGACCTTTCCGACGGCGGCCTTGCCGTGACGCTGGCCGAGATGGCGATGGCGTCGGGCATCGGCGCGACGGTCTCCGCGCCTTCGGGTGCCGATCCGGTCGCGTCGTTCTTCGGCGAAGACCAGGGCCGCTATTTGCTGACGCTGCCCGAGGGCGCGGAAACGAACGCGATCCGGGCCAGGCTGGAAAGCCTGGGGGTTTCCGCGCAGGCGATCGGCACGACCGGCGGCAGCGATTTGAAACTCGGTCAGGCGCGTGCCATATCAGTGCAGCAGCTCAAGGCTGCACACGAATCGTGGTTTCCGAAATTCATGGAAGCCTGAGCAAGGAATACGGCATGGCAATGGACGCGCGCGATATCGAACGGATGATCAAGGAAGGCATCCCCGATGCCAAGGTGACCATCCGCGACCTTGCCGGCGATGGCGAGCACTATGCCGCCGAGGTCGTGGCGGAGAGTTTCCGGGGCAAGAGCCGCGTACAGCAGCACCAGATGGTCTACGAGGCGCTCAAGGGCAATATGGGCGGCGTGCTGCACGCGCTGGCGCTGCAGACCAGCGCGCCGGAGTAGACCACCTTTGCCTTCTCCCCTTGCGGGAGAAGGTGGCAGAGCCCGAGCACAGTGCGGGCGAAGCCGGATGAGGGTATGGCTTTTCGCCAGCGCCTCATCCCATCCATAAACCCTCTTCCGTCTCGGCGCTTCGCGCCGACCCACCTTCTCCCACAGGGAAAGAAGACAGGCGCTATTTCCTCGTGCGCACCGTCAGGATCGGCCCGGCGGGAAAGTCGCCGCCGACGAGCATGCGGCTGCCGTTGGAAAGCGCGGAAACCGCACCGTCCAGAAACAGCGCGTTCGGGCAGCCGAGCGCGTCACGAAACAGGCGGCCGAAGCTGCCGAGGCTCGCCATGGTGCGTGAGATCGCCAGCACCACCGTGCCGTCGGCACGCACGCCGACCCCGTTGCGGATATAGCGCGAGGCGCCGTTCTCCTCGAAGCGCGGATGCAATTGCCCATCGATCACCAGCATCGGGCCGGACTGGGTGGCGTAGGAAACATCGGGATTTGCCCTGGCATAGGCCGTGCTTTCCAGCACCCCTGCTTTCCCGTCCTTGCCGATGAAGAAGACGCCGTTCGGCTTCAGGAAGAAATTGCCTTCCGAATCGGCCGTGTTGAGCGGCGCCTGCCGGCTGCCCGCTTCCACGTAGAGCCCGACCGGCGACAGGTCCTTGTGGTACATGCCGGCGTTCATGGCGAGCAGCACCGCCCTGCCGGCGTCCGCCATGGCCTTGGCATAGGCCTTGACCGAGCCGTACGGCCTGCCCTGCGCATCCAGCCTGGCAAGGCCGATGTCGTAGGTGCGGGGATCGATCTCGCACACGATATAGGCGGCACCCTCGAAACCCAGATCGCGGCAGGTCTGCGGCACCCCGGCGTCAAGGCGCAATGGCGGCTTCGGCCGCCGCCGCTGCCGCCACAAGCACGCCTGCGAGGATCGCCGTGAGATTGGGTCTCTTCATCACCTGGGAGCGGAGGTTTTTAGCCCAAATCGCGCCAAAGCTTGCGCCATCTTCCCGGCAGAGGGACAACCGGCTTGTTTCGGGCGGTCTTGGGAGCTATTTGAAGGCTATGTGTTTGCCGCCTGGCTCCCAGAGGCGTGAAAGGATCATCCATGAGCGGAATCAACGACTACATCGACAACGAGGTGAAGAGCAACGACGTCGTTCTCTTCATGAAGGGCACGCCCGGCTTTCCGCAATGCGGATTCTCCGGCCAGCTCGTGCAGATCCTCGACTATCTCGGCGTCGACTACAAGGGCGTCAACGTGCTCGATTCCAATGAGCTGCGCCAGGGCATCAAGGACTATTCCAACTGGCCGACCATTCCGCAGCTCTATGTGAAGGGCGAATTCGTCGGCGGCTGCGACATCGTGCGCGAGATGTTCCAGGCCAACGAGTTGCAATCCTTCTTCGAGGAAAAGGGCGTCGCCATCAAAGGCGCAGCCTGACCGTACGGCCGGGCTTCCGTCCGGCCGCCACACCGCCCCGCTCGCGGGACTAGACAGACAATGCGCCGGCCTGCCGGCGCATTTCGTTTGGGGACTGAACTTTCATGGAACAGGCGGCGCCAACCACCGCAACGGCAATACGGCTGCCCATCCCGCGCTGGGAATTCATCGCGCTGTGCGCGGCGCTGATGGCGCTGAACTCGCTGGCCATCGACATCATGCTGCCGGCCCTGCAGCAGATCGGCGGCAGCCTCGGCGTGGAAAACGAGAACCACCGGCAATATGTCATCACCGCCTATATCCTCGGCTTCGGCGGCGCGCAGCTTTTCTTCGGGCCGCTTTCCGATCGTTTCGGCCGCCGTCCGCCGCTGATCGTGGGCCTGGCGATCTACATCCTCGCCGCCGGCGCGGCCGCCGTCGCGCCGAGCTTCGCGACATTGCTCGCCTGCCGGCTGGTGCAGGGCATCGGCGCAGCCGCGACCCGCGTCATCGCCGTCTCCATCGTGCGCGACACGTTCGAGGGCCGGCGCATGGCCGAGGTCATGTCGCTGATCTTCATGGTGTTCATGGCGATCCCGGTGGTGGCGCCGGGCATCGGCCAGTTCGTCATGCTGTTCGCGAGCTGGCACTTCATCTTCGTGGCGATGGCGCTGGGCGCGCTCGTCATCTCCGCCTGGGCGGTGCTGCGGCTGCCCGAGACGCTGCATCCCGAATATCGCCGCCCGCTGACGGCCGAGGCGATCCTGGGCGGCTTCGGCATCGTGCTCACCAATCGCGTGGCGCTCTGCTACGCGCTGGCCAGCACCTTCACCTTCGCGGCCATGTTCGGCTTCATCAATTCCTCGCAGCAGATCTATGTCGGCATCTATGGCGTCGGCGAGATGTTCCCGGTGATCTTCGCCTGCGTGGCCGGCATGATCGCGCTGGCGAACTTCGCCAATGCGCGGCTGGTGGGGCGCATCGGCATGCGCCGCCTGTCGCAGGGCGCGCTGCTGGCGTTCCTCGGCATCAGCCTGTTGTGGCTGGTGCTGTCGCTGGCCGGGCAGATACCGCTTCTGCTGTTCATCGCCATCTTCGCCTCGGCGATGATCCCCTTCGCGATGCTGGGCTCGAACTTCAACGCGCTGGCGATGGAGCCGCTGGGCGCGCTGGCCGGCACCGCCTCCTCCGTGCTCGGCTTCATGCAGACCTTCCTCGGAGGACTGCTCGGCACGATGATCGGCCAGGCCTTCGACGGCACGGTGACGCCGCTGGCAGTGGGTTTCTGCCTGGTGTCGCTCGGCGCGCTGGCGGCGGTGCTGGTGGCGGAGCGCGGACGGATGTTCCAGCCGCACAATCCGCGGGTGTGACCGGGTAGCTAGGACACAGCCGGCATCAGGCCGGCGAAATCGAACAGCTTGCGGTCGAGCAGATGCGAGGGGCGCACATTGGTGAGCGCCCTTATCATCGTGTCCTTGCGGCCGGGCATGCGCTTCTCGATGTCTTCCAGCATCGCCTTCATGGCGTTGCGCTGCAACCCTTCCTGCGAGCCGCACAGGTCGCAGGGAATGATGGGAAAACGCATGCCGGCCGCGAACTTCTCCAGATCCTCCTCCGCGCAATAGGCCAGCGGCCGCAGCACCATGACGTCGCCCTCGTCGTTGACGAGCTTGGGCGGCATGGCGGCCAGACGCCCGCCGTGGAACAGGTTCATGAAGAAGGTTTCGAGGATGTCCTCGCGGTGGTGGCCGAGCACCAGCGCCGAACAGCCCTCCTCGCGCGCGATGCGATAGAGGTGCCCGCGGCGCAGGCGCGAGCAGAGCGAGCAATAGGTGCTCGTTTCGGGCAGCTTGTCGGTGACGATCGAATAGGTGTCCTGATATTCGATGCGGTGCGCGATGCCGTTGGCGTTCAGGTAGTCGGGCAGGATATGCTTCGGGAAGTTCGGCTGGCCCTGGTCGAGATTGCAGGCAAGCAGGTCGACGGGCAGCAGGCCGCGCCATTTGAGCTCGAGCAGCAGCGCCAGCAGGCCGTAGGAATCCTTGCCGCCGGAAAGCGCCACCAGCCAGCGCCCGCCGGGCTTCAGCATGGCGAAGTCGTCGATGGCCTGCCGCGCATTCCGCAGCAGCCGCTTGCGCAGCTTGTTGAACTCCACCGACGAGGGCGCGTCTCGAAACAGCGGATGGCAGCCGGCTTCGGCTTCATCCGGCTCGATCTGGGCTGGCTGCATGTTCATGGTGCGTCGCCTTCCGTTTTCGCAGGCGTCCTGGAGCATTTCCGCTTTTCCGCTGAATCGCAGGAAAGCTCTATCTCTTTGTTTTCACGCAATTCCCGGTGCAATACCGCTGCGCACTTTTGCTGGAATTGCTCTAACCGACCTGCCCGCCAAAGAAAAGGCCGCCCGGAGGCGGCCTTTTCTGCTCGAAAGCGAAAACCGGTCAGCGCGAATAGAATTCGACGACCAGGTTCGGCTCCATCTGCACCGCGAACGGCACGTCGGCCAGACCGGGGATGCGCTGGAAGGTGGCGGTCATCTTGTTGTGGTCGGCTTCGATGTAGTCCGGCACGTCGCGCTCGGCGAGCTGCACGGCCTCCAGCACCATGACGAGCTGCTTCGACTTCTCGCGCACCTCGATCACGTCGCCCGGCTTGCAGCGATACGAGCCGATGTTGACGCGGCGGCCGTTGACGTTGATGTGGCCGTGATTGACGAACTGGCGCGCGGCGAAGATCGTCGGCACGAACTTGGCGCGGTAGACGACGGCGTCGAGGCGCGACTCCAGCAGGCCGATCAGGTTCTCGGAGGTGTCGCCCTTGCGGCGGTTGGCCTCCTCGTAGGTCTTGCGGAACTGCTTCTCGGAAACGTCGCCGTAGTGACCCTTCAGCTTCTGCTTGGCGCGCAGCTGCAGGCCGAAATCGGACAGCTTGCCCTTGCGGCGCTGGCCGTGCTGGCCGGGGCCGTATTCGCGCTTGTTGACCGGGGACTTCGGGCGGCCCCAGATATTCTCGCCGAGACGGCGGTCGAGTTTGTACTTTGCGGATTCGCGTTTGCTCATCGCATTCCCTTTCAAAACGTTGCACCCGGCCACCGGCCGGGCGAAGGAAACGCGCCCTCCTCTGGCCCCCGTTTTCGGGACCTGACAGGGTTTCCCACGCAAGCGATGGCGAAACCCACGGGACACGTCTAACATGCAGGACCGACTGAAACCGCCGATCTTGCGGCATAAAACAAACCACCGGGCGTTGCGGCCCGGTGTTTGATGGGCTTCCGATAGACTTAAAGCCCACCCGCTGTCAAGCAGCCGCCGCATCGAAAGCCATGCGGAGCGGCATGCAGAGGATTGCGGCAGGCACTCTACGCCCGACTACCGGCAACGGGCCCGGGGTGGCTTCCGACAGTTGCATTTTGGCAACTGCTGCGGCGGCGCGTGGAAAGCACCGGGAACCCGCTACGGGACCATCTCGTTTTTCAACGTCACGTTGCCGTTGGTGACGGCTTCGTGGCGCAAACAAAAGGACTTAGTGCATGAAAAATCTGTTCATCGCCGCCGGCGCGGCCCTCATCCTCAGCGGCACTTTCGCCGGCAGCGCCCTTGCGGAAAGCTACGGGCGCGGCAGCCATTACAGCGAACCCGGCAGGCATCACCGGCCGTATTACAAGCACCACCGCGTGTGCCGCGACATCTACAAGAAGCGCGTCGTGTGGCGCCATGGCCAGCGTCAGGTTATTCGCGTCAAGGTTGGCCGCCGCTGCTACTGATCTTCACGCATCGAAACCGGCCGCATTCGTGCGGCCGGTTGAATGCAGGCCTGTTTGAACTCAATCCTTGGATTTCTTGTTCGGCAGGCCCTTGCGCTTCGTCTCGGCGAATTCCTCGAGCTGCTTTTCGCTCATCGATTCGTACATTCCCTTCGATGCGCCGCGAAGTTCGCTCTTCTTGGTTTCACCGCGCTTGGCCGACAGGGCGGCACCCGCGGCCTTTTGCTGAGCCTTCGAGGTAGCAGGCATTTTTCTTCTCCTTGTCAGGGGAAGACAACGCCCATGGTTGCGGGGCGTTCCGCCTTTTCGGGGAATGTGATCGGGTGCCCTGCCGTTCAGGCGACGGCGAGGCCGAAGCCCTGCATCAGCCGGCGGGTGGCGAAATCGGTCCGGCCGGAGGTGAAGACGGCCAGGTCGGTGCCGTTTGCCGCAAGCTCCGTGCGTCCGGCCGGACTCTTCTCGTTGAGCAGCGAAAGCGCGCGGCGCGCGATGGCCTCGGCCGGGTCGAGCCAGTCCACTGGCCAGGGCGCGGTCTTGCGCATGCGGTTGACCAGGAAGGGGTAGTGCGTGCAGCCCAGCACCACGATGTCGGTGCGCGCGCCGTCCCGTTCCATGAAGCAGGGGGCGATTTCGGCGCGCACGGCCTCCTCGTCGACGAAGCCCTCGCGCATATAGGTTTCGGCAAGCGCCGCCAGCCGGTCGGAGCCGACGAGGCGCACATGGCATTTCTGCGCCCATGTCTCGATCAGGTCGCGCGTATATTGCCGCTTCACCGTGCCGGGGGTCGCCAGCACCGAGACGAGACCGGAGCGGGTGCGTTCCGCCGCCGGCTTGATGGCGGGAACCGTGCCGACGAAGGGGTGGCCCGGAAATTTCCTGCGCAGCAGGTCGATGACCAGCGTGGAAGCCGTGTTACAGGGAATGACCGAGATTTCCGGCTCGTATTTCGCAAGCAGCGTGCCGAACAGGTCGAGGATGCGGGCGCTGAGCGCCTCCTTCTCCCATGCGCCGTAGGGAAAGGCGGCGTCGTCGGCGATATAGACGAAGCGGCGGTCGGGCATCAGCACGCGCGCCTCGCGCAGCACCGTGAGCCCGCCTATGCCGGAATCGAACATCAGCACCGGGCGCTGTTCAGCCATCGTCGCGATCCTTGCCGGTGGTCTCGCCCTCGCCATGCGCGTCGCGGTCGGCCTTCGCCTTGCGCTCGGGATAGCCTGCGCCGCGCGGCTCCTTCGGCGAGAAATAGTCGAGCGAGGCGACGACGCCGCGCAGCACCTTGAGTTCCGGCTCGGCGAAGCCGGCGCGCGTCAGCACGGCGCGCAGGTTGTCGACCATCTTCGGCTTCTTCGCCTCGGGGCGGAAATAGCCGCGCGCGTCCAGCGCCGCCTCCAGATGCGCGAACAGACCGTGCAACTGCTCCTTGGTGGCCGGCGCCATTTCCGGGCTGGAGAAATTCGTCTGCGTCTCGCTTTCGAGCCCGGACTTCATCCACTCATACGACATCAGAAGCACGGCCTGGGCGATGTTGAGCGACGAAAAGCCCGGATCGACCGGGAAGGTGACGATCTCGTCGGCCAGCCCGACCTCCTCGTTATAGAGGCCGAAGCGCTCGCGCCCGAACAATATGCCGGTGCGCTGGCCGGAAGCCGCGCGCGCCCGCAGCGCCCTGCCCGCCTCGACCGGGCCGCGCACGGGCTTGAAGCCGTCGCGCTCGCGCGCCGTGGTGGCGAAGACGAAATTCAGGTCCGCCACGGCGGCGGGCAGGTCGTCGAAGACGCGCACGGCGTCGATGACGTGATCGGCGCGGCTCGCCGCCGCTCGCGCCTTCTCGCTCGGCCAGCCGTCGCGCGGATTGACCAGCCGGAGCTCCGACAGGCCGAAATTGGCCATGGCGCGCGCCACCATGCCGATATTCTCGCCGAGCTGCGGCTCGACCAGGATGACGGCCGGACCGGAGGCGGCAAGTGTGGCGGAGGCTTCTGAGGACGGCATGTGCTTCAATGAATGTCGTTTTGCGGCTTTTTGCTGTCCCTGACACATCCGGGCGCGAAAATGAAGCTACATGGTTCGCCACCCCCGCCAAACTTGACCGGCCGGGGACATGGGGCGATCATTGCGCCATGTCAGACCTATCCGGACAGATACTCGTCCTCACAGGTCCTCCCGGCGCCGGAAAGACGACGGTTGCGCGCAGCCTTGTCGAGAGCTGCGGCCAGCCGGCGGTCCATCTGCATGCCGACGACTTCTGGCATTTCATAAGGAACGGCGGCATCGCGCCGTACCTGCCGGAAGCCGACAAGCAGAACGGGGTGGTCATGGGCGTGCTTTGCGCCGCAGCCGAGGGCTACGCGGCCGGCGGCTATTTCGTGGTGATCGACGGCATCATCGGGCCGTGGTTCCTGGCCGCGTTTCGCGCCGTCAGGCATCCCCTGCACTATATCGTGCTGCGCCCCGACCTCGACGAAGCGATAAAGCGCTGCCAGTTGCGGGGCGGCGATACGCTAACCGATCCGGTTCCGATCGGCGCCCTGCACGACCAGTTCTCGCAACTGGACAGGCTGGACCGCCATCGGATCGAGACCGCCGGCCTCAGCAGGCAGGAAATGCTGGAGACGGTGCGCAGGGCGCTCGCCGGCGGAGGCTTTCGCCTCGGCCTCAGACACGGGAGCGGTGTCGCGGCGCGGAAAAAAGGAAGTTAAGCGCTCGGGCGCTGTGCGCGTTTGCGCCCCCTTTCCCGCTTTGGTATAGCAGCCGCAACCCGGCCGAAGCCGACAGGGCAAGGCCGCCCGAAATCCGCAGCAGCGAGGCTTTCATTCCATGGCGAAGATCAAGGTGGAGAACCCGGTCGTCGAACTCGACGGCGACGAGATGACCCGCATCATCTGGCAGTTCATCAAGGACAAGCTCATCCACCCCTATCTCGACCTCAAGCTGGAATATTACGATCTCGGCATCGAGAACCGCGACGCCACCAACGACCAGGTGACCATCGACGCCGCCAACGCCATCAACAAATACGGCGTGGGCGTGAAATGCGCCACCATCACGCCCGACGAGGCCCGCGTCGAGGAATTCAAGCTCAAGAAGATGTGGAAGTCGCCCAACGGCACCATCCGCAACATACTGGGCGGCACCATCTTCCGCGAGCCGATCATCATGAAGAACGTGCCGCGCCTGGTGCCGGGCTGGACCAAGCCGATCGTCGTCGGCCGCCACGCCTTCGGCGACCAGTACCGCGCCACCGACTTCCGCTTCCCCGGCAAGGGCAAGCTGACCATCAAGTTCGTCGGCGAGGACGGCACCACCATCGAGCACGACGTGTTCGACGCGCCGGGCTCGGGCGTGGCCATGGCCATGTACAACCTGGACGAATCGATCCGCGAATTCGCCCGCGCCTCGCTGAATTACGGCCTGCTGCGCAACTATCCTGTCTATCTCTCGACCAAGAACACCATCCTGAAAGCCTATGACGGCCGCTTCAAGGACATCTTCCAGGAGGTGTACGAGAAGGAATTCAAGGCCGAGTTCGAGAAGCGCAAGATCTGGTACGAGCACCGCCTGATCGACGACATGGTCGCTTCCTCGCTGAAATGGTCCGGCGGCTATGTGTGGGCGTGCAAGAACTATGACGGCGACGTGCAGTCCGACACGGTGGCGCAGGGCTTCGGCTCGCTCGGCCTGATGACCTCGGTGCTGATGACGCCGGACGGCAAGACGGTGGAGGCGGAAGCCGCGCACGGCACGGTGACGCGCCACTATCGCCAGCACCAGAAGGGCGAGGAGACCTCGACCAACTCCATCGCCTCGATCTTCGCCTGGACGCGCGGCCTCGCGCACCGCGCCAAGCTGGACGACAACGGCGAACTGAAGCGCTTCGCCGAGACGCTGGAGCGGGTCTGCATCCAGACCGTCGAGGCCGGCTACATGACCAAGGACCTGTCACTGCTGATCGGCCCGGACCAGCCCTGGCTTTCCACAACCGGCTTCCTCGACAAGATCGACGAGAACCTCCAGAAGGCGATGGCGGCGGCCTGAGCGGAGCACGGAGATAAGCCGCCCACGCCTCTACGGTGCCAGCTACAGCGTCTATGTGCGCATTGCGCGCATGACGCTGGCGGAAAAGGGCGTCGACCATGAGCTCGTTCCGGTCGACGTCTTTGCCGAAGGTGGACCGCCGAAATGGTATCTCGCTTTCCACCCGTTCGGGCGCATTCCGGCCTTCGAGCACGACGGGTTCCGGCTCTATGAAACCGGCGCCATAACCCGTTACGTCGATGAGGCGTTCAACGGTCCGGCGCTGCAGCCGCGAGACCCAAGATCGCGTGCGACGATGAACCAGATCATCGGCCTGCTCGATGCCTATGCCGACCGGTCGATGATCTGGGAACGTCGCGGTGGAAAGACTGGAGAACGATGCTCCCGACGAAGAGCGGATTGCCGCCGGCCTGCACACTTCCGACACGGTGCTGCGTGTCCTTTCCGGTCTGAAGGCAACGGGAGACTGGCTGCTGGGGGATCAGCTCACACTGGCCGACCTGCATGCGGCCCCGATGATCGGCTATTTTCTCAAAGTCGAAGAAGGGCGTTCCCTTCTATCCGGATTTCCCCTGCTCCGCGCCTGGTGGGAACGCGTCGCAGCGCGCACGAGTTTTGCAGGTACGGCACCCGCTTGACCGTCGCTGATGTTACAGTCCAACGCCAGTCAAGAATCACTTTAAAATCAGGGGGCCGTGCGGGTTGTAGTCCCGCGCGCCACCCGCTTTGCGTGTCCCGCGACTCGGCGTAAGTTCCGCCCTGTAACTTTTCGTTACTGGGAGGGGACTCATGCAAAGGAAGCTTGCCGCCGAATTTTTCGGCACCTTCTGGCTCGTGTTCTGCGGCTGCGGCGCGGCGATAATCGCGTCCGCCTTTCCGGATGTGGGTATCGGCCTGCTCGGGGTCGCGCTCGCCTTCGGTCTTACGGTGGTCACCATGGCCTACGCCGTCGGCGGCATTTCCGGCGGCCATTTCAATCCGGCGGTGTCGGTCGGCATGGTCGTGGGCGGACGCCTGCCGGCCGGTGAACTCGTCGGCTACATCGTCGCGCAGGTGATCGGCGCGGCCGTGGCGGCGACCGTGCTCTACCTGATCGCTTCCGGCAAGCCGGGCTTCGAAGCAGGCGGCTTTGCCTCGAACGGCTTCGGCGATCTTTCCCCCGGCAAATATACGCTGCACTCCGCCCTCATCATGGAAATGGCGATGACGGCGTTCTTCATCTTCATCATCCTGGCCACGACCGCGCCCCGGGCGCCGGCCGGCTTCGCGCCGCTGGCGATCGGCCTGACCCTGACGCTGATCCACCTGGTCTCGATTCCGGTCACCAACACGTCGGTCAACCCGGCGCGCTCCACCGGCGCGGCGCTGTTCGCGCAGACGGCCGCGTTCAGCCAGCTCTGGCTGTTCTGGCTGGCACCCATCGTCGGCGCGGCGATCGGCGCCATCGCCTGGAAAGCCCTGTTCGGCGACGAATGAGAACATGACTGCTGCAAGAAGGCGGCTGCCCGGCCGCCTTCTTGCTGTGCTCTCGCGCCGGGATGCCGGGCCGATAACGGCTTGAACCCATCTGCCGCACGGGATAGCCCTTGCGCCCATGTCCGCCGCCGACATATCGATGGAGGCCGAAAATGGCACAGAACATCTACGACACGCCGGAATTCTTCCAAGGCTACAGCGGGCTCGCCCGCTCCGTGCACGGCCTGGACGGCGCGCCCGAATGGCCGGCCATCCGCGCGCTCCTGCCCGACCTGGCAGGCAGGCATATCGTCGATCTGGGATGCGGCTTCGGCTGGTTCGCGCGCTGGGCGCGCTCGCAAGGCGCGGCTTCCGTCCTCGGCCTCGACCTTTCCGAAAACATGCTGGCCAGGGCGCGCGCCGAAACATCCGATCCCGCCGTGCGCTACGAGCGGGCCGACCTGGAAACGCTGGACCTGCCCCGCGAGGCGTTCGACTTCGCCTATTCTTCCCTGGCTTTTCACTATGTCGCGGACTTCGGCCGACTGGCCGCGACGATCTTCCGGGCGCTAAAGCCCGGCTCGCAACTGGTCTTCAGCATAGAGCATCCGATCTATATGGCCCCTGCCCAGCCGGGCTGGCTGACGAAGGATGGCCAGCGCAGTTGGCCGGTCGACCACTACGCCGTGGAGGGGGAGCGGCGCACCGACTGGTTCGCCAAGGGCGTGCTCAAATATCACCGCAGGCTGGCAACGACGCTGAATGCGCTGATCGATGCGGGCTTCTCGGTGCGGCGGCTGGTGGAATGGTCGCCAACGCCGCAGCAGTTGCACGCCCAGCCCGCACTGGCCGACGAGATGGAGCGGCCGATGATGGCCATCATCGCCGCGCAGAAATAAACGTTTTGCCGCACACGCAAAACGGCCGGCTTCGGATAACGCGCGGCGCGCGCGGGCGGTTTCAGGCGGCGCGCCTAAGGTTCCTGTTTTCAAGCATGTCGTTGTCCTGAACCGGCCCCGGTTTCGGGCGACATGGTCCAGGCATAGCCGGATTTGGCAAATCCGCGGAACTGCACGCCCGGAAAGAAAAGGCGGATCGCTCCGCCTTTCCGGTCTGCCGCGCCTCAGCGTGATCGATCAGCCGGCGAGCGCGGCTTCCACCGCGGCGACCGCCGCATCGGCCTTCGCCGCATCCGGGCCGCCGGCCTGCGCCATGTCGGGACGCCCGCCGCCGCCCTGCCCGCCGAGCGCGGCGGATGCCTTGCGCACCAGATCGACCGCCGAGAACCGCGCCGTAAGATCGTCGGTGACGGCGACCACGACGCTCGCCTTGCCGTCCTCGCCCACGCCGACAAAGGTGACGACGCCCGAGCCGAGCGACTTCTTGCCGTCGTCGGCCAGCGATTTCAGGTCGCGCGGGGCCACGCCCTGCACCACCTTGCCGAGGAACTTCGTTCCGCCGACGTCCTTGATTTCCGCCTCCGCGCCGCCGGTTCCCGCACCGCCGCCGAGCGCCAGCTTCTTGCGCGCCTCGGCCAGTTCGCGCTCGAGCTTCTTGCGCTCCTCGAGCAGCGCCTCCACGCGTGCCGGAACCTCTGCCGGGGAGATCTTCAGCGTCGCCGCAACCGACTTCAGCCGCCGCTCCTGCTCGTCGAGGTAGCGCCGCGCGGCATCGCCGGTCAAAGCCTCGATGCGCCGCACGCCGGCCGCGACCGCGCCTTCCGAAACCAGCCGCACCAGGCCGATGTCGCCGGTGGCGGAGACATGCGTGCCGCCGCACAATTCCACCGAATAGGGCTTGCCGGCCTTGTCGCCGTGCAGGGCCGTGCCCATGGAGACGACGCGCACCTCGTCGCCGTATTTCTCGCCGAAGAGCGCCATCGCGCCCTCGGCGATGGCGTCGTCGACGCTCATCAGGCGAGTGGCGACGGGCGCGTTCTGCACGACGATCTCGTTTGCCATCTCCTCGACCTTCTCAAGCTCCTCGGCCGAGATCGGCTTGGGATGCGAGAAGTCGAAGCGCAGCCGCTCGGGCGCGACCAGCGATCCCTTCTGCGCGACATGCGTGCCCAGCACCTCGCGCAATGCCTCGTGCACCAGATGCGTGGCCGAATGGTTGGAGCGCAGGCGCGTGCGGCGCGCGTGGTCGACCTTCAGCTCGACCGGAACGCCGACCCTGGCCGTGCCCTCGACGACCTTGCCGAAATGCACGAACAGCCCGTCGGCCTTCTTCTGCGTGTCGGTGACCTCGATCGAGAAGCCCTCGCCCGAGATGGTGCCGGTGTCGCCCATCTGGCCGCCGGATTCGCCATAGAACGGCGTCTGGTTCACGACGACGGCGACGGTCTCGCCCGCGGCGACCGTATCGGCGGGCGCGCCGTCGCGCACCAGCGCCAGCACGATGCCTTCGGCCTGCTCCGTCTCGTAGCCGAGGAATTCGGTCGCGCCGACCTTCTCGCGCAGGCCGAACCAGACGGCTTCCGTCGCCGCTTCGCCCGAGCCGGCCCAATTGGCGCGCGCCTCGGCCTTCTGGCGCGCCATGGCCGCGTCGAAGCGCTCGAGGTCCACGCCGACGCCGCGCTGGCGCAGCGCGTCCTGGGTGAGGTCGAGCGGGAAGCCGTAGGTGTCGTAGAGCTTGAAGGCGGTTTCGCCGTCCAGCCGGTCGCCGCTGCCCAAGCCCTCGGTGGCCTCGTTGAGCAAGGTGAGCCCCCGCGCCAGGGTCTTGCGGAAACGGGTCTCCTCGAGCTTGAGCGTTTCGGTGATCAGCGCCTGGCCGCGCACCAGTTCGGGATAGGCCTGGCCCATCTCGCGCACCAGCGCGGGCACCAGCCGCCACATCAGCGGTTCGGACGCGCCGAGGAGCTGCGCGTGGCGCATGGCGCGGCGCATGATGCGGCGCAGCACATAGCCGCGGCCCTCGTTGGACGGCAGCACGCCGTCGGCGATCAGGAAGCTGGAGGCGCGCAGATGGTCGGCGATGACGCGGTGGCTCGCGCGGTTCTTGCCTTCCGCCGGCACGCCGGTCGCGTCTTCCGAAGCCCAGATCAGCGCCCTGAACAGGTCGATGTCGTAATTGTCGTGGACGCCCTGCATCACCGCCGCGATGCGTTCCAGACCCATGCCGGTATCGATGGAGGGGCGCGGCAGCTCGATGCGCTCCTCCTTCGTCACCTGCTCGAACTGCATGAAGACCAGGTTCCAGATCTCGATGAAACGGTCGCCGTCCTCATCCGGGCTGCCGGGAGGGCCGCCGGGAATGCCTTCGCCGTGATCGTAGAAGATTTCCGAGCAGGGACCGCACGGGCCGGTATCGCCCATCGCCCAGAAATTGTCGCTGGTGGCGATGCGGATGATCTTCTCCTCCGGCAGGCCGGCGATCTTCTTCCAGAAGCCGGCCGCCGCATCGTCGGTATGGTAGACGGTGACCAGAAGCCGGTCCCTGGCCAGGCCGAACTCGCGCGTGATCAGGTTCCAGGCAAGCTCGATGGCGCGCTCCTTGAAATAATCGCCAAAGGAGAAATTGCCGAGCATCTCGAAGAAGGTGTGGTGGCGCGCGGTGTAGCCGACATTGTCGAGGTCGTTGTGCTTGCCGCCGGCGCGCACGCATTTCTGCGAGGTGGCCGCGCGGCTGTAGGGGCGCGTCTCCAGTCCGGTGAAGACGTTCTTGAACTGCACCATGCCGGCATTGGTGAACATCAGGGTCGGGTCGTTGCGCGGCACAAGCGGGCTCGACGGCACGACCTCGTGGCCCTCCTTGCGGAAATAGTCGAGGAATGCCGACCTGATCTCGTTGACGCCACTCATAAAAAGCTGCCTTTTCGCGAAAACTGCCGGCATCGCCGGCGCACGGAACAGCGCCTTTTAGCTGCCGGCCCGGGCGCTGTCCAGAAACACCCGGTCCCGCGGGATCGCAAAGCTTCCGCGGCGCTGGCGCATCGATATCCGGGGATGCCCGCATGTAGATATGGCGGGCGGGAAATGCCACACAGCCAAACGCGGATCGCCGGCGCAGACGGCCGGCGATCCCAAATCATCCTTGAACAGTCCCCTCACCAACAGCGGCGCAGGCGGCGCCAGCCTACATCGCGCCGGCCTCGTCCTCGGCGTCGTCTTCGCCGGGGCCGCCATTCTCCAGGAATTTCTCCGCGATCAGGCCGGCGTTCTGGCGCAGCGCCAGTTCGATCTCGCGTGCGGTCTCGGGATTGTCGCGCAGGAACTGCTTGGCGTTCTCCCGTCCCTGCCCGAGACGCTGCGAATTGTAGGAGAACCAGGCGCCGGACTTCTCGACCACGCCGGCCTTGACGCCGAGGTCGACCAGTTCGCCGGTCTTGGACACGCCCTCGCCATACATGATGTCGAACTCGACCACCTTGAAGGGCGGCGCCAGCTTGTTCTTGACCACCTTGACGCGCGTCTGGTTGCCGACCACCTCGTCGCGGTCCTTGATGGAGCCGATGCGCCGGATGTCGAGGCGCACGGAGGCATAGAACTTCAACGCGTTGCCGCCGGTCGTGGTTTCGGGCGAGCCGAACATGACGCCGATCTTCATGCGGATCTGGTTGATGAAGATGACCATGGTGTTGGAGCGCGAGATCGACGCCGTCAGCTTGCGCAGCGCCTGGCTCATCAGGCGCGCCTGCAGGCCGGGCAGCGCGTCGCCCATCTCGCCCTCGATCTCGGCGCGGGGGGTGAGCGCCGCCACCGAGTCCACCACCAGCACGTCGATGGCGCCCGAGCGCACCAGCGTGTCGCAGATTTCCAGCGCCTGCTCGCCGGTGTCGGGCTGCGAGATCAGGAGGTTCTCCAGATCGACGCCGAGCTTGCGGGCATAGACGGGATCGAGCGCGTGCTCGGCGTCAACGAAGGCGCAGATGCCGCCCTTCTTCTGCGCCTCGGCGACCGTGTGCAGAGCCAGCGTCGTCTTGCCCGAGCTTTCAGGCCCGTAGATTTCGATGATGCGGCCGCGCGGCAGGCCGCCGACGCCCAGCGCGATGTCCAGTCCCAGCGAGCCGGTGGGCACCGTCTCGATCTCCACCACCTGCTCGTTCTGGCCGAGCCGCATGATCGAGCCCTTGCCGAAAGCGCGCTCGATCTGCGACAGCGCCGCATCCAGAGCCTTTGATTTATCCACCGATTTGTCCTCTACGAGCCGCAAACTGTTCTGAGCCATGATACATCACCCCTTGGTCGTCAATGAAGGCCGGACATCCCGGTGATCCCCAGCAATATGTACCCTTTTTGTTCCATCATGACAAGACTTGCAACATGTTGGAAAATAAGCTTTATCCAATTTTGTTCTTTTTTTGTTTTGAGGATCGGATGCCCGTTCATCGTTCACGCGGCCCAAGACGAGCCCCCCGAGTCGCCGCCGAATCGCCTGCCCAATCACAGGCGGGCGGATAGGCCGCGCGGGGACAGGGAGGCGTTGCCGGCATGAACAGGCTGCCGACGATCTTCGCCGCGGGCGGCGCGCATATCGACCGGCGCGGGCAGGTCTCGGGTGTCTATGCGCCGGCGGCATCCAATCCGGGCACGATGAAGGAGGACATAGGCGGCGGCGTCTTCAACGCGCTGCGCATGGCCGTGCGGCGCGGCATGGGCGGTGCGCTGCTTTCGGTGCGCGGCGGCGACAGCGCCGGCGAGACCGTGGCGCGCGCCATCGCGCAGGCCGGCATCGAGGATCATTCGGTCGTATTTCTGGACCGCGCCACGCCAAGCTACACCGCGATCCTGGACAATGCGGGCGAGCTGATCGTCGGCTTCGCCGATATGGGCCTCTACGATCTGGCGCTTCCCCGGCAGATGCGGCGCGCCAAGCTGCGCGACGCGGTGGCCGCGGCCGATGCCGTGCTTGCCGACGCCAACCTGCCCACCGACGCGCTGGAACGCCTGATGGACCTCGCGGGCGGAAAACCCGTCTTCGCCATAGCCATCTCGCCGGCCAAGGTCGTGCGTCTTGCCCCGCTCGTGAAGCGGCTGAAGCTGCTGTTCATGAATCGGCGCGAAGCGGTGGCGCTGGCCGGCGCTCCGGCGGACACGCCGATGCCGGGGCTGCTGGCGGCCTTGCGCGGCGCAGGACTGCCGGGCGGCATCGTGACCGACGGCAGCGAACCGGTGGCCGGGTTCGATGCGGACGGAGGCTTCACCGTCACGCCGCCCGCGCCACGCCGGATCGCCGACGTGACAGGCGCCGGGGACGCGCTGGCGGGCGCCACGGTCGCCGCCATGATGCGGGGGCTCGGCCTTCGCGATGCCCTGCGCGAGGGTGTGGCGGCCGCCACGCTGGCCATCGAAAGCCCGGATGCCGCGCCCCGGTTCGACGCCGAAGCCTTCGAAGCCGCGCTGGCCCTTGTGCCGCAAGCACGGGAAGTGGCATGAGGGCGATCAAGCTGCTTACCGACGGCGCGTTTGCGCATGCCGGGCGGACAGCGCCGGAACGGAGACGACCATGACGCCCGAAACCGCACGTCCCTTCATCGACATCCACGCGCCCGTGGCCGAGGCGCTTGCCGCCGGACGGCCGGTGGTGGCGCTGGAATCGACCATCATCACCCATGGCATGCCCTACCCCGACAATGCCGCGATGGCGGCGAATGTCGAAAAGATCATCTCCGGGGAAGGCGCGGTGCCGGCGACGATCGCCGTCGTGGGCGGGCGCATCAAGATCGGGCTTTCGGACGCCGAGCGCGAGGAACTGGCGCGCGCGACCGGCGCCATGAAACTGTCGCGCGCCGACCTGGCATTCGCCGTGGCCGAAGGGCGCACGGGCGGCACGACGGTCGCCGCCACGATGATCCTGGCGCATCTGGCGGGGATCGGCGTGTTCGCCACCGGCGGCATCGGTGGCGTGCACAAGGGCGCCGAAAAGAGTTTCGACATTTCCGCCGACCTCGACGAGCTGGCGCGCACGCCGGTGATCGTCGTCTCGGCCGGCGCCAAGGCGATCCTCGACATCGAGAAGACGCTGGAGGTGCTGGAAACGCGCGGCGTGCCGGTCATCGGCTATGGCTGCGAGACGATGCCGGCCTTCTGGTCGCGGCAATCGCCGTTCAAGGCGCCGCTGACGCTCGACGCGCCCGGGAAGATCGCGCGCCTGCAGGCCACGCGCCGGGCGCTCGGGCTGGGCGGCGGCATGCTGGTGGCGAACCCGGTGCCTGCCGAACACGAGATTCCGGCGGCGGAAATGGCCGGCTACATCGAAACGGCGCAGAAGGCGGCCGAGGCCGAAGGCGTGAGCGGCAAGGCGGTGACGCCGTTCCTGCTGGGCAAGATCCTCGACATCACCGGCGGCCGCAGCCTGAAGACCAACATCGCGCTGGTCGAGAACAACGCCCGCCTGGCGGCGAAGATCGCCAGGGCGCTGTAGCTTCGATACCTCCGGGGAATTCTTGGTCCAACTAACCCAAATAAACCAATCCCTGTGGGAAATGCCACAGCCGCTTGGCTTATTTTCTGGCGACTTGTTTGATCGCGGGAGCGACTATCTTTCTGCGTTTAAAGCTTTATCCCAGTTATCGAATTTGCGCCATCGGCATGCCGAGTCATTCTTGCTGACACACTCGTTAGAGCTTTTTTTAAAATCCTTTCTGGTCGCTCATGGGACGCGAAAAAGTGAATTGGGGAGAAAAGCTCTGAGGCATAACCTTTCTCACATTTTAGACGAATGTGACAGAGTGCCGATCCCGCAAGTCCCTATGTTGAGGGCGCTATGCAATCAACTCTCTGAGATGAATTCAGACTTTGATCTACGATATCCTAGTGGCTACAATCTCAGTATTCCTAAACCGGATTTTTCGATTCCTGTAGCTGATGCATTGATTACTGCGATCAAGCCGTTTGTGGACAATGCCCGTGTTAAAGCCCAGCTCAACTACGCGGCTGATACCCGCCACCTCAAGGGATGCAAAATCCGTTGGTCTGACTGATCATTGGTGTGGGCCGATAAAAATTCGGCCGGGCAATAGCTCGCCAGTTTGAATACCCTACTTCTCGCTCCTCACGCCGGCCTCGTAGGCCTTGCGCGCCCAGAACGTCATCTCGTCGGGATCATCCAGAGCGCCGTCGGGCACGGTCCAGTAGGGCATGGCGACGGTCTTGCCGTGCCGCTTGCCGACATAGGTCCAGCGGCTGCCGCCGGCCGCCTCGTATTCGGGGCCGGTCTCGTCGTCGCCCTTCAGCATCAGTTCGCCGCGCAGCACGATGGCGACGATCACGCCACGATGGTAAATGCCCTTGCCGCCGAACAGGCGCCGGATCGTGACCGGGCCAAGCCCTTCAAAAAGCTCCTCGATGCGTTCATTGTCCATGGCGGGCGGGTTCCGGTGGTTGCCGCAGGATTCCATGCAACCATATTGCCTTCCAATGCTCCAGCAACCTCGGAGGTCTGAAAGATGCCGCTTCTGCTGAAAGGCTCCTGCCGCTGCGGCGCCGTGCGCTTCAGCGTGGAGAGCCATACGCCCGTTCCCTACCAGCTCTGCTATTGCTCCATCTGCCGCAAGCAGCAGGGCGGCGGCGGATACGCCATCAATCTGGGCGCGGATTCGGCGACGCTGGAAATCGCCGGAAAGGACAAGCTCGGCGTCTATCGGGCGGAAATCCAGGACGACGAGCGCCCGGCCTGCGAAATCTCGACCGGCGAGCGCAATTTCTGCACGCAATGCGGATCGGCCTTGTGGCTATATGACCCGACATGGCCCGAACTGGTGCATCCCTTCGCCTCAGCGGTCGATACCGACCTGCCGGTGCCGAAGGAACGGACGCATCTGATGCTGAAATACAAGGCCAACTGGGTCGAGCCGGACATCAGGCCGGGCGACAAGGCATTCGACCTCTACCCGCAGGAATCGATCGCCGACTGGCACAAGAGAACGGGCATGTGGGTGGAGTGACAGCCCTCAGGCCGCACCGCGCGCTTCGGCCAGGGCCTTGAGGTCGGCGGGCTTCAGTTCCACGGACTCGCCGCAGCCGCAAGCCGAGGACTGGTTGGGATTGCGGAAGGTGAAGCCGGTGCGCAGGGTCGTCACCTCGAAATCCATCTCGGTGCCGAGCAGGAAAAGCGCGGCTTCCGGCGCGACATAAACATGCGCGCCGTCGCGCTCGACATGGTCGTCCTTCAAGCTGGGTTCCGTGACCAGGTCGACCGTATATTCCATGCCGGCGCAGCCGCCCTTTTTCACGCCGAGGCGGATGCCATGCGCGTTCTCGCGCGTCGCGACGATCTCGCGAACGCGCTCGGCGGCCCGCTCCGTCAATGAAATGACGCTGAAACGTCCCATTCCATTCTCCTTGGCGCCGGACTCGGCCGGCGCTCTTCAACAAGATGGTGAGAAACCCCACCGGGTGCAAGCCGGCCGATGTGATCGAACGTAACACATATCACTTTGCGGGAACCGCCTTCCCCATCGCGGGTTAACCGTCGTCGCCAACAAAGGAGGCTGTTCAAATGATCCGCAAGTTTATCCTGGCCGGTACTCTCGCCGCCGCAAGCTTCACGACCGCCGCCTTGGCGCAAACCGTGGTATTGCAACCTCAGGAACAGGTTGTCGTGAAGGAATACGTCGTCAAGCATCCGCCTGCCGAGGTTACGATACCCGAAGGTTACAGCGCGGTTGTTGGCGAAAAAGTTCCCGACACCATC
Organism: Mesorhizobium sp. SP-1A; assembly: GCF_032460275.1. Taxonomy (NCBI): domain Bacteria; kingdom Pseudomonadati; phylum Pseudomonadota; class Alphaproteobacteria; order Hyphomicrobiales; family Phyllobacteriaceae; genus Mesorhizobium; species Mesorhizobium sp. SP-1A. Next base: position 1,116,460 of record NZ_JAVXZD010000001.1, on the reverse strand, counting down.
ACCGTGACCCCGCTCGACGCGCCCGGTCTTTCGAAGCAGTACGAATATGTCGTCATCGACGGCCGGACCGTGCTTGTCGACCCCGACACCAGGGAGGTCGTCCAGATCCTCGAATAGGGCCTGAGCGGTTCCTGTAGAACATGGAGCGGGCGCCGCTTGGCGCCCGTTTCCGTTTTCGGCGTTCAGTACCACCCTACCGCTACCTGCGCCTCTTCCGACATGCGGTCCGGCGTCCATGGCGGGTCGAACACCATCTTGACCTCGACCCCGGAAACGCCTTCCACCGCGCCGACCGCGTTCTCCACCCAGCCCGGCATCTCGCCGGCCACCGGGCAGCCGGGGGCGGTTAGCGTCATGTCGATCCTGACGGTACGATCGTCCTCGATGTCGATCTTGTAGATGAGGCCGAGTTCGTAGATGTCGGCCGGGATTTCCGGATCGTAGACCGTCTTCAGGGCCGAAACGATGTCGTCGGTGATCCGGGCCAGATCGTCGGCGGGAATGGCCGAGGCGGAACCGGTCGCGACGGGGGTCGTCTCGGCCGGAGCGGCATCTTGCGTGCTTGCGTCTTCCATCACCATCACCCGAAGAATTTGCGCGCCTTTTCCAGCGCATCGGCCAGCGCGTCCACCTCGGCCCGCGTATTGTACATGCCGAACGACGCCCTGCATGTGGAGGTCACGCCGAAGCGTTTCAACAGCGGCTGGGCGCAATGCGTGCCCGCGCGCACCGCCACGCCCTGCCGGTCGATGACCATCGACACGTCATGCGCGTGGATGCCCTGCAATTCGAAGGACACGATGGCCCCCTTGCCGGGCGCATCGCCGAAGATGCGCAGCGAATTGATCGCCCGCAGGCGCCCGTGCGCGTAGGTCTTCAGGTCGGCCTCGTGCGCGGCGATGCGGTCGCGGCCGACCTTCTCCATGTATTCCAGCGCCGCGCCCAGCCCGATCGCCTGGACGATGGGCGGCGTGCCCGCCTCGAAGCGGTGCGGCGGCTCGTTGTAGGTGACGATATCCTGCGTCACCTCCTCGATCATCTCGCCGCCGCCCATGAAGGGGCGCATGGCCTCCAGCCGTTCCTTCTTGCCGTAGAGCACGCCGACGCCCGACGGGCCGTAGACCTTGTGGCCGGTGAAGACGAACCAGTCGCAGTCGAGATCCTGCACATCGATGGGCATGTGGACCGCGCTCTGGCTGCCGTCCACCAGCACGGGGATGCCGCGCGCATGCGCGATGCGGCAGATTTCCTTGATCGGCGTCACCGTGCCCAATGCGTTGGACATATGCGTGATGGCGACGAGCTTGGTCCGGTCCGTCAGGCTCTTTTCGAAATCCTCGATATGGAAGGCGCCGAGATCGTCCACCGGCACCCAGACCAGCTTCGCGCCCTGCCGCTCGCGGATGAAATGCCACGGCACGATGTTGGAATGGTGCTCCATGATGGAGAGCACGATCTCGTCGTCGGCGCCGATGTTCGGCATGCCCCAGCCATAGGCCACCGTGTTGATGGCGGCGGTCGAGTTGGAGGTGAAGACGATGGTGTCGGTCGAAGGCGCGTTCAGGAAGCGGCGCACCGTCTCGCGCGCCTTCTCGAAGGCGTCGGTCGCGGCGTTGGACAGGAAATGCAGGCCGCGATGGACGTTGGCATATTCCATGCCGTAGGCGTGCTGGACGGCGTCGAGCACGGCCTGCGGCTTCTGCGCGGAAGCGCCGTTGTCGAGATAGACCAGCGGCTTGCCGTAGATCTCGCGCGACAGGATCGGGAAATCGCGACGGATCGCCTCGACGTCGTAGGGAGCGGTGGAGATTTTCTGGTCCATACTCAAAGCTCCACGAGGTTGCGCGAAGCACCCCCCTCTGGCCTGCCGGCCATCTCCCCCTCAAGGGGGGAGATCGGAAGCGGCCCCGCCGCGCCATCTTCCGCAACGCCGACGACCAGCGAAGACGTAGAAGAATAGCCGAGGGCCGGGACCGGCAGGCCAGAGGGGGGTTCGAATAGCGCAAGCATCGCCTGTGTCACTCACCCATGCGCCGCGAACCAGGCGCCGAGCTTTTCTTCCAGCGCGTCCACCAGCGCCTCGTCTTCCAGTTCCTCGATGACTTCGGCGAGGAAGGCGCGCACCAGCATGCCGCGAGCCGTCTTCTCGTCGACGCCGCGCGCCATCAGGTAGAACAGATGGTTGCGGTTGATCTCGGTGACGGTGGCGCCGTGTCCGCACTGCACGTCGTCGGCGAAGATTTCGAGCTCCGGCTTGGTCGAGAACTCGCCGTCGTCCGACAGAAGCAGCGTGTTGCAGGCCATCTTGGCGTCGGTCTTCTGCGCGTGCTGGTGCACGTTGATGCGGCCCTGGAACACGCCCCTGGCCTTGCCGGTGACGACGTTGCGCACCAGTTCGCGCGAGCCGGTATGCGGCACGGCATGGTCGAGCACCATGGTGACGTCCGTATGCGTGTCGCCGCCGAGCAGATTGATGCCGCGCAGCTGGAAGTCGCAGCCCTCGCCCTTGGTGGCGACGCGGACCTCCTGGCGCACCAGCTTGCCGCCGGCGTTCATGACGAACACCGTCAGTTTCGCGCCCTTGCCGATCCAGGCGTTGAACTGGCCGAGATGGGTCGCCGTGTCCGGCTGCTCCTGCACGATCAGCCAGGTGATGTTCGAGCCCTCGCCCACCACCACATTGTCGACGCAGGAAACCAGCGCGGCGCCGGTGCCGGTCTGGCGCTCCACGATGGTGGCGGTGACGCCCGCGCCCGCCTTGACGGCGAGCCGCGTGTGCACCTGTCCACCGGCCTGGACGTTCTGCAGCTCGACCGGCTTTTCCAGAACGGTGCCGTCGGCGATCTCCATCAGCCAGCCATCGGCCACGAAGGCGCTGTTCAGCGCGCCGATGGCATCGTCGCCGTCCTGGGCGCCGAGCGCCGGAGCGTAGGTGCCGTCACCGAGCTTTTCGGAGACGGACGAGACCGTGACGCCCTCGATTGCAGCCGGCTTGCCTGCGGCGCCGTTGAGCAGCGGCAACACCGCGGAGCCCTCGATCAGCGGAGCGACCGGCTTGGCGTCGGCAGCGGCATCGAAGGCCGGCACGGACGCCAGCAGGCGGCGCAGATCGGTGTAGTGCCAGGCCTCGACGTGCCGCGTCGGCAGGCCGGCCTTCAGCGCCTCCACGGCGGCGTCGCGCTTCAGCATCACCTCGCCGTCACCCGGCAGCAGCGCAAGGCGCTCGCCGAAGGCGTCGATCAGCGCCGTCTCGGCCGGTGTGCGCGCGGGTTGTATCTGCATGTTCATCTACTTTCCCTCACGCGGCCTCGCCGATGACACCGGCATAGCCGTTGGCTTCCAGATCGAGCGCCAGCGACTTGTCGCCGGACTTGATGATCTGGCCCTTGTAGAGCACGTGCACGGTGTCCGGCACGATGTGCTCCAGCAGGCGCTGGTAGTGGGTGATGACGACGATGGCGCGGTCTGGCGAACGCAGCGCGTTGACGCCGTCCGACACGATCTTCAGCGCATCGATGTCGAGGCCGGAATCGGTCTCGTCCATCACGCACAGCTTCGGTTCCAGAAGCTTCATCTGGAGGATTTCAGCGCGCTTCTTCTCGCCGCCGGAGAAGCCGACATTGAGCGGCCGCTTCAGCATCTTCATGTCCATCTGAAGCGAGGCGGCGTCGTCCTTCACCAGTTTCAGGAACTCCGAAACCTTGAGCGGCTCCTCGCCGCGCGCCTTGCGCTGGGCGTTCATGGCCACCTTGAGGAACTCCATGGTGGCGACGCCCGGTATCTCCATCGGGTACTGGAAGGCGAGGAAGATGCCGGCGGCGGCGCGCTCGGCCGGGTCCCATTCCAGGATGGACTGGCCGTTGAACAGGATGTCGCCCTCGGTGACCTCATAGTCCTCGCGGCCGGCGAGGATGTAGGACAGCGTCGACTTGCCCGAGCCGTTCGGGCCCATGATGGCGGCGACCTCGCCCTTGTTCACGGTGAGGTTCAGGCCGCGGATGATCTCGGTGCCCTCGTCGGCGATCTTGGCGTGCAGGTTTCTGATCTCAAGCATTTGTTCTTCCTGAAAATTGTTGGGTCAGCCGACCGAGCCTTCGAGGCTGATGCCGATGAGCTTCTGCGCCTCCACGGCGAACTCCATCGGCAGTTCCTGGATGACGTCCTTGACGAAGCCGTTGACGATGAGCGCGATGGCCTCTTCTTCCGGAATGCCGCGCTGCATGACGTAGAACTTCTGGTCTTCCGAGATCTTCGAGGTGGTCGCCTCGTGCTCGAACTGCGCCGTCGCGTTCTTGGCTTCCATGTAGGGCACCGTGTGCGCGCCGCACTGGTCGCCGATCAGCAGCGAGTCGCAATTGGTGAAGTTGCGCGCATTGGTGGCCTTGCGGTGCGCCGAGACCTGGCCGCGATAGGTGTTCTGGCTGAAGCCGGCCGCGATGCCCTTGGAGATGATCCGGCTTCTGGTGTTCTTGCCGAGATGGATCATCTTGGTGCCGCTGTCGACCTGCTGGTAGCCGTTCGAGACCGCGATGGAATAGAACTCGCCCTGACTGTCGTCGCCGCGCAGGATGCAGGACGGATATTTCCAGGTGATGGCCGAGCCGGTCTCCACCTGCGTCCAGGAAATCTTGGAGCGGTGGCCGCGGCAGTCGCCGCGCTTGGTGACGAAATTGTAGATGCCGCCCTTGCCTTCGGCGTCGCCCGGATACCAGTTCTGCACGGTCGAATATTTGATCTCGGCATCGTCCAGCGCGATCAGCTCCACCACGGCGGCGTGAAGCTGGTTCTCGTCGCGCTGCGGCGCGGTGCAGCCCTCGAGATAGGAGACGTAAGCCCCCTCCTCGGCGATGATAAGCGTGCGCTCGAACTGGCCGGTGTTCTTCTCGTTGATGCGGAAATAGGTCGAAAGCTCCATCGGGCAGCGCACGCCCTTCGGCACGAACACGAACGAGCCGTCGGTGAACACCGCCGAATTCAGCGTAGCGTAGAAATTGTCGGTCGTGGGCACGACGGAGCCGAGATATTTCTTCACCAGCTCCGGATGCTCGCGGATCGCTTCCGAGATCGAGCAGAAGATGACGCCGGCCTTGGCCAGCTCTTCCTTGAAGGTGGTGACGACCGAGACGGAATCGAACACGGCGTCCACCGCCACCCGGCCGGACTTGTAGACATTGTCGCTGTCGGCTTCGAGCGCGTCGTCGCCCTCGGCCGGGGCGGCCTTCTTCACGCCGGCCAGGATTTCCTGCTCCTTCAGCGGGATGCCCAGCTTCTCATAGGTCTTGAGCAGCTCGGGATCGACCTCTGCCAGCGACTTCGGCCCCGACTGGTTCTTCGGCGCGGCGTAGTAGTAGATGTCGTTGAAATCGATCTTCGGATACTCGACGCGCGCCCAGGTCGGCTCCTCCAGCGTCAGCCAGCGGCGATAGGCGCCAAGGCGCCATTCCAGCATCCAGTCCGGCTCGTTCTTCTTGGCGGAGATGAAACGGATGATGTCCTCCGAAAGGCCCTTGGGCGCCTTTTCGGTCTCGATCTCTGTCTCGAAGCCATATTTATATTGGTCAACGTCGATCTTACGGACCCGATCGATCGTGTCCTGCACGGCAGGCATCAGCGTTCTCCATCCATGCCGGGGTCAAGGCCCGGCCGTTTTCAAACTATGGCACCGCAGGCCAGAGGCCTTATTCGGCGGCGTAAGTCCCATATAGTGCGTCCGGGCCGCAAATGCACCGGCCAGAAAAGTCGCACGGCTCTACCAGGCCGAAGCCCGCATCCGCCGCCCTCAGGCGGCTTCCTCCCTGCCTGTCCGGCGCGCGGCGATGCCCGCCAGCGCCGCCCTGAACAGGTCGATCTCCTTCGCGCCCGTTGCCGCGCCGATCGAAACGCGCAGCGCGCCAAGCCCCTCGCCGCGGCCCATGGCCTTCAGCACATGGCTCGGCCCCACCTTGCCGGACGAGCAGGCCGACCCGGCCGACAGCGCCACGCCGGCCAGATCGAAGGCGATCTGCGCCGTCTCGGCCTTCAGCCCCGGAATAGCGAAGAAGCTCGTATTGGCAAGACGCAGCGCGCCGCGTCCAAAGATTTCAGCGTCGGGCACCAGCGAAAGCACGATGCCCTCGATCTCGTCGCGCCGGGCCCGCACGGCCTCCATGCCGGCCAGTCCCGCCAGCGCCGCGCGCGCGGCAGCGCCGAAACCGGCGATCGCGGGAAGATTCTCCGTACCGGCGCGATGGCCCTTCTCCTGACCGCCGCCCGCAATCAACGGCGCGGGCATCATCAGGTCCGAGGCCGCGACGATGGCGCCCGCGCCCTTCGGGCCGCCGATCTTGTGCGAGGAGAGAATCAGATAATCGGCGCAAGGCACTGACATGTCGAGCGGAATGCGCCCCGCCGTCTGCACCGCATCGAGCACCAGAACGCCGCCTGCCGCCCTGACGATCCCGGCGATGCGCTCCAGCGGCTGGATCACGCCGGTCTCGTTGTTGGCGGCGTGGACCGCCACCAGCGGCAGCCCGTCGGCCCCGTCGTGCCCGGCCAGCGCTGCCTCCAGTTGGTCGAGCCTGAGCAGCCCCTCGCCGTCCACGCCGATCCGCGTCACCCGTTCGGGCGCAAAGCGGCCGCCGGACAGGAGGCAGGGATGGTCGGCTTCGCAGACATAGAGCCGGCCCATGCGCAGCGGGCCCCGGCCCATGCGCCAGTCCGGCGTCAGCAGGGTGGATGCGGCTTCGGTGGCGCCCGAGGTGAAGACCACATGCGCGGCCTTGGCGTTGACCAGCGCGGCCACGTCGCGGCGCGCGTCCTCGACCAGCCGGCGCGCGGCGCGGCCTTCGCTGTGAACCGAGGACGGGTTGGCCGCCGTCTCCAGCGCCGCGACCACCGCCGCACGCGCCGCTTCGAGCAGCGGCGCGCTGGCATTGTGGTCGAGATAGGCGCGTTCGACGGCCATTTTGATCGGGCGGTTCCCTTTACGAGCCGCTTTGCGAGGACGGCGCGTTATTTCCTTGAAATTCCAAGGCGAGCCGTCCTATCTACGCGTTTTGCGGCACAGGTGGAAAAGCGCGAGCCGTTACCACCGAGTTTTGAACAATTCTAAACTGGCTTCCTTCTAGGAAGCCGTTCGTCCGCCGTCAAGGCCCGGAGCCCGGACGGCAGGATTGTTCCGACCGGCGCCCGTTAGAATGTACGCAAGTGGAGTTATTGATGCCAGAGGTCATTTTCGCCGGTCCGGCCGGACGCCTTGAGGGACGCTACCAGCCCTCCAAGGAAAAGAGCGCGCCGATCGCCCTCATCCTGCACCCGCACCCGCAGTTCGGGGGCACGATGAACAACAAGATCGTCTACGACCTCTTCTACATGTTCCAGAAGCGCAACTTCACCACGCTGCGCTTCAATTTCCGCGGCATCGGCCGCAGCCAGGGCGAATTCGACCACGGCACGGGCGAATTGTCGGACGCCGCAGCGGCGCTGGACTGGGTGCAGTCGCTGCATCCGGACTCCAAGAGCTGCTGGGTGGCGGGCTATTCCTTCGGCTCGTGGATCGGCATGCAATTGCTGATGCGCCGGCCGGAGATCGAGGGCTTCATCTCCATCGCGCCGCAGCCCAACACCTATGATTTCTCGTTCCTGGCGCCGTGTCCGTCGTCCGGCCTCATCATCCATGGCGATGCCGACAAGGTGGCCCCGGCCAAGGACGTGCAGGGCCTGGTGGACAAGCTGCACACGCAGAAGGGCATAACCATCACCCAGAAGATCCTGCCCGGCGCCAACCATTTCTTCGCCAACGACGCCGAGCTTCTGCTGGAAGAATGCGCGGACTATCTCGACCGGCGGCTGGCCGGCGAACTGTCCGACCCACGGCCGAAGCGGCTGAAATAAGGCAGCGGCCGCCATGTACGAACCTCCTCTTTTCCAGGAAACCCGCCGGGAGGTTCTTCATGCGCTGATCCGGGCGCATCCGCTCGGCCTGCTGGTGTCGGCGCGGGCGGACGAGCCGTTCGCCAACGCCCTGCCCTTCCTGCTGGACGAAAGCGTCGGCCCGCATGGGCGCCTGCGCGCCCACCTGGCCAAGGCCAATCCGCAATGGCGCATGCTGGCCGAGAACCCGTCCGCGCCCGTGCTGGTCGTGTTCCAGGGCGTCAACAGCTACATCACGCCGTCCTGGTATGCGACCAAGCGTGAAACCGGCAAGGTCGTGCCGACCTGGAACTACGCCATGGTGCAGGTGCGCGGCACGGTGCGCGTGATCGAGGACGGCGACTGGCTGGCCGACCAGATTCACGACCTGACCTCGTTCCACGAAAGCCGCCGCGAAGCGCCGTGGGCGGTGACGGACGCGCCGGCCGCGTTCATCCAGTCGCAGATCAAGGGCATCGTCGGACTGGAGATCGAGATCGCCGAAATCCACGGCAAGTGGAAGGTCAGCCAGAACCGGCCCGCCTCCGACCGTGCCGGCGTGATCGAAGGGCTGGAGGCGCAATCCGGCCAGGACGATGCCGAAATGGCCGGGCTGGTGCGCGACCACGGACCGCAGCCGACTAGCTGAGCGATCGCGTCCCGTTCCTCGCGCCGGAAGCAGGCGCGCGGGAATAGACGGCCTTGCCGGGCCGATGCGCCCATAACGTCTCGCGCAGCACCGGCAGGCCGGCCGCACCCGACCGGAACAGGAAGCCCAGCCGGGCAAAGACCAGCGCAACCAGCAGCGCCAGCCCGAAACCGAGCCCGAAGCCGGCGATCGTATCGCTGGGATAATGCGCGCCGACGAAGACGCGCGTCGAGGCGATGCAGGCGCACAGAGCCAGCAGCGCATATTTCGCGCGAGGGAACAGCAGCATCAGCACGGCCGCCAGCGACCCCATCGTGGTCGCATGACCCGACGGGAAGGACACATACATGTAGCCCGCCCTGAAGGGATGGAAGGAAAACGCGCCAAGCTCGGCGAAAAGCGGCGGGCGCGCCCGTCCGACGACGAGTTTCACCAGATTGGCGGCCAATCCGGGCAGGCCGACGGCGGCCAATATGAAAAAGGCCAGGCAGGTCCTGTTGTAGGCGGCCGCCAGGCGTTCGCGCGAAAGGCCGCGCCAGTCGATCTGGTTGGCCACCAGCAGCCATGCCAGGGGCGGCAGCAGGTACCATTGCCCCAGTCCCAGCACGGTGAAGACATTCGCCAGCGTTTCGATGATCTGCGGCAGATCCCGTACCTGCCGGCCCGCTAAATCATCGAGAAAGAACGCGCCGAAGGCCGTCAGCGCCGCGACCATCGCGATCCATGCCAGCCACGGCAATTTCGGGTAGGAGGCCGGGCGGCGGTCGAAGCGGTGGCGCAGGATGCGCAGCGTGTCGCGCAGATTGCCAAGGGAGCGCGCCATTGCGGCGGAAGCCGGGGCAGACCGCCCCGCTTCACTGGCCGGAGGCACGGTAGAGCCCCAGCGACATCGTCTTCCCGGACGAATAGTTGATGCCGTCGATCTCGGTTACGCGCACCGCCTTCTTGCCCTGCGCCGCCAGTTCCTGCGTGAGTTGCGCCTCCTCGGCGATTGGCGCCAGCGCCATGGCGCAGTTCGGATCGGACAGGAGATGCTTCCCGGCGCCCTGTGTATCGGTCAGGACCGTATCGGTGCCGGCCAGGAACACCAGGCTCGGCTCCTGATAGCCGGATGCGGCCAGAACCGAGTTCTCGCAAGGCTTGTACAGCTGCATCGCCGTCACGATCCTCGGGCTCAGCCAGATCGGCTGCAAGGACGGCGCGATGACGCCGAACAGCAGCGCATAGCCGATGCCCGCCGAGGCGGCTACCGCGCCGATGCGGTTGAGCGGCATCCGCCCTCCGCGCGGAAAAGCCAGCCAGCCGGCGAGAAGCAGGGCGACGGCGGCGGGAATGGACCAGAAATTGAAGGATTTCGTGAGATAAAGCGGCGCGCCGATCGAGACGGCGGCCAACCCCAGCGTCACCACGGCGAGGCCGAAGGCCGTCGCCCACCAGAGCCATTTCTGCCAGATCTTCAACGGCTCCTGCGCCGTTCCGGCCGGCGCCACCAGCAGCCAGCCGATCAGCAGCGCGACGGCCGGATAGGCCGGCAGCACGTAATGCGGCAGCTTGGTCGGGATCAGTTCGAACACCAGCCAGAACGGGATGTACCAGGCCAGGCAGAAGCGCAGCCGGTAGTCCTCGCGCACATGGTTGAGCGCGGTCAGCGCCGCCCCCACCGCCGCCAGGCCGAAGGGCCACATGAACAGCGAATAGGTGAGCACGTAGAAGCCCGGCGGCAGGCCGTGCGATTCCTCGCCGCTGGCGACCTTGCCCAGCATGTCCTTGCCCACCGCCTCCTGCCAGAAGGCGCCGCCGCTCTTGAAGGTGATCAGCGCCAGCCAGGGCAGCACGATGATCGCCACGAGAAGGATGCCCCATCCGGCCTTCAGCCGTTTCAGCCAGCGCCCGTCGCGTTCGAAGGCGAACAGGGTCAGCACCGTCAGGGCGGAGAGCAGCGGCGTGATCGGCCCCTTTATCAGGATGCCGGCGCCCTGCGCCGCCCAGAACAGCCAGGGCAGCCAGCCGGCCGACGCCTCCTTGCGGCGGGCGGCGACGTAAATCTGCGCCAACGCGCCCTGCGCGGCCACGCAGCAGGCAAGCAGCATGGCGTCCGTCTTGGCGATGCGCCCCTCGAACGCGGTGGCGAACAGGGCGGCGACGACCAGGCCCGCGGCCATGCCCGCATCCGCGCCGAACAGGCGCGCGCCCGTCCAGGCCACCGCCAGCACCGAAAGCGCGATGCCCAGCGCCGAAACCAGCCGGTAGACCCAGATCGGCGCTTCGGCGCCCTTGCCGCTCAATGTCACGGCGGCGGATTGCAGCCAGTAGATGCCGATGGGCTTCTTGTAGCGGGTCTGCTCCTGGAGGCGGATGTCGATGTAGTTTCCGGTTTCGGCCATCTGCTTGGTGGACTGCACGAAGCGCGCCTCGTCGCGATCGACCACCGGCAGGCTGGCCAGCCCCGACGCCGAAAGCAGCAGGCTGAACAGGAAAAGCAGGAGATACCGCGTCTTCATCGCCCCTCGCCATGCTCCGGGCTGGAAATATGGCCAGCGCCCCCCTCTGGCCTGCCGGCCATCTCCCCCTCAAGGGAGGAGATCGATAGACCGCTCCGATTTCGCCAAACTTCAGCGCCGCAAGAGGGGCGCCGGCGCCAAGGCTGCCGATCTCCCCCTTCAAGCGGGAGATGGCCGGCAGGCCAGAGGGGCGTAGCGAGGCGAGCGCGAGCGATCACGGGCCGACCGTCAGTCCACCTTGGCCATGGCGGCCCTGCGCTCGTTGGCGATGAGCCACAGGTTGCGGACATAGATGAGCAGGCCCAGCCCCTGCCCGGCGATGAACACCGGGTCGCGCCGCTGGATGGCGTAGAGCAGCAGCAGCCCGCCGCCGAACAGCGAGAAGAACCAGAAGGCGATGGGCACCACCGAGCGCTTGGCGCGCTCGGACGCCAGCCATTGCACGACGAAGCGCATGGTGAAGAAGAACTGCGCCACGAAGCCGAGCAGAACCCAGCCGTCGAATTGCTGGATGAAGACCTGATGCAGCCAGTCCATCAGATGCTGGAGCGTACTATCCATGCCTGATTTCCTCTACCTTGGGCATGCGCCGTCGCCGACGCCGCAGCCACCACACACCGATGAGATCCAGCGCGCCCTGAAGGCCGCGGTCGAAGATGCCGTAGTTGGATTTTCCGTGGCGGCGCGAACGGTCGAGCACGTCGCAATGGACGACCGCGAACCCTTCCTGGATGACCAGCGCCGGCACGAAACGGTGCGTGCCGTCGAAGAAAGGCAGCTTGCGCAGAACGTCGGTGCGCACGGCCTTCAGCCCGCAGCCGGTGTCGCGCGTCTCGTCGTGCAGGATGGCGTTTCGCAGCCAGTTGGCGAAGCGCGAGGCAAGCTGCTTGGCCTTGGAGTCCCGCCGCTTGAAGCGCTGGCCCTGCGCGGCACCCGTCCGCGGCCCGGCCGCGACCAGCGCGTCGATCAGGACCGGGATGTATTGCGGATCGTTCTGGCCGTCGCCGTCGATGGTGGCGACGATGTCGCCGCGCGCGGCCCAGGCGCCGGAACGCACGGCAAGGCTCTGCCCGCAGGATTTCTCGTGCCTCAGGTGCCGGACCGGAAACGGGCGGCCGGCAGCCTGCGCGGCCAGCACGGCCGGCGTCGCATCGGTGGAACCGTCGTCCACGACGATGACCTCGAAGTCACGCCCCTGCATGGCGGCGGCGATCTCGTCCAGCAAGAGGGGCAGGTTCTCCGCCTCGTTCTTGCAGGGAATGACGATGGATGTCGCCGGTGGAGGTTCAGACGGTGTCGCCATTTCGTGTCGGGTTCCGCGATGCGGCCGTGGTCGGAAGTCCGTGGACGGTCCGAACAGGATGCTGGATTTCATTCCCCCAGAAGTGCGGCCTAATACGCCACCGGCATGAAGGAGGCAAGCAGCCGGGCGCCGGGCATCAAGGTTTTGCCAGCACGCCGCCGCTGACGGCTTCGTCGCAGCCGGTCGTGGTCGGGAAGGTCAGCGGCCGGGCGGCCAGCGAGCGCACCGCAAGATACGCCCAGGCTTCCGCCTCGGTGGCGTCGCCGTCCATGCCGACGTCCTCGGCCAGGGCGACCTGCGCCCCCATCCTTGCCGCGCCCGCGCGCAGGTCGGCCACGATATGCGGGTTCTTGCGCCCGCCGCCGCAGACGATCCACAGCTTCGGCGGCGCCGGCAGATGCTCGACCGATTTCAGGATCGCCTCGGCCGATACGGCTGCCAGCGTGCGCGCGCCGTCCGCGAGGTCCATGCCTTGCGCCTCGGCCAGCGTGAAATCGTTGCGGTCCAGAGATTTGGGGCCGGACTTTTCGAAGAACGGCTTTTCGAGATAGCGGGCGACGACCTGCGCCACGATGCCGCCCTCGCTGGCGATCGCGCCGCCGGAATCATAGGGAATGCCGGCCTCGCGCGCCACCCATTGATCGATCAGAGCATTGCCGGGCCCGGTATCGAAAGCAACCGGATCACCCGCCTCCGGCACATAGGTGATGTTGGAGATGCCGCCGATATTGACGAAGACGACCGGATATCGCCGCGCGTAGGGCTGCGGCAGGCCGCGCGCCAGCGCGGCGTGATAGGCCGGCACCAGCGGCGCGCCCTGCCCGCCATGGACCATGTCGTTGGCGCGCATGTCGTAGACGACCGGCAGGCGGGTGTTCGAGGCGAGCAGTGCCCCGTCGCCAAGCTGGACCGTCAGGCCGATCTGCGGACGATGCAGCACCGTCTGGCCGTGGAAGCCGACCACCTCCGGCTTGCCCCAACCGGTCGCGGCTCCCTGCAGGAAGGCCTTGACCGCCTCGGCATGGCGCAATGTCAGGTCATGCTCCAGCGCGGCGAGGTCGCCGGGGCGCTCGTCGCGCCGTTCTATGCGCTTGGCCGTTTCGAGACCCATTTCGATGCGGCGGCGGAAATCCGCCTCGTAGGGCACGAAGAATGCCGGCCCGCGCTCGACACGGCCCTCGCCGTCCGTGCGCAGCATGGCCAGGTCGATGCCGTCCATGGAAGTGCCGCTCATCAGCCCGATCGCGCAGATCATGCCCATCCGGTTCGCCGTCCTTGTGATTCCTCGCCCGCAGATGCTAAACGCGCGGCATCACACTTGCCATGCCGGCGTGATTGCCGGCGCTCTTCGGGAAAAGAATGATGTCCGCCTTCAAGTCCGACTTCCTGCGCATCATGAGCGAGCGCGGCTTCATCCATCAGATTTCGGATGAAAGCGGCCTCGACGACCTGTTCGCCAAGGAGGTGGTGACGGCCTATATCGGCTTCGACCCGACGGCCTCCAGCCTTCATGCCGGCGGGCTGATCCAGATCATGATGCTCTACTGGATGCAGCAGACCGGGCATCGTCCGGTCGCGCTGATGGGCGGCGGCACCGGCATGGTCGGCGACCCGTCCTTCAAGGACGAGGCGCGCAAGCTGATGACGCCCGAGACCATCCAGTCGAACATAGACGGCATCAAGCGGGTGTTTTCCAACTATCTGACCTTCGGCGACGGCCCGCGCGACGCGCTGATGGCCAACAACGCCGAATGGCTCCTGCCGCTCAACTATCTCGAATTCCTGCGCGACGTGGGCCAGCATTTTTCGGTCAACCGCATGCTTTCGTTCGATTCCGTGAAGCTGAGGCTGGACCGCGACCAGTCGCTCTCCTTCCTGGAATTCAACTACATGATCCTGCAGGCCTACGACTTCGTGGAGCTGAACAGGCGCTACGGCGTGCGGCTGCAGATGGGCGGCTCCGACCAGTGGGGCAACATCGTCAACGGCATCGACCTCGGCCACCGGCTGGGCACGCCGCAGCTCTATGCGCTGACGACGCCGCTGCTCACCACCGCCTCGGGCGCGAAGATGGGCAAGTCGCTGAGCGGCGCGGTCTGGCTCAACCCGGACCTGCTGAGCCCCTATGATTTCTGGCAGTACTGGCGCAACACCGAGGACGCCGACGTCGGCCGCTTCCTAAAGCTCTACACCACCCTGCCGCTCGCCGAGATCGCCAAGCTGGCGGCGCTGGGCGGGGCCGAGATCAACGAGGCCAAGAAGGTGCTGGCGACGGAAGTGACCGCGATGCTGCACGGTCGCGAAGCTGCGGAACAGGCGGCGGAAACGGCGCGCCAGACCTTCGAGCAGGGCGTGACCGCCGACACGCTGCCGAGCGTCGAGATCGCCCGCGGCGAGTTGGAGGCAGGGATCGGCCTGCTTGCCCTGTTCGTGAAGGCCGGGCTCGCCGGCTCCAACGGCGAGGCGCGCCGGCATGTGCAAGGCGGCGCGGTGCGCCTCAACGACGAGCCGGTGACGGACGAGCGGCGCATGGTCACGCTTCAGGACCTGAGTCCGGAAAACGCGGTAAAGCTTTCTCTGGGCAAGAAAAAACACATCCTGGTGCGGCCTGCCTGAGGGCTGGCCGTCAATAGACCAACGCCATCCCGGCCGAGCGAAGCAAAGCGAGGAAGAGCCGGGATCCATTCCGGAACGCCCGCAAAGTCACGGAATGGATCCCGGCTCGCGCACATCGCTATCGCTCGTGCTTGGCGGGGATGACGCTTGTCCTGCGGCCTACCACCCCATTGCGCCGTACAACTCTTGTTTGTGTTCGAACCCCCGTCTCCCAAGATCGGCTGTAAACCCCGGTATGGAGCGTTCCGTCCTTCTTGGATGCCAGGATATATACATAGGCTGACATCGATCGCTTCCCGCCGAAGTGCCCCCTCACCTGTACTCGAAGATCGAGCGGAAGATGCCCGGCGCGATCGCCGACAGCGGGTTGATGTGCAGGTCGGGCTTGTTGGCGTCGCCTTTCAGCCGGTAGGTGACGCCGATCAGCCCACCGTCGCGGCCGTTGCCCAGCAGCGCCCCGACGATCGGCAATTCGCCGAAGATGCGGTTGAGGCCATAGGCCGGCATGAAGGTGCCGGTGATGTCCATGTTGTCGTTCTGGTCGTATAGCGTGCCCTGGAAGGTGGTGCCGATGAGCGGGCCACGCAGCACGCCCTGGGCGAGCTTCAGATAGCCGCCGCCCTTCTCGATTTCGGCATAGCCGCGCTCGAACTGCACCTTGGCCGTGTCGATATTGCCCTTCACCGCCTGATTAAGGCTGCGGTCGTCGCCGGCCGGCGCGGTGGAGACGATGGAGGCGAGCTTCGGCTCGTTCACGATCATGAAGTCGCGCGCGTCCACGCTGCCGCGCAACGGCCCCGAGCCGCTGCCGGCCAAGGCCAGAGCGATGCCGCCGCCCTGCATGTGCTCGTAGAGGTCCAGAAAGCGAAGGATGGCGCCGGCGTCGGCCGACTTCATGCGCAACGTGCGGTTCCCGCTTTCCGCCCGGTTCGAAACGGTGATCGCACCGCCTGAACTCGCCGTCGCGCTGGCCGTCAGGCCGTCGGGCTTCGAGCCGTTGGCGCTGTAGTCCAGCGACAGGCCGGAAAGCTGCTCGCCATGGAAGCCGGTCAGCCTCTTGACGTCGGCGCTGACGGATATGCCGCCGCCGCCGGTTTCCTTGGTGGCGGTGTCTGCGTCCGACATGAACTGCTTGATGAGCGAGCGGGCATCGAGGGCGTTGCCGCTGATCCTGACGGCGTATGACTTTCCGGACCGCTTCACCGAGACGGCGACGTCGTCGCCGCGGTTCAACTGGACCCTGCTCAGGGAGGCCGACTGGAGAGCCGCGCCCGAAAGCACCACATTGCCGTCGATGGAAAAACTCTTGCCGGACAGGTCGAATTCGGAAAGCGTGGTCGTGGCGCCGGATTTGACCATGCTGAAGGACATGTTGGCCGGCACGCCGGCCCCCTTGGTCCAGCCGGCCCACGGAATGGTCAGCTTCGTGCCGGTGAGGTCGGCGGTCACCTTCTGGGTGCCGTCCTCCTGCTTGTCGAGCGCTACCTTCACGGTGCCCGAAACGAGCGCCGACAGACCGGGCATGAAGGCTTCGCGCGTCCTGTCGTCGATGACCAGCGCCACCTTGCGGCTGCGGGGCGGGCCGTCGGCTTCGAGCGGCTCGACCAGGTCGACTTCCGCCGGAATGCCGTTGAGGCGGGCATGGGCGCCGATCACCGCCTTTTCAGGATCGACGGTTATGGAGCCGTCCGCCTCGGTGACGATCTGGCCGTCCACCGGCTTGGCCAGCGACAGCCCCTTGTAGTCCAGCGCCACCAGCCAGCCGAGCTTGTCGCTGTCCACTCCCGACTGCAGGGGGATGTCGGCCTTGACGTTGCCGGTCACCGTGCCGGTCAGTTCCTCCGGCTGCATGCCGACATGGCGCATGGCGTTGATCGGCTCGTAGGAGGCGAGTTCGGCGATCGCCGGCGCCTCGCCGGCAACGTCGATGTCGAGCGCGCCGATCACCGGCGGGACGTTGGCGTTCTGCACCTTCAACGTGCCGTTGCTAGCCGCCACCGTGCGGCCGCTCGGCATGAAGACCGTGCCGGATTTCAGCGAGATATCGACATCGTTGCCGTGGAATTCCACCGCGCCGATCGCGTCGCGCACCGGCGGTATGCGGCCCGCGGTGTCGAAACGCGCGCCGGCCAGATCGAACCGGCCGAACACCTCGCGCTCGTCGAGCGGCACGCCGTTGCCGAGGCGGCCGGGCGCCACCTGGAACTGCAGTTCCGCCTCGGAGACCTGTCCGCCGAACACGTTTTCCAGCACCCATTTGCGCGCGCCATGGGCCGAGAACCAGGGCCAAAGCTGCTTCACATGCGAAACCGGCATGTCGTGCACGTTCAGGGCCAGCGAGATGCCCGGCGAACCGCTGCCGGCGAACTCCAGTTGAGCCGTGCCCAGGACGCCGCCGTCGTTGCCGGTGTTCACGGCGATGGTGTCGGCCCGCAGCTTGTGGCTGACCGTGCCGAACGTGCCGGCCACGCGGGCGATGAGGTTCAGCGCGGGCTCCGGCGATTCGACCGGCGCCAGCGTGGAGCCGTTGCTGACCAGATCGTAGCGGTAGGACGGCTCCTCGCCGGCCGCGCCCTCGCGCGGCTTCGGCCCGACGGAGCCTTCGAAATCGAAGGTCGAGCGGCCGCTGGTCACGCGGAGGCGGTCGACGGAGATCTTGCCGGCGCCGCTTTCCAGCGTCGCGTCCAGCCCGACATCGGCTTCCATGAGCCCTTCGCGCGGCCCGAGATCGATCGCCGAGCCAGTCGCCGCCGCACTGACGGTGAGTTTCGTCGCCGCATCGCCCTGCCCTTCGGAACCGGACAGTCGCAGCGACAGGGCGCCGAGCCGGCTGTCGTCAGCCTTGCCGGAATCATCCGCCGCGTCCGCCTGCAGCTCGGCGTTGAGCTGGGTCACGCGCCGGCTTTGCGGATCGCGCGCCGCAGCGGCATCGATGGTGATCGTGCGGCCGTCCAGTGCGGCGTCGGTGGAAAATTCGATGCGGTCGCGCCCGCTTTGCGAGATGGTCGCCTGCTCGATGTCGATGCGTTTGACGGCGGCGTCTCCCGGCAGCAGGAAAGCGACCCTTTGCAGGCGCATCTCGCGCAGCGAATCCAGCCGCACGGCGTCCAGCGCCCCGCGCACGCCCGTGAACACGGCGGCCAACACCTTGTCGGGATCGATCAGCCCGTCGGCGTTGCGCAGGTCCTGCGCCCAATCGCCCCCCTTCGAGGGCATCCCATCGGCAAAGAAACGCCCGTCCGATATGCGCGCGCTGGTCAGGCGGACCTGGCCGGACAGAAGCGGCACGAGCCGGACGCCGAAACGAACCGCCCCCGCCTCCGCCATCGGCTTGTCGGCCGACGTCACCAGCCGGACATCGCGGACTTCGAGAGCGAGGAAACTCGATCCGTCCAGCGTCAGGCGGGCGGGGCCGAGCGCGACCTTGACATCGAAGCCGGCCATCTGCTCGATCGCGTGCTCGGCTTCGGCGCGAAGCCGCTCCGATCCGATCCCGGAAACGCCGATGAGGTAGACGCAGGCCGCCAGCAACAGCACCAGCGCGCCCGCGCCGAGCGCCAGCCGGCCGAGCAGACGCGCCCGACGACGGAAGGCGGCCTTGCCGAGCGGCGGCACCGCGCAGGCGGAAGGCATGGCACCAAGATCGACGATCTCCTCGCGCCTGAACCTGATCTTTTCGTGCCGCGCCGGTTCCTTGACCAACTAATCTTCCGTGTTGCCCTATCGGGTGTTGCCTGTCCGGTATTGCCTGCCGCTTCGCCGGTCGGGCTGTGGACGAATCCCCATCCGACCTTATAACGGTGCCTTCCCGCGCGTAACCTCAAACAGGACACGGCACATGGCTGATCTCGACCTGGGCGATCCGGCGCCCGATTTCGACCTTCCGCGGGACGGAGGCGGTTCAGTCCGCCTCTCCGGCCTGAAAGGCAAACCGGTGGTCCTCTACTTCTATCCGGCGGACGATACGCCCGGCTGCACCGCGGAGGCGATCGACTTCAGCCGGCTCTTGCCCGATTTCAAGAAGGCCGGCACCGTCGTCATCGGCCTCTCTCCCGACAGCACCCGAAAACATGACAAATTCAAGGCCAAGCACGCGCTCGGCGTCGATCTTGTCGCTGACGAGGAGCGCAAGGTCATCGAAGCCTACGGGCTCTGGGTCGAAAAGAAGCTTTACGGCCGCACCTATATGGGCGTCGAGCGCGCCACCTTCCTGATCGGGCCGGACGGACGCATCGCCCGCATCTGGCGCAAGGTGAAGGTCAAGGGGCACGCGGAAGCCGTGCTCGAGGCCGCCAAGACTCTCTGACCCGGAAAAGTCCCTTTTTTCCGACGTTTGCGCGCGCGCCGCCTGCAACCCGAAAAGCTTTGTTAACCTTAACAGGTTGTAATCGGGCGGTCGTCGATAGTGCAAACGAAAGCTTCGTCCCGTGAACGCATCCGGACAGTCCGCGGTCTTCGGCAAGCGCAAGGAACCCCACACCGTCATCATCGCCCGCGGCGACGAAATCCGGCATTTCACCGTACGCCCCTGGGTCGCGGCCGCTGCCGGTTCCGCCCTCGCCGCCGTGGCGGTCGGCTATCTTCTGGCGACCTCCTATCTGGTCTTCCGCGACGACCTGATCGGCGCGGCTAGCGCCAGGCAGACCCGCATCCAGCAGGCCTATGAGGACCGGATCTCGGCCCTGCGCGCGCAGGTCGACCGCATCACCAGCCGCCAGCTTCTCGACCAGCAGGTCATGGAAACGAAGGTCAGCGAATTGCTGGACCGGCAGACCAAGCTCAGCGAAAGGCACGGACGGCTCGGGCCGCTGCTGGAGCGGGCCGAAAGCGAGGTCGGCGCAATCCCGGCCGATCCCGCGTCCGAGCCGGCGGGCAAGCCCGACACGAGCGCGGAACTGACCACGGGAAGCATCGCCGCCCCGCAGCTCGCCGGCCTTGCGGCCGGCAGCGCCAAGCCCTTCTCCTTCTGGTCCACGCGCGGCGGGACCGCGGCAGACGAAGCCTCGGCCGACCGCGCCGACAAGCTGTTCGCCTCCATCAACCGCTCGCTGCGCACCATCGAGACCGACCAGATCGAGCGCCTGACCCGGCTGGCCGATACCGCATATGAGAATGCCGACGCCATCAAGGAAACGCTGCAGGCGGCCGGCCTGCCGGTCGATGCCAATTTCGGCAAAGCGGAAGAAACCGATGTCGGCGGGCCTCTGGTGCCGATCGATCCATCGGCCATGTTCGACACCAAGGTGAAGGAGCTTGACGAAGCGCTCGACGCGCTCGACGGCCTGAAGCAGGAGGCGCGGCGGCTGCCGCTCGTCAACCCGGCGCCGGGCCATGCCGTCACCAGCCCGTTCGGCGTGCGCACGGATCCGCTGCTCGGCACGGCCGCCCTGCATTCGGGAATGGATTTCCGCGCTCCCGTCGGCATGCCGGCAAGGGTCACGGCGGCGGGCGTCGTGGTCAAGGCCGGTTGGAACGGCGGCTACGGGCGCATGGTGGAAGTCGACCACGGGCAAGGCTTCACCACCCGCTACGGGCATCTGAGCAATATACTGGTTTCGGTCGGACAGAAGCTCGAGGCCGGCGACGTGATCGGCCGGACTGGCAGCAGCGGCCGCTCGACCGGGCCGCATCTCCACTACGAGATCCGCCACAACGGCGAGGCGCTCAATCCGCTGCGCTTCCTCGCCGTCGGCAGGAAAATCGGGAAATATCTCTGAACGGCCGCCGACCGGGCAAAGGGTGCAGACTACAGTCCCGTTAGGCCGAAGTTCCGGTCAGCCGTTCAGCCGCCGGGCGTGCCATGCGAGATGGTCGTCCATGAAGGTCGAGATGAAGAAATAGGAGTGGTCGTAACCCTCCTGCATGCGCAGGTCGAGCGGAATGCCCGCCTTGCCGCACGCTTCCTCCAGCAGCCACGGGCGCAGCCCTTCCTCGAGGAAACCGTCCTTGGTGCCCTGGTCGACGAGCAATTCCGGAAACCGCTTGCCGTCCTCGATGAGGGCGACCGCGTCATAGGCGCGCCATGCGGCCTCGTCCGGGCCGAGATATTTCTCGAAGGCCGGCTTCGACCACCCGGCGGTCATCGGATGCACGATCGGCGCGAAGGCGGAACAGCTCCTGAAGCGCTCCGGGTTCCTGAGCGCGATGGTCAGCGCGCCGTGGCCACCCATGGAATGGCCGAATATGCCCTGCCGGCTCATGTCGGCCGGGAATTCGCGGGCGATCAGCGCCGGCAGTTCCTGCGTGATATAGGAATACATGCGGTAGTTGCGGGCGTAAGGGGCCTGCGTGGCGTCGAGATAGAAGCCGGCACCGCAGCCGAACTGCCAATTGTCCTTTTCGTCCGGCACATCCTCGCCGCGCGGGCTGGTGTCCGGGCACACCACGATCAGGCCGAGTTCGGCAGCCAGGCGCCGGTACTCGCCCTTGTCCATGACGTTCTGATGAGTGCAGGTGAGGCCCGACAGATACCACAGCACCGGGCGCGGCCCCTGCTGCGCCTGCGGCGGCACGAAGACGGCGAAGGTCATCTCTGCGGCGCATATATCGGAAGCATGGGAATACACCCCCTGCTGGCCGCCGTGGGACTTCGCGATCGAAACCGTTTTCATGGACTTCCTCCCCGGAGAAGATTTGCCTGGCAGGCCGCGACCCTCACTCCATGAAGCATGTTCCGATGCTCCGGGCGGAGTTCCAAGGCTATTGGTGGGCGATGACGGACTCGAACCGCCGACATCTTCGGTGTAAACGAAGCGCTCTACCAACTGAGCTAATCGCCCGCACGGCGCGGAGCTTTAAGCAGTTCAGCGCGGCTTCGCAAGGCCAAATGACGCCGCCGTGCCGCCGCGCACCCCGCTGTCCGGCGCCGCCGAAAAAAACCTTTGCTGGTTTGCAATTATGCGGCTCCGGCCCGCTTGACACCCTGCGGCGAACCCCTTATCCAGCCCCGCAACGACGCACACGGCTGACACGTGTTCGTCAAAGCGCGGGTGTAGCTCAGTCGGTTAGAGTGCCGGCCTGTCACGCCGGAGGTCGCGGGTTCGAGCCCCGTCACTCGCGCCATTTCTTTCCCATCTAGGTCTTTTCGGCTCTTTTTGCCCCACGGAACTCATCGTTGGTTCTCGGGCACGGCGCGCGGCACCGCGGCAGCATTTTCCGCTGGCCTTCGATCACGTTCCCGGGAGCGGCCGCTCAGGCCGCAATCGCGCCAAACTCGCCAGGATCGATTATCGGCTCAACTCTCATCGGGGTCGATCCATGAAGAAGCTGTTGATGGCCGGAGCGCTCGTTTCGGCATTTGCCTTGCCCGCCTCTGAGGCCGGCGCGGTTGGGTACATTTCTGGCGCCGTCGCCGGCGGCGTGGCCGGCCATTATGCGGGCCACCACGGCGTTCTGGGAGCAATGGGCGGCTGCATTGCCGGGCATGAACTGCACAAGAAGCAGATGGCCGCCCGCAAGCTGAAGCACCAGCAGCAGGTCCAACACCAGCCCGCAGCCACTCCCCAGCCACAGGCGCAATAGCGCTCGACCACGGCACCAGCGACATCCGGTAACGAAAATTTGCTGACTTTGCGGGGCCGCGGCGGACTGGCGCGTTTTCAGCCCGGTGCTAGCTTCGACCCGGGCCGGGATTTCTCAACAGAGTTCGCAATGAGGGAGTTCGCAATGAGGATTGCAAGCATTCTAGCCTCGATCGCTGTCGTCGGCTTCGTCACCGGCGGGGCATACGCCGCTTCCACCAGCACGACGACCAGCGCTCCGGCGGCCACATCAACCATGGCGCCGGCAACCACGAAGAAGCCGAAAGCGGCGATGTCGCCGGAGAAGACCGCGATTTCCAAGCAATGCTCGTCGCTGGCCGACGCCAAGGGCCTTCATGGAAAGGCTCGCGAGAAATTCCGCGCCGACTGCAAGAAGAACGGCGGAAAAGCCCCGTCATAAAAGCTTCGGAGCGCCGGGCGATCTTCACTCCATGACCCCCCAAAAGGGGCCGGATCGATCGGCTGGACAGGCGCATGGCCCGAAAAGGGCGGACTGCGGAACATCTGCAAAAGAAAAGCCGGGCAAAACCCGGCTTTTCCTTTTGCAGGACCGCTGCGAAGCGTAGCTACTTCCGCAAGACCGGCGCGCCGCCTCCATTTCGCCCTTCCGAAGCGATGCCGCGACGGTGATGCGAAATATGCCTGCGCCGTACCGGTGCGGCCCCTGATCCGCGCCGGCGCTCATGGAGAGACAGGCAAATCGCGCGTCCGTTCCCGCTCCCGTGGAAGCGCGAGACGCGCGCCTTGCGCTGACAGGCTTAGTTGACCGCGTCCTTCAGGCCCTTGCCGGCCGAGAACTTCGGGACGGTGCGGGCCGGGATCTTGACCTCGGCACCGGTTTGCGGGTTGCGGCCCGTCGAAGCCGCGCGCTTCGAGACGGAAAAGTTTCCGAACCCGACGAGGCGGACGTCGCCACCGTTCTTCAACTCGCCGGTGATCACGGCGAACACCGCATCGACCGCCGACTGCGCCTTCCCCTTCTCCAGACCGGCCTGCTCGGCAACGGCGGACACCAGTTCGTTCTTGTTCATCAAAAATTCCTTCCATGAGAAAACCGGAACTATCGACTCATCCGGCTGGCAACGGACTTTAGAAAGAAGCTGCGCTGCAACCAAGCCGCAAAATGCGAAAAAAGCCCGGAAATCCGGGCTTTTTCCAAAGGAAAAGCCGGGCAAAGCCCGGCTTTTCGATTGTGCGGCGCACTATGAAGCGCAATCAGTGCGCGAAGGTGGCTCCGGCGTCGTCGCCCGCTTCCGCCGGCGTCGGCCTGGCATCGACCGGCTCGACCCACTCGATGGGCTCCGGCATCGTGACCAGCGCATGGCGAAGCACCTCGCCGATCCGCGCAACGGGAACAATCTCCATGTTGTTCTTCACGTTGTCCGGAATCTCCGCCAGATCCTTGGCATTGTCTTCCGGGATCAGCACCTTCTTGATGCCGCCGCGCAGCGCGGCAAGCAGCTTCTCCTTCAGGCCGCCGATGGGCAGGACCCTGCCTCTGAGCGTGATCTCGCCGGTCATGGCGACATCGGCCTTCACGGGGATGCCGGTCAGCACCGAGACGATCGCGGTGGCCATGGCGACGCCGGCCGACGGACCGTCCTTCGGCGTGGCACCCTCGGGCACGTGCACGTGGATGTCGCGCTTGTCGAACAGCGGCGGCTCGATGCCGAAATCGATGGCGCGCGAGCGGACGTAGGACGCCGCCGCAGAGATCGATTCCTTCATCACGTCCTTCAGGTTGCCGGTGACCGTCATGCGGCCCTTGCCGGGCATCATGACGCCCTCGATCGTCAGCAGTTCGCCGCCGACCTCGGTCCAGGCGAGGCCCGTGACCACGCCGACCTGATCGTCGGTTTCAGCCATGCCGAAGCGGAAGCGCTGCACACCCAGGTAATCGTCGAGATTATCCTTGGTGATCTTCACCGACTTCTTCTTCGTCTTCAGGATCTCCGTCACCGCCTTGCGGCCGAGCTTCATCAGCTCGCGTTCCAGGCTGCGCACGCCCGCTTCGCGGGTGTAGGTCTGGATGATGGCGCGGATGGCGTCATCGGTGACCGAGAACTCCTTCGGCTGGAGCGCGTGGTCGCGTACCACCTTGGGCAGCAGGTGCCGCTTGGCGATCTCGACCTTCTCGTCCTCCGTGTACCCGGCGATGCGGATGATCTCCATGCGGTCCATCAGCGGCGCAGGGATGTTCAGCGTATTCGCCGTCGTCACGAACATCACGCTCGACAGGTCGTACTCGACCTCGAGGTAGTGATCCATGAAGGTCGCGTTCTGCTCCGGATCGAGCACTTCGAGCAGCGCCGACGAAGGATCGCCGCGGAAGTCCTGGCCCATCTTGTCGATCTCGTCGAGCAGGAAGAGCGGATTGGACTTCTTGGCCTTCTTCATCGACTGGATGACCTTGCCGGGCATCGAGCCGATATAGGTGCGCCGGTGACCGCGGATCTCGGCCTCGTCGCGCACGCCGCCCAGCGCCATGCGCACGAACTCGCGGCCCGTGGCCTTGGCGATCGACTTGCCGAGCGAGGTCTTGCCCACGCCGGGAGGACCGACGAGGCACAGGATCGGGCCCTTCAGCTTCTTCTGCCGGCTCTGCACGGCCAGGTACTCGACGATGCGCTCCTTGACCTTGTCGAGGCCGAAATGATCGGTATCGAGCACTTCCTGGGCGTAGTTGAGGTCCTGCTTGACCTTGGAGTTGCGGCCCCACGGGATCGACAGCAGCCAGTCGAGATAGTTGCGGACCACGGTGGCCTCGGCCGACATCGGCGACATCGAACGCAGCTTCTTCAGCTCGGCTTCCGCCTTCTCGCGGGCCTCCTTGGAGAGCTTCGTCTTCTTGATGCGCGCCTCGATCTCGGCGGCCTCGTCGCGGCCGTCCTCGCCCTCGCCCAGCTCCTTCTGGATCGCCTTCATCTGCTCGTTGAGGTAGTACTCGCGCTGGGTCTTCTCCATCTGGCGCTTGACGCGCGAGCGGATGCGCTTTTCCACCTGCAACACGGAGATTTCGGCTTCCATGAAGCCCATGGCCTTCTCGAGCCGCTCCTTGACGGAAAGCGTGCCGAGCATCTCCTGCTTCTCGGGGATCTTGATGGCGAGATGCGAGGCAACCGTATCGGCGAGCTTGGAATAGTCGTCGATCTGGCTGGCGGCACCCACCACCTCGGGCGAGATCTTCTTGTTCAGCTTGACGTAATTCTCGAAGTCGGAAACCACCGAGCGCGCCAGCGCCTCGATCTCGACCTCTTCCTCTTCCGGCTCGGCCAGCACCGTGGCGCGCGCCTCGTGGAAGTCGATGCGGTCGGTGAACGACGCGATCCTGGCACGCGAAGCGCCTTCGACCAGCACCTTGACGGTGCCGTCCGGCAGCTTCAGCAGTTGCAGCACGTTCGCGAGCGTACCGACGTCATAGATGGCGCCGGGCTCGGGATCGTCATCGGCGGCATTCATCTGGGTGGCGAGCAGGATCTGCTTCTCCTGACCCATCACCTCTTCCAGCGCCTTGATCGACTTCTCCCGCCCTACGAAGAGCGGAACGATCATATGCGGGAACACGACAATGTCGCGCAAAGGCAGCACGGCGAAAACGCCGTCGCCGGAAGACCTGGTTATCTTGGCCATTGTCCAACCTTTCTATCGCGGCCGCGCGTGGCCAACCGCGAATCTCATATTAACGACCGCGGGTCGTTCCGCCTACCATCCTTTGTGAGGGGGGTTCGTCAGCACGGAATTCAGCCACTGGCCTCGAACGATAGGTGGAGGCCCCGGACCGGAATATCAAGTGGCTTCGTTCGCCGGCCGGGACCACGGCACGAGTTGCCGGCAAAACGCCATCGCCCGGACAAATGCCGGCCCGCCGTCCATTCCGGAATTCGGCAACCTTATGCGTCAGCGCGATCACGCGCTGACGTTGCCCTTCTTTTCCTTGGTGTCGGAATAGATGTAGAGCGGCCGGGCGTTTCCGGACACCACTTCCTCCGAAATCACCACCTCGCGAACGCCTTCCAGCGCCGGCAGCTCGAACATGGTGTCGAGCAGGATCGCTTCCATGATGGAGCGCAGGCCGCGCGCGCCGGTCTTGCGCTCGATGGCACGCTTGGCGATGGCCGAAAGCGCGTTCTCGTGGAAGGTCAGGTCCACGTTCTCCATCTCGAACAGGCGCTGGTACTGCTTGACCAGGGCGTTCTTCGGCTCGGTCAGGATCTGGATCAGGGCCGGCTCGTCCAAATCCTCCAGCGTCGCCAGAACCGGCAGACGGCCGACGAATTCGGGGATCAGCCCGAACTTGAGCAGATCCTCCGGCTCCACCTGGCGGAACAGCTCGCCGGTGCGGCGATCCTCCGGCGAGGCGACCGTCGCGGCAAAGCCGATCGAGGTCTTGCGGCCGCGATCCGAGATGATCTTGTCCAACCCGGCGAAGGCGCCGCCGCAGATGAACAGGATGTTGGCCGTGTCGACCTGCAGGAACTCCTGCTGCGGGTGCTTGCGGCCGCCCTGCGGCGGCACGGAGGCCACGGTGCCTTCCATGATCTTCAGGAGCGCCTGCTGCACGCCCTCGCCCGACACGTCGCGGGTGATCGAGGGATTGTCCGACTTGCGGCTGATCTTGTCGATCTCGTCGATATAGACGATGCCGCGCTGGGCGCGCTCGACATTGTAGTCGGCCGCCTGCAGCAGCTTGAGGATGATGTTCTCGACGTCCTCGCCGACATAGCCGGCTTCCGTCAGCGTCGTGGCGTCGGCCATGGTGAAGGGCACGTCGATGATGCGCGCCAGCGTCTGGGCCAGCAGCGTCTTGCCGCAGCCGGTCGGGCCGATCAGCAGGATGTTCGACTTCGCCAGTTCGACGTCGTTGTTCTTGCCGGCATGCGCCAGGCGCTTGTAGTGGTTGTGGACCGCCACCGACAGCACGCGCTTGGCATAAGGCTGGCCGATGACATAGTCGTCGAGCACCTTGAGGATTTCCTGCGGGGTGGGAACACCCTCGCGCGACTTCACCATCGAGGTCTTGTTCTCCTCGCGGATGATGTCCATGCAAAGCTCGACGCACTCGTCGCAGATGAAGACGGTGGGACCGGCGATCAGCTTGCGCACTTCGTGCTGGCTCTTGCCGCAGAACGAGCAATAGAGCGTGTTCTTGGAATCACCGCCGCCGTTGCTGACCTTGCTCATCGTCCCGTCCTTTCCTGGCGCCCGCCGGTGAATTGGCAAGGGCGTCTACGCAGTCCATCGCGGCAACCCGCCGCCGCCGGCTCACCCCGGCTCCCGCAACGCATTCCGTACACAATACCGATCAGAAACGCGGCAGCGATTCGCAACGACCCAGCATGACGCTAAGCCGTCGAAACTCAACATAGCCTTAACGTAGGCAATCGTGCCAGCCGAGGAAACAGCCAATTGTGGCCGAAATGACGCAAAGATACTCAAAAGCGTGTCAAGCGGTCTTTCGGCCACCTCCGAAGGCTATTCGCTCACGGTTTCCGTCGCCTCGCGCGTCGAGATGACCTTGTCGATCAGACCGAAATCGCGGGCTTCGTCGGCCGTCATGAAATGATCGCGGTCGAGCGTGCGCTCGATCGTTTCATAGTCGCGCCCGGTATGCTGGACGTAGACCTCGTTGAGGCGGCGCTTCAGCTTGATGATGTCCTGGGCATGGCGCTCGATGTCGGACGCCTGGCCCTGGAAGCCGCCGGAAGGCTGGTGCACCATGATGCGCGCGTTCGGCGTGGCGAAGCGCATGTCCTTGTGGCCGGCCGTCAGGAGCAGCGAGCCCATCGAGGCGGCCTGGCCGATGCAGAGCGTCGACACGGCGGGCTTGATGAACTGCATGGTGTCGTAGATGGCCATGCCGGAGGTCACCACGCCGCCGGGCGAGTTGATGTAGAGGTTGATTTCCTTCTTCGGGTTCTCGGCTTCGAGGAAGAGAAGCTGCGCGCAGACGAGCGTCGCCATGCCGTCCTCGACCGGACCGGTGATGAAGATGATGCGCTCCTTCAGGAGGCGCGAGAAGATGTCGTAGGCGCGCTCGCCGCGGTTGGTCTGCTCGACAACCATCGGAACGAGGTTCATGTAGGTTTCGATGGGGTCTCTCATCGTGTGTCCCTTGCTTGCGGGGATTTCAAATGGCGGAATCGTCCTGGATCGTTGTTCCGTAGATAGGATGCCGGCTCACCCTTGCGCAAGGGTGACCATGGCGATCACCTGACAGGCGGGAATAAAGGTTACCGTTTAAGGATTTCCGCGGCGGGCATCACACCGTTTCGGCGCGCAGCCAGCGCGTCAATCCTTCCACGTCCCCGTCCGCGACCGCCGCGGCCACACGGCGGCCGACGGAAGCGCCGAATTTGTAGCCGTGGCCGGAGCAGGCCGAGACGATCAGGCACCTGCCTTTCTGCCGCGCGAAGAACTTCTCGTCCTCGGTGAAGGTGTAGGCGCAGGTGACCACCTCCGTGATGCGGTATTCGCTTATGCGGGCGATGGGCGGCGAGAACAGGTTGCGGATCGCCTCGCCCTCTCCCTCCACAGGCTCGCGGTTCCAGTCCGCGTCGCTGGTGCGCACCTTGTGCAGGCCCGAGCCGAACTTCATGCCGGCGCCGCGCGTCAGCGGGATCATGTAGCCGTCGATATTGCCGCCGACATCGAGGATGATGGGAGCTTTCTCCCATGCGGGTTTCAGGTCCGCCGGCGGCTCGACATAGGCCAGCGCGGTGCGGAAGGTCTTCAGTTCGCCGTCCAGCTCCGGGAACAGCTTGAGCACCCACGCCCCGGCGGTGACGACGATCCTGTCGGCCTGCATGGTCCCACCGTCCGCCAGCGTCACGCGGCCGGCGTCGGCGTCGACGTCCGTGACCCTGCTGTTCTCAAAAACGTTCGCGCCGTTGGCGCGCAGCCATTTCACGATGCCCGACGCGATTTTCCGGCAATGCAGCGCCCCGCCCTCGGGCGAGAAGAACGCGTAGCGGAAGCTTCCCGGCTCCAGGAACGGCCAGCGGCGCACGGCCTCGCCAGGCTCGAACATTTCGAGCGGGAAGCCGCCCGCGATCAGGCCGTCCCGGTATTGCTCGGCCTCGTCGCCTTCCTCGCGCGATATGCACAGGAAGCCGCGCGCATCGAGATGATCCTCGCCGAGATCGGCCCACAATTCGTCCCACGCCTCATAGGCCTCCGTGATGAGACGGCCGTAACCGGCGGCCGTGCCATAGGCGCGGCGGATGATGCGGTGGTGGTCGCCGGAAGCCGCAAGCGGGTTGGGGATGGGTCCCTGCTCCACGATCGAGACGTCATGCCCCGCCTTCGCCAGCGACCAGGCGGTCGAAAGACCGGCGATGCCGGCCCCCACAACGATCACATTCATGCCGATCTGCCTCTTTGCGAGCCGCTGGCTCAATCCATTGCGTCGGAGCAGACAAACATACGGGCTAGCCTGTGCGGGGCAAGGCGGGATAGTGATCCAGCATGAGCGAAACCATGCCGCCACCGTCTTATCTTTCCTTCGATCCCGCCACGCGCCGCCTGCGGCTCGATCCGCACGAACCGGCCTTCGTGCAGGACCCTTACGAGGCCTATGCATGGCTGCACGCGGCGGGGCCGGCCTTCTTCTGGGAGGATTTCGGCTTCTGGTGCTTCGGCGCCTATGACGACGTCAACCGCCTGCTGCGCGACCGCCGCTTCGGCCGGCAGAACCCTTCGGGCATTCCCGACAGCCGCGACATCGGCGCGGACCGTTCGCATCTTGCGGGCTTCGACGCCGTCGAGGCCAATTCCTTGCTGGAACTGGAGCCGCCGGTGCACACAAGGCTGCGCACGCTGGTCAACCGCGCCTTCGTGTCGCGGCAGGTGGAACGGCTGCGCCCGCGCATCGAGGCCCTGGCCAACGAGCTGATCGACCGCTTCGAAAGCCGACCGATAGACCTCCTGCCGGCCTATGCCGCGCCGCTGCCCATCACCGTCATCGCCGAGATGCTCGGCGTACCGGTGGAGATGGGGCCGCAACTGCTCGACTGGTCGCACCAGATGGTGGCCATGTACATGCATGGCCGCGACCGGAATACGGAAGTGGCCGCCGACCGCGCCGCGCGCGAATTCTCGGACTTCCTGCGCGGATATGTGGCCGAGCGGCGCAAGGAACCCGGCGACGATCTTTTGTCGCTGCTGATCTCAGCGCAGGAGGACGGCCAGAAGCTGACCGAGGACGAGATGGTGTCCTCGGCCATCCTGCTGCTCAACGCCGGCCACGAGGCGACCGTGCACCAGACCGGCAACGCCGTGCGCTGCCTGCTCATGCAGGGCGGCGATCCGCGCCGGTTCTTCCAGACACCGGAAGCGGTGACGGCCACGGTCGAGGAGTGCCTGCGCTTCGACGCACCGCTGCACATGTTCACGCGCTATGCCTATCAGGAGATGGAGGCCGCGCCCGGTATCGTCGTGAAACCCGGCGAGCAGGTCGGCCTGCTGCTCGGCATGGCCAATCGCGACCCGGCAGCCTTCGCCGAACCCGGCAAATTCAATCCCGGACGGCCGGACCAGAAGAACGTGTCCTTCGGCGCCGGCATCCATTTCTGCATCGGCGCGCCGCTGGCGAGGCTGGAACTGCAAGTGTCGCTGAAGACGCTGTTCGACAGGCTGCCGGATCTGAGGCTGGCCGGGCAGCCTCGCTTCCGCGACACCTATCATTTCCACGGGCTGGAAGCGCTGCCGGTCGATGCGTGAGCCGCCGCCGCCTCACAGCTTGATCACATATTCCTTGCGAGTCGTTTCAACCACTTCCCAGCTTCCCTTGAAGCCGGGCCTGAGCACGAAGGAATCGCCCGCGCGCACGGTGCGGGCCTCTCCGCCTTCCTGCGCAATGACGGAGACGCCGGAGAGGATATGGCAGAATTCCCATTCGTCGTATTCGATGCGCCATTTGCCGGGCGTCGATTCCCATAGGCCGGCATAAAGGCCGCCGTCGCGCTCCTCGAGGTTCCACATGCGGAACTTCGGATCGCCTAAAATCAGGCGCTCCGGCGCGGGCGCCCCCGCTTCCGGCTCGATGCCGGCGATGTCGAGGGACAGGAACTTCGGCTCGGTCATGGGCTTTCCTTCGCCAGGAGTGTTCAAGAACTCCGCCCCGCCGGCGACCAGCGGGGCAGAGTTCGCGAACGGTTCCTCAGACCTTGGCCAGCGCCTGCTCAAGGTCGGCGACGATGTCGTTGACGTCCTCGATGCCGACGGAAAGACGCACCACGTCCGAACCCGCGCCGGCCGCCGTGCGCTGCTCGTCGGAGAGCTGGCGATGGGTGGTCGAGGCCGGATGGATGACCAGCGACTTGGTGTCGCCCATGTTGGCCAGATGCGAGAACAGCTCCAGCGAGGCGACCAGCTTGACGCCCGCGTCGTAGCCGCCCTTCAGGCCGAAGGTGAACACCGCGCCGGCGCCCAGCGGCGAATATTTCTTCTGCAAGGCATGATTCTTGTCGTTCGGCAGGCCGGGATAGGAAACCCAGGCGACCTTCGGATGTTTGGACAGCCATGCCGCAACGGTCGCGGCGTTGTCGCAATGGCGCTGCATGCGCAGCGGCAACGTCTCCAGCCCGGTCAGGATCATGAAGGCGTTGAAGGGCGAGATGGCCGGACCGAAATCGCGCAGGCCCAGCACGCGCGTGGCGATGGCGAAGGCGAAATTGCCGAAGGTCTCATGCAGCACGATGCCGCCATATTCCGGGCGCGGCTCCGACAGCATCGGGTACTTGCCGGACTTCGACCAGTCGAAGGTGCCGCCGTCCACGATGATGCCGCCGAGCGAATTGCCGTGGCCGCCGATGAACTTGGTCAACGAATGGACGACGATGTCGGCGCCGTGCTCGATCGGCCGCAGCAGGTAGGGCGTGGCCAGCGTGTTGTCGACCACCAGCGGCAGGCCGTTCCTGTGGGCGATCTCGGCGATGGCCGCGATGTCCACGAACTCGCCGTTCGGGTTGGCGAGGCTCTCGATGAAGATGAATTTGGTCTTGTCGTCGATGGCCGCCTCGAAGCTGGCGATCTCGTTGGTGTCGCCCCAGCGCACCTCCCAGCCGAAATTCTGGAAGGCATGGCCGAACTGATTGATCGAACCGCCGTAAAGCCTTCTGGCGGCGACGAAATTCTCGCCCGAGCGCAGCAGCGTGTGCGCCACCAGAAGCTGCGCGGCATGGCCTGAGGCAGTGGCCAGCGCCGCCGTGCCGCCCTCGAGCGCCGCGACGCGTTCCTCCAGCACCGCCTGGGTGGGATTCATGATGCGGGTGTAGATGTTGCCGAAAGCCTTCAGCCCGAACAGCGAAGCGGCGTGGTCGGCATCCTCGAAGACATAGGACGTGGTCTGGTAGATCGGCGTGGCGCGCGCGCCCGTGGCCGGATCCGGCTTTGCCCCGGCATGCACCGCGAGCGTGTTGAAACCGGGTGTGCGCTGGCTCATGAACATAACTCCCCTGTTGGCACCCTGCCCAATTTGGTCGCGCATTCTTGGTCGAGCTTGCGGGCGAATGCAAAGAAGAAAATACCCCATTTCGCCCGTTCCCCCAATGAACAGCAGGCAAAGCGGGGCAAGCGGCGAAATTTCGTTCCCGGACCTATTTCGTGCGAACGCCGAAGCTCTGGAAACCGGGCCGAAGTATCGGCTTCCTTGACGACAGGACGCCGGAATTGACGCCGTTCCAGCCGATCTCGCCCGACAGGCGGCCATATTCGATCTTGGGGCAGCGGTTCATGACCACCTTGATGCCCGCGGCCTCGGCTTTTGCCGCCGCCTCGTCGTGGCGCACGGTGAGCTGCATCCAGACCACCTTGGGCGGCGGGTCCAGCGCCAGCGCCTCGTCCACGATTCCCGGAACGGCGGCGGAGGCGCGGAAGACGTCGACCATGTCGATGGGCTCCGGCACGTCGGCCAGCCTGGCATAAGTCATGCGGCCGAGGATTTCCTTGCCGGCCTGGCCGGGATTGATCGGAAACACGCTGTAGCCCTTGGCCAGAAGGTACTTCATCACGAAATAGCTTGGCCGCACGTCGTTCGCGGACGCGCCGACCACGGCGATGGTGCGGACCGTGTTCAGGATATCGGCGATGTAGGCGTTGTCGTAGGCGTCGTGGTTCATCAAGGATCCGGTGCGAAACGATAGTGATAACGATAAAGCTCGGCGTCGAAGCCGAGCGCCGCATAGGCGGCCAGAGCGGGTTCGTTGTCCGCCAGAACCTGCAGGCAGGCGCCGGCCGCATCCCGCCGCCACGCCCAGTTCATAAGGGCGCCGACCACGCGCCTGGCAAGACCGCGGCCGCGGAAATTCGGGTGCGTGGCCACCGATTCCACCACCAGCAAGCCGTTGACGACGACGCCGAAGGCGATCGCCACGGTGCGCCCTTCCGCACGTGCGAAGGCGAAGGCCTTGGGGTGGCGTATCCGGGCCACCATGTCGCGGAAGATGGTCGGGTCCACGGCCAGCCGGTCGCGCAGCTCCATCCAGTCCCGCTCCGGCGCTTCCGACAGCCTGACGCCGTCGGCCGGCCAGTCGCCGGGCCGGTCGAACCGCGCTTTCAACGCCAGCGTCTGCGCCTGCACGGAATATCCCCGGCGATGAAGCTCCCGCGACAGGTCGGGCGCGAAATCCGTCACGCGGAAGATCGGAACCTGGCCGTGGCGGCGATAATGGGCTTCGGCGGCGTCGAAAAGCTCGGGGCCCGCCCCGCGCCGTCCGGGCAGCGGGTTGACGGAATTGGTCCGGCGGGTCTGGCCTCCCGAGCGTCGCAGCAGCCAGCCGTCCACGACCGTCTCGGATTCGGCGGGCCATGCCGCGCGGCAGGCTTCCTCGACACGCCAGAACAGGCCATTGTCCGCCCTGGAAGACGGAGCCTCGTTCATTCCGGCAGAGAGATGCGGCCTTCCGCATCGATCGGGAAATCCGGATTGTGGGCCACTTCCCACAGGTTGCCTTCGGTATCGGCGAAATAGCCGTACCACCCGCCCCAGAAGGCGCGCTGCGCCGGCTTGACGACGCGGCCGCCGGATTTTTCGGCCCGTGCCAGCACCTCCTCGACTTCCGCTTCCGAGCGCGTGTTGTAGGCGAGGTAGACACGCGACGGCCCGTCGCCGAAGCGGATGCCGGCGTCTGCCTCAGCGCTCTGCCTGGGAAACAAGGACAGGATCGCACCGCCCATCTGGAAAAAGGCGACGCCGTCATCGATGCGGTGACGCTTCAACCCCATCGCCCCATAGAAGGCCGAGGCGCGCGCGAGATCGTCGACCGCAATGGTGACGATGGAGATTCGCGGTTCCACCTATTCCCCCTTCCACTCGGGCTTGCGCTTGCCGATGAAGGCGCCGATGCCCTCTTCGGCATCGCGCGCCAGCATGTTCTCGGTCATGACTCGGGCCGTGTAGTCATAGGCTTCGGCCAACCCCATCTCGGCCTGCGCATAAAAGGCCTCCTTGCCCACCTTGAGCGTCAAAGCCGATTTGGAAGCAATGGTTTGCGCGTATCTGGTCACGACCTGATTCAAGTATTCGCGCGGCACGACGCGGTTGATCAGGCCGAACTCCCTGGCGGTGGCGGCGTCGATGGTCTCGCCGGTCAAAAGCATCTCCATCGCCTGCTTGCGCGAGACGTTGCGCGACAGCGCCACCATGGGCGTCGAGCAGAACAGGCCGATATTGACGCCCGGTGTGCAGAAGGCGGAGTCCTGCGTGGCGATGGCCAGATCGCAACTCGCCACGAGCTGGAGCCCGGCCGCGGTCGCCAGCCCGTCCACCTCCGCGATCACCGGCTTGGGGCTGTTGACGATGGCCTGCATCAGCGCCGAACATTCGGCGAAGGTGCGTTCGAAGAAGGCCCTGCCCCGGTCGGCATCGGCGCGGTGCGCGGTCATCTCCTTGAGGTCATGCCCGGCGCAGAACACCTTGCCAGCGGCGGCAAGCACGATCACCCGCACCGTCTTGTCGTTCCGGGCCTTGTCGATCTCCCCTTTCAGGGCGGCCATTACGGCCAGGGAAAGCGCGTTGGCGGGCGGATTGGCGAGGGTGAGGCGCAGGATGCCGTCCGCCTGCGAGGCCGCGACCGGCCCTCGAGGAACACTGGTCTTGATGGCGACGACCTCGGCCACGGCAATACTCCGGTTCTTGCGGCCGCCACGCGGCCCATGGCGAAAAAACTAGCACGGCATCGGTTGAAGAACACCCTTCAGCAGTGTTTTCTCGGTGGCCCGGCAACGCCCGCCTGCCATTTCGGAGGGAAGGAATGCCGATCCAGGCCGATCTCAAGCCGGTGCTCACCGCGCGCGAAGTCGACGAACTCATGAACGCGGCCTACCCGCAGCTCAATTCCGGCGGCAACTCCTACGAGACGGTCGAGGTCTTTCCCGGCGGCTGCACGGTTCGGCTGAACGCCGACGACCGGCATCTCAGGCCCGGCGGCACCGTGTCGGGACCTTCGCTGTTCACGCTGGCCGACATAGGCGGCTATGCCTGCGTGCTCTCGCATGCCGGGCCGGATGCGCTGTCGGTCACCACCAATCTCGACATCAACTTCATGCGCAAGGCAGAGGCCGGGCCGATCGAGGGCCATTGCCGCATCCTGAAGCTGGGCAGGAGCCTGATGGTGTTCGACATCGACATCGTCGCGGGAGCGGACGGCCACACGGTGGCCTACGCGACCGGCACCTATTCCATCCCTCCGAAGCGGCAGGATATGAGGTAAAATAATACCTCGATCCTATCCACCTGTTATTCTTGCGTTTTATGGGATATGACGGGTTTTGATCCGCTTGACGCGCCTCGCGCCCTGCCCTATAAGCGCCATCGGAACAGCGGCCCGCAAAGGCCGCCGTTTCGTTATTGGCGGCCGGCTTTCGCCATCGCCAATGCAAGCAACAAGAAACGCCCTTTTTCCGGCACCTGCCGGAACGGGTCCGAACCGAAAGCAAGATCCATGACAACCTTTTCGCAGAAGCCTGCGGACGTGGTGAAGAAGTGGGTGCTGATCGACGCCGAAGGTCTCGTCGTCGGCCGTCTCGCCTCTCTCGTCGCCAACCGTCTTCGCGGCAAGCACAAGCCGACCTTCACCCCCCATGTCGACGATGGCGACAACGTCATCATCATCAACGCCGACAAGGTGGTGTTCACCGGCAAGAAGTACACCGACAAGGTCTACTACTGGCACACCGGCCATCCCGGCGGCATCAAGGAGCGCACCGCGCGCCAGCTGCTCGAAGGCCGCTTCCCCGAGCGCGTGGTGGAGAAGGCGGTTGAGCGCATGATCCCGCGCGGCCCGCTCGGCCGTCGCCAGATGAAGAACCTCCGCGTCTATGCAGGCGCCGAGCATCCGCACACCGCCCAGCAGCCCGAGACGCTCGACGTCGGCGCGCTGAACGCCAAGAACAAGAGGGCTTGATAATGGCTGAGCTTTCCTCGCTCGCAGAACTCGGCACGGTCGCCCAGTCGACCCAGCCGGCCGCACCCGTCCACGTCCAGAAGCTCGACAAGTCGGGCCGCGCCTATGCCACCGGCAAGCGCAAGGACGCCATCGCCCGTGTCTGGGTGAAGCCCGGTTCCGGCAAGATCATCGTCAACGACAAGGAATTCGCGGCCTATTTCGCGCGTCCGGTGCTGCAGATGATCCTGAAGCAGCCGATCGTCGCCGCCAACCGCGACGGCCAGTTCGACATCGTCGCCACCGTTGCCGGCGGCGGCCTCTCCGGCCAGGCCGGCGCGGTCCGTCACGGCATCTCCAAGGCGCTGACCTATTACGAGCCGGCGCTGCGCAGCGTGCTCAAGAAGGGCGGCTTCCTGACCCGCGACAGCCGCGTGGTCGAGCGCAAGAAGTACGGCAAGGCGAAGGCCCGCCGCAGCTTCCAGTTCTCCAAGCGCTAAAACGCGCCTGGGATCGGATTTTCGAAGCGCCAGCCGCCGCGAAACCGCACATCGAAAAGGCCGCCCTCGGGCGGCCTTTTTTGTTGCCTGCCGGCGATAGCCGCCTTCGGCGTGTCGCGGCGAAAGCCCGCCCGGCCCGCTTCCGCGCGATCCTGCCGAAGAAGCGCTCCGAACCTCGGCTGAGGATCGCATTCTGACAGGCCAAAGAAAAAGGGCCCCGGCGACGCCGGAGCCCTTTTTTGCAAATTCGGTCCTGAGGCTGCGCCGTCAGGCCGGAAAGCCGGATCAGTTGCCGGTCTTGGCCTTTTCCTGCTCTTCCTTGAGCTTCTTGGCGAAGTCCTCGTTGTTCTTGGACACGAAGTCCTGGAGCTTCTTCTGGCGGTCCTCAAGATCGGACTGCTTCAGCGGCGGGCCGTCGAAGGCGCCCGAGAAGCCCTGCAGCGAGACCTTGATCGGGTTCGGCTGGTTCTGGAAATTGACCGAGGTGAGCGTCAGTTCCGATCCCTTCTTGAAGGAGGCGACGAGCTGGTCGGTCATCGGCACTTCGGCGACGCAACGGTCGGGGAAGCAGATGACGTAGTCGAGCTTCTGGGCCTTGCCGCCGTCGATCTGCAGCGCGATGCCGGGAGGCACCATGCGGCCGGTCGGCACGGTGACCTGGAACACCTTGCGGTTCACCTTGCCGCGCAGGTCGATCAGGCTGATGCCGGTGATGAGCTGGCCGGTGTTGGCGGTGGTGATGTTCTGCACGTTGCAGATGTCGACGTCTTCCTGCTTGGAGCAGGCCTTGAACCAGCCCTGCGGGATCTGCTGCTGGGCGGACGCGGCGGCAAGGCCGGCGCCCAGGAAACCGACGACGCCCGCGGCCATGACCGAAAGGCGAAACGCATTGCTGTTCAGGCTCGTCATATGGTGCAATTCCTCTGAAAAAATCCTGCGGCCGGCTTCCTCGCGCCTTGCGACGTGCTACCTCTTGCCGAAATGAGGCAACAGAATGACTTCGCCCGGCGTGTTACACTGCCCGCCCGGCCGAATCCAGCCCGCAAACGCCATTTTCGACCGCAGAACACAGTCCCGCCGCACCTCGTGCTAGTGTTCTGCGCGAATCATCGACTCGCTTGAAGGACCCGAGATGGGCCGCATCCTCCCCCGGCTGACTGCCGCCCTGTCGCTGCTCCTGCTTTGCGCCTCGCCCCTCGCCGCTGAACCGAAACACGGCATCGCCATGCAGGGCGAGCCTGAACTGCCGGCCGATTTCAGCCATTTCGACTATGTGAACCCCGACGCGCCGAAGGGCGGCGACGTCACCTATTGCGTGGTCGGCTCCTTCGACAATCTCAACCCGTTCATCCTGAAAAGCCTGCGCACCACCGCGCGCGGCATGATCGACACGGTCTACGGCAATTTCGTCTTCGAGCCGCTGATGCAGCGCAACGCCGACGAGGCGTTCGGCCTCTACGGCCTCCTGGCCGACACGGCCGACATGAGCGAGGACCGCAGGACGATCGAGTTCCATCTCGACCCGAAGGCGAAATGGTCGGACGGGGAGCCGGTGACGCCCGAGGACGTGCTCTTCACCTACGACGTCTTCACCGAGAAGGGCCGGCCGCCCTATTCGGATCGCATGAAGAAGATCGCGAGGATCGAGAAGACCGGCGAGCGCAGCGTCAAGTTCACCTTCAACGACAAGGCCGACCGGGAATTCCCGCTCATCATCGCGCTCACGCCGATCCTGCCCAGGCATGCCTTCGACAAGGAAACCTTCGACCGCACGACACTGAAGCCGCTGATCGGCAGCGGTCCCTATACGGTCGCCGAGGTGAAGCCCGGCGATCGCATCGTGTTCAAGCGCAATCCGGATTACTGGGGCAAGGACATTCCCTCCAAGCGCGGCTTCGACAATTTCGACCGGATCACCATCCAGTATTTCCTCAACGCCAATGCCCAGCTCGAAGCCTTCAAGAAGGGGCTTTGCGCCATCGACACCGAGACCGATCCGGTCAAGCGCGAGCGCGACATGAATTTTCCCGCCTTCAAGCGCGGCGACGTGGTGGCCGAGACCTTCCAGACGGGCATACCGCCGGTGGTGACGGGCTTCCTGTTCAACACGCGGCTGCCGAAGTTCAAGAACCCGGTGGTACGCCGCGCGCTCGGCATGCTCTACGACTTCGAATGGGCCAACAAGAACCTGTTCGGCGGCCGGTTCACCCGCACCATGAGCTACTGGCAGGGCTCGGAGCTTTCCGCGCTCGGCCATCCGGCCAGCGAGAAGGAAAAGGCGCTGCTCGCCCATTTCCCCGGCCGCGTGCCGCCCGACGTGATGGACGGCACGTGGCGTCCGCCCGTCACCGACGGTTCGGGACAGGACCGCAAGGCGCTCAAGGCGGCGCTCGACCTGCTCAAGAGCGCCGGCTACCGCATCGAGGGCGGCCAGATGCTCGACCCCGACGGCAAGCCCTTCGGCTTCGAAATCCTCACCGCCTCGCAGGAGGAGGAGCGGCTGGCCGCGCTCTACCAGCGCACGCTGGGCAAGCTCGGCATCGCGGTGACGATCCGCTCGCTGGACGGCGACCAGATCCAGTCACGCAAGCAGCGCTTCGATTTCGAGGCGCTGATCGGCGCCAGCGGCTTCAACAACTCGCTGTCGCCCGGCATCGAGCAGATCGGCCGCTGGGGCTCGTCCTCGGCAGAAGCCGCCGGCTCCTTCAACCTGGCCGGGGTCGCCGACCCGGCCATCGACGCCGCCATCGAGGCCATGCTCAACGCCCGCACCAAGGAGGATTACGTCGCGGCCGTGCGCGTGCTGGACCGGCTTTTGATCTCCGGCGCCTATATGGTGCCCATGCAGCACAACGGCGAACAATGGATCGCCTACTGGAATTATCTGAACCATCCGCAAAAGACGCCCATATTCGGTTATCAGCTACCCACCTGGTGGCATAAGCCGAAATGACCTTCACGGAAGGACGAGCGATGAGCGATCCGGTTTCCATCAGCGTCGATGTCGTTTCGGATGTCGTATGCCCCTGGTGCTTTCTCGGCGAAAGGCGGCTGCGCGAAGCCATCGCCGCCGCCGGCATCGACGTGAACGTGCGGTGGCGGCCCTACCAGCTCGACCCTTCGATCCCGCCGCAGGGGCTGGAGCGCAAGGCCTATATGCAGGCCAAGTTCGGCGACGACGAACGGCTGAAGCAGGTCCACGCGAACCTCGTCTCGCTTGGCGCGGTGGACGGCATTTCCTTCGACTTCGAGGCCATTAAGGTCGCGCCCAACACGCTCGACGCCCATCGCGTCATCCGCTGGGCCGGCACGGCGGGCGAAGACGTGCAGAACCGGCTGGTGGACAATCTTTTCAGCCGCTACTTCGAACAGGGCGGAAACACCGGCGACCCCGCCGTGCTGATCGCTGCCGCCCGGGACGCCGGCATGGACGCGGCCGTGGTGGAGACGCTGCTTCCCACCGACGCCGACAAGGACGAGGTGCTGGCCGAGATCGCCACCGCATCGCGCATGGGCATCACCGGCGTGCCCTGCTTCCTGCTCGAGGGCAGATATGCCGTCATGGGCGCGCAGGAAACGAGCGTCCTGGCAGACGCCATCCGCCAGGTTTCGGCCGCGAAAGCGCGCGGGGAGTTGCAGGGCGCCGGGTGAACAACGGGGAGCTTCACTCAGGCCCCCTCATCCAGTTAACCTAGGCGCATGCCGCACCAAACCGTCACCTCGAAAACCCGCCGCTTCGCGCGTTCTATGCGAAAGGAGGCGACTGAAGCGGAGGACAAGCTTTGGCAGGAATTGCGTGGGCGACGGCTGGATCGCATCAAATTCCGCAGGCAGGCGCCAATCGGAACCTACACGCCGACTTCATTTGTCTTGAAGCGCGGCTGATCATCGAAAATCGACGGCAGCCAGCATGCGGACTCCGACTATGATCGCAGGCGGGACGAAATTCTGAAAGAATGCGGCTTTCGAGTCTTGCGGTTCTGGAACGATGACGTTCTGCGTGACATCGATGCGGTCTGCGACACCATCATCGCCTACGCTCGCGACACTTCGCTGACGCCGTGGCGGTGATAGCCTTCACCCCTCATCCGACCTCGCTGCGCTCGGCCACCTTCTCCCACAAGGGGAGAAGGAGGAGTGTTGCACCATCGCTTTCGCAGATTGCCGGGCCCCGTGATGAGCAACGAGGCTGGTGCCATTCGTCCCTTCTCCCCCTGTGGGAGAAGATGGCCGAGCAGAGCGAGGTCGGATGAGGGTGCTGGTGCCGCTTCCCTATCCCGCCAGTTTCGCCAGTTGCGTCATCACCACGGCCGATCCCGACAGCCGCTTCTCGGCCGTGGCCCAGTCGCGGATGAAGACGATGGAGTGGTCCGGCCGGATCTTGGCCAGGGAGCCCTGCTCGCCGATGAACTTGACCAGCCCCGCCGGATTCGGAAATTCCTTCTTGCGGAAATGGATGACCACGCCCTTCGGGCCGGCGTCCAGCTTCTCGACATTGGCCTTGCGGCACAGCGCCTTGATGAAGACGATCTTCAACAGGTGCTTCACCTCCTCCGGCAGCGGGCCGAAGCGGTCGATCAGTTCGGCGCCGAACGCGTCGATCTCCTCCGTCGTCTCCAGATCGCCGAGGCGGCGATAGAGGGCCAGCCGAAGCTGCAGGTCGGGCACGTAGTCTTCCGGGATCATCACCGCGGTGCCGATGGCGATCTGCGGCGACCAGCCGCCGTCCACCGCCTCGCCGGTGTCCTTCACCTCGGCCACGGCTTCCTCCAGCATCTGCTGGTAAAGCTCGAAGCCGACTTCCTTGATATGGCCCGACTGTTCCTCGCCGAGCAGATTGCCGGCGCCGCGGATGTCGAGGTCGTGGCTGGCCAGCTGGAAGCCCGCGCCCAGCGATTCCAGCGATTGCAGCACCTTCAGCCGGCGGTCGGCGGTGTCGGTCAGCTTCTTCTTGGCCGGCAGCGTGAACAGCGCGTAGGCGCGCACCTTCGAGCGGCCGACGCGGCCGCGCAACTGGTAAAGCTGCGCCAGGCCGAACATGTCGGCGCGGTGCACGATCATGGTGTTGGCGGTCGGGATGTCGAGCCCGGATTCCACGATGGTGGTGGACAGAAGCACGTCATATTGGCCGTCGTAGAAGGCGTTCATGATGTCGTCCAGCTCGCCGGGCGGCATCTGGCCGTGGGCCACGGCGACCTTGAGTTCCGGCACCTCGGCCTTCAGGAAATCATGGATTTCGGCCAGGTCGCTGATGCGCGGCACGACATAGAAGGAATGGCCGCCGCGATAGCGCTCGCGCAGCAGCGTCTCGCGGATCACCAGCGGGTCGAAAGGCGAGATGAAGGTGCGCACCGCCATGCGGTCGACCGGCGGCGTGGCGATCAGCGACAGTTCGCGCACGCCCGTCAGCGCCAGTTGCAGCGTGCGCGGGATCGGCGTGGCCGAAAGCGTCAGTACATGCACGTCGCTCTTGAGTTCCTTCAGCCGTTCCTTGTGCTTGACGCCGAAATGCTGCTCCTCGTCGATGATCAGCAGGCCGAGATTCTTGAATTTTATCGCCGAGCCGAGCAGCGCGTGGGTGCCCACGACGATATCCGCCGTGCCTTCGGCCAGTTCCTTCTTGGTCTCGGCAAGCTCTTTCGCCCCCACCAGCCGCGACGCCTGCCGCACCTTGACCGGCAGGCCGGCAAAGCGTTGCGAAAAGGTCCTGAAATGCTGGCGCGACAAAAGCGTTGTC
Source organism: Mesorhizobium sp. SP-1A (assembly GCF_032460275.1). Classification (NCBI taxonomy): domain Bacteria; kingdom Pseudomonadati; phylum Pseudomonadota; class Alphaproteobacteria; order Hyphomicrobiales; family Phyllobacteriaceae; genus Mesorhizobium; species Mesorhizobium sp. SP-1A. Next base: position 1,073,342 of record NZ_JAVXZD010000001.1, on the reverse strand, counting down.
GGCACCACCACCGCCACCTGGAAACCTTCCATGGCGGCGATGAAGGCGGCGCGCAGCGCCACTTCCGTCTTGCCGAAGCCGACGTCGCCGCAGACAAGGCGGTCCATGGGCCGGCCGGCGGACAGGTCGTCCGTCACGGCGTCGATCGCCGTCTGCTGGTCGTCCGTCTCCTCATAGGGGAAGCGGGCGGCAAATTCGCCATAGAGCCCTTCGGCGGGGATCATGGTGGGTGCCGCGCGCATCTGGCGCTCGGCGGCGATGCGGATAAGCTGGCCGGCCATGTCGAGCAGCCGCTTCTTCAATCGCGCCTTGCGCGACTGCCAGGCGCCGCCGCCCAGCTTGTCGAGCGTGGCCTCGGCCGAATCCGAGCCGTAGCGCGACAGAAGCTCGATATTCTCCACCGGCAGGAACAGGCGGTCGTCGCCCGCATAGCGGATTTCCAGGCAGTCATGCGGGGCGCCGGCGGCCTCGATGGTCTGCAAGCCCACGAAGCGGCCGATGCCGTGGTCGGCATGCACGACGATATCGCCGGCCGAAAGCGATGCGGCCTCGGCGATGAAATCGGCGGCGCGGCGCTTCTTGCGCGAGCGGCGCACGAGACGGTCGCCGAGGATGTCCTGCTCGGCGACGACGACCAGTTGGTCGGTCTCGAAGCCGGTTTCGAGTTGCAGCACGGCCAGACCGGCCTGCCCCGGCGCCAGCTTCTCCACTTCGTCCAGCGTGGCGACGGGCTTCATGTTGCCGAGATGATGTTCGGCCAGGATCTGCCCCAGCCGGTCCAGCGAGCCTTCCGTCCAGCCGGCCACGATGACGCGCCGCTTGGCCGCGCGCTCGTCGGCGATATGCTTCACCACCTCGTTGAAGACGTTGGCGTTGGGGTCGGCGCGCTCCTCCGCGAAGCTCCTTCCCGCGCGGGAGCCGGCGTGGAACACTTTTCGGCTGCCGGCTTCGGGAGCGGCGAAGGGCGTCAACTCGACCGCCTCGCGGTCCGCCGTGGCGGCGTTCACCGCCTCGGGCGACAGATACATCAGGCCAGGCGCCACCGGCTTGTAAGGCACCGCGTCCTTCAACGCGCCGCTGGCCTGCGCCTTGCGCGCCTCGTAATGGTCGAGGATCAGCTTGTGGCGCTCGGCAAGCGCCTCATGCGCCAGATGGTCGAACACCACCGGCACGTCCGGCAGGTAGTCGAACACCGTGGCCAGCCGCTCGTAGAAGAAGGGCAGCCAGTGCTCCATGCCCGCGAAGCGCCGCCCTTCCGAAACAGCCGCGTAGAGCGCGTCGTCGCGCGAGGGCGCGCCGAATGCTTCTATGTAGGCACGGCGGAAGCGGCTGATGCTTTCCGGCGTCAGCGCCACCTCGCTCATCGCCTGCAAGGTCATGATGTTGCGCTGGCCGGTGGTGCGCTGGCTGGCCACGTCGAAGGCGCGGATCGATTCCAGCGTGTCGCCGAAGAAGTCGAGGCGCAGCCCCTCCTCCCAGCCCGGCGCGTAAAGATCGAGGATGCCGCCACGCACGGCGAATTCGCCCACCTCGCGCACGGTGGGCACGCGCTCGAAGCCGGATGTCTCCAGCCGCGCGATCAGCTTGTCCATGTCGACCTGATTGCCGGGCTTGGCGCGAAAGGCTTGCGCCTCGATCAGTTCGGCAGGCGGCATGCGCTGCAACAGCGCGTTCGCAGTGGTCAGCACGATGGCACGATGCGGCTTCCTGCGGAGCGCCGCCATGCCTGCCAGCGCGTCGAGGCGGCGGGCGGCGGCATCCGAGCCCGGCGAGACGCGGTCATAGGGCAGGCAGTCCCATGCGGGCAGTTCCAGCACGGGCAGGCCGGGGTCGGCGAAAGCCAGTCCTTCGACGATGGCCGGCAGGCGCTGGCCGTCGCGGGCGACGAACAGCACCGGCCGGTCGGGCGCGATCTCGCGCGCCACCTCGGCCAGCGCGAAGGGCTCGTAACCATCGGCGACCCCGTCGAGGACAAAGGAGCCGATGCGGCCTTTCGGCAGGCCGATGGTGGGAATAAGCGTCATGGGTTCACGTTCAGGGAGGTCGCGTTCAGGCTTGGTAAGCGCGGCCAAACGCCAGGATGCGCCGCAGGAGCGGACAATCCAGATGCGCCGGCACCGGCCTTTCGCCGGTAATCAGCAGGAAGAACTGGTCGTCTGGGAATTCGAGCAGTTCCTCATATTGGTCGATTTCAGTGTCGTTCAAGGCGCCGAGTTCGGCATCGGCGAAACGGCCGAGGATCAGGTCCATCTCGCGCATGCCGCGATGCCAGGAGCGGAAACGCAGCTTCTTGCGGCGGGGGTCCAGTTCGGCTGCGGGAGCGGTCATTGTGGGCATTCCTTGCTCGATGGCGCGCATATAGCGTGGATAGCGCGAGGTGTCAGCCTTGCAACACAGCAAGGAGTTCCTAATCTCGGCTGCGATGCTATCAGCCTTCTTGATCCCCGCACGACGGCGGGCGCCCCCTCTTACGCTCCCCCTTGTGGGGAGGGTCGGTGAGCAATCGCGGCGCAGCCAAGATTGCGAAGCGGGGTGGGGGATCATCGACACTCCACGCCCCCACCCCGACGCTGCGCGTCGACCCTCCCCACAAGGAGGGTAAGAATGCGCCCTTCCCTTCTCGATCCACTGTTCGCGCCCATCACCTCGCTTGCCGGCGTAGGGCCGAAGGTGGCCGCGCTGATCGAGCGCGTGCTGCCGCCAGGCCCGGGCGAGCGCGCGGCCCGCGCCGCCGATCTGCTGTTCGTGCTGCCCAATTCGGTGATCGACCGGCGCAACCGGCCCGGCATCGCCAATGCGGTGGAAGGCGCCATCGTGACGCTGGACCTCACCGTCGACCGCCACCTGCCGCCGCCGCGCGGCAACAGGAACGCGCCCTATCGGGTCTACGCGCATGACGACACCGACGACATCGTGCTGACCTTCTTCCATGCCCATGCGGCCTATCTCGAAAAGCACCTGCCGGAAGGTGCGGCGGTGGTGGTGTCGGGGCGCATGGAATGGTTCAACGGCCGGCCCTCCATGGTGCATCCCGACCATATCGCGCTGGCCGAGGAGGCGGAGAACCTGCCGCTGGTCGAGCCGGTCTATCCGCTGACGGCAGGGCTTTCCCCGAAAGTGCTGCGCCGCGCCATCGGGCAGGCACTGGCGCGCGTGCCCGTCTTGCCGGAATGGCTCGATCCCGCCTTTATGCGCAAGCAGAGCTTTCCGGGTTTCCAGCCCGCGCTTGCCCGCCTCCACAGTCCCGAAAACCCGCTCGATGCGGCGCCCGAAGGCGCGGCCTGGCGCAGGCTCGCCTATGACGAGTTCCTCGCCGGCCAGGTTTCGCTGGCGCTGGTGCGGGCCAAGGTGCGGCGGCTTTCCGGCCGGCCGCTGACCGGCGACGGGCGCACCGTGGAAAAATTGCGGGCGGCGCTGCCCTATTCGCTGACCGGCTCGCAGGAAGCCGCGCTCGCCGACATTCTCGGCGACCTCGCCGAGCCGGAGCGGATGCTCAGGCTGCTGCAAGGCGATGTCGGCGCGGGCAAGACGGTGGTGGCGCTGCTGGCCATGGCCCGCGCCGTGGAAGCCGGCGGGCAGGCCGCCATGATGGCGCCGACCGAAATCCTCGCCCGCCAGCACCTTTCGACGATCGCCCCGCTGGCGGAACATGCCGGCCTGAACGTCGCGGTGCTGACGGGCCGCGAGAAGGGACGCGACCGCGCGCAGGTGCTTGCCGGCCTCGCCGACGGCTCGATCGACATCGTGGTCGGCACCCATGCGCTGTTCCAGGAGAGCGTGACGTTCAAAAACCTCGTGCTGGCGGTGGTGGACGAGCAGCACCGTTTCGGCGTGCACCAGCGCCTCGCCATCACCGCCAAGGGCGATGCGCCCGACATGCTGGTGATGACGGCGACGCCCATCCCGCGCACGCTGGTATTGACCGCCTTCGGCGACATGGACGTCTCGAAGCTCACCGAAAAGCCGGCGGGCCGGCAGCCGGTGCGCACCGTCACGCTGCCGATGGAGCGGCTGGACGAACTGGTCGGGCGCATCCGCGATGCCGTGGCCGAGGGGCAGAAGATCTACTGGATCTGCCCGCTGGTCGAGGAATCCGAAGAAGCGAAGCTGATGTCGGCCGAGGACCGCTTCGCCTCGCTGAAGCCCATATTCGGCGACCGAATCGGCCTCGTCCACGGTCGCATGAAGGGCGCTGAAAAGGACGAGGCCATGCGCGCCTTCAAGGACGGCGAGACGCGCGTGCTGGTCGCCACGACGGTCATCGAGGTCGGCGTGGACGTGCCCGACGCCACGATCATGGTGATCGAACACGCCGAGCGGTTCGGCCTGGCGCAGCTCCACCAATTGCGCGGGCGGGTCGGGCGCGGCTCGAAGCCCTCGTCCTGCGTGCTGCTCTACAAGGAGCCGCTCGGCGAGACCGCCAAGCGGCGGCTTTCGGTGATGCGCGAGACGGAGGACGGCTTCGTCATCGCCGAGGAGGATCTGAAGCTGCGCGGCGAAGGCGAATTGCTGGGCACGCGGCAATCCGGCACGCCGGGCTTCCAGGTGGCGCGCATCGAATTCCATGCCGACCTGCTGGAAGCGGCCCGTGACGACGCCCGCCTGATCCTGTCGCGCGATCCGGACCTGCAGAGCGAGCGCGGCGAGGCGCTGCGCCTGCTGCTTTACTTGTTCGGCAAGGACGAGGCGGTACGGCTCTTGCGCGCCGGCTGAGGCAGCGTGCCGGCCGGCGGGTTGCCGATCTTCACCGGCTTGCCGTTGGTGCCGGGCTTCCTTTCCGGCGGGGGCGGCACCAGCCCGGCGGAGACGATCAGGCGCGCGCCCTCCTCGATGGTCATGTCGAGCATGACGATCTCGGACTTGCGCACATACATCAGGAAGCCTGTGGTCGGATTGGGCGTGCAGGGCATGAACACCGCCACCAGCGGGTCGCCTTCCTTGTCCAGCTTGCGGTTGATCTCTGTTTCCTTCTCGCCGGCGACGAAGACCAGCGACCACACGTCCTTGCGCGGGTATTCGACAAGGCCGACCTGCTTGAACATGTCGCCGCGGTTGGACAGCACCGTCTCGAAGATCTGCTTGAGCGAGCGGTAGATGGTGCGCACCAGCGGCATACGGTCGAGCAGCCGCTCACCAAAGCCGACGATGGCGCGGCCGACGATGTTGGCGGCGAGGAAGCCGATCAGCGTGACAAGCACCAGCGCGACGATCAGGCCGAAGCCGGGCACCCGGAACGGCAGGTAGGTGTCGGGGCTGTAGCGCGCGGGGATATAGGGCGTCACCCAGGAATCCACCCAGCCGATGAAGGACCAGGCGATGTAGGCGGTGATCGCCAGCGGCGCGCAGACGATGAAACCGGTCAGGAAATAGTTCCTGAGCCGGGTCATGCCGGAAATCTTCGTACTGTCAGACATGCCGCCGCCTCGTTGCGCTGCGACATTAGGGCATGTTCCCGAAAAGTGGAAACCGGTTTTCCGACAGGAACATGCCCTCGCTGTTCTTATGGCCGCATTTGTGCGGCGCAAGGTGTTTTTACCTTGCTGCCTGCTTCGGGCGAATGGCGCCAACTTTGGACGCCGGGGAGTTCCGCGCACCGTATCGGGCCCTGTGATCTGCGCCGGCTCTGGTTTCCTCGAGTCCGAGGCCTGGATTCCCGACACTCTCCATTCGCAACGCTCATTACGCGGTCGGGAATGACGCGTTTCAATTTCGTGTCCGCCAGTCGTCAACATTGGAGACTGACCGAAGCATAAAAGCATTCCGTCATTCTCGACCTCGGAGCGAGCAATGCGAGCGAAGAGCGTCGGGAATCCAGGCCTCGGACTCGAGGAACAAAGCCTGCGCCGAACTCGAAACCGCACGTTGCCCAAACGCGAAACCGCGATAGTCTTCGACTATGGGACGGCGGGGTTATGTGTACATTCTGGCATCGCAGAAAAACGGAACGCTCTACACCGGCGTAACGTCCGATCTTGCCGGCCGTCTACTGCAGCACAAAACCGGCACAGGCTCCAAATTTGCCGCACGCTATGGAGTCATGCGGCTGGTCTGGTTCGACGAATACGAGCTCATCGTCGAAGCCATCGCACGTGAAAAGGCCATCAAAAAATGGCCGCGCCGGTGGAAGATCAAGCTGATCGAGGAGCGCAACCCTCACTGGCACGACATATCCTGGCACCTGCTTTGACAACGGCGATATGTCGGGCACGCCGCAAGGCTTCCGGTGCCGAGCCCGCTGTCCAGGCATCGGTTCGCGGCGCTCCGCGGCCCACGTTCGTGCCGGGGCCGGGAACGACGGTTTTGTTCAACCCAATTGCCAAGGCTGGCGATTGACGCGAGCGCTAAACGCACTCGTCATTCCTGTCCCCTTCATGGGCGCAGCCAATAGAAAGTGTCAGGAGTCCATGCCTCAACGGCGGAACTCAGGTTCGGCGTTCGAAATCCGGAAGCCTATTCCACCGTCACCGATTTCGCCAGGTTGCGCGGCTGGTCGACGTCCGTGCCCATGAAGACGGCGGTGTAGTAGGCCAGCAACTGGATCGGCAGGGCGTAGACGATCGGCGAGATGATCTCCGGCACGTCCGGCAGCACGATGGTTTCCAGCGTGTCGACGCTAGATGCAGCCGCGCCCTTCCTGTCGGTGATGAGGATGATCTTGCCGCCGCGCGCCGCCACTTCCTGCATGTTCGAGACCGTCTTCTCGAAGATGCGGTCGTGCGGGGCGATGACGATGACGGGCATGTTCTCGTCGATCAGCGCGATCGGGCCGTGCTTCAACTCGCCGGCCGCATAGCCCTCGGCGTGGATGTAGGAGATTTCCTTCAGCTTCAGCGCGCCTTCCATGGCGAGCGGGAAGTTGGTGTCGCGGCCGAGATAGAGCACATGCCTGTAATGCGCCAGTTCGCGCGCCACCTTCTCGATCTGGTCGCCGAGCTTCAGCACCTGGCTGGCGTAGCGCGGCGCTTCGGCGAGCTGGCGCACCAGCGCCTTCTCCTCCTCGACCGAGATCGTCTTGCGCGCCGCCGCGGCCCGCACCGCGAGCGAGGCCAGCACCGAAAGCTGGCAGGTGAAGGCTTTCGTGGAGGCCACGCCGATCTCCGGGCCGGCCAGCGTCGGCAGCGTCACGTCGGATTCGCGCGCAATGGTGGAGCCGTGCACGTTGACCACCGCCCCGATGGGCAGGCCCTCATTGCGGCAATAGCGCAGCGACGCCAGCGTGTCGGCCGTTTCGCCCGACTGCGAGATGAACAAGGCGGCCGAATTCTTCGGCAGCGGCATCTCGCGGTAGCGGAATTCGGAGGCGATATCGATGTCCACCGGCAGGCGAGCGAAGCGCTCGAACCAGTATTTGCCGACGAGCCCGCTGAGATAGGCGGTGCCGCAGGCCGAAATCGCCAGCCGGTCGATGGTGGCGAAGTCGAACGGCAGGTCCAGCGGCTTCGAAACGCCGCTGGTGAAGTCCAGGTAATGCGCCAGCGTGTGGGAGATCACTTCCGGCTGCTCGTGGATCTCCTTTTCCATGAAATGGCGGTGGTTGCCCTTGTCGACCAGGAAGGAGGTGCCGACCGACTGCTGGCGCTTGCGCTCGACCCTGTTGCCGTCGATGTCGAAGATGGTGATCTCGTTGCTGCGCACCACCGCCCAGTCGCCGTCCTCGAGATAGGTGATGGAATCGGTGAAGGGCGCAAGCGCGATGGCGTCGGAGCCCAGGAACATCTCGCCCTCGCCATGGCCGACAGCCAGCGGCGGGCCGTTGCGGGCGCCCACGATCAGGTCCTCGTCGCCCTTGAACATGATGGCCAGCGCGAAGGCGCCCTGCAACCGTTTCAGGGCGTTATGCGCGGCCGCGATGGGCGCGGCACCGCGCGCCATCTCGCGCGACACCAGATGCGCGACCACCTCGGTATCGGTCTGCGAGGCGAATTCGTAGCCGTCCTTCTTCAACTCTTCGCGCAGTTCGGCGAAGTTCTCGATGATGCCGTTATGGACGATGGCCACGCCGTTGGAAAAATGCGGGTGCGCGTTGGTCTCGTTCGGCACGCCATGGGTGGCCCAGCGGGTGTGGCCGATGCCGATGGTGCCGTCCAGCGGCTCCTTCTGGAGCCGGCGCTCGAGATTGACCAGCTTGCCCTCGGCGCGGCGGCGCGACAGCTCGCCGCGCTCGATGGTGGCGACGCCGGCCGAATCATAGCCGCGATATTCCAGCCGTTTCAGCGCATCGACGATCAGCGGCGCGACCGGTGTATGGCCGACAATAGCAACAATTCCGCACATGCAGACGTCCCCGAATTCCTGCAACGAACCCGCCGGCTATGTAGCGACGGGCCGCTGCCCATGAAAATCACGTTGCGTTTCGCTGCGTGTCAGCAAAACCGTTCACATACGGCGTCAATATGACAGCTCGCCGTTGGAATCCAGTTGTCGAAATTGCTTATTTCTTTGCCGCTTCGGCGCGGCGCGCGCGCAGTTCACGCGCCTTGCCGGGTAAATTCTTCTGTCTTGCCCGGCCGAATGCCAGCGCATCTTCGGGAACATCTTCGGTAATCACGCTGCCCGAGGCGACATAGCCGCCATTTCCGATCGAAACCGGCGCGACGAGCGACGAGTTCGAGCCGATGAACGCATTTTCACCGATGTCGGTGAAGAACTTGGAGTAGCCGTCATAATTGCAGGTGATGGTGCCTGCGCCGATATTGGCACCGGCGCCGACGCGCGCGTCGCCGATATAGGTCAGATGGTTGACCTTGGCGCCTTCCTCCACCGTCGCCTTCTTCACCTCGCAGAAATTGCCGACCTTGGCCCTCTTCTTCAGGTCCGCGCCGGGACGCAGCCGCGCGAAGGGGCCGACTTCCGAACCCGAAGCGACCGTTGCGCCCTCGATATGGCTGAAACCATGGATGGACGCGCCCGGATCGATGCGGACGCCCGGCCCGAACCAGACATTCGGCTCGACCACCGTATCGGCGCCGATCTCGGTGTCGTGGGAAAAGAAGACGGTTTCGGGCGCGACCAGCGTCACGCCGGCCAGCATCGCCTCGCGGCGGCGGCGCTGCTGCCAGATGGCTTCGGCTTCGGCAAGTTCCGCGCGGTTGTTGATGCCGAGCGCGCTTTCGAAGCTCGCCTCCGTCGCCACCACTTCCAGCCCCTGCCCGGAAGCGATGCCGACGATGTCGGTGAGGTAGAATTCGCCCTTGGCGTTGGCGTTGCCCACCGCCTCCAGCAGCTTCAGCGCCTGCCCGCCCGCTATCGCCATCAGGCCGCTGTTGCAGAAGGTGATTCTGCGCTCCTCCTCGGAGCAGTCCTTCTCCTCGCGGATGGCGACCAGTCTGCCGCCCTTTTCGATGAGGCGGCCGTAGCCGGTCGGCTTGTCCGTGCGGAAGCCGAGCACCACGACGGCCGCGCCGTTCGCAAGGCGGTCGCGCGCGGCGGCCAGTGCTGTCGGATCGATCAGCGGCGTATCGCCGAACATGACGAGGATGTCGTCATAACCCCTGGCGATGGCGGCGCGCGCGGCCAGGACCGCGTCGGCGGTGCCGAGCCGCTTCTCCTGCACGAACAGTTCGGCGCGGGGCGCGAATTTTTCGGCCGCCTTGCGCACTTCCTCCGCGCCGTGGCCGACGACCAGGGCGAGGTCGCCCGCGCCGGCCGCTTCCGCCGCCCTCGCGACATGCGCGACCATGGGCAGGCCGGCAATCTTGTGCAGCACCTTCGGCAATGCGCTTTTCATGCGCGTGCCCTCGCCGGCGGCAAGGATGATGGACAGGCAGGTTCTGGACGTCATAGAGCGCTGCTACCGACTTGAGAAAGATTCGTTACCCAACCTAACACCGGCCACCACCACGCGTCCAACAAGACAAAAAATTGAAGACAAGACGCCCGAATCAGGAATAGGATTTACTTATCGACTGCGCAGGACGTGCAGCCTCCTTTGGAGCTGCACGTCCATGTCTTTTTTCGACGTAATTATTGATGAAGTTGTCCGCCAGCTTGTTGCTGTAATCGCTGATCTGCTTGTAAAGACAATTATTGATGGTCGTTTAGCCAGAGCTATTGATGGTCGTTTAGCCAGGCGCGTTATTATATCCGCTCTGCTTATTCTAATTCTGGCTTCGAATAGACTATCCTAGCCGCCCCAGCACCGGGAAGGTTTCGAGCAGCCAATAGGCGACCGTCTGCACGCCGCCGGTCAGGAAGAAGACGCCGGCCACCACCAGCAAGCCGCCGATGACCTTTTCCACGCGTCCAAGATGCACCCGGAACTTGCCGAGAAACCGCATGAAGGCGCCGGAAAAGATTGCCGCGATCAGGAACGGTATGCCGAGCCCCAGCGAATAGGCGGCCAGCAGCAGCGCGCCCTCGCCCATCGTCTCGCGGCCGCCGGCCAGCGTCAGGATCGGGCCGAGCACCGGGCCGATGCAGGGCGTCCAGCCGAAGGCGAAGGCGAGGCCCATGAGATAGGCGGCCACGGCGCTGGCCGGCTTGCCCTGCGACTGGAAGCGCGCCTCGCGCGACAGAAGCGGGATGCGGATCACGCCGAGGAAATTCAGGCCCATGAGAATGATCAGGATGCCTGCGGCGAAGGCCAGCGGCTCCTGCCAGACGCGCAGCAGGCGGCCGATGGTGGAGGCGCCGGCGCCGAGGGCGACGAAGACCGTCGAGAAGCCGAGCACGAAGGCCACCGAGGCGGCGAACAGCGCGCCGCGCGCGCCGGCCTTGGCGGTCGCGCCGGCCTCGCCGCGGAAATCATCCACCGACACGCCGGCCATGTAGCACAGATAGGGCGGCACCAGCGGCAGCACGCAGGGCGACAGGAAGGAGATGGCGCCCGCGCCGACCGCGCTTACATATCCGATGTCCAGGGCCATTTCCGCTTCCCGCCGTGTCGCGTCTTTCAAGTCCCGGCCCGTATAGCCTTCGCGTCCCGGCTTCTCCAATCACCATTTCGTGGCGCATTTCGTCGCTGGCGCTGTGCCGTTTGCCTTGCCGCGCTAGATTCAAGAAACGGCGGCGCCGCGGGAAGAAACCGCCGGCTCGCGGCGTTCTGCAAAGGGGCGCGACGGCGCGCCATTTTCGTCAAGGAGGACTTTCATATGAAATCACTGACAATCGCCCTGGCCGCTTTGCTCATCGGCACCACGGCGTCCTTCGCCGCCGAAGCCTGGAAGGAAGCGGAAGTCGGGGGCATGAAGATCTACACCGACGCCAAGGGCATGACGCTCTACACCTTCGACAAGGACAAGAAGGGCGTGTCCAACTGCTACGACAAGTGCGCCGCCAACTGGCCGCCGCTGAAAGCCGCGAAGGGCGCCAAGGACGAAGGCGCCTGGACCGTCATCAAGCGCAAGGACGGCAGCCGCATGTGGGCCTATGAGGGCAAGCCGCTCTACACTTTCGTCAAGGACAAGAAGGCCGGCGACATGAACGGCGAAGGCGCCATGGGGGTCTGGCACACGGCCAAGGCCGACTGACGTTCACCCGGTCAGCCGGCACGCCATTCCCATCACGACGCGCCGCCCGCCTGGCCGCGGGCGGCAGGTTTCCCGCTGGTGCCCGCCCGCTTCCAGGATCTCAGGCGACGTCCCTGCGCTTGGGCTGCTGCACGCGCAGCGGGCGCTCGCCCCGGATGATGTCGCTGACCTCCACATAGGCCATTTCGATCAGGTAGGTCAGCATGTCGCAACGTTCGGCCTCGGCCATGTTGCGAAGCTGGCCCAGCATCGACTGCAGATAATCGAGCGTCTCGGTCCGCCGTCTTGTGTAGAGTTGTCGCATCGACAATACTCCCCCTTCCGTGCTCGCTCGTACATTGCCCGCGGGCGCGCCGGTCGAATCTGCGGCGGCCGAACGGGCGACGTCGGGTAAGATATTAAATACATCTAAAATTGCAAGATAGCGATTTATGCACTTATAAGTTGCATTGACGACAGTCACCTTGGCGACCCAGCCTCTTGACCGGATGCAAAAGCACAGCCATTTGACGGGCACCTGAATGATTTTCGTCGCGGCCTGAGGGGAATCTCCTGCCGCCGACCCAGCTGACACGGGCAACATGGACGTCGTCGTCGTCGAATCGCCGGCCAAGGCGAAGACAATCAACAAGTATCTCGGGCGGAACTACAAAGTTCTGGCCTCGTTCGGCCATGTGCGCGACCTGCCGCCCAAGGACGGCTCGGTGCGCCCGGACGAGGACTTCGCCATGTCCTGGGCGGTCGATTCGGCATCGGCCAAGCGGCTGGCCGACATCGCCAAGGCGGTCAAGGACGCCGACGGGCTCATTCTCGCCACCGACCCGGACCGCGAGGGCGAGGCGATTTCCTGGCACGTGCTGGAGGTGTTGCGCGCCAAGCGCGCGCTGAAGGACAAGCCGGTCAGCCGCGTCGTCTTCAACGCCATCACCAAGCAGTCGGTGCTGGACGCCATGGCTAACCCGCGCGAGATCGACGTGCCGCTGGTGGACGCCTATCTGGCGCGCCGCGCGCTCGACTATCTGGTCGGTTTCACGCTTTCCCCGGTGCTGTGGCGCAAGCTGCCCGGCGCCCGCTCGGCCGGCCGCGTGCAGTCGGTGGCGCTGCGTCTGGTCTGCGACCGCGAACTGGAAATCGAGCGCTTCATCCGCGAGGAGTACTGGCAGATCGCCGCCATCCTCGGCACGCCGCGCAAGGACAGTTTCGAGGCGCGGCTGACCGCCTATGAGGGCAAGAAGCTCCAGAAGCTCGACATCAAGAACAAGGAGCAGGCCGACGGCATCAAGGCGATGCTGGAGGGAGCGACCTTCCGCGCGCTGTCGGTGGAAGCCAAGCCGACCAAGCGCAATCCGGCGCCGCCCTTCACCACCTCGACCCTGCAGCAGGCCGCCTCCTCGCGGCTCGGCTTCTCCGCCAACCGCACCATGCAGGTGGCGCAGCGCCTCTATGAAGGCGTCGACCTCGGCGGCGAGACGGCCGGCCTCATCACCTATATGCGAACCGACGGCGTGCAGATGGCGCCGGAGGCGATTTCGGCCGCGCGCGACGCGATCGGCAAGGAATTCGGCCCGAAATACGTGCCGGAGAAGCCGCGCTACTATTCGGTGAAGGCCAAGAACGCGCAGGAAGCGCACGAGGCGATCCGCCCGACCGACTTCTTCCGCACGCCGGCTTCGGTCAGGCAATATCTCGACGCCGACCAGGCCCGTCTCTACGAACTGGTCTGGAAACGCGCCATCGCCAGCCAGATGAACGCGGCCGAGATCGAGCGCACCACGGTCGAGATCGAGGCCACGAACGGCACCCGCACCGCCGGCCTGCGCGCCGTCGGCTCGGTCGTGCGCTTCGACGGCTTCATCGCCGCCTACACCGACCAGAAGGACGAGGATTCGGAGGACGAGGAAAACCGCCGCCTGCCCGAAATCCGCCAGGGCGAAGAGCTTTCGCGCGAGGCGATCAACGCCACGCAGCACACCACCGAGCCGCCGCCGCGCTATTCGGAAGCCTCGCTCATCAAGAAGCTCGAGGAGCTCGGCATCGGCCGGCCCTCCACCTATGCGGCGACGCTGAAGACGCTGGAAGACCGCGAATACGTCACCATCGACAAGCGCCGCCTGATCCCGCAGTCGAAGGGGCGGATCGTCACGGCCTTCCTCGAAAGCTTCTTCGAGAAATATGTCGAATACGACTTCACCGCCTCGCTGGAAGAAAAGCTGGACGAGATTTCCGACGGCAAGCTGGCCTGGAAAGAGGTGCTGCGCGACTTCTGGAAGGATTTCTCGGCCTCGGTTGACGACATCAAGGAACTGCGCGTCTCCGACGTGCTCGATGCGCTGAACGAGGAACTGGCGCCGCTGGTGTTCCCCGCCCGCGAGGACGGTTCGGACCCGCGCATCTGCCCCAAATGCGGCACCGGCAACCTGTCGCTCAAGCTGGGCAAATACGGCGCCTTCGTCGGCTGCTCGAACTATCCGGAGTGCGGCTATACGCGCCAGCTCGGCGAAAACGGCAATGGCAACGGGGAAAACGGCGCGGGCGAGGACGGCACCAAGGTGCTGGGCAAGGACCCGTATACGGGCGAGGAGATCACCCTGCGTTCCGGCCGCTTCGGCCCCTATGTGCAGCGCGGCGAAGGCAAGGAAGCCAAGCGCTCCAGCCTGCCGAAGGGCTGGACGGTCGAGAGCATCGACCATGAGAAGGCGTTGGCGCTGCTTTCCCTGCCGCGCGACGTGGGCAAGCATCCCGAGAGCGGCAAGATGATCTCGGCCGGTCTCGGCCGCTACGGTCCGTTCGTGCTGCACGACGGCACCTATGCGAACCTCGATTCCATCGAGGACGTGTTCTCCATCGGCCTCAACCGCGCGGTGACGGTGCTGGCGGAGAAGCAGGCCAAGGGCAAGGGCGGACGCAACGGCGGCACGCCCGCCGCGCTCAAGGACCTCGGCGACCATCCGGACGGCGGCGGCAAGGTGACCGTGCGCGACGGCCGCTACGGCGCCTATGTCAATTTCGGCAAGGTCAACGCCACGCTGCCCAAGGGCAAGGACCCGCAGTCCGTGACCCTGGACGAGGCGCTGGCGCTGATTGCCGAGAAGGAAGCCAAATCGGGCAATGGCGGCGGCAAGAAACCGGCCCGCAAGGCAGCGGCCAAAAAGCCGGCGGCCAAGAAGCCGGCCGCGAAGAAGAAGGGATAGAGTCTTGGCGCGCAGGATCTCCGGACGGCATCACGGCGATCCCCGCGCTGGCGATACGAGGCGCGGGAGCGATCAATATCGTCCCTCGCGCGACGAAATCCTGCGCTACATCGCCGAGAACCCCGACCGGTCGGGCAAGCGCGAGATCGCCAAGGCTTTCGGCCTGCGCGGCGAGGATCGGGCGTGGCTGAAGGACATGCTGCGCGACCTTCAGGAAGAAGGCCTGCTGGAAAAGAAGCGCAAGCGCCATATCCGCCCCGGGGCCCTGCCGCATGTGACGGTGCTGGACATTTTCGGACGCGATCCGGAAGGCGGGCTCTTGGCCCGCCCGGCCGAGCAGGAAGGCAACGGCACCCCTCCGGTCGTGGCCGTGCGCGTCTCGCGGAGCGGCCCGACGCCCGGCATCGGCGACCGCATCCTGGCCAAGACCTTCCCGACCGACGATCCGACCGGCCCGGCCTACACGGCCAGGGTGATGAAGATCTTCGAGAAGCGCTCGGAGGCGGTGCTGGGCATCTTCCGCGTGCTGAAGGACGGCACGTTCCGCATCGAGCCGGTGGAGCGGCGCCAGCCGGAACTCATAGTCGACAAGGAGTTCCAGAACGGCGCGAACAACGGCGACCTGGTCGAGGTCGAGCCGGCGCGGGCCGCCCGCTACGGCCTGCCGAAGGCCAAGGTGCTTCAGGTGCTCGGCTCGCTGACCAGCGAGAAGGCGGTCTCCATGATCGCCATCCACGCCCACGAGATCCCCCACATCTTCCCGGCGGACGTGCTGGCGGAGGCGGAGGCGCTGAAGCCAGTGACGCTGCAAGGGCGCGAGGACTGGCGCGACCTGCCGCTGGTGACCATCGACCCGGCCGACGCCAAGGACCATGACGACGCCGTCTTCGCCACGCCCGACACGGACGAGAAGAACCCCGGCGGCGTCATCGTCACGGTGGCCATCGCCGACGTGGCGGCCTATGTGCGGCCCGGCTCGGCGCTCGACCGCGAGGCGCTGAAGCGCGGCAATTCGGTCTATTTCCCCGACCGCGTCGTGCCGATGCTGCCCGAGCGCATCTCCAACGACCTGTGCTCGCTGCGCGAGGGCGAGGACCGCCCCTCCATGGCCGTGCGCATGACCTTTTCGGCCGAGGGGCGCAAGATCAGGCATTCCTTCCATCGCGTGATGATGAAATCGGCCGCCAAGCTCGCCTACAGCCAGGCGCAGGCGGCGATCGACGGCGTGCCGGACGACAAGACCCGCCCGATCCTGGACACGGTGCTGAAGCCGCTGTGGGAAGCCTATGCCGTGCTGAAGCGCGGCCGCGATTCCCGCCAGCCGCTGGATCTCGACCTGCCGGAACGCAAGATCCTGCTCAAGCAGGACGGCACGGTCGATCGCGTGATCGTGCCGGAACGCCTCGACGCGCACAAGCTGGTCGAGGAATTCATGATCCAGGCCAATGTGGCCGCGGCCGAGACGCTGGAAGCCAAGAAGCAGGCGCTGGTCTACCGCATCCACGACGCGCCGTCGCTGGCCAAGCAGGAATCCCTGCGCGACTTCCTGCAAACGCTGGGCCTTTCGCTGGCGCGCGGCGCGCAGATGCGTCCTTCCCAGTTCAACGGCATTTTGGAGCGGGTGCGCGGGCAGGACAATGAGGGGCTGGTCAACGAGGTGGTGCTGCGCTCCCAGAGCCAGGCCGAATATTCGCCCGCCAATATCGGCCATTTCGGGCTGAACCTGCGCCGCTACGCGCATTTCACCTCGCCGATCCGCCGCTACGCCGACCTGATCGTGCATCGCGCCCTGATCGCCAGCCTGGGTCTCGGGCCGGGCGGGCTGACGCGCGAGGAAGAAGCGCGGCTGGACGAGATATCCGCCCTGATCTCGACCACGGAGCGGCGCGCCATGGCGGCCGAGCGTGAAACGGTGGACAGGCTGGTCGCCGCCTATCTGGCGGAGCGCATCAACGACCGCTTCGACGCGCGGATTTCCGGCGTGGTCAAGGCTGGACTCTTTG
The DNA here is from genome assembly GCF_032460275.1 of Mesorhizobium sp. SP-1A. NCBI lineage: Bacteria > Pseudomonadati > Pseudomonadota > Alphaproteobacteria > Hyphomicrobiales > Phyllobacteriaceae > Mesorhizobium > Mesorhizobium sp. SP-1A. The sequence continues at coordinate 1,056,680 of NZ_JAVXZD010000001.1, read as the reverse complement.
TCCAATTGCCGCAGTTCGGCGCAGATGGCTTTATTCCGGTGTCGTCGCTGGGCGGCGACTACTATATATACGACGAAACTGCACGATCGCTTTACGGAGAGCGCAGCGGAAAAGGCTACCAGCTCGCGGATCGCGTCGAGGTCCGTCTCGTCGAAGTGGCGCCCATGGCGGGCGCCATGCGCTTCGAGATGCTGAGCGAGCCCAAGCCACTGCCGGGTTCGCGGCGATCCTTTCACAAGGCCAAGGGCCGCGCACGCGCCTCGCAATCGCGTCCGGGACCGCGCGGCAGGAGACGTTGACCATGGAACAACAGGTTTTCGGCGGCGAACATCATTCGGGGCGCCCTGCCCGTCCGCTCTGGGAGGCGATGAAGCGCGGCTTCCTCGGACGCTGCCCGCATTGCGGCGAGGGCAAGCTGTTCCGCGCCTTCGTCAAGACGGTGGACCGCTGCGACAATTGCGGCGAGGACATTTCCCACCACCGCGCCGACGACCTGCCGGCCTATCTCGACATCGTCGTGGTCGGCCACATCGTGCTCGGCGGCTTCATGGCGGTGGAGATGGCCACCGTGTGGCCGATGTGGCTGCATCTGGCGGTGTGGGTGCCGCTGACCATATTGCTGTCGCTGATCCTTCTCCAGCCGATCAAGGGAGCCGTTGTGGGCCTGCAATGGGCGCTCTACATGCACGGCTTCGGCGGCGAGGCGGAGCATCTCGAGCCGCAGCCCGAGGCCTGAATTTTCCGGTTCGGCTCCGTGCACGCGACGCAAACGCCTCTTTCGCGTGGCAAAACTTTCCGCTAGTGGTCCGGTTCTGACATTTGCGTTCCTCTGATACAAACCGCTCAGGCAAATGTCGGCATCAAAGGGCCACCGGCAAGTGTTTGATTCTGGTGGAACTTTGGATTTGACATTCGCATGTTTCGCTTGATGTCGAATGGAGCGCGAATTTCAAATTCGTTCCACTAGGGCGTGCGCATGGACGGAATGACCAAGGCCGAGATCGACACGGCCGAACGCAGCGACATCGCGCTCGGGACCGGGCCGAAGCGTCCGCGCGACGCCGCGACGCTGATCCTGCTCGACAGGTGCGGCGACGAAGTGCGGGTGCTGATGGGCCGCCGCCACAGCAGGCACGCCTTCATGCCCGGCAAGTTCGTTTTCCCCGGCGGCCGGACCGACCCGGCCGACAGCCGCGTGCCGGTGGCCAGCGCGCTCACCGCCCTGGACGAGCAGAAGCTGAGGGCCGGCGCAGGGCGCATCAGCGCGGCGCGGGCGCGCGCGATCGCGCTTTCCGCCATCCGCGAGACCTATGAGGAAGCCGGTCTGCTGATCGGCCGCAAGGGCGATTTCACGACCACCAAGGCCGATTGGCAGGGCTTTGCGCGGCATGGCGTGCAGCCTTCGCTGGAGACGGTGCGCTTCATCGCCCGCGCCATCACGCCGCCGGGGCGCGTGCGGCGCTTCGACACCCGTTTCCTGGCCGCGTGGCGTCACGACGTCGCGGTGGAACTGCCGGACGGCGGCCCCACGAACGAACTGGAGGAAATCGCGTGGCTGCCGCTGGCGCAGGCCAAACAGGCGGACATTCCCTCCATCACCCGCACGATCCTGGAAGAACTGGAAACACGGCTGCGGGACGACCCGCGGCTCGATCCCGGCCGGCCGGTGCCGTTCTACCGGCTCGTGCGAACGCGCTTCATGCGTGAACTTCTGTAGACTTACGTTCAGGCTTTTCATGACGGTGGACACCAGGGTGCAAGACGAGGAACGCGTTCATTGGCTGCCTATGACGGCGGCAGTATCCTCGATCAGCGTGGTGGGCATCGCCATCGGCCTCGGCATGCCGCTGCTCAGCGTGATCCTGGAATCGCGCGGCCATTCGGCCTCGATGATCGGGCTGAACACCGCCGTGGCCGGCGTCGCCTCGATCGCTGGGGCGCCGCTCGCCACCCCGATCGCGTCGCGGCTCGGCGTGGCCTGGGCGATGCTGGCGATGATCGCGTTGGGCGCGCTCGCCTTCGTCGGCTTCTATTTCGCGCCGGCGTTCTGGATGTGGTTCCCGCTGCGCGTGGCGCTGCACATGTCGCTGACCATCCTGTTCATCCTGTCCGAATTCTGGATCAGCACCTCCGCGCCCCCCAGCCGGCGCGGGCTGGTGCTGGGCGTCTACGCCACGGTGCTGTCGCTCGGCTTCGCGGCGGGGCCTTGGCTGTTCGCGCATCTCGGCAGCACCGGATTCCTGCCGTTCGGCGTCACCATGGCGCTTGTGACGATCGCGGCGATCCCCGTCCTGGCCGCCCGCAACGAAAGTCCGCCGATCCGCCCCGAGGGCGAGGAAACCAGCGGTTTCCTGCAATATATCTGGATGGTGCCGACCGCAACCGTGGCGGTGCTGGTGTTCGGCGCCGTCGAGACCGGCGGCTTCGCGCTGTTTCCGGTCTATGGCAGCCGTATCGGCTATTCGGAGGCGAATGCCGCGCTCCTGCTCACCATGATCGGGCTCGGCAACGTGCTCCTGCAAATCCCCATCGGCATGATCTCCGACCGCGTCAGCGACCGCCGCTACCTGCTGCTCGCCTGCGCCACGGTCGGCCTGCTCGGCGCCGCGTTCATGCCGCTGTTCGCGCAGAACTGGCACCTGATGGCGGCGCTGCTGTTCGTATGGGGCGGCGTGGTGGCCGCGCTCTATACCGTGGGTCTCGCCCATCTCGGCTCGCAACTTTCGGGCCACGAACTCGCCTCGGCCAATGCCGCCTTCGTGCTGTGCTATGGCGTCGGCATGGTGATGGGACCGCAGGCGATCGGCATCGGCATGGACATGTTCGGTCCCGTCGGCTTCGGCTGGTCGCTGTCGCTGTTCTTCGGCGTCTACATATTGGTGTCGCTCGGAAGGCTCTTCTTCCGACGCGCGGCGTCCTGAGACACCCGACCGGACTTCCCAGGCACCTTTTCGACCATGACGACGGGCTTTGCGGCGCGAGGCCGAGTTGATCCGCATGGCAACTAGAGCGTTTTATCTCGCTCGAACAGCCTATTCCTAAATCTTATTTTCAGTTTTAAAACAAATCGCAAAATTATACGCTCGAAAGACGTAATTTTACTTTCATTTCTTGACCTTCATTTCGGCAAGCGGGAGACAGCCCTAATGCTCGCATCGCGCCGCGAATTCCTCTTCATCCTGGGCACCACGGTTGTGTGCGCAGCTTCCACCGGCATCGCTGCCGCCAAAGGCGGAGGCGGTGGTGGTGGCGGAGGCGGTGGCGGCGGAGGCGGCCACGGTGGCGGCGGTCACGGCGGCGGTGGTCATGGCGGTCACGGGGGCAAGGGAGGCGGCGGCAAGGGCAAGGGCGGCGCGAAAGGCCGCACGGGCACCGATATTATCGCCTGCAAGGGGACTAAGTGTAAAAAGCCCTAGAATCCGCCGAACGAGGTTCCGGCTTCCGGGTCGGAACATGCCCCGTTCGCGGAGGCGCCGAAACGATCCGTCTTTTTGTTCTGCGCAACTCCGGACGGAAAACCGCTCCGCACTTTTCCTGGAATCGCTTGTGTTCTGCGCAACTCCGGACGGAAAACCGCTCCACACTTTTCCTGGAATTGACTGTGTTCTGCGCAATTCCGGACGGAAAACCGCTCCACACTTTTCCTGGAATTGCTTTAGCGCATCATGTCCGCCAAGGCATCGCGCATCGCGGAACTGGTGATGCCGAACACCCCGCCATAGGGGATTTCGAGATCGACGATCACGAACATCACGCTGGCCACGGCGACGACCCCGATCCCCAGAACGATCGCGCCCAGGAAGCGGCGCGGGACCTGAAGACCGAAGCTCAGGAACACCAGCGCCAGCCAGAAGGCGACGATGTCGCTGAACGAACTGCGGGACGCACCGTTCGCGTCCTCGATGACGGCCCAGCGGCTTTGCTGGACCATGGTGTAGTTGGCGCGGCATCGGGCGGCGACGTTCGCGCGCGCGGCGTCGGGCGGCGCCACGGCATCCACCATCGTTCCGATTTCATTCATCAGCACCTTGAGCGTGGCGTCCTCGCCGCTGACCGCCATGTGCGTCACGTCGGGCATCCCGTCGACGAAGGGGGCGGCCTCGTCAGGCCAGGTGCTGGCTATGACGGCGGCGGTATAGCGGCGCAGGCCCAGCCTCGCCGGCTCCATTCCGGGACCGAGATTCTTCAGGCATTCGTCGAGGCGAGCGAGTTGCGCGGCATAGAGCGAGCGATCCTTGTTGGCGGCATCGAAAGCCGTGCGCGCCGTCGACAGTTGAAGGCTGAGGATGATGGCGGCGAAAGTGACGAGGAGACCCGCCACAAGCTGCACCGCAGCCATGTTCTCGCTCGACAGATGTTTTTCGCGCAGATGCGCGCGGAGAACCATCCCGCCGATGGCGCTCACGCTGAACAGCAGCAGAAACCCAAGTCCGTAGAGGATTTCCATGACGCCGGATGGCCGAGGAGGTAGGCTGTTTAGCTGCGCGCGGAATGTACCGCACCCTGTGCAATCCCACAATCCGGGCCCAGATCCAAGCTCACGATCCATGCTCGGCCATCTCCGACCGCCCGGAGCGGATTGCCTTGCGGCGCCGGCCGGTCCCGCTGCCCGGCCCTGCGGGCTTGCGTTGTGGCCAGAATCCTGTATAGACGCGCGCAATCTGCCGGTCCCGATTGGGGGCTGAACGGAGGGCCGAAGGCCGTTTTCCCCTGAAAACACGCTTTCGTTGCGGAGCCGCAAGGGCTTCCGCCTCCCGTGTCTCCGCTCTCGACCGTCTCGTCATGCTCCTTTCTTCCCCGTTTCGATGCGGGTCAAGAGAAGTTGCAGAGGCTTAGCCGTCGGGAACCGGGAGAGAAACGAAGAAAGGCAAAAGAACTATGGCTCTTTACGAACATGTGTTCCTTGCCCGGCAGGATCTGTCGCAGCAGCAGGTCGATGAGCTCGTTGAACGGTTCAAGGGCGTCATCACCGCTGGCGGCGGCTCGGTCGGCCGGGTCGAGAACTGGGGACTGAAGTCCCTCACCTACCGGGTCAAGAAGAACCGGAAAGCCTACTACACGCTCATGGACCTCACCTGCCCGCCGGCCGCGCTCAACGAGATGGAGCGCCAGATGGGCCTGTCGGAAGACGTCCTGCGCTTCCTGACCATCAAGGTCGACAAGCATGAGGAAGGCGCTTCGGCCATGATGCAGAAGCGCGAGGAGCGCTCGGATCGCGGCGGTTTCGGCGATCGTGATCGCGGCCCGCGCTCGTTCGGCGACCGCGACCGCGGCGACCGTCCGGCCCGCAATTTCGGCGACCGTGACGACCGTGGCCCGCGCCGCCCGCGCGAAGGTGCTGAAGGAGCTGCAGAATAATGGTCGACATCAACCAGATCCCGACGCGGCGTCCGTTCCATCGCCGCCGCAAGACCTGCCCGTTCTCCGGCGCCAACGCTCCGAAGATCGACTACAAGGACGTGCGCCTGCTGCAGCGCTACATTTCCGAGCGCGGCAAGATCGTGCCGTCGCGCATCACCGCCGTCAGCCAGAAGAAGCAGCGCGAGCTCGCCCAGGCGATCAAGCGCGCCCGCTTCCTCGGCCTGCTGCCCTACGTGGTTCGCTAAAGCACGGTCCCGGAAAGTCGCAGATTTTCCGGAAGATCGTGCCGCAACGAGAGTTCGAGGCGGGCGGTCTGCCGCCCGCTTCTCCCGTCCCTGATCGGCACGGCGGGAAAAGCTTAAATCCGAGTTGGGCTTGCCGGCCCTAACTGCCTGGACAGGCAGGACAGCGACAAAAAGGCGCCTTGGCGCTCTTCTAGCTTCCTGGCTGTCTCCCAATCGCCGCCGACGGCGGCCAAGATGGAGAGAAAAATGGAAGTCATCCTTCTCGAACGCGTTTCGCGCCTCGGCCAGATGGGCGACGTCGTCAAGGTCAAGGACGGTTTCGCGCGCAATTTCCTGCTGCCGAAGGGCAAGGCGCTGCGCGCCAACGAATCCAACAAGAAGAAGTTCGAAGGCCAGCGCGCCCAACTCGAGGCCCGCAATCTCGAGCGCAAGTCGGAAGCCCAGCAGGTCGCCGACAAGCTCGACGGCAAGAGCTTCGTGGTGGTGCGTTCGGCCGGCGAGACCGGCCAGCTCTACGGCTCGGTGTCGACCCGCGACATCGCCGACATCCTGACCGGGGAAGGCTTCAGCGTCGCCCGCAACCAGGTCGAGCTGAACCACCCGATCAAGACCATCGGCCTGACCAACGTCGCCATCGCCCTGCACCCGGAGGTCGAGGTGACGGTGACGCTCAACATCGCCCGCAGCGCCGACGAGGCCGAGCGCCAGGCCCGCGGCGAGACGCTGACCACCGCCGAGGCGATCTACGGCGAGGACATCAACGAGAACGCCCGCCCGGACAATTTCTTCGACCCGAACGCCGAGTTCGAAGGCGAAGAGGAAGCCGGCCAGTAAGCCGGCGGAAAGCGGGCCCTGGCACCGTTTACGTGCCGGCCTGCCATAATCTGGACCAAAAGCCCGGGCCTCGTGCCCGGGTTTTTTGTTGAAAAAGGAACTTTTCAAGGCAGATCGTTTTTAGCAAGATCGGGCATATTGCCGTCTGATTGGGTCTTGCCATGAATATTCTCCTGCATCGCCTTGCCGAGAAAATGATCCGCGTCGGAAGCCTGACCATTACGGGTCCGGACGGAATCACCCGCAATTTCGGCGACGGCAGCGGCGAGAAGGTGCACATGGTCATCCATACGCGCCGCGCCGAACGCGCGATTACGCTGCATCCCTCGCTCGCCATTCCGGAAGCCTTCATGGAGGAGGAACTGGATTTCCTCGAAGGCGACGTGCTCTCCTTCCTGCACCTGGTCTACGAGAACACGGGCATTTCCTGGATCGATTCCAACTGGGGCAAGCTGTTGAACCACGCGCGGCTCGCCGCGCGGCCGTTCCAGCAGCTCAACAGCGCGCGCCGGTCCAGGCGGAACGTGGAGCGCCACTACGACCTTTCGGGCGAACTGTACAAATTGTTCCTCGACGACGACATGCAGTATTCCTGCGCCTATTACGAGCGGCCCGACATGACGCTCGACGAGGCGCAGCTCGCCAAGAAGCGGCACATCGCCGCCAAGCTGAAGATCAAGCCGGGGCAGACCGTGCTCGACATCGGGTCGGGCTGGGGCGGCATGGGCCTCTACATCGCCAAGGCCTTCCAGGCCGACGTGCTCGGCGTCACGCTTTCGACCGAACAGCATCAGGTTTCGACCGACCGGGCGCATGCCGAAGGGTTGCAAGACCGGATCCATTTCGAATTGCGCGACTATCGCGACCTGTCCGAGCGCTTCGATCGCATCGTCTCGGTCGGCATGTTCGAGCATGTCGGCATCAACCACTACCGCACCTTCTTCGACAAATGCGCGACGCTGCTGAAGCCGGACGGCGTGATGCTGCTGCATACGATCGGCCGCGTCGGCCCGCCCACCACCACCAACGCCTTCATCCGCAAGCACATCTTCCCAGGCGGCTACATCCCCGCCCTGTCGGAAGTGATGCCGCATATCGAGCGCTCCGGCCTGATGGTCACCGACGTGGAGGTGCTCAGGCTGCACTATGCGGAGACGCTGAAGGCATGGCGCGAGCGCTTCCTCGCCAATCGCGACAAGGTCAAGGCGATCTACGACGAGCGCTTCTGCCGCATGTGGGAGTTCTATCTTTCCGGGTCGGAAGCCTCGTTCCGCTGGCAGGACCTGGTGAATTTCCAGATCCAGGTGACCAAGCGCAACGACGTGCTGCCGATGACCCGCGACTATATCGGCAAGTGCGAAAAGACGCTTGCCATGCACGAGATGGGCCATTCCAGGACCGAGCCTGTTGCCGAGCCGGCCGAGAAGACCCAGGCCAAGCCTACGCACAGGCGCAAGGTGGCCGGCGAGGACTAGGATCACTCGCAGGCCGTGTTGCCGCTTGCCATCGGCCGCGCTTGCGGCGAATAAGGTCCCGTCATCCGGCGGGACCTTTTGCATGACCTACCTGATCTATGCCGCAGCCGCGCTTGCCGAAATCGGTGGCTGTTTCTCGTTCTGGGCGTGGCTTCGGCTGGGCAAATCGCCGCTTTGGCTGGCGCCGGGCCTTGTTTCGCTCGTCCTCTTCGCCTGGCTCCTGACGCTGGCGCCGTTGGACGCCGCCGGCCGGGCCTACGCCGCCTATGGCGGCATCTACATCATGGCCTCGCTCGGCTGGCTGTGGCTGGCCGAAGGCGTGCGCCCGGACCGCTGGGACCTGATCGGCGCGCTCGTCTGCCTCGGAGGCGCGTCGATGATCCTGTTCGCGCCGAGGGGCGCCTAGTGGAACTGCCTGCCGCGCTGCGCCAAGGCGTCGACCGCCTGCTGGAAGGGGTGCCGCCGGCAGCGCTCAAGGAAGCGGCGCGGACCCTTTCCGAGCGCTACCGGGCCGAAACGCGCGACGGCCGGCTGCATATGGCCGGCGACATGGCGGCGAAGGCCTATCTGGCGGCGCGGCTGCCCGCGACCTATGCCGCGGTGCGGGCAAGCCTCGATCATGCCGCCGACGCGCTGCCGGAATTTTCGCCGAGGTCGCTGCTCGATGTCGGCGCCGGGCCGGGCACCGCGCTCTGGGCCGCCGCCGACCAGTGGCCCGGCCTCGAAAAGGCTACACTGCTGGAAGCGAGCGACCCGGCGCGCAAGATCGGGAAGACATTGGCCGAAGCCCTTGCCGCGCAGGTGGAATGGATTTCCGGCGATGCGACCCTTGACCTCGACAGGGCGCCGCCGGCCGATCTGGTCACCGTCGCCTATGTGCTGGACGAACTGGCGCCGGCCTCGCTGCCGAAGCTGGTCGAACGCCTGTGGGGGCTGGCCGGCGGCATGCTGGTCGTCATCGAGCCCGGTACGCCGGCCGGCTGGCGGCGTATCCTGGCAGTCCGTGCGCAATTGATCGAAGCCGGCGGCCATATCGTCGCGCCCTGTCCGCATCAGGCCCCCTGCCCGCTTGCCGCGCCCGACTGGTGCCATTTCGCGCGGCGCGTGGCGCGCTCGCGCATCCATCGGCTGACCAAGGATGCGGAGGTGCCCTGGGAGGACGAGAAGTTCATCTATCTGGCCGTGTCGCGCCAGCCCGCTTCCGGATTTGCCGCACGCGTGCTGGCGCCCCCGAAATCCGGCTCCGGCAAGGTGGCGCTGAAGCTGTGCCAAGCGGACGGCACGGCGGCCGAACGGCTGATCACCAAGCGCGACGGCGATGCCTTCAGGCGCGCGCGGCGCGCCGACTGGGGCGACAGCCTGCCATAGCCCGGCCGATCAGTGACGGCGGCTGTATTCGTAGCGCACGAACAGCCAGCTTTTGCCCGTTCCGTTGGCCATCATGACATGCTGCTCCTTGAGTGCATGGTCGGCGTCCGGACTTGAAATCGCCATGTCGGATATCATGAAGCGGCCTTCGACCTCCGACCCGAAGCCGACGAAGCCCTGCGGCACGAACTGCACGTCGATCCTGCCGTCGCGCGCGGGTCCGAAACTGCTTGCCGGCATGATGCTCACCGGAAAGCGGGTGTCCATCGACACATATTTCCAGCGGCCCTCGACCCGGTCGAAATTGAGATAGTCCAGCCGCGTGAAGGGCGGCGTTTTCGAGCCCTGCGCCGGCTGCATGGTTTCCTGCAGGATGGGGCCGATCATCTTGCGCTCGGCGATGATTCCGCGGCTTACGATCGGCTGCGCGCCGGGAGCCGGCCAGATGGTCGCCACCACGTCCCAGCTACCCGCCTGCTTCTCCAGAGATTGCTGCTCCGGTCCCGCGACGGACATGCGCTCCGCCGCCGAGAGATCGGCGGACCGGACGGGCGCGGCGACGGCAAGCATCGCAGCGAAAGCGGCAGGGATGGCGAATCTGCTCATGTGAAGGCTCCCGGTTGAAACCCGCCCGCGGGCAACTTGAAGAGGGAGCGCAGAGCGGTCAACCTCCTGCGCCTCGTATATGTTCTTGATATGTTCCGAACCATGCGCTAAGAGGCGCGACCCTTCGGGGTCAATGCCCCGAGTCAACGGGAATCGGCGGACTGGAATTTAGTCCTGTGGACGATCGGTGCTTTCTGTGAATCACGGTGAGTTCCTCCGGTAGTATCGGCAGTGATGCATCCATGTCAGCACCGACTCGCCTTGGTTCTGCTAACGACGCTGCGGGTTCAGGGAACGGGAACAAGATGGCAGAGGCAGCACGCAAGTTCAGCACGGCCGAAACGCCGCTCTATCGCGAGGCGCCGAACAACATCGAGGCCGAGCAGGCGCTTCTGGGCGCCATGCTGGTCAACAACGACGCCTTTTACCGCGTCTCCGATTTCCTCAAGGCCAGCCATTTCTACGAGCCGCTGCACCGCAGGATCTTCGAAATCTCGGCCGACCTGATCCGCATGGGCAAGATGGCCAATCCGGTGACGCTCAAGACCTTCCTGCCCGCCGACGAGAAGGTCGGGGACATGACGGTGATGCAATATCTGGCCCGGCTGGCGACGGAGGCGGTCACCGTCATCAATGCCGCCGACTACGGCCGCGCCATCTACGACCTCGCCACGCGGCGCGCGCTGATCACGGTCGGCGAGGACATGGTCAACATCGCCTATGACGCGCCGGTGGACATGTCGCCGGCCGACCAGATCGAGGACGCTGAGAGGCGGCTGTTCGAACTGGCCGAAACCGGGCGCTATGACGGCGGTTTCGAGAGCTTCACCGATGCGGTGAAGACCGCCGTGGACATGGCCAACGCCGCCTATATGCGCGACGGCCATCTTTCCGGCACCGCCACCGGCCTGCGCGACCTCGACAAGCGCATGGGCGGCCTGCAGCCTTCCGACCTGATCGTGCTGGCCGGCCGCCCCGGCATGGGCAAGACCTCGCTCGCCACCAACATCGCCTTCAACATCGCCGAGGCCTACGTGCCGGCGCAGCAGGCCGACGGCAGCTTCAAGGCGGCCAATGGCGGCGTGGTGGGTTTCTTCTCGCTGGAAATGTCGTCGGAACAGCTCGCCACCCGCATCATCTCCGAGCAGACGGAGATCCCCTCCTCCAAGATCCGGCGCGGCGAGATCTCCGAGATGGATTTCGAGAAGCTGGTGGCCTGCTCGCAGACCATGCAGAAGCTGCCGCTGTTCATCGACCAGACCGGCGGCATCTCCATCGCGCAACTCGCGGCGCGCGCCCGGCGGCTGAAGCGCCAGCGCGGGCTCGACGTCATCGTCATCGACTATATCCAGCTCATGACCGGCTCCTCGAAGGCTTCCAGCCAGAACCGCGTCCAGGAAATCACCGAGATCACCACTGGCCTCAAGGCGCTGGCCAAGGAACTCGGCGTGCCGATCATCGCGCTGTCGCAGCTCTCGCGCCAGGTGGAAAGCCGCGACGACAAGCGCCCGCAGCTTTCGGACCTACGCGAATCGGGCTCCATCGAGCAGGACGCCGACGTGGTGCTGTTCGTCTACCGAGAGGAATACTACCTCAAGAACAAGGAGCCGAAATACGGCACGGAAGAACACATCAAGTGGGAAGCCGAAATGAACGAAGCGCGCGGCAAGGCCGAGGTGATCGTGGCCAAGCAGCGCCACGGCCCCACCGGCACGGTGCCGCTCGGCTTCCAGGGCGAGTTCACCCGCTTCTTCGACCTGGCTGAGGACAGCCACATGCCGGAACGGTTCGAGTGAACGGCAATCGCCAGTCGGCAGTCGGCAATCGGGGTTGAGAATGGATGCGCTTCAAATAGTCGACACTGTCGTGCGGTCCTGCTGTCACCTGCCGCCGACTGCCGACTGCCGGCTGCCGACTGCCGACGCCCATGGCTAAATCGCGCACCCAGTTCATCTGCCAGAATTGCGGCACGGTGCACCAGCGCTGGGCCGGCAAGTGCGATTCCTGCGGCGAGTGGAACACGCTCGTCGAGGAAGGCACCAACAGCGGCATCGGCTCCGGGCCCGCTTCGCTGCGCAGCGCGCGCAAGGGCCGCGCGGTGGCGCTCACCAGCCTGTCGGGCGACATCGAGGACGCGCCGCGCATCGTCTCCGGCATCGGCGAGCTGGACCGCGCCACCGGCGGCGGCTTCGTGCGCGGCTCGGCGCTGCTGGTGGGCGGCGATCCGGGGATCGGCAAGTCCACCCTGCTGACGCAGGCCGCGGCGGCGCTCGCCTCGAAAGGCCATCGCATCGTCTATGTCTCGGGCGAGGAAGCCGTCGCGCAGATCAGGCTGCGGGCGCAGCGCCTCGGCGTCGCGGCCACGCCGGTGGAACTGGCCGCCGAAACCAATGTCGAGGACATTCTGGCGACCATCGCCGACGGAAAACGGCCGGACCTGGTCATCCTCGATTCCATCCAGACGCTGTGGACCGACCTTGCCGATTCGGCGCCGGGCACGGTCACGCAGGTGCGCGCGGCGGCGCAGGCGCTGATCCGCTACGCGAAGTCGACGGGCGCGGCGATCGTGCTGGTCGGCCACGTCACCAAGGAAGGCCAGATCGCCGGCCCGCGCGTGGTCGAGCACATGGTCGACGCCGTGCTCTATTTCGAGGGCGAAGGCGGCCACCACTACCGCATCCTGCGCACGGTCAAGAACAGATTCGGGCCGACCGACGAGATCGGCGTGTTCGAGATGTCCGACGGCGGCCTGCGCGAGGTGGCGAATCCGTCCGAGCTTTTCCTCGGCGAGCGCCACGCCAAGTCGCCGGGGGCAGCGGTCTTCGCCGGCATGGAAGGCACGCGGCCGGTTCTGGTGGAAATCCAGGCACTTGTGGCTCCCTCCTCGCTCGGCACGCCACGCCGCGCCGTGGTGGGCTGGGACGGCGCGCGCCTTTCCATGGTGCTCGCCGTGCTGGAGGCGCATTGCGGCGTCCGCTTCGGCCAGCACGACGTCTATCTCAACGTCGCCGGCGGCTACCGCATCTCCGAGCCGGCGGCCGACCTGGCGGTGGCGGCGGCGCTGGTTTCCTCGCTGACCGGTCTTGCCCTTCCAGCCGATTGCGTCTATTTCGGCGAAATCAGCCTTTCTGGTGCCGTAAGGCAGGTTGCGCATGCGCAGCAGCGTCTCAAGGAGGCTGAAAAGCTGGGTTTCGGAAGCGCGGTTCTGCCGCTCGGCAGCGAAGAGATCGGCGCAGGCATAGGGGCCGGCGCGTTCCGGCCGACCGAGCTTGCCGAGCTGGTGGCGCGAATCGCCGGCACCCGTCGCGGCAGCGCGCGCGCGCTGGCCGACGAAATGGAATGAAGCGGCTCTTCATGGAGTGGGGACATGCCCATCACGTTGCTTGACGGAATCCTCGTCGGCTTCACCCTCGTCTCGGCAATGCTGGCCATGGTGCGCGGCTTCTCGCGCGAGGTGCTGTCCGTCGTCTCCTGGGCGGCGGCGGCGGCAGCGGCCTTCTTCTTCTACAAGCCGCTGATCCCCTACGTTCAGCCCTATATCGACAATGACAAGATCGCCATGGCGGCAGCGGCCGCCATCGTCTTCATCATCGCGCTGATCGTGGTGTCGGTCATCACCATGAAGATCGCCGATTTCATCATCGACAGCCGCGTCGGCGCGCTGGACCGGACGCTGGGCTTCCTCTATGGCGCGGCGCGCGGCATCCTGGTCGTGGCCGTCGGGCTGATGTTCTTCAACTGGCTGGCAGGGTCCAACGCGCCGGCCTGGGTCGCGCAGGCCAAGTCCCGCCCGCTGCTGGAATCGATCGGCACCTCCATCGAGAACATGCTGCCGGAAGACCCCGAGAACACCATCCTGAAGCGGCTGAACAAGCAGGGCACGACGCCCGAGGCCGGCACCGGCGGCGAGGCGACGACGCCCGCGCCCGACGCCGGCGACCAGAGCGCGCCGGACGACGAGGCTCCGCCCGCCAACCCGCCCGCGGAGACCACGCCGCCCGCCAACAACAACTGAGGCGGCGGGCGCGCACGGCCTGCAGCCGGCAAAGGCCGATTTGGGCCGGTTGATACGTTGCTTTCGACCGGCCGACACTCTATATCGCGGCTTTAGAGAGGCTTCAGGCTATGGCAGACGCAGCCGACGTGCTTTCCGCCGAGGCAGACGACCACTTCCATGACGAATGCGGGGTGTTCGGCATCTTCGGACGCCAGGACGCGGCGGCCATCGTGACGCTCGGCCTGCACGCCTTGCAGCATCGCGGACAAGAGGCGGCCGGCATCGTTTCCTACGACGGCGCGCAGTTCCACGTCGAGCGCCATGTCGGCCTGATCGGCGACACCTTCACCAAGCAATCCGTGCTCGACCGCCTGCCCGGTGCGCGCGCCATCGGCCATACGCGCTACGCCACCACGGGCGGCGCGGGCCTGCGCAACGTCCAGCCCTTCTTCGCCGAACTGGCCGACGGCGGCTTCGCCGTTGCGCATAACGGCAATCTGACCAACGCCATGACGGTGCAGCGCACGCTGCAGAAGCAGGGCGCGATCTTTTCATCCACCTCCGACACCGAGACCATCCTGCACCTGGTCGCCACGAGCAAGGAGCGCGACCTCAACGCACGCTTCATCGACGCGGTGCGGCAGATCGAGGGCGCGTTTTCGCTGGTGGCGCTATCGTCCAAGAAGATGATCGGCTGCCGCGACCCGCTGGGCATCCGCCCGCTGGTGCTGGGCGACCTCGACGGCGCCTGGATCCTGGCGTCGGAAACCTGCGCCCTCGACATCATCGGCGCGCGCTTCGTGCGCGACGTCAAACCGGGCGAGATGGTGGTGGTGACGGCCAAGGGCATCGAGAGCCTGTTCCCGTTCGAGCCGCAGAAGACGCGCTTCTGCATCTTCGAATATGTCTATTTCGCCAGGCCGGATTCGCAGATCGAGGGCCGCAACGTCTATGAGGTGCGCAAGCGCATCGGCATAGAACTGGCGCGCGAGAGCCCCGTCGATGCCGATATCGTGGTGCCGGTGCCGGACAGCGGCACGCCGGCGGCGATCGGTTTCAGCCAGGAAGCCGGCCTGCCGTTCGAACTCGGCATCATCCGCAACCATTATGTCGGCCGCACCTTCATCTCGCCGGGCGATTCCATCCGGCACATGGGCGTGAAGCTCAAGCACAACGCAAACCGCCGCATGATCGAGGGCAAGCGCGTCGTGCTTGTGGACGATTCCATCGTGCGCGGCACCACCAGCCAGAAGATCGTGCAGATGGTGCGCGAAGCCGGCGCGAGGGAAGTGCACATGCGCATCGCCTCGCCGCCCACCCGCGCCTCCTGCTTCTACGGCGTCGACACGCCGGAGAAATCGAAGCTTCTCGCCTCGCGCATGTCGATCGAGGAAATGGCGGAGTTCATCCGCGTCGATTCGCTCGGTTTCCTTTCCATCGACGGGCTCTACCGGGCCGTCGGCGAGGCTTCGCGCAACGGTGAGCAGCCGCAATTCTGCGACGCCTGCTTCACCGGGCAATATCCGACGCGGCTCGCCGATTTCGACGGCGCCGACAACGTGCGCACCCTGTCGCTGCTGGCCAGCAACGGGCAGTAGGCCACCGCCGCTTCAGCGCGCGGAAGCCGCCGTTTGCGTCCAGATGAAGCCCTTGCGAAGCGCCAGCCGCTCGCCCGGCCCGTGCACGGCCGCAAACAGCAGGCCGGCCAAAAAGGTGAAGTGATCGACGAAGAAGCCGAACTCCGCCTGGTTGCCCTGCCAATGCGACGGTCCGTGAAAAACAAAGGCGAGGAAGATCACATAGACGGCCGCCAGCAGCGCGGCTTCCGAGAAGAAGGCTCCGGTCAGGAAGGCCAGCACGAGCGCGACCTCGAAGATCGCCGCCACCCAGGCCAGGAAAAGCGGAAACGGAAATCCCGCCGCGGCGATATAGGCGGCCGTGGCCTCCATCCCGGCGAATTTGAAGCTCGCCGCCAAGGCGAAGACGCCTGCGAAGATCAGCCTGGCGACGAGAATGGCGATTGTCCTGCCCATAAGTCCCTCCTTCGAAACATGCGTTACCGGCCTAGGACGCGCGACGCCCGTCCTGCCCGACACGACCGCCGAAAATTCTCCTGTCCGCCACGGGTGCGACACCCGTTCCGCATTCAAGGGTTTCGCCAGAGGCGGATTCGTCCTATCTGGTGCCGCATCCTAATAGGCTCATATTGGATAGCTGCATGACCAATTCTCCCGACCAGGCCCGCCCCGAAGAAGATACCGTCGAGCCTGCGGTGCCCGATCTCAGCGGCCGCATCGCGCTGGTCACCGGCGCTTCGCGCGGCATCGGCTATTTCCTCGCCAGGCAGATGGCCGCCGCCGGCGCCCATGTGGTGGCCGTGGCCCGCACCGTGGGCGGGCTGGAGGAGCTGGACGACGCGATCAAGGCGGAGGCGGCGAGCACCGGCAAGGGCGCGGCCACGCTGGTGCCGCTCGACCTGACCGACATGGAAGGCGTGGACCGGCTGGGCGGCGCGATCCACGAGCGCTGGGGCAGGCTGGACATACTGGCCGCCAATGCGGGCGTGCTCGGGGTCATCGCCCCCATCGGCCATGTCGAGGCCAAGACCTTCGAGAAGGTCATGACCGTCAACGTCACGTCGACCTGGCGGCTGATCCGCTCGGTCGACCCGCTGCTG
Source organism: Mesorhizobium sp. SP-1A (assembly GCF_032460275.1). Classification (NCBI taxonomy): domain Bacteria; kingdom Pseudomonadati; phylum Pseudomonadota; class Alphaproteobacteria; order Hyphomicrobiales; family Phyllobacteriaceae; genus Mesorhizobium; species Mesorhizobium sp. SP-1A. The sequence continues at coordinate 1,040,117 of NZ_JAVXZD010000001.1, read as the reverse complement.
CGCAAATCCGACGCCGGCCGCGCCATCGTCATGTCCTCTGGCGCCGCCCATTCGGGGCGGGCTTTCTGGGCGCCCTACGCGGCCTCGAAGGCCGCCGTCGAAGCGCTGGCGCGCTCCTGGGCCGACGAGACGCGCAACATGCCGCTCTGCGTCAACGTCGTCGATCCCGGCGCGACGCGCACGGCGATGCGCGCGCAGGCCATGCCCGGAGAGGATCCCGAGACCTTGCCGCATCCTTCCGAGATCGCGGCGCGCATCCTGCCGCTGGCGGATCCGGCGCTGAGCAGGACGGGCATGATCTTCCAGGCCGGACGCCAACGCTGGGTCGAGTACCAGCGGCCGGCCTGAGGCACGGCGCGGTCCTCCCGGCGTACGCGGGCAGCTCCCTCTTTTCGACGGGCCAGCTTTCACCTGCGGTGGAGACTTGCTAGACTCGCCGGGCATACTCCCCCGAATCCAAAGCCAAAGTGAGGAATTCCCATGTCATCGACCATCGCGCTGGTATGGTATCTCGTCGTTGCCGGCCCCCAGGGCGGCATGGTCGTGCTGCCGAGCACATTCGACACGCGCGAGCAGTGCGCCTCGGCGATCGCTGAATACCAGAAGCAGCCCGCGCCCAACGGCTGGACGGTGCAGTGCATTCCCAGCGCCTCGCCCTATGCCGACGACATGGGCGACAATGAAAACGGCAATCAACAGCAGCAGACGCCGCAGGCCCCGCAGGAATAGCCGGGACCAGCCGAGGAAAGCCCGGACGAAGCGGGCTTTCCTCCTTCACGCTCGTCGGGTTCTTCATGCCGGCGCGGCGAAGATCGAAAGTTCGGGCCTGGAATTGAGGGTCTGGAACACCACGCAGTAGCGTTCCGTCAGTTTGAGCAGAAGGTCCACCCGCTCCTGCGGCTCGTCGCTGTCCAGCGCGAATTTCAGACGTATGGCGCGGAAGCCGACCGGCGCATCCTTGGCCACGCCGAGCGTTCCGCGAAAATCGAGGTCGCCTTCCGCCTCGACCGTCGCCGCGCCCAGCCGGAATTCCAGTGCGGTCGCCACCGCCTTCAGGGTGACGCCGGCGCAGGCGACGAGCGCCTCGAGGAGCATGTCGCCGGAGCACAGTTCCAGCCCGGAGCCGCCCGTCGCCGGATGCAGGCCCGCCACCGCCAGCGCCCTGCCGGTTTCCACCTTGCAGGCTATGGCCCCGTCCTCGACCGCGCCCCTTGCCCGCAGCGTGATCAGCGCCCGCGAAGGGTCGTCGCGATAGGCGTCCTTGAGCGGCGCCTGCATTGCCTTGATAGCGGCGGCATCCATGGCTTCCTCCCCTTACGATAGGAAATCATAGCAGCTTCGGCCGGTTACCGCGATGCTGCGCCAACGCTCGGCAATGGCTGGCGCAGCGCCGTGGCGCGGCCCTGTGGTGTAGCATCCGGCGGAAGGCGGCCGGAGGGCGGTTCGCCGGCATTTCTTGCCAGACGGAATCCCCGACCATGGCCGAAGCCGCGGTGCTCGATACGCGCGAAAAGGTTTTCGCCGGAATATTGCTGACCAGCTCGGCCTATCTGCTGTTCTCGGTCCAGGACGCCACCATCAAGCTCCTGGTGGTCGGCATCAGCGTGTGGCAGATCCTGTTCTTCCGCAGCGCGGCCATACTCGTGGGCTGCGCCCTCATCGGGGGGCGGAAACTGTTCGCCGATTCGGTCCGTTCGCCCATCGTGACGCCGATGCTGCTGCGCAGCTTCCTCATCCTTGCGGCCTGGCTTTGCTTCTACACGGCCGCGAAATCGCTGCAGCTGGCCGAACTCACCACCATCTATTTCGCCGCGCCCATCATCGTGACGGTGCTTTCGATCCTGCTGCTGGGCGAAAAGGTGCCGCCGTTGCGCTGGGCGGCGGTGCTGTGGGGGTTCGTCGGCGTCTTCGTGGCCTGCGACCCGGCCCGGCTCGGCCTCTCCCTCCCCGTCCTGCTGGTGCTGGCGGCGGCCTGCATCTGGGCCCTTTCGATCGTGCTGATGCGCAAGATCGCGCTCCAGGAGCGGACACTCGTCCAGCTCGTCCTCAACAACGCCTTCTTCCTGGTCATCGCCGGCCTGCCGCTGGCCTTCCTGTGGCAGACGCCGACGCCCGGCGAGTTCTTCCTGCTGGTCACGGTCGGCGCGCTCGGCGGCCTGGCCCAGTTCCTCCTGTTCGAAGGCATGAAGCGGGCGCCGATCTCGATCATCGCGCCCTTCGAATACACGGCGCTGATCTGGTCGTTCGCGCTGGGATTCGCCATCTGGGGCGACGTGCCGCGCGACGGGGTGTTTACCGGCGCCGCCATCATCCTGAGCGCCGGCCTGCTGATCCTGGCCAGCGAAAGGCGGCGGCGATGGGCAAGCTGAATTCCCCTTCCCGCCGATGCGTCCTGCCACGAGGCTGGCAGGAGCGCTGGCGTAGGTTCGTGTCCGGAGGTGCAGGCAGTGTCGCATAGCGAAACCGGCGCAAACGAACGCATGCTGGGCATCATGCTGGTGGCTGCCTCGGCCGCCGTTTTCGGCCTCGCCGGGGTGCTGACCAAGTCCATCCACGCCGACCCGCTGACCATCAATTGCTGGCGCGGGCTGGTCGGCGGCGCGCTGATTTCCGTCTACGTGTTCTGGCGCCGGCGCAACAGCGGCATCGCGGGGCTGCCGCGCCTCGGCTGGCGGGGCTGGCTGCTGGCCACGATCGGGGCGTGCGCCAGCATCGCCTTCATCTCCGCGTTCAAGAACACCTATGTGGCCAATGTCGCGATCATCTATGCCACCGCACCCTTCGTCGCGGCGCTGCTCGGCTGGCTGCTGCTGCGCGAGCGCGTGCGCGCCCAGACCATGCTGGCCGCCGTCCTGTCGCTGGCCGGCGTGGGCATGATGGTGTTCGCGGGGCTCGGCACCGGCAGGCCGTTCGGCGACGCCCTCGCCCTGGTCATGACCTGCGGCAGCGCGCTCTACATGGTGCTGGTCCGCAAGTTTCGCGACACGCCCGTCGTCTGGGCCGGCGCAGTTTCCGGCTTGCTGCTGTTCGTATTCGGCTGGCTGGTGACGGACCCATCGGCCATCTCCTGGCGGGACGCCTGGCTGCTGGCGGCCTTCGGCGTCTCCTTCGCGCTCGCCTCGGTGCTGTGGACGGAGGGCGCCCGGCTCATTCCGGCGGCGGAAGCCGGACTGCTGGGCTCGGCCGAAGTGCCGTTCGCCATCCTGTTCGGCTGGCTGTTCCTGACCGAGTTCCCGCCGCCGGCCAGCCTGATCGGCGGCGGCCTGGTGCTGCTCGCGGTCGTGGCCCATGCGGGACGCGACTGGCTCGCCGCGCGCCGCGCCGTCGCCCTGCCGTGACGCGGAAAAATTCGAAATCCGGCGGAACCGAACCGGCTGCGGCGCATTCATGCTTGCGACGGGCCGTCCCCAAGTCCCCCCAGACCACTGGCCCGTCCCCCTCCCAGCCGGTCCCACTCCGGCTTTTTCTTTGCCCGAGCGCAAGCCGGCGCGCGACGGCGCGACATTCGGCTCCGCTGCGATGGTTCAGGCGCATTGACCTCGGTGACGCATTGGTTAGTTTCTGCCCAAGCGGTCCTCCGCCGCGAAGCGAAGACAGTTGGGAGTGATGCGGTATGACCCTGACGCTATCGCTGCTCGCGGCCATAGCCATCGTTTGGGCGCTGGTTGCCATTGCGGTCCATTACCGGCTCGGTCTCGGCAAGGCGCAGGCGCTGCTCTATGCGCCGTTCAAGCTTGTCTTCCGCATCGACGACCGGGCGATGCGGGTCGCGCGCAAGGCCGACGCCCCGGTGATCTACGCCGTCGTGCACCAGTCGCGCATCGAGCCGGCGCTGATGCTGTCGCTGCTGCCTGCCGATACGCTGCACATTCTGGACGAGGCGTCGGCCGCGTCCTCCTGGCTGGAGCCGTGGCGTGAACTGGCCCGCACGATCGCCTTCAACGCCGAGCACATCTTCGTCAGCCGCCGTCTCGTGCGTGTGCTGAGGGGCAAGGGCCGGCTCGCGGTGTATATTCCCGACGACGAGGCGCCGGACGTGAAGGCGCTGCGCCTCTATCGCGCCATCGCCCATATCGCCATGCAGGCGGAAGCGCGGATCGTGCCGATATTCGTGGACGGCTCGCGCCTTCTTCCCGGAGCCTTCAAACCGGCGGCGGGCGACCGGCGCAGCCTGTTCCCCAAGCTTTCGATCAACGTGCTCGAGCCGATGAGCATGGACGAAATGACGGCAGCCTCGCCCGATCCGGCGGCGCGCAAACGCGACATCCTGTTCGATCGCGTGGCGTTGGCACGGCCCGCGCCTCGCGGCAACGGCGCGGCGTCCTAATCCATGTCCGGCGGCAGTTCCTTTTCGCCCTCAAGCTTGGCGCGGCGCGAATAGGCCCGCATGCTGAGGGGCAGGAACGCCAGATAGGCGAAGGCAGAGGCCGTCAGCGTGTACCAGGGATAGCTTGCCAGCAGCAGGAAATAGAGAACGACGGCCAGGATGACCAACAGAACACGGTCGCCCGGGATCTTCAGGCTCTTGCCGGAATAGACCGGCAGGCGGCTGACCAGCAGGAACGCCACCAGCACCGTATAGGCCGTGCCGATCATGGCCATGGTGCGCGTCGGGTGCACGCCGAGGAAGGCGATGTAGAGCGGCAGCATGACCAGCAGCGCCCCGGCCGGCGCCGGCACGCCGACGAAATAGTCGGACTGCCAGTCCGGCTGGTCGTGCGCCTCGTCCAGCACGTTGAAGCGGGCGAGCCGCATGCCGCAGGCGATGGCGAACAGAAGCGTCGCGATCCAGCCCAGCGAACCGACCCGGTCGAGCAGGTAGGCATAGAGCACCAGCGCTGGGGCGACGCCGAAATTGACGATGTCGGCCAGCGAATCCATCTGCGCGCCGAATTTCGAGGTCGCCTTGAGCAGGCGCGCCAGCCGCCCGTCTATGCCGTCGAGGAAGGCGGCGATAAGCACCATCACCACAGCCGATTCGAAACGTCCCTCGAAACCGAAGCGGATGCCCGACAGGCCGGCGCAGATGGCCAGCACCGTGACGAGGTTGGGAAAGACCATGCGCAGCGGAATCTCGCCTATGCGCGGCCCGCCATGGCCATGCGCCTCGAACCGCTTGAAGGGCGCGCCTGCCAAGGTCATGTCCCTCAGGAGATACTTACAAGCGGCGCGCTGCGCGTGCCGCCGAACTCGGCGATCACGGTTTCACCCGCCACCGCGGTCTGGCCGACGGCCACGCGCGGCACCGCCGCCGCAGGCAAATAGACATCGACGCGCGAGCCGAAGCGGATCAGGCCGAATCGTTCGCCCACGGACAGCGCGTTGCCGGCCTCGGCCCAGCACAGGATGCGGCGCGCCACCAGCCCGGCGATCTGCACCGCCGCCACCGTGCCGTTCGGGCTTTCGATGACGAGCCCGTTGCGCTCGTTCTCGGCGCTGGCCTTGTCCAGCTCTGCGTTGAGGAACTTGCCGGGCCGATGTTCGATGCGGCTGATGCGGCCGCGCACGGGAGCGCGGTTCACATGGCAGGAAAAGACATTCATGAAGACGGAGACGCGCGTCATCTCGGCATTGCCGAGGCCAAGCTCGCGCGGCGGCACGGCAGGCCCGACGGACGACACGACGCCGTCGGCCGGGCTGATCACCAGCCGATCGTCAACGGGCGTGACCCGTTCGGGGTCGCGGAAGAAATAGGCGCACCAGCCGGTCAGGATCAGGCCGATCCAGAACAGGACGGACGAGAAATAGCCGAGCAGCAGCGTCGCCGCCGCAAAACCGGCTATGAAGGGATAACCTTCGCGATGGATCGGCACGAAGGCGTTCTTGACCGTGTCGACGAGATTCATCGGGCGCTGGTCGGGCTCCGTTTCGGGTCCGGCCTGTCTAGCGGAAACGGCCAGAAGCCGCAACGCGGCAATCTGGGCGTTCCCAGCCTTGCGCAAGCAGCGGGCTTGCGTCTATGTTCCCGGCGTTCTCAGGGCGGGGCGCAATTCCCCACCGGCGGTATGCGGCCGAAGCCGCGAGCCCGCGAGCGCCTTCCTCCGGGAAGGGTCAGCAGACCAGGTGAGATGCCTGGGCCGACGGTTACAGTCCGGATGAAAGAGAACGGCAAGTCCGAGGGGCCTTACGGCCTTTCGTGCTGTCCGTGATCGCCTTGGGTGACGTGTCTGTTACGAGAAAGGCGATCAAAGATGACACACACCCGCTATGCTTTCATCAAGGCCAATTGGCATTCCGACATCGTGGACCGGGCGCTGGAAGGGTTCTGCGAGCTCATTCCGGCCGCGCAGGTCGATGTGTTCGACGTTCCCGGCGCTTTCGAGATGCCGCTTCTGGCGCGCGACCTGGCCGCTTCCGGTCGCTTCGCGGCCGTGGCGGCGGCGGCCTTCGTGGTCGACGGCGGCATCTACCGGCACGAATTCGTGGCGCAGGCCGTGGTGGACGGGCTGATGCGCGCCGGCATGGACACCGGCGTGCCGGTGCTTTCCGTTTCGCTCACGCCGCACCACTATCAGGAGACCGAGCATCATTCGGCGATCTACCGCGCCCATTTCGTCGAGAAGGGACGGGAAGCGGCCAAGGCCGCGCTGATGATCGGCCGGACCCGCGCCGCGCTGGCGGCGTAGTTTCACGGACACGCGCCGACCGGAAGAACCGCGGGGCCGGCAAGGCATGGGGCGGCACCGGCGCGCCGCCCGCTCCTGCCGGCCTCAGGAGACTTCCGCAGTGCGGCGGCGCACAAGGATGCCCATTTCATCGGTCTCGCGGGCGATGCGCAGGCGCTCCTCCGCCTCGGTCGCCTCGCGCTGGCGATCCCACATGGAGGCGTAGAGCCCGTGCTGCTTCAAAAGTTCGGCATGGGTGCCGCGCTCGGCGATGAGGCCGTCCTTCAGAACGATGATCTCGTCGGCCGAAACCACCGTGGACAGCCGGTGCGCGATGACGATGGTGGTGCGGCCCTTGCTGACGAGGTCGAGCGCGGCCTGGATCTCCTGCTCGGTGTGGGTATCCAGAGCCGAGGTCGCCTCGTCCAGGATGAGGATCGGCGGGGCCTTGAGGATGGTGCGGGCAATCGCCACGCGCTGCTTCTCGCCGCCCGACAGCTTGAGGCCGCGCTCGCCGACCATGGAGCGATATCCTTCCGGCAGGCGCTCGATGAAGGGGCCGATCTGGGCCAGCTCCGCCGCCCGGCGAATCTCTTCCTCGCCGGCGCCCTGTCGTCCGTAGCGGATGTTGTAGGCAATGGTGTCGTTGAACAGCACCGTGTCCTGCGGCACCATGCCGATGGCGGCGCGCAGGCTCTCCTGCGTGACGTCGCGCACGTCCTGCCCGTCGATCAGCACCGCCCCCTCCTGCACGTCGTAGAAGCGGAACAGAAGGCGCGAGATGGTGGACTTGCCCGCCCCCGAAGGCCCGACGATGGCCACCGTCTTGCCGGCGGGCACCTCGAAGCTCACGCCCCTCAGGATCGGCCGGTTCGGCTCGTAGGCGAAATGCACGTCGCGGAACTCGACGCGGCCGGGCCCGGGAACGAGCGGCTTGGCGCCGGGCCTGTCCACCACTTCCTGCTGCACGTCCAGAAGCTCGAACATCTGCTCGATGTCGGTCAGGCCCTGCCGGATCTCGCGGTAGATGAAGCCGATGAAGTTCAGCGGCACCGAAAGCTGCATCAGCATGGCGTTGATGAAGACGAAGTCGCCCACGGTCTGGGTGCCGCGCGTGACTTCGAGCGCCGACATGCACATGACCACGGTGGTGCCGAGGCCGTAGATCACGCCCTGGCCGAAGTTCAGCCAGCCCAGCGAGGTCCAGATGCGGGTGGCCGCCAGCTCGTAGCGCGCCATGGAGCGGTCGAAGCGTTCGGCCTCCATCGCCTCGTTGCCGAAATATTTCACGGTCTCGAAATTGAGCAGCGAATCGATGGCCTTGGTGTTGGCGTCGGTGTCGCTGTCGTTCATGTCGCGGCGGATGTTGATGCGCCAGTCGCTCGCCTTGACCGTGAACCAGACATAGACGGCGACGGTGACGGCCACCACCGCCACATATTTCCAGCCATAGGTGAAGGCGAAGATGCCGGCCGTCAGCGCGAATTCCAGCACCGTCGGCGCCGTGTTCAGCATGATGAAGCGCACGATCGTCTCGATGCCCTTGGTGCCGCGCTCGATGATGCGCGACAGGCCGCCGGTGCGCCGTTCCAGATGGAAGCGCAGCGACAATTGGTGCATGTGGACGAAGGTGCGGAAGGCAAGCTGGCGCACGGCGTGCTGGCCGACCCGCGCGAACAGCGAATCACGCAGCTGGTTGAAGCCGAGCTGCACCACCCTGAGCACGTTGTAGGCGATGACCAGCGCCAACGGTCCGAGCAGGAAGGCCGGCAGCGGCGGATGGTATTTGCCCTCTCCGGCCAGCGCGTCGGTGGCCCATTTGAAGAAATATGGGCCGGCGACCAGCACCAGCTTGGCCACGACCAGAAGCAGCGTCGCCCATGTCACCCGCCATCTCAGGTCCGGCCGGTCGGCCGGATACATGAAGGGCCACAGGTTGCGCAAAGTCTTCAGGGTCGAGCCGGAATCGGCGGAAACGGTTTTTTCGGGCACTTTTCTTGCCTTGCAAAAAGAAGGATCAGCAGCCGGGACGGCAGGATTCGACCAGTTCGGCCAGGTCTCGCGACAATGCCGCCAGCGCCGCGCGGTCCACGGTGTAGCGCGAGCGCTGGCCTTCCGCAGCGAAGCGGACCAGCCCCGCCTCCACCAGCACCTTAAGATGCTGGGAGACGGTGGACTGCGCCAGATCGATGCGCCGCACCACCTCGCCGCAGCAGCAGGACGAACTCTGCGCCAGGTGACGCAGGATTTCGAGGCGCGCGGGATGCGACAGCGCGGCAAGCTTCGCCGCCATCGCGCGGGTGTGGGCGGACGGGCAAGGCTCTACGGTGCCGGCGATTTCATTCATCGTATATCGGCGATATACGATGAAACCACATTCCGCAAGGGACAGGATGGAAAGAACGGACGTTCCGAGGCGTCCTCACATTCCGAGTCCGCCTTTGTGCGCATCGTCTTGTTTGCGCGAAGCTTTGCGGCCGCGCCTTATTGCTGCGTCTTGATCCGGTCGCCCATGGCCCTCATGTCGGCGGCCTCGCCTTCGCGCGACTTTTCCGGAACCTTGAACACCTGGCCGGGCCAGATGCGATCGGGATCGCGAATCTGGTCCTGGTTGGCGAGATAGATGGTCGAATAGCGCACGCCGCGGCCATAGACCTGCCGCGAAATGTGCCAGAGCGTGTCGCCGCGCTTGATGATGACCGCGCCATCGACCTGTTGCAGCTTGGGCGAGACCGTCTCCGGCACGGCCGAACCGGCCGAAGCCTGCGCCTGCGGCGCAGCCTCTTCCTGCGAGGCCGCGGGAGCCGCCGCGGAGCCGGACGCCCCCTGCGCGGCAGACGGCTTCTGCTGCGGGGACGGCGCGACGGCGGCGATCGATTCGCCCGGCTCGCGCTGGAACGGCACGGCGGCGCGCGCGATCACCTTGGCTCCGTCGGCATCGAGTGCGTCGACCCGGATCGTATATTCGCCCACCGGCAGGTCGCGCGCGACCTCGACGAGGAAATGGCCGTCCGGCGAGGTCACGGCATCGCCGAGCAGGATGTCGTTGGCATAGGCGCGCACCTTGCGGCCGGGGTCGGCGAGGCCGGCCACGAAGATCTTGGCGCCATCGATCTCCACGGCCTCCACGACGACGGTCGGCCCGGAAACGTTGGCGGCGGGCGCCGGCTGTGCCGATGCCTGCGCACCGGCGGCCGGCTGCGAGGCGGCCGCTTCGGCGGAGCCGGGCGCCGGAGAGGCGGCGGCGCCGTCCGCCGGCGCCGGGGCGGTGGCGGGAGCAGACTGGCCCGTGGCGGCCGCGCCTTCGGCCTTCTTTTCAGGCTTCGGCATGGTCAGCACTTCGGACGCCTTGCCGGGCTCCTCCACCATGGCCAGCACCTGCCCGCCCGACTTTTCCGGGATGGAGACCACCGCGGTCTGCTCGGAGGTGGCGACCGTCTTGTCGGGCGAGGTCGCGCGCAGCACGAGCTGGTAGTCGCCGGGCTTCAGCGGGTCTTCCAGGATGATGGCGAAGGCGCCGTCCGGGCCCGCCTTGGCGGAGCCGAGCACGGTCGCCCCGTGAATGACTTCGACGTCGGAATTGGGCGCGGCGCTGCCAGCCACCACCATCGAGCCGTTACCTTCGACCCGCACGACATCGAAGACCGGCGCGACCACGCCCTTTGCAGCCTCCTTCGGGGCCGCTTCGGGCGCCGCCTGGCCGGACGACGGCTGCGCGGAGGAGGCCGAGCCCGCCGGCTTCATGGCTCCGGCATCCGGGGTCGAGGTCGCCGGAACGCGCGCCACGGTGCCGGAGGCGGTCTTGTCCGAAGGTTCCTGTGCGGCCGCCGGCTTCTGCGGAAGTGCTGCGACTTCGACGGGAGGCGCCTGCCTGAAAAGCGGGTCGAGCCCGCCCGAAACATAAGCGACCCCTACCAGGGCGGCAGACCCGCCGGCCGCGAACAGCAATGCCTTGAGTGGAGTTACCGCCATGTTTTCCTGCCCCTTGGCCCTCAGCAGCGGTCTAGCCTGTTTTATCGGCACCGACAAGAAAAAGCCCCAAAACACTTGACGGAGCTGGGGCGGGCACCACCAATCAAGAAATGAACACGATTCGATCCGTCTGCGTCTATTGTGGGTCCTCGCCCGGCCGCGACCGCGCCTATATCGAAGCGGGTCACACGCTCGGCCGCTCGCTTGCCCGGTCGGGCCTGCGCCTGGTCTATGGCGGCGGCACCAAGGGCATCATGGGCGCCGTGGCGGACGGCACGCTGAAGGCCGGCGGCAAGGTGACGGGCATCATCCCCCGCTTCCTGATGAACAAGGAAGCCACCGAGGCCGCGCTCGGAAAGCTCAACGACCTGGTGATCACCGAGAACATGCACGAGCGCAAGCACCGCATGTTCGAGGAATCCGACGCCTTCGTCGCCCTGCCCGGCGGCATCGGCACGGTCGAGGAGATCGTGGAGATCATGACTTGGGCGCAGCTCGGCCATCACCGCAAGCCGATCGTGTTCGCCAATATCAAGGGTTTCTGGGAGCCGATGCTGTCGCTGATCGAGCATATGACAGACGAGGGCTTCATCCACACCGCCCATAACGTCAAGCCGCTGGTGGTGGACGACGCCGAGGCCATCGTCGCCACCGTGCTGGCGGCAGGTGCGGCCGACGGCGCGCCGACCGAGGGCGTCTCCTCGGTCATCGACAAGATGTAGGCAGGAGCGGCGGCCCTGCCGGTTCCGGATCAGGACCGGGCGCGGCCCGCGAACATCGACCAGGAATAGATCGCCAGCGCGGCCCAGATCAGCGCGAAGGCCGTGGCCTGCTCGCTGGAGAACGGCTCGCGGAAGATGAACACGGCCAGCATGAAGATGATGGTCGGGGCGATGTACTGCATGATGCCGATGGTCGAGAGCCTGAGCAGCTTGGCCCCGTTGGCGTAGAGGATCAGCGGCACGGCGGTGACCAGCCCCGCCCCCATCAGCAGCCAGACGTCGGCCATGCCCTGATCGCCGAAATGGCCGTTTCCGGACGCTTCGGCCCAGACGATATAGCCAAGCGCCGGCAGGGCGAGGAGCAGCACTTCAAGGAAGAAGCCCTGCGCCGGGCCTATGGGCAAGGTCTTCTTGAACAGCGCGTAGAACGCCCAGGTGCCCGAAAGCGCGATGGAAATCCATGGCAGGCCGCCGGTCTCCCAGGTCAGGATCGCGACGGCCGCAACCGCCAGCGCGATCGCCGCCATCTGCGCGCGCGACAGCTTTTCGCCGAGGACGACGGCGGCGAGCAGGATGCTGAACAGCGGATTGATGTAGTAGCCAAGCGCGGTTTCCAGCGTCCTGTCGGCGGAGATCGCCCAGACATAGACGCACCAGTTTGCGGAAATCAGCGCAGCCGTCAGCGCCCCCATCATGAGCATGCGCGGGCTGCGCAACGCGCGGCCTATGTCGGCGGTGCGGCCGAGCCAGACCAGCAGCGCGCCGGCGACGGGCACCGACCAGACGACGCGGTGGGCGACCACCTCGATCGCCGGAATGTGGGCCACGGCCTTCATGTAGAAGGGCAGGACGCCCCACAGCAGATAGGCGGAAAGCGCGAACAGGAAGCCGCGCTGGGCGGCCTTGTCGTCTTCGGGGAAGGTTTCGGTGGTCATCGGCGTGATATGGGCCGGGCAAAACTTTTACGCCATCGCAAAATTATGATGGGTCAATGGAGTTTCGGTGATGGTTCAATCGATTGTGCCGATGGAAAGGTCCCTGCCCGCCTATTCGGCAGCGACCAGGCCCGCCATGTCGCGGTTCTTCATCAGCTTGTAGACGATGGAATCCATCAGCGCCTGGAACGAGGCGTCGATGATGTTTTCCGACACGCCGACCGTGGACCAGCGCGCGCCGGAAGAATCGTGCGATTCGATCAGCACGCGCGTGATCGCCTCGGTGCCGCCGTTCAGGATACGCACCTTGAAGTCGGCCAGTTCCAGATCGCCTATCTCGGCCTGGTACTTGCCGAGGTCCTTGCGGAGCGCGATGTCGAGCGCGTTGACCGGGCCGTGGCCTTCCGCCACCGACATCTTCTCCTCGCCGTCCACCAGCACCTTGACGATCGCCTCCGACACGGTCTTCAGGCTGCCGTTGGCGTCGAAGCGGCGTTCCACCATGCAGCGGAAGGACGTGACCCGGAAGAATTCCGGCAGGCCGTGCAGCATCTTGCGCGCCAGAAGCTCGAAGGAGGCGTCCGCGCCCTCATAGGCATAGCCCTGCGCCTCACGCTCCTTCACCACCGCGATCAGGGCGTCCAGCCGCGCGTCGTCCCTGGGCACGTCGATGCCGCGCCGCTTCAGCTCGGCCAGGAAATTGGCCTTGCCGCCCTGGTCCGAGACCATGACGCGACGGCGGTTGCCGACCGTCTCCGGCGGCACATGCTCGTAGGTTTCCGGCTCCTTCATGATGGCCGAGGCGTGGATGCCCGCCTTGGTCGCGAAGGCCGATGCGCCGACATAGGGAGCCTGCGGTTCCGGCGCGCGGTTCAGGAGCTCGTCGAAGGCACGCGACAGACGCGAGATGCCGGCCAACTGCGGCGCCGAAATGCCGGTTTCGAAGCGGTCGGCATAGGCGGGCTTGAGCATGAGCGTCGGCACCAGCGTCACCAGATTGGCGTTGCCGCAGCGCTCGCCGATGCCGTTCAGCGTGCCCTGGATCTGGCGCACGCCCGCTTCCACGGCGGCCAGCGAATTGGCCACCGCCTGCCCCGTGTCGTCATGGGCATGGATGCCGAGATTCTCGCCCGGAATGCCGGCCGCGATCACCTTCTCCACGATGGCCCGCACTTCCGCCGGCTGGGTGCCGCCATTGGTGTCGCACAACACCACCCAGCGCGCTCCGGCCGCGTAGGCTGTGCCGGCGCAGGCCAGCGCATAGGCGGGATTGGCCTTGAAGCCGTCGAAGAAATGCTCGCAATCGACCATCGCCTCCTTGCCGGCTGCGACGGCCGCTTCGACCGAGGCGCGGATGGCGTCCAAATTCTCCTCGTTGGAGCAGCCGAGCGCCACGCGCACATGGTAGTCCCAGCTCTTGGCGACGAAGCAGACGGCATCCGTCTTCGCCTGAAGCACCGCCGCAAGGCCCGGATCGTTGGAGGCCGAGACGCCGGCGCGCTTGGTCATGCCGAAAGCGACGAATGTCGACCGCGACGTGCGCTTCTTCGTGAAGAACTCGGTGTCGGTCGGATTCGCGCCCGGGTAGCCGCCCTCGACATAGTCCATGCCGAACTCGTCCAGCATGCCGGCGATGGTGATCTTGTCCTCGACGGAAAAGTCCACGCCCGGCGTCTGCTGGCCGTCGCGTAGCGTCGTGTCGAAGAGGTAGAGGCGTTCTTTTGCGGTCATTGGTGTGCCTTGCAGCGCGACGGCAGTTTTCCCGTCTTGTCCGTCCTCGCCGCTTCGCGGCTGCGGTCGCACGGGCCGCGAAGGGTCGTGTCGAAGAGGTAGAGGCGTTCTTTTGCGGTCATTGGCGTTCTGCCGAAGCACCCCCCTCCGGCCTGCCGGCCATCTCCCCCTCAAGGGGGGAAATCAGACGAGAGTCCTGCTTTCGCCAATCACCGGCGTTGCAGGAACGGCGGAGGGGCCAAAACTGCCGATCTCCCCCCTTGAAGGGGAGATGGCCGGCAGGCCAGAGGGGGGTGACAGTGATCATGAGTCCCGTTTCCCCGCATATTTGTCGGTCGCGCGGATCAGGCGGTCCAGTATGCCCGGTTCCGAATAGGCATGGCCGGCGCCCTCGATGAGATGGAATTCCGCCTTCGGCCAGGCCTTGTGCAGCGCCCAGGCGTATCTGAGCGGACAGGGCATGTCGTAGCGCCCATGCACGATGGTGCCGGGAATATCCTTCAGCCTGCCCGCGTCGCGCAGAAGCTGCCCCTCCTCCAGCCAGCCGCCATGGACGAAATAGTGGTTCTCGATGCGGGCGAAGGCGAGCGCGTAATTGGCCTCGCCGAAGACGTCGCTGGTCTCGGGCTCGGGCAGCAGGGTGATGGTCTGGCCCTCCCACGAACTCCAGGCGATCGCGGCCTCGCTCTGCCTGCGCTTGTCGGTGCCGGTCAGGATCTTGCGGTAGGCCGCCATCAGGTCGCCGCGCTCGGCCTCCGGGATCGGAGCGATGAAACGTTCCCACTTGTCCGGGAACATCTCCGACACGCCGAACTGGTAGTACCATTCCAATTCGGCGCGGGTGAGCGTGTAGATGCCGCGCACCACCAGTTCGCTGACGCGCCCGGGATGCGTCTGGGAATAGGCGAGCGCAAGCGTCGAACCCCAGGAACCGCCGAACACCAGCCACTGGTCGAAGCCGCACATCTCGCGCAGGCGCTCGATGTCGGCCACCAGATGCCAGGTGGTGTTGGCCTCCAGCGAGGCATAGGGCGTCGATTTCCCGCAGCCGCGCTGGTCGAACAGGATCACGTCGTAGAGCGTGGGGTCGAACAGCCGCCGCTGCTTCGGCGAAATGCCGCCGCCGGGGCCGCCATGCAGGAACACCGCCGGCTTGGCGCCCCTGGTGCCGACACGCTCCCAATAGATCTTGTGGCCGTCGCCGACGTCCAGCATGCCGGTCTCGAACGGCTCGATCTCGGGATAGAAGGTGCGCAGGTCCGCGCTCATGTCCGGTCTTCCTTGGGCGGCCAGGTTTCGGTGTCGTAGTCGGGATGCTGGAAGGAGACGAGGTCGGCAAGGAAGGACGCGGCTTCGCCGTCGGCCATCGTTTCCTTGCCGGGCAGAGTCGGGATCGAATCCACGTAAGGCAGCTTGGCCTCGATGCCCCATTGGACGGTCGGGGCAAGTTCCTCGGGATGGTCGAACGCGCCGATGGCGAGCGCCACGCCGTCCGGCGCCTCATAGGTCAGCGGCGTGCCGCATTCGGCGCAGAAGCCGCGCAGCACATGGCTGGAGGAGCGGAATTTCCTGGGCGCTCCGCGCGTCCATTCGAACCTGGCGGCGCGCACCGACACCAGCGGCGCATAAAAGGCGCCGAACGCCTTCTGGCACATGCGGCAATGGCAGACCGAGGCGTCGCCGAGCGCGCCCTCGACGCGAAAGCGCACCGCTCCGCACTGGCAGCCGCCGCTATAGACCGGCTTGTTGTCGAGGCTCATGGCCGACTTCTCCCGCGTCCGCTTCCGTGACGGGTCACCGAACCGGCGCAAGCCATTGATGCGCGATTCATTTCCTCACTCCGGCGTGTGGCAGACGGCTTCGATATTGTTGCCGTCCGGATCGAAGACGAAGGCGGCGTAATAGTCCGGGTGGTAGTGCGGGCGCAGGCCCGGCTTGCCGTTGTCCCGGCCGCCCGCGGCCATGGCCGCCGCATAGAAGGCGTCGACCTCGGCGCGCGTATCCGCCGTGAAGGCGTAGTGGCGGCCCGGTCCCGGCTCGTCGCCCTCATGCAGCCAGAACTGCGGCCGGCCGTAGCCATAGCCGCCGACCTTGACGCCGTCGGTATATTCCTCCGGCACCATCATCACCAGCGAGGCGCCGAGAGGCTCCAGCGCCGCGTCGTAGAAGGCCTTGGACTTGTCGAAATCCGTTACGGCAATTCCGGTATGGTCGATCATGGTCGATCCCCTTGAACAAGTGCCCCTTGAAACTGCGCCACTCCCGCCGCCATGGCGATATGCTGGCAGACATTGTCGATGCCGCGAAGAATGTCATCGTTCCAGAAGCGAAGGACGGTCCAACCCAAATCCTTCAATCTCTCATCGCGCATCCTGTCGAGAGGAGATTCAGCGTGCTGAGAACCGTCGGCTTCGACTATGATCTTGTGCGAAGGACAAGCAAAATCGACGACATAGCCGGCAATGGGAAGCTGACGGCGGAAGCCCAATCCCATCAGCCTATGAGCGCGAAGCTCGTTCCAGAGCTTCAGTTCGGCATCCGTCATCGAGCTGCGCATCCTGCGCGCTTTGCGACGGTTCGCGGCAGGTACGGGATGGTGGTTCGTTGTCGTCCACCCCCCTCTGGCCTGCCGGCCATGGCTGGTAGGCCCGAGGGTGCTGACACCGCCTGCCGTCACCGCTTCACCTCCCATGTGGTGATGCGCTCGCCGGTGGCGGGGTCCTTGCCGTCCTTGAGCTGGACGCCCTGCGCCAGAAGCTCGTCGCGGATCTTGTCCGCCTCGGCCCAGTTCTTGTCGCGGATCAGCGCGAGACGTCGCTCGACCGCAGCATTAGTTCCTTCCTCGTCAATTTGCTCAAACCGCCGCAGACTATCAAGAACCAGCGTGTCAAAGCCGAGCAGGACTAAACTGGCAAGAAGCGGCATACGACTCGGAACTTCGGGGTTTCCCTGTGAGTCATTTTTGAAAAGCCAGCGTAGATTTCCCGACAATGACTGAATCGCTGAGTAAGTGTTCAAGTCATCCAGCACCGACGATAGTACCCCCATCGGCAGTGTTTCGATCTTAATGTCTTGAAGGGATCGAATCTCACCGGTTCTGATCGCTGAGTTTACTGCAAGTTGCCAATTACGAATAAGATTCTCGGCTTCCTCCAATCTCCGCACGGAAAAGTCGATCGGCTCGCGGTAGTGCGTCATCAGCATGGCGAGGCGCAGCACCTCGCCCGGCCATTTGCGGCCGCCGAAACTCTCCGTCTCCAGCAATTCGTGGATGGTGAAGAAGTTGCCGAGGCTCTTCGACATCTTCTGCCCCTCCACCTGGAGGAAGCCGTTGTGCAGCCAGTAATTGGCCATCACCTCGGTGCCGTGGGCGCAGCGCGACTGCGCGATCTCGTTCTCGTGATGCGGGAAGATCAGGTCCAGCCCGCCGCCATGGATGTCGAACACCTCGCCGAGATAGGCCGCCGACATGGCCGAGCATTCGATGTGCCAGCCGGGTCGGCCCCTGCCCCAAGGCGAATCCCAGCCGGGCTCTTCCGGCGAGGACAGCTTCCAGAGAACGAAATCGCCGGGGTTTTTCTTGTGCGTGTCGACGGCGATGCGCGCACCCGCCTGCTGCTCGTCCAGCGGGCGCTTCGAGAGTTCCCCGTAATCCGGCATTGAGGCGGTGTCGAACAGGACTTCTCCTGCCGCTTCATAGGCATGGCCGCGTTGGATGAGGGTTTGAATCAGGCCGATCATGTCGGCGCGGCCATCGGCGCGGGGCTGCACGAACTCGGTCGCGCGCGGCTCGAAGGTCGGCTTCAGGCAGCCGAGCGCGGCGACGTCCTTGTGGAACTGGCCGGCGGTCTTTTCGGTAACGCGGCGGATCGCCTCGTTGAGCGGCAGGTCCGGGAAATCGCGCAGGGCGCGCGCGTTGATCTTGTCGTCCACGTCGGTGATGTTGCGCACATAGGTGACGTGGTCGGCGCCGTAGAGATGGCGCAGCAGGCGGAACAGCACGTCGAAGACGATGACGGGACGCGCATTGCCGATATGGGCGAAGTCGTAGACCGTCGGCCCGCATACATACATGCGCACATTGTCCGGATCGATGGGGACAAAATCCTCCTTCGCGCGGGTCAGCGTGTTGGTGAGGCGCAAACCCTTGAAACCAGAAACCGACATAATGCTCCCTTGGCCTGCTGGCCGGGGCGTTTGTCCACTCTGGGTGAAGATGAGGTGAAAACGTCCGGACCAGCGCGTGCGCTAGTCAATAATCGAGATGCCGCAAATGGCGAAAGACGTCCTCATGCGCCGCTTATCGCCCCCGCCGATGTTGCCGTCAAGTCGCAAGTTGCGACGAAAGCCCGGCTCCAGCGACGCCGGATAAGGTTTGAAACATTTTATTAAACATGTCGGCACTCAGATGAAACATTCACAGGATAGAGCCAATCACGTCATGATTTCGGCAGAATCCGCCAACATGATAGTAACCCGATGTGAGAATGCGCTTTAGGGGAAGGTTCAACATGTCACGTCAGAAGAAAGACGACAAGCAATCCAAGAAATCCACGCTCGCCAGCAACTATCGGGCGATCGGGCCGGCTGCGATCGTAGCCGCGCTTCTTCATACCGAGAAGAAAAAGCAGACGAAGCAGAAATTCATTTCTCCGCGTGCGGCCTGACCGGCGGCGTAGGGCCACCGCGCTTCAGAACAGCGTCATCTGGCCGTCGTCGGTTTCGGGTTTGCGCGGCTTCTGCCTGGCGGTTGCCCCCGCTTGCGTCGCGACGGACTTCTCCTGAATCTCAGGCCCGGTATTGGCGACCTTGTTGACGAGGTCCGATACCGGAACGGCTTCGAAGAAACCCGGTTCCGCCGGCCGCATCAGATCGGCCACATGGCGCGGCTCCCGGGTGCGGCAATCCAGCCATCGCGAAAAATCCTGCGGCCCGATCACCACGGGCATGCGCTCGTGGATATCGGCGATGTCGGCATTGGCATGCGTCGTCACGATGGCGCAGGTGTCCATTTCCGAACCGCCGGGCTCGGCATAGGTTTCCACCAGCGCGGCGAAGGCGACGAGTCCGCCGTGCCTCGGCCGCACCCAGTAGGCCTGCCCCTTGCGCCCGCCGGCCTGCCGCCATTCGTAGAAGCCGGAGGCCGGCACCAGCGCGCGGCGGTGGCGCATGGCCGTGCGGAAGGAAGCCTTTTCGGCCACGCTCTCCGAGCGCGCGTTGAACAGCAGCGGGAAGCCGCGCGTCTCCTTCACCCAGGCCGGAATGAGCCCCCAGCGCACCAGCATGGCGGCGCGATCCGGCCGGTTGGAGCCCGGCGCCTGCGGCCCGGCGGACAGCACGGCGAGGATCGGCTGGGTCGGGGCGATGTTGTAGCGCGCCGGAAATTCCTCCAGTTCGGCCAGGCCGAGGAAGGCCGCCGTCTGGTCCGTCGTCGCAGTGAGGGCAAAGCGTCCGCACATGGTCCCGGGCTCGAACTCGAATTTCGGTCGCAGACAAAGGTGGTGGTGGAAGCCCGACGCCGCAACCGTTAAAGCTCGACATCGAACATCCGTCCACAGAGGTCTGCCCCGGCAACAGAGCGCCATGGAAGCAAGAAGGGAAGTGCCGGCCGTCTCGGTCGCCGTGCTGCGCGGCGGGCGCGTGCTTCTGGTCAAGCGCGCGCTGCCGCCCTCGCAGGGGCTCTATGCCTTCCCGGGCGGCAAGGTGGAGCCGGGCGAGACGCTGGAAGAGGCGGCGCGGCGCGAACTCCTCGAAGAAACCGGGCTCGAGGCCGACGGGTTCCGGCCGCTGGAGACGATCTTCATCGAAGGCTCCGGCGAAGGCCACCCGGTCGACTATCGCCTGACCGTGTTCGGCGCCGTCCATGTCGGCGGCGAGGCGATCGCCGCCGACGACGCCGAAAGCGCGGCCTTCTATACGCTGGCCGAGATTGCGGTGCTGCCGCTGGCGGACTCGGTGCTGCCCATCGCGCGCGCGCTGATAATGGGCGGGAAGTCCGGCGCTTGAGTGCGGCATCGGCCAGATTCCTGGGTGTGCGGCCCGATGGGCCTTGCGGCGAGCGGATTGCTTGGCCACAACAGGCCATGAAGCGCGCCTCGCCCGTCCTTTCCCTTATCGTCGCAGCCGGCATGGCGCTCGCCGCACTTCCCGCGCGCGCGGCGGAGGCGCCGTTCGAGCCGGGCCTGATGCGGCTAGCCGAAATTCTCGGCTCGCTGCATTTCCTGCGCAACCTGTGCGGCGAAAAGGGCGACCAGTGGCGCGCGGAGATGGAAAAGCTGCTGCAATCGGAAAAGCCCGATCCGGAGCGCCGCGCCCGCTTCATCGCCAGCTTCAATCGCGGCTACCGCTCGTTCGACGGCGTCTACACGCAATGCACGGACCAGGCCGTTGCCGCCATCTCGCGCTACATGTCGGAGGGCGAGCAGCTCTCGCGCGACATCGCCTCGCGCTATGGCAATTGAGCCACGCCCGGCCGTTAGTTTTAACAGGCCATTAACTTTGTCCGGCAAAGCGGTCGCACACGCGCGCAGGGCTGTGCTAGAACCATTAATGGGACATTAAAGGGACGCCTCAAGTTTGATCCGAATTGTAGGGATCACCGCTTGTTAAGGGTGGATGTTGCGTATGGAACACACAATCAGCGATATCGACGCCATGGTGCGCGAGGAAAAGCGCCTCACCGCCGTCGAAAGCCACTGCGAGGCGTGGGCCGAAGGGCTCTCGGCCGGGATAGAACCGGACATCATCGCCGAGGCAGCGCTGGAAACGGCATTCGGCGAAATGTTGCGGGCGAACGGAGAGACCGCGGCCCTTGCCCTGCTCGACAGGATGCGTGAAAAGGTGGTGGCCGGCGCGTTCGTGCCAGATCAGACGCGGCACTGAACCGGCACGGCTCGGGCGGGGAGAAGCACTCCCGCTCGATGGCGCATCGACCGGGCCGGCGGCCCGGCAGCACGGAGAAGCGGTCGGTGGTTTTTCCGGTTTCATGCAAGCGGGTGGCTTCACGCAGGCTGCGCAACCTTTCTTCCGGCACCGCGCTCGGCCTGAGCCTGCTTGTGGCGGGCGTCTTTCCTCCGGCCCTTTTCGGCATGACCCATCCCGCGCTTGCCTTGTCGGAGATCAAGCGCGAGGAAGCCCCGGCAAAGCCGCCCGCCGGCGAGCAGAGCGAATCCGCGCCCGGCCCCGCCGTGCCGATGCCCGACCCCATCACGCGGCCGAATTCGCCCTCCAAGGAGCCGGCCTCCCCCGGCCAGCAGGAACCGGAACAGGTCGAGCCGGCCGTACCCGGTGCCGGCGGCGTCACCAGCCCGCGGGTCGATCCGAACGCCCCGATGCCGGAAGTGATGTACGACCTTTCCAAGCTGCCGGAGCCGGTGCGGCGCATGCACGACCTCATCGTCGCGGCCTGCAAGAGCGGCGACATCGAGAAGCTGCGCCCGCTGATCGGCACCGGCAATTCCCAGACCCAGCTGTCGCTGACCGAGGTGGACGGCGACGTGATCGAGTTCCTCAAGGGGCTTTCGGGCGACACCGAGGGCCAGGAAATCCTCGCCATCATGGAAGAGGTGCTGGACGCCGGCTATGTCCACCTCGATGCCGGCAAACCGGAAGAGCTTTACGTGTGGCCCTATTTCTTCGCCCTGCCGCTGGACAAGCTGTCCGCGCAGCAGCGGGTGGAACTGTTCAAGATCGTCACCGCCGGCGACTATGACGACATGAAACAGTTCGGCGCCTACATCTTCTACCGCGTCGGCATCACGCCGCAGGGGCGCTGGGCCTTCTTCGTGGCGGGGGACTAGGGACCGCGACCTGCCCCGCCGTGACGCCCGACGATCACGGAGGATACCATGGCAAGAACCGACACCGCCTCGAAAGCCATCCAGGCGCCGCCGCACGCGGTCTACGCGGCCTTCGTCGATCCGGCGGCCTTGCTGCAATGGCTGCCGCCCAAGGGCATGGCCGGGGCACTGGACGCTTTCGAGCCAACTCCGGGCGGCCGTTTCTGGATGACGCTGACCTACAGCGACGACCATGCGACGCGCGGCAAGACCTCGGAACACTCCGACGTCGTGCGCGGCGAGTTCGTGGAACTGATACCGGACCGGCGGATCGTGCAACGCCTGCGCTTCGAGTCCGCCGACCCCTCCTTCGCAGGAACGATGACGATGATCTGGGAACTCAATCCCGACATTCTCGGCACATTCGTCAGCGTCACGTGCGAGGACGTGCCGGAAGGCATTAGCGCCGAGGACCACGCCAAGGGGCTGAACTCGTCGCTGGAGAATCTCGCCGCCTATTGCGAGAGCGGAGACGGTGCCTAGACCGGCAGCGCCTCGGAAAACTCGACCGCCCTGCCCTGTCCGGGCGCGACGATCTCGCCCTCCCACATCACGCGGCTGCCGCGGATAAGCGTGCCGACCGGCCAGCCGGTGACCTGCCTGCCGTCATAGGGCGTCCAGCCGGCCTTCGACCCCTGCTGCGCGTTGGTGATGGTCTCGCGGCGCTTCAGGTCCACGATGGTGAAGTCGGCATCGTAGCCGGCGGCGATTCGGCCCTTGCGCGCCATGCCGAAGATGCGTTGCGGGCCATGGCTGGACAGATCGACGAAACGCTCCAGCGTCAGCCGGCCGGCATTGACGTGGTCGAGCATGATCGGCACCAGCGTCTGCACGCCCGTCATGCCCGAGGGCGAGGCCGGATATTTCTTCGCCTTCTCCTCCAGCGTATGCGGAGCGTGGTCGGAACCGAGCACGTCCACGACGCCCTGCGAGATGCCGTGCCAGATGCCGTCGCGATGGCGGCGGCTGCGCACCGGCGGGTTCATCTGGAGCAGGGTGCCGAGGCGCGCATAGTCGTCTGCGCTCATGGTCAGGTGGTGCGGCGTCGCCTCGCAGGTGGCGACGTCCTTGTGATGCTCCAGGAAGGCGATCTCCTCGGCGGTGGAGATGTGCAGCACGTGGATACGGGCCCGCGCGGCGCGGGCGATGCGCACCAGCCGCTGCGTGCAGGTCAGCGCCGCGATCTCGTCGCGCCAGACCGGGTGCGAAGACGGATCGTTCTCGATGCGCTCGCCGAGCCGTTCGCGCAGGCGGAACTCGTCCTCCGAATGGAAGGCGGCGCGGCGGCGGGTGTTGCGCAGGATCGAGGCCACGCCCTCGTCGTCCTCGACCAGCAGGTCGCCGGTGGAAGAGCCCATGAACACCTTGATGCCGGCGGCGCCCGGCAGGCGCTCCAGCTCGCCGACGTCCCTGGCGTTGTCACGCGTGCCGCCGACCCAGAAGGCGAAATCGCAATGCATGCGGCCGGTGGCGCGGCGCAGCTTGTCGGCCAGCGCTGCCTCGCTGGTGGTCAGCGGATTGGTGTTGGGCATCTCGAAAACGGCGGTGACGCCGCCCAGCACGGCCGCGCGCGAACCGCTTTCAAGATCTTCCTTGTGTTCCAGCCCCGGCTCGCGGAAATGCACCTGGCTGTCCACGACGCCCGGCAGGATGTGCAGGCCGCGGCAGTCGATCGTCTCGCCGGCCGATGCCCGGGACAAATCGCCGATGGCCGCAATGCGCCCGCCCAGCACGCCGATGTCGCGCAGGCCCTGGCCGTCCTGGTTGACCACCGTGCCGCCTGTCAGGATGAGGTCGTAGGTCTGTGCCATGGGGTGCCGGCTCTCTTGCGGGGAAGATGCGGCCGGCTTACGTAATGGCCGACCGTTTTGCAAGATCAGGCCGCCCCCGCATATGCCCTCAGCCCTTCTCAAGGATCGCGCGCTCGTCACCGTTTCCGGCCCGGACGCCGAGCATTTTCTGCAAAACATCCTGACCGTCGATCTCGACAGGCTGAAACCCGGCGAGGCCAAGCCCGGCGCATTGTTGACGCCGCAAGGCAAGATCCTGTTCGATTTCCTGATCTCACGCGACGGCGAGGACGGGTTCCGACTGGAATGCCGGGCCGACAGCGCCGACGATTTCGCCCGCCGGCTGACGCTCTACAGGCTGCGCGCCAAAGCCGAAATCGCCAAGGCGGATCAGGCGCTTGTCGCCGTTTCGTGGCGGGAAGATTCAAGCCCTTCCGAAACCGATTCAGATTCCGTCGTCGACACGCGCTTTGCCGACGGCTCCGTCCGGCGCGGCTACGGGCGGGCCGCCGGCGACGCCGACCTTGCCGGCTGGCATGCCTACCGCATCGCCCATGGCGTGGCCGAAAGCGGCCAGGACTACGCGCTGGGCGACACCTTTCCGCACGACGTGCTGCTCGACCAGAGCGGCGGCGTCGGCTTCCGGAAGGGCTGCTATGTCGGGCAGGAAGTGGTGTCGCGCATGCAGCATCGCGGCACGGCGCGGCGGCGGGTGCTGCTGGTCTCGGCGCAAAGCGCCCTGCCCGCCTCCGGCACCGAACTCACGGTGGACGGGCGGCCTGTCGGCACGCTGGGCTCCGTTTCCGGCACTTCAGGACTGGCGATCGCGCGCATCGACCGCGTCAAGGCGGCGCTGGACGCCGGCAAGCCGATCCTCGCCGGCGAGGTTCCGGTCACGCTCGCCATCCCGGAATGGGCCAGCTTCACCTTCCCCGAAACCGCCCCCGAAGAAACCGCCCGGGCCGGCGCAGAGGAAGCCTGATGGCGGCCGATCGTGCGGGCGCGCCGCCGCGCGCATGGCAGCGGATGCTTTCGGGGCGGCGGCTGGACCTGCTCGATCCCTCGCCGCTCGACGTGGAGATTTCCGACATCGCCCACGGGCTCGCCCGCGTCGCCCGCTGGAACGGCCAGACCGGCGGCGACCATGCCTTCTCGGTGGCGCAGCATTCGCTGCTGGTCGAATCCCTGTTTTGCGAGATCGTGCCTCAGGCCACGCCCGAGGCACGGCTGGCCGCGCTGCTGCACGACGCGCCCGAATATGTGATCGGCGACATGATCTCGCCGTTCAAATCCGTCATGGGCGGCAGCTACAAGGAGTGCGAGCAGCGCCTCCAGCGCGCCATCCATCTGCGCTTTTCGCTGCCGGCCGAACTGTCGGCCACCCTGAAGAGGGACATCAAGCGCGCCGACCAGATCGCCGCCTATTTCGAGGCCACGCTGCTGGCGGGCTTTTCGCTGAAGGAAGCGGGCGAATTCTTCGGCCGTCCGCGCGGCTTCTCGCCCGACCGGCTGGACCTTGCCCCGCGCCCGGTGACATGGGCGCAAAAAGCCTTCATCCAGCGGTTTTCCGCCATCGAGGCGATGCGCGCTCAGCCGGACGCGAAACGGTCCGGGCTGTAGGACGCAAGCAGCGGATCGCGGCGGCCCTCCAGCAGTTCCTCCGTCACGAACCGGCCGATGGCCGGGGCCAGCGTCACGCCGGAATGGGTGACGGCGACGTAAAGACCCTCGACGCCGCGGATGCGGCCCACGGCCGGAAAGCCGTCCGCGGGCGTCGGCCGCGCACCGACGGTGAAATGGCTGAATTCGAGCGCCTCGCCCGAGCGCAGCAGGCCGCGCAAGGCCGCGAAGGTGGCGGCAGCCTCGCCTTCAGGGTCAGTGCCCGGATCGGTGCCGCCGAAGTCGGCCCCCGCGACCAAGCAGCCGTCCGCCCGCTGGCGCATATGCAGTTCCGGCGCCATCGCCAGCCCGTTGAGCAGTTTCGGCGCCGGCTTGCTGACGACGAGCAGGCCGGGCGGAGCGTCGATCGGCAGGCCGATGCCGGCGGAGGCCAGAAGCGCGGGCGTCGCCACGCCGGCCGCGACGACGATCTCGTCCGCCTCCATGAGGCCGGCCGCCGTTTCCAGGCCGGCGATGCGGCGTCCATCGACCCGCAAGGCGGTGGCCGGCCTGCCCGTAACCGTCCGGACACCGAGCGCCGCCGCCGCCCCGGCCAGCGTTTTCGCGGCGTGGACGGGCTCTACGACGCCTTCGGCGGCGACATGCACGGCCAGTTCGGGCGGGTTTTTCAACCCCGGTTCCAGCGCGGATATGGCCTTGCGGTCGACAAGCCTGGCCGGATAGCCCCAGGCCGAATGTTCGCGCGCATAGGCTTCCAGTTCGGCCGGCGGCATGTCCCACAACAGCCCGCCGCTCCAGGCGACGTCCAGTTCGGCCAAGTCGCGGGCAAGCGCGCGCCATAGCTCCATCGAACGCATGCGCAGCCGCACATAGGGTTCGGGATTGCCGGCGCTGGCGTTGATCCAGCCCCAGGAACCGGCCGTCGCCACGCCGCCGGGCTGGGCGGCGTCCAGCAACGTCACCTGCGCCCCGGCGCGCGCCAGATGGAAGGCGATAGAGGCTCCGACGATGCCGGCGCCGACCACGATCACGCGGCGGCTCATCGCAAGAGCCTCCCGCAAGTAACGGAAATCTCGATCATACGGACACCTTTCGGCGTCGAGATGAGCACGGACCGCCCATGCGGCGCAAGCGGCCGTTCAGCGCCCGGGGCGGTCCAGCCTGTCGAGGAACCATTGCGTCAGGCGCGTCCAGACCTCGTCCTTCTCGCCCGCGTCCTCGCAGCCATGGTCGAGATTGGGATTGTCGTTGACCTCGATGACGAAGATGCCGTCCTTCGTCTCCTTCAGGTCCACGCCGTAGAGCCCGTCGCCGATGCAGCGCGCGGCCCTGACCGCCGTCTCCACCACATGCGACGGCGTCTCCTTCAGCGTGAAGGACTTGAAGCCGCCCTCCTCGGCCTTGCCGTTGGCCTTGTGGTTGACGATCTGCCAGTGCTTCTTGGCCATGAGGTAATGCACGGCGAACAGCGGCTGGCCGCCGAGCACGCCGATGCGCCAGTCATATTCGGTGGGAATGAATTTCTGCGCGATCAGAAGGTCGGAATCCTCCAGCCATTCGCTCGCCAGCGCCTTCAATTCCTCGACATTCGCGCATTTCTTCACGCCGCGCGAGAAGGCGCTGTCGGGAATCTTCAGCACCAGCGGAAAGCCGAGCGTCTGCGCCGCCGCGTCCAGGTCCGAGAGGCCGGCGATCATCACCGTCGGCGGCACCGGCACCTTGTGGCTGGTCATCAGTTCGTTCAGGTAGACCTTGTTGGTGCAGCGGATCATCGACAGAGGGTCGTCGATGACCGGCATGCCCTCCTGCTGGGCCCGGCGGGCGAAGCGGTAGGTGTGGTTGGAGATCGTGGTGGTCTCGCGGATGAACAGCGCATCGTAATTGGCGAGCTTGGCCAGGTCGCGCCTGGTGATCGGCTCCACCTCCACGCCCATCTTCTCGGCGATCTTGGCCCAGTGGCGCAGGGAAGAGATCTGCGAGGGCGGCAATTCCTCGTGCGGATCGACCAGCGTCGCGAAGGTGTAGCGGGCCGGCGTGCGCGCCTTCGAATCGCGCCATTCGCGGCCGGTATAGGTTTCAAGGCAGTGGGCGAAGCGCTGCTTGTCCTCCTCGCTCATGCGGCCGAGCGGGTAGAAGCCGATCTTGCGGATGGTGGCCCAGCCGTCGCCGTCGGCGATCGCGACTTCGAGCGCGGGGGCGCGGAACCAGTCGAATAGCAGCCGGGCGAAGCGGTCCCAGGCCTTCGAGGGGCCGATGCCGAAGAAGACATGGACCTTGGCCGGAAAGCTGCCGCCGAGTTCCTTGCGGCACTTGTTGAGCGCCAGTTCCAGCTCCGGCAAGGCGTGCTCGTAGAGCTTGCGCTCCGACAGGTCGATCATGGTCTCGACCGTCGGGATCACCCTGTGCCCGCGCGAGGAGGCCAGCAGCGAGGCGTAGTAGCCGCGGCTCTGGTAGCCGTAATTGTTGGACAGGTTGATGACCTTGGGGCGCTGCCCCCGAAACAGCGCCGGATGGGCGAGATAGTCCCGGTTGGTGATGATCTTGTGCGGCGTCGCCGCGTGGCCGAGGTCGTTCTGGCGACCGGTGAGTATGACCCAGGTCATCTTTCGTCGCGCTTCCCCAATATTATGGCGGCGCGCAATCCGTCCCGGCCGAACTGCGCCATGGTCATGAAGGAGGCATAGGGAACGGGAATGTTGGCCGCGTCGGCGGCCGTCTCCTCCCGCTCGTCCTCGACCCACGGGTCGTGGATCAGGATGTGGCCGCCGTCGTCGCCGATCGCCAGCACCCAATGGGGCACCTTCTTGCCGAACATGAGGAAGCCGCTGATCAGCACCAGCACCAGCTTGCCTCCCGCGATCGCGGCGCGGATGTCGTCGAGCACGAAGGCGCGGTAGTTGACCGGAATGCCGTGGGCTTCGGCGCGGCGGCGGAAATCGACCTGCGCCAGTTCCATGACCCGGCGCTTTTCCTCGCTGCGCACCGATTGCAGGAACAGCGCGCCGTAGAAGGACACGAAGATTTCCGCCGACAGGCCGTTGTCGCGGGCGGCGACGGCGAGGCCGAAGGGCTCGCAACCGCCCGGCCCGGACATCATGAACACCGTGGTCGCCTCCCGCCACAGGCGGATTTCCATGACCGGGTCCGGCACGAAGCCGGAATCGAAATTGGCCATGGCCATCATCAGGCAGCAGGGACCGCAGGTGAAATCGCTGGTCTGCTCGTAGAACGGCACCGTGGTCGCCGCCGGCACGCCGCCGCGCAGCGTCTTTTCGTAGCGGAGCGCGGCCTCGCCGTCCTCGTAATAGTCGGGTTCGCGGCCGATCCTGCGGTAGCCGGCCTGCTCGTAGATGCGGATCGCCCGCTCATTGTCCTCGCGGACCTCGAGCCGCAGCATCATGCGGCTGTGGCGGTAGGCCGCTTCCTCGGCGGCGGCCAGCAGCGCGCGCCCCGTGCCCCGCCCGGCGAATTCGGGCCCCGTCGCGATGGAATAGAGGCGCGCCACGGCGCTGCCCTTGCGAAACAGCACGATCGCGTAGCCTGCCACGTGGCCGTCGTTCTCCGCGATCAGGGTTTCGGCGGTGTCGCGCTCGATCAGCTTGCGGAAGGAGCGGCGGGAGATGCGGTCGCCCTGGAAAACGGCCTTCTCGATGGCGGCGAGGTCATCGACGTCGGACGCGCGGGCCGAGCGGATGGCGGCAGGCATGAGGGTTCGAAAACCTCGAGTCGCTTGATGGATAGCCCCGATCGAAATGCCGACGCAACCGCCTCGCAAGGCAATACGCCGGATTCGCTTTCG
This sequence comes from Mesorhizobium sp. SP-1A, assembly GCF_032460275.1. Taxonomy (NCBI): domain Bacteria; kingdom Pseudomonadati; phylum Pseudomonadota; class Alphaproteobacteria; order Hyphomicrobiales; family Phyllobacteriaceae; genus Mesorhizobium; species Mesorhizobium sp. SP-1A. The sequence goes on along the minus strand of NZ_JAVXZD010000001.1, from coordinate 1,011,105 downwards.
CGCCTCGATTCGGGCCGAATTGTGACGTTGCCCGCGCACTGCTCCTCACGAAGGCGTTGAACGTAAAGGCGGGTTTCGGGCGGCGCCGGGGGCTGCCCGGAACTCAGCTCTGCCTGGCGGAGAGAAGCTGGCGATAGGCGCTATCGGCGACCTCGTCCAGCCGGTTTTCGGCCACCGATCCGACCACGGCGCAGCCATAGCCGCCTTCCGTCCAGTAAACGGCGCGCGGACCGTTGCTTGCTTCGGCATAGGTGCCGCGCGCCGCGCCCCCGGCCTCGGCCGTAACGAAGATGGAGACGCGATTGCCGCTGCCGTCGTCATAGAGGAGCATCGCAGCCTTGTTCGCGCCGGCCGGCAGCAGCCGCCCGCCGACCAGTTCGAAACCCTCGGCGGCGAGATCGGGCGCGACGAGCTTCACGCCGACCCGCCTGGAAAGCCAGTCCTGCATATGGGCCTTGTCGCTGGCGGGCACATCGACGGCATGACGCTGCTCCGCGGCGTAGACGACATGGGCGGCGATCGCCTCCTCAGCGAACTGATCCGCGGCGGTGTCCTCCTGGCGGCCCATGCCGCTGACGCCGGCAGCATAGCCGCCGAGCCCGCCAACGCCGAGGAGCAGGACCGCGGCGGCCGCCAGCCACCAGCGCGACCGGGAAGAAGCGCCGCGCCGCGCCGGTTCGCCCAGCACCGCGCCCGACAGGCGCGCCGGCACCGGCTCGTCCGGAACCCTGGCGAAAGCGGCCTGCATTGCAGCCCGGTCGGAGGCGAAGCGGAAATTCTTCGCCTTCATGTCCGGATGCGCCTCCAGCCATGCCTCGAAGGCGGCGCGCTCGTCCGCCGGCATCTCGCCATCGAGCGCCAGATGGATGTCGCGTTCGGAAAAATCGCGGCCGCTCATTTCTCGACGATCCTGATCGTGCGGCGGCGGGTGGCGTCTTCGAGCAGGGCGCGCAGATCCTCGCGGCCGCGGGCGATGCGCGACATCAGCGTGCCGGCCGGGACACCGAGTATGCCGGCAGCCTCCGCATAGGAGAAGCCTTCGATGCCGACCATGACCAGCGCCGCGCGCCGATCCGGGCTGATGGCCTGCAAGGCATCGACGATCTCGCGCGAGGCGACGTTGTCCAGTTGCTCGGCCGGCACCGCGACCGCCTCGCCGGCCTCCAGCGGCAGCATGGCCGCCTCGCCGCGGCGGCCGGCCTTGCGCATCTGATCGATGAAGAGGTGATGCATGATCGTGAACAGCCATTTGCGGGGGCTTTCCCCGCTCTGCCAATTGTCGAGCCTGACCAGGGCACGTTCCAGGCTGTCCTGGACGAGATCGTCGGCGGCGTCACGGTCGCGCAGCAGCGCGCGCGCGTAGCGGCGCAGGCGCGGTATTTCGGCAAGAATCGCTGCCTTCCTGTCGTCCATGGATGCCCCGGCGCGGCCGGCCACTCGATCACCCAAGCCAAACTCTGTTTCAACCATGGCGATAACGACGCCACCGGCCGGTTTATTCCCGGCGCGTCATCGTTTCATGCAACCGCTTCGCTTCATGCGGCCGTTTCTCCGGGCAGAACCGGCGTGGCCCCATGGTGCCTGCGCAGCGCCGCCAGAAAGCCGCCGCGCGCGCCCGGCTCCTCCATGCCGCGCGGCTCGTAGACATGGCGGGCGAAGAAGAAGCCGGCCAGCCGGAAGGCGTCCTCCACCGCGGCCTGGTCGGCGCGCAGGGAAACGCCCCGCTGCAGGAAGGCCGGCAGCGGCAGCATCCTGTCGTGCCAGGGCGCACCCGCCTCGCGCGAGACGGCGCGGCCGGATTTCGGCGAGACGTAGACGAGATCGGACCGTGTGCCGGTCGCCGCGCAGCGGGTCAGGTCGAGGCCGAAGCCGAGTTCGTCCAGCACGAGCAATTCGAAGCGCGCCACCAGTTCGCCGGCGAGGTCGGCATCGCCCAGATTGCCGATCACGACGGCAAGCGTCTCGTAGAGGCCGGCATGGGTGTCGCGCTCCGGCAGCAGCCGCAGATGCGCGGCCAGAAGCTGCAAGCCGTAGACGGCGACGGCGCTGTCCAACAGCCGGGCGGCGTTCATCTCCAGCGGCTCGGCCTGGAACATGCCGAGGTGCTCGTCCAGGCGCGCGCGCCAGATGAGATCGACCTTGTTGCCGGGCTGGAGCACGGGCTGGAGCCGCCGCGAGCGGCCGCCGCGCACGAGGCCGAGGTGGCGGCCGTGCGCGCGCGTCATCACCTCCAGTATGGCGCTGGTTTCGCCATGCCTGCGGGTGCCCAGGATGATTCCCTCGTCGCGCCATTCCATGGCCGGATTGTCGGCGCGTCGGGCCGAGAGAGCAAGATGCGTTCGCTTCCGCTTGCTTGTCTCGCGCCATCTATTTGCTTCCGCCGCATCCGTGCGGCGCCAGGCGATCTCACCCGACGGCAGGCGCCCTGAAACGGGAACGGCCCGTGGCGATCACCACGGGCCGTTTTGAGAGGCTTATGCCCCCGCAGTCGGTTCAGGCTCAGAAGGAGCGCTGGAAGCGGACGATACCGCCCCAGGAGTTCTTCCGGTCGGCCTTCGTCCAGGAGCCCAGATAATCGGCCTTGCCCCAGTTGCCTTCGCGCACGAAATCAAGTTCCGGAGTGATGGTGAAGCCCGGAACGATGGTGTAGGCGACGTTGGCCGCGACGGCGAGCGTCTTGTTGTCGTCATACGAGACCTGCGCGTTGAACGCCGCCTTCTCGTTGACCTTGTAGGTGCCGCCACCCCAGACGGCCCAGTTGCCGCCCCACGGCTTGTAGAAATTGCGGTCGATGTGCTTGTCGCTGCCATAGCCGCCCATCACGAACAGCGAGAGGTCGCTGGACGCCTTCACGTCGAGGCGAATCTTGCCGGCCCACTCCTCGAAATTGCTGTTGTAGGCAACGACGCCCGTGATCGAGCCCCAGTCGCCCTTGTACTTGGCACCGCCCACGACGTGCGGAACATAGCTGTCGATCGTGTTGTCGGCGGAAACCCATGTGTCTCCGGGCCGCGTCACGCGGGAAGCCTTGCCCGACCCCTGTTCCAGCGAAACGAGCGCAGAGAACCCGCTGCCTGCGTCGAAGGTGTAGCTGATCAGGTTGGTCTCTTTGACGCCATAAGGAATCAGCGTGTCGTTGACGACGTTGCCGGCATAACCGATGAAGGTGTCGTAAGCCGTCTCGTCGGCGCCGATGCGCAGGCCGCCGAGCTGGATCCACGCGAAGTGGGCGTCGACCTCCGTCCCGCCGTTCTTGAAGTTGAAACGGGTTTCGGTGAAGGTCTTGAGGGTGCCGAGTTCCGTCTCCTGGCCGGTGTAGGTCCTCAGCGCGAAGCGGGTCAGCTTGTTCCAGCTATGCTGATCGTCTCCGTTCAGCACGTCCACGGTGTTGCGTCCACCCTTCGCACCCACGTCGCCGAAGCCGGCGTCGTAGCGGATGTAGCCGCCGACGCGCAGGCAGGTCTCGGTGCCGGGGATGTAGAAATAGCCGGCGCCGTAGACGTCGCAGATGCGGACATATTCGGCCGGTTCCGGCTCTGCGACGACGACGGCGTCGGCCGCCCGCGCACCCGAGACCGCGACCAGGGCCGCGGCGGAGCCGAGAAGAAGGCTCTTGATGTTCATTTTCTGACCTCTCCAGTCAAATTCGTTTCAGGGTTCGATAGTTCTGGCGTCGGGACACGCCGGCCCCTCCGCCACCGCCGAAAAGCAAAGCCCCACCGCCCCGGCTCGAACCGTTTCGAACCAGGCAAACGCACGGGTTGCCCAAGGCACCCGGCGACGGTTCCGGACATCAGGGACGGGTTCGCGTATAGGTTGGCCAGATGACAGTTGGACGACAAGAATGCGGCCGGCCGCGCCTCGCGCGAGCCCTGCGAAAGACCATGCGCGGCTGTGGCCGATCAGCCACAGTCCGGTCGCAGGAAGGCCCTGGTGTTCAGGTCAGTGGGGGAAGTCCAGACCCATCTCGCGATAGCGCTCGGGGTCGTCGCCCCAGTTCTCGCGCACCTTCACGAACAGGAAGAGATGCACCTTCTGTTCGAGGATGGCGGCGATCTCCTGCCGCGCCGCCTGCCCGATGGCGCGGATGGTCTCGCCCTTGTGGCCGAGCACGATCTTCTTCTGGCTGTCGCGCTCGACATAGATGACCTGCTCGATGCGCACCGAGCCGTCCTTCTTCTCCTCCCATTTCTCGGTTTCGACATGGGAGGAATAGGGCAGTTCCTGATGCAGCCGAAGGTACAGCTTCTCGCGCGTGATCTCGGCGGCGAGCTGGCGCATGGGCAGGTCGGAGATCTGGTCCTCGGGATAATACCAGGGGCCGGCCGGCAGGGCCCCGGCCAGATAGTCCAGCAGGTCCTTGCAGCCGGAGCCGGTCAGCGCCGAGATCATGAAGGTGCGCTCGAAGGCGACGCGCTCGTTGGCCGCCTTGGCAAGCGCCAGCAGCGCCTCGTGCTTCACCCGGTCCACCTTGTTGAGGACGAGGACCTTGGGCTGGCGCACGTCGACCAGCCGGTCGAGCATGGCGTCGGCATCGCCCTTGATGCCGCGCTCGGCGTCGATCAGCACCAGGACGATGTCGGCATCCTTGGCGCCGCCCCAGGCGGTGGTGACCATGGCGGTGTCCAGCCGCCGCCGCGGCTTGAAGATGCCGGGCGTGTCGAGAAAGACGATCTGGGCCGATCCGTGGGTTGCGATGCCGCGCACCAGCGCCCGCGTCGTCTGCACCTTGTGGGTGACGATGGAGACCTTGGTGCCGACGAGCTGATTCACCAGCGTGGACTTGCCGGCATTGGGCGCGCCGATCAGCGCGACGAAGCCCGAGCGGGTGGCGGGTTCTGTTTCGGTCACGCCGGGTTTCCTTCCTCTGTCCACACGCCCTCGCGCCGCAGGAACGCCGTGGCGGCCGATTCCTCGGCGGCCCTGCGCGAGCCTCCGCTGCCGAAGGACGGCATGAAGCCGGCGACCGTCACCGACACGGTGAAGACGGGTTCATGGTCGGGGCCCTCGCGCCCTTCGATTGTGTATTGGGGCCGCGCGTCGCTGATCCTGGCGATCCATTCCTGCAACTCCGACTTGGGATTGCGCGGCTTGGCCACGACGAGGCTCGAGCGCGGCTCCCAATAGCGCAGCACGAAGCTCCTGGCGGCGTCGAGGCCGCCGTCCAGATAGACGGCCGCGATCAGGGCCTCGACCGCGTCGGCAAGATAGTTGCCGCCGGAACCGCGCGAGCGCGCCTTGAGCGCGGCGTCGGCCCGCACCAGCCCCTCCAGCCCCATCTCGACGCCGATCTCGGAACAGGTGCGCGCATCCACCAGCGCGTTGAAGCGCGGCGCGATCTCGCCCTCGCGGGCATCGGGAAACAGCCGGAACAGCATTTCGGCCACGACCAGGCCAAGCACCCGGTCGCCGAGGAACTCAAGCCGTTCGTTGTTGCTCGCCGCCTTGACGGCGCTGGAATGGGTGAGCGCCGTCTCCAACAACCGCTGGTCGCGGAAGGCATGGCCCGTCGCGTCGGCCACCGTGCCGGCCAGAGCGTCGCCTGTCGGCCGCTTCAGAGCCATCAGTGGACGAAGTTGAGCAGGCGCGAGGGACGCATGTCGGTCGGCCATTTCCAGATCTCCAGCGGGCTGGCGCCGCCGGCAATGGAGAAGAAGATGACGTTGGCGCGGCCGACCAGGTTCTCAAACGGCACGTAGCCGACGCTGAAGCGGCTGTCGCTGGAATTGTCGCGGTTGTCGCCCATCATGAAATAATGGCCTTCCGGCACCACGAACTCGCGCGTGTTGTCGCCGATGCCGTTGGGCGTCAGGTCCAGCGTGTCGTAGGAAACGCCGTTGGGCAGGGTCTCGCGGTAGACGTCGACCGGGCGGTCGACCTCGGTGATGTCGGGATTGTCGATCTGGCCGACCTTCTCGCGCGGCACGCCGGTGCCGTTGATGAAGAGCTGGCCGTCCTTCATCTGGATGCGGTCGCCCGGCAGGCCGACGACGCGCTTGATGTAGTCGATCGACGGGTTCGGCGGGAACTTGAACACCACCACGTCGCCGCGCTTCGGCTCCGCGCTCCAGATGCGGCCGGAGAAGATGTCCGGGCCGAAGGGCAGCGAATAGCGCGAATAGCCGTAGGCCCATTTGGTGACGAACAGATAGTCGCCTTCAAGCAACGTCGGACGCATCGAGCCGGACGGGATCGAGAAGGGCTGGAACAGGAAGGTGCGGATGACGAGCGCCAGGACAAGCGCCTGCACGATGACGCTGACGGTCTCGCCGAGCCCGCCGGTTTTCTTCTGCGATTTGTCAGCCACGCTCATCTCGTCCTCGATTGTGCGATGTGTATAGAGTCTCGGCGTGCGCCGGGCAACGTCAATGAGCCTGTGCGAAGACGCATCACTGTGGCGCTTGTGCGACGGGGATAGCCTCGATGATCACAAAGGCTTGAGCCAGCGGGTAATCGTCGGTGATGGTGAGATGGATGGCGGCGCGGTGGCCAGCCGGCAGCATCGCGGCCAGCCGCCTGGCCGCGCCGCCGCTCAGTTCCATGGTGGGCATGCCGCCGGCGAGATTGACCACGCCCATCTCGCGCCAGAACACCCCGTGCGCAATGCCCGTTCCCAGCGCCTTCGCGCAGGCCTCCTTGGCGGCGAAGCGCTTGGCGTAGGAGGCGACGCGGTCGCGGCGGCTTTCGGCCCGCTCCCGCTCCGTTTCGGTGAACAGGCGCCGAATCAGCCGCTCGCCATGGCGCTCGAGCGCGGCCTCGACGCGGCGGATGTCGATCAGGTCGGACCCGATGCCGATGATCATCGGGTGGCGGAGCCGATGCCGCCGGTCGTTCCGGACAGCTTGTCGCGGCTATGCGCCCGCTCGGCCCGCCTGCGGCGCCGCTGCTCGCGGAACACGTTCATGGCCCAGCGGGTCAGCGCGTAGCAGATCAGGCCGAAGATGATCCCGAGCAGGGTCGCGCCAATGGCCATCGGCTCCAGGATCGGCTTCCACAGCTGCTGGAAGGACAGGTGCTGCATCATCCCCCCGAGGTCCACCGGCGCGCCGTGCGCGGGCAGGTGCCGGTGCATGACGAGCTTTCCGGTTTCCCAGGACGCTCCCCACAGAAGCGGCACGGTCAGCGGGTTGCCGCCCACGGCGGCGCCGAGCAGGGCGGCGACCAGGTTTCCGGCCACCACCCAGCAGATGACGGCGGCGATGATGAAATGCAGACCCAGCGGGAAGAAGGAAGCGAATATGCCGGCGGCCACCCCTGCGGCCACGGCATGGGGCGAGGCGTTCAGCCGCAGGATGCGCTTGGAGAAATATTGCAGCGAGCGCGAGAACGAGCGGCGCGGCCAAAGCCACACGCGCAAGCGCTCCCAAAGGCTCTCGGTTTCCCTGCGTCTGAACAGCATCTCGTCGAACTAACGCTCAAATAGGGTCAGATGTTGCGGCTGCCCGGCTTCACGGCCGGCATCGCGGCCAGTTCGGGCGGCAGCTTGTCCGCAGGATAGGCCGGAACCTCGTATTCGGCGAGAGCAATCAGCGGCACGCCGACATCGGTCTTGCCCGCCGAACGGTCGATGATGCAGGCCGCCGCCGCCACTTCGGCGCCCAGGCCCTGCAGGCATTCGATGGTCTCGCGGATCGACAGGCCGGTGGTGACGATGTCCTCCACGATGACGACGCGGGCGCCCTTTTCCATGTCGAAGCGCCGCAGCCGGAAAACGCCCTGCTCGCGCTCCACCCAGACCGCCGGCACGCCGAGGTGGCGCGAGGTCTCGTAGGCGGGGATCAGGCCGCCGATGGCCGGCCCGACGACGTAGTCGATGCTGCCCGCCACTTCGGCGCGGATCTTGTGCGCCAGCGCCTTGCACAGCCGCTCGGTCTTGTCCGCATGCATGAACACGCGGGCCTTTTGCAGGAACACGGGGCTGCGCAGCCCGGAGGTCAGGATGAAATGCCCTTCGAGAACCGCCCCGGCCTCGCGAAAAATGTCCAGCACCTCGCCCGTGCTCATGCCCTGCCCTGTCATTCGTTCCTGTTCCGTTATCCGTTGACCCGCCGCGCGTCGCTGACGCTGGCATTATCCTTGAGCTGCGACAAAAGCCTGCTCAGATGCTTGAGATCCCACACCTCGATGTCCACCAGCATCTCGGTGAAATCCGGCGCCGTGCGTACCATCGACAAGGTGTGGATGTTGGCATCGTTGGAAGCGATGACCTGCGCGATATCTGCAAGAGATCCGGGCGCATTGATGGCGGTGACGGAAATGCGCGCGGGGAAACGCTCGCGATTGTTCTCGTCGATGTCCCAGCGCACGTCGATCCAGCGTTCCGGCTGGTCGTCGAAGGCGGTCAGCGAGGGCGACTGGATCGGGTAGATGGTGATGCCGGAGCCCGGCTGGACGATGCCGACGATACGGTCGCCCGGCACCGCGCCTTCGGGCGCGAAGCGCACCGGCAGGTCGCCGCGCACGCCGCGGATCGGCACCGCGCCGTCCTTCGCCTCGCCCTTGGCCGCCTCCCCCTTGGACTGGCCGGAGCCGCGGCGTTGCGAGCGGGCGGGCAGATGGAACAGCATGCCCGCCGCGTTGCGGATGCGCGACCAGCCTTCCTCGCGCTGGCGCGGTTGCGGGACGGTGACGCGCTCGTCCTTGTAGTCGGGATAGACGGCTTTCATCACGTCGGCGGACGACAGCTCGCCGCGCCCCACGGAGGTCAGCACGTCCTCCACGTCCTTGCGGGCCAGGCGGTGCAGCACCGGCTTCAGCTTCTCCTTCGAGAAGGTCTTGCCGTTGCGCTCGAAGGCGCGCTCGAGGATGCGCGCGCCAAGCCCCGAGTATTGTTTGCGTATGGCGTTCTTGGTGGCGCGGCGGATGGCGGCGCGCGCCTTGCCGGTGACGACCACCGATTCCCACGCGGCCGGCGGCACCTGCGCCTTGGAGCGGATGATCTCGACCTCGTCGCCGTTCTTCAGCTCCGTCATCAGCGGCATGATGCGGCCGTTGACCTTGGCGCCAACACAGGAATCGCCGACATCGGTGTGGACGGCATAGGCGAAATCGATGGGCGTGGCGCCGCGCGGCAGGGCGATCAGCATGCCCTTCGGCGTGAAGCAGAACACCTGGTCCTGGAACAGCTCCAGCTTGGTGTTCTCCAGGAAGTCCTCGGGATTGTCGCCCTCCGAAAGCTGCTCGATGGTGCGCCGCAGCCATGCATAGGCGTTGGTGTCCTTCGACAGGACCGGATTGGCCCCGTTCGGCTTGCCGACGCCGTCCTTGTAGATGGAATGCGCGGCCACGCCGTATTCGGCGATCTCGTTCATCTCGCGCGTGCGGATCTGCAGCTCGACACGCTGGCGCGACGGGCCGACGATGGTGGTGTGGATCGAACGGTAATCGTTCTGCTTGGGCGTCGAGATGTAGTCCTTGAAGCGCCCGGGCACCATCGACCATGTCGTGTGGATGGCGCCCAGGGCGCGGTAGCAGTCCTGCACGTTGTCGACGATGACGCGGAAGCCGAAGATGTCGGAAAGCTGCTCGAAGGACAGCGCCTTGGCCTCCATCTTGCGGAAGACGGACCACGGCTTCTTCTGGCGGCTGGTGACGTTGGCCTTGATGTCGTATTTCGCGAACAGGGCCGAAAGCGCCTTCTCGATCTCGTCGAGAACGCCTTTGTTGCGCTCGAAAATCTCCTTCAGCCGCTCGGTCACGGTGCGATAGGCTTCGGGATTGATATAGCGGAAGGCGATGTCCTCGAGTTCCTCGCGCATGCCCTGCATGCCCATGCGCCCGGCCAGCGGCGCATAGATCTCCATCGTCTCCTCGGCGATGCGCAGGCGCTTGTCCTCGCGCATGTGGTTGAGGGTGCGCATGTTGTGGAGCCGGTCGGCGAGCTTGACGAGAAGGACGCGCACGTCCTCGGAGATCGCCAGGAGCAGCTTGCGCAAATTCTCGGCCTGCTCGGCCTTCTTGGACACGAGATCCAGCTTCTTGAGCTTGGTCAGGCCCTCGACCAGCTTGCCCATTTCGGGACCGAACAGTTCGTCGATCTCGGCGCGGGTGGCCGTGGTGTCCTCGATCGTGTCATGCAGCAGGGCCACCGCGATCGTGGCCTCGTCCATGTGCATGTCGGTGAGGATGGCGGCCACTTCCAGCGGATGCGAAAAGAACGGATCGCCCGAAGCCCGCTTCTGGTGGCCATGCTTCTGCATGGCGTAGACATAGGCCTTGTTCAGCAACGCCTCGTTGACCTCGGGCTTGTAGCGCTGGACGCGCTCGACAAGCTCGTACTGTCGCATCATGGGCGGACTCTCACAGGCGCATGGCTGAAATGAATCATGCGCCGGACGGACGTCCGACGCATGATATAGATAGCCACGAAATTGCCGCTACGAAAGTGCGGCAAAACCCGCATATCAGTAATCGTCGCTCTTTTCCGGCGGCACGAGGCCCTCGATGCCGGCAAGCAGGTCTTCTTCGGTCATGCGGTCGAAAGCGATGTTCTCTTCCGGCTCGTCGGAATCGGCCGAGGCCACCACGCCGCTCTGGTCGGCGATGACCTCGCTCTCGGCCGCCTCCGGCTCGTCCACCTCGACATGCTTCTGCAGGGAATGGATCAGGTCTTCCTTGAGGTCGCCCGGCGACAGGGTTTCCTCGGCGATCTCGCGCAGCGCCACGACGGGGTTCTTGTCGTTGTCGCGCGGGACGGTGATCTGTGCGCCCTGCGAGATCAGCCGAGCGCGATGACCGGCCAGCAGCACCAGCTCGAAGCGGTTGTCGACCTTGTCAATGCAATCTTCAACGGTTACGCGGGCCATGAATGCCCCTTTCGTGCTCTTGATGTGATGGAAATCCAGCCGGGTCCATAACCCGAACACCGTAGAAACACAAGTATTTCGCACCGCCGGTATTCGGCCCTGGCCACGTCCGTGCTATCGCCTGCCGCAAGGCCGCGATCACAATTGCTTGCGGAGCGGCCGAGCGCCTGGGAATGCCATGATCCCGACGATATTGACACTCAAGTAAGTTTTCCAGGCGCAGACCGCAACCGGCCCGCGCATCCGGGTATTATCGATACAGCCATTTCGAAAAAGGAATTTTTGATGTTCGATCCGCGCGAGAAGATCGCTCTTTTCATCGACGGAGCCAATCTTTACGCAACCTCCCGTTCCCTCGGCTTCGATATAGATTACCGCAAGTTGCTGTCGAGTTTCCAGAAACGGGGATACCTGCTGCGCGCCTATTATTATACCGCGCTGGTTGAAGACCAGGAATATTCCTCGATCCGGCCGCTGATCGACTGGCTCGACTATAACGGTTTCAAGGTCGTCACCAAACCCGCCAAGGAATTCACCGACTCTACCGGACGGCGCAAGATCAAGGGCAATATGGACATCGAGCTGACGGTCGATGCCCTGGAACTGGCCGACGTGGTCGACCACTATGTCATCTTCTCCGGCGACGGCGATTTCCGCACCTTGGTGGAGGCGCTGCAACGGCGCGGCCGCAAGGTCTCCATCGTCTCGACCATGACCTCGCAGCCGCCGATGATCTCGGACGACCTGCGCCGGCAGGCCGACCATTTCATCGACCTGGCGACGCTCAAGGCCGAGGTCGGGCGCGACCCCTCCGAGCGGCCGGTCCGCCGCCCCGAGCCGGCGGATGCCGACGAGGACGAGTTTTGACGGCGGTGCCGGCGGCCGTCGCCGCCTCTCCCGAGCCCGACCGCAACTGCCCGCTCTGCCCGCGCCTGCATGATTTCCTGGCCGAATGGCGCCGGCTCGAACCGCACTGGTTCAACGCGCCGGTCCCCGCCTTCCTGCCGCCGGAGGGCGAGGACGCGGTGCGGCTGCTTATCGTGGGGCTGGCGCCCGGCCTGCGCGGCGCCAACCGCACCGGCCGGCCCTTCACCGGCGACTATGCCGGCGACCTGCTCTATTCCACCCTGACCCGCTTCGGCATGGCGCGCGGCGAGTTCAAGGCACGGCCGGACGACGGGCTGGAGCTCATCGGCACTGCGATCGTCAACGCGGTGCGCTGCGTGCCGCCACAGAACAAGCCGGTGGGCGCTGAAATCTCCACCTGCCGCACCTTCCTGATCCCGACCATCGCCCGGTTCCGCAATCTGCGCGCGGTGCTGACGCTCGGATCGATCGCGCACCAGTCCACGGTGCGGGCGCTGGGACAGCGCGTCGCCGCCTATCCGTTCAAGCATGGCGGACGGCAGGAAGCCGGCCCGCTGACGCTGTTCTCCAGCTATCACTGCTCGCGCTACAACACCAATACGGGCGTGCTGACGCAGGAGATGTTCGTCGGCGTGTTCAGGGAGATAGCGGAGTTTTTGGGGTAACGGCCACGGGATTAAGGGAGAGAAGGCGCACAGCCCGAGTTCGGCCTTCTCCTATTCCCCTGCTGCCCTAGCCTCTTTCCTTCAGCAGCCGGCCCTTCTCGCGGTTCCAGTCGCGCTGCTTCTCGGTCTCGCGCTTGTCGTGCAGCTTCTTGCCGCGCGCCACCGCCAGAAGCAGCTTGGCCCGGCCGCGATCGTTGAAATAGATCTTCAGCGGCACCAGCGTCATGCCCTCGCGCTCGACGCTCTGGGCCAGCCGGGCGCGCTCGCGCTTGGAAACCAGCAGCTTGCGGCGCCGGCGCGGCTCGTGGTTGAAGCGGTTGCCCTGAAGATATTCGGGCAGATAGGAGTTGATCAGCCACAACTCGCCGTCCTCCAGGGACGCGTAGGATTCCTGGATGTTGGCCTGGCCCTGGCGCAGCGACTTCACCTCGGTGCCGGTCAGCGCCAGCCCGGTCTCGAGCGTGTCGAGCACCTCGTAGGAAAAGCGCGCCTTGCGGTTCTCCGCGGCGGTCTTGTTGTTGGGATCGGCCTTCTTCACCTGATTCATGGCGTCACTTGTGCGTTCAATGCATGCTGCGGCGGCCTGCACCGGCAGGCGCCGAAGGAATGCGGCAAAGAGCGATCAAATGGCCGCGGCGAAGCGATTTCGCAAGGGCCGTCAGTTGATCAGGCCGGCGTGCTTCATCGCAGCGTCGATCTTCCGCGCGGTCTCGTCCTCCACCGTCACCAGCGGCGAGCGCACGATGTTCTCGATCTTGCCGAGCCGGGAAAGCGCATATTTCGCGCCGGAAACACCCGGTTCGAGGAAGATCGCCTTGTGCAGCGGCAGAAGCCGGTCCTGCAGGTCCAGCGCCCGGGCCTTGTCGCCCGAAAGCGTCGCCTCCTGGAATTCGGCGCACAGGCGCGGAGCCACATTGGAGGTGACGGAGATGCAGCCGACGCCGCCATGGGCATTGAAGCCGAGCGCCGAGGCATCTTCGCCCGAGAGCTGGATGAACTCCTTGCCGCAGGTGGCGCGCTGCTCCGAGACGCGCTCGACCTTGCCGGTGGCGTCCTTGACACCGACGATGTTCTTGAAGTCGTGCGCCAGCCGGCCCATCGTCTCGGGCGTCATGTCGATGATCGAGCGCGGCGGGATGTTGTAGATGATGATCGGCAGCCTGGTCGCCTTCGCCACCGCCGCGAAATGCTCGTAGAGGCCGCGCTGGGTCGGCTTGTTGTAGTAAGGCGTCACCACCAGCGCATAATCGGCGCCGGCCTTCTCGGCATATTGCGCCAGCCCGACGGCTTCCTCGGTGTTGTTGGAGCCGGCGCCGGCCACCACCGGAACGCGCCCCTTGGCCACTTCCACGCAGGTCTTGACGACGTGGCGGTGCTCGTCATGCGAGAGCGTCGGCGATTCACCCGTCGTGCCGACCGGAACCAGCCCGCTGGTGCCCTCTTTCAACTGCCATTCCACGAATGCGCGAAAGGCTTTCTCGTCGAAACGCCTGTCCTTGTCGAACGGCGTCACGAGCGCGGTAAGCGAGCCTCTCAGCATGTGGTATAAACTCCCTGAAACCCCTGCGGTTTCGCAGCTTGCGTTGATCGCCGGGCTTCTAGCCCAAAGCGAGGCCGCGCACCATAGTCTCGACATCGTTGCAGGGCAAGAAAAGGCGATGATGCCAGCAAGGGGCGCTTTTCGGGTCGGTTGGTCTCGGGCAATGTCGGCAGGACTTCAATCATCGTCCCTTCCGGGAGGGGGAACAGGTTTGCGCAGGCCAAGCGGTACGCCCGTCTTCCGGGCCCGGGTTCCCTTGTCATGACGCTGGCCGGCCCCTATCGCGGCGCCCTCGCAGTCGGCGCGCTCGCCCTTCTCCTGCCTTCGCTCGCCGTCGGCTCCGACACCGACGCGCGGCTGACCGCCGCCATTCCCGCGCCCGCCGCCGAGGCCACCCCGGCGCCGGCCGACGTCGCCGGGCTGAAAGGCGGCCTCGACGCGCTCGCAACCGGGCAGACCAACGCGGCGCGCGCCGTGCGCGACACCCTGCCGGCCGGTTCGCTCGACCGTCATGTGCTGGCCTGGGCGATCGCGCTTTACGGCGGCGACAAGGTGCCGAGCGGCGACATCGCCGCGACCGCGGAAATGCTGCCCGGCTGGCCCGGCCTGACGACGCTGCGCCGCAACAGCGAACGCGCGCTCTATCGCGAAAACCCGGCGCCCGAGGTCGTGGTGCGTGCCTTCAACGGCAGCCAGCCGCTGACGAAGGAAGGGATCGTGCTGCTTTCGCGCGCCTATGTGGCGCTCGGCAACGTCGCGGCGGCGCGCTCGGTGCTCGTGCCGTTCTGGCGCACGGAGAAGCTGGAGGCAAAGGACGAGACGGCCATCATCAACGAGTTCGGCCGCATCGTCCCCGCTTCCGACCACCGCTTCCGCATGGAGCGCATGTTCTATGCCGACCGGGCGAGTTCGGCGATGCGCGTGGCCGACCTTGCCGGCGCAAGGCCGTTGGCGGAGGCATGGTCGGCCGCCATGCGCAACGGCAAGGACGCTCCGAAGCTGCTTGCGGCCGTGCCGGCGGCGCAGCGTTCGGCGGGGTATTTCTTCGCACGGGCCGAATATCTGCGCCGGCAGCAGAAATACGAAGAAGCCGCGGCGATCATACTGAAGGCGCCGACCGAACGTGCCGCATTGGTGGATGCGGACGCCTGGTGGGTCGAACGCCGGACGCTTTCGCGCGAGCTGGTGGATCTGGGCGACATGAAGACCGCCTACGAGATCGTCGCCGCGCACTCCGCCGAAAGCCCCGCCAACGCCGCCGACGCGGAATTCCACGCCGGCTGGTACGCATTGCGCGGCCTGAACGATCCGAAAACGGCTGCGAAGCACTTCGCCCGCATCGCCGATCTGGCGCAGGGGCCGATCACCCTTTCGCGCGCCTATTACTGGCTCGGCCGCGCCGCCGAAGCGGGCGGTCCCGGCAGTGCCGGCGACTATTTCGGCAAGGCGGCCGCCTACGGCACCACCTTCTACGGGCAGCTTGCAGGCGCGCGGATCGGACGCCATACGCTCAACATCGCCTACCCGGTTCCGTCCGCGGCCGAGCGGCAGGCCTTTGCCGGGCGCGAAGCCGTCGCCGCGATCAAGCGCCTGGAGGAGGCAGGCTACCAGCGCTATGCCGAGGCGCTCTACCGCGACCTTGCCGGGCAGCTGAGCAGCGCGGGCGAGCTTGCCCTTCTGGCGGTGATGGCGGAAAAGCAGGACAACCATTTCCTGGCGCTGAGGATCGGCAAGATCGCGGCGGGGCGCGGCATCGACGTCGGCGCGCTGTCGCACCCGCTGGGCGTGATCCCCGATACGGCCGACATTTCCGGTGCCGGCAAGGCGCTCGCCTATGCCGTCGCGCGGCAGGAAAGCGAATTCAACATCGGCGCGATTTCCGGGGCCGGCGCGCGCGGCCTGCTGCAACTTCTACCGGCCACCGCCAAGCAGGTGGCGCAAAAGGCCGGACTCGCCTTCTTTCCGGAAAAGCTGACCACCGACGCCGGCTACAACGCCACGCTGGGCTCGGCCTTCCTCGGCGAACAGCTCGGCCGCTTCAACGGCTCCTATGTGCTGACCTTCGCCGGCTACAATGCCGGCCCGAACCGCGCCGACCAGTGGGTGGCACGCTACGGCGACCCGCGCGGAAAGGATATCGACACCGTCGTCGACTGGATCGAGCGCATCCCCTACGCGGAAACGCGAAGCTATGTGCAGCGCGTGATGGAGAACTACGAGGTCTACAGGATGCGGATCTCCGGCAGCTTCGACATTGTCGCCGACCTGGTCAACGGCCGGAACTGAGGCATTTTCCAGGCCTGTACGGAAGCCGAACCCTGTTCCGGAGGTTCGGAAGCGTGCGGACCATGGGCAGACGGAATTATGAAAATGCGCAAGAGGAACCGCATTGCGGCTGGCCCGAGCCTCCGGTTCTCCCGTGAAATCTGGCCGGCTCTGCATGCCTTGTCGCGCGGATTTGACCTCGGCCGAGCCAGCCTTTAGCTGTCGGATGGACCAGGCCGGGGGAACAGAATGCAGGACAACGGCAGTTTCTCGGACTTTTTCTACCCTGCCCCAGACGGGCTGCGGCTGCACGCCCGGCTCTATGGCGAGGGCGCGGCGGGGTCCTGGCCCGTGGTCTGCCTGCCTGGCCTGACCCGGAACGCGCGCGATTTCCATGAACTGGCACTTCATCTTGCACGGGAAGCGCCGGCCCCGCGCAGGGTCGTGGCCTTCGACTACCGCGGGCGCGGGCTGTCCGCCCATGATGCCAACCCCGCCAACTACAATGTCGGCGTCGAGGCAGCCGACATTCTTGCCGGGCTCGATGCGTTGAAAATCGCCGAGGCCGCCTTCATCGGCACCTCGCGCGGCGGGCTGATCGTCCACCTGCTCGGCGCGATGCGGCCGAACGTGCTGAAGGCGATCGTGCTCAATGATATCGGTCCTGCGATCGAGGCGGAGGGGCTCGCGCATATCCGCAACTATCTGCATAGCGCATCGCGACCCGCGACGCTTGCCGAGGCGGCCGAGGCCCAACGCAAGGCGCATGGCGCGGACTTTCCGGCGCTCAGGTCGCAAGACTGGGAACGCATGGCGGTAGCGATCTACCGGCAGCAAGGCCGCGCATGGGTTCCCGACTACGATCCGAAACTGGTCGGAACACTGGACGGGCTCGACCTGTCGGTGCCTCTGCCGACCTTGTGGCCGCAGTTCAACGCCCTCGCCGCCGTGCCGATGCTGGCGATACGGGGAGCCAATTCCCGCCTGCTTTCCTCGGCCACCCTGGCGGAGATGCGCCGGCGGCACCCAGGCATGGAAACGATCGTCGTGGACGGACAAGGCCATGCGCCTTTCCTCGAGACCGGCGACCTGCCTGCCCGGATCGCGGGCTTCATCGAGCAGGCCGAGAAGACAGCGCAACCGCCCAAGTTCTCAAATAAATAACTTTCAAGAACAAGCAGCGCGGCCGAAGCATTTCCGACCGCCTTCGCATCGATCACGGCACCACGCAGCGCAGACTGTCTTACCGCTGAAGCCTATTTGCTTTTTCGGACCTTGGGTGCACGCTTGCGCTTCTCGGTGCACTCGCCGGTTTTGACGTCATCTGTGTCTTTCGGGCCATTCAAAGCGGATGGGCGCGCTTCGAGCACGGTGACGCAGCCGTCGAGATCGTGAGTGGCCAGATGAGCATAGCGCATGGTCATCTGCAGCGTCTGATGGCCCAGCCACATCTGCACGCGGCGGATATCGATGCCGCCCTGGACCAGCCGGGAAGCGCAGGTGTGGCGCAGGATATGCGGCACGACCTGGGTGTCGCTGCCAAGCCCGACCTCCGCCTTGGCTTCGTTCCAGATCGCGCGGTAGTGCGGCTGGTTGAGCATGGCGAACGGGCCCTTGGGCCTGCGACCTTCGCCCGAGAACGTCGCGGCCTCGCGCGCCCGATCGGTGAGCGGAATGGTGCGGCTGCGACCCGACTTGGTGATCCAGAACGAGACGCGGTGGGTCTGGATATCGTTCCAGATCAGGCCGAGCGCCTCGCCCAGGCGACAGCCGGTGTCCACCAGGAAAACGGAAAGCCTGTAGGCATCCTCGCTGCGGCTGCGGATCGCGGCAAACAGACGCGCCTCCTCGTCGCGTTCGAGAAAGCGGATTCGTCCCGCCCGCTCCTTCTGGCGGCGGAACTCGGGCAGGCTGTGGATATCCCCCATTTTGTAGGCCTTACGCAGCAATTTGCTCAGTGCGGCCATCTTGCGATTGATGGTCGCGTTGCTGTTGCCGCGTTGGCGCAAGGTGCCGATGAGGCTGTCCAAGGTGTTCTGGTCAAACGCGCTGAAGCGTTCGCCTAGCAAAATCTCGTCGATTTCGCCGATGAACGAGCTGACATTGTATTTATGTCGCCCGTCATCCCACAAAATATCACGATAAGCCGCAAACAGCTCGCCGATCCTGTACGCCTTTACTTCCCTAATACCTAGATCATATTTAATTCTGGTATTCTGCGAAGTGAAAGCAGCAAACTGATCGGAGAGACCACTCTCCTGAAACGCATTGTTGGACATTTTGTCACCACACCCCCGAGTGGATTAGGTGCTCCTAACCATTCAGCGGCGCCCTTTCAAGAGACCAAATTCGCCGACCTCAGTCCCCGCACAGCGGGAATTCCCATCGAAGTCCCGGCAAATTCGTCAGCTATCGTTTCACCCCCGATCTTCTCTTCGTTCCAAGCCCTAGACGAAAACAGCGAGACCCGGGCGCGAGACGCCCGGGTCCGGAGTTTCAAATAAGAGACAACATCCCTTAGAAGTCGCGCTGGAAGCGGATGATGCCGCCCCACGAGTTCTTCTTGTCGGCGCCGGTCCAGTTGGACTTGCCGAGGTGGACGTAATCCAGTTCCGGCGTGATGGTGAAGCCCGGAACCAGGGTGTAAGCGACGTTGGCCGCGACGCCGAGGTTCTTGTCTTCGTCATACGACACGGCAGCGTTGAACTGAGCCTTCTCGTTGAACTTGAAGGTGCCGCCGCCCCAGACGGCCCAGTTGCCACCCCAAGGCTTGTAGAAGTTGCGGTCGATGTGCTTGTCGGTGCCGTAGCCGCCCATGACGAACAGCGAGAGCTGCTCGGTGGCGTTCACGTCGAGGCGAACCTTGCCGGCCCACTCTTCGTAGTTGCTGTTGTAAGCCGCAACAGCCGACACGCCACCCCAACCCTGGGTGTACTTCGCGCCGAGCACGATGTGCGGCACATAGCTGTCGATGGTGTTGTTGTCGATAAGGGCATCCCAATCCGGATTAATATCGGCAGGAGCCATCGTGCCAGCCCGGCTGAACTTGCCCGAGCCCTGCTCGAGCGACACCAGAGCCGAGAAGCCGTTGCCGGCGTCGAAGGTGTAGCTGATCAGGTTGGTGTTGAAGCCACCGTAGGGAACCAGCGTGTCCTGGATCACGTTGCCGGCATAGCCCGAGAAGGTGTCATAGGCCGAGTCGTCACGACCGATGCGCAGACCGCCGAGCTGGACCCAAGCGAAGTTCAGCGACCAGCTGTTGTGCGCGTTACCGTCCTGGGTGTCCTGGTTACCGAAGTTGAAGCGGGTTTCGGTGTAGGTCTTCAAGGTGCCGAGCTCGGTCTCCTGGCCGGTCCAGGTCTTCAGAGCGAAGCGGGCCTGCTTCGTCCAGGTGCTCTGCTCCTTGCCGGTCAGACGGTCGTTGGTGCGGGCACCGTCGAACGAGCCGATGTCGCCGAAGCCGGCGTCGTAGCGCAGATAGCCGCCGACGCGCAGGCAGGTTTCGGTGCCGGGGATGTAGAAATAGCCAGCGCCGTAGACGTCGCAGATGCGGACGTATTCAGCGGGCTCCGGCTCGGCGACGACGACGGCGTCGGCGGCGCGCGCACCGGAGACTGCGACCAGCGCCGCAGCCGAGCCGAGGAGAAGGCTCTTGATGTTCATTTTCTGACCTCCAGTCAAAAGTTAAAAAACGGGTCTGGGTATTATTTGCTGAAGGACAGCGTTCCCTGCCCCATCCCCACTGCGAAAAAGACACGCGCACCGCGCCCCTTCTTCGAGACCGACATTACCCATCGGTCGGCGGCGTTCAACAGCGTTCGTAGCGGCTGGAAGCCTCCATGGGCGCTATCCCCAAGCCATGTTGCACAAATGACACGTTTTTGCCGACTGCGGAAAGTTCTTCTTAACCATCAGGGGCGGGAACGGTGCCGCGGGCCCGCGAAACAGGGGGCCGACAACCAGAATCGCGTCCGACTCAGCCGGCCTGATCGCGGTGAAAGAGAATTGCCGGATCGCGCCCGGACCGGCTTTTTCCCAGGCGCGCCGCAAATGCTTATTGATTGTACCCGGTCTTTTCATTATCCAGCGGTGCGCCGGAGAGGTGGCCGAGTGGTCGAAGGCGCTCCCCTGCTAAGGGAGTAGGCCTCAAAAGGGCCTCGTGGGTTCGAATCCCATCCTCTCCGCCAGTTCTTTCATCATCTTCATGGCCCCACGCGATGCCCGGGCCTGCGAAGCTGCAGGTTTCGAAACGGCTGCGCGCTTCGGGTCGGCCTCGGCGTCCAGGCATGAGTTGGAACGACGACCAGCGATGCGCTGCCTTCGCATCCATTTGAAAATGAAAAGAAATTCGGAACTCAAGGCGATGTTCGGCGCGAAATCTTCGCGATTCTGACTGGAGGTCAGAAAATGAACATCAAGAGCCTTCTCCTCGGCTCGGCTGCGGCGCTGGTCGCAGTCTCCGGTGCGCGCGCCGCCGACGCCGTCGTCGTCGCCGAGCCGGAGCCCGCTGAATACGTCCGCATCTGCGACGTCTACGGCGCTGGCTACTTCTACATCCCCGGCACCGAGACCTGCCTGCGCGTCGGCGGCTATGTCCGTTACGACGCCTCGTTCGGCGACGCCGGCTCCTTCGACGGCCGCGACGCTATCGACGTGCGCAACGGCAAGCTTCAGCGCAGCTGGGGCAAGAACGCCCGCTTCGCCCTGAAGACCTGGACCGGTCAGGAGACCGAGCTCGGCACCCTGAAGACCTACACCGAGACCCGCTTCAACTACACCAACGGCGAAACCAACGTTGACGCCCACTTCGCGTGGATGCAGCTCGGCGGCCTGCGCATCGGCGTCGACGAATCGTCGTTCGACACCTTCATCGGCTACGCCGGCAACGTGATCCAGGATACGCTGGTTCCCTATGGCGGCTTCGGCACCAACCTGATCAGCTACACCTTCGACGCCGGCAACGGCTTCTCGGCCATGGCCGCGGTGGAGCAGGGTTCCGATCAGCTGACCGGTGACATCAAGGTCGGCCCGGGTGCGGTTCCGGTCGAAGGTCCGATCGACAGCTATGTGCCGAACGTCGTCGTCGGCGCCAAGTTCGCCCAGGGCTGGGGCGCCATCACCGGCGTCGCCGCTTACGACAGCAACTGGGAAGAGTGGGCCGGCAAGCTGCGCCTCGACGTGAACGTCAACGACGCCCTGTCGCTGTGGGTCATGGGCGGCTACGGCACCGACGACCACGTTGCCCGCAACTTCTACAAGCTCTGGGGCGGCAACTGGGCCGTCTGGGGCGGCGGCACCTACAAGTTCAACGAGAAGGTCGCCTTCAACGCGCAGGTTTCCTACGACGACTCCAAGTCGCTCGGCCTGGCTGCCAACATCGCCTACACCGTTGTTCCGGGCCTGACCATCACGCCCGAAATCAACTGGGTCCATCAGGGCGACTTCACGCCGGGCATGACCACCTGGACCGGCATGCGCAAGGAAAACGCCGTCGGCGGCATCATCCGCTTCCAGCGCGACTTCTAAGACATCCTTCACGGATCTCTGTCGAACCCGGCGGGCAACCGCCGGGTTTTTCTTTTTGGCGTTATCGGCCCCGGGGCGCATGAACCTCGCGCGTCTCAGCGCTTGCGCGGAAACGGCGGGCGCTATAGCGCTGTCATCGACATTTTTCACGGACGATCCCGATGCCTACACGCCCTGCCCTCACCCCGCTCGTCGCCGCCCTGCCCGAAACCGTGCCCTTCGTGGGCCCCGAAGCGCAGGAGCGCATGCGCGGCCGCCCGTTCCGGGCCCGCCTCGGCGCCAACGAGAGCAGCTTCGGCCCTTCGCCGCACGTCGTGGCGCGCATGAAGGAGATCGCCGGCGACATGTGGATGTATTGCGATCCCGACAATTACGATCTGAAGGAAGCGGCAGCGAGGCACCACGGCATCGCTTCCGCCAATGTCGTCGTCGGCGAAGGCATAGACGGACTGCTCGGCCTGCTGGTGCGGCTTTACATCGATGCCGGCGATCCGGTGGTGACTTCGCTCGGCGCCTATCCCACCTTCAACTTCCATGTCGCGGGCGTAGGCGGGCGGCTCGTCACGGTTCCCTATAAGAATGACCGCGAGGACCTCGATGCGCTGCTGGATGCGGCCCGCCGGGAAAAGGCGCCGCTCGTCTATCTCTCCAATCCCGACAATCCGATGGGAAGCTGGTGGGAAGCGCACGACATAAACCGTTTTATCGAGGCGCTGCCCGAAACCTCGATGCTGGTGCTGGACGAGGCCTATGGTGAACTGGGCCCGGCTTCGTCCCTGCCCGGCATCGACATATCGCGGCCAAACCTCGTCAGGATGCGCACTTTCTCCAAGGCCTATGGTCTCGCCGGCATTCGCTGCGGCTATGCGTTCGGAGAAGAAAAGATGATTCGCGATTTCGAGAAGCTGCGCAATCACTACGGCGTCAGCCGCATGGCGCAGATCGCGGGCGTCGAGGCGCTGGCCGACCAGGCCTGGCTTCAGGAAGTGGTGGGCAAGGTGGACGCCGGGCGACGGCGCATCGCGCAAATCGCCGAACGCAACGGCCTCGAGCCCCTGCCCTCGGCGACGAATTTCGTGACCGTCGATTGCGGACGCGACGGCGCTTTCGCGCTGAAGGTGCTGGAAAACCTGCTGGCGCGCGACGTCTTCATCCGCAAGCCGATGGCGCTGGGGTTGGACCGCTGCATCCGCATCAGCGTCGGGCTCGACCACGAGCTTGACATATTGGCGGAAGAACTGCCGGGCGCCCTTGCCGCCGCGCGCGGCAACTGAGACGGGTTCCCGTCCGCACCGGCTTCACCCGGAAACGCCCCGCTCCGTCGCGGATTCGGGTGGTCTTGCGGTGATCCCGGTCGCACGCAGCGTCCAGCGCCGGCCGTCGCTGCGCAAATCGGTCAGGCTCAGCGGCTCGACGTCGATATGGCGTCCGCCGGCCTGCGGCGCGCCGATGACGTGTAAAATGGCCGCGCGGATGACTGAGGCGTGAGTCACGGCCACCGTGTGGCCGGGCTCGCCCACCATCCGGTCCAGCATCCGCGCCACCCTGAGGGACAGGTCGGCGAAGGATTCCCCCTTCGGCGGCGCAGCCTCGGGATCATGCAGCCAGGCGGCCAACGCCTCCGGCTCCGCCGCGCCCACCTCCGCGAAACTCCTGCCGGCCCAGGCGCCGTAGTCCAGGTCGCGCAGGTCTTCGAGTTCATCCGGTTGCAGGGAAAGCACCTCGGCGGTTCGGCGCGCGGCAAATGCCGGCGCAATCAGGGCACGGTCCACCTTGCCCAGCAGCCCGGCCAGCCCCGAAGCCCTCGCCAGGGAAGGCATGTCGGCCGGTTCGTCGCGGGGAAAAGCGCCGCGCTGGACGGCCGCCGAAACGCCGCTGCATACCAAGGTGAGACGTACGAGCATCGGGAATCGCAATCCTGCTGGCCGATGCCGAGCCTATCATGGAACGGCCACTCACCCGCAATCCGCCGGCATCCGCCGAGACAGCTCCGCCGACCCCTTGAATTAATTGAACGTTCGTTTTATTCTTTCCGCAGGGAGTGACGAATGGCCCGCACCACCGGCTCTGACGGCGAAAAAACGGAAGCGGCGATCCGCGAGGTAGCGGCCGCGCTGATCGCGCGCCATGGCTACGAGGCCGTTTCCATGCGCCAGCTCGGGCAGCAGGTCGGCGTGCAGGCAGCCGCGCTCTACCGCTATTTCCCGACCAAGGAAGACCTGCTGTTCACGCTGATGCGCGAGCACATGGAGGCCCTGCTCGCGGCCTGGGACGCCGCAAGGCCCGCGGCCGGCGGTCCTGTGGCCCGGCTCGCCGCCTTCGTGAAGAACCATATCGCCTTCCATATCGCGCGGCGCCATTCCACCCATGTCTCCAACATGGAATTGCGCAGCCTCTCGCCGGAAAGGCTGACGCAGGTCCTGAAGTTGCGCGCCGCCTACGAAAAGGAGCTGCGCGCCATCCTGCGCGAAGGCGCGGAGGCCGGCGTTTTCGACCTGGACGATATCGGGCTCACCGCCATGGCGCTGATCCAGATGATCACAGGGGTGATCGTGTGGTTCCGGCCCGACGAGCGGCTGCCGGTCGCCGGGGTCACCGCTACATATCTTCGCATGACAATGCGCCTCGTCGGCGCGACAATGGACATGGAGGAGCGGCATGTACACGCATACGCTGAGCTTCGGACTTGACGCCGACATAGAGGCGCTGCGCGATCTGGTGCGGCGCTTCGCGCAGGAGAAGATCGCGCCGCTGGCGGCCGAAATCGATCGCTCCAACGATTTTCCGTCGCATCTGTGGGGCGAACTGGGCGCGCTCGGCCTGCTGGGCATCACCGCCGGCCCCGATTTCGGTGGATCCGGCATGGGCTATCTCGCCCATGTCGTGGCCATGGAGGAGATCAGCCGCGCCTCGGCCTCGGTCGGCCTGTCCTACGGCGCGCATTCCAATCTGTGCGTGAACCAGATCAACCGCTGGGGCACGAAGGAGCAGAAGGAAAAGTTCCTGCCGGCGCTATGCTCGGGCGAGCATGTCGGCTCGCTCGCCATGTCGGAGCCCGGCTCCGGCTCGGACGTGGTGTCGATGCGGCTGCGTGCCGACAAGCGCAACGACCGCTATGTGCTTTCCGGCAACAAGATGTGGATCACCAACGGGCCCGACGCGACCACGCTGGTGGTCTACGCCAAGACCGAGCCGACCATGGGCTCGCGCGGCATCACCGCCTTCCTCATCGAGCGCGGCATGAAGGGGTTCTCCGTGGCGCAGAAGCTGGACAAGCTCGGCATGCGCGGCTCCAACACCGGCGAGCTGGTGTTCGACGACGTCGAGGTGCCGTTCGAGAACGTGCTGGGCCAGGAAAACCGCGGCGTCGAGGTGCTGATGTCGGGTCTCGACTATGAGCGCACGGTGCTGGCCGGCGGTCCGCTCGGCATCATGTTCGCGTGCCTCGACGTGGCGGTGCCCTATGTGCAGACCCGGCGCCAGTTCGGGCAGGCCATCGGCGACTTCCAGCTCGTGCAGGGCAAGCTCGCCGACATGTACACGACGATGAACGCGGCGCGCGCCTATGTCTACGCCGTGGCGGCTGCCTGCGACCGCGGCGCGACCAGGCGCAAGGACGCGGCCGGCTGCATCCTGTTCGCCGCCGAAAAGGCCACGCAGATGGCGCTGGACGCCATCCAGCTTCTCGGCGGCAACGGCTACATCAACGACTATCCCACCGGCCGGTTGCTGCGCGACGCCAAGCTCTACGAGATCGGCGCCGGCACCAGCGAAATCCGCCGCTGGCTGATCGGGCGCGAGATGATGGCGGAGGAGGGCTAATGCGTGCGGGTGCGCACCTTCGTCGTCCCCTCATCAACCCTTTTGCGAGCGACCTCAGCGAGCGTATCGGAAATCCACTGATTGATGGATTTGCCGTCATGAGCGGCCGCCTTGCTCAAAAGCGCATGAACCTCGGGAGTGGTGCGCAGCGCCAGCTTGCCCGAATAAGGCCTTTGCGGCTCCGCGCCGCGCTCTTTACAAAATGCAAGGTAGTCATCCACGCTGTCGTGGAAGGCCTTCACCAGTTCCTCCGCGCTTTCGGCTTCGAACGTCACGATATCGCGAATACCGAGCACATGGCCATGAAAGACCATGTCGTCGTCGTCGAACTCGATCGAACCGGAATATCCCTTGTAAAGCTTCACGGTCTTATCCCAACATTGATTAGAAACTGGCGAATGTCACGGATTGCCCAGCGTTTGGTATCCGGCGACGGATGCGGGCGGTGCAGAAACAAGGTCTGGCCGGCAATGGTGAATCTCACCCGCGAACCGTTTCCTTCGGACATTTCCGCCCCGCAGGCGATCAGAAGCGCTTCCACATCGCGTCATTTGATCGACCCGCTGACCGGATCGGCAAAGATCGCCTCAAGCGTTTTGCGATGTCTCGCATTCGTGCAAACCTCCAACAAGGCAGCGCAGATGGCCAGCACCTGCAATTGAAGGTCGCACGTCCTGCGCGACATATAATATCAAAATATGATATCATTTCAGGTCCGCCAATGCCCACCATCCAGTCCCAAATTTCCCCGTCCTCCGACAATTTCCGCGCCAATACCGAGCGGATGCGGGCGCTGGTGGACGACATCTCGCAGCGGGCGGCGGCGGTGCAGCGCGGCGGCTCCGACGACGCGCGCGAGCGGCACGTGTCGCGCGGGAAGCTTTTGCCGCGCGAGCGGCTGGCGCAACTGCTCGACGCCGGCTCACCCTTCCTCGAGATCGGCCAGTTCGCCGCCTACGGCATGTATGACGACAACATCGCCGCCGCCGGCATGATCGCCGGCATCGGCCGCGTCGAGGGCCGCGAGGTCATGGTGGTGGTGAACGACGCCACCGTGAAGGGCGGCACCTATTATCCGGTCACGGTGAAGAAGCACCTGCGCGCGCAGGAGATCGCGGCGCAGAACAACCTGCCCTGCGTCTATCTGGTCGATTCGGGCGGCGCCAACCTGCCCAACCAGGACGAGGTGTTTCCCGACCGCGAGCATTTCGGCCGCATCTTCTACAACCAGGCCAACATGTCCGCCGCCGGCATTCCGCAGATCGCCTGCGTCATGGGCTCCTGCACGGCCGGCGGCGCCTATGTGCCGGCGATGGCGGACGAATCGATCATGGTCGCCAAGCAGGCCACCATCTTCCTCGGCGGCCCGCCGCTGGTGAAGGCCGCGACGGGCGAGGACGTCACCGCCGAGGAACTGGGCGGCGCGGACCTGCACACGCGCGAATCCGGCGTGGCCGACCATTATGCGCTGGACGACGCCCATGCGCTGGCGATCACCCGGCGCATCGTGAAGAACCTGAATCGGAAGAAGCAGATCGGGCTCGACCTTCGCGATCCTGTCCCGCCGCTTCACGATCCGCGTGAGCTCTACGGCATCGTGCCCACCGACCTGCGGCAGCCCTACGACGTGCGCGAGGTGATCGCCCGCATCGTGGACGGCTCGGAACTGGACGAGTTCAAGGCCAATTACGGCACCACGCTGGTGACCGGCTTCGCCCATATCCACGGCATGCCGGTGGGCATTATCGCCAACAACGGCGTGCTGTTTTCCGAGAGCGCGCTGAAGGGCACGCATTTCATCGAACTGTGCTGCCAGCGCAAGATACCGCTGGTATTCCTGCAGAACATCACCGGCTTCATGGTCGGGCGCAAATACGAGGCCGGCGGCATTGCCAAGGACGGAGCCAAGCTGGTGACGGCCGTTGCCACCGCGCAGGTGCCCAAGGTGACTATGATCATCGGCGGCTCCTTCGGCGCGGGCAATTACGGCATGTGCGGGCGCGCCTATTCGCCACGCTTCCTGTGGATGTGGCCGAACGCGCGCATTTCGGTGATGGGCGGCGAGCAGGCGGCCATGGTGCTGGCGCTGGTGCGCCGCCAGAACATCGAGCGCAAGGGCGGCTCCTGGACGGCGGACGAGGAAGCGGAGTTCAAGCGCCCGACGCTGGAGAAATACGAGCGCGAGGGCCATCCGCTCTATTCCTCGGCGCGGCTGTGGGACGACGGCATCATCGATCCGGCGAAGTCGCGCGAGGTGCTGGCGCTGTCGCTGTCGGCGGCGCTCAACGCGCCGATCCCGGAAACGAAATTCGGCGTGTTCAGGATGTGAACGACGGCCGCAGAGAGACCAACCAAACTTGCCAACGGAGCCCCAGCCGACATGCCGCTTTCCCTGTACGAAATCACCGTTCCCGTCTTCATCCGCGGCCTCAGGAACCTGTCGCACAATCTGAAGAAGGGCGAAGCCTTCGCGGACGAAAAGGGCAT
This sequence comes from Mesorhizobium sp. SP-1A, assembly GCF_032460275.1. Taxonomy (NCBI): domain Bacteria; kingdom Pseudomonadati; phylum Pseudomonadota; class Alphaproteobacteria; order Hyphomicrobiales; family Phyllobacteriaceae; genus Mesorhizobium; species Mesorhizobium sp. SP-1A. The sequence goes on along the minus strand of NZ_JAVXZD010000001.1, from coordinate 983,128 downwards.
TCCCCACGAAGAGCTGACCTCCGCGCGGCTCTATCCGGACATGCTGCCCCTGACTGCGCAGATCCAGCGCGCGTCCGACAGTTCGCGGTTCGTGGCGGTTCGCGTCGGGCAGGTCGAACCCAGGCCGATGGCCGACGAGGAAAAGACCTTCGCCGAATTGCAGGCGCGGATCACCGCGACCATCGACTATCTCAAAACCGTGCCGGCCAACTGCATGGACGGGCGGGAGGATGCCCATGTGAGCTTCAAGGCCGGGCCGCGCACGCTGGAATTCAACGGCACGAGCTACGTTCTGGGCTTCGCCATTCCCAACTTCTATTTCCACGTGACGACCGCCTACGACATCCTGCGCCACAAGGGCGTGCCGGTCGGCAAGGTGGACTTTCTGGCCGGCGCCGACGGCTCCTGAAGCCGGCCGAGAAGAGTCGAGGGACGGGCATGTTCCAGAAAATCCTGATCGCCAATCGCGGCGAGATCGCCTGCCGCATCATCCGCACCGCGCGGCGCATGGGCGTGCGCACCGTCGCCGTCTATTCGGATGCGGACGCGCGCGCCCTGCATGTCGAGATGGCGGACGAGGCGATCCGGATCGGCCCCGCGCCCGCCGCCGAAAGCTATCTCGACGCCGACCGCATCATCGCCGCCGCCAAGATCACCGGCGCGGAGGCGATCCACCCCGGCTACGGCTTCCTGTCGGAGAACCCGGATTTCGTCGACCGCGTGGTGGCCGCGGAACTGACCTTCATCGGCCCCTCTGCCGCCTCGATCCGCGCCATGGGCCTCAAGGACGCCGCCAAGCGGCTGATGGAGGGGGCCGGCGTGCCGGTGGTGCCCGGCTATCACGGCGAGGCGCAGGAGATCGTGGTGCTCGCCTCCAAGGCGCGCGAGATCGGCTATCCGGTGCTGATCAAGGCCCGCGCCGGCGGCGGCGGCAAGGGCATGCGGCGCGTGGACGACCCGGACGACTTCGCCGAAGCCCTGTCGGGCGCGCGGCGCGAGGCCAAGGCCGCCTTCGGCGACGACCGCGTCTTGGTGGAGAAATATGTCGAGAAGCCGCGCCACATCGAGGTGCAGGTATTCGGCGACGATTTCGGCAATGCCGTGCATCTTTACGAGCGCGACTGCTCGGCGCAGCGCCGCCACCAGAAGGTGATCGAGGAGGCCCCCGCCCCCGGCATGACCGAGGAGATGCGCACGGCGATGACCGAAGCGGCGGTGACGGCGGCCAAGGCGATCGCCTATTCGGGCGCGGGCACGATCGAGTTCATCGTCGATGCGTCCGAGGGGCTGCGGCCCGACCGTTTCTGGTTCATGGAGATGAACACGCGCCTCCAGGTCGAACATCCCGTGACCGAGATGGTCACCGGCATCGATCTGGTGGAATGGCAGTTGCGCGTGGCGGCCGGGGAACGCCTGCCGCTGACGCAGGACGAGATCGGCCTCCACGGCCACGCCTTCGAGGCGCGGCTCTATGCCGAGGACGCCGCGCGCGGCTTCCTGCCCGCCACCGGCACGCTGCATCACCTGAGGTTCCCCGCCGCGTCCGGCGCGGGCACGGTCCTGCGCGTCGAAACCGGGGTGCGCGAGGGCGACGCCATCTCGCCCTTCTACGATCCGATGATCGCCAAACTGGTGGTTCACGGACCCGACCGGCCAGCCACGCTGGCGGCGCTCGGAACGGCATTGGACGGAACCGAGGTGGCCGGCTCCACCGTCAACACCGCCTTCCTGGCGGCGCTCGCCCGCGACCCCAGCTTCGCGGCCGGCGATGTCGACACCGGCCTGATCGGGCGCAGGCAGGAAGCGTTGACTGCCGTGCCGCCGCCCTCGGAAGGCCTCTTAGCGGCGGCGGCGCTCGCTGCGTCCGGGCTGGATGCGCTGCCGGCGTCCGACGATCCGTGGGCGGCGCTTGCCGGCTACGCCCATTTCCATGCCGTGCCGCAGCGCACCGTCCTGATTTTCGCCGAGCACGAGATCACCGCGCGCATCGACCCGGCGGACCGGCAGAAGCAGGTGCGGTTCGAGACGGCGACCGGCCTTTCCCGGCCGGTCAAGGCACCGGCCGCACGCCTGGCGCTCTGGCCTGGGCATGTGACCGTGTTCGACGGCGCGGCGAGCTACAATTTCGCCGTGCCGGACCCGCTGCAAAGCGCCAACGAAGCAGGAGCGGGAGCGGATTCGCTGCGCGCGCCGATGCCCGGATTGGTGAAAGTGGTGCGGGCGGCCAAGGGGAACCAGGTCGCCAAGGGCCAGCCGCTGCTGATCCTGGAAGCGATGAAGATGGAGCACACCATCATCGCACCCCATGACGGCGTGATCGCCGACATCGCCGCCGAGGGCAGCCAGGTGACGGACGGCGCCGTGCTTGTGCGGTTTGTGGAGGAAGACAAGGGTTGATCTGACTTTCCGCTATTAGTATTCTGCTTGACGGAATACTATTAGCGGAATAGCTTATCATCATGATCCGATCGTTTGGCGACCGAGATACGGAGAAGTTGTTCAACGACATTCGGGTGAGCCGCCTTTCAGCTATCGACAGCGTGGCCCGCCGAAAACTACTGCTCCTCCATGCCGCAATCCGGTTGGAAGATCTGAGGGTTCCTCCGGGAAATCGACTGGAGGCCCTGAAAGGCGACCGCAAGGGTCAATGGAGCGTTCGGATCAACGATCAATGGCGTATCTGCTTCGTCTGGCAAGACGGCGCCGCCGAAAACGTTGAAATCGTCGATTACCACAGGTGACAGCCATGGAACGAAAACTCGATCCGATTCCCCCCGGCGAGATTCTTCTCGAGGAATTCCTGAAGCCGTTAGGGGTAAGTCAAAACCAGCTTTCCCGGGATATCGACGTGCCTGCAAGCCGCATCGCCGGCATCATCAAGGGTGAGCGCAGCATCACCGCCGACACCGCCTTGCGGTTGGGGAAGTATTTCGAAACGAGCCCGGAAATGTGGCTCAATCTCCAGTCGGACTATGAGCTCAGGAAGCTGCGCTCCGGTGCATGGCCGGAAACGGAAAAGCGAATAAGGCCGCTCAACGCAGCCTGATCTCACACGAAAACGGCCGGGGGGAACCCGGCCGCTTCCTTTTCGAGCCTACCGGCCGTCTCAATCCAGCGGAATCGGCGCGTATTTGCCGTCGTGCCACTGGTTGATGTCGTAGCTGGCGTTCTTCAGGTCGCCCTTTTCGTCGAAGACCACGTCGCCGACGACGGTCTTGATCGGCTTGCCGTCCTTCAGCGCCTCGGCCACCTTGGCCGGGTCGTCGCTGCCGGCCCGCTCGATTCCTTCAGCAAAGGCCTGGATCACCGCGTAGGAGAACAGCGTGAAGCCTTCCGGCTGGAAGCCGCCGGCCTTGATCTTCTCCACCGCTTCCTTGGCTTCGGGGCGGGCCTGCGGATCGGACGGGAACACGAACATGGTGCCCTCGCCGGCCGGGCCGGCAACCTGCCAGAACTCGGGCGAGGCGATCGAATCCGGCATGATGAGCTGGAACTTGAAGTTCTGTTCCGCCGCCTGGCGCAGGATCAGGCCGGCTTCGGGGTGATAGCCGCCGAAATAGACGACATCGGCCTTCAGTTCCTTGAGCTTGGTGACGAGCGCCGAATAGTCCTTATCGCCGGCATTGATGCCGTCGTAGAAGACCTCCTTCAGGCCCGACTTGTTCATGGTGTCGCGCACGGCGTCGGCGACGCCCTGGCCGTAGGCGCTCTTGTCGTGCAGGATGACGATGTTCTTGCCGGCATATTTCTTGGCGATCCACGGACCGATGAAGGCGCCCTGCGCGTCGTCGCGCGTGTAGAGGCGCATGATGGTCTTCCAGCCCTTCTTGGCGGCGTCGTCGGTCATGGCCGGGTTCGAGGAGGCGGGGCTCATCATCAGCGCGCCGGCCTCGGCATAGACTGCGGAGGCGGGAATGCTGGAGCCCGAGCAGGCGTGGCCGTCGATGAAGTTCACGCCATTGGCGACGATGCGGTTGGCGATGGACACCGCCTGCTTCGGATCGCACTGGTCGTCCTCGAAATCGAGCTTGATCTTGCGGCCGCTGACGCCGCCCTTGGCGTTGATCGCGTCGGCCGCGGCCTTCGCGCCCTGCTTGAACTGGTCGCCGATATTGGCGAGTTGCCCGGTCATCGGCCCGGCGACCGCGAAGGTGATGTCATCGGCGGCGAGGGCTGCCGACGAGCTCAACAGCAGGCCGAACAGCGCCGCCTGCAGCATCCTGGTTTTTTTCATAGTGCTCCCATTCCTCAACTCTTGCGCCGCCCCCCTGGCAGCGCACCTCTGGAGGAAGGCGACAATTCCACTCTTCTCCAATTCTGTCCAGACGCCTCGCGGCGGCCGCATCGCTTTGCGCGGCAAGCGCCGGAAAAGGCGAAAGCCGCGCCGGCCTTATCCCGGCCGGTCGCGGCTTTGGCGGCGGTCATGGCGGCGCCGAAACGCCCCTGCCCGCTTGCTTCCCTGTCTGCGCGGCCGGTACGTGCCTGCCGCGTCGTTCTTTCCCGTCGTCCCGTCACATCGTCCCGGTACGGGGCCGTTGGAGCGGCCCGCCCGCGTTCATTCCCCTCGGGGCAATCGTCAGTGCATGGTCATCCATTCGCGCGCCTCGCGCAGGGCCTGGGCGATCTCGCCCTTCGACATGGCGGCCGACAGTTCCGAGCGAACCTCGGCGGCGCGCAGCGAACCCTTGATGGCCGCGATGTTGAACCATTTGTGGGCGGCAACGACGTCGACCTCGCAGTCGCGGCCGGTTGCGTACATCATGCCGAGTTCGAACAGGATGTCGGCCTGAGCGGTCGTGCCCATCGTGCCGAAATCGGCTTCAAGCATTTCGAAACGTGCCATTTTCTTGTTCCCTGTCTGCTCCCGAGAGCCGCCCTTCTTTCGTCCGTGGGGCTGCCCTTTCGATGCTTCCGAGGATGCCGCCGAGCCTTGAATCCGCCGTTAAATGGCTTGCTTAATTTGAGGAAAACAAAGCTAAAACAATAGGTAAACGTGACGAACCGTTAAGGATAGAAAGCCCGCGATCGCGCGGTTTCGTGTAAAATTCGACGAAAATCCGAGTGGCTCGAAACAACGCTTCGCTAACCACGCGCCCAGTAGGGATTTGGTAAGACGCCCCGCCCAAGGCGGCGGCGGCAGCAGGCAGACCGCAAAAAATCGGCGCTTTCTTCCGCTGCGGCACCGCTTCCGCTTGCCGCATGACTGCACTAGCTTACGTCCGCGTAAGGCCGACAGGCCGATCCGGATTTTGCAGAGGAGGAGGAAAGATGTTTCGGAAACTCAGCCTGGCGCTCGCGGCGAGCCTGATAGTGACGGGGGCGGCGCTGGCCGACCCGATCGAAGGCAACTGGAAGACGGCTTCCGGCGCGACGGCGGCCATCGCCGGCAGCGGCGGGGCCTTCGCCATCACGCTGAAGACGGGCAAGCATGCCGGCAAGCGCATCGGCTCGTTCAAGGCCACGGGCGACGCCGGCTATGCCGGTACCATCACCGATCCGGAGAGCGACAAGACCTATAACGGCAAGGCCTCGCTGGCCGGCAGTTCGCTGACGATGAAGGGCTGCGTGCTGGGCGGCCTGATCTGCAAGAGCCAGACCTGGACGAAGATGTGAGGGAAGCGGAGGAGTAAAGCAGGGAGCGGCAGGCAACCGCCGATGGGGCACCGCCTCGTCAACGTCCTGCCCGGCCGTCAGGCTGCCGCCCCGCTCCCCTAGCTCCTGCTTTCCTACCTCGCCCGCTGGCCGAACAGCACTTTCTGCGCTTCCTTGTCGTCGGCGAGGTTGCGGCGGTGCTCCTGCCCCACCTCGACAGCCCTGACGACCGCCGGGCGGGCTGCGATCGCGTCGAACCAGCGCCTGAGGTTCGGGAAATCGTCCAGGTCCTGTCCCTGGTTCCGGTAGGAGCGGGTCCAGGGAAAGGAGGCCATGTCGGCGATGGAATAGTCGCCGGCCAGGAAGTCGCGGTCGGCCAGCCGGCGGTCCATGACGCCGTAGAGCCGGTTCACCTCGTTGGTATAGCGCTCGATGGCGTAAGGCACCTTCTCCGGCGCATATTGGCGGAAATGATGCGCCTGCCCCGCCATCGGGCCGAGGCCGCCCATCTGCCAGAACAGCCATTGGTCCACTTCCGTACGCCGGCGCTCGTCGGCGGGATAGAACCTGCCGAACTTGCGGCCGAGATATTGCAGGATGGCGCCGGATTCGAACACCGGGATCGGCTTGCCGTCCGGTCCTTCCGGATCGACGATGGCCGGCATGCGGTTGTTCGGCGCAATCTTCAGGAACGACGGCTCGAACTGTTCGCCGCGCCCGATATTCACGTATTTGACGACATAGGGAACGCCCGTTTCCTCGAGGAAGATCGTGATCTTGTGGCCGTTCGGGGTCGGCCAGTAGTGGAGTTCGATCGGGCGGGTCTGCGTGGTCATGCCATGTCTCCGGCTTGATGGATGCCCGTTGCAGATAGACATCGACGGGCCGAGCGCAACCGCCGGAACGTTCAAAACGCCGTCAATAAATTTGAACCTTCGATGAACGCAGGCCTCAGAGCGGGTTCAGGCGGCGCGATGCACTATCCCGTCATTCGATGAGGGGAATTCAAAGATGCTTGCACGCCGCTTCACCATCGTCTGTCTGCTGGTGACCCTGTTCGGCATGGGTTTCGCGCTGCTCGTCGCCGAGGCGGGCCGCCACGATCGCCATGGCGGCGATCCCCGCTGCGGCTTCGCCTGCCCGGCCGCCCAGCGCCTCTGATCCTGAAAAACCGCGAAAGCCGCGACCATGTCCCGTTCCGCCTCGAACCTCCGCCGTTTCCTCCGCGTGGCGCCGCGTGCCGCCATGATCCTGCTGATGCTCGCCGCGCCGGTGCTGGCGGTGCCGAGCCTGCGGAGCGGGGCGGGCGCCACGATCGAAGCGCCGGCGCCGCAGAAGACCGGCATGGGGCTGGTGCTGCTGGTGAGCCTGCAGCGCGGTTGACGGACGCACCCCCTCTCGAAACCGTCACGTCGTGCTCATATAATGGGCCATGGAAAAGCGAATCTACCCCGAGGCCATCGAAACCATCGTCACGCCGGAGCCCTATGCCGCGCAATATTTCACCGACGCCCGCGCCGCGGTGAAGGAACTCCAGCGTCTCTACGCCCGCAACACCGCGTTCCTGCGTGATTCCTTCTCGGCGCTGGCGACCGGCGGGGACAGCAACGTACGCTACAGGGCCTTCTATCCCGCCGTCAGCGTGACCACGACGTCCTTCTCGCTGGTCGATTCCCGGCAGGCCTATGGCCACATGCCGACGCCGGGCACCTTCACCACCACCGTGACACGGCCGGACCTGTTCGAGAATTATCTCGTGGAGCAGCTCAATCTCATCATGCGCAACCACGGCATGCCGGTCATGGTGTCGGAATCCGACACGCCGATCCCGCTGCATTTCGCGCTGATCGAGGGCACCCATGTCGACGCCTCGGCGGCCGAGCACATCAAGCGGCCGATCCGCGACCTGTTCGACGTGCCGGACCTCGACGGCACCGACGACCACATCGCCAACGGCACGCTGGAACTGGGCCTGGGCGATCCGCGTCCGCTGGCGCCGTTCACGGCACAGCGGGTCGATTATTCGCTGCACCGGCTGGCGCACTACACGGCCACCAGCCCGCAGCATTTCCAGAACTACGTGCTGTTCACCAACTACCAGTTCTACATCGACGAGTTCTGCACCATGGCCCGCCAGATGATGGCGAAGGGCGAAGGCGGCTATGCCGAGTTCGTGGAGCCCGGCAACATGGTGACCCATTCCGGCGAAACGCACCCTTCGGAAGGCGCGATGCCGCCGCGGCTGCCGCAGATGCCGGCCTACCACCTGAAAAAGCCGCACCATGGCGGCATCACAATGGTCAATATCGGCGTCGGCCCCTCCAACGCCAAGACGATCACCGACCATATCGCGGTGCTGAGGCCGCATGCCTGGGTGATGCTCGGCCACTGCGCCGGCCTGCGCAACACGCAGGCGCTGGGCGACTATGTGCTGGCGCACGCCTATGTGCGCGAGGACCACGTGCTGGACGACGACCTGCCGGTATGGGTGCCGATCCCGCCGCTGGCCGAGATCCAGGTGGCGCTGCAGGAGGCGGTGGCCGAAGTCACCGGCCTGTCGGGCTACGACCTCAAGCGCGTCATGCGCACCGGCACGGTCGCCACCATCGACAACCGCAACTGGGAGCTGCGCGACCAGCGCGGCCCGGTGCAGCGCCTGTCGCAGTCGCGCGCCATCGCGCTCGACATGGAATCGGCCACCATCGCGGCCAACGGCTTCCGCTTCCGCGTGCCCTACGGCACGCTGCTGTGCGTTTCCGACAAGCCCTTGCACGGCGAACTGAAGCTGCCCGGCATGGCGACGGAATTCTACAAGCGGCAGGTGGCGCAGCATCTCACCATCGGCATCAGGGCGATGGAGAAGCTGGCGGAAATGCCGATGGAGCGGCTGCATTCGCGCAAGCTGAGAAGTTTCTCGGAGACGGCGTTCCAGTAGCGGATCGTTCGCCCTTCTGGCACGTATTGGTACATACCCCCCTCTGGCCTGCCGGCATGGCCGGCAGGCCAGAGGGGGTGCGAAGAAGCGCCGAACGGAGCGGCCCGCCCGGCTTCTTCCACCAGCATCGTCGCACCCCAACCGCCAGGCCACCTTGAAGCCGCCGCAGTTCTGCCGCTAGAGGTTGCGCATGGAAAGGATGCGCCAGCCAAGAACGGTCCTCGCATGGGCGAATGCCGCGATGCTCCTGCTCGCGCTTTTGCTGCTGGCCGGCTTTTTCGGCCGCTTCCATCCGGCCTTCGACACGCTCGCGCATTTCCGCGCCCACCTGTCCGTGCTGGCCGCGCTGCTGGCGCTGCCCGTGCTGGCGACGAGCCAGAGATTCCTGGCGTTTTCGGTGCTGGTGTTCGCCGCGACGTCCTTCTCGACCACCTCGTTCGCCCCCCATCTGCCGGGGCAGGTGCAGGCGGATTTTTCGCCGGCTCCGGCGGACCAGCCGCTCTACCGCCTGCTGCAGATGAACCTGCGCTACGACAACGCCACGCCCGGAAAGGCGCTGTCGCTGATCGGCCGCACCAAGCCCGACGTGGTGACGCTCGACGAGGTCTCGGACATGTGGCGTTCGAAGCTGGCTTTGCTTTCCGCCGCCTATCCGCACAGTATCTTCTGCCCCTACCCCAACCTGGTCTTCGGCGTGGCGATCCTGTCGCGGCGCCCCTTCGCCGCAGGTTCGGAACCGGTGTGCTTCGAGCGCGGGGCGATGGCGGTCGCCACGGTCGATTTCGGCGGGCAGGAGATCGACGTGGCCGCGCTGCACCTCGCCTGGCCATGGCCGTCGCACCAGGCCTGGCAGATCGGCGCGATCTCGGAACCGCTGAGCGAGCTTTCGGAGAGCGCCCTGCTGGCGGGAGACCTGAACGCCACGCCCTGGAGCGCCGCGGCACGGCGCGTCGCCGAGGCCGGCGCCCTGACGCTCGCGCCCTCCGCCGGCCCGACCTGGCTCTATTGGCGCCTGCCGGGTTTGCTGCGCTTCGCCGGCCTGCCGATCGACAACGTCCTGTTCAAGGGCGACGTGATCGTCCACGATGTCAGGACGCTGGAGGAGACGGGTTCCGACCACCTGCCAGTGCAGGTGGAGTTCTCGCTGCGTCTTCCGGCCGACGAACCAGAGGACAAGCGAGAGAGCGCGATCGCCCTCGTGGGAAGATCACTTTCCTTGCTGCGCCAGAGCGGCAGCATAAGCGATTGACCATTCGCTTTCAAATAACGGCATCACTTCCGGCAGGCCTCTCGCGATCTGCTCGCGTAGCTTTTCGTTGTCCAACTCAGTCCACCCGAAGCTCGGGACGCACCGATCGGACAGTTTTTCATCCCTATTCCCGTCGATAAAACAACTATAGCTGTCCCCGATCTGGAAGCGCTTCAGCGTATTGGCAAGGAGCCGAATGTCGTTCGCGGAAACCGGCCCATCGGGCAGGTTCTTGTAGACCTCAAGCATGAATTTGACGTTGATTCCACTGTGGGACGTATCTTCATACCGTGGTTCGGAAGCATCGAGTGAAGGCGTATTGACGGATATATCGTCCTCCTTCCTCCATCCACGATAGTACTCTTTCGGCCAATAGTTCCATAAAGCAGAATTTTCATCCGTCAAAGTCCAGCTTGCCTTGAAGTTTTCTGCAAGCTCTATGACGCGATCACGGTATCGCGTATCACCGGTAATGAGATACATCTCCAACAAATCAAGTCCGAATATGTTCTGCTGATTAAAAGGTAAAACGACACCATCCGCCCAAAATTTGATACCTTTCCTAAAGATGTATCCGTCGGCAGATTTTCGATAATCTGGCTCGTAAAAATCGAAAATTTCCTTTGAAATTTCGATAATTTTCTCTTTCTGAGACTCTTCCAGCCAACCGTCCCTGGCCATCTTAAGCATGGGGTAAAGCGGCATGGCGTTATCCACCAGCAAGGCAAGCGGTTCCTTCCGGTCCAAAGCGTACTTCCTCGTCGACCAGCCAATCAGAGTTCTCGTCTTCTCATAGTTTGCCAGAAGGCAATCAACGGCAGCGGAGGCTATGGTCGCGACCGGGATCTCGCTTTCCGGTATGAGTTTTCGATATTCGGCCAGTACCATCAGCCGATAGGCGACATTCCATGAAACTCTGCCGAGATCATTACTCGAACAGGCAAGCGCCAGTGCGGGATCCTTTTGGCGAATCTCGCGCGACAAAAGGTAAGCTAGGCGCCCGCGCACGTCCTCTTTCTTGAAACAGGTGGAGTTAATATCGATCGAGCGATAGCCCGCCCCCACAAAACAATCTTCAGATGAATTGCCGACGGAAGGCATCTTCGCCACCGTGCCCTGCCGAAGATCCAGCACATAGCGCGCCGGCCCACCGGTGACGGACATACCGTACGCAACAACTTCACCTTTGGAGACAGAGAAATTATCGATATATGTATCAACACTGTAATACGATTTTGATTTACTTTCTAAATCATATACAAAAATATAACTTTTATCTTCTTTCTTATCATAAAAATCTGATATTATATTATTATAATATATAATTGAATTTTTGTATAAACCCTCTCGACCCCCTACATCAATGTCTCTGTATACTAAAACGGATTGAGATACCAAATTCGTATGCTTACTAAAAACATAGTTACCACTATCATCAATGTCAGGATCAAACATGATCGAGTTTGAACCCTCTAGCGCTCTAACGGCTGCTCTGTCATTTTCATATATATATAATGTTGGTTGCCCTCCCATAGAAACTCTGCTGAATACAGCAAATTTTCCATGCTCAGAAGCTTTAAATTGATATATCTTGTATTTTTCAAAAAACAGGAAAGATTCTCTGTCGGGATACTTCTTGTCTACTTCCGCCTTAAGCCCAACAACTAATGGGTCGTTCTGTGCCTTCGATAAAAATGCAAGAGCGACACCGAAGGTAGCGGTGACCACAAGCGTCGTCAAAACGAGCCTGCTTCTCAAATTGCGCGGCTGCAAGAACATGCTAACAAACTACATGTTCTGGTAGACCGGGCCTTCGCCGCCTTGCGGCGGCACCCAGTTGATGTTCTGGTTCGGGTCCTTGATGTCGCAGGTCTTGCAGTGCACGCAGTTCTGCGCGTTGATGACGAAACGCACGTCCTTCGCATTCGGATCGGCGGCGGCGTTTCCGTCCTTGTCCACCCATTCGTAGACGCCCGCCGGGCAATAGCGCGTCGAGGGCCCGGCATAGACGTCGTGCTCGGAGCGCTTCTGCAACTCCATGTCGCCGACGATCAGATGGACCGGCTCGTTCTCCTCATGATTGGTGTTCGACAGGAACACCGAAGACAGCCGGTCGAAGGTCAGCACGCCGTCGGGCTTGGGATAGTCGATCTTCGCATATTTCGAGGCCGGCTCCAGCGAAGCCGCATCCGTCTTGCCGTGCCTCAGCGTGCCGAAGGGCGAAACGCCGAAGATGGTGTTCAGCCACATGTCCAGCCCGCCGAGGCCGATGCCGACCAGGGTGCCGAAGCGCGACCACAGCGGCTTGACGTTGCGCACCTTCTTCAGGTCCTTGCCGATGTCGGTCGTGCGCCACGCCGCCTCGTAGGAGGCCAGCTCGTCATTGGCGCGGCCTGCGGCGATGGCCTCGGCCACGTGCTCGGCCGCCAACATGCCCGACAGCACCGCGTTGTGCGACCCCTTGATGCGCGGCACGTTGACGAACCCGGCCGAGCAGCCCATCAGCACGCCGCCCGGGAAGGACAGCTTCGGCACCGACTGCCAGCCGCCCTCGGTGATGGCGCGCGCGCCGTAGCCGATGCGCTTGGCGCCCTCGAAGGTGCCGCGGATCGCCGGATGCGTCTTGAAACGCTGGAACTCCTCGAAGGGCGACAGATACGGGTTCTTGTAGTTGAGGTGGAGGACGAAGCCCACGGCAACGAGATTGTCCTCCAGATGGTAGAGGAACGAGCCGCCGCCGGTCTTCATGTCGAGCGGCCAGCCGAAGGAGTGCTGCACGAGGCCCGGCTTGTGGTTTTCCGGCCTGACCTCCCAAAGCTCCTTCAGGCCGATGCCGAACTTGCCGGGATCGCGGCCTTCCGAAAGCTTGTACCGGGCGATGAGCTGCTTGGCGAGCGAGCCGCGCGCGCCCTCGCCGATCAGCACGTATTTGCCCATCAGCGCCATGCCGGGCGCGTAGTTCGGGCCATGCGTGCCGTCCTTTTCGACGCCCATGTCGCCGGTGACGACGCCGGTGACGGCGCCGTCCTCGTTCAGCACCAGATCGACGGCGGCGAAGCCCGGATAGATCTCGACGCCCAGAGCCTCGGCCTTCGTCGCCAGCCAGCGGCAGACATTGCCCAGCGAGACGATGTAGTTGCCGTGATTGTTCATCAGCGGCGGCATCATGAAATTGGGCAGGCGGAAGGAGCCGGCAGGCCCGAGCACAAGGAAATGATCGGCCGTCACCGGGGTCTTGAAGGGATGGTCCGCCTCCTCGCGCCAGCCGGGCAGCAGGCGGTCGATGCCGATCGGATCGACGACCGCGCCGGAAAGAATATGGGCGCCCACTTCGCCGCCCTTTTCCAGCACCACGACGGACAATTCGGGATTGACCTGCTTCAGCCGGATCGCCGCGGCGAGGCCGGCCGGGCCCGCGCCGACGATCACAACGTCGAACTCCATGCTTTCGCATTCAATATCGCTCATCAATTCCTCCGCACCGCTTGCCCTGGATATAGCTGGCTTAGCGCTCCATAGCCTATCCGTTCGCGACACGAAACTGGTGAAAAAAAGCCATTCTATTTCACGAAGGCATTTCTGTTGTGCCGATCGGCTCATGCGCCGGCTTTGCGGTTGCGGGCCGATCGGCCATACTGGCCCCATGCGCAGCCCCGATCCATCCGGATTACCGCCCATGCGCCTCGCCGTCGCGTGCCTTGCGCGCATGGCGATTCTGGCCGGTTTTTCCGTGATTTCGGCCGCACCCGCGGCCGCGCAGGAGCAAAAGGACTGGGAGAGCGGCCCCTATTCCTTTTCGGACGAGCTGGGCGGCTTCCTGATAAAGGGCGTTTCCGGCAAGGGCACCCATGACGACCCCATCGTCATCCACGAGGAGCTGGTTTCCGCGACGCCGGTGACGCTGACCATCCGCGCCATACGGCCGATCCGGCCCTTCGATTCGTCGGGCGACTATGTCAGCGGCATCATGTACATGCGCATCCACGCGCTCAACAACAGCGGCCAGCCCTGGGTGGAGTTCGAGTTCGAGCTTCAGGAAATCCTCGGCCAGCCCAGCACTTTCGGCGACGGGCTTTCCTTCGACCAGCGCTCCAAGACGCCGGAGAACATCGCCTCCCCCGATTTCGCCGATTTCGACCGCATGTTCGAACCTTACGACAGGCTGCTGTTCAAGGACGGCAAGGTCGATCCGCTGAAGACCGCGCAATTCGAATTCCTGGTGACGGACTACACCCCGCGCTGGACCTTCTACATCGTGCAGGATCCGCGCATTCCTTCCACCTGAGGCCTTCCACCTGAGGCCTTCCACCTGAGGCTTGCAACGCCGTTCCGGGGCGTGACGCGACCGCTTTTCGACGGGCTTGCGATCGGTCATACTCGCGCCATGCGCAGTCCCGGCCCGTTGGACGCCCCAGCCTGGCGGCTTTCCACCGCCAAGCGCGCCACGTGGTTCGCGCTCCTGCTCGGTATCACGGCCGCGATGCCGCCCGCCGGCCGGGCGGACGAGCTCAAGGTCTGGCCCTCGGGGCCCTATTCCTTTTCCGACGAACTCGGCGGCTTTCGCATCGAAGGGGTCTCCGGCAAGGGCACCCGCGGCGACCCGATCGTGCTCTACGAGGAGATGGACTCGGCAACCCCGGTGACGCTGACCATCCGCACGATCCGCCCGATCGTTCCCTTCGATCCGTCCGGCGACTATGCCAGCGGGCTGATGTACATGCGCATCGACGCGCTGAACAACAGCGGGCAACCCTGGGTCGAGTTCGAATTCGAGCTGCAATCGGCCCTCGGCAGGCCGAGCGACGACAGCGACGGCCTGTCGTTCGACCAGCGCAACACCAGTCCGGACAACATCCGATCCGGAAACTACGCCGAATACCACCGGGACCTGAGGCCCTTCGACCGGCTCCTGTTCAAGCACGGCCAGGTCGATCCCTCGAAGACGGCCGAATTCGAGTTCCTGGTGACCGACTACACGCCGCGCCTGACGATCTATCTGTTGCAGGAGCCGCGCATCCCGCTCATGTGAGAAAGCCGCGTCCGAACGGTTCCGGCCTTGCAAATCCGGTCCGGGCGAAGGAATGTGCGGCCATGATCGCCCCCGACACTGCAAACGACCTGCGCGCGCTGCTCGCCTTCTATGCGGAAGCCGGCGTGGACGAGGCGCTGGAAGACGAGCCGGCGAACCGTTTCGCCGAGGCTTCCTCCAGGACGCCGCCGCGCGCCGCCGCACCCATGCCGGCGCAGCGGCCGGAGCGGGAGGTTGCGCAAAGACAGGCACCGTCGGCGACGACGATCCGTCCGCCTGCGACGGCGACGGTGCCGGACGAGGCGCAGGCGGCGCTCGCCCGGCAACTGGCGGCCGGCGCCTCGACGCTGGAGGAATTGCGCGCAGCGATGGCCGGCTTCGACGGCTGCAACCTGAAATCCACCGCCAAGAACCTCGTCTTCGCGGACGGCAACCCGCAAGCGTCGCTGATGCTGGTGGGAGAAGCGCCCGGCCGCGACGAGGACCTGGAGGGACTGCCTTTCGTCGGCCGCTCCGGCCGCCTGCTCGACCGCATGCTGGCGGCGATCGGCTACGACCGGAACTCCGTCTACATCGCCAACGTCATCCCCTGGCGTCCGCCCGGCAACCGTGCGCCGACGCCGCACGAGACCGAAATCTGCCGTCCGTTCATCGAGCGGCAGATCGAGCTGGTCAATCCCAAGGTGCTGGTCAATCTCGGCGGCCCCTCGGCCAAGACGCTGCTCGACACCAGCGAAGGCATATTGCGCCTGCGCGGCAACTGGCGCGTCCACACCACCCGTTCGGGAGTGGCCATCCCGGCCATGCCGACGCTGCATCCGGCCTATCTGTTGCGCACGCCGGCCCACAAGCGGCTGGCCTGGCGCGACTTCGTGGACGTGAAGGTGAAGCTCAGGGAACTGGGCTGATCGGCTGCCGCCCCGCCCCTCACCCCTGAGGCGGCAGGATCTTGCGCGCCTTGCCGCGCGGCAGGCCGAGCCGGCGCTCGCGCCAGATGATGGCGATGCCGGCGCAAACGACGATGACGCCGCCGACCAGCGTGTTGATCGTCGGCACTTCGGAAAACAGCCAGTAGCCGACCACGACGCCGAGCAGCATGGAGGTGTATTCGAACGGGGCCACCACCGAGGCTTCGGCATGGCGATAGGCTTCCGTCATCAGGATCTGGCCGAGCCCGCCGCAGACGCCCGCGCCCACCAGAAAAACCGCCTGCGCCGGCGAGAGCCATTGCCAGCCGAACGGTATCGACAGCAGCGAGGCGACCGTCGCCGTCAGCGAGAACCAGAGCACGATGGTCGCCGTCCTCTCGGTATGGACGAGGCTGCGCACCAGGATCATGGCGACTGCCGAGATGGCCGCGGCCGCAAGCGCTGCGACGACGCCCAGCAGTTCCTGGTCGCCGAGCGCGCCGGGAGAGGTCAGCAGCGTCAGTTCCGGCCAGGAGATGACGACGACGCCGACAAGACCGACCGTCACGGCGCTCCAGCGATAGAGCCGGATGGTCTCGCCGAGGAAGATGGCGCTGAACACCACCACCAGTAGCGGCTGCGCATAGTTCAGCGTGATCGCCTCCGGCAACGGCAGGCGCGTCAGGGCGAAGAAGCCGAGCGCCATGGACGAGACGCCGACCAGCCCGCGCGCGACGTGGTTGAGCGGCCGCGTCGTCGCCAGCGCGCTGTGCAGCAGGTTGCGCCGCGCCAGGAAGATCAGGATGGGCGGGATGGCGAAGAACGAACGGAAGAAGACGATCTCGCCCGCCGGCACGTCGCCGGCGGCCTTGATGAAGGTCTGCATGGTGACGAACACCGCCACCGAAAGCATCTTCATGCCGATGCCGGTGAGCGTATTCCCCGAAACTGTCGCCGCCGTCACGCCATGGCCGTCTTGTGTATCGCCTCCCAGATGCGGGCAGGCGTCGCAGGCATCTCTATATGGCCGATTCCATAAGCGCGATAGAGCGCGTCCGTCACCGCGTTGAGCGCGGCCGGCGTGGATCCGATGCTGCCCGCCTCGCCCGCGCCCTTGATGCCGAGCGCGTTGGTGACCGAGGGCACGTTGCGCGTCTCGAAATGGAAGGACGGCACGGTGTCGGCGCGCGGCACGGCATAGTCCATGAAGCTCGCCGTCAGCAGTTGCCCGTCCTCGCCATAGACCGCGTCCTCGGTCAGCGCCTGGCCGATGCCCTGCACCACGCCGCCATGCACCTGGCCGGCCAGCAGCATCGGGTTCACGGTGACGCCGAAATCGTCGACGATGGTGTAGGCGACGATCTGCGTCGCGCCGGTGTCCGGATCGATCTCGACCTCGCAGATATGCGTGCCGTTGGGATAGGTGCATTCGTCCTGCTGGAACTCGCCGAAGCCTTGCAGGTCCTGCGGCCGCTGCGCCACCCTGGCGATGTCGGCAAAACCAATGGAGCGGTCGGTGCCGACGATGCGGGCCTCGCCGTCCGCCAGTTCGATGTCGGCGGCGGAAGCCTCCAGTTCGTCCGCCGCGATCTTGCGGATCTTGCTGGCGAGGTCCTCGCCGGCCCGTGCGGCCGAAACCCCGCCCAGCGGGATGGAGCGCGAGCCGCCGGTGCCGCCGCCCGACTTCAACTCGTTGGTGTCGCCCTGCCGCACCCTGATCCTGTCGATCGGGAGGTTGAGCTTTTCGGAGACGAACTGGGCATAGGCCGTGGCATGGCCCTGCCCGTTCGACTGGGTGCCGATCTTCAGCGTGACCGTGCCGTCGCCATGCAGTTCGACATAGGCGGGCTCGGAGCCTGGAAAGGCGCAGGCCTCGATATAGGTGGCCATGCCGATGCCGCGTATCCGGCCGCGCGCCTTCGCCTGCGCCAGCCGCTCGGAAAAACGGCTCCACCCGGCCCTTTCCATGGCCTGCTTCATGTGGCCCTCGAACTCGCCATTGTCGTAGAGGCGCCCGGTCTGGGTGCGGTAGGGGAACTGTTCGGGGCGGATGAAGTTGCGGCGGCGGATTTCGTCCGGGGCCAGCCCCATGTCGCGGGCGCAGGCGTCGACCAGCTTTTCCAGCAGGAAGGCGGCTTCCGGGCGGCCGGCGCCGCGATAGGCGTCCACCGGGCAGGTGTTGGTGTAGAGGCCGGTCACCGACACGTCGAGCGCCGTGATGTCGTAGACGCCGGTGGACATGGTGACGCCGAGATAGGGAATGAAGGGCGCATATTGCGAGATATAGGCGCCCATATTGGCCTTGAGGTCGACGCGCAGGCCGAGGAAACGCCCCTCGGCGTCCATCGCCATCTCGGCGGCGACGATGTTGTCGCGCCCCTGCGCGTCGGTGAGGAAATGCTCGGTGCGGTCGCCGGTCCATTTCACCGGCCGGCCGAGCCGCCTCGCGGCTTCCAGCACCAGCGCGTGCTCGCGATAGACGAAGGCCTTGGGGCCGAAACCGCCGCCGACGTCCGGCGTGACGACGCGCAGCTTGTCCTTGTCGATGCCGAACATCGAGGTGAGGATCTTCTGCATGGAATGCACGCCCTGCGAGCCCGTCGTCAGGGTGAAGCGCTGTTCGGCCGCGTCCCACTCGCCGATGGCCGCGCGCGCCTCCATGTAGTTGCACACCAGCCGGTTGTTGTAGAACTCGATGCGCGTGACCTTCGCGGCCTTGGCAAAGGCGGCATCAGCCTTCGCCTTGTCGCCGAAATGGTGGAAGAAGGCGCGGTTGGAGCCGAGTTCGGGCCAGACCAGCGGCGTCGCCGGATCGAGCGCCGCGGCGGTGCCGGAAGCGGCCTCCTCGGTCTCGTAATCGATCTCGATCAGCTCGGCCGCGTCCTGCGCCAGCGCGCGGCTGTCGGCCACCACGAAGGCGACGGCGTCGCCGACATACTGCACGCGCTCGCGGCACAGGATCGGGATGTCGCGCGTCGGCGCGCGGGTGCCGTCGGGCTGCTTCTGCATGGCCTCGGACCTCAGGCCGCCGAGGGGCGCGACGTCCTCGCCGGTCAGCACCAGACGCACGCCCGGCGCGGCACGCGCGGCCTCCAGCGAGCCGATCGTGAAGGTGCCCTTGGCCACGGGCGAGCGCAGCACATAGCCATGCAGGACCTGCTCGGGGCGGATATCGTCGGTATAGCGGCCCTGCCCGGTGATGAAGGAAAGATCCTCGACCCGCCGCACGGAGGCGCCCATCCCGAATTTCGGCGTGACGGCAGTCATTGAAGACCTCGCGATGACGGATTGGGAAGCGGCCCTTGAGATAAGGTCCATTGCAGTTTTGTCGAGGGTGGCTTTGGTGTAAAGAGCGCAGGCTTCAGTTTTATTGAACCCAGCGGACCGCAGCGCCGCCACATTCGTCAGGGAGCGTCTACGGAATGCGCACAGACACAGGCCAGGTTTTCAGGCTCGAGGACTACCGCCCCAGCGACTACCTCATCCCCGAAACCGACCTGACCTTCCGCCTGTCGCCCGACGCCACGCAGGTGACGGCGGTGCTGACGATGGAGCGGCGCGAGGGCGTCGCCGCGGACGTCCCGCTGGTGCTGGACGGCGACGGGCTTGGCCTCGCGGCATTGAAGATCGACGGCAAGGAAGCCGCTTCCGGCGCCTATGAAGCGACGCCCGACCGGCTGACCGTGACCGGCCTGCCGGCAACCGGGCGCTTCAAGCTCACCATCGAGACCGTGGTCGCGCCGTCGCGCAACGAAGCGCTGATGGGGCTTTACCGCTCCAGCGGCGTCTATTGCACCCAGTGCGAGGCCGAGGGCTTCCGCCGCATCACCTATTTCCTCGACCGGCCGGACGTGCTTTCCGTCTACACCGTCCGCATCGAGGCCGACGCCAGCGAAGCGCCGCTGCTGCTGTCCAACGGCAACCCGGTGGAACGCGGCCAGCTCGAAGACGGCCGGCACTTCGCGGTGTGGCACGATCCCTTCCCCAAGCCGTCCTACCTGTTCGCGCTGGTGGCGGGCGACCTCGGCAAGGTCGAGGACAGTTTCGTCACCATGTCCGGCCGCAAGGTGGACCTCGGCATCTATGTCGAGCACGGCAAGGAGAAGCTCGCCGGCTTTGCCATGGATTCGCTGAAGCGCTCGATGAAGTGGGACGAGGAGGTGTTCGGGCGCGAATACGATCTCGACGTGTTCAACATCGTCGCCGTGTCCGACTTCAACATGGGCGCGATGGAGAACAAGGGCCTCAACGTCTTCAACGACAAATATGTGCTGGCCGACCGGGAAACGGCCACAGACGCCGATTTCGCCAATATCGAGGCGATCATCGCGCATGAATATTTCCACAATTGGACAGGCAACAGAATCACTTGCCGCGACTGGTTCCAGCTCTGCCTGAAGGAAGGGCTGACGGTTTACCGCGACCACGAATTCTCCGCCGACCAGCGCTCGCGCGCGGTCAAGCGCATCGCGGAGGTGCGCACGCTGCGCGCCCATCAGTTCCCGGAGGACCAGGGGCCGCTGGCGCATCCGGTGCGGCCGCGCCGTTATCGCGAGATCAACAACTTCTACACGGCGACCGTCTACGAGAAGGGTTCGGAGGTCGTGCGCATGATCCGCACCGTCCTCGGCGCCGAGGCGTTCCGCAAGGGCATGGACCTCTATTTCGAGCGCCATGACGGACAGGCCGCGACCATCGAGGATTTCCTGAAGGTGTTCGAGGACGCTTCCGGGCAGGACCTGTCGCAGTTCTCGCTCTGGTACAATCAGGCCGGCACGCCGAACGTCTCGGTGAGTTCGACCTACGACGCGGCCGCCAGGGAGCTGGTGCTGGAGATCGAGCAGTCGCTTCCGCCCACGCCGTCCGAAAGCCGCAAGCGGCTGATGCACATTCCGCTGGCCTTCGGCCTGGTGGGCAGGGAGGGCAAGGACCTCTCCCATGGCGCCGTCGAGGGCGCGACGGTCGAGGACGGCATCATCCATTTGCGCAAGCGCCGGCACACGGTGCGGTTCTCCGGCGTTTCGGAGCGGCCCGCCCTGTCGCTCAACCGCGGCTTTTCCGCTCCGGTCACGCTTTCGGTGGAGCAGAAGCAGGCCGACCAGATTTTCCTCGCCGGCCACGACAGCGATCCGTTCTCGCGCTGGCAGGCGTTCAACACCTTGCTGACGGACGCGCTGATCGACGCCTTCCGCTCGGTCCTCGGCGGCAAGGAGCCGAGATTCGCGCCGTGGCTCGGCGAAACCGCAGGCCGCATCGCGGCCGACGAAGCGCTGGAGCCGGCCTATCGCGCGCTGGCGCTGGCGCTGCCCGGCGAGGCCGACATCGCCCGCGAGATCGGCAAGGGCATCGATCCCGACGCCATCTTCAAGGCCCGGGAGGCGCTGGCGCACACGCTGGCAAGCGCCAACCGGCACCTGTTCGGGGACCTCTACCACGGGCTGGGCGACAACGGCGACTTCAGCCCGGACGCGGCCAGCGCGGGACGGCGCGCCCTGCGCAACGGATTGCTGGACTATCTCGCCCTGCTGCCCGGAGGAGCGAAATTGGCGTCCGCGCATTTCCATGGCGCCACCAACATGACCGACCGCGCCGCGGCGCTCGCCGTGCTGGCCCAGCGCCATGCCGGTTCGGCCGAGGCGACCGAGGCGCTGGCCGCCTTCGAACGCGCCTACAGCCACGACCCGCTGGTGATGGACAAATGGTTCCAGATCCAGGCCGCCGTTCCGGGTCCCCAGGCGCTGGAAACGGTGCGGGCGCTGTGCGGCCATCCGGGCTTCTCGATGACCAATCCCAACCGGCTGCGCGCGCTGATCGGCTCCTTCTCCAGCGCCAACCAGACGGGCTTCCACCGCACGGACGGCAAGGCCTACCGCTTCTTCACCGACATCGTGCTGGAGACGGAAAAGCGCAATCCGCAGCTTGCGGCGCGGCTGGCCACCGGGCTGCGCTCCTGGCGCTCGCTGGAGCCGGCGCGGCAGGCCAGGGCAAGGGCGGCGCTGCTGTCGATGGCAGCGGCAGCGCAATCCGCGGACCTGAAGGACATCGTGGAACGCACGCTGGCTTGACCTTGGGTCGTCCCGGAAGCCTGCCGGAGCGAAGAAGCGTAAATCACCGCGCAATTTGCGTCTTTTTTCGCCCGCCCACTGGACAAGGCGAATCAGCTTTGATTCTTTACTAACGATTCGGAAGTGCGGCGTTGCCGGGTCATCAGCGGGGACAAACTATCGGGAGCCATTCCATGGCCAAGGCGGACGCGTGGGGCGCGCCCGGACGGACGGCTTTTGAGCGACACAGGCCAGCTTCGAAAAGCGGCCGCCTCGCGGGCAACATGCGTCTCATTGCCGAGCCGGCCTATGCGCGGCTGCTCGCGGCGGAACCGTTCCTGCGCCGTCTCATCCCGGCCCTGATCGTCACTTTCCTGATCGTCGTGGCGGGCATGCGCACGCTCTCGCTGATGAACTGGCAGGGCGAGATCGAACGCAACGCCAAGGCGGTGCTGGCGCTTTCGGCCGGACAGCTTGCCGAAATCGAAACCACCCCGGCCGACGGCGCGCAGGATGCGCTGGAGCGCGTCGCCCGGCGCGGCGCGCTCGGGCCGGACCACGTGCTGGCGCTGGCTGACGCGGACCTCAAGATCCGCGCCGTGACGCCGCGCTCGACCCTGTGGACCGGCCGGCATCTGGACCGCATCGTTTCGGGCGGCCAGCCGCTGTTCCTGTTCGGAGAGCGGGCCGGCGTGATGGTCGTGGCCATCGACGACACCAACTGGTATGCGGCCGTTGATCTGCGGAACGGCCGCGCCGCGGCCGCGCTGGTGCCGCAGGAGGCCGTGTTCGCGGAGTGGCGCAGGGCGGTGTCGCTCAACGTCACCCTGTTCGTGCTGACCGCGATCGTGCTGATCGTGGTGCTCTACGCCTATTTCTGCCAGGTCACGCGGGCCCAGAGCGCCGACCGCATGTATCTCGAGGCGCACCAGCGGGTGGACATGGCGCTGGTCAGGGGCCGCTGCGGCCTGTGGGACTGGGACATGGTGCGCGGGCGCATGTACTGGTCGCGCTCCATGTACGACATGCTCGGCTACGAGCCCTGCGAGAACATGCTCTCCTTCGGGGAAGTGGACGAGATCATCCACCCCGACGACGGCAACCTGTTCGAGCTGGCCAACCGCATCGTGGCGCGCGAGATCGACCATATCGACCAGGTGTTCCGCATGCGCCATGCCGACGGGCGCTGGGTGTGGATGCGCGCGAGGGCGCAGGTGGTCGATCCGGACGCGCCCGAAATCCAGCTCATCGGCATCGCCGTCGACGTCACCGAGCAACGGCATCTGGCGCTGCGCTCCGAGGCGGCGGACCTGAGGCTAAGGACGGCGATCGAGAACATCACCGAATCCTTCGTTTTGTGGGACGCGGCCGACCGGCTGGTGATGTGCAATTCCAAGTACCAGCACGACAACGGCCTTTCCGACCGCCATGTGATGCCCGGAACGTCGCGCCAGGAAGTCGAGGCGCACATGCTGGCCTTCGCTTCCGAGCGCCGGCTGGCGAATTCCAACGGGCCCGGGGCCGGCGTGACCTATGAAAGGCAACTGGCCGACGGGCGCTGGCTGCAGGTCAACGAACTCACCACGCGCGACGGTGGCACCGTCTCGGTCGGCTCGGAGATCACCCAGATCAAGCAGCACCAGGACAAGCTGGTGGACAGCGAGCGCCGCCTCATGGCGACCATCCACGACCTGTCGCTGGCCCGCCGCGCCGAAGAGGAGCGGTCGCGCGAACTGGTCGAGCTGAACCGGAAATACATGCAGGAAAAGGATCGCGCCGAAGCCGCCAACCGGGCCAAGTCCGAATTCCTGGCCAACATGTCGCACGAGCTGCGCACGCCGCTCAACGCCATCATCGGCTTCTCGGAACTGATGGAGCAGGCCCTGTTCGGGCCGCTTGGATCCGACCGCTATGAGGAATATGCCTCCGACATCAACTCCAGCGGCAAGTACCTGCTCGGCGTCATCAACGACATCCTCGACATGTCGAAGATCGAGGCGGGCCAGTTCTCGATGGACCGCGAGGAGATCGATCTCGGGCCGCTCATCAGCGAGACGGTCCGGGTGGTCTCGCTGCAGGCGAGCGAGAAGGCGATCACCGTGGAGACCCGCATCGCCGACGCCATGACGCTGACCGCCGACCGCAGGGCGATCAAGCAGATCATCATCAACCTTCTGTCGAACGCGGTGAAGTTCACCGGCCAGGGCGGACACATCGTGGTGAAGGCGCGCAATACGGCCGGCGCCATGACGCTGACCATAGAGGACAATGGCTGCGGCATTCCCAAGACCGCGCTGGGCAAGCTCGGCCGGCCGTTCGAACAGGTGCAGAACCAGTTCTCGAAGAACCACACCGGGTCCGGGCTCGGGCTCGCCATTTCCCGCTCGCTGGCGGAACTGCACGGCGGAGCCCTCAAGATCCGCTCGGTCGAGGGCCGGGGCACCATCGTGTCGGTGCGCATCCCGTCCCGGAAACCCGCGCCGCCGGCGCCGTTCAAGGCTGCTGCCTGACCTGCCGGAGTTAAAACGTCCTGAGCTTCGTCCCGCTCCGGATCAACGGTCGGGGCTCGAACAACGATCGCATCCCCGGCACCGAACGACGCCGGGGATGCCGCCTTCCGGCTTACTGCATGGCGCGGTGCTTGTCGCCCCAGCGGCCGTGATGGCCCGGGCCGCGCTTCGGCAGCTCCTTCTTCTCGATCTTGCCGTCGTTGTTCTTGTCGAGCAGGGCGAACACCTTCTTCTCGTGGCTGGTGATGTCGTCCGTCGTCAGGGTGCTGTCGCCCTTGGTGTCGTAACGGTCTATGATGCGCTTGGCCATCCGCTCGTAGCGCGCCTTCTCGAGCGCCGCGGCGAGTTGCTCGACGGTGAGCTTGCCGCCATTGTCGGCCACCATCTTCTTCAGCCTGGCGTCCATGGCGTCCGAAAACTGGTCGAAGGAAATGCCGTTGTCGGAATCCTTCATGGCCTTCTGAAGCTTCATCATCATGGGGCCGCGCATGCCGTCGTCGCCCTGCTGCTGCGCATAGGCAGCGGTGCCCAAGGCTCCGGCCAGGGCGACGAAGGCGATTGCAAGCGTTGACTTTCTCATGGTCTTCTCCTGTTGCACCGTTACCCCCGATGCGACGGAAGCGGCAGGTCCGGTCCGGCCCATCATTGCCGCTTCCCACGAAGCAGAAGGTCGAAATGCTTCCTGACCTTCTGCGACGTTTCCTTGAGATGCGCCTCCAGCACGCCGAAATCCGGCAGGTCCGTGGCCGCTAGGAGAAGGTCGGCCAGCCCGGGCGGCACATCCTTCCTGTCAAAGGCGTTCACAAGGCACAGCCTGATCATCTGCGTGAGCGCGAGATAGAGCGACCAGGCCTGCGTCAGTTCCTGCCGCACCTGCCCGTCGGCAAAGCCGGGGGCAAGCCGCGCCAAAGTAGTGGCGGTGGAAGTGCCGCGCACCGCTCCCTCGACATTGCCGGTCAGCGTGGCGACCTGCGCGATGAATTCGAGGTCGATCAACCCGCCGGGAATCAGCTTGATGTCCCACAGATCGCGCGGCGGCTTCTCCTCCTCGATCAAGGCGCGCATCTCGCGCGCCTCCTTCATCACCTTCGCCGCATCGCGCGGCTGGGCGAGGATCGTCGCGATCTCGGCTTCGAGCTCCGCCGACAGCGCCGCATCGCCCGCAATCGGCCGCGCCCTGGTCAGCGCCATCTGTTCCCAGGTCCAGGCCTCCTGGCGCTGGTATTTGCGGAAGGCGTCGATGTGGGTCGCCACCGGCCCCTTGTTGCCGGAGGGCCTCAGCCGCAAATCCAGCTCGTAGAGCACGCCTTCGGCGGTCGGCGCTGAGACGGCCGCGATCAGGCGCTGGGTGAGGCGGCTGAAATAATGCGAGGGCGCGAGCGGCTTTTCGCCGTCGGATTCCTCTGCGTCCGCGTCATGGTCGTAGAGCAGGATCAGGTCCACGTCGGAGCCGGCGGTCAGTTCGCGGCTGCCGAGCTTGCCCATGCCTAGCAGCGCCACCCGGCCGCCCTCGACCTTGCCGTGGCGGCGCGCGAACTCCTGCACGACCGCGTCGAGCGCCGCGCCGATGGTGAGGTCCGCGAGGTCCGAAAAGGCCGTACCGGCGCGCTGGGCGTCGATGGAGCCGGCCAGCAGGCGCACGCCGATCAGGAATTTCTGTTCCGAAGCAAAGATACGCAGCCGGTCCAGCACGTCCTCGTAGGCGCGGTCGCCGCCGATGAACACCGCCAGCCGCTCGGCCAGATAGGCGCGGTCCGGCAGTTCGCTGAGCAGGGCCGGATCGAGCAGGCCGTCGAAGACATGCGGACGGCGGGTGATGACGGCCGCCAGGCGCGGCGCAGCGCCCATGATCGTCGCCATCAGCCTGAGCAAGGCAGGTTTGGACTGCAACAGCGAAAAGAGCTGGATGCCGGCGGGAAGGCCGGCCAGAAACTCGTCGAAGCGCATCAGCGCCTCGTCGGCGCGGCGCGTGCGGCCGAAGGCTTCCAGCAGCGCCGGCGTCAGCTCGGTCAGCCGCTCGCGCGCCTCGGCCGAACGGGTGACGCGGTAGCGCCCGAAATGCCATGCCCGGATGACCCGGCAGATGTCGCTCGGGCGCTGGAACCCCAGCGCGGACAGCGTCTGCAAGGTGTCAGGATCGTCCACGTCGCCGGTGAAGACGAGATTGCCGACGCCGGCCGATAGTTCAGGCGCGGCCTCGAACAGCGCCGCATAATGATGCTCGACCCGATGCAGCGCCTCGCGGAAGGCGGCGGCGAACGCCTCGATGCCGGCATAGCCGAGCATGTGGGCGATGCGCTCCAGCCCCTCGTCGTCCTCGGGCAGCGTATGCGTCTGCTCGTCGGCCACCATCTGGATGGCATGCTCGACCCGGCGCAGGAACCAGTATTCCCTTGCCAGCGTGTCGCGGGCCTCTTCGGTGATCCAGCCGCGCGCGGCGAGTTCCGCCAGCATGGGAACGGTCTCGCGGCCGCGCAGCTCTGGAAAACGGCCGCCGGCGATGAGTTGCTGCGTCTGCACGAAGAACTCGATCTCGCGGATGCCGCCGCGCCCCAGCTTGACGTTGTGGCCCCTCACCGCGATCTCGCCATGGCCCTTATGGGCATGGATCTGGCGCTTGATGGAATGGACGTCGGCGATGGCCGCATAGTCCATGTATTTGCGCCAGACATAGGGTTGCAGTTCCTTGAGGAAGGCCTCACCCGCCTTGATGTCGCCGGCCAGGGGACGCGCCTTGATCATGGCGGCGCGCTCCCAGTTCTGGCCGCGCCCCTCATAATAGGTCAGCGCCGCCTCCACCGGGATCGCCAGCGGCGTCGAGCCGGGATCGGGCCGCAGCCGCAGGTCGGTGCGGAAGACATAGCCGTGCTCGGTGCGGTCCTGAAGGATGCGCGCCAGCCGCCGCGTCAGCCGCGCGAACAGGTCGATCGCCTCCAGCGGATCGGGGATCGCCGGCGCATAGGGATCGAAGAAGACGACGAGATCGATGTCGGAGGAGAAGTTCAGCTCGTGCGCGCCGAGCTTGCCCATGCCGAGCAGGATCCAGCCGGAGCCCTCGGAGGGCTTGTCGGGATCGGGCAGCCTCAGCTTGCC
Source organism: Mesorhizobium sp. SP-1A (assembly GCF_032460275.1). Taxonomy (NCBI): domain Bacteria; kingdom Pseudomonadati; phylum Pseudomonadota; class Alphaproteobacteria; order Hyphomicrobiales; family Phyllobacteriaceae; genus Mesorhizobium; species Mesorhizobium sp. SP-1A. Next base: position 955,768 of record NZ_JAVXZD010000001.1, on the reverse strand, counting down.
CTGTCCGTTCGCGTCGCGCAGCAGGAACTCCGCGCCGGCGCGCACGCAGGCTTCGGCAAGGTCGCTCAGCCTGCGCACCGTGAGCGAGGTTTGCGCCTCGCCCGCCAGTTCGGCCAGCGCGATGAGGAAATGCGCCTCCGCCTTCAGGATCCGCAGTTCCATCATCAGCGAGGCTTCGGAGACACCGTCCGCATAGGGGGTCGCTGCGATCGCTGCGGAGATTTCGGCCAGCCGCTCCCCCAGCATGCGGTCGAAAAGCGCGTCGAGCATATGCGGCCGGCGGCGGGCGAGATCGCGCAGGAAAGGCGACAGGTCGAAAACCGCCGCCAGGAACTGCTGGGCGGGGCCCGTCGCGCCGAGGAACTTTTGCAGGCGAGGAAGCCCTTCGTCGGCGGCCGCGGCGGCGATCTCCGAAAGTTCGCGGCGCGCACGCGCTTCGTCCAGCGGCGCAAGCCGGGTCGCCGGCTCCAGCAGCCAACCACCGGCGGTCCGTTTCTTCGCCGCGTTCGCCGTCATTGCTTGTGCTCCTGCCGTTCGGGAAAGCTCATGACGACGGATAGTCCGGGATTGCCGGGCACGAGATCAAGCCTGCCGTGGTGAAAAGTCATGATCGCCTTGGCGAGGCTCAGCCCCAGCCCGGAACCGGGCTGGGAACGGCTCTTCTCCAGCCGCACGAAACGTTCGGTCACGCGGGCGCGGTCGGTATCGTCGGGGATGCCCTGCCCGTTGTCGGTCACGGCCAGCCTGATCATGCCGCCAGCGCGCTCCAGGGTCACGCGCACGGTCGGCGTCGCGGTGGAATCGATGGAATATTTGATGGCGTTGTCGACGATGTTGGACAGCGCCTGCCCGACCAGCTCGCGGTTGCCGTCGATGACGAAGTGCCCATCCACCGAGGCTTCCAGCACGACCCCGGCCTCTTCCGCGACCGGCTCGTAAAGCTCGGCCACGTCGCGCACGGCGGCAGCCAGGTCGACCTCCGTCATGTGCTCTGCCGAATAGCCGGCCTCGAGCCGCGAGATCATCAGGATGGCGTTGAAGGTCTTTATGAGGTGGTCGGACTCGGCGATGGTGCCTTCCAGCACCTCGCGGTAGTCGTCGGCGTTGCGGTCGCCGGAAAGCGCCGCCTCGGCGCGGTTGCGCAGCCGCGTCAGCGGCGTCTTCAGGTCATGGGCGATGTTGTCCGAAACCTGCTTCAGCCCTTCGTTCAGCGTGGCGATGCGGGCCAGCATGGCGTTGAGGCTTTCGGACAGCCGGTCGAACTCGTCGCCGGAGCCGGTCACCGGCAGGCGTCCGGCCAGGTCGCCGCCCATGATGCGGCGGCTGGCCTCCGACATGCCGTCGAGGCGCTTCAGCGCGGCGTGGCCGACGAGAAACCAGATCAGCAGCGCGCCGAGCCCCATCATGCCGAGCGTCAGCATCAGCGCGCGCTGCACCACCTCGCGGAAGCGCTCGGGCTCGCCGAGGTCGCGGCCGACCAGCATGATCATCTGGTTGGGGAGGCGCAGCACCACCGCGATGGCGTTGTGGCCGGCTTCGGTCTGCGGCGGCGCCGGCGCCGGCGCGTCGGGCTGGTTCGATTGGGCGCCCTGGTCGCGCTGTTCGCTGTTTCGCAGCCGCTCCAGCTCGCCTTCGCCGTAGCGCCGATAGGAGAACGGAAGCTGGGTCCAGCCTTCCTTGTCGAGGATGCCCGGCTGCAGGCTCTCGACATTGCCGGCGAGAATTTGTCCGTTGCTGTCAGCGATCAGATAGAGGTTGGCGCCGGGCTGGCGCGAGCGCTGGGCCACCACCCGCACAAGAAGCGGCAGGCCGCCGCGCTGATAGGCGTGGGCGAGGCCGAGCACTTCCTCATTGATGGTTTCCTGGGTCTGCGCCGCCAGCATGCGCGTCGACAGCGAAGTCATGTAGAAGACCAGCGCGGCCGCGCACAGCGCGAACAGCAGCAGGTAGAGCGCCGAGAGCCGCGCTGCCGTCGTCCTCATGATGGCGGGCACGGAAAGCGCCATATGGCGTCATCCGCTTTTCAGCATGTAGCCGGCGCCGCGGATGGTGTGCAGGATCGGCTTGTCGAAGCCCTTCTCGATCTTGCCGCGCAGCCGCGAGACGTGGACGTCGATGACGTTGGTCTGCGGATCGAAATGGTAATCCCACACGTTCTCGAGCAGCATGGTGCGGGTCACCACCTGCCCGGCATGGCGCATCAGATATTCGAGCAGGCGAAATTCGCGCGGTTGCAGCGTGATCTCGCGCTCGGCGCGCTTCACCGAGTGGGAAAGGCGGTCCAGTTCGAGATCGCCGACGCGATAGACGGTTTCGCTCTCGCGGGCGCCGGCGCGGCGGTTGAGCACCTCGACGCGGGCCAGAAGTTCGGTGAAGGCGTAGGGTTTGGTCAGATAGTCGTCGCCGCCGGCGCGCAGGCCGGTGACGCGGTCGTCCACTTCGCCCAGCGCGGAAAGGATGAGCACCGGCGTGGTGTTGCCGCGCGAGCGCAGCGCGGCGATGACAGAAAGGCCGTCGCGGCGCGGCATCATGCGATCCACCACCATCACGTCATAGTCGCCCGCATCGGCGAGCGCGAAGCCGGTTTCGCCGTCGCCGGCGACATGGGCCGTGTGGCCGGCCTCGGTAAAAGCCTTTTGCAGATATTCGGCGGCTTCCCGATCGTCTTCGATGACGAGAATCTTCATGGGGTCGTTATATGCGATTTCGGGCGACCGGATAGAAGACATGTGATCGTCTCCGTGAAGCTTTTGCGGCAGCGGGTGATGGGGACCCGCTGCCGCCGGGGTCGGACAAGGACTGACCAGCATGTCCGGCTCCGTGTTTTCCCGCGCGCGGCTCGGGGGTTTTGAAACCGCGCGGGGAAAAAGCCTTGTGTCAGCCCTTGGCGACCGGAACGGCGACAAAACGGTTGCTGTTGTCGCGGTTGATCTGCACCAGCACCGATTTGCGGCCGGCCTTGGCCGCGTCCGCCATCGCCTTGGCAACGTCGCCCTGGCCGCTCACCTCCTGCGAGTTGACGGCGACGATCACGTCTCCGGCCTGGATGCCGCGGTCGGCTGCGGCGCTGTCGGGATCGACATCGGTCACCACCAGGCCTTTGCCGTCCTCCGAGCGGGTGACGGTGAGGCCGAGATCGGCAAGCGATTCACCGGTGTTGTTTTCCGACTGCGCCGGATGGTCGTCCGCCGAGGCCTGCTGGTCGCTTCCCGGCAGCTTGCCGAGGTCGACCTTGACGGTTTCGGCCTTGCCATCGCGCCACAGCGTCACGTCCACGGACTTGCCGGGCTGGTAGGCGCCGATCATGCGGGCCAGGTCGCGGCTGGATTCGACGTCCTTGCCATCCACCTGGGTGATGACGTCGCCGGCCTTGATGCCCGCCTTCTTGCCCGGACCGTCATCCTGCGCGGAGGCCACAAGGGCACCCTTCTGCGAGCTGAGGCCGAGCGATTCGGCGATGTCCGACGTGACCGGCTGGATTTCGACGCCGAGCCAGCCACGCGAGACGGAACCGTTCTTCATCAGGTCCTGGACGACGGTCTTGGCGGTCGAGGACGGAATGTCGAAGGCGATGCCGACGCTGCCGCCGGAGGGCGAGAAGATGGCGGTGTTGATGCCGACCACCTGGCCGCTCAGGTCGAAGGTCGGGCCGCCGGAGTTGCCGCGGTTGACCGAAGCGTCGATCTGGATGAAATCGTCATAGGGGCCGGCGCCGATGTCGCGGCCGCGCGCCGAGACGATGCCGGCCGTGACGGTGCCGCCGAGGCCGAAGGGATTGCCGACAGCCACGACCCAGTCGCCGACGCGCACCTTCGAATCGTCGGCGAAATCGACATAGGTGAATTTCTGGCCCTTGCCGTCCACCTTCAGCACGGCGAGATCGGTGCGCGGGTCGGTGCCCACCAGCTTGGCGTCAAGCTCCTTGCCGTCATTGGTGACCACGGTGAACGCCGTGCCTTCCTGCACCACGTGGTTGTTGGTGACCAGATAGCCGTCTTCGGAGATGAAGAAGCCGGAACCCTGCGCCACCGGCCGCGGCTGGCCGTCGCCCGGCGAGCGGCGGTGCGGACGCTGGCCGTTCTGGTCGCCGAAGCCGTGGAATTCCTTGAAGAAGCGGCGCAGCTGCGGATTGTCGCGGAACATGTCCGGTCCCTGGAACATGTCCATGCTGTCGTCGGTCGGCTGGACCTTGGCCTTGACGCGTACGCTGACGACGGCGGGCGTGACCTTCTCGACCACGTCGGCGAAGCTCGGCACCTGCGGCGCCTGGACGCGGACCGCGTCGGCCAGGACGGGAGCCGTGCCCGTGGTGACGGCGCCGAAACCGATCGCGCCGGCGATCGCCAGGGAAGCGACGGCGGCCATCAAACGCTTGCGGGTGCTGATAAAGGGGGTTGGAGCGGTTTTCATCGGTCTGGTGTCCTCTTGAACCGGTTTTGGCGGGATGCCCGATGGCGGCATCCTTTGACCAAGAGATAGAGCGGCCCACATTACGGGTGCCTTTCCGACGGATGAAACTTTCGTAATGTTGCCGGACCATGCGAAACCCGCCCGGCCCGACGAAGCCAGGCGGACGGGACCGGTCAAGCCAGCCGAGTGGAAGGATCAGTCGCGGCGGAGAATGGCGTCCACGGCCTTTTTCTCGTCGTCCGTCAGCGTCGGGCCTTCGGGCACGGCGGGCCTGCGCGCCGCGCGATAGACGAATATGCCGCCCACCAGCAGAAGCAGGGCCGGCGCGGTCCACAGAAGCGCGTTGCGCAAATCGAAGCGCGGCTTCAGCAGGACGAATTCGCCATAGCGAGAGACGATGTAAGCCATGACCTGCTGGTCGGTGTCGCCGGCCTTGAGCCGCTCGCGCACGAGAACGCGCAGGTCGCGCGCCAGGTCCGCGTCGGATTCGTCGATCGACTGGTTCTGGCAGACCATGCAGCGCAGCCCTTCCGAAAGCGCGCGGGCGCGGGCTTCCAGCGCGGGATCGGCCAGCATCTCGTCGGGCTTGACCGCCTGCGCCGCGCCGCTGAACAGCAGCGCAGCCATCAGGCCGAGCAAGGCAAGGGAGAGGCGCCTTTTCATGACGGGCTCGCGGCCGTGGCCGGCTTCTGCCTGCGCCGGGCCGGAGCGCCGACCCGCAACCGGCGGTCCAGCAGCGCCATGGCGCCGCCCGCCATCATCACCAGTCCGCCGAGCCAGATCAGGGTAACCAGCGGCTTCCACCACATGCGCACGACGACGGAACCGTCCGTGCCCTCGTCGCCCAGCGACACGTAAAGCTGGCTGAGGCCGATGGTCTTGATGCCGGCCTCGGTGGTGGCGGTCTGCCTTGCGGGGAAGAAGCGTTTGGAGGAGGAGACCGTGCCGACCACCTCGCCGCCGCCGCCCAGTATCTCGAAGCGGGCGCGGTCCTCGGTGTAGTTCGGCCCCCGCCCGGGATGCAGGCCGGCGAAGCGCACCGTGCGGCCCGAGATTTCGACCGTGTCGCCGGAGTGCATGGTGAGGATCCGCTCCGCGCCGAAGCCCAGCGCCCCGACCATACCGAGGATCGTCAGGCCGAGGCCGAGATGGGCGAGCGCGGTGCCGACGATGGAGCGCGGAAGGCCGACCAAGCGGCGCAGCACAACCGGCAGACGCGCCGAGCCCAGTCCGGACTTCACCGCGATATCGGTCAGCGCCCCGCAGATCAGCCAGGCGGCAAGGCCGGCTCCCGCCGCGGCCAGCGCCGAACCGCCGTCAATGACGAAAGCGGTAACCAGCATCGCCAGCAGGGCGGCCGCGAACGCGACCATCAGGCGCTGCGCCGCCGCGACAACGTCCCCCCGCTTCCAGGCGAGCAGCGGCCCGAACGGGACCAGGATGAGCAGCGGCACCATCAGCGGGGCAAAGGTAAGGTTGAAGAAGGGTGCGCCGACGGAAATCTTGTCGCCGGTCAGCGCCTCCAGCGCCAGCGGATAGAGCGTGCCGATCAGCACGGTGGCCGTCGCCGTGGTCAGGAACAGGTTGTTCAGCACCAGCGCGCCCTCGCGCGAGATCGGCTGGAACAGGCCGCCGGCCGTCAGCGTGGAGGCGCGCAGCGCGAACAGCGCCAGCGAGCCGCCGATGAACAGGGTCAGGATGACCAGGATGAAGACGCCCCGCGTCGGATCGGAGGCGAAGGCATGCACGGAGGTCAGCACCCCGGAGCGCACCAGGAAGGTGCCGAGCAGCGACAGCGAGAACGTGAGGATCGCCAGGAGCAGCGTCCAGATCTTCAGGGCGGAACGCTTTTCCATGACGATGGCCGAGTGCAGCAGCGCGGTGCCCGCCAGCCAGGGCATGAAGGAGGCGTTCTCGACCGGGTCCCAGAACCAGAAGCCGCCCCAGCCAAGCTCGTAGTAGGCCCAGTAGGAGCCCATCGCGATGCCGCCGGTCAGGAATATCCAGGCGATCAGGGTCCAGGGGCGGACCCAGCGCGCCCAGGCGGCGTCGATGCGGCCGTCGATCAGCGCGGCGACCGAGAAGGAAAAGCAGATCGAGAAGCCGACATAGCCGAGATAGAGCAGCGGCGGGTGCACGGCGAGACCGAGATCCTGGAGCACCGGGTTCAGGTCGCGCCCTTCGATCGGCGCCGGATTGATGCGCGCGAAGGGATTGGACGTGGTCAGGATGAACAGGAAGAAGGCCAGGCCGATGGAGCCCTGCACGGCCAGCACGTTGGCCCTCAGCCGTTCAGGCAGATTGCCGCCAAACGCCGCGACCAGCGCGCCGAAGAAGGTGAGAATCAGCACCCACAGCAGCATGGAGCCTTCGTGATTGCCCCATGTGCCGGTGAGCTTGTAGAGCATCGGCTGCAGCGAATGGGAATTCTCCCAGACGCTCTGTACCGAGAAATCGGAAGTGGCGTAGGCCACCATCAGCGCCATGAAGGACAGTGCCGTCAGCGCGAAGCCGGTCACCGTGACAGGGCCGGCCACCGCCATCAGGCGCTGGTTTCCGGTGCGCGTGCCGATCAGCGGCAGCACCGTCTGCACCAGCGACAGCGCGAAGGCCAGGACAAGCGCAAAATGTCCGATCTCAACCATGGTCGCGTCCGCTATTCACCCTTGCCGTCTTCCCACACGCCCTTGGCCTTGAGGCTGTCGGCGACTTCCTTGGGCATGTAGCGCTCGTCGTGCTTGGCCAGAACGCTGTCGGCGACGAAAGTGCCGCCCTGATCGAAGGAGCCTTCGGTGATGACGCCCTGCTCCTCGCGGAAAAGATCCGGCAGGATTCCCGTATAGGTCACCTTCACCGATTTCTCGCCGTCGGTCACGTCGAAGGCGACGGTGGTCCCCTGTCCGCGCACGATCGTGCCCTTCTCCACCAGCCCGCCCAGCCGGATGCGCTGTCCAGGCGCGACGGAGGCCTTGGCGAGGTCGGCCGGCATGTAGAAATAGGAGGCCTTCTGCCCGAGCGCATAGAAGGTCAACCCGGTGGCCGCGCCGAGAAACACGAGCCCGCCGAGGATCACCGACAGTCTTTTCTGCTTTCGCGTCATACGCCTACTCCGTCGCCGCCAGGCCGAGCGAGGCAGCAAAAGCCGTGAGCTTCCTGGCCTCCGCACTGTCGGCGCCAAAAGCCGTGACGCCGCGCTTGAGCGCATCGCGGGCCTGGTCGGCCTTGCCCAAGACCGTGTAGGAACGAATGAGCCGAAGCCACCCTTCCTCGTCGCGCGGGTTCTGGCGCAATTTTTCGTCCAGGCCCGCGACCATGGTTTCGATCATGGCCGTCCTGTCCTGCGGCGACATGGAGGACGCCGCTGCCATCTCGTCCTCGGTGGGCCCGGCCGCGCCGCCGGAATTCTGCGCCATCGGGGTCTTGTCGCCGGATTCGGCCAGCGCCTGCACGACCGCCCTGCGCCACGGCGATTCCGGCGGCAAGGTGGTCAGCATCTTCTTCCATGCCGCCTGCGCCTCGTCGCGCCGGCCTTCCTGCATCAGCCCCATGGCCAGATAGAAGCTAGCTTTCGGATCGGCCGGGTCAATCTTGAGCGCCGCCTCGAAGGCTTCCTGCGCCTCGGCCGAAATCACCCCGCCCGCCAGGTTGGCGATGGCTTCGCCCAGTCCGGACTGCCGTTGCGCCGTCGCGCCGTCGAGGCGGATGGCGTTGCGATAGGCGGTGACGGAATCGGAAAAGCGCCCCATGCGCAGATATACCGGCGCCAGCACGTCCCAGCCGCGGCCGTCCGAGGGGTTGGCGGCAAGATGCGTTTCGGCGCGCGCGACCAGTTCGTCCACGGAACTGTCGGCCGGGTTCTTGGCCAGGCGTTCCGCAAGCGGTTGCGACGGCAGGTCGGGCGATCCGATCTGGCTGTAAAGCCCCCAGCTTACCAGCGGCACCGCCAGCACGGCCAGGGCCGAGACGAGCCGCAGGGATCTCGGCGCCGTCGTCTTTCCCGCCTCGCCTGCGCTCCCGTTCAAACGCAGGATGCGGCGGCCGATCTCGGCGCGCGCCTGCTCGGCCTCGGCCGGCTGGATCAGGCCGCGGTCGAGGTCGCGGTCGAGTTCGGCGAGCTGGTCGCGGTAGACTTCGAGATCGTGTGAGGCGTCGTCGTCATGCGAGATATCCGGCGAAGCCGCCCCGGCGTCGCCTGTGGCCTTGGCGCCGCCGGCAAGCGGCAGCAGCACCGCCAGGCTCGCGCCCAGCGTCAGAACCGCAGCTATGACCCAAAAAACCATGCCAATTCCAATAGCGGCAGTGCCCGCCCCTGCCAACACGAGCGTGCTGCGACCCTTTGACGGTTTCGTGAAGGACCGGCCTTGATCGAGCGCAATCGGCGCCCGCATGAACTCAGGTCAAGGGGGTCCAGCTTCCGTTGGGGTTGCGGCAGGCGGTGCCCCGCGCGGTCGTGCCGGCGCCGCCATTGGCGAAGACGGTCTGCGTGTACTGGCGGCAGTCCTGCGAGCCGACCCTGTAAGGCTGGGCGGCGACCACCTCGCCGCGATGCCCGGCCGAGCTGCCGCTCCATGCCACCTTCTGGCCGCTGGCGGTGTATTCCAGCGCCTTGTACTCGGCCTCCAGCGCCTTGCGCTTCTCGCTGGTGCTCAGGCCGGCGCCGATGGCGCCCGCTATCAGGCCGCCACCCAGGACGGAGATCGGGCCGGATCCGGCGTCCGCGCCGGCTTGTCCGGAAGACGGCGCAAGCGAAACCGCCGCGCCCTTGCCCGAACCGGTCGTGCTGCATCCTGCCAAGGCGAGCAACCCGGCCGCCAGAACCATGCGAATCATCATGCCAGTACCGGTTCCCGTCTGCTGTGCCTCAAATGCCGCGTGAGGCGATAAGATTGATGTTTGGCCGAAATTTGGCCGCTTGGCCGCCACGAGTCCACCTTATTCCAGGCTGCGCAGCCGCACGGCCGCCTTCAGCCCGCCGAGACTGGAGCGCCCGAGCGCCAGTTCGCCTCCATACTCGTTGATGAGTTCCGCGACAATGGCAAGGCCGAGGCCGGTTCCCGGCTTGGTCTCGTCGAGGCGGCGGCCGCGCTGCATGGCTTCGCGGGCCTTGTCCTGCGGTATGCCGGGTCCGTCGTCCTCGATGCCGATCTCGAAACGGCCCATATCGCCCTCGCCTGCCGCCAGAAGACGGGCGGACACCGCCACCTTCCCGCTCGCCCACTTCATGGCGTTTTCGAGCAGATTGCCAAGCATCTCCTCGAGGTCCTCGCGCTCTCCGGCGAAGACGATGTCGTGCGCGGGCAAGGCGAGCGACACTTCGACATCGGGATTGAGCTTGCGCATGACGCGCACCATGCGCTCCAGCAGCGGCGTGACCGGCGTGCGGAAAACCACGCTGTCGCGCTGCGCGGCCACGCGGGCGCGCTGGAGATAGTGTTCCACCTGCTGCTGCATAGACGCTGCCTGGTCGGCGATGAGCTGGCCCTTGGCGCCGCCGAGCGCGCGGCCTTCGTTGAGCATCACGGCAAGGGGGGTCTTCAGCGAATGGGCGAGGTTGCCCACCTGCGTGCGCGAGCGCTCGACGATGCGGCGGTTGTTCTCGATCAGCGCGTTGGTCTCGCGCGCCAGGGGTTCGATCTCGGCCGGAAAACGGCCGTCGAGCCGCTGGGCGGTACCCTCGCGCACCATGGCCAGGGCATTGCGCACGCGCCGCAGCGGCTGCAGGCCAAGCAGGATGGCGATGGCGTTGATCGCGATCATGCCCCCGCCGAACAGGGAAAGATAAGTGAGCAGGCGGCGCTGGAAGGAGCCGATCTCCTCCTCCAGTTCGCTTTCATTGCCCATCACGCGGAAGCGGGCCGCCCTGTTCTTGACGTCGAGCACGAACTCGCTTTCGAACACGTCCACTACCTCGCCGTTGAGGCCGGTCGTGCGGTAGTTGCGCTGGAAGCTGGAATTGAAGGGCACGTCCGTCACGCTGGGCGAGGGAATCCGCTGCGTCAGCGAGGCGGAATGCAAATAGCCGCTGACGCCTTGCGAGGCCGGCTCGACGGACCAGTACCAGCCGGAATTCGGCTCGGAGAAGCGCAAGTCCCCGAGATCGGGCGAGCCGGTCAGCGCGCCGGCCTCGGAAATTCCCACCGAACCGATGAGATTGAAAAGATGGGCCGACAGCAGGCTGTCGAAGCCGCGTTCGCTGGCCTGACGATACAGCGTCGTGATCAGCGTGAAGATGACGACGAGGGTCAGGATCGCCCACACGGAAGAAAAGGCGACGACGCGAAAGGTCAGCGAGCGCAGCCAGAAACGGGACGACCGCGCCTTCCTGACAGGTCTGGTCTGCAGCGGTTCCGCTTTAGGCCTCCGGTTCGCGCATGCGGTAGCCCATGCCGCGCACGGTTTCGATCATGTCGATGCCCATCTTCTTGCGCAGGCGCCCGACGAACACTTCGATCGTGTTGGAATCGCGGTCGAAATCCTGGTCGTAGAGGTGCTCGACAAGCTCCGTGCGCGATACGACCTCGCCCATATGATGCATCAGGTAGGCAAGCAGGCGGAACTCGTGCGAGGTCAGCTTCAGCGGCACGCCGTCCACATCGGCCTTGGACGCCTTGGTGTCGAGCCGCAGCGGACCGCAGGTCAATTCCGACGAGGCATGGCCGGCGGCGCGGCGGATCAGCGCCCGCACCCGCGCCAGCACCTCCTCGATATGGAAAGGCTTGGCGACATAGTCGTCTGCGCCGGCGTCGATGCCGGCGACCTTGTCGCTCCAGCGATTGCGCGCCGTCAGCATCAGAACCGGCATCTTGCGGCCGTCGCGCCGCCAGCGCTCCACCACGCTGATGCCGTCCATCTGCGGCAGGCCGATGTCCAGCACCACGGCGTCATACGGCTCGGTGTCGCCCAGGTGGTGGCCCTCCTCGCCGTCGAACGCGCGGTCCACGACATAGCCCGCATCGGTAAGGGCGCCGGAAATCTGCCGGTTCAGGTCCTTGTCATCCTCGACGACGAGTATGCGCATGCCGTTCCTTGCCCGTTGCGATGATCCGCCAGTCAGGTCGGGTGAGGTATAGGCCGATTCCGGCCGGGGACAAAGGCGTGCGGCATCACTGCGGCACGATCACCTCGGTGCGGCGCGGCCGTTCCCCGTCCTTGCCGGGAACAAGCACCACGATGACGCAGACCGTCTGTCCGCCGCGCGTGGACTGCGACGCCTTGGCGAGCGTGCCGCCCTTTTCCGCTGCGACCTGCTGGCCGACCGCATAGCAATCGGACGCCACCTGCACCAGCGCGTCCTGATATTGCGGCGCGGCTACGGGGATGGCGCTTGCCGGCGAGGCGGCAAGCACGCCCAGGCTAAGCGCCAGCACGGCCGAACGGGAGCGAGAGAGCAAATTTATCATGCCGGACGGTCTAGCGCATCAGGGCTGAACGCCGAATGAACATTACGCACGAGCAATCTTTCTCCCCCCTTCGGATGTCCAGACATCCGCGTTCGTCTTTTGCCCCCAAACGGCGAACCAAGGTAGTCTAGCCTATCCTGGACTTGGCCGACAACCGCCCAAAAACGGCGATCAATCCTGAAATCGCGGCCGTCGCCTGCAAGGCGATATCGACCAGCACCGCATTGTCCGCCGCGTCGATCGGCAGGCCGACCACGCCTGCGACACCCGCCAGCACGGCAACGATCGAAGCCCATACGGTTCGCGAGAGGTACCACGGTTTCACAGCGGCCATTTCCTTTTTCCTTTCCGTTTAGGCCGCGCGCGTCCTCCCGGATTTCGGTCCAGGTGTTTCATGGGTTTCGTCCGGGTTTGAATGAAAACAGAGCCACCGAGCCGCGCGGCGAGAACATGTAGGCGACCGCGCCATTGTCCCATAGAAGCCGGCGCCGGCTGGCCTCGAAGCGCGGCCGGTCGCGGCGCGCGATGGTGGCGATGCCGGACGGCCCCTCGATCATCACGTCGCGTACGTCGGCCAGCGTCTCGCCCAGCAGGGCGATCCGGCCATGCCGGCTGCGGGCGAAGGGCGGCAGGCCATGCGCCAGCGCGTTCACCCATTCCGCGCCGAGCCGCGTCTTGCCGGCGCCGCGACCACCCGTCACCAGCCAGATGGCCGGCGCGACGCCCAGCAGCGGATATTGCTTCAGCCGCGCGCTATGAAGCCATTCGCCGCGGCTCAGCCACGCTCCCCGGTAGCCCACGTTCCTGCGCAACCAGTTGCGCTGCGAGTTCACGGGCAAGCTCGACGATGCGGCTGTCGAGGCAATCGAGCACGGCGGCCAGGTCTTCATCCTCGCGGCTCCAACTGGAGGTCGATTTGCCGGCATCTTCCGGCCGCATGATTTCGTCGATCTTCTCAAGGCCGCGGATCATGGCGACGAGACCGTCGATCTCGGCCTTGCTGATGCGCCCGCCCTCCTCGTCGACCGCCAGCGCCTCCACGCGCTGCAGAAGGGCCAGGGCAAGCACGCGCACCCGTTCCGTTACCCCTGCACCTGCGTCGGCACGCAGCGCCCATTGCCCCTTCACGGCCAGCTTGCGGACGGCGTCGAGCGTCACGCCGGCGGCATCGGCCAGCAGATCGAGCGTTGGCGCGGCGCCTTCCGCCAGCGCGCGCAAGGCACGCCGGCGCGCGTCGCTGAGACGAACGGACATCGAGGATTTCCCTGCCTGGAATGAAAAACCCGCCTGCGGCGGGAGCGAAGCGATGGCCGGAAGACGGCTTTGCGATGGTAGCGACGCCGGCGAGGGTCGCCGGTCACACTTTCTTGACGATAACCGAACACTATCAAAGCACCGTCACGGTGTCAAGAAAATATTCCTATGCCTGCCGATTTTCCGGCGAGGAACCGCGCAGGCGGGATTTTCCTTGAGACGTGCGGTAAAATGAAAGACAAGGGCCGTTCTGCGCCGGAAATCCTCCGGTCCGGCCTTATATATGTATCGCGTCGAGCCGCAGTCGGACAGTTTCGCATGGCCAACCCATCCGAGCCGAGAAAGAAGAGAGGTCCGATCGCAGCGCGGTTGCTGGCGCTCGACGCCTGGCTCGATTCCACCCTTTACGAGTTGCGCTTCAAGGCGGCCGAATTCTGGGAAACGGCCACCATCTTCTCGCGCAAGTTCAGGGTCAAAGGCTGGCGCCGCGGCATCATCGAGGTGCTGAGCGAAGGCTTCACCATGGGCGCGGCGGGGTCCGTGGTCATGCTGGCGCTGGCGCTGCCCGCCTTCCAGGACACGGCCGGGGACTGGCGCGCGCAGGACGATTTCGCCGTCACCTTCCTCGACCGCTACGGCAACGAGATCGGCCAGCGCGGCATCATCCAGCGCGATTCGGTGCCGGTGGACCAGATGCCCGACCACGTCATCAAGGCCGTGCTCGCCACCGAGGACCGCCGCTTCTTCGAGCACTACGGCATCGACGCGCTGGGCCTCGTGCGCGCGCTGACGCAGAACGTGCGGGCCAATTCGGTGGTGCAGGGCGGCTCGAGCATCACCCAGCAGCTCGCCAAGAACCTGTTCCTGAACAACGAGCGCACGCTGGAGCGCAAGATCAAGGAAGCCTTCCTGTCGCTGTGGCTGGAGGCCAACCTCTCCAAGAAGGAGATCCTGCAGCTCTATCTCGACCGCTCCTACATGGGCGGCGGCACCTTCGGCATCGAGGCGGCGGCCGATTTCTATTTCGGCAAGGGCGTCAAGGACCTGACGCTCGCGGAAGCCGCCATGCTGGCGGGCCTGTTCAAGGCGCCGACCAAATATGCGCCGCACATCAACCTGCCGGCGGCCCGCGCCCGCGCCAATGTGGTGCTCAACAACCTGGTCGACAGCGGCTTCATGACCGAGGGCCAGGTGCTGGAGGCGCGGCTGCACCCCGCCGACGTGGTCGACCGCGGCGAGCGCAAGAGCCCGGACTATTTCCTCGACTGGGCCTTCGACGAGGTCAAGCGCATCGCCCCGCCCGGCACGCATTCGCTGGTGGCGCATACCAGCTTCGACGCCAACATCCAGAAGGCGGCCGAGGAATCGATGGAATTCCACCTGCGCCAGTTCGGCAAGGACTATCACGTCAGCGAAGGCGCCATCGTGGTGATCGAGACGAACGGCGCCGTGCGCGCCATCGTCGGCGGACGCGACTACGGCGCCAGCCAGTTCAACCGCGCCACCAAGGCGCTGCGGCAGACCGGCTCGTCCTTCAAGCCCTATGTCTACGCGACCGCCATGGAGCACGGCTTCACGCCGGACTCGGTGGTTTCGGGGGGCGCGGTGAGCTGGGGCAACTGGTCGCCGAAGAACTACAGCGGCGGCTTCGGCGGCAAGATCACGCTGCTGAACGCCTTCGTCAGGTCGATCAACACCGTGCCGGTCCGGCTTGCCAAGGACTACCTCTCCATCCCGCCGATCAAGAAGATGGCGGAGGCCATGGGCGTGGAATCGCCGCTCGAATCGCACAAGACCATGGTGCTCGGCACCTCCGGCATGACGGTGATGGACCAGGCCACGGGCTACAGCGTATTCGCGCAGAACGGCTTCGTCGGCTCCCGCCACGGCATCACGCAGCTCGTCACCCACACCGGCAAGGTGGTCTATGACTGGGCGAAGGACGCTGCCCCGCCGCACCGGGTGCTGTCGGAACAGGCACTGCGCTCCATGAACTTCATGCTGACCCAGGTTCCGGTGATCGGCACCGCGCGCCGCGCGGCGCTGCCCGGCATCGTTTCCGGCGGCAAGACGGGCACCACCCAATCCTACCGCGACGCCTGGTATGTCGGCTTCACCGGCAACTACACCGCCGCCGTCTGGCTGGGCAACGACGATTTCAGCCCCACCAACAAGATGACCGGCGGCTCGCTGCCGGCCATGGTGTGGCAGCGCCTGATGGCCTACGCCCACCAGAACATCGACCTCAAGCCCATACCCGGCATCGACCATCCGTTCGTCAGCGAGGAGGTCGCGGCCAAGGCCGACGAGGCGGAAAAGAAGAAGTCAGAGGAGGAGGCCGCGAAGGCTGCGGCGGAACGGCCGCCGGTGCTGTCGGGCCGCACCACCCAGACGCTGCGCGACATGACGACGATGTTCCGCAACGCCCCCGCCCTGTCGCCGCCTTCCGAACCGCAGACGCTTTCCGCGCTTTGAGGGCGACATCTCCCACCTGGCGCCTTGTCATGCGCCGCCGCCTCGCGATATGTGCTGAACGCAGTTCCCGCCGCCGGTCTTCATGCTGAAAAACGCGTTCCTCACCTTCGTCGCGCTTGCCATAGCCATAGGCCTGGGCGGCGGCAGCGTCTGGTATGCGCTCGACGCCCAGAGCGGCATCGGCGCCATCAGGATCGGCCCCTGGACCGCCTTTCCCGACATCGGCACGCCAAGCGCCGACCCCTATTCGCAGGCGCGGGTGGCGCGCGAGGGCGTGCTGGCGCTCGGGCGGGCCGAGGGGCTGGCCTTCGTGGCGGAGCACGACGACAGCGGCGAACCGCTGCGGCGCGAATGCGCCTACACCATCAAGGGCCGGTTCCCGACCGCCCGGTTCTGGACCCTCTACGCCGCCGACCAGTCGCTCGACGTCATCTCCACCGGCAAGCCGCGGCCGGCTGCGCTGCATTCCTACGAGATATTGCGCCAGCCGGACAATTCCGCGGCCATCGCCGTCGGCGGCAACCCGTCGCCGGGCAACTGGCTGCTGGTTCCGGGCTCCGGCGCGCTCTATTTCGTGCTGACCTTCTACGACACGCCGATCGCCAGCAGCACCGGGCTTTCCGACGTCACCCTGCCCGGCATCGTCAGGGGGCGCTGCGGTGCGTAGGCTGCTCCACGCCATCGCGGTCGGCCTCGTGGGCGCGGGCATCGTCCACATCGTCGTGCTTTTGCTGGTGCCGCAGTTTTCCGAGCGCGATGCCTGGTCGCGGCTGTCGATGAAATCGGAGCTGTACACGATGGCCGAGCTGAAGTCCGAAACCGGGGGAGCGCCGGTAGTGAAATCGGTCGATCCGCTGTTTCGCGCCGCCGCCTGCCGCTTCGATCTCGACGACGGCATGGTCAAGGTCAAGGCGCCGGGCCAGGTGCCGTTCTGGTCGCTCTCCGTCTACGACCGCAACGGGCACAACGTCTATTCGCTGAACGACCGCGGCGCGACGGGCGGAGCCCTGAACGCCATCGTGCTGACACCCGCCCAGATGGCCGAGGTGCGCAAGGAACTGCCGGAAGGGCTGGAAGGCTCCGTGTTCGTCGAGGCGGACATCGGCGAAGGCATCGCCGTCATCCGGGCTTTCGTTCCCGATCCGAGCTGGCTGCCGGCGGTCGACCGCTTCTTCGCCCAAAGCTCCTGCGAGTTGCAGGAACAGGACTGATCCCCTCGCCGCCCCGGCCGGCCTCCGGCGCCGTATCTTCCGGAAAGCCGGTGCCCTACCCGCGCGCCCTGAGGAAATTCAGTGCCTCGGCACCGGTCCCGGCAAGACGGGCCGCGCGCCGGCGGCTTTGCTGCCGTCGGCCCTGTCGGCGCCCTCCTTCGGCCGCTCGTAGCGGATGCCCGGAAATATGATGACCGCAGCCGCGGTATCGAAGGTTCTCGGCGGCTGGCCGCCGGCCGCGGAACGCGGCGTGAAAGACAGTACCCTGCCCATGTTCGCGTATTCCTCTCGGTTGCCCCGGAGCACAACGCAACGCCTCCAGAGAGGATTAAGGCCACCAGACAGTTAACGGAACGCTAACGGATCGCTTCTAGTTTGATGTTTGTCGCAGCCGCTCCATTCCTGTCGGGGCGGGCCGACGTGTAGCATGGCAGGCGTAGGCGTAAACTCGTGTCCTCCTCGGATTTCCGGCACATCGCAATCCGCTCCGAATCCGGGAAAAGCGACCGGCTGCTGCGCGCGGCCGTTTCGGCCTTCTGCTCCCTGCCGCGCCCGTCGCGCCGCGAAATCTCCCAGCTCGAGGATCTGGCGCTGCCGCTGTTCGACAGCGCTTCCACCGAGTCGCTGCGCTTCGTGGCGGCGGCGCTGTGCGAATGCGAGCAGGCGCCCGTGGAAGTGGTCCGGCGGCTGTGCGAAATGACGGTGGACATCGCCGCTCCCCTGCTCATCCGCTCGAAGGCGCTGGCGGATATCGACCTGATCGCCCTGATCGGCCGCCACGGCCTGCCGCATGCGCGCGCGATCGCCCGGCGCAAGGGACTGAACGCGGCGATAGCCAACCTCATCCGGGTCATGGAAAAGCCGACGCTGGTGCGGGCGCAGGATATCGGCGGCGACAAGGTCGTGGCGCTCGACCTCTCGACGCCGGCCGATGCGAATGCGGGCTCCGCCCCGACGGCGGAGGACGTGCGCCGGCAATTGCGCGCCATGATGCACGCCAGGCGCGACGACAGGCAGAGCGCCGCCAATCCCGCCAAAGGGACGGGCCTCTATGCGAAGCTGCGCGAAACGGCCTTGACCGGCAACGCGGCCCTGCTCCAGACGGTGCTGGCCGACACGCTGGGGATCGGCTTCCCGGCCGCGCACGCCCTTGTCTCCAGCGCAGACTACGCGCCCCTGCAGACGGCCTTGCGTGCCCTCGGACTCGGCGAGGACAAGGCCTTCCTGATCGCCGTGGCCGCCTTCCCCGCGCTGTTCCCGGACCCGCAGGCCATACGCCTGTTCCTCGACCGCTACCGGATGCTGAAGCCCGACGCCGCGCGGGAGCAGGTGCGGCAATGGCGCGACGGTTCGACATCCGTCGCCGCCAGCATGGCGCGGCAGGCCACGGCCAATGGCGACGCGCCCGCCCCGCCGCCCGGCGCCAAGGCCTTCAAGGCGTCCTGATCGCCAGAAGCTCCTCGACCGGCACCGTGCCGGCCTCGATCTCGACGACCCATATGTCCGGATCGAACCGCCTCTCGCGGGCAAGGCGGGCGTCCACCGCCTCCGCGTCGGCGCTCTCCTCCAGCAGGCTGAAAAAGCGCTCGTCCGGCTGGGCGTCGTCATAGCTGGTCTGCGGCGCGGGCCCGTAGAGCGTGACCTGCCCCATGCGATCGCGGACCGTGACGAACACCGCGCCCGCCTCGGTCGCGCCGCGATCGACCACGGCGGCGAAACCGGAGGACGCAAAGACGCGGCGGATGAGTGCGGAGACCCAGAAATCGGTGGTGACGCGCATGACAAATTCCCGTTGCCGGGCATGAATAGACGGGAATGGGCCGCGCGGCGAGTGGCGCCCGGAGCGTGTCCGGAAATATGCCGGTGTCGGGAACCGGCGCCCGGCGCGCATGAAAGCGCGTGGGCAGCGGAAGCGTGGGGATCGCCAGCCGCAGCTCGTCCTCACGCATTTGCGGGCAGGACCTCAGTTGGTAAGGCCGGTCTCGCGCATCTTGTTATAGGTGAGCTCGTCGGGTTCGCCCGTCTCGGGCAGACCGAACAGGGCCTGGAATTCCCGGATGGCGGATTTGGTGCGCGCGCCGATGACGCCGTCCAGCTTGATGTCGTTGTTGCCGAAGGCCTTCAGGCCGGCCTGGATCTTGATGATGCGCTGGTCCGCGCCTTGCGCCGGCGCCGGTTGCGCGGCGCTGGACGTGTCCGGACGCGGCGCGGGCCTGGGCGGCACCGAAGCGGTTTTCGGAATGGCGCCGAGCTGTTCCAAAAGCGTGTCGTCGATCGCGCCGCTGGCGGCTATGCCGACCTTGTGCTGGTAGGAGGTGATGGCGGCCTGCGTGGCCGGGCCGGAAACGCCGTCGACCGTGCCCTGATAAAAGCCGAGGTCCTTCAGGATGCCCTGCACCTGTTCCACCGTGGCGTCGCGATGCGCGGGCGCGGGTGCCGCCGTGGGCACGGGCACTTCCGCGGGCCGCTCGATGTTGATCGTGGTCACCGGCTCGCTCGACTGCCGGGCCGGAAAACTTTGCAGGCTGCGCGTGGCGAAAAAGGCGCCGGTATGCGGGAAAGGCTGATACCAGAGCGCGTTGGCCGACACGTAGAACAGCGTCACCATGAAAGCGGTCGAGCCGCCGACCAGCACGGGGTTGCTGGCGATCATGCCGCCCAGTGCGATCGCGCCGGACTGGAAGGCATTGCGGCGCCGCTTGCGGGCTTTAGCCCGCTTTGCGGAACGGGCCATGCCGCGCCTCCCTCCTGGCTGCGTGGTCCGAAGACGCCTGGGCCGAAGAGCCGGACGACAGCGGCAGCACGACCGACTTCTCCTCCCCGGCGCCTTCCTTCGGCCCCGAGCGCGGGCCTTCCACCGGCAGGCTGATCGTCACCCTCGTGCCCCTGCCGGGAGCGCTTTCCACCGACATGGTGCCTTCGTGCAGGGCGACCAGCCCCTTCACCAGCGAAAGGCCGAGCCCGGTTCCCGCGAAGCGGCGCGTATAGTCGCTCTGTATCTGCATGAACGGCTTGCCGAGCTTGTCCAGATCCTCCTCGGCGATGCCGATGCCCGTGTCGCTGACCCAGAAATGCAGCCGCGAGCCGACCCGCTGCGCGCCGATCGACACCTTGCCGCCATCGGGCGTGAACTTGATCGCGTTGGACGCCAGGTTGATGAGGATCTGCTGGACCGCGCGGCGATCCGCGTTGATCTCGCCGCAGTCGGCCGACACGTTCGACGTCAATTCGATATGGCGCGTCTCGGCCTGCACGGCCATCATGGAACGGCACATCTCCACGGCTTCGGCGAAATGGAACGGCTCGGGTTCGGCCGTGTAGGCGCCGGCCTCGATGCGCGAGACATCGAGGATGGACGTCACCACGTCGAGCAGGTGATGCCCCGAATCGCGCACCAGGCCGACATATTCCTTCTGGCGCGGATCGCTGAAGCCGCCGAACATCTCGTTCAGCAGCATGTCGGAGAAGCCGATGATGGCGTTGAGCGGCGTGCGCAGCTCATGGCTGACGGCGGCCAGGAAGCGGCTCTTGGCCACTTCGGCGCCGGAAGCCGCCTCCCTCGCCTTGGCCAGCGCCGCGCGCAGCTCGACGAGCTGGTCGTTCTCGCGCAGCAGGCCGATGAAGGCGTTTTCCGCCCCCGCCTGCCCCGCGACGGCCATGAATTCCAGCACGAAAGGCCGGTAATTGTCTCCGGCGGCGCCCGGCTCGGCCTTCGGCAGGCGGATGCGCAGCTCCACCTTGCGCATGTCCGCGCCCTCGCGCATGTCGGCCAGCGCGGTGAGATAGGGCAACCGGTCGGACAGATGAACGCGGTCGAACAGGCCGGTGCCGGCAAGAAGCTCCGGCGCCAGCTTCAGCACCGATCTCGCCTTGCCCGACCCTTCCAGCACCTCGCCATTGGAGGCGAAGCGGAAGACGACCCCGTCGATCACCTCTTCCAGCCCCTGCTCGGCCGGCGGCTCATCCTCCCCGGAGGCCGAATCGCGGAAATGCCCCAGGCGCGGCAGCAGCGTCGCCCCCCAGGCCAGCGGCACGAGCCAGTGCCATGCGGCGGGCTGGGCAGCCGGCCACAGCGGCGCAAGAAAGAACTGCGCGGCAAGGCCGGCCGCGGCGGCCAGCAGGCCGCACAGCGCGGCGCGGCGCGATCCGCCGACCCAATAGGCCTCGACCGGCAGCGCCGCCGCCAGCAGCATGACCGGCGATGCCGGGCCGCCGGCTGCCGCGACGAGGCCGGCCAGCCCCGCAGCCGCAGCCGCCAGCGCCAGGGCCCCGGTTGGCACGAGGCGGCCGGTCGCGGTGACGAGCAGCGCCAGGAACCAGCAAAGACCGAAGATGGAAAAGATCGCCGCGAGCGTGACATCCGCGCCGAGGCTGGCCGTGACCAGCGCCACGCAGGCGCCGACAGCCAGCAAAGGCGCGGCCAGCATGACGCCGATGAAGCGGCGCTGGCTGCGGCGTTCGCCCTCTCCGGTGACGGAAGGATGGACGAGACGCGCGCAGCCGGCGGCCATGGCGTCGGTCAGGTCAACGTATCCGGTCGCACTCGAGTTCACGCAACGCACTCACATCCGTCTGCTTCGCAGATCGATTTTGGTTATCCCGAAACTCGCATCCAGCCTTTAAGGAATGAATAAAGCGGCGCGATATCCGCGCGGTTCCGGGCGCATTTTTGCGCCTTCCGCCGCTGTCGCCGGACCGATTGCGGCCATAGTAAACGGCGGGTTAGCCGCGGCGGCCGGGTTTGATTCCAATGCCCGAAAAGACGCCGCCGAACCGGGTCCAGCAAAATCAGCAAGTTACGTGGTTAGCCCTTGCCTAAGAAGTTTCCCCGCATTCGAACGGCATCAAATTCAAAAGCGAAGCTTGCGGATTTGCCTAAAATTTGAGGAAAATTGTCGGCCCCGAAGAAAGCCGTCCTTTGAACAGGCATGTCATTGTCGCCAGCAACGAAACGAGGCCGCCCGCAAAGAGGCAGCCCGGTCACGACGAGAGGACGAACACATGGGCTTCCTGATCAGAACCGCTTTCTGGTTTTCCCTGGTGTTGCTGATGCTGCCGCTGAACATCGGCACGGACGCGTCGGGACGCGACGCCGTCAGCCCGCTGCAGGCCCTGCTGGCCGCGCGTGAAGCGGTCGGGGACATCGCCGGCATCTGCGAACGCAAGCCGGAAGTCTGCGAAACCGGCAAGTCGGCCATGCACACGATCTCCACCCGGGCCAGGGAGACGGCCAAGATCGCGGCCGAGATGCTGGACAGCGAAGGCGCATCCGGCACCGACGCGACCGCCACCGGCACCATTCCGGTGCCGCAGCCGGCGCCCAAGGACCGGCAGTAGGCACAGACGGTGCTCCCGCACGCCGACGTCCGGCAGAACTGACAGTTTCTCTTCCCTGCCCCTTTCGAGTGGCACCACCGCAGGCGCGCTTCCTCTCGGCGCCTGCGGTGTTTTTTCTTTTTCCGTGACGTGGCCGCGCGGCATGACTATATCGGCGGCATGGCTGCGACGATCGAGGCAATCCGCGACGACTTTTCCCTGCTCGACGAGTGGGAGGACCGCTATCGCTATCTGATCGAGCTGGGCGAGGCGCTGCCCGCCTTCCCGGACGACGAGCGCATACCGGCCAACAAGGTGCCCGGCTGCGTCAGCCAGGTCTGGCTGACGACCTCGATCGGGCAGGACAGCGACCCGGTGCTGACGTTCCAGGGCGATTCGGACGCGCATATCGTGCGCGGGCTGGTGGCGGTGATGCTGGCGCTGTTTTCCGGCAGGCGGGCCAGCGAAATCCTCAAGGCCGACGCCGAGGAGACATTGAAGGCGCTGGGTCTCGACGAACATCTTTCGCCGCAGCGCGCCAACGGCCTGCGCTCCATGGTCAAGCGCATCCGCCGCGACGCCGAAACCGCGATGCAGACCGCCTGACGCCAGACGGCCTGCAATCCGGGATCAGCAGATGCTGGGTCGGTAATCCTCGGCGCCCCAGTGCAGCGGCTTCGCGCGGCGGGCCGAGTTCTCCTGCGGGAAATAGTGCCGCGCCAGCACTCCCAGCGCCGTCTTCAGCACGATCTTGGGCGAGCGCACCGGCCAGCCCCGTTCCATCTCGACCTGTTCGAGGCCCTTCAGGAAGCAGCAGACGTCGACCAGCACGCCGGCAAGCTCCGGGCCGACGGCCTCGATGGCCTTGTCGACGCGCCGGCGGGCACCGAGCGCGGCGTCCGTAAGCTCGGCCATGCCGCCGCCGTCGGCACGGCGGCCGGACGCCACGGAGGCGACCCAGTTCGCCCCCAGCCGCGGCATGATCTGGCCGCGCGTGTAGTCCGCGCGCAGGCGCTCGCCCGCCTCGAACTCGCGGATCGCTAGGAACGGCCGGCCGTCCCTGCCCTTGCGGCGCATAAGCTGGGCGAGCGGCGATTCCGACAGATTGGCCAGGGCTGCGGCGGGGCCGGCCCCGCCTTCCACCGTCACCAGCTGCAGGTCGCGCCCACCCTGCCCGGCCATGGAAGACGCCAGCCGCCGCGCCAGCGCGGCGCCGGTCCCCGACAGCGCGACGCTGTGCGAAGCCCTGACCACCACGCCCTGCCCGACCATCTTCTCCAGAACGTGTTCTTCGATCGCGATCGCGCCGCGTTCTTCCGCTTCCAGCAGAAGCCTGCCACCGGCGGCGGCCGGGCGCAGCGAGGCCGGGCCCGAAGCCAGGAAGCGCAGCACGCGCTGGCCGTTTTCCATGGAAATCGCTCCGTCCCGCCGCCTCAAAGCCCGATTCTCCCTCGAAACGCCGCCTGGGCGACGCCTTCCACCATCGCAACCACCCGGTCGAATTCGGGATCGTCGCGCATGTCCTCGATCACCCGGCAGGCATGAACGACGGTGGTGCGGTCGCGGCCGAAGCCGTTTCCCACCTCGCGCTGCGACAACCGCAGCACGACATGGGCGACATACATGGCGATCTGGCGCACCCGCGTGACCGGTGCTGAGCTCCTGCTGGCCCGGCGCAGTTCCTTGCTGGAGACCGAGAACACGGCCGCGACGATGTCGATCAGACACTCGCATAATTCCAGCGCGATCTCGTCATGCCGCTTCGGGGTCGGACGGAACCGGTCGGGCGGATGCACCGCATCTTCGGCCAGGCCGGCAGGTGGTTCGAGACAGGATGCCTTCACGGAACGCCCTCCAAATTAGGAATATGTTCCTTATATTCACCAAGCCCCAATGTGTGAACAAATAAAGAACTTGCAGACGACCGGTTTCTCTACAACCCATTGTTTTCACAGAGTTTATTATTTGCCGTGGGAAAAATTTCCTGCCGCTGGCTCCCCGCCCCGCCGGGGCGATCGATAGTTCGGTCTCATCCCTTGCAAAGACGAGACGGACCATGCATCGACTGGAACAGGAAGCGAGCGCCTTCAGGACGGAAAAACAGGAATGGGCGGCGCACAGCCGGCAGATCGCGGCGGCCAGCCTGTCCTGCGGCATCGATCTCGACCGGGCGCTGGACACGACGGCCGAACAGCGGGAGCATCTCATCCGCCGCGTGGAGCGCGTGATCGAGCGCGAAAGGCTCAAGGGGATGCGGCGCCACTGGAGCTACGATCTCAACCGCCACATCGCGCTCAAGCAGTTCCTCGACAGGCTGCGCGGAACCGGCTGTTCCGCCGGCGGCAAAACAACCTCGCGCCGCCATGCCCAGGCGCAGGAACGACAGCAAAAACACAAACGGCGCCCTGAGGCGCCGTCGAATGTCGGACCCTGAAAGGCCGGATCGGGCTCAGCGGGTCTTGCGCTTGCGGCCGAGCCCCATCTTCTTGGCCAGTTGCGAGCGCGCGGCGGCATAGTTCGGCGCGACCATCGGATAGTTGGCGTCCAGGCCCCACTTCTCGCGATACTGGTCGGGCGTCATATTGTAGTGCGTCATCAGGTGGCGCTTCAGCGACTTGAACTTCTTACCGTCCTCAAGGCAGACGATATATTCGTCGTGGACGGAGCGCTTGGGGTTGACCGCAGGCTTCTGCTTGTCGACCGCGGGCTGCTCCGTCGAGCCGCCCACCCTGCCCAAGGCGGAATGCACGTCGGCGATGAGATTCGGCAGCTCTCCGACGGGAACCGGATTATTGCTGACATAGGCTGCCACCACATCGGCGGTAAGCTCGATCAGCATGTCACTGTTTCTGGCAGGTGTTTCGGCGACTTCCATGGTTTTCAGGCCCCAACGATGATTATGGTTGTCATGCCCGATCTTCATGGAACGGACATCGCGCGATTTTGTAGTGGGTCTGAAGCCCACGATTCGTATCACACGGCATTTAATGAACCTGCTTAATCGTTAAGTCAATTCACCAGTTGGTTAGAATTACCATTTCCGAAGATATATTGACCTATCAATTCTGGAACTTAAAAAGCCATACAACTTAAACGTTATGATACCCAAGCATCACCTGCGGCCCGTTTCACTATAATCGAAGTTTCAGCAAGCATAGTTGATGCCCGGCAGGGGCCCGGCCGGCGAGAAGCCGGGTTGCGCGGCGGGACCGAGGCTTCGGCCTTGAACTGAAGCGCCGGCCATGTTCATTCATGCCATCCAGCGTCCCAATCCGGAAAGACCGATGACCAGACCAGCGCCGTTTCCTACCGCAGAGGCTCCCCGGGCCGCCAGGCATCCGGCCTCGGACACGCACCACGGCGTCACCCGCACCGACGATTATGCGTGGCTGCGGGCCGACAACTGGCAGGAGGTCTTCCGCGACCCCTCGGTGCTCGATCCGCGGATCCGGGCGCATCTGGAGGCGGAGAACCGCTACCAGGCCGAGCTGATGGCCGACACCGCCGACCTGCAAAAGACGCTGTTTTCCGAGATGAAGGGCCGCATCAAGGAGGACGATTCCTCCGTTCCGATGAAGGACGGGCCTTTTGCCTACGGTTCGTCCTTCCGGCTGGGCGGCGAGCAGCCGCGCTATTTCCGCACCCCGCGCGAGGGCGGCGCGGAGGCGATCCTGCTGGACGGCGACGCGGAAGCCTCTGGCAAGGCCTATTTCCGCCTCGGCGGCATCGACCATTCACCCGACCATCGCCGCCTGCTGTGGGCGTTCGACGACAAGGGCTCGGAATTCTACACGCTATGCGTGCGTAACCTCGAGGACGGCGGCGACCTTGCCGAGACGGTTTCCGACACCGGCGGCTCGGGCGCATGGACGGCGGATTCGGACGGTTTCTTCTACACTCGGCTCGACCCCAACCACCGCCCGTCGAAACTGTACTTCCATGCCGTCGGAACCGACCCGGCAAAGGACAGGCTGGTCTATGAGGAGACCGATCCCGGCTTCTTCATGAATGTCGGCGGCACGCGCTCCAACGAGTGGATCCTGATCGGCATCAACGACCACGAGACCTCGGAATACCGCATCCTCAGCGCGGCCGACCCTTCCGCCGAGCCGAAGCTGGTGGCGGCGCGCGAGACCGGCCTGCAATACGATCTCGAGGAAGGCGGCGACGTCTTCTTCGTGCTGACCAATGCCGACGGCGCCAAGGACTTCAAGATCATGACCGCGCCGGCCTCCGATCCGGCACGCGCCAACTGGAAGGAACTGGTGCCGCACGAGCCGGGACGGCTGATCCTGTCCATACTGGCGTTCAGGCATTTCCTGGTGCGGCTGGAGCGCAGGGACGGCCTGCCGCGCATCGTCGTGCGCGAGCGGGCGAGCGGCGAGGAGCATGTCATCTCCTTCGAGGAGGAGGCGTTCTCGCTCGGCCTTTCGGGCTCCTACGAATACGATACGGAGGAGATGCGCTTCACCTATTCCTCGATGACCACGCCGGCGCAGCTCTTCGACTACAACATGCGCACGCGCGAGCGCAGGCTGCTCAAGACGCAGGAGGTGCCCTCCGGCCACGATCCGGACCGCTACGTCACCCGCAGGCTGATGGCGCCGGCCGCGGACGGCGAACTGGTGCCGGTGTCGCTGCTCCACCGCGCCGACACGCCGCTCGACGGCTCGGCGCCATGCCTGCTCTACGGCTACGGCTCCTACGGCATCACCATTCCGGCGGCCTTCAACACCAATTGCCTGTCGCTGGTCGATCGCGGCTTCGTCTATGCCATCGCCCACATCCGCGGCGGCAAGGACAAGGGCTACGCCTGGTACGAGGACGGCAAGCGGGCGAAGAAGGAGAACACCTTCAAGGACTTCATCGCGGTGGCGCGCTTCCTGGTCAGGGAAGGCTATACCGCGCATGACCGCATCGTGGCGCAGGGCGGCTCGGCCGGCGGCATGCTGATGGGCGCGGTGGCCAACATGGCGCCGGAGGCCTTCGGCGGCATCGTCGCGGAGGTGCCCTTCGTGGACGTGCTGACCACCATGCTGGACGCGACGCTGCCGCTGACGCCGCCGGAATGGCCCGAATGGGGCAACCCGATCGCCTCGGCGGACGATTACCGCACCATCGCGGCCTATTCGCCCTACGACAATGTCGGCGCGCTGGACTACCCGCCGATCCTCGCCGTCGCCGGCCTCACGGATCCGCGCGTGACCTATTGGGAGCCGGCCAAATGGGCGGCGCGGCTGCGCGAACTCAAGACCGGCAGCAATCCGGTCCTATTCCGCATCAACATGGATTCGGGCCACGCCGGCGCCTCGGGGCGCTTCTCGCGGCTGGAAGAGATCGCCTACACTTATGCCTTCGCGCTGAAGGTGGCGGGCGGGACGCAAACGACGGTTCGATAGCGAAAATCCGTTTGACGATCATCGTTGAGGCCGTACTCCGCCGCCCCCCTCTGCCCTGCCGGGCAGAGGGGGTGACGCAGAGCACAATAGCTCTATCGTGGGCCCACTCCCCGCCATCTCCGGCTTCGCTCATTCCTGGCGGGGATGACGAGCAATGAAATGCCCGGTCAGTTCGTGGCCGGTTTCTTCGCCGGGTAGCCGTTCGGATGCGCGGGCACGGCCTTGAGATAGGCTGCGATCGCCGCGCGGTCTTCCGGCGTCAGTTCCGCCATGTTCTTCTGCACGTCGACCATGGCGCCGCCCACCGTATCGAATTCCGGCGTGAAGCCGGTCTCCAGATAGCCGGCGATGTCTCCGGCCGACCAGTTTCCTATGCCGCCCTGCCCCGGCGTGATGTTCGGCACGACGCCGCTGCCTTCGGCCGCCACCGCGCCTGCAAGCCATTCGGGCTTCTTCAGGCCACCGGTGGAATCGCGCGGAGTATGGCATTCGCCGCAATGGCCCGGACCTTCGACCAGATACCTGCCGGCCTCGACAGTTTCAGGCGCGCCGGCCGGGAAATCGACCACGGGCTTGCGGTCCAGATAGAGCAGTTTCCAAAGGCCGAGCCCCCTGCGGATATTGAAGGGGAAGCCCAGCCGGTGGTCCGGAGCCTTGCCCGCCACGGCCGGCAGCGTCTTCAGGAAAGCATGGAGATCGGCGATGTCCGCCGGCTTCATGCGCGCATAGGACGTATAGGGAAAGGCCGGATAGAGGTGCTGGCCGGTGGGCGAGACGCCCGCCATCATGGCATTGGCGAGGTCACCGACCGACCAGGCGCCGATGCCGTCCTGCTTGTCCTGCGAGATGTTGGGCGCGACGAAGGTGCCGAAGGCGGTCTTCAGTTCGACGCCGCCGCCGAGCTTGAAGCGCTCGTCGCCCTCGGCCTTCGGCTTGGCATGGCAGGAGGCGCAGCCGCCCGCAAAGAAGATGCGCCTGCCGCGCTCCGCGTCGCCCGGCTTGATTTCGGCCAGCGTCGCGTCGTCGAGCTTCGCCGGCGCCGACAGCACCCACCCGGCGCCACCGGCCGCCACCGCCAGAACAACGACGGTGAGGCCGATCTTTTTCGCCAGGGGCATCAGCTCTTCTTCAGCCGGAACGTCTCATGGCAGCCGCCGCAGCTCTTGCCGATCGCGCCGACCTGCGCCTTCAGCGCATCGACGTCGGCCGGAGCCGCCGCGGACGCGGCCTTGGTGGCCTGGAGATATTTTTCCTCCGCGGCCTTGAAGCCGTTCATGTCTTCCCAGATCTTGGGCGAAGCCTCGGTGTCGCCCGTGTCGGAGCCGGCCGGGAACAGGGCTTCGATGTCGGTCTTTTCGGCGTTCGCCTCGAGCGCCTTCAGCGCGGTCAGCACCGCGGCCGCGTCGAACTCCTGCTCACCTTTCACCACCTTGGCGAGGCTGCCGACCAGCTTGCCGCGCTCCTTCATCAGCGCCTCGCGCTCCTTGACGACGTCTGCCTGGGCAACCGAAGCGCCAAGCGCGAGCACCGAGATGGCAAGTATGAGCTTTCTCATTCCGTAGGGCTCCATGGTTGGGGGAACAAAGACGAGTATGGATGATCAATGTTACGTGAACGAGAAAGGTGGCGAAAAAATTCCCGCTTTTCTCCTCACGGTTGCGTGAACGAGATTTTATAACCGTAGCGCGCACAAAAAAAGCCCCGGCCGAGCCGGGGCTTTCGCGGCGAAGCCGCGCAGGATCAGGCCGAGGCCTTCTCGTACATCTCCAGCACGTAATCCCAGTTGATGAGATTATCGATGAAGGCTTCGAGATATTTCGGCCGCGCGTTGCGGTAGTCGATGTAATAGGAGTGTTCCCAGACGTCGACGCCCAGGATCGGCTTGCCGCCATGGACGAGCGGGTTCTCGCCGTTCGGGGTCTTGGAGATTTCCAGCTTGCCGTTCTTCACCGAAAGCCAGGCCCAGCCCGAGCCGAACTGGGTCGCGCCGGCATTGGCGAAATCGGCCTTGAACTTGTCGTAGCCGCCGAGGTCGCTGTCGATCGCCTTCTGCAGCTTGGCCGGCAGCTTGTTGCCGCCGCCACCCTTCTTCATCCACTTCCAGAAATGGATGTGGTTGTAGTGCTGGGCGGCATTGTTGAACAGACCGGCGTTCTTGCCGAAGGAGTCCTTCACCACCTGTTCGATGTTGGCGTTGCTGGCGTCGATGCCGGCCTCCGCGGCCAGCTTGTTGCCGTTGTCCACGTAGGCCTTGTGGTGCTTGTCGTGGTGATACTCGAGCGTCTCCTTCGACATGTAGGGCTGAAGCACCTCGT
Organism: Mesorhizobium sp. SP-1A; assembly: GCF_032460275.1. Classification (NCBI taxonomy): domain Bacteria; kingdom Pseudomonadati; phylum Pseudomonadota; class Alphaproteobacteria; order Hyphomicrobiales; family Phyllobacteriaceae; genus Mesorhizobium; species Mesorhizobium sp. SP-1A. The sequence goes on along the minus strand of NZ_JAVXZD010000001.1, from coordinate 925,988 downwards.
AGTCGTACGGCAAAGCGGGCAATTCAAAAGCCATGGATCATACTCCCTCATGGAAATCCGGTGTGGTCACCGGTCTAAGATAGGTCCGGGTCGTCCCGGGGCAACAACTCCGGCAGCGACGCGCGGTTCCTTTAGAGCGTTTCACGGCTCCAAGGAAGCATTGTGCCGGTTCAAACCGGCGAAGTCGAATGCGCCCACTCCCAATAAAGCTCGCGCGCCTTGCGTGCGACCGGGCCGGGCTGAAGTTCGCGATCCTCGATGCGGATGACGGGCACGACCTTGGAATGGTTGCCGGTGGAGAAAATCTCGTCCGCCTCCAGGAAGTCGCGCACCGACAGCGTCTTCTCGATGGTGCGGAAGCCGTAGTCGCCGAGCAGCGAAATGGTGCGCAAGCGCGTGATGCCGGACAGGAACGTGCCGTTCGCGGCGGGGGTGAAGACATGGCCGTCCTTGACCATGAAGATGTTGGACGAGCCGGTCTCGGCGACGTTGCCCAGCATGTCGAGCACCAGCGCGTTGTCGAAACCGCGCGACTTGGCTTCCAGTATCGCGCGCCCGTTGTTCGGATAGAGGCAGCCGGCCTTGGCGTTGGTCGGCATGGTCTCGATGGTCGGGCGCCGGAACGGCGACACGGTGATCGAGAAGCCTTCGGGCGGAAGCATCGGCGATTCGTAGAGGCAGAGGCAGAAGCGCGTGGAGGCGGGATCGGCCGGCACGCCCATATAGCCGCCATGCTCGGCCCAATACATCGGCCGCACATAGACCGCCGTGCGGCCGTCGAATCGCTTCAGGCCTTCTAGGGTCAGCGCGGCGATGTCCTGCGCGGCCATCGTGGGGTGGAGCCCGAGCGCCAGCGCGGACGCGTTCACCCGCGCGCAATGAAGATCGAGGTCGGGCGCGACGCCCTCGAACCAGCGGGCGCCGTCGAACACGGTCGAGCCCAGCCACATGGCATGGCTGCGCGGTCCGATCAGGGCGACATTGCCCTCGTACCAGTCGCCGTCCACATAGGTCCATGTCGCCGATTGCGCGGCCGCCGCCAGTGTCATCTTTCCGATCCGTTCCGATTCAAAATCCGGGAAATTCCATTCATTGGACAATGGTTTAGCGCGATGCGTCAACCTGCGCATGGCGGATTTGTTGGTCCAGCGACCAATTCGCGGACAATCGCCGCTTGCACGCGGGGCGGTCAGGCTCCAAAACTTGCGCCATGCAACACGCAGCCTATGTCTTCGACGCCTACGGCACCCTGTTCGACGTGCACGCCGCGGTGCGCCGCCATGCCGGCGCCATCGGTCCCGACGGCCAGTTCCTGTCGGAGATCTGGCGCGCCAAGCAGCTCGAATATTCCTGGGTCAGGTCCATGATGGGCGCCTATGCCGATTTCTGGCAGCTGACCGAGCAGTCGCTGGATTTCGCGCTGGCCAAGGTGCCTTCCGTCGATCCCGCGCTGCGCACGCAACTGCTGGAAGCCTATTGGCAACTGGACTGCTATCCGGAGGTGCCGTCCGTGCTGAAGGCGCTCAAGGCCTCCGGCGCGCGGCTGGCGATCCTGTCCAACGGTTCGCCGGCGATGCTGCAATCGGCGGTGAAGTCGGCCGCGCTGGACCAGATCCTCGACGACGTGTTCTCGGTCGACACCGTGCGGCGCTTCAAGACCGATCCGGCGGTCTACGACCTCGTCGCCACCTCATGGCGGCTCTATCCCGAGGCGGTTTCCTTCCAGTCGTCCAACCGCTGGGACGTGGCTGGGGCCACGAAGGCGGGTTTCCGCACGGTCTGGATCAACCGCACGGCCCAGCCGGACGAATATGGCGACCTGCCGCCGAACCTGATCCTGCCCTCGCTGGAAGGGCTGCTGACGAGCGGCTGACAGGCGGCTGACAGGCGGCTGACGAGCGGCTGACGGGCCGGAAAGGGACAGTTGCATAATGGCAACAGTGGCAAAAGCATCACGGCCCCGCCTTTGTTTGTCCACTTTAAGGCCAAAATCGGCAACGCCTATCGCCCTACGCCGTTATAGCGGAGACGCGACTTTCCGCGTTTTCGTTTCGATCTCCCGTCCGAGAAAAGTCCCCACATGTCCAAGCATCCGCCCTTTTCCTCCCGCCTGAACCGCCGCGGCCTGCTCAATTTCGCGGCCCTCGGCGCGGCTTCGGTCGCCGTTTCCGCCTGCACCACCATCCGAAGCCAGCCGCCCGTGGACTACGGTCCGCCGCCCGCGCCCGAACCGGACATGATGGATTACGACACCATCTACGGGCCGGTGACCGACGAAGGCTTCGAGATCCCCGCCGTGCCGTGGCGCAAGATCAAGAAGGAGTTCCTGCGGCAATATGTGCAGGACCCGACCGGCGCGAAGCCCGGATCGATCGTCGTCGACACCACCGGCCATCACCTCTATCTGGTGCAGGGTAACGGCCAGGCGCTGCGCTACGGCGTCGGCCTCGGCCGTGCCGGCTTCGAATGGTCCGGCAACGCGGTGGTGCAATGGAAGAAGAAGTGGCCGAAATGGACCCCGCCGGACGAGATGGTGGCGCGCCAGCCCGAGCTTGAAAAATACAGCGTGCGCAACGGCGGCATGCCGCCCGGACTGATGAACCCGCTTGGCGCGCGCGCGCTCTACCTGTTCGAGAACGGCCAGGACACGCTCTATCGCCTGCATGGCTCGCCGGAATGGAGTTCGATCGGCAAGTCCGTGTCCTCGGGCTGCGTGCGCCTGCTGAACCAGGACATCATCGACCTCTACGACCGCGTGCCCAACAAGACGCCGGTGCTGGTGACGTCCGGGCTCGGCGAGCCGGTGGCCGCGCAGGGCTACCACAAGGCCATCCCCATGGATGCCGGCGTGCCGGATTCTTCGCAGGACGATTCCTGGTTCTGACCAGAAACTGAAGGGCGCTCCGCTCCGATCGAGCGCCCTTCCCCTCGTTGCAAGGACCTGCTCGCGGTCAGCGCCCGCGCGAAAAACCGCCGAGGATACCGCGCACGATGGCGCGGCCGAGCGAGGAGCCGACCGAGCGCACGACCGACTTGATCGCGGCTTCGGTCACGGTCTGGCGGTTGGAGGAGCGGCCGCCCCTGGAGCCGCCGCCGAAATCCGGCAAGGTCCAGCCCGATCCGCCCTGCGCCCCGGCCTGAGCTTCCGAGGCCTTCTTCTGCAGCATCTCGAAAGCCGATTCGCGGTCGATCGCCTGGTCGTACTGGCCGGCCACCGGGCTTTGCGCCATGACCTGGCCGCGCTCCTGCGGCGTGATCGGCCCGATGCGCGAGAATGGCGGGCGCATCAGCGTGCGCTGCACCATGGAGGGCACGCCCTTTTCCTCCAGCGTCGAAACCAGCGCCTCGCCGGTGGCGAGCTGGGTGATGGCCTTGGCGCAGTCGAAATCGGGGTTGGGCCGGAAGGTCTCGGCGGCGGTGCGCACCGCCTTCTGCTCGCGCGGCGTATAGGCGCGCAGCGCGTGCTGCACGCGGTTGCCGAGCTGGGCGAGCACGGTTTCGGGCACGTCCAGCGGGTTCTGGGTGACGAAATAGACGCCGACGCCCTTGGAGCGAATCAGCCGCACCACCTGCTCGACCCGCTCGACCAGCGCCTTGGGCGCGTCGTCGAACAGCAGATGCGCCTCGTCGAAGAAGAACACCAGTTTCGGCTTTTCGGGATCGCCCACCTCGGGCAGCTGCTCGAACAGTTCCGACATCAGCCACAGAAGGAAGGTGGCGTAGAGGCGCGGATTGTTCATCAGCCTGTCGGCCGCCAGCACGTTGATGGCGCCGCGCCCGTCGCGCGCGGTGCGCATCAGATCGTTGATGCGCAGGGCCGGCTCGCCGAAGAAATGCGCGCCGCCCTGCTGCTCCAGGATCAGCAGCGAACGCTGGATGGCGCCGACGGACTGCTTCGTCACATTGCCGTAGCGCGCCGCGATCTCGGTCGCGCGCTCGGCGATGTGGGCGAGCAGCGCCTGCAAATCCTTCATGTCGAGGAGCAGGAGCCCGTCCTCGTCGGCGATGCGGAAGGCGATGTTCATGACGCCTTCCTGCGCTTCGGTCAGGTTCATCAGCCGCGACAGGAGCAGCGGCCCCATTTCCGACACCGTGGCCCGGATGGGATGCCCCTGCTCGCCGAACAGGTCCCAGAAGATCACCGGGAAGTCCTGGAAATCATAGGGCGTGAGTTTCACCTGCTCGGCGCGCTTCAGCAGGAAATCCTGTGCGGCGCCCTTCATGGCGATGCCGGACAGGTCGCCCTTCACGTCGGCGCAGAACACCGGCACGCCGGCATCCGAGAACCCCTCGGCCATGATCTGCAGCGAAACCGTCTTGCCGGTGCCGGTGGCGCCGGTGACGAGACCGTGCCGGTTGCCGTATTTCAGCAGCAACTTCTCCGGGCGCTGGTAGCTGTCGTCCGGTTTGCGGCTGGCGCCAAGGAAAATGCTCGCGTCGTCGGCCATCGGTCCTGATGTCTCCACAAACCTGTTCTGTAATCTGCTCAACCTGGAATGGTTGCAGCTACAGAATGCCGCCGCGAAATCGATGCCGCAAGTTGGCGAGCGCCACTTCTGTTGCATTGCGGTATGGACGAAGGGCCCTTAGAGTGTCTTCCCAAGGCTGGTGCGGCCGCCAAGGGAGACTATGCAATGAGGCCGAAGCCTTGAGCAAAACCGAGGACAAGAGCAGCGCGACCGATGATGCCGGGCGGGCGAAATGGCTCGCGCTGGCCGAGAAGGCGCTGGCGGGCGCCTCCTTCGAGGACAAGCTGGTTTCCCATACCGACGACGGCCTGCGCATCGAACCGCTCTACGAGCGCGCGCAGGGTCGCGGCCACAGCCTCAGGGCGAATCCCGGCCAGCCCTGGATCGTCAGCCAGCGCATCGACGACACAGACGTGGAGCGCGCCGCCGCCCAGGTGGCGGAAGACCTGGCGCAGGGCGCCACCGGCCTGTCGCTGGTGTTCCAGGGCGCGCCCAACGCCTTCGGCTACGGGCTGCCGACGGAGGCGGCGACGCTGGAGCGGCTGCTCAAGGACGTGCCGCTCAACCAGACCCATCTGCGCATCGACGTGCACCCCTGGAGCCGGCCCATGGCCGACTGGCTGGTCGGGCTGATCGGCAGCCGGCGCGTCGATCCGGCGCGGCTCAGCCTGTCCTTCGGCATCGACCCGGCGGCGATCTTCGCCGGCACGGGACGGCTGCGCATGTCGATCGAGGCGCTGGAAGCCTCGATGCCGCAGTCTCTGGCGCATTTCTTCGCCATGGGCGTGCCGGGCACCCTGCTCGAGGCCGACGGCCGCGTCTACCATAATGCCGGCGCCACCGAGGCGCAGGAACTGGGCATCATGCTGGCTTCGGCCGCCTTCTATCTCAAACTGTTCGAAACGGCCCGGCAGGCGCTGATCTATGCCGCGCCGCATATCGGCTTCGCGCTGAGCGTCGACCAGGACCAGTTCGTGTCCATCGCCAAGATCAGGGCGCTGCGCCGGCTTTGGGCGCGCGTGCTGGAGGCCTGCTCCATCCCGCCCTCGCCCACCTATGTCCACGCCGAGACCTCCTATCGCATGATGGCGGCGAAGGACCCCGAGACCAATATCTTGCGCACCACCATCGCCGGCTTCGCCGCCGCCGTCGGCGGCGCCGATTCCATCGCCGTGCTGCCGCACACCGTCGCGCACGGGCTGCCGGCCGGCTTCGCCCGCCGCGTCGCGCGCAACACGCAACTGGTGATGGCGCGCGAAAGCCATCTCGACCACGTTGCCGATCCGGCCTTCGGCGCCGGCGGCGTGGAAGCCCTGACGGAGGGGCTGTGCGAGGCGGCATGGCGCGAGTTCGGCCGGATCGAACAGGAAGGCGGCGTGCTGGCCAGCCTGCGCGACGGGCACATCCAGCGTCGCGTCAAGGCGGCGCGCGAGGAGCGGGCGCAAGCCTACCGCTCGGGCAGGCGCGTCATCGTCGGCACGACCCTGCATCCCCTGAAAACGGAAGCGCCGGTCGAAACGCTGGCGGCCGAGCGGCGGCCCGACCCGACCGAAGGCGTGGTGTTCTGCGAGACGATGCGGCCTGTACGGCTCGACGAGTTGGTTGCGGGAGACGCCTGATGATCCCCGATTTCAGCCGCATGGCGTGGTCGGCGGCGCATATGGCGCCCGAAACGGCCGCCGGAACGTGGAAGACCCCGGAAGGCATCGAGGTCAAGCGCCTCTACGGCGAGGCGGACCTTACCGGCCTTCCGAACCTCGAGACTTGGCCGGGCATGGCGCCCTTCCTGCGCGGCCCCTACCCCACCATGTATGTGCAGCAACCCTGGACGATCCGGCAATATGCGGGATTTTCCACGGCCGAGGAATCGAACGCCTTCTATCGGCGCAACCTCGCCGCCGGCCAGAAGGGCCTTTCGATCGCCTTCGACCTCGCCACCCATCGCGGCTATGACAGCGACCATCCGCGCGTGGCGGGCGATGTCGGCATGGCCGGCGTGGCGATCGATTCCATCCTCGACATGCGCCAGCTCTTCGACGGCATTCCGCTCGACGAGATGACCGTCTCCATGACCATGAACGGCGCGGTGCTGCCGATCCTGGCGCTCTACATCGTGGCGGCCGAGGAACAGGGCGTGGCGCAGAAGGACCTCGCCGGGACCATCCAGAACGACATCCTCAAGGAGTTCATGGTCCGCAACACCTATATCTACCCGCCCAGGCCCTCGATGCGGATCGTGTCGGACATCTTCTCCTACACCTCGCGCAACATGCCGAAGTTCAACTCCATCTCGATTTCCGGCTACCACATGCAGGAAGCGGGGGCGACGGCGGACCTCGAACTCGCCTACACCATCGCCGACGGCATCGAATATGCCCGCGCCGGGGTGGCGGCGGGCCTCGACATCGACAAGTTCGCGCCGCGCCTCTCCTTCTTCTGGGCCATCGGCATGAACTTCTTCATGGAAGTGGCCAAGCTGCGCGCCGCGCGGCTGATCTGGTCGCAGCTCATGCAGAAGAATTTTTCGCCGAAGGACCAGCGCTCGCTGTCGCTGCGCACCCATTCGCAGACCTCCGGCTGGTCGCTGACGGCGCAGGACCCCTACAACAACATCATGCGCACCATGATCGAGGCGATGGCGGCCACGCAGGGTCACACGCAGTCGCTGCACACCAATTCCTTCGACGAGGCGCTGGCGCTGCCCACCGACCATTCGGCGCGCATCGCCCGCAACACGCAGATCGTGCTGCAGAAGGAAAGCGGCACCACCCGTATCATCGATCCCTGGGGCGGCTCGGCCTATGTCGAGCGGCTGACGCACGACCTCGCCGCGCGCGCCATGGCGCATGTCGAGGAGATCGAAAAGCTGGGCGGCATGGCGGCCGCCGTCGAAAAGGGCATTCCCAAGCTGCGCATAGAGGAAGCGGCGGCGCGCACGCAGGCGCGCATCGATTCGGGCGAGCAGATGCTGGTGGGCGTCAACGCCTATCGCCCCGGGCGCGACATCGAGGTGGACGTGCTGAAGATCGACAACGCCGAGGTGCGCGCCCGGCAATTGTCGAAGCTGCAGCAGCTCAAGGGCACCCGCGACGTGTCCGCCGTGGAAAGCGCGCTCGACGCGCTGACCAGGGCGGCGCAGCGCGACGACAACCTGCTCGAATTCGCCATCCGCGCGGCACGGGCCAAGGCCACCGTCGGCGAAATCTCGCTGGCGCTGGAGAAGACGTTCGGCCGCCATGTGGCCTCGATCCAGACCATTTCAGGCGTCTACCGCAAGGAACTGGGCGAGAATCCCGGGGTCGGACGGCTCGAGGAGAAACTGGCTGCCTTCGAGAAGAAGACGGGCGGCAAGCCGCGCATCCTGATCGCCAAGATGGGCCAGGACGGCCATGACCGTGGCCAGAAGGTGATCGCCACCGCCTTCGCCGACCTGGGGTTCGACGTGACGGTCGGCGCCATGTTCCAGACGCCCGAAGAGATCGCCAGGCTGGCGGTGGACAACGACGTGCACATCGTCGGCGCGTCCTCGCTCACCGCCGGGCATCTGACGATGATCCCGGAACTGAAGCAGGCGCTGAAGAAGCTCGGCCGCGACGACATCCTGATCGTGGCCGGCGGCGTCATCCCGCCGCAGGATTTCGAGGCGGTGCGCAAGGCAGGCGCGACCGACATCTTCCCGCCCGGCACCGTGATCCCGGAAGCGGCGGAGCGGCTGATGGAACGGCTGCTGGCCTAGGGCACAAGCCTGTTATAATCCTCGTTGCAACATGTGCGCGCCGATGTTATAAGACATGTTCTAACATGGAGCATGGTTATGAACACGGTCGTGCGCAAGATCGGCAATTCGGAAGGCGTCATCCTGCCGAAGGAACTGCTTGAGCGCCTGCATGTCAAAGCCGGAGACCAGTTGGCGATCATCGAAACGGCGAATGGTCTCACTCTGGAACCCGTCGACGACAGCTTCGAGCAGCAGATGAAAGCCGCCCGCGAGATCATGGACAAGTACAAGGTCGCGCTGCAGAAGCTTGCCGAATGACCTGGCAGTTTCTGATCCGCCGCGCGGTGGAGGCCATGCACGCCGAGCAATTGCGGCGGCATGGCGGAGCACATGGGCTAAGGGACGAAAACGCCCTCGAATCGGCCCTCGCCCGCGCCGAGAACAAGGCCGCCTATGGCGAACCGACGATCCATGAACTTGCGGCCGCTTATGTCTTCGGCATCGCCAGGAATCATGCTTTCGTGGACGGCAACAAGCGGACCGCCATCGTGGCGGCCGGCGCCTTCCTTCTGATCAATGGCCACACGCTGACGGCAGACAACGGCACGGTCTACGAATTCGTCATGGGCGTGGCCGCAGGCGAGATCGACGAGGAGGGAGCGGCGGCTTTCTTTCGCGATCACACCGCGCCGGTCGAAGCCTGAAGCACCTCACTTTAGACCGACGATCTCCCATTCCTTGCCGTTGACGCTCACCGCGTCGCCGCTGGAACGTCCGAACAGGGCCCTCGCCATGGGCGAGACGTGCGAGATCGTGCCCTGCGCCGGGTCGGCCTCGTCCTCGCCGACGATGCGCCAGGTCGCGGCGCTGCCGTCCTCGGCCTCCAGTTCCACCGTCATGCCGAAGCGCACCACGTCGCTGCCGTCCTCCGGCACGGAAAGCTCCGCGCTTTCGCGGCGGGCGTTCCAATAGCGAAGGTCGCGCGAGATCATGGCGATGCGCTCGCGGTCGCCTTCGGATTCCGCCCTGGCGAGTGCCTCGCGCAGGCCGGCAAGCTCGGCCTCGATCCGGGCGAGTCCCGTCGGCGTGACAAGGTTGCGATGTTGGCTGACCGGCCGTTCGCCGATGCCGGCGATGGCGTTTTCGCTGTCTTCTTCGCGCGTGAATGCTCTGCTCATGGACCTGAACCTAGAAAAGGAAAAGTGGCATCACAAGCCACGGGCGGATGCGCATATCCGCGCACCCGGCGGCGTGGTCCGTGCTATGACAAACCATAACATGGGAAATCGGTTCCCGATGCTGAACAGACGCAAACTTCTCGCAGGCACCGCCGGCTTCATGGGCCTGTCGCTCGGCCGCGCGGCGGCAAGCCAGCCGGCCGGCCTCGAACTCGCCGCGCTGCGCGGCTTGCGCGACGCCACGGAACTGGGCGTGCGGCCCGACGCGACCGACGACCAGAGCAAGGCGTTCGAGCGCATGCTGCGCAGGGCGGCGGAAGGCGACCAGCCGCTGTTTCTGCCGCCCGGCACCTATGTGGTTTCGAACATCCCGCTTCCGGCAAGGGTGCGGCTTTCGGGCGTGCCGGGCGCGACGCGCATCCTGCTCGGCGGCGCGGGCCACCTGATGCGGGCTGCGAGCGCCGACCATATCGAGCTCTCGGGCCTGACATTCGACGGCGGCAAGCTGCCGATGGAAGGAGACGCGCAAGGCCTGCTCGACCTCGCCGCCGTCGGCCGTCTCGCCATGGACGATTGCCGCGTCGCCGGCAGCGCCGGCAACGGGCTCAGGCTCGAGCGGGTGGCCGGACGGATCGAGCGCTGCACGCTCTCGGGCATCGGCGACGCCGGCATCTGGTCGGTGGACGCGGCCGGCCTGACGATCGCCGGCAACAATATCTCGGATTGCGGCAATGGCGGCATATTGGTGCACCGCCGGGAAACGGGCGAAGACGGCACCATGGTCACCGGCAACCGCATCGCGCGCATCATGGCGAAGTCCGGCGGCACCGGACAGAACGGCAACGGCATCAACGCCTTTCGCGCCGGCGGCGTGGTCGTTTCCGGCAACGTCGTCGCCGATTGCGCCTTCTCGGCGATCCGCGCCAACAGCGCCAGCAACCTGCAGATCAGCGGCAACACCTGCCTGCGCTCGGGCGAGACCGGGCTCTATTCCGAATTCGCCTTCGAGGGCGCGATCATCTCGGCCAATATCGTGGACGGCGCGGCCAACGGCATCTCCATCGTCAACTTCAACGAAGGCGGGCGCATGGCCGTCTGCTCGGGCAACATCGTGCGCAACATGTCGACGACCGGCCCATACCCGGCCGAAAACGGCGGCTTCGGCACCGGCATCAGCGTGGAGGCCGACACCACCGTGTCCGGCAACGTCGTGGAAAACGCGCCGCTTTCCGGGCTGCAACTCGGCTGGGGCCCCTATCTGCGCAATGTCGTGGCCACCGGCAACATCATCCGCAAGGCGGGCACCGGCATCGCCGTGTCGGTGGTGGAAGGCGCGGGCGCGACGATCATCGCCGACAACATCATCGAGGACGCCGAAAAGGGCGCGATCATCGGCCAGCGCTGGGCCGACCCGGTGACGGGCGATCTGGCGCAGATCGGCAACGCCGGCTACCGGCATCTGACGGTCGAACGCAACCGCGCGGGCTGAAGTGCTGGAATCAGGCGAGCGCCGCCGTCGGCCGCAGCGCGCCGACATGCCTGTCCATGCGGTTGCGAAGGGTCGGGTTGGCAAGCCCGGTCAGCTTCGCAGCCGCGTCGTCCTTCCCCAGCAGCTTCGCCAGCACGGCCGCGATCATCACCTCGGCGGCGCGGATCTCGCCGTCGTCGCATTTCAGCGCAATGCCGAGCCCAAGCTCCGGCAAAGCCGCGCAATAGACACCCTCGGCGCCGACCTTGACGAAAATCCGGCCGGGAGCGGCCTGCATCAGGGGCACGTCGCCGCGCCCGGTGCCGGCGACGAGAAAGGGCTCGGCCATGCAGGCAGACAGCAGGCGCTTCGCCGCGCTGGCCCGCTCGGGGCCGAGACGCGCGCCGGTCGCCATGCGGGCGAAGCCGTGCGCGAGGTTCTTCAGCGGCACGGCGTAGGTGGGGATCGAACAGCCATCGATGCCGCGGTTTTCCTCGCCATGCGCGGCGCCCGTCACCGCAACCATGGCCTCGCGCACCATTTCCTGCGAGGCATGTCCGGCCCCGACATAGCCGCGATGGTCGATGCCGGCGTGGCAACAGGTGCAAAGAAAGCCGGAATGCTTGCCCGAGCAGTTGTTGTGCAACTGGTTCGGCCGCCCGCCTGCGCCGGCCAGCGCAATGGTCGCGGCCTCGCTGGTCGGCCAGTGCGCGCCGCATTCCAGCGCCGTTTCGTCCAGTCCGGCCCTGGCCAGCATGGCACGGGCCAGTTCGACATGTTCCGGCTCGCCGGAATGGGAGGCGCAGGCCAGCGCCAGTTCGCGATTGCCGAAGCCGTAGGCGTCGGCCGCGCCCGTCTCGATCAGCGGCAGCGCCTGGATGGCCTTGACCGCCGAGCGCGGAAAGACCGGGCGGTTCGTGTCGCCGATCTCCCACACGGCTTTGCCATCACCATCATAGACCGACACCGCGCCGCGATGGGCGCTTTCGACCATGGCGCCGCGCAGCACCTCGACCAGAACCGGATTCATGTCTCACCCCCTGCTGTCACGGCAAAGTCCTATTGCCTCGCGGCGCCGGCGGCAAGGTAAAGGTATTCGGGCGGAAACGCCCGAGCCGATCCGCCTTGCGGCTCGACCCTCCCCGCAAGGGAAAGGATAAAACGTCAGCGGATTCGATCCAGGATCGACACGTAGTTGGCCACCGCCGCGCCGCCCATGTTGAAGACGCCGCCGAGCCTGGCGCCCGGCACCTGCATGCCACCCGCCTCGCCGACAAGCTGCATCGCGCTCAGCACATGCATGGACACGCCGGTCGCGCCGATGGGATGGCCCTTGGACTTCAGCCCGCCGGACGGATTGACCGGCAGCTTGCCGTCCTTGGCCGTATAGCCTTCCATGGCAAGATTCGCGCCCTCGCCGCGCCTGGCCAGTCCCATCGCCTCATATTCGATGAGTTCCGCGATGGTGAAACAGTCATGCGTCTCGACGAAGGACAGGTCGGCCAGCGTCACGCCGGCCTTCCTCAAGGCGCGCTCCCAGGCCTGTTCGCAGCCCTCGAACAAGAGAATGTCGCGCTTCGACATCGGCAAAAAGTCCTGCACGTGCTCGTTGGCGCGGAAGGCGACGGCGCGGCGCATGCGCAGGGCGGTGTCGGCGTCGGCCAGCACCAGCGCGGCGGCGCCGTCGGAAACCAGCGAGCAGTCGGTCCGCTTCAGCGGCCCGGCGACATAGGGGTTCTTCTCGCTCTCCTGCCGGCAGAAGTCGAAGCCGAGATCCTTGCGCATCTGCGCATAGGGGTTCTCGACGCCGTTCCTGTGGTTCTTGGCCGCGATCATGGCCAGCGCGTCGGACTGGTCGCCGTGGCGCTGGAAATAGGCCTGCGCGATCTTGCCGAAGACGCCCGCGAAGCCGGCCGGCGTGTCGCCGTCCTCCGGCAGATAGGACGCCTTCAGGAGGTTCCTGCCGATCTCGGGACCGGGCGTGGTGGTCATCTGCTCGACGCCGACGACCAGCACGACGCGGGCGGCGTTGGACTCCAGGGCGCGGATGCCCTGCCGCACCGCCGCCGAACCGGTGGCGCAGGCGTTCTCCACGCGCGTCGCCGGCTTGAAGCGCAGCCGATCGTCGGTCTGGAGCACGAGGCTTGCGGTGAAGTCCTGCGGGGAGAAGCCGGCGTTGAAATGGCCGAGCACGATCTCGTCCACGTCCTCAGCGCCGATGCCGGCATGGTCCAGCGCTTCCGCCGCCACCTTGGTGATCATGCCTTCCAGCGTCTCGCCTTCCAGCTTGCCGAAGCGCGAATGCGCCCAGCCGACGATGCATGCGGTCATGGCTCGTTCCTTCCAGATGCTTCCCGGATGCCGGGTCCGCCGCGCCCGCGTCTCCCGCGGGCGTTTCCCTCAAGATGGACATCGCGCGGCGCCGCGTAAAGGCCAGTTCGGGGCTGGCACAAGCTTTGGTGCGATTTTTGTTGATTGATGCGTCAATAAAAAATAAACTAGCCGCGAGGGAGAAGGAAATTGCCGAAAGTCGGAATGGAACCGCTGCGCCGCAGGGCGCTGATCGACGCGACGATCTCGGCGATCGGCGAACGCGGCTCGCTCGACGTCACCATGTCGGAGATCGCCGGCCGCGCCGGCGTTTCCCCGGCGCTGGCGCATCATTATTTCGGCGCGAAGGACGAGTTGCTGCAGGCCACCATGCGCCATCTGCTGTCGGAATTGGGCGCCGACGCGCGCGCGGCGCTGCACGACGCGACCGGCCCGTTCGAGCGCGTCAGGGCCGTCATCGCGGTGAACTTCTCCGACAAGCAGTTCCAGGCCGAGACCATCGCCGCATGGCTCGCCTTCTATGTCGAGGCGCAGAGATCGCCGGCGCTGCGCCGCCTGCTCAGGATCTATGCGGTGCGGCTGCATTCGAACCTGATGAGCGGGCTCGTGCGCGTCATGGCCCGCGGCGAGGCCGAGCGCGTGGCCGAAGGCATCGCGGCGCTGATCGATGGCTTCTACATCCGCCGCGCGCTGAAGGACGGCGCGCCGAACGCGGCAAGCGCCATCTCGGTGATCGAAGACTATCTCGAAACCAAGCTTCTACAGCAGAAAGCGGACCAATGAGCTCCCGCCCCAACATCCTCATCGTCATGGTCGACCAGTTGAACGGGAAGCTGTTCCCGGACGGCCCGGCCGACTTCCTGCATGCGCCGAACCTGAAGGCGCTGGCCGCCCGCTCGGCCCGCTTCCGTAACAACTACACGGCCTCGCCGCTGTGCGCGCCGGGCCGCGCCTCCTTCATGAGCGGGCAATTGCCGTCGCGCACCGAGGTCTATGACAACGCCGCCGAATTCGCCTCCTCGATCCCGACCTTCGCGCATCATTTGCGGGCCGCCGGCTATCACACCGCGCTTTCGGGCAAGATGCATTTCGTCGGCCCCGACCAGTTGCACGGCTTCGAGGAGCGGCTGACGACCGACATCTACCCGGCCGATTTCGGCTGGACGCCGGACTACCGCAAGCCGGGCGAGCGCATCGACTGGTGGTATCACAATCTCGGCTCCGTCACCGGCGCGGGCGTGGCCGAGATTTCCAACCAGATGGAATATGACGACGAGGTCGCCTTCCTCGCCGCGCAGAAGCTCTACGAGCATGCGCGCGCTTCCCAGGACCCGCAGCGCCGCCCCTGGTGCCTGACCGTCTCCTTCACCCATCCGCACGATCCTTACGTCGCGCGGCGCAAATACTGGGACCTCTACGAGGACTGCCCCGAGCTGGAGCCCGAGATCGGCTTCATCGCGAAGGAAAGCCAGGACCCGCATTCGCAGCGGCTCTACCTCGCCAGCGACTACGACAGCTTCGACATCACGCCCGAGCAGGTGCGCCGCTCGCGCCGCGGCTATTTCGCCAACATCTCCTATCTGGACGACAAGGTGGGCGAACTCATCTCGGTGCTCGAGCGCACCCGCATGCTGGACGACACCCTCATCCTGTTCTGCTCCGACCATGGCGACATGCTGGGCGAGCGCGGCCTGTGGTTCAAGATGTGCTTCTACGAAGGCTCGGCACGCGTGCCGCTGATGGTCGCCGGTCCCGGCGTCGCGCCCGGCCTGATTGCGGCGCCAACCTCCAACCTCGACATCTGCCCGACGCTCTGCGACCTCGCCGGCATCGACATCGCCGGCATCATGCCGTGGACCGACGGGGAATCGCTCAAGCCGCTTATTAAGGGCCGCAAGCGCACCGCGCCGGTGCTGATGGAATATGCCGCGGAAGGCTCCTATGCGCCGCTGGTGGCGATCCGCGACGGCAAATACAAGTTCGTGCATTGCGAGATCGATCCGCCGCAACTGTTTGATCTGGAATCGGATCCGCTGGAACTCACCAACCTGGCCGCCGATCCGGCCAATGCCGCGCTGGTCGCCGGCTTCATGGAAAAGGTGCGGGCGCGCTGGGACATGGCCGGTTTCGACAAGGCGGTGCGCCAGAGCCAGGCGCGGCGATGGGTGGTCTATCCGGCGCTGCGCAACGGCTCCTACTTCCCGTGGGATTTCCAGCCGCTCCGGCAGGCATCAGAGCGCTACATGCGCAACCACATGGACCTCAACGTGCTCGAAGAGCAGAAGCGTTTCCCGAGAGGCGAATAGGCATGCAGGAAGCGGATTTCGTCATCATCGGTTCCGGCTCGGCCGGCTCGGCCATGGCCTACCGGCTGTCGGAGGACGGCAAGCACTCGGTCATCGTCATCGAGTTCGGCGGCACGGACGCCGGCCCGCTGATCCAGATGCCCTCGGCGCTGTCGATCCCCATGAACATGGCGCGCTACGACTGGGGCTTTTCCAGCGAGCCGGAGCCGCATCTGGGCGGGCGCGTGCTGGTCACCCCGCGCGGCAAGGTCATCGGCGGCTCCTCCTCGATCAACGGCATGGTCTATGTGCGCGGCCACGCCCACGATTTCGACCACTGGGCCGAGCAGGGCGCGGCCGGCTGGAGCTATGCCGACGTGCTGCCCTACTTCAAGCGCATGGAGAACTCCCATGGCGGCGAGGACGGCTGGCGCGGCGCCAGCGGCCCGCTGCATGTCCAGCGCGGGCCACGCACGAACCCGCTCTACGCCGCCTTCGTCGAGGCCGGCAGGCAGGCGGGCTTCGAGCTGACCGACGACTATAACGGCTCCAAGCAGGAAGGCTTCGGGCCGATGGAGCAGACCATCCACAACGGGCGGCGCTGGTCGGTCGCCAACGCCTATCTGCGGCCCGCGCTGAAGCGGCAGAACGTCAGGCTGATCAGTGGCTTCGCGCGGCGCGTGGTGATCGAGAATCAACGCGCGGCGGGCGTCGAGATCGAGGCGCGCGGACAGGTCCAGGTGATCAGGGCGCGCCGCGAGGTGATCGTCGCCGCCTCCTCCATCAACTCGCCGAAGCTGCTGATGATGTCCGGCATCGGACCGGCGCGGCACCTGAAGGACAACGGCATCGCCGTGGTCGCCGACCGGCCGGGGGTGGGCGCCAACCTGCAGGACCATCTGGAGCTTTACATCCAGCAGGAAGCGACCAGGCCCATCACGCTCAATTCCGTGCTCAACCCCTTCTCCAAGGCGCTGATCGGCGCGCGCTGGATGTTTTTCAAGACCGGGCTCGGCGCCACCAACCATTTCGAGGCGGCAGCCTTCGTTCGCTCCAGGGCGGGCGTCGATTATCCTGATATCCAATATCATTTCATCCCGGCCGCCGTGCGCTATGACGGCAAGTCGGCCGCGAAATCGCACGGCTTCCAGGCGCATGTCGGGCCGATGCGGTCGAAGTCGCGCGGTTCGGTGACGCTGCGCTCGCCCGACCCGAAGGACAAGCCCGTCATCCGCTTCAACTACATGTCGCATCCGGACGACTGGAGCGACTTCCGCCACTGCATCCGCCTGACCCGCGAGATCTTCGGCCAGGCGGCGTTCGATCCCTATCGCGGCGAGGAGATTTCGCCCGGCCGAAGCGTGCAGAGCGACGCCGAACTGGACGGATTCATCCGCAATCACGTCGAAAGCGCCTTCCATCCCTGCGGCACCTGCCGCATGGGCCGCAAGGACGACGCGACGGCCGTGGTCGATCCCGAATGCCGGGTGATCGGCGTGGACGGCTTGCGCGTGGCCGATTCCTCGATCTTCCCGCGCGTCACCAACGGCAATCTGAACGGCCCGTCGATCATGACCGGCGAAAAGGCGTCCGACCACATCCTCGGCCGCACGCCGCTCGCGCCGTCCAACCAGGAGCCCTGGATCAACCCGCGCTGGCAGACGAGCGACCGGTGAGCAGCGGTTCTACCCTCCCCCTTGTGGGGAGGGTCGGCGCGCAATTGGAGCGACGCGGAAATTGCAAGACGGGGTGGGGGTTGTTCGTGCAGACTTGGCTTCCACCCCCACCCCGGCTTAAACATCTCGCCGGCTCGATGTCTTCGCCGACCCTCCCCACAAGGGGAGGGTAAAGCTCCGCGCTGGCAGGCGAGCGACAGGTAGCGCGTTTGCCACCCCTCTGCCGGCAGGCCAGAGGGGGGTATGATATCATCCAACTTCACCAGACCCGGGATCTTCTCATGAAAGCCCAGCCCAAGGCATCGCATTACATCAACGGCCGCTTCGTCGAGGACGAGCAGGGCGCGCCGCTGCCCGTGATCTACCCCGCGACCGGCGAGACCATCGCCACGCTGCATTCGGCCACGCCCAACGTCGTGGAACTGGCGGTCGAGGCCGCGCGCGCCGCGCAGGGCGCCTGGGCGCGGCTGAAGCCGGTGGAGCGCGGGCGCATCCTGCGCCGCGCCGCCGACCTGCTGCGCGCCCGCAACGACGAGCTTGCGCGGCTGGAAACGCTCGACACCGGCAAGGCGATCCAGGAAACGCTGGTGGCCGACGCGCCCTCCGCCGCCGACTGCCTGGAATATTTCGCGGGCGCCATCGGCGCCTACAATGGCGACTTCATCGATCTCGGCGGGCCCTTCGCCTATACGCGGCGCGAGGCGCTGGGCGTGTGCGTGGGCATAGGCGCCTGGAACTATCCGATCCAGATCGCCGGCTGGAAGTCCGCCCCGGCGCTCGCCATGGGCAACGCCATGGTGTTCAAGCCGTCGGAGAACACGCCGCTTTCCGCACTTGCGCTGGCCGAGATCTACACCGAGGCAGGTCTGCCGGACGGGCTGTTCAACGTCGTGCAGGGCTATGGCGACGTCGGCGGCGCGCTGGTCGAACACGATGCGGTGGCCAAGGTTTCCGTCACCGGCTCGGTGCCGACCGGCCGCAAGGTGCTGTCGCTCGCCGGCTCGAAGATGAAGCACGCCACGATGGAGCTCGGCGGCAAGTCGGCGCTGGTCGTGTTCGACGACGCCGACCTCGAAAACGCCATCGGCGGGGCGATGCTCGGCAATTTCTACTCCACCGGCCAGATCTGCTCCAACGGCACCCGCGTGTTCGTGCAGAAGGGCCTGCACGACCGCTTCGTGGAGCGTCTCGTCGAGCGCACCAAGAAAATCCGCATCGGCGATCCGCTCGATCCCGAGACGCAGATGGGGCCGCTGGTCAACAGGGCGCAGCGCGACAAGGTGGTCGATTACATCAGGATCGGCCGGGAAGAAGGCGCGCATCTGGCCTGCGGCGGCAACGTGCCCGCCTTGCAGGGCTTCGACGGCGGCTGCTTCGTGGAACCCACCGTCTTCACCGGCGTGAAGGACGACATGCGAATCGCCCGCGAGGAAATCTTCGGGCCGGTGATGAGCGTGCTTTCCTTCGAGCATGAGGACGAAGTGGTCGAGCGCGCCAACCGCACGGAATTCGGTCTGGCCGCCGGCGTGTTCACGCGCGATTTGCCGCGCGCGCACCGGGTCATTTCGGAATTGCAGGCCGGCACCTGCTGGATCAACGCCTACAACCTGACCCCGGTGGAAATGCCTTTCGGCGGCTACAAGCAGTCCGGCATCGGCCGCGAGAACGCGCTGGAGGCGCTCGGCCACTATTCGCAGGTCAAGTCCGTCTATGTCGAGACCGGAGACGTCGCGAGCCCCTATTGAGGCTCAACGTCTCCGCCGTCAGGCGATCGAAGGTCATCTTATGTGAAATCGACCCCACTCCGGTTTTGCTTCGCAAACCGGAGTGGGTTGCGTCATTCCGGGCGACCGGAGCGCAGCCCGGGAAAACCCCGGAATCCGCCCCGGAACGTTAAAGCCAAGAGCGGAAAGGTTGGTATCAGTCCGGCGCTGTCACGGAATGGTCCCGGACAGCCGCCTCCGCTCCGCTCGGGCCGCTTCCGGGATGACGGCGGAGACAACACCACCAAGGCGTCGACGCATCGGCGCCTCTATGCCGGGGCCGGGTTCTCCGCCCGCAGCCGTGCTTCTCTGCCAGGACCGCGCAGCCAAGGGATGACGCGGCTGTCGCGCCTACCCCTCCCCGGTGCTGTCCAGATACTGCGTGAGCGCGCAGACGAGGTGGTAGAAGATCGAGGCCGGCACCTGCTTGGCCAGCGAGCGGCCGCGCGCGTCGATGCGGTCGATCCACAGGCCGGTCGGCGCGGGGTCGATGTGCCAGCGGAACAGGCGCCCCACGCGCGCCTCGATCTCGGGCTTGAGGTCGGGGCCGCCGGCGCTGTCCAGCGCGATCGCGGCCTTGATCGCCTCGGTCTGCGGCCAGCTTCGCGACACCGTGTCCATCGGCATGCCCTGCCGGCTGACGGAGCCGTAGGCCAGCCCCGTGGCGCGGTTCAGGCCGCTGGCGATGGCCGAGGCATAGAGCTTGCGGGCATAGGCCGGCAGGTCCGCCTGGCCGCTGCGCGCCGCGAATTCGACCAGCAGCGAGGCCCATTCGAAATGATGGCCGGGCTCGGTCACCTCGCCGCGCTCGCCCTTGGCCGGCTTCCAGTCCGAAGCGAAATATTCGCCCAGCGTCCAGCTTTCGGCATCGAAGAAATGATTGCGGAACAGGTCCACCACGCGTGCGGCGCGGCGCAGATAGGTGCGCTCGCCCGTCGCCTGATGCCAGGCCAGAAACGCCTCCAGGAGGTGCATGTGCGGGTTCGAGCGCCGCTCGCCCTCGCCCTCGCCGCGTGCTTCCAGAAATCCGGTTAGCCGATCGTCCTCCAGATGGGAATCGAGAAAGGCGAAGGTCTCCTGCCCCAGCTTCAGCGCATCCGGGTTGCCGCACATATGCGCGTGCGCCAGCGCCAGAAGCACGCAGGAATGGTCGTAGGCGTCCTCCGTGGCATCGGCCACCGAACCGTCCACGTTGAGCGTGCGCACCCAGCCGCCGCTGTCGGTGCGGCCGTTGCGGGCCATGAAGCCGATGCCGTGGGCGATCAGCCTGTCGGCGGGACCATCCCAGCCGCGCGCCTTGGCCACCGCGAAAGCGTAGACCTGGCGGGCCATGGTGCGCATGCGCTTGGGCTTCGGCAGCGGCACGGCGTCGAAGCCGAGCGCCTCGTGGAAACCGCCATGGCGCTCGTCCACGCCGATCGTGGACCAGAGCGGCATGGTTTCCTGAAACAGCCAGTGGCGCACGCGCCGCCGCCATGCGCCGTTTTCGAGCACACGGTCGTGCGCGGGCGTGAACTTGGTCTCCAGCCGGCCGCTCTTTTCGAGCTGCTCCACCACCTTGCGCACGTTCTGGCTGTGGCTGACGGGGGCGACGAAGGTGGCGTCCGCCGTCGAGACGATGGCGATGTCCTTCAGCCCCACCGCCGACAGCAGCCGCCCTTCCGAGCGGATGTAGGAGTTCTCGCAATCGATGGCGACGACGTCGCCCAGCACGACATTGCCCTTGTCGTCGGAGGGGCTGAGGTCAAGCAGCGACTGCCAGGAGCCGAGGTCGTTCCAGCGGAAACCCGCCGGCACCATGGCGATGTCCTTCGCCTGCTCCATGATGGCGTAGTCGATGGAGATGGAAGGGATCTCGGCATAAAGCTCCTGCGGCATGTAGAGCCCGGACAGGTCCGTGCTCGCGGCCGCGAAAGCCGCCTCTGTCGCCGCCCAGATGTCGGGCCGGTGCGCCGCGAAGGCCGCCCGCATGGCGCTGGCCCGGAACAGGAAGATGCCGGCGTTCCAGTAGAAATTGCCGGCTTCGACATAGCCGCGCGCGGTGTCGGCATCCGGCTTTTCGACGAAGCGCACGACCTCGAACGTGCCGCATTGCTCCCGCCCCGCCTCGATATAGCCGTAGCCGGTTTCCGGCTGGGTCGGCGTCACCCCGAACACCACCAGCCGGCCGTCGCGGGCAGCCGGCACGCCGGCTTCCACCGTCTGCCAGAACTGCGCCGTGGTCGAGATCTCATGGTCGGACGGCACCACCAGCACAAGGCTGTCGCCGAATTCGGAGAGCGTGCGCAGCGTCGCCAGCGCCACGGCGGCGGCGGTGTTGCGGCCCATCGGCTCGAATAGCGCCGAGCCGCCGGCCAGATCGAGCCCGGCAAGGTCGGCGCCGACACGGGCGGCGTGGCGCTCCGAGGCGATCAGGAACACCGGCGCGGCCCCGTCCGGGCGCGCGGCCAGCCGGCGCAGCGTCTTCACCAGCATAGAGCCGTCGCCGGAAAGGTCATGGAACTGCTTGGGGTTGTCCTCGCGCGACAGCGGCCAGAGGCGGGAGCCGACGCCGCCGCTCATGACGAAACTGACGATGCGCTGGCCGGCGGCTGGATTATCCGGCATCAGTCGTTGCCCGCCGCCTGACATTCCGACACGCACTCAGCTTGGCCTTCAATCATCGCTCCCAAAACACCTTCCCCTCAAAAGGTCTGGTTGTACGGTCCGACTTCCGGACTGCGGCGCAGCACGGCGTCGAGCGCGTCGAACATTTCACGGCGGCGTTCGGCCGAGACCGGGCTTTCCACCACCACGACCAGTTCCGGCTTGTTGGAGGACGCGCGCACCAGCCCCCAGGTGCCGTCCTCAGCCACCACCCGCACGCCGTTGACGGTGACGAGGTCGGCGATCTCCTGCCCGGCAAAGATCTCGCCCTTCGCCTTCATCGCCTCGAAATCCGCCGTCACCCGCGTCACGACGCCGTATTTCCTGTCGTCGTCGCAATGCGGCGACATGGTCGGCGTGCCGTAGGTCACCGGCAGCTCGCGGTAGAGATCGGCCATGGTTCTTGCGGGATTGCGCTCGAGCATGGCGCAGACCGCGAGCGCCGTCACCAGTCCGTCATCATAGCCGCGCCCGAAGGGCGGATTGAAGAAGAAGTGGCCGGATTTCTCGAAACCCGCCACCGCGCCGAGTTCGGCCACGCGCCGCTTGATGTAGGAATGGCCGGTCTTCCAATAATCGGTTGTCGCGCCGTTGGCCTTCAGCACCGCGTCGGTCTGGAACAGGCCGGTGGACTTCACGTCCACCACAAAGGTCGAGCCGGGATGCAGCGCGGAGATGTCGCGCGCCAGCATGACGCCGACCTTGTCGGCGAAGATCTCGTGGCCCTCATTGTCCACCACGCCGCAGCGGTCGCCGTCGCCGTCGAAGCCGAGGCCGACATCGGCGCCCACCTCCAGCACCTTGTCACGGATGGCGTGCAGCATCTCCATGTCTTCCGGGTTCGGGTTGTAGCGCGGAAAGGAATGGTCGAGTTCCACGTCCAGCGGCACCACCTCGCAGCCGATCCGCTCCAGCGCCTCGGGGGCGAAGGCGCCGGCCGTGCCGTTGCCGCAGGCCGCCACCACCTTGAGCCTGCGATGAAGGCGCCTGCCCTGCGTCAGGTCGTCCAGATAGCGGGCGCGGAAATCCGGCACGAATTCGTAAGCGCCGCCGCCCGGCAGATCGAAATCGCCGTCGAGCACGATCTTCTTCAGGGCCGACATTTCTTCCGGCCCGAAGGTCAGCGGCCGCTGCGCGCCCATCTTCACGCCGGTCCAGCCGTTTTCGTTGTGCGAGGCCGTCACCATGGCGACGGAAGGCACGTCGAGCGCGAACTGCGCGAAATAGGCCATGGGCGACAGCGCCAGGCCGATATCCTTCACCTTCGCGCCGGCCGCCATCAGGCCGGACACCAGCGCCAGCTTGATCGACAGCGAATAGGCTCGGAAATCATGGCCGGTAACGATGCCGGGGCCGACGCCCATGCGCCGGATCAGCGTGCCGAGCCCCATGCCCAGCGCCTGCACGCCGATCAGGTTCAGCTCCGGCGCCTTGTCCGAACCAGGACGGCCGAACCACCAGCGCGCGTCATATTCGCGGAACCCCGACGGCTTGACCAGCGCCGATGTTTCGAAGGCGAAGCTGTTGGGGCGGGCGTCTGCGACGATGCTGAAGGTCAAGGCAACCAAACTCCAAACGCATATGCATCACGGCGGCAATCGCAGTTTCCGCCGGCCAAGCCGCCTTTCTAGGACCATTGCCTAACGGGATGCTTAAACGCCAGCGGCAAAGCGTGGGAAAAGCTAACGAATTACCACCGGTCCGGCGCCATTCCCGCTTGCAGGAACGGAATGCGGCGGCTATAAGCCCGCCGTCTGGTCACGGAGTGTAGCGCAGCCTGGTAGCGCACCTCGTTCGGGACGAGGGGGTCGCAGGTTCAAATCCTGCCACTCCGACCAGACCGAAAACCTCCCATATTCGACACGCTATCCAGCCGACGCGTACCCATTGCTTGCGCTAGTAACCGCGCAAGCGGATCAATCGCGCAATCTTTGCAACTACCAACGACAACTGCCGACGTCAGCAATTGGTCTGGAGTTTGCAGAGCATGCCGGATTTATCTTGACTTCCTAAATTATCTTTCCCATCACCCGATCTGGGGATTAGGATGGGGCATGGGGCCGTGGAAGCAGAGCATACCACGTATAATGACGTAACTTTCGGCGACATACTTGCCAAATTGTGGAAAAGCAGAGGGCTTTTCCTGATCGTACCTGCATTGTTCGTTTTGCTCGCATTGGCGGGCGTCACGATGTGGAGTCTGAAGCTTCGCGCTCCGATCGTGTACTATGTCAGTCTGAAAGGAATTCAGGACGACAGCTATCCGAACGGCGCCAGGTTCTCTCCGCACGACCTGCTGATCCCTCAGGTGATTGATTCGGTCGCAAAGCAATTCTCGATCGAGGATCGACATGCGCTTCGTCAGGCACTTCAAGTGCGCTACGGCTCCGTGCTGGAAGGCAGTGTGAACGAGAAATTCCGCCGCCTGCTTGCGAGCAAAGCGCTGACAACGGCCGAGATCGACGCAATAAACGAGCGATACGCCACCGAACTTACGAAGGTCGTGAAATCGGGGCTTCGAATCGATTTCGATAACGTATCGGCCGGCGTGGACAGTTCGGTCGGCAAAGCGATCGCCGCAGCGATCCCCGAGACGTGGACAAATATCTATCCGCAGTTGTTCAAGGTCACTCTCGACACCAAGCTCCACGACGTCTCCGTTGCCAGAAACGCGATCGAATTCAGAGACAGCGCCGGCCTGCTGGCGGCCAACCATGCGATTAGAAATCTTCGTCGCGGTCTTGAGATCATGTCCGCCGACGATCGTCTAAATTCCATCAAGACAGCAGAGGGAAGCGACAGCGAGAGCCTCCTTCAGGATCTCAACGCTTTCTCGACGCAGTTTTTCGATCCCATTTTTCATTCGTCGAAGAACGATGATCCGATCTCCGCTTCTTACAAGCGGCAGGGCGAATTCGAGGTTGCCAGCCTGCAGCGTCAGGTGGCCGGGCTGAACGAGACGATCAGCGACCTGCAGAACTTCCGGGTCGTGAAGCAGAATCTCCAGCCGGCCCCCGCCGACACGCAGATTGCCAGCAGCGGCGGCGTCCAACTCAACGACAGCGGCATCAACGAGATAGCGGTTCTCGTCGAACGAGCCACTCTCGCCGATTATCTCAAGGAGATATTGAACAAGCGGCAGGAAAAGCTTGCAGCTATTGCAGACCTTCAGAAAGAGATCGAGATTCTGAACAGCCCGCTGGATGCCGACATAGACGCGAGCTTCAAACAAAGCGCTTCGCAGCAGTTCAACCTGATCGC
The DNA here is from genome assembly GCF_032460275.1 of Mesorhizobium sp. SP-1A. Classification (NCBI taxonomy): domain Bacteria; kingdom Pseudomonadati; phylum Pseudomonadota; class Alphaproteobacteria; order Hyphomicrobiales; family Phyllobacteriaceae; genus Mesorhizobium; species Mesorhizobium sp. SP-1A. Next base: position 901,193 of record NZ_JAVXZD010000001.1, on the reverse strand, counting down.
GACGCAGTATTCGGAACTTCTCTCGCTCTCGCGCCAAAAGCTGGCCGAAAGCATCGGGCGCATGTATGTCGCGGTCTCCTCGCCTGCCGTGGAGGGGGCGACCTTTCCCAAACGCTCAATGCTCGCGCTTATATTCGCCGGAATTCTCGGGCTGATCGTTGCTACCGTTGCCGCGCTTGTGCGTTCGGAAACGGCCAAGGCAAACCGCCGGACGTCGCCGTCGATCGTCGCTGTCCTGCCGGACAAACTCACCGCATCCTGATCGCTCGAACCGGGCCGGTCCTGAAGGGATCGGCCGGTTCCGCGTTCAGGGCGAGGTGCCGGAAATCCTGTATCGAGTTTCACACTGGTGCGGGATTTCTGCTGGCGCGGTAGCGCTGAATCCATCCGCGGCACACTTACACAAATTCGAAACGGGGAATTTACCAAGGCCGGCACCCGCGCTCGATTCGCTCGGGCGGCAGCCGGCTATTAATCTTTCATAAAACAACCTCCAGTTACATTCGCGAAAGGTCAAAAAGCATACGCTTAAATTTGAAGGAGAACCAAGGATGCATCGGCACAAGCGCCGAATACCCAGGTTTTTTCCGAAAATTCTTTCTAAATGGAAGGACGACAAAGGCGCCTCGGCGATCGAATTCGCCATGCTGGCACCGCTTTTCATCCTGCTAATACTCGGTATGGTTGCATACGGCATCTATTTCGGCGCCAGCCATTCCATCCAGCAGCTGGCGGCCGACGCGGCCCGCACGGCGATATCCGGGCTCGATGCGGCAGAGCGCAAGCAATTGGTGGACAAGTTCCTCGCGGCCAACGCCGCCGGCTACGCCTTCGTCGACGCCACGAAGCTGAAAGTCGAGGCGAACGACAGCAGCGCCGATCCGAATCAGTTCGAGGTGTCGGTGCTCTACGATGCGCGCAACCTGCCGATCTGGAACCTGCTGCCGGACCTGCCCATGCCGGGCAGGACCATCGCACGCCACTCCACCATCCGCATGGGAGGCATATGATGCAAAAATCCCTCCTCAGGCGGCTGGCGGCGGACCGGCACGGCAATTTCGCGGTGATGGCCGCGCTCAGCGCCCCGGTCGCGCTGGCGCTGGCCGCGGTGGCCATTGACGGCGGCTCGCTCTACACGGAACGGCGCGAGGTGCAGGCGCTGGCCGATCTTGCCGCCATCGCGGGCGCCGCCAATGTCGCCAACGCCGATGCGGCGGTGCTTGCGACGCTGAAAGCCAATGGCGCAAGCGTCGCCATGGTTTCGGGCGCATCCGCGGACCCGGCCGGCGGCAAGGTGTCGGCCGCTGTCGTGCCCGGACGCTACAGCGCCGATGCGGCGATCGAGGCAGGCCGGCGCTTCGAGGCCGGCAGACAGCCCTACAACGCCGTGCAGGTGACGCTGCGCAGGAAGGGGAGGCTGTTCTTCGGCGGCGCCTTCATGCAGCCGCCGACCATCGCCGCCAAGGCCGTGGCGGCCGCGACGCCGCAGGCGACTTTCTCGATCGGATCGCGGCTGCTCAAGATCGATACGGCCGACAGTCCGCTGCTGAACAGCCTGCTCGGCGGGCTGCTCGGCACCAACGTGGCCTTGAGCGCGATGGACTACAACGCGCTGCTCAATGCCGATGTCGGCGTGCTCGACTTCCTCGACCAGATGGCGGTGAAGCTGAACCTCACCGGCGTCAACTATTCCGAAGTGCTCGCTTCCAAGGCATCGATCGGCCAGATCGCCGGGGCGATGGCGAATGTTCCAGGCCTCGATTCCCGCAGCCGGCTCGCGCTCCAAGGCACGGCAGCCGGCGCCACGGGTGCCGTCAAGGTGCCGCTGGAGCATCTGGTCGACCTCGGGCCGATGGGACGGCTCGGGCTCGGCCAGAGGTCGCCCGGACTGGCCGTCGACGCCAAGGCGCTCGCCCTGCTGTCCGCCGCCGCCACGCTGGCGAACGGTGCACGCCAGGTCTCGGTCGATACCGGGATCAACCTTCCGGGCCTGCTCGACATCAAGCTGTCGCTCGCGGTCGGAGAACCGCCGCAGTCGAGCCCATGGCTCACCGTGGGCGAAAAGGGCGCCATCGTGCGCACTGCGCAGACGCGGCTGAAGCTCGTCGCCAATATCGGCAGTTCCACCGTGCAGCCGGGCATCAAGCTGCTGAGCGTGTCCATACCGCTCAATGTCGAGGTGGCCTATGCCGAAGCGCAACTGAAGGACATAAGCTGCACCACTGGCCGCCCGGAAAGCCGCAAGGTGACGATCGCCGCGCGCCCCGGCATCGCGGAGGTCTACCTGGCGCAGAACGACAGCTCCAATTTCGCGGATTTCACGCGCAAGGAGAGCTTCAGCGACGCCTCCCTCGCCAAGGCCAGCATCAACCTTCTGCTCGTCAACATCCCGCTGCTCGAACTCCGGGCCATGGCGCATGCCCGGATGGGCGACACGACGACGACCGACCTTGTTTTCAACGAGGCCGACATCGAGGCCAGGCGCCCCAAGACCGTGACGGCGCGCGACTACACGCAGTCCCTCACCTCCTCGCTGGTCAAGAACCTGGAACTGACCCCCTATGTGCTGGGCGCGCGCATCGGCCTGCTGGATATCGCGCTGAAGCCGCTGCAATCGGCGGTGCTGCCGCTTCTCGACAGCCTCACCTCGCAACTGGACCCGATCCTGTTCAAGCTGCTGTCCGCGCTCGGCATCGGGCTTGGACAGGCGGATGTGCGCGTGACCGACGCGACCTGCGGCCGCTCCGTGCTGGTGCAGTAGATGCTATCGCAGCCGCGCGACGAACCAGCCGAGCGGTTCGAGCGGGAGCGTGCCGCCCCCGACAACAGGGCGGTCGCAAGACAAAACGGCCTCGAGGTTTCCGATTTCGGCCGGGATCGGCCAGTCGGCCGGCCCGCTCGCGAAGTTGAAGGCGCACAGCAGCCTTTCGCCGTCCCGCTCGCGCAGGAAGGCCAGCATATCGCCTTGCGCTTCCAGGAACCGGATCGAACCCGAAACCAGCGCCGGGTGCGCCTTGCGCAGCGCCAATATCTCACGATAGCGGGCGAGCACCGAAGCCGGGTCGGCGTCTTGCGCGTCCACGGCGCGGGCGCGGTGCCCGGGCGGGATCGGCAGCCACGGCCTGCCACTGGTGAAGCCGGCATTCACCGCCTCGCCTTCCCAGACCATGGGCGTGCGGCAGCCGTCCCGTCCCTTGAAGCCCGGCCAGAAGCGGATGCCGTAAGGGTCGCGCAGGTCCTCGAAGGTCAGTTCGGCCTCGGTCAGGCCCAGTTCCTCGCCCTGATAGAGGCAGATCGAGCCGCGCAGGCAGGCAAGCAGCGCGACGGCGAATTTCGCCACCGCGCCGGTGTCGCCGCCGGCTCGCGTCCAGCGGCTGACATGGCGCACCACGTCATGGTTGGAAAAGGCCCAGCACACCCAGCCGTCCGGCGCGGCCTTCTCGAACGCCTCGACGCAGCGCCGCACATGCACGGCCGAGAATTGCGGCCCCAGCAGGTCGAAGGTGTAGCACATGTGCAGCTTGTCGCCGCCGGAGGTGTAGGAGGCCAGCGTCTGCAGCGAGCGCGTCTCGTCGCCCACCTCGCCGACGACGGCGCGTCCGCCATATTCGTCCAGCAGCGAACGGAAGCGGCGCAGGAAGGCCAGGTTCTCCGGCCGCGTCTTGTCGAACAGATGCTCCTGGAACAGATAGGGATTGGTCTCGGTGTTGGTCCCGTCCAGGCTCGTCGCCAGCGGCGGGTTGGAACGCAGCCAGCGGTCGTGAAAATAATAGTTCACCGTGTCGAGCCGGAAGCCGTCCACGCCGCGCTCCAGCCAGAAGCGCACGGTGTCCAGCAGCGCATCCTGCACGGCGGGATTGTGGAAGTTCAGGTCCGGCTGGGCGCTGAGGAAATTGTGCAGGTAATATTGCCGGCGGACCGAATCCCATTCCCATGAAGAACCGCCGAACACGGAGAGCCAGTTGTTGGGCGGGCTGCCGTCCGGTTTCGCATCGGCCCAGACATACCAGTCGGCCTTCCCGTTATCCCGGCTCGAGCGGCTTTCCACGAACCACGGGTGGCGGTCGGAGGAATGCGACAGCACCTGGTCGATGACTACTTTCAGCCCCAGGCGATGCGCCTCGGCCACCAGCGCGTCGAAATCCCCCAGCGAGCCGAACATCGGGTCCACGGCGGTGTAGTCCGACACGTCGTAGCCCATATCGGCCATGGGCGAGGCGAAGAAGGGCGACAGCCACACGGCATCGACGCCGAGCGAGGCGATGTGCGCGAGGCGCCGGACGGTACCCGCAAGGTCGCCGCTGCCGTCGCCGGTCGTATCCTGGAACGAGCGCGGATAGACCTGGTAGATGACGCAGCCGCGCCACCAGTCGTTGCCGTCAATCGCCATCACGTTCCTCGATCATGAAGCCGACGCTGCGGCCCGCCAGCGCGGCAGAAACGTCCGTGGCCGCCGGAAGCGCCGGCACCCAGCGCCAGCCCGCGCGGTCCGGCAGGGAAAAGCGGCAGGCACGGCGGTCGCCGTTGACCGTGACCGCCAGACGGCCGCCTTCGCGCGGCCCCCGCGCCAGCAGCATGGTGAGCCGGCGGCGCTGCGGATCGTGCCATGCGGCCTCGTCCATCGGCGCGCCGGTCTCCGTCAGCCACGCGACATCGGGCGCCTCGGGCGGCCCGCCGGTCAGGAAGGCCGTTTCCGCGAAGGCCGGGACGGAGCGCCGCAGGGCGGAAAGCGCGGCGACGAAATCCTCCAGCGCGCGGTCGCGCCCTTCCCAGTCCAGCCAGGTGACGTCATTGTCCTGCGCATAGGCGTTGTTGTTGCCGCGCTGGCTGCGGCCGAACTCGTCGCCGGCCGTCAGCATGATGGTGCCGCGCGAGGCGAACAGGGTGGCCAGCAGCGCGCGCTTGTCGCGGTCGCGCCGTTCCGCGACCTCGGGGTCGGCGCTCTCGCCCTCGACGCCGTTGTTCCATGACAGGTTGTCGTGGTGGCCGTCGCGGTTCCTTTCGCCGTTGGCCTCGTTGTGCTTGCGCTCATAGGCGACCAGATCGGCCAGCGCCATGCCGTCATGCGCGGCGACGAAATTCACGGTTCGCGTGAGCGTCTGGCCGTCATGGCCGAAAATATCCGAGGAGCCGGCCAGCCTCGTGGCCAGCGCGCCCACGGCCCCGGGATCGCCGCGCCAGAAGCGGCGGACATCGTCGCGGTAGCGGTCGTTCCACTCCAGGAAAAACGGCGGGAAACCGCCCAGCCGGTAGCCTTCGCGGCCGATGTCCCACGGCTCGGCGATCATCACGCGATCGGCCAGCAGCGGATCGGCACGCATCTCCTCGAAAAGCGGCGCGTGCAGCGTGAAGGCGCCATCGACGCGGCCAAGCACGGCGGCAAGGTCGAAACGGAACCCGTCCACGCCGGCATGGCGCACGAAATGGCGCAGGCTGTCGAAGATCAGTTCGCGCACGGCCGGATGGTCGCAGGCCAGCGTGTTGCCGGTGCCGGTGTCGTTGGCCAGTCGCCCGTCGGCCTCGTGCCGATAACAGGCGCGCGCGTCGAGGCCGCGCAGCGACAGGGTCGGGCCGGCCTCGTCGCTCTCGCCGGTGTGGTTGAAGACCACGTCGAGGATCACGCCGATGCCGGCCGTGTGCAGCGCCTCGACCACATGGCGCAGGTCGGCGATGCCGCCGGGGGCGAGACGCGGGTCGAGCGCCATGAAGGTGACGGGATTGTAGCCCCAGGCGTTGCGCAGGCCGAGCGGCGGCAGATGCCGCTCGTCTATCCAGGCGGCCACCGGCATCAGTTCCACCGCCGAGACGCCGAGCTTTTGCAGGTGCGCGATGATTGCCGGATGCGCCAGCGCCTCCAGCGTGCCGCGCTCGGCCGGCGGCACGTCCGGATGGCGCATGGTGAAGGCCCTCACCGGAAGCTCGTAGACCAGCCCGCCCGACGCAAACAGCGGTGGGCGCGAGGGCACCGCATCAGGCAGCGCAACCACGACCGATTTCGGCACCAGCGGCGCGGTGTCGCCTCCTTCGCCGCGGCGGGCGGCGAGGCATGGGTCATAAACATAAGGCCGGTCGATCGCGGCGGCGTAGGGATCGACCAGCAGTTTGTTCGGATCGAACCACAGGCCGCGCCCGGGCGCGTATTCGCCGTCCGCCCGGAAGCCGTATTTCGCGCCGGCCTTCAGACCCGGCACGGTCAGCGCATGGATGCCCTCGCCCTGCGGTGCCATCTCCAGCCGCGCCGTTTCACGCTCGCCCGCCTCGTCGAACAGGCTCAGCCAGATGCGCTCCGCCGCGCCGGACCAGACGGCAAAGCGGACGCCTCCGGGGATGATTGTGGCGCCGAGGGGATACATGCGCGGCATCACACCCTCACCTTTGCGGGCAGGGCCGGCGAGCGGTCGGAGCGAAGCGGAGAGTGCGAGACCGGGCGGGGATGTTCCGCACCAGCACAGGCTCGTTTGCCCCCACCCCGCGCACGTCGTGCGCGACCCTCCCCGCGAGAGGGAGGGTGAGGAGCCGGCGCAGCCGTCACGTAATCACGCTCGGCTTGTCGCGGCCGGTGTGCTTGCGGATGCCGGCGATGTCGTCCGCCGCCGCGATGAGGTCGGCCAGCGCCTCCTGCGTGTCGATGTCGTGCTTTTTCGGGTCCGGCTCGTAGCGCTCGATATAGACGCGCAAGGTGGCGCCGCTGGTGCCGGTGCCCGACAGCCGGAACACCACGCGCGAGCCGCCCTCGAACATCACGCGGATGCCCTGATGCTCGCTTACCGAACCGTCGACCGGATCGTGATAGGCGAAATCGTCGGCCTTCTCGACGGTCAGGCCGCGCAACTGCGTTCCCGGCAGCGAGGCCAGCCTGGCGCGCAGTTCGTCGATCAGCGCGTTGGCGCGGGCGCTCTCGACCTCCTCGTAGTCGTGGCGCGAATAATAGTTGCGGCCGTAGGTGGCCCAGTGTTTTTCCACGATCTCCTTCACGCCTTCGCCGCGCGCCGCGATGATGGAGAGCCACAGAAGCACGGCCCACACGCCGTCCTTCTCGCGCACATGGTTGGAGCCGGTTCCGGCGCTTTCCTCGCCGCAGATCGTGGCCATGCCGGCATCGAGCAGATTGCCGAAGAACTTCCAGCCGGTCGGCGTCTCATACATGCCGATGCCGAGTTTCTCGGCCACCCGGTCGGCCGCGCCGCTGGTCGGCATGGAGCGGGCAATGCCCTTGAGCCCGGCCTTGTAGCCCGGCGCGACGGTGGCGTTGGCGGCCAGCAGGGCCAGCGAATCCGAAGGGGTGACGAAGATGCCCCGGCCGATGATGAGGTTGCGGTCTCCGTCGCCGTCGGAGGCGGCGCCGAAATCCGGCGCGTTCGGCCCCATCATCTCGTCATAGAGATGCTTGGCGTGGACGAGGTTCGGGTCCGGGTGGTGGCCGCCGAAATCCGGCAGCGGCCTGAAATTGCGGCAGGTGCCGTCCGCGGCACCCAGCCGGCGCTCGAAGATCTCCTTGCCGTAAGGGCCGGTGACGGCGTGCATGGAATCGAAGCGCATGCGGAAGCCCGATTCAAAAAGCTTGCGCAAGGCATTGAAATCGAACAGGCTTTCCATCAACTCGGCATAGTCCTTCACCGGATCGATGACCTCGACGGTCATGTCGCCCGCCTTCACGGTGCCGAGCTTGTCGATGTCGATCTCGCCGATATCTGCGATCCGGTATTCCTTGATCGCCTTCGACCTGGCGAAGATCGCGTCGGTGATCTTCTCCGGCGCCGGGCCGCCGTTCTCGGCATTGTACTTGATGCCGAAATCCTCCTTCGGGCCGCCCGGATTGTGGCTGGCCGACAGGATGATGCCGCCGAAGGCCCTGTATTTGCGGATGACGTTGGAGGCGGCCGGCGTGGAGAGAATCCCGCCCTGCCCCACCATCACCTTGCCGAAGCCGTTGGCGGCCGCGATGGCCAGCACCTTCTGGATGACCTCGCGGTTGTAGTAGCGGCCGTCGCCGCCCAGCACCAGCGTCTTGCCCTCGAAGCCGTCGAGCGCGTCGAAGATCGACTGCACGAAGTTCTCGACATAGTTCGGCTGCTGGAATTCCGGCACCTTCTTGCGCAGGCCGGACGTGCCCGGCTTCTGATCGTCATAGGGCTTGGTGGCGACGGTTCGGATCATGATTGCGATACCCTTCTGGACAGGAGCCGGCGATACAGCTCAACATATTTCCCCGCGCTTCGATCCCACGAGACATCCGCTTTCATGCCCTGGCGCTGGATCGTCGACCAGAGCGCGGGCGCGGCATGCGCCTCGACCACGCGCCGCACCGCATGCAGCAGCGCGTCGCCGCTGTCGGGCGCGAACTGGAAGCCGGTGGCGACGCCGGCCGAAACGGCCGCCTCGTTGGCGTCGATGACGGTGTCGGCCAGCCCGCCGGTGCGCGCGACGACCGGCACGCAGCCATAGCGCAGGCCGTAAAGCTGCGTCAGCCCGCAGGGCTCGAAGCGCGAGGGGATGAGGATGGCGTCGCAGCCGCCCTGCATGAGATGCGACAGCGCCTCGTCATAGCCGATCACCGCGCCGACGCGGCCATGATGGCGGGCGGAGGCGGCCAGCAGCGCGCCTTCGAGGCCGGCGTCGCCTGCCCCCAGCACCGCAAGCCGGGCCCCGGCCGCGACGACCTGGTCCAAGATCGAGACGAGTATGTCGATGCCCTTCTGCCAGGTCAGGCGGCTGATCACGCACAGGAGCGGACTGCCGTCCCGGTCAAGATCGAAGCGGGCCTCAACCGCCGCGCGGTTGGCGGCGCGGACCTTGAGCGTTTTCGCTGAATAGGTCGCGGCGAGATGACCGTCCGTCGCCGGGTTCCACAATTCCACGTCGATGCCGTTGACGATGCCGTAGAGGTCAGCGGCACGCATGTTGATGAGGCCGTCCAGCCCCATGCCGAAGGCAGGCGTGCGGATTTCCTGCGCATAGGTGGGGCTGACGGTGGTGATCGCCCATGCCGCCTGCAGGCCGGCCTTGAGGAAGCCGACGCCGCCGTAATATTCCACGCCGTCGAGGCTCATCGCTTCTGCCGGCAGGCCGAGTTCGGCGAAGATGGAGGCCGCGAACTGGCCCTGGAAGGCAAGGTTGTGGACCGTGATCAACGAGGGCGTGGCCACTGCCTTGCCATAGCGCATATAGGCCAAGGTCATCGCCGCCTGCCAGTCATGCGCATGGACCAGTTCGGGCAGGTAGCCGGCGACCGCGCCGCCCGCTATGTCGGCGCCGACCTGGCCGAGCGCGGCGAAGCGGCGCCAGTTGTCGGGCCAGTCGCGCCCGCCGGCATCGCCGTAGGGGCCGCCGACACGGTCGAACAGATGCGGCGCGTCGAGCACGAACAGGTCGAGACCGCCCGCTTCGGCCGCGTAGACCGAGGCCTTGGCGCCGAACAGCTTCGGATATTGCAGCACCGCCTTCTTCTTGCGGAACGCGGCCGTCACCACCGGATAGCCCGGCACCAGCGAGCGCATCGCCACGCCCTTTTCCTTCAGGGCGAGCGGCAGGGCGCCCGCCACGTCGGCAAGGCCGCCGGTCTTGACGAGGGGAAAGAGTTCCGGCGTGACGGACAGGACGTTCATATCTCTTCGACGCTTTTCAGTCCGGAGTAGGCGAATCGCAACTCGGCCATTGCGACGTTCTCTGACAGCCTCCCTTCGAGGGCTGCGAGAATGGTGTTGCAAACGGCCGTCCGCCGGCGAAGCACATCCTCGTTCCAGAAGCGCAAAATCGACCATCCTCGTTTCTGAAGAAAGGTGTCACGATGACGGTCATGCACGCTATCGGCATGTTGGCTGCCATTTAGTTCGACGGCAAAATCGGCAATGTACGTCCCTACCGGCAATTGACGGACAAAATGGTAGCCGCCGAGGCGATTCGCCTTGAGCTGCATCCAGAGCAGGGCTTCAGACTTTGTGCCATTCTTGCGCAAGGTGCGGGCGAAAGTCGTCGCTTCGGGCTTTCTGCGCGTTCCGGCGGGACATCCCCCCTCTCCGTCTCGGCTGCGCCTCGACACCTCTCCCCCCGTTCCGGGTGGAGAGGACGGGCGTTCAGACTGGCTCCCGTCCTCTCCCTCACGCAGTGGGGGAGAGGTGTCGAGGCGCAGCCGGGACGGAGAGGGGGCAGTCATCAAGCCCCGTCATGCAAACGAAAACCGGATCGCATCAGCACCCTTCAACCTCCCAGCCTGTCGATCATCGGCTGGGTGATGAGGCAGATGCCCTTTTCCGTGACGCGGAAGCGCCTGGCGTCCAGTTCCGGGTCCTCGCCCACCACCAGCCCCTCCGGGATGCGCACGCCGTGGTCCAGCACCACGCGGCTCAGGCGCGCGTTGCGGCCGATGTGGCAATCCGGCAGCATCACCACCTCCTCCAGCCTGGAATAGGAATTGATGCGCGCGCCGGTGAAGATCAGGCTGCGGCGCAGCGAGGCGCCGGAGACGATGCAGTCGCCCGAAACCAGCGAGGAGATCGCCTCGCCGCGGCGGCCGTCCTCGTCATGCACGAACTTGGCCGGCGGCTTCAGCTCGGCATAGGTCCAGATCGGCCAGTCGCGATCGTAGAGGTCGAGCTCGGGAATGACGTCGGTCAGGTCGATATTGGCCTCCCAATAGGCGTCGACGGTTCCCACGTCGCGCCAGTAGGGCGCGGCCTCCTGGGTGGAGCGCACGCAGGACTTGGCGAAGCGGTGCGCGATCGCCTTGCCGTTCCTGACGATGTCGGGGATGATGTCCTTGCCGAAATCGCGGCTGGAATTGGGATCGGCCGCGTCCTTGCGCAGCATCTCCATCAGGAATTTCGTCTTGAAGACATAGATGCCCATCGAGGCCAGGGCGAAGTCCGGCTTGTCGGGAATGCCGGGCGGATCTTCCGGCTTCTCGATGAAGGAGATGATGTTGTCCTTGCCGTCGACGTGCATGACGCCGAAGCCGGTGGCTTCCATGCGCGGCACTTCCAGACAGCCAACGGTGACGTCCGCGCCGGCATCGACGTGCTGCCGCAACATCAGCTCGTAATCCATCTTGTAGATGTGGTCGCCGGCCAGAATCACCATGTATTCAGGGCCGTAGGCCTCGATGATGTCGATATTCTGGTAAACCGCGTCCGCCGTGCCCTCGTACCATTGCGTTTCGGAGACGCGCTGGCTGGCCGGCAATATGTCGAAGCTCTCGTTGCGCTCGGGCCGCAGGAAGTTCCAGCCGCGCTGGAGATGGCGGATCAGCGAATGCGCCTTGTATTGCGTGGCGACGCCGAGGCGGCGGATGCCGGAATTCAGCGCGTTGGACAGCGCGAAATCTATGATGCGGGTCTTGCCGCCGAAATAGACCGCGGGCTTGGCGCGCCGGTCGGTCAGTTCCCGAAGGCGTGAGCCGCGCCCGCCGGCCAGCACATAGGCCATGGCGTCACGAGCCAGCGGCTGCGATCGTTTCAGGTCCACCATAGCGCTTCCTCCCGATGCCCTGCGGCCGCTCATTCGTCCGCACCGAATTCCAGCATGACGGTGGCCAGGGGCGGCAGCAGCATGGTCGCGACGACCGCCCCGCCCTCCCCGCGCGCCTCGACGAAGCCGCCATTGCCCTTGCCCGAGCCGCCGTAATCGGCGGCGTCGGTGTTCATGATCTCGCGCCAGCGGCCGGCATGCGGCAGCGGCACGCGGTAGTTCTCGCGCGGCACCGGCGTGAAGTTGGAGACGACGGCGACCGGGTTGGCGTCCGGCGCCTTGCGCAGCCAGGCGAACACCGAATTCTGCTTGTCGTCCACGATCAGCCAGGAAAAGCCGTCGGGCTCGCAGTCGCGCGCATAGAGCGCCGGGCGCGAGCGGTAGAGAAGGTTCAGGTCGCGCACGACGTGCCGGACGCCGCGATGCGGCGCGTGATCGAGCAGGTCCCAGTCCAGCGACCGGGCCTCGCTCCATTCGCGCCGCTGCGCGAATTCCTGGCCCATGAACAGCAGTTTCTTGCCCGGGTAGCCCCACATGAAGGCGTAATAGGCGCGCAGGGTGGCGAATTTCTGCCAGTCGTCGCCCGCCATCTTGGCGATGAGCGAACCCTTGCCGTGCACCACCTCGTCATGGGACAGCGGCAGCACGAAATTCTCGCTGAAGGCGTACATCAGCCCGAAGGTCAGCTCGTCGTGGTGGTGCTTGCGGTGGATGGGCTCGCGGGCGAAATAGGCCAGCGTGTCGTGCATGAAGCCCATGTTCCACTTGAAGCCGAAGCCCAGCCCGCCCTCGTGCACGGGCTGCGACACCTTCGGCCAGGAGGTCGATTCCTCGGCGATGGTCACCACGCCGGGCTGATGGCCGTAAAGCTCCCGGTTCATGCGTTGCAGGAAGGCGACCGCCTCGAGGTTCTCGCGCCCGCCCTTCTCGTTGGGCAGCCACTCGCCGGGCTTGCGCGAATAATCGAGGTAGAGCATGGAGGCGACCGCATCCACGCGCAGCCCGTCCACGTGATATTTCTCGGCCCAGTAGAGCGCGTTGTTGACGAGGAAGGAAACCACCTCGCGGCGGCCGAAATTGTAGATCGCCGTGTTCCAGTCCGGGTGAAAACCCTTGCGCGGGTCGGCGTGCTCGTAGAGCGCGGTGCCGTCGAAGCGCGCCAGACCGTGCGCGTCCACCGGGAAATGCGCCGGCACCCAGTCGAGGATGACGCCGATGCCGGCCCGGTGGGCGCCGTCGACGAAGCGGGCGAAACCCGCCGGCTCGCCGAAGCGCGCGGAGGGCGCGTAGAGGCCGGTGGTCTGGTAGCCCCATGAGGGGTCGTAGGGATGCTCCGAGATCGGCAGGAACTCGATATGGGTGAAGCCCATGTCGGCCACATAGGGGATCAGCCGGTCGGCCAATTCGTCCCATGACAGGAAGGAGCCGTCGTCGCGGCGCTGCCACGACCCGGCATGGACCTCATAGATGGAGATCGGCTGGCGGCGCGGGTCGGCCTTGCGCCAGAACTCGCGATGCGCGGCATCGCCCCACTCGTGGCTCGAAGGCGCGTCGATGACCGAGGCCGTGGCCGGCCGCATCTCCGAGCGGAAGGCGAAGGGATCGGCCTTCAGCGGCACGCGGTTTCCTTCCGCGCCGACGATCTCGTATTTATACGGGCGGCCGGCGCCGATATCGGGCAGGAAGATTTCCCAAACGCCGATGTCCTGCCTGAAGCGCATGGGATGGCGGCGGCCGTCCCAGCCGTTGAAGTCGCCCACCACCGAGACGCGCCAGGCGTTCGGCGCCCAGACCGCGAAATGCACGCCCTTTGCGCCCTCATGCTCGATCGGGTGCGCGCCGAGCTTATCGAAAAGCCTCAGATGCGAGCCCTCGGCGATGTAGTAGTCGTCCATCGGGCCGAGCACGGGGCCGAAGGAATAGGGGTCGGTGACCCACCAGTCGCCCCCGGCGTTGCGGGCGTGGTAGCGCAGCGGCTGGCGCTTGCGGATGGAAAGCTTGCCCTCGAAGAAGCCGGCCTCGTGGCGCCGCTCCAGTTGCCCCGCCTCCTTGCCGGCAAGCGTGTAGGCGGTGACGGATTCCGCATCCGGGATGAAGCAGCGGGCGACGAGGCCGCCGGCCTTCTGGATGCCCAGCACAGCGAAGGGGTCGCGATGCGTGCCCGCCACGATCGCCGCAATGTCGTAGTCCGTCGCCGGTCCTGCCGGGCCGGCTTTCGCAGCGATTGCACGTGGCCCTGCGCTCAAGCGGCGTTCCTCCCCTGAGGCGTCTGTCCGAGCCTCATGCAATCACATCAAACCGGCACGTTCCAGATATCTTTCGCGTATTGGCGGATGGTGCGGTCGGACGAGAACCAGCCGACGCGCGCGACATTGCGGATCGCCCTGGCGTGCCAGTCCGCGCTGTCGCGCCAGACGTCGTCCACCCGCCTCTGCGCGGCGGCGTAGGCGTCGAAATCGGCGGCCACCATGAACCAGTCATGCTCGTAGAGACCGTCCATGAGTTCGCGATAGCGGCCCGGATCGTCGGGCGAGAACACGCCGGACGACACGGCAGCGATCGCCTGCGACAGCTCGCGCGAGCCTTCGATGACGGCGCGGGGATCGTAGCCGCGGGCGCGGCGCTCGGCCACCTCGCCCGCCTTCAGCCCGAAAATGAAGATGTTGTCGTCGCCGACATGTTCCCTGATCTCGACATTGGCGCCGTCCAGCGTGCCGATGGTCAGCGCGCCGTTCAGCGCGAACTTCATGTTGCCGGTGCCGGACGCCTCCATGCCGGCGGTGGAGATCTGTTCGGACAGGTCGGCGGCCGGCATCAGCACCTCGGCGGCGCTGACGTTGTAGTTCGGCACGAACACCAGTTTCAGCAGGCCGCGCACGGCCGGGTCGCGGTTGACGACCTTGGCTACGTCGTTGGCGAGCTTTATGATGAGCTTGGCGTTGTGGTAGCTCGGCGCGGCCTTGCCGCCCAGGAATTTCACGCGCGGGCTCCAGTCGCGCTCGGGATGCGAGCGGATCTGGTCGTAGAGCGCCACCGCCTCCAATATGTTGAGAAGCTGGCGCTTGTATTCGTGGATGCGCTTGATCTGGATGTCGAACAGCGCCGACGGATCGACCTTGATGCCCAGCCGCTCGGCCACCAGACTGGCCAGCCGCTCCTTGTTCCGGCGCTTCACCGCCGCGAACTTCTCCCGGAACGCCGCATCTTCGGCCAGCGGGTCGAGATCGCGGATCGCCTCGATGTCGTCGAGGAAGCGGTCGCCGATCACCTCGCGCGCCAGCGCGGTCAGACCGGCATTGCACTGGAACAGCCAGCGGCGCGGGGTGATGCCGTTGGTCTTGTTGTTGATGCGGTCGGGATAGAGCGCGTGCAGGTCGGCGAAGACCGTGGTCTTCATCAGTTCGGTGTGGAGCGCCGAGACGCCGTTCACCGAATGCGAGCCGACGAAAGCCAGATTGCCCATGCGCAGGCGGCGCTCGCCATTCTCCTCGATGAGCGAGATGCGGGCGATCTGCCCGTCCGAAAACTTTCCGCTGCGGCGCGCCTCGAGCAGGACCGCCGCGTTGATGGCATAGGCAAGCTGCATGTGACGCGGCAGAAGCCGCTCGAACAGCGGCACCGGCCAGCTTTCCAGCGCTTCGGGCAGCAGCGTGTGGTTGGTGTAGGCGAAGGTGCGGCGCGTGACGTCCCAGGCCTTGTCGAACTCCATGCCGTGCACGTCGATCAGCAGCCGCATCAGTTCGGTCACGGCGACGGCGGGATGGGTGTCGTTCAGGTGGATCGCGGCCTTGTCCGGCAGCGAGGCCAGATCGCCGTATTGGCTGAGGTGCCGCTGCAGGATGTCCTGCAAGGAAGCGGACGAGAAGAAATATTCCTGCCGCAGCCTGAGTTCCTGCCCCGCCTGGTGCGAGTCGGCCGGATAGAGCACGCGCGACAGCGCATCCGCCTTGTTGCTCTCGGCCAGCGCGCCGATATGGTCGCCGGCGTTGAACTTGTCGAGCAGGATCGGGTCCACCGGCATTCCCGACCACAGCCTCAGCGTGTTGACCCGCTTTGCCCGCCAGCCCACGACCGGCGTGTCGTAGGCGACCGCCAGGACCCGCTCGGTCGGCTTCCAGACATGCCGCGCCGGAGCTTCGCCCTCCCCCGTCAGCGCTTCCACCGAGCCGCAGAAGCCGACCTCGAAGGAGCGTTCGCGGCGCTCGAACTCCCACGGATTGCCGTGGTCGAGCCATGTCTCCGGCAGTTCGACCTGCCAGCCGTCGTGGATCTCCTGCCGGAACATGCCGTTGGCGTAGCGGATGCCGTAGCCATGGGCGGGAATGTCGACGGTCGCCATCGATTCCATGAAACAGGCGGCCAGCCGGCCCAGGCCGCCATTGCCCAGCGCCGCGTCCGGCTCCAGCTTGGCGATCAGGTCGAGATCCACTTCGAGGGAGGCCAGGGCTTCCCGGACCGTCTCCATCAGGCCGAGATTGGAGAAGGCGTCGCGCATCAGCCGGCCGATCAGGAATTCCAGCGACAGGTAATAGACGCGCTTTTCCTGCTTGTCATAGGCTTCCTTGGTCGCCTTGACCCAATGGTCGATGATGCGGTCGCGCACCACCTTGATGGAGGCGGTCAGCCAGTCATAGGGCGTGGCGACGGTGATGTCCTTGCCGATGCGGTATTTGAGCGCCTGCAGGATTTCGCCGGCCAGCATCTGCGGGTCGGGATTCTCGGGCAAAGGCTGAGGGCGAACTTGCACGCGGGTCCTTTCGGCCACGGCGAACTCCAAATCACCGCCGCGGCGGCCATGCTTTGCCATTCCTATGACCAGAGATGCAATTTTTCAATCGATTTAACGGGGAAGATATCGACAGGATCGTGCAGGAATCGGCCTTTCATGCGGCGAGCGGCGCGGCCGGCGGCTTCTTGGCCCCGGTCATGAAGGCCACCGCGTCCGACATGGTGTACTGCTTCGGGTCGATCACGGCGATGCGCCGGCCGAGCCTGTGGATGTGGACGCGGTCCGCCACCTCGAAGACATGCGGCATGTTGTGCGAGATGAGCACGATCGGCAGGCCGCGCCGCTTCACGTCCAGCATCAGTTCCAGCACGCGCCGGCTTTCCTTGACGCCGAGCGCGGCGGTCGGCTCGTCCATGATGACGACGCGGCTGCCGAAAGCCGCCGCGCGCGCCACCGCCACGCCCTGGCGCTGGCCGCCCGAAAGCGTTTCCACCGACTGGTTGATGTTCTGGATGGTCATCAGCCCGAGTTCCGAAAGCTTTTCGCGCGCAAGCCTGGCCATGCGGGCGCGGTCGAGGCGGCGCAGCACCTGCCCCATGAAGCCGGGCTTGCGCAGCTCCCGCCCCAAAAACATGTTGTCGGCGATGGACAGCGCCGGCGACAGCGCAAGGTTCTGGTAGACGGTCTCGATGCCGGCCAGCCGCGCTTCCATGGGCGAGCGGAAATGCACCTGCTTGCCGTCCAGGAATATCTGCCCGCTGTCGGGGATCACCGCCCCGCACAGCGCCTTGATGAGCGTGGACTTGCCCGCGCCGTTGTCGCCGATCACCGCCAGGATCTCGTTCGGCATCAGGTCGAAATCGGTGTTGTCCAGCGCCACGACCCGGCCGTAGCGCTTGTTGAGGCCCCGGGCCTCGAGGATGGGCTGGCTCCCGGGGACGGGCTTGATCGTGGTCATGCGGATATCTTCCTGATCCACTGGTCGATGGTTACGGCCAGGATGATGAGAATGCCGACAGTGAACTCCTGCCAGAGCGACTCGAAGCCGGCGAGCGCCAGCCCGTTGCGGAACACGCCGACGATCAGCGCCCCGAACAGGGTGCCGACGATCGAGCCGCGCCCGCCGAACAGCGACGTGCCGCCGATGACCACGGCGGTGATGGCGTCCAGATTGGCGGTCTGGTTGCCGAGCGGGCTGGCCGCGCCGATGCGGCCGACCAGAACCCAGCTCGCGACGGCGCAGATGAAGCCGGCCAGCGCGTAGACCGCGATCAGCGTGCCGGCGGTGTTGATGCCGGCCAGCCGCGCGGCTTCCGGATCGTCGCCGGTGGCGTAGACGTGGCGACCGAAAGCGGTGCGGTTCAGCACGTACCAGATGACGATGGCGATCAGGATCATGGCGATGGCGCCATAGGTCAGCACGGCGCCGCCGCCGAGGCGTATGGTGTGGCCGAGCCATTGCAGCAGCGGCGCCGTCGCCTCGATGTCCTGCGCGCGGATGGTCTCGGAATGCGAGACGTAGATGACCATGGAGCCGTAGATGCTCCAGGTGCCCAGCGTGACGATGAAGGGCGGCAGCTTCAGCAGCGCCACCAGCAGGCCGTTGACGAGGCCGCAGCCGAGCCCGGTGGCGAGGCCGACCGCGAAGGCGACCTCCGGCGGCCAACCCCATATGACCGCCAGCCGGCCCATGACGATGGAGGACAGCACCATGATGGCGCCGACCGACAGGTCGATGCCGGCGGTGAGGATGACCAGCGTCTGGGCGATGCCCAGCACGGCGATGATGGTGACCTGCTGCAGCACCAGCGACAGGTTGAACGGCGCGAAGAAGCGCCCGCCGACGATGACCGAAAAGATCGCCACGCCGATGATCAGCACGATGAAGGGGACGGCCGTCGGATATTCGTGCAGGAAACGCTGGATGCTGCGCAGGCCCGAATGCCTGTCCTCCTCGAAGCTGGCGACGCTCTGGTCCTGGCCAGCCAGTCCCCGTTCCGCAGTCGTCGAGCCGGTCGCGTCGTCGCTCATTGATTTCCCCCTCCCGGCGGGTTCGGTTTCAAGGCACGTCCTGTGAAATTCCGGGTTCGGTCCGCCCAAGGACGGATCGAACCTTGCCGCAAAGGCGGCGGTTTCGGTTTCTCCGGGCCTGGTAGGTCCGGCGGGCCTTCCCGGCGCTAGGCAGACGGTTCCTGCGCTCCGCCACGGCTCCCTGCCCTGCGGGCGTTTAGGCCCACCGGACGTTTTGGTCCGCCCGAGGCGGCTTCACCGTTCGAAGCCCTTCATCATGCCACCGGCACGATGAATTCGCTACGCGAACCGTTCCAGCCACGGAGCCGCTCACGGCCGCTCCCGGCCGGGGCCCCGCTGCCTGCGGCAGCTCCCCGGCGTTCGAAGCCTTTCATCGTGCCACCGGCACGATGAATTCGCTACGCGAACCGTCCCAGCCACGGAGCCGCTCACGGCCACTCCCGGCCGGGGCCCCGCTGCCTGCGGCAGCTCCCCGGCGTTCGAAGCCTTTCATCGTGCCACCGGCACGATGAATTCGCTACGCGAACCGTCTTCTCACCCCCAGCACAGTTTGAGGCCTTCCTTGCTGTCGATCGAGGAGACGCCATTGACCGGCTTGTCGGTGACGAGCTGCGCGCCGGTGTCGGTGAACTGCTTGCCTTCGGTCGGCTTCGGCTTCTCGCCCGTCTTGGCGAACTTCTCGATGGCTTCCATGGCCATCGACGCCATCTTGAGCGGATATTGCTGCGAAGTCGCGCCGATGACGCCGGCCTCGACGTTCTTCACGCCCGGGCAGCCGCCGTCGATGGAGACGATCAGCACGGAACCGTCGTCCTTGCCGGCCGCCTTGAGCGCCTGGTAGCCGCCGGCAGCCGCCGGCTCGTTGATCGTGTACATGACGTTCACGTCCGGGCATTTCTGCAGCAGCGTTTCCATGGCGGTGCGGCCGCCGTCCTCGGCGCCGCCGGTCATCTCATGGCCGCAGATGCGCGCATCGTCCTCGTCGCCGTATTTCTTCGGGTCCTTGATGTCGATGCCGAAGCCCTGCATGAAGCCCTGGTCGCGCAGGTAGTCGACCGTCGGCTGGTTGGTGGAGAGGTCGAGGAAGGCGATCTTGGCGTCCTTGGCCTTGTCGCCCAGCGTGCCCTTGGCCCATTCGCCGATCAGTTGGCCGGCCTTGAAATTGTCGGTGGCGAAAGTCGCGTCGGCCGCGTCGATCGGGTCGAGCGGCGTGTCGAGCACGATCACCAGGAGGCCCGCGTCGCGCGCCTTCTTGATGGTCGGCACGATGGCGCTGGAATCGCTCGGCACGATGGCGAAGCCCTTGGCCCCGGCCGAGATCAGGTTCTCGATGGCCGCGACCTGGCTGTCATTGTCGCCGTCGAACTTGCCCGCGAAGGTGCGCAGCTCGAGCCCGAGTTCCTTCGCCTTGGCCTGCGCGCCCTCGCGCATCTTGACGAAGAACGGATTGCCCTCGGTCTTGGTGATCAGGCCGACGATGTCGGCCGCGTAGGACGTTCCCGCCATGCCGGCGTAGACCGCCAGGCCCAAGGCGGCGGCCTTCAGGAATTTCAGTTTGCCCATGCTTTCCTCCCAGTGGACCATCCCGGATCCCGGACGGCCGGAACCCCTTCAATGATGTCGACGGCACTTCCTCCCGGGGCGGCCGCCGTCTATGCAGCAGATATCAAGGCGGGGCGCCTGTCAATAATTAAATCACTCTTATTTATTATTGACACATTTCCGGAGACCGAGCATTTTCGGGCCGGACCCGGCGCCTGCGAGATGGCGAGGGAGGACTGGTGGAAGACGTTATTTCGAAACAGGTCTCGACCGACGCGGCGGCTGGCCGCGCGCGGCGGGGCACCAACCAGAGCGGCATGCGCGACCATAACGAGCGGCTCGTGCTTTCGCTCGTGCGCCAGCATGGCAGCCTGGCGAAATCCGACATCGCGCGCATCACCGGCCTGTCGGCGCAGACTGTGTCCGTCATCATGCGCGAGTTGGAGGAGGACGGCCTCCTGTTGCGGCAGGCGCCGCAGCGCGGCCGCATCGGCCAGCCCTCCATCCCGATGGCGCTGGCGCCGGGCGGCGCGTTCTTCATCGGCCTGAAGATCGGGCGGCGCAGCGCCGAGCTGGTGCTGATCGACTTCCTCGGCAATGTGCGCGCCATGCTGCAGCACTCCTATCGCTACCCTGCCCCGCGCGAGGCCATCGGCTTCGTCGCCGAGGGACTGGCCAAGCTGCGGGGGGCGCTGACGCCGGAGGAGGACAAGCGCATTGCCGGGCTTGGGGTGGCCGTGCCCTTCGAGCTGTGGAGCTGGGCGGACGCCGCCGGCGCGCCGCGCGCTGTGATGGAGGAATGGCGCGACTGCGACATCCGCACGGAAATCCAGTCGCTGTGCGACTTCCCGGTCTATCTGCAGAACGACGCCACCTCGGCCTGCGGCGCCGAAATGGTGTTCGGCAAGACCGGCGACCTCAGCGATTTCGTCTATTTCTACATCGGCGCCTTCGCCGGCGGCGGCGTCGTGCTGAACGGCAGGCTGCATGGCGGCCCGACCGGCAATGCCGGCGCGCTCGGCTCCATGCCGGTGCCCGGCGAGAACGGCCGCCCGACGCAGCTCATCGACGTGGCCTCCATCGCGGTGCTTGAGAAGATGCTGGCCGCGCGTGGGGCCGAGACGGCGCATCTGTGGACCTCGCCGGAGGATTGGGGCGATGTCGGCCCCGAACTGGACATATGGCTCGGCCGCGCCGCCGAGGCTCTGGCCTACGCCATCGTTTCGGCCACGGCCGTGATCGACTTCCAGGCCGCGGTGATCGACGGCTGGATGCCGGTGGCGGTGCGGCACCGGCTGGTCGAGGCGGTCGGCAAGGCGATCGAGGGCATCGACGCCGAGGGATTGCGGCTGCCGAAGGTGCGCGAAGGCACGGTCGGCATCCACGCGCGCGCGCTCGGCGCGGCCAGCCTGCCGCTTTCGGAACGCTTCCTGATTGGCGCGGCCCCGGTTTCCGGGAGCGCCTGACCCATGCTGATCGGTATCCCGCCGGTGCTCGGGCCGGAGCTTCTGGCCATCCTGCGGGCCATGGGCCATGGCGACGAGATCGCCATCGTGGACGGCAACTATCCGGCCGCCGAGGATGCGCGCCGGCTGGTGCGCGCCGACGGCCACGGCGCCGTCGCCATGCTGGACGCCATCCTGGCCGTGCTGCCGGTGGACGATTTCGTGCCCGAGGCGCTGCTGCGCGCCTCGGTGAAGGGCGATCCCGCCCTGCCCGCCGACCCCGTGCACCGCGAGATGGAGCAGGTGTGCGCAAGGCGCGCGCCCGGCCGCAAGGTCGTTGCGCTGGCGGGCGCCGACTTCTATGCCCGCGTCAAGGCCGCGCACGCGGTCGTGGCGACAAGCGAGCCGCGGCTCTACGGCAACATCATCGTGCGCAAGGGCGTCATCCGCCTGGAAGGAAGCGAAACGCCATGATCCTGTGCTGCGGCGAGGCGCTGATCGACATGTTGCCGCGCCAGTCGAGCGCGGGCGAGCCGGCCTTCGCGCCCTATGCCGGCGGCGCCGTGTTCAACACGGCCATCGCGCTTGGGCGGCTCGGCGCGCCGGCGGAGTTCTTTTCCGGCCTTTCGACCGACCTGTTCGGCCAGCAGATCATGCGGGTGCTCGCCGAAAGCCGCGCCGGCACGCGCTACGCCCATTTCGCGGCGCGGCCGACGACGCTGGCCTTCGTGGAACTAAAGAACGGCCATGCCAGCTACGTTTTCTACGACGAGGGCACGGCCGGACGCATGCTTTCGCCGGAGGACCTGCCCGACCTCGCCGACGACGTCGACGCGCTGCTTTTCGGCGCCATCAGCCTCATCCCCGAGCCCTGCGGCTCCACCTACGAGGCGCTGATGGCGCGCGAGCACGGCAGGCGCGTGACAATGCTCGATCCCAACATCCGCCCCGGCTTCATCCCCGATCGCGGGAGGCACGCCGAGCGGATACGCCGCATGGTGGCGATGTCCGACATCGTCAAATTGTCGGACGAGGACCTGAACTGGTTCCAGGAGGACGGCACGACCGAGGAGATCGTCGCGCGATGGCTGGAGCGCGGCCCGAGGCTCATCGTCGTCACGCGGGGCGGCGAAGGCGCGACAGGCTATACCCGCAACCATCGCGTGACGGTGGTTCCGCCCAAGGTGCAGGTGGTGGATACGGTCGGCGCGGGCGACACGTTCAACGCCGGCATCCTGGCCTCGCTGCACGACCAGGGCCTGCTCGGCAAGGATGCCGTCGCCAATCTCTCGGAGCAGGAACTGCACACCGCGCTCGGCCTCGGCGCGAAGGCCGCCGCCGTCACCGTTTCGCGCGCCGGCGCCAACCCGCCCTGGCGCCACGAGATCTCCTGAGAACGGCCGCATCCTGCCAAACCCGAAGCGGAATGGCGCGGAAATCGGGCGATCACATTGTGTTTCGCGGCGTCACCGGCAGCAGGCGGGATGACGATTTGCGCAGCCGTGCGGTAACATCACCCCGCCCGCGACCAGCGCGCGGCTTTTATGGCCAGCCCAACTCTGCTACCAGCGGCGCCATATCAGGTTCACAGGTTTGGAACAGTCATGCAATTCATCGATCTCGGCGCACAGCGCGAACGTATCCGCGACCGCCTGAAGGCGGCCATCGACCATGTCGTCGAGGACGGGCGCTACATCCTCGGCCCGCACGTGGCGGAATTCGAGAAGAAGCTGGCCGCCTTTGCCGGGGTGAAGCACGTCGTGGCCTGCGCCAACGGCACCGACGCGCTGCTCCTGCCGCTCTACGCCTCCGGCATCGGGCCGGGCGACGCGGTGTTCGTGCCGAGCTTCACCTTCGCGGCGACGGCGGAAGTCGTGGCGCTGGCCAAGGCCGAGCCGGTCTTCGTCGACGTCGACGCCGACACCTACAATATCGATATCGCCAGCCTGGAAGCGGCGATCGACATGGTGAAGAAGGAAGGCCGGCTGAAGCCGAAGGCGATCATCCCGGTGGACCTGTTCGGCCTCGCCGCCGACTACGACGCCGTCATGGCGATCGCCAGGCGCGAGAAGCTGCTGGTCATCGAGGACGCGGCGCAGTCCATCGGCGGCAAGGCCGACGGGGTGATGTGCGGCGCCTTCGGCCATGTCGCCGGCACCAGCTTCTATCCGGCCAAGCCGCTCGGCTGCTACGGCGACGGCGGCGCCATGTTCACCAATGACGACGCGCTGGCCGAAAGGCTGCGCTCCTTCGCCTTCCACGGCAAGGGCGAGACGCAGTACGACAACATCCATGTCGGCATCAATTCGCGCCTCGACACGTTGCAGGCGGCGATCCTGATCGAAAAGCTGGCCATCCTCGACGACGAGATGGAAGCGCGCCGCAAGGTGGCGCAGCGTTATGCCGACGGCCTGGGCGACGTGGTCAAGGCCGCGCGCAACCCCGCCGACGGCCGCTCGGCCTGGGCGCAATATGCCATCGAGACGCCGAAGCGCGACGGCCTGAAGGCGCATCTTCAGGAAAAGAGCATCCCGTCGGTCATCTACTACGTGAAGCCGCTGCACGCGCAGGTCGCCTATCGCGATTTCCCGCGCTCGCCGACCGGGTTGGAGGTTTCGGAGACGCTGCCCGAGCGCATCCTGTGCCTGCCGATGCACCCCTATCTGTCGGAAGACGACCAGGACCGCGTCATCGAGACGATCCGCAACTATGTCGGCTCGAACTCGGCGGCGGCGGAGTAGCACCACCCTTTACCCTCCCCCTTGTGGGGAGGGTCGGCAAGCAATCGCAGCGAAGCGCAGATTGCGAGACGGGGCGGGGGTTTGTGTCTGCATTTGACCCCCACCCTGCGCACTTCGTGCGCGCCCCCCCACAAGGGGGAGGGTAAGACTCCCCTCACCTTCCCCGCGCGACGAAGTACGGATTGGCGAAGTCGGAATCGTGCGGCCGGTCGCGCTCCGACCAGGCTGAAGGTTCCGCTCGAACTCGGCGGCTGCGGAGTAGCGCCACTCTCTACCCTCCCCCTTGTGGGGAGGGTCGGCAAGCAATCGCAGCGAAGCGAAGATTGCGAGACGGGCGGGGGTTTGTGTCTGGCATTTGCCCCTACCCCGCGCACTTCGTGCGCGACCCTCCCCACAAGGGGGAGGGTAAGAACCCAGTCACCTTCCCCGCGCGATGAAGTGCGGATTGGCGAAGTCGGAATCGTGCGGCTGGTCGCGCTTGCCGTAGGCGAGCGGCGCGCCGTCCAGCGTCACCGTCGTGCCGCCGGCCGCCCTGAGCACCGCGTCGCCCGCGGCCGTGTCCCATTCCATGGTCCTGCCGAAGCGCGGATAGACGTCGGCCTCGCCGCCCGCGACCAGGCAGAATTTCAGCGAGGAGCCGACCGAGACGATCTCGGTCGCGCCGAGGCTCTTTATATAGGCGTCGGTTTCGGGCGTGTTGTGCGAGCGGCTGGCGACAACCGCCAGCGGCGAGTTCCCTGCCCTGACCGCAATCGGCCGGCGCGCGGCGATGCGGCAGTCCGCATCCACGTCCATGGCTTCCGCCCTGCCCGGACGCCCCGAATAGAGCTTGCCCGTGCAGGGGGCGAACACCACGCCCGCTTCCGGCACGCCGTTGCGGATCAGCGCGATGTTGACGGTGAAGTCGGTGCGGCGATTGACGAACTCCTTCGTCCCGTCCAGCGGGTCGATCAGGAAGAACTCCCGGCCAAGATCGGCGGGCACGATGCCGGCCGAGACTTCTTCCTCGGCAACGCAGGGGATTTCGGGCCAGGCCTCGCGCAGGCCGGCAAGGATGATCCTTTCGGCGCCCCGGTCGGCCTCCGTCACCGGCGAGGCGTCGGCCTTGCGGTCCACCGCGAAGTCCCGATGGTAGACGCGCATGACCTCGCGGCCGGCCTCCAGCGCCAGCCGTTCGAAAAGATCGAGCATCGCGGCCACCTCAGATGCCGCCGCCGTCGTCGTACTGGTCCTCGGCAAGGTCGCGCTCGGCGAGCCAGCGGTCCAGCACCTCCACCATCTCCTCCGGCGACCGGCCGAGGGTTTTCAGGTGGATTTCGGGACTTTCCGGGGCCTCGTAGGGCGAATCCACGCCGGTGAAGTTCTTGATCTCGCCCTTCAGCGCGCGCGCATAGAGGCCCTTGGGGTCGCGGCGGGCGCACTCCTCGAAAGGCGTGTCCACGAACACCTCCACGAACTCGCCGGCCGTCATCAGCTCGCGCGCCATGCGCCGCTCGGCCTTGAAGGGCGAGATGAAGGAGACGATGACGATCAGCCCGGCATCGGCCATCAGCCTGGCCACCTCGGCCACGCGGCGGATGTTCTCCACCCGGTCGGCGTCGGTGAAGCCGAGATCGCGGTTCAGGCCGTGGCGCACATTGTCGCCGTCCAGCAGATAGGTGTGGCGGCCGGTGGCGTGGAGCTTGCGCTCCAAAAGGTTGGCGATGGTGGATTTGCCCGACCCCGACAGGCCGGTGAACCAGAACACCGCCGGCCGCTGGTGCTTCATGTCGGCGCGGGCGCGCTTGCCGACGTCGAGCGACTGCCAGTGGATGTTCTCCGCCCGGCGCAGGCCGTGCAGGATCATGCCGGCGCCGACCGTGGCGTTGGTGAGCCGGTCGATGAGGATGAAGGCGCCGGTGCCGCGGTTCTCGTCGAACGGGTCGAAGGCGATGGGCGCGCGCGTCGAGATGTTGACGACGCCGACCTCGTTCAGCGCCAGCGACTTGGCCGCCTCATGCGCGAAATCGTTGACGTTGACGCGGTATTTCAGCTCGGTGACGGTGGCGCTGGCCTGATCGGTGGCGGTGCGCAGGATATAGGAGCGGCCCGGCAGCAGCGCCTGCTCGTCGAACCAGACGAGGTTGGCGGCGAACTGGTCGGCCACCTGCGGCCGCGCCTGCGGCGCCACCAGCATGTTGCCGCGCGACACCTCGACCTCTTCGTCCAGCACCAGCGTCACGGCCTGGCCGGCGACGGCCTGTTTCAGGTCGCCGTCCTGCGTGGCGATGCGCTTCACCCGCGCCACCTTGCCCGATTTGGCTACCGCCACCTCGTCGCCCTCCGCCACCGTTCCGGAGGCGATGGTGCCGGCGAAGCCGCGGAAATCAAGGTTCGGACGGTTCACATACTGCACCGGGAAGCGGAACGGCAGCGCCGCCGCCTCCTCGTCCACCACGACCGTTTCCAGATGCTCGATCAAGGTCGGGCCGTCGTACCAATCGATGCGCCGCGAACGCTGGCTGACATTGTCGCCGTAGCGGGCCGAAAGCGGGATCGGCACGATGGAGCTGAAGCCGAGCCCGTCGGCGAAGGCGGTATAATCCTCCACGATCGCGTCGAACACGGCGCGGTCGAAGCCGACGAGATCGATCTTGTTCACCGCCAGCACGACGTGGCGGATGCCGAGCAGCGAGGCGATGATGGTGTGGCGCCGGGTCTGGCGCAGCACGCCCTGGCGGGCATCGACCAGAACGATGGCGAGATCGGCCGTGGAAGCGCCGGTCGCCATGTTGCGGGTGTATTGCTCGTGCCCCGGCGTGTCGGCGACGATGAACTTGCGCTTCGGCGTGGCGAAGAAGCGATAGGCGACGTCGATGGTGATGCCCTGCTCCCGCTCCGCCTCCAGCCCGTCCACCAGCAGCGCGAAATCGATGTCGTCGCCGGTGGTGCCGTGCTTTTTCGAATCCCGTTCCAGCGCGGCAAGCTGGTCCTCGAAGATCTGGCGCGTGTCGGAAAGCAGCCGGCCGATCAGCGTCGACTTGCCGTCGTCCACGGAACCGCAGGTGAGGAAGCGCAGCAGGGACTTCTTCTCCTGCGCCGCCAGATAGTCGCGCACGCTGTCGGCGGCCGGGCTTTCGGCGACGGCGTCCCTTTCGATGGCGGTGTCCATGCTCAAAAATACCCTTCGCGCTTCTTCTTTTCCATGGAGCCGGCCTCGTCGCGGTCTATGAGGCGGCCCTGACGCTCGGAGGTGCGCGCCGTCAGCATCTCGCCGACGATGGCTTCGAGCGTGTCTGCGCCGGATTCGATGGCGCCGGTCAGCGGGTAGCAGCCCAGCGTGCGGAAACGCACCAGCCGGTTCTCGACCGCCTCGCCGGGGCGAAGCGTCATGCGCTCGTCATCCTTCATGATCAGCATGCCGTCGCGCTCGACCACCGGGCGTTGCCTGGCGAAATAGAGCGGCACGATGGGGATGTTCTCCTGAAGGATGTACTGCCAGATATCCAACTCGGTCCAGTTGGAGAGCGGAAAGACGCGGATCGACTCGCCGGGCGCGATGCGGGTGTTGTAGATGCTCCACATCTCCGGCCGCTGGTTCTTCGGGTCCCAGGCATGGCTCGCGTTGCGGAAGGAGAAGATGCGCTCCTTGGCGCGGGACTTCTCCTCGTCGCGCCGCGCGCCGCCGAAAGCCGCGTCGAAGCCGTATTTGTCCAGCGCCTGCCTGAGCGCCACCGTCTTCATGACGTGGGTGTGCGTGTTGGAGCCGTGATCGAAGGGGTTGATGCCCTCGCGCACGCCCTCCTCGTTGACATGCACCAGAAGGTCGAAACCGAGTTCCTTCGCCATGCGGTCGCGGAAGGCGATCATCTCGCCGAATTTCCAGGTGGTATCGACATGCAGGAACGGAAAAGGCGGCTTGGCCGGATAGAACGCCTTCATGGCCAGATGCATGAGCACGGAGGAATCCTTGCCCACCGAATAGAGCATCACCGGCTTCGAGAAATTCGCCGCGACCTCGCGGAAGATATGGATGGATTCGGCTTCCAGCCGCTGCAGATGCGTCAATCCAATGCCCATATCGCCAAACCTTCTCGCCAGCCGGCCAACAAGCCGGATCGTGGACGATGCTCTAGCAAATCAGGAACCGGCCCGACAGGCAAACGGGCACCCCTTGCGGCCGGTTGCCGGAACGAAATGCCTGCGCGGAGACGGGAAGCTGCAAATTTCTACCAGCCCGCCGTCCGAATGGCGCCCCCCGGGGCGAAACTTGACCGTTCGGGACCGCTTCGTTAACTAGCACCGTCTGATCGGCCCGGCGATCCGCGGCTGCCCTCTCGGGAAAAAAGCCAGCATGAAAGTCAGCGTGTTCGGAACGGGATATGTCGGGCTCGTCACCGGCGCCTGCCTGGCCGAGGTCGGGCATTCCGTCCTCTGCATGGATGTGGACCAGGCCAAGATCGAGGGCCTCACCCAAGGCAGGCTGCCGATATGGGAGCCCGGCCTCGAAGCCATCGTGCGCCGCAACCTGGACAATGGCTGCCTGCGCTTCACCGCCGATGCGGCCACCGCCGCGCGGCATGGGGACATCCAGTTCATCGCGGTCGGCACGCCTCCGGCCGAGGACGGCTCGGCGGACCTGAAGCATATATTCGCGGCGGCCGAGGACATCGCCGCGCATATGGACGGCTACCGCGCGATCGTCACCAAATCGACCGTGCCCACCGGCACCGCCGGCAAGGTTGCCGAACGGGTGAAGGCCATCCTCGACGCACGGCGCGCCCGCTCGGGCGAGGAAGCGCCGTCCTTCGACGTCGTCTCCAATCCGGAATTCCTGAAGGAGGGCGCGGCCGTCGGCGACTTCCTGAAGCCCGACCGCATCATCGTAGGCACCGAATCCGAGCGTGCGCGCGCGCTCATGCGCGAGCTCTACGAACCGTTCAACCGGAACCACGACCGCATGATCTTCATGGACGTGGTTTCGGCCGAGCTGACCAAATATGCCGGCAACATCATGCTGGCCGCCAGGATCAGCGTGATGAACGAGCTGGCGAACGTGGCCGAGTTGGTCGGCGCCGACATCGAGCAGGTGCGCAAGGGCATCGGCGCCGATCCGCGCATCGGCTATCACTTCATCTATCCGGGCGCCGGCTATGGCGGCTCCTGCTTCCCGAAAGACGTGCGCGCGCTCGAGCACATGGCGCGCGGGCTCGGCTACGACGCGGGGATGCTGCAGGCGATCGAGACGGTCAACAACCGGCAGAAGACCTCGCTCTTCCGCAAGCTGGTGCATCATTTCGGCGGCGCCGGGGCGCTCCGCGGCCGGAGCTTCGCCATCTGGGGACTGGCTTTCAAGCCGAACACGGACGACATGCGCGAAGCGCCGTCGCGGACCCTCATGGACGCGATATGGGCCGCGGGCGGCTCGGTCCGCGCCTATGATCCGGTGGCGATGGCCGAAGCCCGCCGCCTCTACGGAGACCGCAGCGACCTTCTGCTGGCGGAGGACAAGTACGCCGCGCTCGATGGCGCCGACGCCCTGCTGATCTGCACGGAATGGCAGCAGTTCCGCACGCCCGACTTCATCGAGATGCAACGCCGGCTGAAACAGAAAGTGATCGTGGACGGGCGTAACCTGTATTCCCCGGCCCGTTTGCTTGCCGAAGGCTGGAACTACTATGGAATCGGTCGCGGACTGCGTACTCTCCTGCCCGCCGGCACAGGTGATTCCGTCCTGGGCGCGTAATTCGGTCGCAGCTCCTGAATCGAAACAAGAAAAACCGGATCGGAACAGGTTGCCCGTGGAGAACCAGCCGAGTATATGCGCCAGATATGCGAGCGCAGAATCCCGCTCCGGCATGTGATGCATCTTCAGCGGCGGTCACGGTCTCTCGTGACATTCAATTCATCTTCCTTCGGAGATACCAACCTTGAACATCCAGCCTAACGTCAATCTGGATCTTATCGCCAGGTTCGAGCAGAAGTCGGCCCGGATCGGCATATTGGGTCTCGGCTATGTCGGGCTGCCGCTGGTGCTGCGGTTCAGCGAGGTCGGCTACAAGGTGGTCGGCTTCGACATCGACGACAGCAAGGTGGACGCGCTCAACGGCAAGCGGAGCTACATCGATCACATCTCGGGCGCCAAGATCGGCGAAGCGATCGACCGGGGCTTCGAGCCGACGACCGACTTCTCCCGCGCCGCCGAGGTCGACGCGCTCATCATCTGCGTGCCGACCCCGCTCAACAAGCATCGCGAACCCGATCTCAGCTTCGTCGTGAACACGGTCGATTCGATCCTGCCCTATATCCGCTCGGGCCAGGTGCTTTCGCTGGAAAGCACGACATATCCGGGAACGACCGAGGAAGAGCTGCTGCCGCGCATCGAAAAGCGCGGGCTGAAGGCGGGTCGCGACTTCTTCCTGGTCTATTCGCCGGAGCGCGAGGACCCCGGCAACCCGGATTTCACCACGCGCACCATCCCCAAGGTGTGCGGCGGCCACACGCCGGCCTGCCTCGACGTCGGCCTCGCGCTCTACGGCCAGGTGATCGATCGCGTCGTTCCGGTGACCTCCACCCGCGCCGCGGAATTGACCAAATTGCTGGAGAACATCCAGCGCGCGGTCAATATCGGCCTCGTCAACGAAATGAAGATGATTGCCGACAGGATGGGCATCGACATTTTCGAGGTCATCGACGCCGCGGCGACCAAGCCGTTCGGCTTCACCCCCTATTATCCGGGCCCGGGCCTCGGCGGGCACTGCATTCCCATCGACCCCTTCTACCTGACCTGGAAGGCCCGGGAATACGGCCTCAACACGCACTTCATCGAACTGGCCGGCGAGATCAACCGCGACATGCCGCAATGGGTGCTGGAGAAGATCACCGACGCCCTGAACCAGCAGAACAAGGCGCTGAAGGGCAGCCGCGTGCTGGCATTGGGCATCGCCTACAAGCGCGACGTCGACGACATGCGGGAATCCCCGTCCGTCATGGTGATGGAACTGCTGCGGGCCAAGGGCGCCAAGGTCGATTATTCCGACCCGAACGTGCCCGTTTTCCCCAAGATGCGCGAACACAAGTTCGATCTTTCGTCGGTGGACCTGACGCCTGAGACGCTTGCCGCCTATGATTGCGTCGTGCTGCTGACCGACCATTCGCGTTTCCCCTACGAGATGATCCGGGAGAACGCGAAGCTGCTGGTGGACACGCGGGGCAAATATCGGGACACTTACGCAAACGTCGTCAAAGCATAGGCATTAGCGGGGCTTGCCGTGGGCCCTGTGCGGGGATTCACTCCGCCGGGCTGATCTCGAGAGGATGGACAGCGCACGCATGGATCAATCTGCGAACACCGATCGCGAGGTCGAGCTTCTCGACATTTTCGACATGCTGTGGAGCGGGAAGTTCATCATCCTGCTCACCACCGTGCTGTTCGTGATCGCCGGCGGCCTGATCTACTACGTGGTTCCCAGGGTCTATCAATCGGAAGCCGTGATCACGCCCATGCGGCAAACCAGCTTCGCGAACTTTGCCGGCCTAGTGAACGCAGGGGCGTTCGCCTACACGCCGGAAACACTTTTTGCCCAGTTCACATCCTATCTGCGGGACGTGGACCAGTTGGCCGAAGCGGCAAAGAAAAGCGATCTTATCAAGCGCGGCGAACGTTCCGAAGACGAATATCAGAACGCGCTTGTCTCGTTCGCCCGTGACATTCAATTCGTCTCCTCTGACAAGGAACCGAACCTCCTGCGGATGCGTATTCAGACCGGGAATGCGGCTGCGTTGAACGATTTCGTGCGTCTGGTGCTGGATGGAACCAACGCCAGATTTGCACATGATCTGGAATTCGAAGTCAATCAGCACGCCGCAGCCGATGCAGAAGCGGTGGCCGACAAGCGCACTCAACTGGAACTGCAGGTGGAGGCGCTTCGTCAACGCACGGAAGCGGAGAAGGGCGACCGGATAGACCAGTTAACGGAACAGACGGCGATCGCCCGCGCGTTCAGTCTGGAAAAACCACTGGCGCTGCAAACCGCCACCCTTCAGCAATCTGGAGGAAATGTCGTTGTCACGCTCGGAGAGCGGGACAGTGCGCTACCCCAGAATGCCCAGCAGCAGAACGCTCAGAACAGCACCAGCGTCAAAGTCGAATCCAATCAGCCACCGCTATTTTTTCTCGGCTATGCCGCGCTGGACGAACAGAAGCGCCAATTGGAAGCGCGAAAGCTGGTCGATCCATTTGCCCCTGGTCTGCGTGATCTCCAGCAGCAAGTCGCCATCCTGAAAAAAGATAATCGGGCCGAACGCGTCGCTCGCCTGCTCGGCGCCTCGAAACTGGGCGATCCGCAACTGAAACTCGCCCAGTACGATGTCGCGGCGGCATCGAGCAAGCGGATTGCACCGAAGCTCGTGCTCTATGGCGCATCTTCATTGCTCCTGGGTCTGGTGACCGGATCGATCATCGCCCTGCTGCGTGGCGCATATGCCCGTCGCCTGGCTTGAGTGAGGATTCAGCTTGCGCTCATGGGCGGGGATACATTCCAATTGGATAAGCATCCGTCTAGGTCGGCAGGACTTTGTTGGTTGAGAGCCAAACTAGTCAACTTATTTTCGCCCGGCTCAGGATCGCAGTTTCGGCGCAACTTCCTAAGCATGGCCCGCGCCAATGTCATCGCATTGGCCTTGCCGTTGCTGGCCACCCCTATCCTCACCCGGCTCTATGAACCCGACAGCTTTGGGCGCTTGGCGATTTTCAGCTCGATCCTTTCCGTGGCTACCTCATTTTGCACATGGCGATTCGATTGGTCATTGCCGAATACTCGCACCCGTGCGATGGCGGGTTGCCTATTTCTAGCTGGTGCCACCGTCCTTGCCGTCATCTGCGCTGGTTTGTATTTTCTGCTTCTCACAGGAATAGCGGGGTTTTTGGGCTGGAATCCCCTTGCTGATCTTGGGAAGCTAGCTCTTTTCCTTCCGGTAGCCTTGCTCGCCGGTGGCTTGAACGCCCTGCTTTCGGGATGGTTCGTCCGGCAAGGGGATCTGTCCCAGGTCGGAAGGGCAACCATCGCCAGAAGCATCGCCAACGTGTCCATCTCGACCGCCTCGGGCTTAGCGGGGTCAGGCGCGGTCGGTTTGATCGCGGCTACGACCATATCGTCCTGGTTCGGCATTGTTGCTCAAGCCCGTCATGCGGGACATGAACTATGGACCAGCCTCGCCCAGGTTACAAAAAAAGGATTGGCGACCGCCATAGCCAAGCACGGAAGAAACGCGACTTGGTCCACTATGGTGTCGTTGTTCAATGCGGTTAGTTTCTCTGCCCCATTGTTGCTTTTGGCGCACTTTTACTCCACACAACAAGTTGGTTGGTATGCGCTCATGTTTCGGCTTCTCGCTGCGCCGATCGGGGTGCTTTCCTCAGCACTCGCCCAGAGCTTCTGGTCTTTGGCTGCAGAACTGGCCCGAAATCGAGGTTATTCTGAGCTGCGGGAACGTTACCGGAATACAACCGTCCGGCTGGGGATAGCTACTATACCGGTGATGCTTGTATGCCTTTGCGGCCCATATATCATCGGCCCGATCTTCGGTGTCGAACACTGGCAGGGAGCGGGAGACGTTCTTCGTGCGATGGCGCCTATGTTTATAGGAACCATAATGTTTTCATCAACAAGTCACCTAACAATTTTTGACAAGCAATCACTGCAACTATTCGCGGATATTATTAGGTTGATATTAATAATTCTATCTATTTTTGCAGGATTTGAACTTGATCTAGATTTCTCAACAACAGTATTATTAACATCTTTATCATCATTAGCCGGACATATAATTTTATTCTACACACATATAAGGACTCAGAACAAATATGTCTAGTTACGAGAAATTTTGGCAGACTCAGACCTCGAGTTTGGCGAGATACTCCGACGAAAGATATTATATCTTGAAAGCGAAAGAGCACGCTCATCACTTCCCAAAGAGCGAGCGTCATCTCGAAAGCATAGATCTTGGTTGCGGGGCCGGAGAACTACTTTATTATTTTTCCGATCTCGTTCGAGTTTCGACAGGACTTGACTATTCCGAATCGATGCTTACTCAAGCCAAAGAACGTTTGAAAGGCAAAAACATCGTTCTTACAAATGCTAACGCGTTCGAATATCTTCCCGACTGCAAACATTACAACTGGACAACAACCGGCGCACTGAACCAGTACCTGGCACCGATCCAAATCTATTCAATTCTGGATATTTTTGCTACGAATAACAACGCTCGCTGCTTTTACCTTTTCGATTGTATCGATCCCCTTCGCATAGCGCTGATGCCCTACGGCATCGGTTATCTACCACGAGCGAAAGCGCCCAAGGGGAGCGCATTACGACAGTTCAAGCGTTTCGGACATCGCACACTGGTGGCGCTGCGTTTGGCATGGCAGCAGTTCGGACAACCATTCCGCAAACTGCCTGGAGAAGGAATGGGCTACGGTTTCTTACCGCAATTCTGGATCGACGCGGCCTCTTCTAGGGGATTGCACATCGAGTTGGTGAGCTCACGGTTCTACGAATACCGGTACCATGTTCTGTTGCGGAAGGCTGCGCCAACCGATGAGTAGTCGGGCCATCTATCGTCAACTTTGTGAAAAGGAACCGAGCATCGCTCTTTTCCAGCAAGCCTGGTGGCTGGACGCCACCTGCGGCGAGAGCGGTTGGGACGTCGCGCTCGTGCAGAAGGGCGGAGAAGTGCATGCTGCCCTGCCCTTCCAGGCGGTCAAACGGCGCGGTTTCACAATGATCGTCCAGCCGCGGCTTACGCAGTTCCTGGGTCCCTGGATACGCAGTTCCGGTGCCACTAAGGCTGCAGAATACGGACGCCAGAAAGAATTGCTGACCGCCTTAATCGATGCTTTACCGATCCATGACCGCTATGTACAGAACTGGAACCCTAACGTAGGGAATTGGCTACCTTTCTATTGGAAGGGCTTCAATCAATCTACAAATTATACGTATGTTCTGAAAGATCTTGCTGACATTGAAAAACTTTGGGCCGGCTTGCAAGGCAGCGTCAGAACCGACATAAGGCGCGCTCAAAATCGAGTTGGGATCGCCGTTGAGGCAAACGGATCGCTAGAAGATTTTTTGAATCTCAACAGACTTACTTTCGAGCGCCAGGACAAGAGTCAGCCTTATTCTACCGCTTTCGTCGGAAAGATCGATACGGCTTGTTCAACCAGGGATTGTCGACGGATCTTCATTGCGAGGGATGCTTCCGGGCGTGCTCATTCAGGCATCTATCTCGTCTGGGATGCCAACAGCGCCTATTATCTCATGGGCGGCGGCGATCCGGAATTGCGCAGCAGCGGTGCCACCAGCCTCTGCATGTGGGAAGCCATACGGTTCGCGGCTGGTGTCACCCGCAGTTTCGACTTCGAGGGGTCGATGATCGAACCGATCGAACGCTTCTTCCGTGCCTTCGGTGCAGTACAGACACCCTATTTTCGGCTCAGCCGAACCACGTCACCGCTCTTGCGGGCCGTGGACGCATGGCGGCTGCTAAGAGGGCGTCGATGAACCTGCTCATTTCCGTTCCGGCCAGTCGCCAGACGGCACTCGAATGGGTGGCCGGCATCGTCTTTGGCGACATGCTGGGGCTGCCGTTCGCTGTCGCCGCGACCGCAGAAACTGACCGGGTTGTGCTGAGCGCGGATGACAGGTCGCTCGTCATGCCGTCGGTCTACCCGGACCTGACATCGGACGAGCCGTTTGTAGTGCCCGCGCCCCCCTTGGCTGAGTTCGATCCATCCCGTCACGGGCTTAGCGCGGTTGATATCGAAGCATCCTTGCCTGTGATTTTCGGCGCGCCGGCACTCGAGATCGCGGAAAAGAGCATCATGTGCGGCATCGATATTCTCGGCTCCATCTTTTTCATGCTGTCGCGCCACGAAGAGGTCGTTCTCACCCATCGTGACAAGCATGACCGCTTCCAGGCAACCGCTTCGCTGGCCTATAAAGGCGGCTTTCTCGAGCGCCCTGTCGTGGACGAATATGTTGAAGTCCTATGGGAAGCGATGGCGCGTCTGTGGCCTACCCTCCGGCGTAGACGACGCCAGGGCGAGATCAGGGTAAGTTGCGACGTTGATTGGCCGTTCGATCCGGTCGGCAAAAGCGCCAACATGCTGATGCGTACGCTTCGGTATGACATCTTTAGGCACCGAAACCCCGGCATAGCGAGAAATCGCGTGCGCAACTTTATCTCTCATCGCAAGGGCGACTACCGGTTCGATCCTAATCACACTTTCGACTGGTACATGGATGTATGCGAACTTAACGGCCGTAGGGCGGCCTTCTATTTCATTCCAGATCACAGCGCAGGAGCGATAGACGGCAGCTACGATATCGCCGAGCCGCGCATATTGACCTTGATCCGCAAACTGGCCGACCGTGGCCATGAAATCGGCATGCACGGCAGCTATAATACCTATCGTGACGTATCGCAGATTGTAAAGGAACGCGGCTTGTTGATGAAGGCCTGCTCAACCGCCGGGGCGGATGCCTCGGTGATGGGCAACCGGCAGCATTATCTGCGCTGGGACGCGGCCGAAACGCCGGATCATCTCGATAATGCTGGCTTCGAGTACGATACAACGGGCTCTTTTGCCGATCGGCCTGGCTTTCGGTATGGTACGTCGTATCCCTTCGCAATGTGGAGTTGGAACAAGAAAGCCCCGCTGCGCCTTCTTCAAAGAGCGCTGGTCATCATGGAATGCTCAGTGCTCGACAGAGACTATCTCGGACTTGGCTATACGGAGAAGTCTCTTACACTGATGCAGGAATTGAAAAGAAAGTCGATGCGGCTGGGTGGAGACTTTACACTACTGTGGCACAATTCTTATTTCCTTCGGCAGAAGGATCGACATTTTTTTCAGACACTGGTTTCACTCTAACGAAAAGCCTAAGCCAGTGGACGAAATAACAACTTTTTTCTGGTTATTTTATGCAGCAACGCCTCTCGCCGTCGCTCTCCTGCTCGCAATTTCAGGACTTTCTATTTTTCGATTTTCAATCGAATCTTTTATCATAATTGCTTGCTATATCTACGGTTTTGCCGGCCTCCCCATACTTTACTACCAACTTGACGAGAGCCGAGTTTGGTATGGGATCACCGACCAAAATGTGATCTTAACAATGTTGCTATGTGGATCATGGTCGTTAATCGGCCTATGCTTAGGCTTTTTCGTTTCTCGCTTCAGCAAACAGCTTATAGGAGTACACGAATACACCAAAACGTCCCACACAAATAATGAAACTTTGGTACTTATAATTTACCTCTGCATTTGCTCGCTTGTCCTGGCATTATACATATCAAAACTTCGCAATATCCCATTATTTACTGCCTTTGGCGGCGATGCAAAAAACGCGTATCTTCAAAGATCCGAATCCGGAAATGCCTTTGAAAACTATTCAAGATACTCCATATTCACAAGAGACGTGCTTCCATTTGTTCTATTTTCTTCATTTTCAGGTTATATTATAAATAAGAATATTAAGTACATTTTAATTTTTATTTTATCATTTACGATAAATACCATAGCCACTCTTGCCAATGGCGAGAGATCCCCGCTTGCCCTTACTTTTATATTTCTATATATAACATTTATATTCATAAGGAATAATAAATATTATTTTAGTAAATACATAATAATTATGTCTATACTTTCTATATCAACAATTTATTTCATGTTTTATATTTTCTCCTCTGAAGGCACTAGCTACATATCTATATTAAGCTCGATATCTGGAAGAACTCTAACTGGACAAATATCCCCCGCATACTTTTATATTAATTTTTTTCCAGCTCACCAGGACTTTCTTTCTGGCTTGAGCTTACCCAACCCGGGTGGGCTACTGCCTTATACGCCTTATAGGATTACATATGAGGTATGGGCGTGGGCATTTCCAGAGCTTGCCCGCCAGGGAATAGTAGGCAGCATGCCAACGATCTTTTGGGCCGAAGCTTATGCAAATTTTGGCTATGCAGGGGTCATGCTCGCTCCTGTTCTGATTGGAATATGGGCGTCCGCACTATCGATAGCGCTGGGCGCGATTCGGCAAACTCCGATGACCGTGGGTTTCATAATTTGGGCGGCGGTTCACTTCCAAAATCTGGCCGGAGCAGGCCTCTCTCAGTTCATACTGGATTTTCGATTGATGCTTGTTGGAGGTTTGTTTGTTTTCGGAAGAATCGTATCTCAGTCCTTAGGCTCGCGCTCGACGACATCACATATGAATTCCGTGTCGAAGCCATCGAAAATTTAGGCAATGCCATTTCAAGCAATTTTATCTGATGGGGCAAGCGCCATTTTTTGTGAATGGCATTCGTTTTTCTGCGGTTTGACCGGCGGTTGCAGGTAGCATGGTTCACAATCTCCACATCAGCTTTACGTCTTTTCGCAACGAAAGCAGGTTACTCAAGGAAACCACAAGCCTTCTTGCAGCGGATACTATCCAGTCTGTATCGATAGCCTGCCTGCATGAGGCAGGCCTTCAGAAATTTGAAAAGCTTATTTCCGGACAAAAGGTCTATCGCTTCCCGCTAGCTTCGAGACGCATACCGAGGAGCTATCTTACTTATTTTCTAATTTATTTTGAATTTTTTGTTAGGGTAATATATCTTTGCGTGAAGGAAAGACCTTCCATCATCAGCATCCATGCGATCTCGATTCTTCCGATCGGCGTCGCCCTGAAGCTGATTTTTCGTTCCCGGCTCGTTTATGAAACGCATGAGTTGGAAACCGAAACGGTAGGGCTGGCAGGCCGCCGCAAACAACTCGCCAAGTGGATTGAGGCGCGCCTGATAGGTTTCTGTGATCTCACGGTGGTTGTCAGCGAAAGTATTGCCAACTGGTACAAACAAGCCTATCGCGCTCAGAACGTGATCACAGTCATGAACTGTCCTCTGGCATCGCGGCCGCAAAAGGCCGACAAATTCCGGGACAAACTTGGCATAAGCAGCGACGTGAAAATCGCCCTGTACCAGGGTGGAATTACCAAAGGCCGGAATATACCGGCACTTGTTGAGGCTGGACGACTGCTTTCTGACAAAGGCTGGATTGTTGTCTTCATGGGCTATGGACCGCTAGAGAAGACTGTCAGAGCTGCCGCGGCTGAGACGAAAGGGGTCTACTTTTTTCCTGCGGTACCA
Organism: Mesorhizobium sp. SP-1A; assembly: GCF_032460275.1. NCBI lineage: Bacteria > Pseudomonadati > Pseudomonadota > Alphaproteobacteria > Hyphomicrobiales > Phyllobacteriaceae > Mesorhizobium > Mesorhizobium sp. SP-1A. Next base: position 862,071 of record NZ_JAVXZD010000001.1, on the reverse strand, counting down.
CCATCCGAGATTTTGGCATACACATCTTCAGCGGACGTTGGACTATGCCTGATTGAGGACGTCTGCCTCAGCTATCATTTCAGCCTGCCGAATAAATTTTTTGAATACATCATGGCGCGGGTGCCGGCGATCTCATCCGATCTTCCGGAAATGTCCAAAATCAATCGAGAGTACAATATCGGCATCTCTGCCAAATCGTCGTCGGCAGCGGATATAGCGCAGGCCGTCCTTGATAGTGCCCGACTTTTCGACGACGGAACACCAGCACGCCTCGACAAAGCTGCGGAGAAATATTGCTGGGAAAATCAGGAAACGGCCTTGATTGCCGCCTATCGCGACTTGTTACCACATTCCCGGTGATCATGCAGGATCCAGAATGATCTCTATCGTAGACTATGGCATCGGCAATATCGGCTCAATCATCAATATGCTGAAATGGATCGGCCACGCCAGTCGAGTCGTCTCGACCGAGCGGGAAGTCATGGAAGCAGAGGCCTTGATTCTGCCAGGAGTTGGGGCATTCGGTCATGGCATGCGCGCTCTTTCCGATCGTGGGCTGGTCGAACCGATCCGCCGGAAAGCACTTGCCGACAAGGTACCGCTCCTCGGCATCTGCCTCGGAATGCAACTGCTGGGGTCACACAGCGACGAAGGCAATGTTGATGGCCTTGGATTGATGAATGTCCGTTTCAGAAAGTTTGAAGCTGGAGCGAACCGCCTCAAGGTGCCTCACATGGGCTGGAATACGGTCGAGGTCGAGCAGGATAGCCCACTGTTCGACCGGTCGTCAGATTCCCAGGAGCAGCGGTTTTATTTCGTTCACTCCTACTACGGTGTCTGCGAGGATCGAACGAATCTGGTGGCGTCCTGCAGCTACGGCGCTCCATTCGCAGCCGTGATCGGACGGGGCAATATATTGGGGTGCCAGTTTCACCCGGAGAAAAGCCATCGCTTCGGTGCTTCGGTGCTCGACAAGTTTGCGCGGATCAAATGCTGAAGAACCGAGTCATCCCTTGCCTTCTCCTACAGGCCGGCCGGCTGGTCAAAACAACGAAATTCGACACGCCGCGATATGTCGGCGATCCAATCAATGCCATTCGCATATTCAACCGGAAGGAAGTCGATGAGCTGATCGTTCTCGATATTACGGCCAGCCGCGAGGGACGCGAACCGAACTATGGCTTGATCGAAGAATTGGCCGGCGAATGCTTCATGCCACTCTGCTACGGCGGTGGAGTGAAAACTCCAGAGCAGGCGCAAAGGCTTTTCAAGCTTGGCGTCGAAAAACTTTCAATCCAACCGATAAATGCCAGCGAAGTCGAGACGATCGCCAAAATATCCGATCAGTTCGGCGCCCAAGCGGTCGTCGCTTCGGTGGATGTTCGAAGAAACTGGCGTGGAGTTCCCAAGCTCTTTTCGTCTGCCACCCGTAAAACGCTGGACATCCCCTGGCTTTCCCATCTAGAGCGACTTGTGAAGGCAGGTGCCGGCGAAATTCTGCTCAACGCCGTCCACAAGGACGGAACCATGTCGGGCCTCGATCTTGAACTTGTGTCGAGCGCATCGAAAGCTGTAGACGTTCCTTTGACGGTCATTGGCGGGGTGGGTTCGATGGCCGACATCAAAAGCGGCGTGGAGGCAGGTGCAAGCGCGGTGGCAGCCGGGGCGTTTTTCGTGTTTCACGGAAAGCACAAAGCTGTCCTGATCACATATCCCAGCTACGGCGAACTGGAAAAGCTTTTGGAAAGAAATTGATGGCTGACAGCTATAGAATTTGCAGCCGATGCGTCATGGACACAAGCGATCATGAGATTTCCTTCGATTCGGAAGGCGTTTGCAACCATTGCCGCAAGTTCGAACAGGAGACTGTCAAGAATTGGCACCCTGATGCAACCGGCGCCGTTTTGTGGGAACAGACCGTCAGCCGCATGAAAGCCGACGGCCAAGGCAAGGATTACGATTGTATTCTGGGTCTAAGCGGCGGCGTCGACAGTTCCTATTTGGCGTTGGTCGCAAAACGTGCCGGCTTGCGGACCTTGGCCGTCCATGTCGACGGTGGCTGGAACAGCGAGTTGGCGGTCTCCAATATCGAGAAGATCATCAACTACTGCAAGTTCGACCTCCAAACAGTCGTCATCGACTGGGACATGATGCGAGATCTGCAACTCTCTTATCTCAAGTCGTCAACGCCAAATCAGGACGTCCCGCAAGATCACGCTTTCTTCGCCAATCTCTACTACGCTGCACGGCAGCACAAAATCCGCCATGTGATGAGCGGCGGCAATATTGCGACTGAAGGCATTTTTCCTTCTTCATGGCACGGCGCGGCGGCTGATGCCATAAACCTCAAGGCCATCCAAAAGAAATTCGGAACCCGCCCGCTCAAGAACTACAGAACGGTGAGCTTTCTCGAATATTATGTCCTTTACCCGTTCGTATTGCGAATGCGGGTGGTGCGGCCGTTGAATTTCATGCCCTATCATAAGCAGACTGCAATAGAGGAGCTCGAGCAGACCATCGGCTGGCGGTCCTACGGAAGAAAGCATGGGGAATCCCAATTCACAAAGCTCTTCCAGAATTACTATCTGCCCAGAAAATTCGGCTTCGACAAACGCAGACCACATCTCTCAAGTCTCATCGTATCCGGCCAGATGACACGAGATCAGGCGTTGGAGGAACTGGAAAAGCCTCTCTACGACCCGGTCGAACTCAAGCAGGATTTAGACTATCTTTGTAAGAAGCTGCGCATCACGACTGATGAATTTGAGCATCTGATTGAAATTCCGGCTCGCAGCCATAGGGATTTTCCAAACTGGGAGGGGCGGCGTACCTTACTGCTCAGTGCACTTCATTCGCTGAACGCAATATTCGGCAATCGTGCAGGTATATCTGCTTATCGCAAGTAACGATATCAAGTCATTTCAGGTCCCGGATTTGGCAACGGTCGCCCATCTTACATCCGTGCACGGCAGATACGACACGCGTATCTTTCTCAAGGAATGCCGCAGCCTGGCCGCTGCCGGCCACAACGTGTTTCTCGTTGTAGCCGACGGGCTTGGGGACGAGGTAAGGGACGGCGTCACTATTTGTGATGCAGGAAAATCACGCGGACGCATCGACCGTATGCTCGGAGCGACGAAACGTGTGAAAGAACTGGGCCTTCAACTCGGGGCCGATCTCTACCACTTTCATGATCCCGAAATGATGCCTGCGGGCCTTGCGCTGAAACGGCGTGGAAAATGCGTGGTCTTCGATGCACATGAGGACCTGCCGAAGCAGATACTTAGGAAGCCATATCTCCATCCCGCTTTTCGGCGGCTCGTTTCGGGATCGATGGCACTCTATGAGCGCTATGCCGCTCGACGCTTCGATATGGTCGTGGCCGCCACGCCTTTCATAAGGAAAAAATTCGTTTCGCTGGATGTTCGCTCCACCGACATCAACAATTTCCCCATTCTAGGTGAATTGGAATCTGACGCAGGATGGTCATCCAAGCAAAGGGAAGTCTGCTACGTCGGAGGTATCTCTGTCATCCGCGGCGCCAGAGAAATCGTCGAAGCCATCGGCCTTTCCGCATCCAATGCCCGTCTCAACCTTGTAGGCCGCTTCAGTGACAACGTTCTTGCGACGAGTTTGAAACGGACTTCTGGCTGGCGGAAAGTCAATGAGCTTGGCCTTGTCGATCGTGCTGGCGTGCGGGATATCCTGTCCCGATCAATAGCTGGTCTGGTGACCTTTTTGCCCATGCCCAACCATGTCGATGCGCAGCCGAATAAGATGTTCGAGTATATGTCGGCGGGCATCCCCGTCATTGCGTCCGATTTCCCGCTCTGGCGCGAGATCATCGAAGGTTGCGGGTGCGGCATCTGCGTCGATCCGCTCGATCCGAAAAAGATCGCCGAAGCCATCGACTATCTGGTGGACAACCCGGAGATTGCCCGCCGCATGGGGGAAAATGGCCGTAAGGCCGTCTATGATCGCTACAACTGGGACGTCGAGGAAAAGAAGCTTCTTGCCCTCTATGATTCCTTGCTACGCGAGAACAACGCATGAAGATCATCACCGTTCTCGGCGCGAGGCCGCAATTCATCAAGGCCAGCGTCGTTTCCCGCGCCTTCGAACAGCTTGCCGGGATCGAAGAGATCATCGTCCATACCGGACAGCATTTCGATGCCAACATGTCGGACGTGTTCTTTTCCGAACTTGGGATTCGGACGCCGAGATACCAACTCGACATCCATGGCGGCGGCCATGGGGAGATGACGGGACGGATGCTGGCGGAAGTGGAAAAGGTGCTGCTCTCCGAAAAACCCGACGCGGTCCTGGTGTATGGCGACACCAATTCAACGCTGGCGGGCGCGCTCGCGGCGGCCAAGCTCCATATACCCGTGGCGCATGTGGAGGCGGGGCTGCGCTCCTTCAACATGGCCATGCCGGAGGAGATAAACCGCATCCTGACCGACCGGATATCCGACTGGCTTTTCACGCCTACCCGGGCCGCCGACGATCACCTCAAGCACGAGGGCACTCCATCTGAGAAAATCCTGCGGGTCGGCGACGTCATGTACGATGTCGCACTGCATTTCGGACGCATGGCCGCCGACGAGAACGCCCTCGCTGCTTTTGGCCTTCGCGCCGGCGACTATGTGCTGACCACCGTGCATCGCGCCGAAAACACGGACGATCCCCTGAGATTGAAGGCCATCATGGAGGCCTTCGCCACGGTCGCGAGATCCCGGCCCATCATCTGGCCCATGCATCCGCGTACGCGCGCCATCCTCAAGAAACTAGGCCTGGATGAAGCCTCAACCGCCAATCTGAAACTTGTCGATCCGGTCGGCTATCTCGACATGGTCAGACTGGAAAAATATGCCGGCATCATCGCAACCGACTCCGGTGGCGTGCAGAAAGAAGCTTTTTTCCACAAGGTGCCATGCGTCACGCTACGGGACGAAACGGAATGGACCGAATTGGTAGAGGCCGGATGGAACCGTCTGGTTCCTCCCACCGATGCGGCCAAAATATCGACGGCCATATTGGAAGCGTTCGGCAAATCCGGTGCGGACGCGACGCCCTATGGCAGCGGCGACGCCGCGGTCAGGATCGCCGAGCGCCTGCATCGCGATCTATCGGCGTGACATACAGGACGGCACAGTTTAACGACGGCGGCATCATTTTCGGAAAAGCGTGAAACGGTTTTCGCCCGGAAATGCGGAAAAGCAAATAAATGGAGCGGCCCAGGCTATTTTGCCTGAATCGGTGCCGTTTCAGACAACAGACAGGAACATCATGGCATCGATCGCACATGTCGGTTACGGATATTGGGGCAAGAACCTTGCCCGCAACTTCGCCGAGCTGGGCGTCCTGACCGCGGTGGTCGATTTCGATCCGCGCGCCGCCGAAGCCGCCGCCAAGGCGCATGGCGCGCGCGCCGCCTCGTTCGAAGAGGTGCTGGCCGATCCCGCCATCGACGGCATTTCGATCGCCTCCCCCGCCGAACTGCATTTCTCCCAGGCCAAGGCCGCCCTCGAGGCCGGCAAGAACGTCTATGTCGAGAAGCCGCTGTCGCTGGACGTCGCGGAGGCGGAACAGCTTTGCGCCCTTGCCGATCGGCGCGGGCTCCGGCTGATGGTCGGGCATCTTTTGCAATACCATCCCATCTATGTGGAACTCCGGCGCCTCGTCCGGGAAGGCGCGCTTGGACGGCTGCTCTATGTCTATTCGAACCGGCTTTCGCTCGGCAAATTCCGGCGCGAGGAAAATGTCCTGTGGTCGTTCGCACCGCATGACATTTCGATGATCCTCGGCCTTTTCGGATCCGAGCCGCACCATGTTTCGGCGCAGGGAAACGTGTCGTTCACGCCCGGCGTCGCCGACATGGTGACGATGCAGATGCATTTCCCCGAGGGCGGCAGCGGCCATGTGCAGACCTCGTGGATGCACCCGTTCAAGGAACAGCGCCTCGTCGTCATCGGCGAGAAGGCGATGGCGGTCTTCGAGGACAGCCTTCCGGACTGGAACGAGAAGCTCAAGATCTATCGCCACGCCATCGACACCGGCGGACCCGTGCCCGTGCCGACCAAGGCGGAGGCGGAGCCGGTCGCCGCGCCGCAGTCGGAGCCGCTGAAGGCGGAATGCCGGCAGTTCATCGAAGCGATCGACAAGAAGGTGACGCCGGTGACGGACGGGGCGGAAGGCTTGCGCGTGCTTCGCGTGCTGGATAAGGCGGAAAAGGCGCTCGCACAAAATCTCGCGCTACAGGCGCATGCCCGGACAGGAGCCTCGCAGTGACCGCAAAGCCTTATTTCATCCATGAGAGCTCGTATGTCGACGACGGCGTCAGCCTCGGCGACGGCACGAAGGTCTGGCATTTCAGCCACATCCTCGGCGGCAGCCGCATCGGCCGCAACTGCTCCATCGGCCAGAACGTGATGATCGGCCCGGACGTCTCGGTCGGCGACAATTGCAAGATCCAGAACAATGTCGCGCTCTACAAGGGCGTCGAGCTGGAACAGGGCGTGTTCTGCGGCCCGTCCTGCGTGTTCACCAATGTGCTGAACCCGCGCGCCGAAGTGGAGCGCAAGGACGAGTTCCGGACGACCAAGGTGCGGCGCGGCGCCACCATCGGCGCCAACGCCACCATCGTGTGCGGCAACGAGCTGGGCGAATATTGCCTGATCGCCGCCGGCGCCGTCGTCACCAAGACCGTCCCCGCGCACGCCCTGATGGCCGGCGTTCCGGCCCGCCGCATGGGCTGGGTCTCACGCGCCGGGGAGATACTGGACGAGACGCTGGTCTGCCCGCGCACGGGCGAACGCTATGAACGGGACGGCGACACGCTGCGTCTCGTCGAAGAAGCCGCCGGCTGATTCCGGCGCCGGGATCGCGGTACGTCACGCGATCCCGGCACCTCCCCGTCTCAGCCCGCGATGCCGCTCGGGGCGTCGTCCGCATCGGCCGGCCTTTCATATTCGACGCCCCGGGCATCGAAATAGGCTTTCGCGTCGTCGTCGCGGCGCGTGGCCAGCAGCAGCACGTTGTAGCGGCCGGGCGTCTCGCAGATCAGTTCCAGGGCGGTGGCCTCGGCATTGACCGCGCCGTGAGCGCGCCCGAAATGGCCCGAAGGACTGACCCAGACCTGCGGGTTCTCGTTGAGGTGCTTCCAGTAGCCCGGCAACGGAACGGAGGCGGCGCCACCGGCATTCGCGTCCACCACGAAGCGATAGATGTTTTCGCCGCGCGTCGGCGCCTCCACGAAACAATGGCGCAGCCGATGGGTCTGGCGCAGCGCCGGATCGGGATGGGCGATGTCGAAAGAACCAGAGGTTTTCGACAGGCTGCCGTTGACATGCAGCATCGCCGTGGGGCTCGAAACGCCGATGCCGACATTGCCGGACGAGGTGATGACCATGCGCATCAGCCCGGTATTGTTCGTCTCCGTATAGGCCGGCGCCGTATAGAACCGCAGATGGGTGGCGTCGGGCAGGTTCCAGCCGCCGCCGCCGAAGAAGACCTCGCGCTGTCCGGCGGTGGCGCCGCGGTCCCATGAACCGAAGCAGACGAAGGGCGCGTCGGCCAGATTGTAGCGCGCGCCGCACACCATGCCGCCCTTCGCCACGGCGTCGCTGTTGCTGTTCGAGACGGTGATCGACAGGTAGTCCTGGCTGGTGACATGCAGGCGCCCCTTTGGCGTCGAAGTTCCCACGCCGACATTCCCGGTGGCGGGTTCGATATTGAGCGTGTCTTTCCAGGCCGCGCCGTCCGACGAAACCTTGATCTGGAAGCGGTCGCCGCCGAAACATCCCATGCCCGCGCGCGAGGACCAGTTGTTCTGGAAGAATATGGCGGCGTCCTTGCCCGCGCCCGCCTTGTTCACCGTGACGTGCATGTTCCCCGAGCCCGGCGTCACGTCGTCATGGCTCAACAAGACGGAATCCGACTTGACCGACAACCGGTTCACGGCATCCGGCAGCGTGCCTACGGCAAGGGCTTCGAACGCGGCGTTCGCCGGAAGCCCTTCGAGCCTCTGCCAGGTGCCGTCATTGCGGACCAGCAGCTTGTCGTCCTGCTGGACCCAGCAACGCCAGCCCGTGCGGGGTGCGAGCCGCATCCAGCGGCCATCGATCCAGGCGGCAATGTCGCCGTCCCATCCGCTCCACTCCCCCGTGCCGCCGGCAGCCACGATATAGCGGTCGCCCTCGGCAGGCGTGGCCGGGGGCGCCTTTTGCACATCGCTTATGGCCGCGAGCTGAACCACGGCATCGACAAGCTGCAAGGCTTCGTTGTGGGTGACATGCTTCTGCGCCTGCGAAGGCATCAGGTAGGGAAGATCGAGGTTCGGAGTGCTTTCCATGGTTTTTCCTGCGCTCAAAGTGCACTTGCGCAAGTGTATGGGGCACTATACGGGGGTGGATAAGATGGACCTGAGAAATCGCCCGGACGGCCGGGCTCCCGAGTTGCCCGCGCATTCATGAAGCATGTCTGGATACTGAACCATTACGCGCAGGAACCAGGCGGACCGGGCGGCACGCGCCATTATTCCCTCGCGCGCCATCTGCCCGAACATGGCTGGAGCGCGTCCATCATCGCCTCGAGCACCGAACATAACAGCGGCCGGCAGCGGCTGAAGCCCGAGGAAAAGCTGCGGCTGCAAAACTATGACGGCGTGCCCTTCCTGTGGCTGCGCGGCAGCAATTATTCCGGGAACGGCCTGGATCGCATGACCAACATGCTGGGCTATACGCGCGCCGCCCTGCGCGCGGAAAACCTGAGCCAACTGCAGCGTCCCGACGCCGTCATCGGCTCCAGCGTCCACCCGCTGGCCGCATGGGCCGGAAGACGGCTGGCGAAGCGCTACAACGTCCCTTTCCTGTTCGAGGTTCGTGATCTTTGGCCGCAAACCCTGATCGACATGGGTCGACTGTCGAACCAAAGCCCCATCAGCCACGCGCTGCGCGGCCTGGAAAAATCCCTCTACAAGAGCGCCGCAAGGATCGTCGTGCTGCTGCCCAGGGCAGGCGACTATATCGAGCCGCTCGGCATTCCGCGCGACAAGATCGTGTGGATTTCAAACGGCGTCGAACTTGACGATTTCGTGCCCGCAGCGCCCATCCCGCGCGACGTCTTCACGCTGATGTATTTCGGCGCGCATGGCGGCGCCAACGGGCTCGACAACGTGCTTCGCGCGATGCGCATCGTGCAGGACGATCCCGCCGGCGGCAAGATTCTGCTTCGCCTCATCGGCGACGGGCCGCTGAAGCCCGCCCTGGTGGCGCAGGCGCAGGAGCTTGGCCTCGCCAATATACGCTTCGAGGACCCGGTGCCGAAGAAGATGATCCCGCAGCTCGCGGCCGAGGCGGATGCGTTCGTGATCTGCGTGAGAGACCTGCCCCTTCTCTACCGCTACGGTGTAAGCATGAACAAGATTTTCGACTATATGGCGGCCGCCAGGCCTACGATCATAGCGATGGACGCGCCGAACAATCCCATAGAAGAAGCGCAAGGAGGCTTGACGGTGCGGCCGGAGGAGCCAGCGAAACTGGCCGCCGCAATCCTGGACATGGCGCGCCTTCCCACCGATGAACGCATTGCGATGGGCAAGGCAGCGCGCCGGCATGTGGAAGAAGCATACGGCTACCGGTACCTTGCCGGAAAGCTTGCATCCACACTGGATTCGTGCGTGGGGAAGGCGTGAAGCGGCTGTTCGACATCGTGGTATCGTTTCTGGCGCTGGTGCTCCTGTCGCCGGTGCTGGCGATCCTCGCGCTTCTGGTCAGGTCCAGGCTCGGCTCGCCGGTGCTTTTCCGCCAGGTGCGGCCGGGTCTCGGAGCAAGGCCGTTCGAAATGATCAAGTTCCGGACGATGACCGATGCACGCGCCGCCAATGGCGAGCTCCTGCCCGACGCCGAGCGGCTGACCGCCTTCGGCCGGTTCCTGCGCTCGACCAGCCTGGACGAACTGCCCGAACTCTGGAACGTGCTGAAGGGCGAGATGAGCCTTGTGGGGCCGCGGCCGCTCGCGATGAGTTACCTTCCCCTTTATTCGCAAGAGCAGATGCGGCGGCATGAGGTGCGCCCCGGCGTCACAGGTTGGGCGCAGGTTCGTGGACGAAACGCCATAAGCTGGCGACAGAAATTCACCTATGACGTATGGTATGTCGACAATCAAAGTTTGATGCTGGATTGCAAGATCCTGCTGCTGACGGTTAAAGCCGTGGTCTCGAGCAGCGGTGTGGCGGCCGGCGGGCAGGAAGAAGTCGATTCATTCGATGGTACCAACTAGCAAAACCCAGCAGTCACATCCCACCATAGGCGGCCACTTTTCCTTGTTTCTTACAGAGGGGAAAACAGAACCTCTATATCGGCAGGGATATGAATCAGCGCGATCCGCCCTGTATGCGCTGCTGTGCGAGCTCAAGCCAACACGTGTCTATGTCCCCAATTACATATGCGATGCAGTTTCAGCCGCCCTCTCCAAAGCTCAATGTAACGCGGAACCTTACAATCTGAATAAAGACTTCTTGCCAACAGAACGCATAATTTTGAAAGAATATGAAATCCTCATTCTCGTTAATTATTTTGGATTATGCGAAAGATATATTAAAAATCATATAAATAAAGAAAATAATCAAAAAATTATTGTTGATAATTCTCAGGCATATTACCAGAATCCATTCGACTGCCTCGCAAACATTTACTCGCCGCGTAAGTTTGTCCCTGTGGCTGATGGCGGCTTCATTTCGACAACACTTAATTTACCATTCTCTCCTTCCGACGAGGAGGCCTCTCTCGCGCGAGCGAAATATCTCTTGAAAAGGGTGGCGCGCGAACCTGAATCTTCGCGGCAGGACTATCTCGATGCCGAACGCAGCCTGCAGACGCCCGGCCTGCGCGCGATGTCCTCCTTAAGCCGCAACCTGATAAGCGCAGCAGACCATTCAAGCATTATCTCGCGACGCCGTGCCAACTTCGTGGCACTGGAAAGTTTGTCGGAAATGAACATGCTGAAATTCGATCTCGGGGACCAGGTTCCTCTCTGCTATCCGCTTTGCGTTGAAGGCGGCCTCCGCCTACGGCAGCACCTGATCGACAGAAGGATATTTACGCCACACTATTGGCCCGGCGTTACTCCGAAGAACGATTTTGAAGCAAAGCTATTGGATCAAACTGTATTCATTCCAGTAGACCACCGATATGACAGCGGACATATGCGATATATAGCTGACACGATCCTGAGTCTCGTTGAAGGGGAAAGCCAGTGAATATAGATGGAGACCGGATAACTCTCCGGGCCATTGAGGAAGGCGATCTGCCTTCGCTCCAACGGTGGGCGAATGACCCGGCCATTCAGTCACTACTTGGCGGTTGGCATTTCCCCGTAAGCGCCAGGGACCAAAAACAATGGTTCGATAGCCTGTCGGTGCATTCGACAAACCAGCGCTTCGCGATCGAGACGAAAGATGGAGAATTAATCGGCACAGCGAATCTCGTGTCAATCGATTGGCAAAATCGTACAGCTTTTCACGGAATGCTGCTTGGCGACCTGCAATCTCGCGGAAAGGGCTTTGCGCAGGACACCGTCAAAACCGTGATGCGCTACGCATTCGACGAGCTTGGGCTTTATCGCCTGGACACCGATATCATCGAATATAATTCTGCTTCGCTTCGCCTTTACCTGGAGCGGTGTGGCTGGAAAAAGGAGGGCACCAGAGAAAAATGGTATTATAGGAAGGGAAAGCGCTGGGACAAAATTTTGATTGGAATATCCGAACCTCAATACAGATCATTCGTTTCGAACAGTGATATATAAGGCCAGCCCCTGTTGCACATAGACTTGATTTCCGACGCCGCTTCCTGGCGCGAAGCTATTGCCGAAATAGGACGGTATGACTACGCGCACACCTATGACTTCCATCAACTCAGCAGTTCTCGCGGAGAGGGCGAGCCTATCGCATTTGCCGCCCGCGACGAGAACAAAGGCACAATAGCATTCTGGCCCACATTGAAACGCAGCATAGACGGCAGCGGAGCCTTTGACCTGACAAGCGTCTATGGATATGCCGGACCAACAGTTCGCTCCGGCGCCGAGGGGACTTCGCCGATCGAGGCCATATTCTGCGCAATGAGCGACTTTGGCGCCGTGTCAGTATTTTCGAGAATGCACCCGCTTTTCACCGACCAGCTCGGAATGGCCGTTCGCGGCGACGAGATCGGCAGCATCGTTTTCATCGAAATCACCGCGCAGAAAGATGTCCTTCAATCCTATAGGGGCAGCCATCGAAGGGAAATCGTCAACGCGACCGCAAAAGGTTTGACAATAACCTGCGGAACAGATGAAAAATCCTTGGAAGATTTCTTATCCATATACACAGATACAATGAAAGAAGTTGAGGCAAAAGAATATTATTATTTCGACAAAGAATACCTTTCTTCCATCCTTAATTCAAAAGACTTCAAAACAATTATCTTGACCGCCAATTTTGAAGGCAAGCCGGTCGCTGCATCAATGTTTATCATAACCGGCTCGACTATGCAGTACTATTTGAGCGGAACGGTGGCGGCGTTCCGCAAGCTTGCTCCTTCCAAGGCGATCATCGCAGAAGCCCATCGTATCGCCGTGGAGCTTGGGCTCAAGAAGCTTGTATTGGGAGGCGGTGTCGGTTCCGCGAAAGACGCTCTCTACGCATTCAAGAAAGGCTTTTCCCAAGCAACCCTGCCCTTTCACGTCACTCGCCGGATACTGGATCAGCGGAAATATATCGATTTGTGCGTGAAACGTCGCATAGTTCCCGACCAGGTACAGTTCTTTCCCGCTTATCGCGCTCCGCTTTGAGGATTGCTCTTACGTGCTGAACACGCCCTTTTCCCCATGGCCGTCCTTCACCGAGCAAGAGGTCGAGGCCGTCTCGCGGGTGCTGCGCTCCAACCGCGTCAACTACTGGACAGGCGAAGAAGGCAGATCTTTCGAGCGTGAGTTCGCCGAGTGGGCCGGAACGGACCACGCGGTTGCCATGGCCAACGGCACGCTGGCCATCGACGCCGCATGGCCGGCGCTCGGCATAGGCGAAGGCGACGAGGTCATCTGCACGCCGCGCACCTATTGCGCGTCGGCTTCCTCCATCGCCATGGCGGGCGCACGGCCGATATTCGCGGACGTGGACCTGGACAGCCAGAACATCACGCCGGAAACGGTCGAACCGCTCATCACGAAGCAGACGCGCGCCATCATGTGCGTGCATCTCGCAGGCTGGCCCTGCGACATGGAAGGCTTCGTCGACCTTGCCCGCAAGCACGACATGGCGCTGGTGGAAGACTGCGCGCAGGCGCATGGCGCAGCGATAAGTGGACGGCCTGTAGGATCGTTCGGAAATATCGGCTCGTGGTCGTTCTGCCAGGACAAGATCATCACCACGGGCGGCGAAGGCGGCATGGTCACCACCAGCGACGAAGCGTTGTGGAAGAAGATCTGGTCATACAAGGACCACGGCAAAAGCTGGGACGCGGTCTACAAGCGCGAACACGCGCCGGGCTTCCGCTGGCTGCATGAAAGCCTTGGATCCAATTTCCGGCTCACCGAGATGCAGGCGGCGATCGGACGCATACAGCTCGCCCGCATGCCCGAATGGCACGCCGCACGGAAGTCGAATGCCGGCCGGCTGACCTCAGCTTTCCGGGAGATCGACGGCTTGCGCAACCCGGAAGTGCCGGCCGAAATGGAACATGCGTGGTATAAATTCTATGCCTTCATCGAGCCGGAAGCCCTGAAGGACGGCTGGTCGCGCGACCGCATCATGAATGCGGTCACGGCGGCGGGGGTGCCCTGCTATTCCGGCAGTTGCCCGGAAGTGTATCGCGAGAAGGTGTTCATCGAGGCCGGCATGGCGCCGCCCCAGCGTTTGCCGAACGCGCTGGCCTTGGGCGAGACCAGCCTGATGTTCCTGGTGCACCCCACCCTGACCGAGGCCGAGATCGCGCGCACCTGCGACGTGGTCGCTTCGGTCATGAAGGGCGCGGTTCGCTAGAGCGTCTCACCTTTCACCCTTTTGCTGGAAATGCTCCAGGCGTCTTCCCGAAAGGTATGGAGGCGGCGATCAGGACGGCGTTGAAGATGAAGAAACTGTCCATGATGTCGTGCCTGAACATGATCTGCGTCATCCCGGCTATGACGTAAACCGCACTGACAAGAATGGCGAGGAAAAGCCTGCGTTTGTAGTCGCCGTCCTTCGGTGCGGCCATTGCTATCACAATGGGCATGGCCAGGACGCCGATGACGGCTGCCAGCCCCAATATGCCGCCGTCGAGCGCAACGCTCAGAAAACCGTTATGCGCGTGCGAAAAGCGCAGCGCCAGCTCACCGCCAGCGCCGGGAATATTTGCCGCCACCGCCTCCATCCGGTTCTGCACGCCGTAGCCCAGAAACGGCGACTGGGCTAGGGCGCGCAGCCCCCCCTGCCAAAGCGAAACGCGGATATCCAGGCTCGTGACGCCTTGCGATTGGCGGAACTTGCCGGTCGCACTTTCGATGCTCGCCAGCTTCTCGGCTATCTGCGCGCCTGCCACGAAATATCCGATGCCGAGGATCGCCACCAGGCAGATCGCCCGCACGGGTGTTATCAGGGCAATCCATCGCCGAGGCGCAAAGACAAAACAGACGAACAAGACGATCGGAAAAGCAAGCAGCACGCCGCGGGTCATGGCCAGCGCGGAGGCAAGCAGGCCACATCCAAGCCCTATCCAAGACATTCGCTCGTAAAAGGCGTTGGGAGACTTCATGTTCAGGGCCGAAATACCGGCCAGGCAAAGAGAAATAATGGCAAAAACCGCGGAATTGCCCATGCCCCCTTCCGCTTCGTGCGCGCGGTGCAGCCATTGCCCGACCGCCACCAGCGCGCCTGCCATAGAGCCGCAGGCAGCGCCGCAAATGTAGACGGACAGGTAGTCGACGCGAGGGCTGACGCGAAGCCTCGGGATCAACACCCACAGCGACAGGAACGGCAGGCACGCCACCATCTTCGCGAACACGCCTGCCGGATGGGCTCCGAGCAGACCGGTCAGCAATATGACAGCCGGAAACGCCGTGAAGGCCCACGCGAGCGCCCTGTCGGTGCCGTTCATCCGAAAGGGAAAGCGTTTCAGCGCCAGCGACAGAACGGCCCACACGAAGAAGGCGACCAGAAGAACCGAGATCGCACTGCCGGCAACCGGCGGCAAAGCGGCCATCAGGAAAACGGCTACAAGATTATTGCGATCGAAAGAGGGCTGCCGCAGCAAAGCCCGCCCCGACGCCAGTGCGCCCGACTCCTGATTTTCCGCTTGTGAAGAAGACAACAGGTTTTCCTCTGGGCCTTGATGCTCCGGTCCTAAACCGCGCGCATTATTTTTCAAGCAGGTTTCAGTCATTGCATCGCGCGGGCGCAAATCCGGGGCCTTGATCGCCCCGCACACAGCCTATAGACAGCCAGTTCAAGCATCCTCCCGGCTCAATACGCGGCTTTGGCCGCCTCTCCCGCACGCGAAAGTCACAGATATGACCATTGCATTCATTGATCTCGCAGCCCAGCAGGCACGCATCCGCGCACGCCTGGACAGTGCCATCGGCGAAGTGCTCAACCAAGGCAGGTACATCATGGGCCCGCAGGTTGCAGAGTTCGAGCGCCAGCTCGCGGCATTCTGCGGCGCGACCCATTGCCTTTCCTGCGCCAACGGCACGGATGCACTGCAACTGGCTCTCATGGCCTTGGGCGTCAAGGCAGGCGATGCAGTCTTTGTTCCCGCCTTCACCTTCGCCTCGACGGCCGAGGTCGTGCCGTTCCTGAACGCCACGCCCGTTTTCGTGGATTGCCTGCCGGACACGTTCAACATGGACCCGGAGAGCCTGAAGCGCGCCATCGTCCACGCCAAATCGCTCGGGCTCAATCCTGCCTGCGTGATTCCGGTGGATCTCTTCGGCCTTCCGGCCGACTACGACAGCCTCGTCCCGATCGCGCGGGAGAACGGCATGAAGGTCATCGGCGACAGCGCGCAGGGCTTCGGAGCGGGCTATAAGGGCCGCATCACCGGCGCCATATGCGACATCACCACGACCTCGTTCTTTCCCGCGAAGCCGCTCGGCTGCTATGGCGATGGCGGCGCGCTCTTCACCGACAGCGACGAGCTGAAGGCATTGATCGATTCGTTCCGCGTCCATGGCAAGGGCTCGCACAAGTACCAGAACGAGCGCGTCGGCATGAACAGCCGGCTGGATACGCTCCAGGCAGCCATTCTGATCGAGAAGCTTGCCATCTATGCGGACGAGATCGAGCGCCGGCAGGCGGTCGCCGCGCGCTACGACGCGGGCCTGTCGAACCGCTTCAACACGCCTTATGTGCCGGATGGGCTGAAGAGCGTGTGGGCGCAATATACGCTGAAAACCGACTCCGAGGCCGCCCGCGACGCGCTGCGTGCCCGGGCCAAGGATGCGGGCGTGCCGACCGAAGTCTATTATCCGGTCCCGCTGCACCGGCAGAACGCCTACAAGGAATTCCCGGTCGATCCCGCCGGCTTGCCGGTAAGCGAGGACATGTCGAGCCGTGTCGTCAGCCTCCCGATGCACCCCTATCTCGAGCGCGAAGCGCAGGACCGCATCATAGCGGCCGTCATAGGCTGAGATAATCTGCGGCTGACAGGAGTTTTTGCGATCCCGCCTGGTTGAGCGGGATCGCTGTACAGCTGAAATGACAGCCGGCCCGGCAAGGCGCTGCCCGGTTGCAAAACCGCACCATCTATCTTGGCGTTTCACCGACGCGGCATGCAGCAGCGCGCGCTGCGACAAGCTAAAGGTCTTCCACGCGCAACTGGCTGCGCTGTTCCGAGGCTCCCGCTTCAGGGCGGCGGTATTCCGGAACGATGTGGTGAAGAAGCTCCACCACGCGCATCTTGTCTTCACGCGCTACGGCTTCCTGCAGCGTCGCGAGCGTCTTGTGGAGCAGGACCTTGTCGATCACGCGAGGCGAGGCGATGAAGTAGTCGTCCTCGTCATGGCGGTGATAGACCTCCGAGGGATCGAACAGCTCCTCATACAGCTTTTCGCCCGGGCGCAGGCCGGTGAAGACGATGTCGATGTCGCCGTACGGCTTGAGCCCCGCGAGCTGGATCATGCGCTCGGCGAGATCGACGATGCGGACGGGATTGCCCATGTCCAGCACCAGTATCTTGCCGCGCTCCTGCGCATCGCCGCTTCTATGGGCCGACGCGTTGAGCACGAGGCGCACCGCCTCCGGAATCGTCATGAAGAAACGCACTATGTCCGGATGGGTGACCGTGATCGGGCCGCCCTTTGCGATCTGGTCCTGGAAGCGGGGCACAACCGATCCGTTCGAGCCGAGCACGTTGCCGAAACGCACCGTCTTGAAGCGTGTCGTCTGGGAACCGATGTCGAGCGACTGGCAGTAGGCCTCGGCCGCGCGCTTCGTCGCTCCCATGACATTGGTCGGGTTCACCGCCTTGTCGGTCGAGATCATCACGAAATCCGCAGTGCCATGCAGGAGTGCCGCGTCCGCGACGTTTCGCGTGCCGAGAAGGTTGGTCTTGACCCCCTCGACGGGATTGTCCTCCACCAGCGGCACGTGCTTGAGCGCTGCGGCATGGAAAACCGCATGCGGCTTGAACTGGGAGAAGATGCTCGACACGCGGCCCTGGTCGCGGATGTTCATGATCGAGGTCACGATATCCAGGTCGGGGTAGCGCTCCCGCAGCTCGACGTCGAGCAGATAGAGGTGGAATTCCGAACTGTCGGTGATGATCAGCCGGCCCGGGCCGAAATGAGCGATCTGGCGGCACAGTTCCGAACCGATGGAACCGCCGGCGCCGGTGACCAGAACCACCCTGCCGTTGACCAGCTTGGCCACCTCGCCCAGGTTCGTCGTCACCTCCGGCCGGCCCAGCAGGTCGCCAAGGTCGATCGCCTTCGGCTGGAGCGCCGCCCCGTTCGTCAACAGCGATGTTTCGCTGAAATCCGGGATGCGCGAGGCCTTGATGTCCAGGCGGGCCGCCTCTTCCACAATCTCGGCCAGGTGCTGCCGGCTGGGCGAGGCCGCCGTCACGATGAGTTCGGAAACCTTGACGCCCTTCCTGTTGAAGCGCTGGATCACCTGTTCGAGCGCGGTGAGGTCGCCCAGCACCTTCACGCCGTGAACGATTCGCGACTGGCTCAGTATGGAATCATCGAGGATGCCCACCACATTGAAGTCGTTGCTCGCCCGTCTGCAGGCGCGAATGAAGCTCTCGGCATTGTCGGAGAGGCCGTAAAGCAGCACGTTGCGCGATTTTCGTGCCTGTGCGCCGGAGGAAACGGCCGGGAGGGCGAACGACCTCTCCATCAAAAGGCGGTAGGCCAGACGCGTGCAGGACAGGCCCGCGATCAGGTACAGCAGCGTCAGCACCGGCACCGAGCGCGGCACGTGGAGGCCGCGCGACTGCAGGAAGGCAGCCACGGTATAGGCGACCACCGCGGCAAGGCTGACCTTGAAGATCGTTATCAGGTTGGGGATCGAGACATAGCGCCAAGATCCCTTGTGCATGGAGAATATCCATGAAGAGGCAAAGAAGAATGCGGTGAAGGTCACGGTCTTGTCGACAAGACCCGGCAACACATGCAGCCGGTCATAGCCATATGTGGTCATATAGGCGAGCACGAAAGCGGCAGCGGCCGTCAGGAGATCGAGCACCGATGCGCCCACACGCCAGAGGCGCATGCGCTCAACGAAGTCGGGAGCTTTCATTCAGGGGACCTCATCCTTCCCGCCCTTGTATCCCGGCGAGTGACCCTCTTCAATGCTCCCGGCAGGATTTTGCTGGCCAGAGAGAAACTTGAACGCCCGCGATTTCTAGCAACGCACAAGTTTTTCGCAGTTCAGGGCACCATCGTCACACGTTGCGAAAACTCGACATTGCGTATCATCATGCTGACATCGCCGCTGGACTGATAATTCGGAAGCATGACCAGCTTCACGGTACGGGTCGCGGGCCGGAACTGGTTGGTGCTTATGTCCCCCTCGCCGGTGATGACCCCGCCTACCCTCACCCAGCCCTGGTTCGAACTGAGCACCATCTTGGCGGCGCCGGCATAGCGATAGACGCCGGGTCCGGAGCGGAGTTCGGTGCCGCTCGCGTCGAACGTCTGGACCCCGAAATAGAACATGGACGTCTGCGGCGATCCGTCAGGCCTCGGCAGCACGCGCACTTCCGCGCCGAGCTGGTAAACCCGGCTCGTGTCGACGGCTATCGTCTCCTTGGAGAACACCACCTTGGGGCCCTTGACGGTGATGGCCGGAGCTTCCAGCACGAAGCGCTCCGCCGGCGGCCAGACCTTGTCGAACCATTTGAACTGCAGCCCGAGCAGCGCACAGAGCCCCACCAAGGCGAGAATCCAGACGATGACGCGCAGATAGAACCACAGGAAAAACGCCGGCGGGTTTTTCCCGCCTACGCCGTCATCCGTCCCGGCCATTGCCTTTGGCACAGATCGCCCTTTCTGCCGGAAGCTACCGGAACGGCGCGGTTCGCCGCACCTTTCCGGCAGGCTCAAATCATTTCTCGTGGGGAAGCAGCGACCAGACGGCCGGCACGATGGAGCAGGCGAGAGCCACCTTGATGAGGTCGGGCAGGATGAAGGGCGCAACGCCGAACTGCCAGGCCTTTTCGGCGCCGATCAGCGTCGCCAGCCAGCCGAACCCCATCGCCAGCATGACGATTTCCGCCACAAGGACAGCTCCGGCGAACTTCAGCAGGGAGCGATCCCAGCCCCGGTCGGCGGCCCAGCCGACGATCGCGGCCATGGCCACGAAGCCGGCGAGATAGCCGCCGGTAGCGCCCAGCATGTAAGCGAGGCCGATGCCCTTTTCCGGCGTGGACTGGAAGACGGGGTAGCCCATCGCGCCCTCGGCCAGATAGAGAAGCAGGGTGGCGACCCCGAGCCGCAGCCCGAAGGCGGCCGCGATCAGGAACACGGCGAGCGTCTGCAACGACATGTCGACCGGCCCGAACACCACCTTGGTCTTGGCGGACAGGGTCAGCAGAATGGTCCCTCCGACCGCCAGCGCGAGCTGGGCCATCAGGCGCGCGGCGCCCTTCTGCGGCAAGGCGAGAGAAACAAGCGGGCGTGTGGTAGCGATTGCCATGGTCATCCCCATCCGGTCCGGCAGCGCGTCGCATGCGCATCGCGTTTCCCTATATTGGCTTCCATGTTAAGCGGCAATCCGTTTCGCCCTCTTCGCCCCGAGTTCCGCAAGGTTTCCGACGATGGCCCTGAAATTCGACGCCGAGTTCAATCCGGCCCATGGCGAGGCGGTGGCTGTCGCCCCCGGCGTCCTGCGCGTCACCGCGCCAAACCCCTCGCCTTTCACCTTCCACGGCACCAACAGCTATGTGGTGGGGCGCGAGACGCTGGCGGTCATCGATCCCGGCCCGGACGACGACGCACATCTTTCAGCCCTGCTCAAGGCGATCGCCGGCAGGCCGGTAAGCCATATCTTCGTCAGCCACACCCACAGGGACCACTCGCCGCTTGCCACGCGGCTCAAGGCCGAGACGGGCGCGGTCGTGCTGGCGGAAGGGCCGCACAGGCCGGCGCGCCCGTTGCGGATCGGCGAGACCAACCCGCTCGACGCCGCCGCCGACATGGATTTCCGGCCGGATATCGCGCTCGCCGACCGGTCGCTGGTCGAAGGCGACGGCTGGGCGCTCCGCACCGTGCTGACGCCGGGGCATGCTGCCAATCACGCCGCCTTCGCGCTGGAGGGCACCGGCATCCTGTTTTCCGCCGACCATGTCATGGCATGGTCGACCACCATCGTCGCGCCGCCGGACGGAGCGATGAGCGACTACATGGCTTCCCTTGACAGGCTGATCGCGCGCGACGACAGGCTGCTGCTGCCCGGTCACGGCGGCGCGGTGACGGCGCCGCGCACCTTCATGCGGGGGCTGAAGACGCACCGCAAGATGCGCGAGCGCGCCATCCTGGAACGGCTCAGGGCCGGCGACCGCACCATCAGGGCCATTGTGGAAGCGATCTATCGCGACACCGATCCGCGCTTGCACGGCGCCGCCGCCCTGTCGGTGCTGGCGCATCTGGAGGACCTTGTCGCACGCGGGCTTGTGCGCAGTGAAGCAGAGCCGTCCCTCGACGGCGTGTTCCGCCCCGTGCCCTGACCTATTGGTCCGGCGCCGTTCCGGTCCGGGCCGAGATCTCCTTGTCCAGTTCCGTCATGAAAGCTATCACCCGCGCGGCGTTGTCGCCGAGATCGTGACGGCCGTAGCGCGAGGACGAGCGCATATCGACGATGGTGGACTCGCCGTCGGCGGCGACGCGGATCGCCACGTCGCATGGAAGATCGAGGATGAAGCTGCGCGCCAGCACCGTGACCGTGGCTTCGTCCCGCGCATCGTCGGTGGACGGCAACGGCGCGGTCGGTTGCCACCCCATTGCGTTCACCACGGTTTCCACCGCGTCGAGCGTCTCATCGAAGGGCAGATCGTAGCGATGGCCGATCACCAGCGGATAGGCCTCGCTCTGGAGACGGACCTCCCCGGGCGTGGGGGAGGCGAGCGGATTCATGACGCCGGTGCGCAGCGAGGCCTCGAGCGCCGGCGGATCGTCCTGATCGGTCGAAATGTCGCGAAGCAGCGGATAGGCAAGCATGCGATAGGCGACGAATCCGTACGGCACCAGCACGAGTGCCGCCAGCAGCGCGCCGATGGTGAGGTCGCGGCCGCCGAGCGCGCCGTATTTCCACATCCGGGCAAAGGCCAGGCCGGCCAGAAGCAGCGCCAGCGCCGCCAGCAGCGCGGCAAGGCCGAGCACCCACAGGAAGGCTGGCGTCTCGGTCAGGCCGAAATGGTGCCCGACCCAGTCCGTGACCAGCAGCACAAGAGAAAAGGCGCCGATACCGCGTGCCCATCCGGCCGCCCTCGACACCTGTCGCTCGGGGTATTCCGTCATCTGTCGCCGCACCAGCCTGCCGATCCCGGCTGAGCTTTAGAGCCTTTTAGGAGCATACGGAAGCGTCATTGCGCGCCAGGCGACTCCGTCGGCAGGGAATGGTCCCGGAACATGGCGCGCAGCGCCGTCTTCTGGATCTTGCCGGTCGCCGTATGCGGAATCTCCGGGACGAATGCGACCTCGTCCGGCATCCACCACTTGGCCACCTTGCCGTCCAGAAACGCCAGGATCTCGTCGGCCGAAGGTTCCCTGCCGGGCTTGCGCACCACCACCAGCAGCGGCCTCTCGCCCCATTTCGAGTGCGGCAGGCCGATGACGGCGGCTTCCGCCACGTCGGGATGGCCGACGGCGAGGTTCTCCAGCTCTATGGTGGAGATCCATTCGCCGCCGGACTTGATGACGTCCTTGGCGCGGTCGGTGATGCGCATATAGCCGTTCGGGTCGATATGGGCGACGTCGCCGGTGTCGAACCAGCCTTCGGCGTCGAACTGTTCCGCGCCCGCGCCGCCGTAATAGGCGCGTGCGACGGCGGGGCCGCGCACTTTCAGCCGCCCGAAGGTCCGGCCGTCCCAGGGCAGTTCGACCTCGTTGTCGTCCGTCACCTTCATCTCGACGCCGAAGGGCGCGAACCCTTGCGTCTGCTGCACGTCGAGGCGCTCCTCGCCCTCGAGCCCGGCATATTCGGGCTTCAGCGTGCAAAGCGTACCGAGCGGCGACATCTCGGTCATGCCCCAGGCATGCACCACCTCGACATCGTACTCGTCCCGGAATTTGCGGATCATCGCGCGCGGGCAGGCGGAACCGCCGATCACCACCTTGTTCAGATAGGGAAGCTTCTTTCCGGTCTCCTCCAGATATTGCAGTAGCATGAGCCAGACCGTCGGCACCGCCGCTGTGAAACTGACCTTTTCCGTATCGAGCAATTCATAGAGCGAGGCGCCGTCCAGCCTGGCGCCCGGCATGACCAGCTTCGCGCCGATCATCGGCACGCTCTGGCCGAGCCCCCACGCATTGGCGTGGAACATGGGCACCACCGGCATGATGGTGTCGCGCGAGGACAGGCCCATGGCGTCGGGCATGGCGGCCATCATGGCGTGCAGCACGTTGGAGCGATGGCTGTAGAGCACGCCCTTGGGCTCGCCGGTCGTGCCGGAGGTGTAGCACATGCCCGCGGCGGTGCCCTCGTCGAAGCTCTTCCAACTGAAGTCGCCGTCCGCCTCGGCGAGCCACTCCTCGTAGGCCACGACATCAGGCAACGCCGTTGCTGGCAGATGCGCGGCATCGGTCAGCACCACCACCTTTTCCAGCGACGGCACCTGTGGCGCGATCTTTTCGACAAGCGGAAGGAAGCTCAGGTCGACGAACAGCAGCCGGTCGCCGGCATGGTTCATGATCCAGGCGATCTGTTCGGGAAACAGGCGCGGGTTGAGCGTGTGGTAGATGGCGCCGACGCCCATGATGCCATACCAGGCTTCGAGATGGCGCGCCGTGTTCCAGGCCATGGTGGCGATGCGGTCGCCGAGCCCGAAACCGTCGCGCTCCAGCCGCTGCGCGGCCTTCAGCGCGCGCGCTCTCAATTGCGCATAGGTGGTGCGGACGACCGGCCCCTCGAGCGAGCGGGTGACGATCTCGCGGCCGCCATGCTGCCTCGCCGCGTGATCCATCAGCTTGTGGCAGAGCAGCGGCCATTCCTGCATCAGTCCGAGCACGCGCGTTCCTCCCTTTTTGAGCCCATTGTGGAAGGAAGCGCGGCAATGTCCAGATATGGCCGAACGCTTTCCGCGGGCGCCACAATCCGGCCACTCTAGGCGGGAATCAATGTCTGCCGAGGGGCAATCTCGACAAACGTAACGAGGTTCACATGGGTCCTCAGCGCGACGAACCCCAACTCGACACGCTCGAGATCGACGAGCAGGAACTCGAAATGGCGCTTTCGGAAAGCCTGGCGGAAGAAGCTCCGCAGGGCGATACCGTGCCGCGCGGGCAGGCCGTTTCCGAACAGGATTTCGTGCGCGTGGTCGACGGCGCCCTTGAAGCCGTGGACGGCCATCTTCTGTTCAAGCTCTGCGTGCGCGACGGCGAGGACGGCGAGCACGTCGCCGTGGCCTCGGTGGGCGAAGGCGACAACCGCCAGTTCCTGCTCCTGACCCTGCCCGTGCATGGCGGCGTGCTGAAGGTCGAGACCACAGCCAAGAGCGAGAACCCGGTGGCAGGCATAGCGGCCGCCTATGCCGGCCTCATGGACGTGTTCCAAGCCGCGGCCTGAGCCGGCTTTCTTCCGCGAAACCGCCTTTGCCGGCGCTCAGTTTACCGCGCTCAGCGTCGCGGTCGTGCCGTCCGATCCATCGACCTCGACATCCGACAGCCTGACGAAGGCGAAGCCCTTGGCCTTGAGCGCCAGGATGCCCTTCACGACACCCTCGCCGGCAGAATGCGTCGGCTGGTTGATATGGGAGATCACCACGTCGCCGTCGCGCGCGGACGCGATGCGCTTCTGCGCCATGCCGGCGCCCAGCAGCGAACCGCCGTCGCCATTCACCGAATAGCCGGCGATGCGGAAACCGAGCTTGCGTATCTGTTCGATCGCCGAAGGACTGTAGAGCGCGGTCGAACCCCGGAACCAGTGCGGGTCGGCTGCCCCGGCTGCGCGGATGGCGGCAGCGCCGCCTTCCACCTCCGCATCCACCGCCGCGGGTGAGCCGGCCGCCGCGATGCCGTAGATCGTCGCCGGGTGGTCCACCGCCGGCACGTGCATGGCGCCGTGGTTCTCGATCTCGAACAGGTCCGGATGGGCCTGGAGCATGGCCAGGGCCGGCGCGTTGTGCCTGAGCCAGCGGCTGGTGACGAAAACGGTGGCCGGCACCTTGTTGTCGATCAAAGCCGACAGGATGCGCATGTCGGTCCTGCCCATGCAGGCGTCGAAGGTCAGCGCCACGCGCGGCCCCGCCGTTCCGCCCGGCGCGACATGGAGGCTCGGCTCGACCAGCCCCTTCTGCCCGGCCAAGGCGGGGCCGACGCACAGAAGGGTTGCGGCGAGAAGGCTGGCAAGAAGACGCATGACGGCTCCGACAGGGCTCAGCGGATGCGAATGTCGAATTCGTTCCGCAGAGGCGGGCTTTCCTCCGCGAAAGCGGCAAACTTGCGGCACTGCGCGAGGGCGTTCTCAAATCGAGTCGCACTCGCGCGGCAGACGCCTGTTTTTGCTTGCCTTTCAGCCCTTGCCGATGGCCGATTGCGCGGCGGCCAGGCGGGCGATCGGCACGCGGAAGGGCGAGCAGGACACGTAGTCCAGCCCGACTTCCTCGCAAAAGCGTATCGAGGCGGGATCGCCGCCATGCTCGCCGCAGATGCCGAGCTTGATGTCGGAGCGGGTCGCCCTGCCCTTCTCGGCGGCGATGCGCACCAGTTCGCCGACGCCGTCGATGTCGATCGACACGAACGGATCCTGGTCGATGATGCCCTTCTGGCGGTAGGCCTCCAGGAAGGAGGCCGCGTCGTCGCGCGAGATGCCGAAGGTCGTCTGCGTCAGGTCGTTGGTGCCGAAGGAGAAGAATTCGGCCGACTCGGCGATCACATGGGCGCGGATGGCGGCGCGCGGCAGCTCGATCATCGTGCCGGTGAGGTATTCGATCCGGACACCGGTCTCCTTCATCACCGCCTCGGCCACCTGGTCGATGCGCGCCTTGACGTAGTCCAGTTCCTTCTTGAGGCCTACCAGCGGCACCATGATCTCAGGCACCACCAGCGCGCCGGCCTTCCTGCCGGCTTCCACGGCGGCCTCGAAGATGGCGCGCGCCTGCATCTCGGCGATCTCCGGATAGGTCACGGCCAGCCGGCAGCCGCGATGCCCGAGCATCGGGTTGAACTCGTGCAGGAGTTCCGTGCGATGGCGCAGCTTGTCGGCCGAAACCTTCATGGCGGCGGCGACCTCCGCCACCTCCTCCTCCGTCTTGGGCAGGAATTCGTGCAGCGGCGGATCGAGCAGGCGGATCGTCACCGGCAGGCCGGCCATGATCTCGAACAGTTCAAGGAAGTCCGACCGCTGCATGGGCAGCAGCTTGGCGAGCGCGGCGCGGCGCTCCTTCTCGGTATCGGCCAGGATCATCTCGCGCATGGCGACGATGCGCTGGCCGTCGAAGAACATGTGCTCGGTGCGGCACAGCCCGATGCCTTCCGCGCCGAAGGAGCGCGCCATGCGCGCGTCGGCCGGCGTCTCGGCGTTGGTGCGCACCTTCATGCGGCGCGCGGCGTCCGCCCATTCCATGATGGCGGCGAAATCGCCGGAGAGCTCGGGCTGCAGCATGGCGACGGTGCCCTTCAGCACCTGGCCGTTGCTGCCGTCGATGGTGATGACCTCGCCCTTCTTCAGCGTCACGCCCATGGCCAGCAGCGTGCCGTTGCGCTGGTCCACGCGCAGGCCGCCCGCGCCGGAGACGCAGGGCTTGCCCATGCCGCGCGCCACCACCGCCGCGTGGCTGGTCATGCCGCCGCGCGTGGTGAGGATGCCTTCGGCGGCGTGCATGCCGTGGATGTCCTCCGGGCTCGTCTCGACGCGCACGAGGATGACCTTGCGGCCCTGCGCGCGCAGGTCTTCCGCCTCGTCGGAGGAAAAGACGATCTCGCCGGTGGCCGCGCCCGGGGACGCCGGCAGGCCGACGCCGATGACGTCGCGCTTGGCCTTCGGGTCGATGGTGGGATGCAGAAGCTGGTCCAGCGAGGCCGGGTCGATGCGCGTCACCGCCTCCTGTTTGGTGATCAGCCCCTCATTGGCCATGTCGACGGCGATCTTGAGCGCGGCCTTGGCCGTACGCTTGCCGGAGCGGGTCTGCAGCATCCACAGCTTGCCGCGCTCGATGGTGAATTCGAGGTCCTGCATGTCGCGGTAGTGGTTTTCCAGCCGCCGGGAAATATCCACGAAGGAGGCGAACGCGTCCGGCATCAGCTTCTGCAGCGAGGGCCGGTCCGAGCCGGCGGCGATGCGCGCGGCCTCGGTGATGTTCTGCGGCGTGCGGATGCCGGCCACGACATCCTCGCCCTGCGCGTTGACGAGGAACTCGCCGTAGAGCGCCTTCTCCCCGGTGGAGGGGTTGCGAGTGAAGGCGACGCCGGTAGCCGAAGTCTCGCCCATATTGCCGAAGACCATGGCCTGCACGTTGACGGCCGTGCCCCAGCTTTCGGGAATGTCGTGCAGGCGGCGGTAGGTGATGGCGCGCTGGTTCATCCAGCTCGAGAACACCGCGCCGATGGCGCCCCACAGTTGCTCGCGCACGTCCTGCGGGAACGGCTTGCCCAGTTCCTCCTCGATGCGGGCCTTGTAGAGCGCGATGACCTTTTGCCACTCCAGCGCGGTGAGATCCGTGTCCAGGTCGTGGCCGAGGCTCGCCTTGCAGTCTTCCAGGATCTCCTCGAACACCTCGTGGTCGAGGCCCAGCACCACGTCGGAATACATCTGGATGAAGCGGCGGTAGCTGTCATAGGCGAAGCGCGCGTCGCCCGAATCGGCGGCGAGCGCCTCCACCGTCTCGTCGTTGAGGCCGAGATTGAGCACCGTGTCCATCATGCCCGGCATCGAGGCGCGCGCGCCCGAGCGCACGGAGACCAGAAGCAGCCTTTCCGGATCGCCGAAGCTGCGGCCGGTAAGCCGGCCGATATGGCCGAGCGCTTCGTCGACCTCGGCTTCCAGCGCGGCCGGATAGGCGCGGCCGTTGGCGTAATACCAGTTGCACGCCTCCGTGGTGATGGTGAAGCCGGGTGGCACGGGCAGGCCGAGGCTGCACATCTCGGCGAGATTGGCGCCCTTGCCGCCGAGCAGGTTCTTGTCGCCGGCACGGCCTTCCGCCGCTCCGTCGCCGAAAGTGTAGACCCACTTGGTCATGCTTGCTCCCTGTTGGCGGATGTCCGTCCCCATGTCCGAGGCGAGCGATAGGGGGACAAATCGGTAAAGGCAAGGCATCAGCGGAATGCCCGGCATTTACAATCGATTAGAGGCGTTCACGTTCCTTTTCGGCGCCGTCCGGAACGCGAGCACTTGCGCGCCGGCGGCAGCCGCATTAGAACATATCAAGAACATGAAGGTGCGACATGAGACAGACCGGCAAGCTCGACTATATCGAAATGGCGGCAACCGCCGGCACGCTGGACAGCGTCAAGGCGTTCTACAGCGAGGCTTTCTCCTGGTCCTTCACCGATTACGGCCCGACCTATTCGGCCTTCAGCGAAGGACTGGACGGCGGCTTCCAGGCCGAGGGCTCGGAAGCCGCGGCCAAGCCGCTGCCGGTTCTCTATTCGGAGAACCTCGATGAAACGCTGGCGGCGGTGAAGAATGCAGGCGGCCGGATCGTGAAGCCGGTCTTTGCCTTTCCCGGCGGCCGCCGCTTCCATTTCACGGATCCGGCCGGCAACGAGCTGGCCGTGTGGGGCGAATGAACCAATCCGTCGAGAGGGGCAAGGTCCCTTCCCGGCATGCCGATTCCTATCCGGAATCAGCGGTTAGCAATTGTGCTTTTGCCCGGCTCTGCCTATAAGGCCGCTCACATCGATTCAGGGCCTGGCCTTCAGGCGCTGCAACGGTGGGGCGTCGCCAAGCGGTAAGGCATCGGTTTTTGGTACCGACATTCCCAGGTTCGAATCCTGGCGCCCCAGCCAGATTTCCTTGAATCCCTGCGGGCAGTTGCCAGGCGCGCCTCACGCGCCGCGCGAACCGTTGGCCCAGCTAGCAATTGGCCCCGCTAGAAATTGGCCAGGGTCTCGACGATGCGCTGGGCCGCGCGGCCGTCGCCATAAGGGCTCTCGGCGCAGCTCACCTTCCTGTATTCGTCGGGCGAATCCAGCAGAAGCTCCGTTTCGGCGACGATGCGGGCGGTGTCCGTGCCGACCAGCCGCGCCGCATTCGCGGCCACGGCCTCCGGCCGCTCCGTCACCTCGCGCGTGACCAGCACGGGCTTGCCGAGCGCCGGCGCCTCCTCCTGTATACCGCCGGAATCCGTCACGATGATGTGCGAGCGGTTCATCAGATAGACGAAAGGCAGATATTCCAGCGGCTCGATCAGGAACACGCCTTCGACGCCCGACAATATCTCGGACGCGGCGCGGCGCACATTCTCGTTGAGATGGACCGGATAGACGATCTGGACGTCGCCGCGCCGGGCGAGCCGCGCCAGCGCCTCGTAGATGCCGCGCAGGCCACCGCCGAAATTCTCGCGCCGATGCGCGGTGACGAGGACGAGCCTCTTGTCCGGCTGGAGGAAGGGGAACTGGTCCTTGCACAGCCGCTTCACGGCGGGATCGGTCCTGATCCGCTCGGAGGCGATGAGCAGCGCGTCTATGACCGTGTTGCCGGTGACGACTATCCTTTCCTCGGGAATGCGTTCGGCGAGAAGCGCGGTGCGCGCGGTCTCGGTCGGCGCAAACAGCCAGCGCGCGAACAGGTCGATGACGCAGCGGTTCATTTCCTCCGGCCAGGGCTGCCACATATTGTGCGTGCGCAGGCCCGCCTCGACATGGCCGACGGGGACCTGCTGGTAGAAGGCGGCTGTCGCCGCCGCCATCGCCGTGGTCGTGTCGCCGTGGACGAGAACCATGTCCGGCTTCGCGGCCGAGAGGACGTCGCTGACGCCCTGCAGCACGTTCACGGTGACGTCGGTGAGCGTCTGGCCCGGCCGCATGACCTTGAGGTCGATGTCGGGAACGATGTCGAAGGCCGAAAGCACCTGGTCCAGCATCGAGCGATGCTGCCCCGAGACACACACGACAGTCTCGAACCTTGGATCGGATCGGAACGTCTTGACCACGGGCGCCATCTTGATCGCCTCCGGCCTCGTTCCGAACACGATGACGACCTTCTTCATGGTTGCCCGCGCCCACGCCGATGATGCTTGAATTTAGCTCTCTTGATCGGGTCGGGCGGAGTTAGCCTTTTGACATAGGAGGCCGCGAACCACCCTCCTAAGGATGCTGGACGTTCCCCATGCGACCTGCCACGGGTGAGCCGCCGAACATGGTTGACAGAGGGTGAACCGCACAAACCGTCAAAAAGGCCAAGTGGCCTGCCGCCTCGAACTGCCGCCAGACTGACGGCGAGCCTTTTTCGGGTCGGAGGCGCTTCCATGAAACGGCAGAAAATTCCGGAACAGTCGAAAGTCACTGAAAAACAGATCATCGGCATGCTGAAGCGGCCACCGGCCCGGCCCCGCCGATGGCCGGCGGTTCCGACCGGCGGCGCCGGCATCAGGGCGCGGTCCGAATTCCGCACTGTTTCGGTGATCGGGCTGGGCTATATCGGCCTGCCGACCGCCGCCACGCTCGCCAGCCGCGGGCTGGACGTGATCGGCGTCGACATCAGCAACCGGGCTGTGGATGCCATCAATGGCGGCCATACCTATTTCAGCGAGCCGGACCTCGACGGACTGGTGCAGGCCGCCGTGATGAGCGGACGCCTGCGCGCCTATACGGAGCCGAGGCCCGCCGACGCCTTCATCATCGCCGTGCCGACCCCGGTGCAGCGCGACAAGGCGCCCGACATGCGCTTCGTCGAATGCGCGGCGCGCTCGGTGGCCCGGGTGCTCAAGGAGGGCAACCTGGTCATCCTGGAATCGACCAGCCCGGTCGGCACCACCAGGAGCCTGGCCGGCATCATCGCGGAGGAAAGGCCGGACCTGATCGACCCCGCGAACGTCGAATGCGGATTGAAAATCTCCCTCGCCTACTGCCCCGAGCGCATCCTGCCCGGCAGGATGGTCTACGAGCTGACCGAGAACGACCGCGTGGTCGGCGGCGTCGATCGCGAAAGCGCGGCGCGCGCCAAGGCGCTCTATTCCACCTTCGTGCGCGGCGCGATCTACGAAACTTCGTCTTCCGCCGCCGAACTGGTCAAGCTGATCGAGAACGCCTATCGCGACGTCAACATCGCTTTCGCCAACGAGGTCGCCAACATCTGCGACCGCATGGACCTCGATCCATGGGAGACGATCAAGCTGGCCAACAGGCATCCGCGCGTGAACATCCTCAATCCCGGCCCGGGCGTCGGCGGCCATTGCATCGCCGTAGATCCGTGGTTCCTCATCGCCCAGCATCCCGACCTGACCCCGCTGCTGCGGGCGGCGCGCAACGTCAATGACGGGCGGCCCTCCGGCGTGGTCAGGAGAGTGATGGAAGCGGCGGCGATCGCGGGAAGCCGGCGGGTCTGCTGTCTCGGCCTCGCCTACAAGAGCGACGTCGACGACCTTCGCGAAAGCCCCGCGATGGAGGTGGCGACCGAACTGGCCGAGAAGGGCTACGACGTCGTCGCGGTCGAGCCGAACATCTGCGCATTGCCCGAGCATCTTGCCCATGCCGGCCATGTCAGCCTGGCGGCCACCGAGGACGCCGTCAGGCAAAGCGACGTCGTGGTGCTGCTGGTCGGCCACAAGGCCTTCCGCGACATCGACCGCCAGATGCTCGCCGGCAAGAAGGTGGTGGATTGCGTGGGCCTGTGGCCATGGGCAAAGACCGCCGACGAGGCGCAGGCGATCGCCCGCGCGCTCATCGCCAGGACGGCGCTGGAGGCGGCCTATTACGTGCAGCCCGCCGCCGCCGTGCAGGGCCCTACCAAACTATGAGCGCCAGTCGCCGCGGTACCAGTCCACGAAGCGCTTCAGCCCCTCCTCGATCGAAGTCCTGGGGCTGAAGCCGAAATCGCGTTTGATCGCAGTCAGGTCGGCATAGGTGCGCTCGACGTCGCCCGGCTGCATCGGCTCATAGGCGCGGACCGCCTCGACGCCCAGCAGGCGCTCCAGCACGGCAATGAAATCGCCGAGCCGGACCGGCCTGTTGTTGCCGACATTGTAGACGCGCGCCGGCGGCGTGAGACCGGACGGCGGCCGGTCGAGGACAGCCAGCACCGCCTCCACAACGTCGTCCACATAGGTGAAGTCGCGCCACATCTCGCCATTGTTGAAGACGCGGATCGGCCTGCCGGCGAGCATCGCCTCGGTGAAGAGCCAATAGGCCATGTCCGGCCGGCCCCACGGCCCGTAGACGGTGAAGAAGCGCAGGCCCGTCTGCGGAATGCCGTAGAGATGCGCGTAGGTATGGCTGATCAGTTCGTCGGCCTTCTTGGTGGCGGCATAGAGCGAGACGGGCCGGTCGACCCGGTCCTCCTCGCTGAACGGCACCTTGGTGTTGCCGCCATAGACGGAACTGGACGAGGCGTAGACGAGATGCTCGCAGGCCGGCAGGTTGCGGCAGAATTCCAGCACCTCCAGATGGCCAACGACGTTTGAGCGGATATAGGCGCGCGGGGCCTCCAGCGAATAGCGCACGCCGGCCTGGGCGGCGAGGTGCACGACCCTGGCGACGCCGAGCCGGGCGAATCGCTCAAGCGCGCCCTCCTCGCCGATATCCAGTTCATGGAAGGAAAAGCCCGGCTTGCCCTGGAGCCGCGCCAGGCGGGCGCGTTTCAAGGAGGGATCGTAATAGGCGTTCAGATTGTCGACGCCGATCACCTCGTCGCCCCGTTCCAGAAGGCGTTGGCAGACATGGCTGCCGATGAAGCCGGCGGCGCCGGTGACGAGTACGGGCAAGGGATTCTCCTGTCGGCTCGAACGGCCGCTTCCGGCCGGCAAGACCGGGACCGTTCGACATTCAGCGGTTGGTCCTAGCACCAGGGAGGCATGGCCTTCAACCGATCGGGCTCCGCCCGGCTTCGTCCGGAAATGCACCGCTTTCATGGCCGCACAAATTTGACCGTATGGACAAAGGGATAGCGCCGCTCCATAGTTTTCCGGTCGATTTTCCCTACACAGCCGACTCCAAACGACACAACCACACAGAGGGGCAATGCAATGGCGAACATCATGGGTGGACGCTCTCAGGGGCTTACGCGGCGAACCGTGCTGCAACTGGGCGCGGCGGGCGCCGTCGCGGCGATGCTGCCGGGTCGCCTCTTCGCGGCGGACAAGAAGCTGAAGGTGGCGGCGATCTTCGCCACGCCGATCGAGGAGCCGTGGGACAACCAGGTCCATGTCGCGCTGCTCAAGGCCGAGAAGGAACTCGGCATCGAGTACAAGTGGTCGGAGAAGGTGCAGGCCGCTGATTTCGGCCGCGTCATGCGCGAATACGCGCAGGGCGGCTACGAACTGGTGATGGGCGACGCCTTCGCCGCCGAGCGCGAATCGCGCCGCACCGCCAAGCAGTTCCCCAAGACCGCCTTCCTGTTCGGTTCCGGGGC
The DNA here is from genome assembly GCF_032460275.1 of Mesorhizobium sp. SP-1A. Classification (NCBI taxonomy): domain Bacteria; kingdom Pseudomonadati; phylum Pseudomonadota; class Alphaproteobacteria; order Hyphomicrobiales; family Phyllobacteriaceae; genus Mesorhizobium; species Mesorhizobium sp. SP-1A. Next base: position 828,890 of record NZ_JAVXZD010000001.1, on the reverse strand, counting down.
CGGACCGGCCGAGCCGAATTTCGGCGTGTTCGACAACTGGATCCACGAGCCGGCCTATCTGTCGGGCATGATCGCCGGCAAGATGTCCAAGTCGGGCACGGTCGGCGCCGTGGCCGCCATGGGCATCCCGGAGGTCAACCGCCTGGTCAACGCCTTCTTCGCCGGCGCGAAGGAGACGAACCCGAACGTGAAGAAGAAGGTTTCCTTCATCGGCTCCTTCTTCGACCCGCCCAAGGCCAAGGAAGCTGCCATCGCGCAGATCGATGCCGGCGTGGACGTCATCTATGCCGAGCGCTTCGGCGTGATCGAGGCGGCGCAGGAAAAGAAGATCTACGCCATTTCCAACATGTCGGACCAGTCGAGCCTGGCGCCCGACACCGTCATTACCGGTCCTGTGTGGGACATGTACCCGACGGTCGAGCAGGCGGTGAAGCTGGTCAAGGCCGGCGTCTTCACCGCGCAGGACTACGGCGACTTCTCGCGCATGGCCAAGGGCGGCTCCTCGCTCGCGCCGTACCACAAGTTCGACACGATCCTGCCGGCCGACCTGAAGGACACGATCGAGAAGAAGAAGGCCGAGATCCTGGACGGCACCTTCCGCGTCGACGTGGACGAGAACACGCCGGTCTCGGACTGAGCCTGACAACTCGTCGAGCGCAGTGCTCCTCCGCACCCCTCCGGCCGGCAGGCCAGAGGGGTGCAATCAGCTTCCCCTGTGGCGGTCCACAGGCGCAAACCAAGGCACCCGGCAGGACCATGTGGCAGGACCATGTCGCCTAACCCTCCCCTCATAGAAATGCGCGGCATTTGCAAGAGCTTCGGCCCCGTGAAGGCGAACGCCGACGTGGACCTGTCCGTTGCGCCCGGCGAGATCCTCGGCCTGCTGGGCGAGAACGGCGCCGGCAAGACGACGCTGATGAACATCCTGTTCGGCGCCTACCAGCCGGACGCGGGCAGCATCCTCGTGCGCGGCGCGCCGGTGAGGATAAGCAGTTCGGCCGATGCGCTGGCCGCCGGCATCGGCATGGTGCACCAGCATTTCCATCTGGCCTCGCGGCTGACCGTGCTGGAAAACCTCCTGATCGGCATTCCCGGCCGGGGCGGCCGGCTGGACCGTGCCGGTGCCTTGAAGCGGCTGGACGAGATCGCACGCACGCACGGGCTGAGGCTCGATCCCGACCTTGCCGTCTCCTCCCTTTCCGTGGGCGAGCAGCAGCGGCTGGAAATCGTGAAGGCGCTGTTCAGGGGCGCGCAGTTGCTGATCCTCGACGAGCCGACCGCCGTTCTGGCGCCGAGCGAAGTGGACGGGCTGTTTACGGCGCTGCGCTCCATGGCCGCGCAGGGGCTCGGCATCATCTTCATCTCGCACAAGCTGAACGAGGTGCGCGCGCTCACCCATCGCTGCCTTGTGCTGCGGCATGGCCGCATCGCCGGCCGCATCGACAATCCGGCCGAAACGACCTCGGCCGAAATGGCCCGCCTGATGTGCGGCCACGAGATCACCTCGCCGCAAAAGGGACCCTCGACGCCCGGCGCGGAGATGCTGACGCTGTCCGGCATCTCCACGCCCCGCCACGGCGGCGCCGAACTGCGCGACGTGTCGCTTGCCGTGCGCGGCGGCGAAATCCTCGGCGTCGCCGGCGTCTCGGGCAACGGCCAGCGCGCGCTGGCCGACGTGATTTCCGGCATGCTGACGCCGACCGCCGGCACCATGACCATAGCGGGCAGAGAGGTCAAAAGCTTCCAGCCGCGCGAGGTGCAGGCGCTGGGGCTCGGCCGCATTCCCGAGGACCGCATGACGACCGGGCTGGTGACCAACCTGCCCCTGGCGGACTCCATGGTGCTGCCGCGCATCGGCACGGCGGCGTTTTCCAGCAAGGGCCTCTTGAAGCCCGGCGCCATCCGCGCCTTCGCCGAGGAGCAGATCAAGGCTTTCGACATACGCTGCCCCGGGCCGATGGTGCGGGCCGGCGCGCTCTCGGGCGGCAACCTGCAAAAGGCGCTGCTGGCGCGCGAGCTGGCCTTCGATCCCAAGGTGCTGATCGCCGCGCAGCCGACGCGCGGCCTCGACATCGGCGCCGCGCGCTTCGTGCACGAGAAATTCCTCGACCTGCGCGCCAGGGGCTGCGGCATCGTGGTCATCAGCGAGGATCTGGAGGAACTGCTGGTCCTCTCCGACCGCATCGCGGTGATGTATGAGGGGCGCTTCGCCGGCACGCTCGACGCCGCCGAGGCGACCATCGGCCGGCTCGGCCTTTTGATGACCGGCGCGGAACGGAGGGCCGCCTGATGCTGCGCCTGGAAGCCCGCACCAGCACCCCGGCCTGGCTGAACCTGACCCTGCCGCTGCTCGCGGTGGTGGTGGCGCTGGTCCTGTGCAGCGGCCTGATCGCCGTCGCCGGCGCCGGCGTGCTGGACGCCTACGGCATCATGTTCAAGGCCGCGTTCGGCGACAGCTACGCCATCACCGAGACGCTGGTGCGCGCGGCGCCGATGATCTTCACCGGCCTTGCCGTCGCCGTCGCCTTCCGCGCCAAGTTCTGGAACATCGGCGCCGAAGGGCAATTGCTGGCAGGCGCAATGGCAAGCTGCTTCGTCGGCGCTTTCCCGATGCCGGGACCGCTCGCCATGCTGTCGATGGCGGTGGCGGGCGCGCTTGCGGGCGCGGCGGTTGCGCTTGTCCCTGCGCTGCTGCGCGTGCGCTTCAAGGTCGACGACGTGGTCAGTTCGCTGCTGTTGAACTCCATCATCTTCTACGCGCTGATGGCGCTGATCGAGACTGTCTGGAAGGACCCGTTCAGCGGCTATCCCATCTCGCCGCCGATCGAGGATACGGCCAATTTCCCGGTGCTGATCGAAGGCACGCGGCTGCATCTCGGCGTGCTGGCCGCGTTCGTCGCAGCGCCTCTGGTCTGGTTCCTGATCGTGCGCACCACGCTCGGCTTCAGGATCCGCGTGACGGGAGAAAACCCGGAAGCCGCGCGCTACGGCGGCATCAATGTCGGCCGGGTGCTGGTGGCGGCAGCCGCACTTTCGGGCGCGCTTGCCGGTCTGGCGGGCGTCGGCGAAGTCGGCGGCGTGCATTTCCAGGTGATGAGCGACATCTCGCCGGGCTACGGCTATTCCGGTATCGTGGTGGCGATGCTGGCGCGGCTGAACCCGCTCGGCGTGGTGCCGGCCGCACTTTTCCTCGCCGCCGTGATGACCGGCGCGGAGGCCATGTCGCGCGCGACCGGCGTGCCGGCCTTCCTCAGCGACGTGATCCAGGGCACGGCGCTGCTCGCCATGCTGGTGGCGCTGCTGTTCACCGCCTATCGCATCCGCCGCACGGGAGCCACCCAATGAACGCGGTGCTGGAGCAGATTTTCCAGGTCGGCTTCCTGGCGGCGATCATCCGCATTGCCACGCCGCTCGCCTTCGCCACGCTGGGCGAGATGTTTTCCGAGCGCGCCGGCGTGCTGAACCTCGGCATCGAGGGCATCATGCTGCTCTCGGCCATGGTCGGCTTCACCGTGGCCTATTTCAGCGGCAGCCTGTGGCTGGGCGCATTGGCCGCCGTCCTGGCGGGCGCGGCCATGGGCGCGCTGCATGCCGTGTTCACCGTTGCGCTGGGCCTCAGCCAGCATGTCTGCGGCATCGGCATCACCCTGTTCTGTTCAGGCCTCGCCTATTTCCTCTACAGGCTGATTTTCGGCCAGCAATCCGTGCCGCCGGCCATCAAGGGGTTCGGGACCGTACCGATCCCGATCCTGTCGAGCATCCCGGTTCTGGGGCCTGCCGTATTCAACCAGTTCACGCTGGTCTACATCGCCATCCTGGCCATTCCGGTCGCCGCCTTCGTGCTCTACCGCACGCCCTGGGGCCTTTCGGTGCGCATGGTGGGCGAAAACCCGCGCGCGGCGGATTCGGCCGGCGTCAGCGTCATCGCCACGCGCTTCCAGGCCGTCATCCTCGGCGGCGCGCTGATGGGGCTGGCCGGCGCGTTCCTGACCATGGCGCAGTTCAACGCCTTCACCTTCGGCGTCGTCTCGGGGCGCGGCTGGGTGGCCATCGCGCTGGTCGTGTTCGGCCGCTGGGACCCGTGGCGCGCGGCGGGCGCAGCACTTCTGTTTGCCTTCGTGGACGCGCTGCAACTGCGCATGCAGGCGGCCGGGCTCGGCCACATCCCCTACGAAGCGTTCCTGATGCTGCCCTTCGTGCTGACCATCGTTGCCATGGCGCTGATGTCGCGCAACGCGGTGGCGCCGTCGGCCCTGCTCAAGCCGTTCCGGCGCGAGGAGCGCTGAGGGCAACGGCAACACCCCTCATCCGTCTCGGCGCTGCGCGCCGAGCCACCTTCTCCCACAAGGGGAGAAGGAAAAGCGCGGCTCCGCCGTCCACGTGGAGTTTCCCTGTCCCCGGTCCGTCACGCGGCGCTGAGAGGTCTTCCCTTCTCCCCTTGTGGAAGAAGGGTGGCCGAGCGCAGCGAGGCCGGATGAGGGGTGCCTGTCGCACGAAAGCCGCGCCGCCGCTCAGCTCGCCTCGCGCATGGCCTCGGCAGCCTGGAGATCCACCGAGACGAGCTGGCTGACACCCTGCTCGGCCATGGTGACGCCGAACAGGCGGTCCATGCGGGCCATGGTGATGGGATTGTGGGTGATGACGACGAAGCGCGTCTCGGTGGAGGCCGACATTTCGTCCATCAGGTTGCAGAAACGCTCGACATTGTGGTCGTCCAGCGGCGCATCCACCTCGTCCAGCACGCAGATCGGCGCGGGGTTGGTGAGGAACACGGCGAAGATCAGCGACATGGCCGTCAGCGCCTGCTCGCCGCCGGAAAGCAGCGTCATGGTCTGCGGCTTCTTGCCGGGCGGGCGGGCGAGGATTTCCAGCCCGGCGTCGAGGGGATCTTCCGATTCGATGAGCTGCAATTCGGCCGTGCCGCCGCCGAACAGATGCGTGAACAGGCGCTGGAAATGGCCGTTGACCACGTCGAAGGCGGCAAGCAGCCGCTCGCGCCCCTCGCGGTTCAGGCTCTGGATCGCCTGACGCAGCTTGCGGATGGCCTCGATGATGTCCTCGCGCTCCGAAACGATGGTTTCCAGCCGTTCCGAAAGCTCGCGCTGCTCCTCCTCGGCACGCAGGTTGACCGCGCCCAGCCGTTCGCGCTCGACCTTCAGTCGGTCCAGCCGCCGCTCCACCTCGCCCATGTCGGGCATGGGTTCGTCGGCTTCCAGCCCGGTGTGGCGGATGACGAGATGCGGCGGCGTGTTCAACGCCTCCTGAATGCGGGCCTCGACCTCCCGGCGGCGCTCGTCGGCGGCCGTCAGCCGCTCCTCGGCGCGGGCGCGGGCCTCGCGCGCCTCAGCCAGTCCCTGAATGGCTGCGGTGGCGGCCTTGTCCAACTCGCCCTGCCGGTTCTCGGCCTCCTGCAGCCGGTCGGCGGCCGCCTTGCGCAGGGTCTCGGCTTCGGAAAGCTGCGAAAGCAGCGCACGGCGGCGGGCGTCGATCTCGTCCGGCGCTTCAGCCAGACGCTCGCGCTCCTCCTCCGCCTCGGCCTTGCGCTCGCCCAGCGAGGCGATCTGCTGCGAGGCGTTTTCCGCGCGCGACAGCCAGTTGCGGCGCTCGGTGCCGATCGCCTCCAGCCTGCGCGTGCGCGCCTGCGCCTCGCGCGTCAGCCCGTCATGCACGGCGCGCGCATCGGCCAAGGCGGCGCGGTCGCGCGCGACATGGGCGGCCGCCTGCTCCAGCCGAAGCTGAAGATCGCCAATGTCGGGTGCATCGGCGAGCTGGGCCTCGGCTTCCTCGACCGCAGCGGCGGCTTCCTCATGGCTTTCGACCACCCGGCCCTGCGCCTCGGCCAGCGCGTCGCGCCGGCTGGACAGTTCGCCCGCCGCCTTTTCCGCCTGCGACAGGGCGGTGCGGGCGGCATCCAGCGCATGCTGGGCATCGCGCACGGCCTGGCGCGCGGCGCGCTCGGCTTCCGCGTTGCGAGCCAGCGCGGCCTGGGCCTCGGCCAGAGCCGTTTCGGCGGCGCGCAAGGCGCGGGTGGCCTCGATCGCCTCGGCGTCAAGCTCGGCAAGACGGTTCTTCTGCGCCAGCCGCAAAGCGGCGGGCGTCGGCGCGTCGGCGCTCGCGGTAAAACCGTCCCAGCGCCATAGCGCGCCTTCGCGGCTGACCAGACGCTGGCCGGGGGCCAGAAGCTTTTGCAACCGCACCCCGTCTGCGGCTTCCACGATGCCGATCTGCGCCAGCCGGCGGGCAAGCTGGCTCGGTGCGCGCACCACGCTGGCGAGGCTTCTTGTCCCCTCCGGCAAGGCCGGATCGGCGGGCTGGATCCCGCTCTCGCCCCAATGGACAGGCGCGGCGCGATCCAAAGGCACGTCGAGGTCTTCGCCAAGCGCCGCCCCCAGCGCGGTCTCGTAACCGCGCTCGACGCCGATCTGCTCGAGAACGGCCGGGAACAGGTCGCCGCCGCCGGCCGCATTCAGCATCTTTGCCAGCGTGCGCGCTTCCGTCTCGACCCGCGCCAGCTCGGCCTTGGCCTCCTGCAGCGGCGCGCGGGCAGCCTCCTCGCTCTCGCGCGCCCCGGCGACCGCCTGTTCGGCATGTTCGGCAGCGGCTTCGGCCTCCTCCAGCGCGGCGACGGCCTGCTCGACCAGCAGCCGCTTTTCGGCCGGGTCGGCAAGCGCCGCGATGCGGGCGCCGATCTCGGACAGGTCGCGGTCGATCTCGGCGAGCTGGCGGGCGAAGCGGTCGCGCCGTTCGGCTGCGTCGCGCAATGTCCGCTCGATCTGCGTGCGCGAAGCGGCGGCCTCGGCCCTTTCGGCGGTGAGCCCGGCCAGCCTCTCCTCGCTGGCGGCCAGCGTCGCCGCCGCTTCCTCGAAGACGGCGCGGGTGGTCGCTTCGCGCTCGGCCGCGCCGGCATTCTCCTCGTTCAGCGTGGCCTCTTCCTCGGCCAGCCGCTCCAGCACGTCCGCGTTCTCGCGCACCATGCGCTCCTCGCGGGCAATGTCGGCGTCGAGCTGCTGCAGGCGGCGGTCCAGTTCGCTCTGGCGCGAGCGGATGCGGGTCGCCTCCTCCTCGATCTGCGTCCTGGCGATCGAAAGCCGCTGGAAGGCGGCGGCGGCGGCGGCCTCGGCCTCGCGCAGTTCCGGCAGCTTGTGCGCGCCGATCGCCTGCGCCTTGGCGGCCTCCATCTGGGCGGCCGCGCGGTCGCCGACCAGCGCGGTTGCGGTGGCGAGCGCCGAACGGGCCTCGCCTTCCTGCTCCTTGGCCTGCACCCAGCGCAGATGCAGAAGCGTGGCCTCGGCCTTGCGGATGTCGGCCGACAGGCCCTTGAAGCGCGATGCCTGCCGGGCCTGGCGCTTCAGGTTCTCGATCTGGCCGCCCAATTCGCCGACGACGTCGTCCAGCCGTTCGAGGTTCTGCTCGGCCGCCTTGAGGCGAAGTTCCGCTTCATGGCGACGGGTATGCAGGCCGGAAATGCCGGCCGCCTCCTCCAGCAACGCGCGGCGCGCCTGGGGCTTGGCCTGGATCAGCTCGCCGATGCGCCCCTGCCCCACCATGGAGGGCGAGCGCGCGCCGGTGGACTGGTCGGCGAAGAGAAGCTGCACGTCCTTGGCGCGCGCCTCCTTGCCGTTGATGCGGTAGACCGAGCCGGCCTCGCGCTCGATGCGGCGCGAGACCTGCAATTCATCCGCGTCGTTGAATGCGGCAGGCGCGGTGCGGTCGGCATTGTCGAGGAACAGCGTGACCTCGGCCGTGTTGCGGGCCGGCCGCGTGTTGGAGCCGGAGAAGATGACGTCGTCCATGCCGGACGCGCGCATGTTCTTGTAGGAGCTTTCGCCCATCACCCAGCGCAGCGCCTCGACCAGGTTCGACTTGCCGCAGCCGTTCGGGCCGACGATGCCGGTCAGCCCGCGCTCGATGACGAACTCGCCGGGCTCCACGAAGGATTTGAAACCGAGCAGGCGCAGGCGCGAGAATCTCATGCGCAGCCCCCCGCCCTCTGCCCATGCGGGAGAAGGTGTCGAGGCGGAACCGAGACAAATGAGGGCTGCCGGCCGTGGCGCAGTGGCGCGTTTCCGTCGGCACGCCTCATCCGCCCCTTCGGGGCACCCTCTCCCGCAAGGGGGGAAGGAAGACCGTCAGAGCAGAGGGTCGATGATGGCCGACATTTCCTCAATCGACATCGCGCCTTTGTAGGTCTTGCCATTGATGAAGAAGGTGGGTGTGGAGTCGATCTTGAATTCGTCCGCGCCGCGCTTCTGCACAGCTCTGACTTGGTCCAGAAGTTTCTGGTTCGTCAAGCAGGCGTTGAAGCTCTCTTGTGTAAAACCGGCCAGCTTGGCCAGTTGGAACATCGCGTCCTTGACGTTCTCGGCCATCACCCAGTTTTCCTGCTGCTTGAACAGCACGTCCACCATGGGGAAATAGTTGTCGCCGGCGCAGCGCGCCAGCATGAAGCCGGCCTCGGCGCGGGGATCGAACGGGAATTCACGCAGGATGTAGCGCACCTTGCCGGTATCGATGTATTTCTTCTTCAATTCCGGCAGGGTGGTTTCGCTGAAATGCGCGCAGTGCGGGCAGGTCATCGAGGCGTATTCGACGACGGTGACCGGGGCGTCTTCCTTGCCCATGGACTCGTCGGGCAGCGCGCCCGGCTTCATTAGTTCCTTCATATCCACGTCGCCGGAAGACTGGGGCGCCGCTGCGGGCTCCGTCGCCGCCGTCTTCATGGCATCGACCGGCTTTGCGGTTTCTGCCTCGGCCTTGTCGCCGGAGTCGCTACAGGCCGCGAGAGCGACGGCTGCCGGAACGGCGGCCAACGCGGACAGGACTGTTCTACGGGACAAGAAGCGGTTCATGCGAATCACCTGAGTTATGGTTGAAGTTTGCTATGCAAAGACACGAAAAGGCGAGAACTTATGCGCATTAAGCCATGCCATAAGGCATTCCGAATTCAAAACTTCCCGCCTGCGATCACTAAAACGCGAGATTTGCGACGATTTCGCGTCAGTCCGGGCGTCGCTTGCGCTCTCCCAGCATCGAGGCGCCAAGTCTTTCCAGCGAGGCACGCAGTCCCTCGTCCTCGATCTTCGCGACCGTTCCCGACAATCTCGCCTTTTCGGTTTCCGACAAGGGCCGGGGCACCGGCTTTTCCTTCCCCTTGCCGGCCGAAACCGGCTTCTGCACGATGCGGATGCGGCCGACGGCGTTGAAGCCGATGAAGGCGTTGACGCGGCCGATGATCTCGCCGGTCTCGTGCTGGAGATGCAGCGCCGCGAGCCCCTCGCAGGCGATCACCAGCGTGGCGGGCTCGAACGGGTCGTCCTCGTGCAGCCGGCGCGGCCACTGGATCTTTTCTGGCCGCGAGCGGGCGGCAAGGCGCGGCCCGGCGATCTCCTCCCAGGACTGCACCAGCGCCAGCGACATGCCGGTGCGCTTGCGCAGCATCGGGTCCAGGATGCCGCTGGCAAGGTCGCTGACCGCGACGGGCTTGCCGAAAGGTGCTTTGCCTGCCATGCCTTCACCCGTCCGCCGCGGGTGGTTCCCGCAGCACCGACGACCTGTTCCATTTCGTTTCGATCAATGACACTCCAGACCGCCAGCCGCAAGCCGCAGAGACAAGACAGCATCGCCGCACGCCTGCTCGGCTGGTACGACGCGCATCATCGCGACCTGCCTTGGCGGGTGTCGCCGCGCGAACTGGCGCGCGGGGTGCGGCCCGATCCCTACCGGGTGTGGCTGTCGGAGGTGATGCTGCAACAGACCACCGTGGAGGCGGTGAAGGCCTATTTCCGCGCCTTCACCGAAAAATGGCCGACCGTGGGGGCGCTGGCCTCCGCGCCCGGCGACGACGTGATGAAGGCATGGGCGGGACTCGGCTATTATTCGCGCGCCCGCAACTTGAAAGCCTGCGCCGACCGGATCGTCGAGGAGGGCGGCGCCTTCCCCGACACGGAGGACGGCTTGCGCGCCCTGCCCGGCATCGGGCCCTACACGGCGGCGGCGATCGCCGCCATCGCCTTCGACCGGCCAGCGGCGGTGGTGGACGGCAATGTCGAGCGGGTCATCTCACGGCTGTTTTCCATCGATACGCCGCTGCCCGACGCGAAGGCGGAAATCCGTTCGCATGTCGAGGCCATGGTGCCGGCGGAACGGCCCGGAGACTTCGCGCAGGCGATGATGGACCTCGGCGCCACCATCTGCTCGCCCCGGCGGCCGCGCTGCATGCTTTGCCCCCTCAGCGAGGATTGCGGCGCGCTGGCAAGCGACGATCCGGAGCGCTTTCCGGTCAAGGCCGCCAAGCCCGACAAGCCGTTGCGGCGGGGCGCGGCCTTCGTCGCGGTGCGCGGCGACGGGGCGGTGCTTTTGCGCAAGCGCCCCGACAAGGGCCTGCTCGGCGGCATGAGCGAGGTGCCCACAACGGGCTGGACGGCGCGTATCGACGGCGAAACCGGGGCGGAGGCCGCGCCTTTTCCCGCCGACTGGCGCCATGCCGGCCGCGTCAGCCACGTGTTCACGCATTTCGCGCTGGAACTGGAAATCTGGCGCGCGGCAGCGGCGGACGACGCCCCCGCAGGGCATTTCTGGTCCGGCCCGGCCGATATCTCCGGCGAGGCCCTGCCGACCGTCATGAAAAAGGCGATCGAAGCGGCCATTCCCGGCGCGACGAAGAAGAGGCCGAACTGAACGAGGAACGCATGACCGAAATCCGCCACATCGTCTTCGACATCGGCAAGGTGCTGGTCCACTACGATCCGGACATTCCCTTCAGCCGCCTCATTCCCGATCCGGCGGAGCGCAAATGGTTCTTCGACAATGTCTGCACCAGCGCCTGGAACATCGAGCAGGACCGCGGCCGGACGTGGGAGGAAGCGGAAGCGCTGCTGATCGCCGAGCATCCGGACCATGAGCAGAACATCCGCAATTTCCGCCGCCACTGGCACGAGATGGTGCCGCACGCCTATGACGACAGCGTCGCGCTGATGGAGCGGCTGATCGACGCCGGCCACGACGTGACCTTGCTGACCAACTGGGCGGCCGACACTTTCGTCGAGGCGCGCGGCCGCTTCCCGTTCCTGGACAGGCCGCGCGGCATCACCGTGTCGGGGGAGATCCGGCTCATCAAGCCGGACCGCGCCATCTTCGACCATCACGCCAGGTCTTTCGGCCTCGAACCGGCGGCGTCGCTGTTCATCGACGACAGCCAGAAGAACGTCGACGGCGCCAGGGCCGCCGGCTGGCAGGCCGTGCTGTTCACCGATGCGGCGACGCTCAGGTCCGACTTGAAGGCGTTCGGAATCGTCGCGTGATTTGAATCATTTGGCGGTGGCGCCTGAGTTTCTGATTCAACCTCGCGATGGCCGCGGCGGCACCGCCGCCGGGCTTGGTCACGCGCCTGCCCTTTCCATGCCGAGGCGCGCGATGCGGCGCAGTTCGTCGATGGGCGTGAGGCCGCCGGCGCGCTCGTAGTGCCAGAAGGTCCAGCCGTTGCAGGCGTCCAGCCCCTGCACCTGCGCGCCGACGCGATGGATCGAGCCGGCCTGGTCGCCCACGGCCAGCGTGCCGTCGGCGCGCACCTTGGCGGCCCAGCGCTTCCTGGCGTCGTAGAGCGTGGCGCCCGGCTTCATCAGGCCGCTGTCGATCAGGCTGACGAAGGCGACGCGCGGTTCGGCGCGCTTGCCGGAAAGCACCGTGAGTTCGGTGTCGGCCAGCGGCTTCACCGCCGCGATGCGTTCGTTGGCGGCGTCGATATAGGCCTGCTCGCGCTCGATGCCGACGAAATGGCGGCCGAGGCGCTTTGCGACCGCGCCGGTGGTGCCGGAGCCGAAGAACGGGTCGAGCACGATGTCGCCGGGCTTGGTCGAGGACATGAGGATGCGGGCGAGCAGCGCTTCCGGCTTCTGCGTCGGATGCAGCTTGTCGCCGTTGTCGTCCTTCAGCCGTTCCGAACCGGTGCAGATCGGGAACAGCCAGTCGGAACGCATCTGCACGTCGTCATTGGCGGCCTTCAGCGCCTCGTAGTTGAAGGTGTAGCCCTTGCCCTTCTGGTCGCGCGAAGCCCAGATCAGCGTCTCATGCGCGTTCTGGAAACGGCGGCCGCGGAAATTCGGCATCGGGTTGGTCTTGCGCCAGACCACGTCGTTCAGGATCCAGAAGCCGAGATCCTGCATCTTGGCGCCGACGCGGAAGATGTTGTGATAGGAGCCGATCACCCAGATGGTGCCGTTCGGCTTCAGCACACGGCGCGCGGCCAGCAGCCAGGCGCGGGTGAAGGCGTCGTAGGCCTCGAAGCTCTCGAACTGGTCCCAGTGATCGTCCACGGCGTCGACCTTGGACTGGTCGGGACGATGCAGGTCGCCGTCGAGCTGGAGGTTGTAGGGCGGGTCGGCGAAGATCACGTCCACCGATTTTTCGGGCAGCCTGTCGAGCGCCGCGACGCAGTCCCCTTTCAGGATCGTGTCCACCCATTCGGATTCAAGGGCAGCGGAAGAAAGCTCGTCGAGAAGACGTACGGCAGACATCGAAACACCTGAACACGTTACTGTTTACAGGCTGTTATGGTTACCGTTCTCAGTAAAGATTTAATGAAGCGGGCGGCCCGAATTTGCCGGCGCGGGCCCGTTGGTGTATGCCGCAGGCAAATTGCGCGAGACGCGCGCCTTGCCCCCAACTTTCCGGAAGACCATGACCAAACCAGAACTCGTCATCTTCGACTGCGACGGCGTGCTCGTCGATTCGGAGATCGTCGCCGCCCGCGTCGAGGCGGACCTTCTCACCGCGGCCGGCTACGAGATCTCGGCCGAGGAACTCGCCGAGACCTATGCCGGCCTGACCTTCAAGGACATTCTGATGGCCGTCGAGGAGAAGGCCAGCATCCCCTTCCAGATATCGATGATCGACCAGGCCGAGGAACTGGTGGACCAGCGGCTGCGGCGCGACGTGCGTGCCATAGACGGCGTGCGCGAGGCGGTGGCCGCGGTGACGATGCCGCGCTGCATCTGCTCCAACTCGCGCACCGAGCGCATCGAGTTCATGCTGGAGAAGACGGGGCTGCTGCCGCTGTTCGCCGGGCGCATCTTCTCGGCGCTGGAGACGCCGACGGGCAAGACCAAGCCGGCGCCGGACGTTTTCCTCTACGCCGCCGACAAGATGGGCGCCGACCCGGCCGCCACCTTCGTCATCGAGGATTCCGTGCACGGCGTTGCCGGGGCGCGGGCGGCGGGCATGCGCGTGATCGGCTTCACCGGGGCGAGCCACAGCTATCCCGGCCATGCGGACGCGCTGACGGAGGCCGGCGCGGAAACGGTGATTCGCCGCTGGGCGGAACTCAAGGGCGTGCTGGCGGCGCTTTCGGAGTGGTCCGAACACGCCTGAAGGACGGCCGGCGGCGCCACCGCCGGCCAAACCCGCTCCCGGGCGGGTTACCCGCGCGGAATGTCGGATTCGTGCGTCTGCGTCGGCGCCTGGGCGGGCGCGGCGGCGGGTGCTGCCGCGGCAGGCGCGGGCCTCTTCTTCCTCACCTTCCTGACCGCGGGCTTGGAAGCCGCCTCGGACTTGGCCTTCTGGGCAGGCCCTTCGTCGAAGCCGGCGAACACCTGATAGGTGCTGGCGGCCGGCAACGGCACGGAGACGTTCGGATCGTTGAAGACGAACTGCGTCGCGGCCGACGTGTCGTTCACATGGACCTGATACTGGTAGAGCTTGGAATAGAGGACCTGGCTGCCCTGCACGACCGCCACGCGGATCGGCAGGGTGACGGTGCCGGCCTTGCCGAGCGGGCCGGGAACGACCTTGCCGGCCACGGCCACTTTCATGCCGAGGGTCGAATCGGTGCGGGTGCAGTCGCGGGTGACGTCGGAAAGAGCGGCCTGATAGATCAGCTTGGTGGAATCGTCCTGGCCGCCCTTGGCGTAGTTGTTGTAAAAGGCCGTGCCTTCACGCAGGGTCACCGACGGGCAATAGCCCCTGAGATCGCTGGCCTTGACCTTTGTGGCGTCGGGCTTGAGGGCCCCGCTGTCAATGGCCTTGCCGGTCGATTGGCAGCCGGCGACGGCAAATCCGGTGAGCAGCAGACCCGCAATGGCGCGGCTGTTGAAAGTACGAAAGACCATTAACTGCACTTCCCTCTCGCAAAGCTGGTGTCCTATAGCAACCCAACGGCAAAAATGCGACTGAGCACGCACAGAAATCCACTTGTCCGCCGCCCGGCGGCGGACCTGTCGACAACGGATGGTCGAAGATGCGCTATGTGAGCACCCGCGGGGAAGCACCCGCCCTTGGATTTTCGGATGCGGTCCTGACCGGACTGGCCCGCGACGGCGGGCTCTATGTCCCGCAGGAGTGGCCGCAATTCTCGGCCGCCGAGATCCGCGCCATGCGCGGCCTCGCCTATTCCGACCTGGCCATCAGGGTGCTGACGCCGTTCCTCGGCGGCGAGATCCCGGCCGCCACGTTCGAGAAGCTGGTGCGCGAGGCCTACGGCACCTTCCGCCATGCCGCCACCTGCCCGCTGGTGCAGATCGGACCCAACAGCTTCGTGCTCGAGCTTTTCCACGGCCCGACGCTGGCCTTCAAGGACGTGGCCATGCAGCTGCTCGCCCGGCTGATGGACCATGTGCTGGCCGAGCGCGGCCAGCACGCCACCATCGTCGGCGCCACCTCCGGCGACACCGGCGGCGCGGCCATCGAAGCCTTCGGCGGACGCGACCGCACCGACGTGTTCATCCTGTTCCCGCATGGGCGCGTCTCGCCGGTGCAGCAGCGGCAGATGACGACCTCGTCTGCGCAAAACGTGCACGCGCTGGCCGTCGAAGGCAATTTCGACGATTGCCAGGGGCTGCTGAAGGACATGTTCAACGACCATGCCTTCCGCGACCGCATCTCGCTGTCGGGCGTCAATTCCATCAACTGGGCGCGCATCATGGCCCAGATCGTCTATTATTTCTCCTCGGCGCTCTCGCTCGGCGCGCCGGACCGGCCGGTTTCCTTCACCGTGCCGACCGGCAATTTCGGCGACATCTTCGCCGGCTACGCCGCCAAGAAGATGGGACTGCCGGTGGAGCGGCTGGTCATCGCCACCAACGACAACGACATCCTGGCGCGCACGCTGGCGAGCGGCGAATACTGCATGAAGGGCGTGGTGGCGACCACCTCGCCCTCGATGGACATCCAGGTGTCCTCCAATTTCGAGCGGCTGCTTTTCGAGGCAGCCTGGCGCGACCCGGCGGCGGTGCGCCGCTACATGGGCGCGCTGAAGCAGTCCGGCGCCTTCACCATGGCGGACGAGGACCTTGCCCGCATCCGCGCCGAATTCGACGCCGGCCGCGCTTCCTCCGACGAGGCGGCCGCGACGATCCGCGCGACATGGACCGGCTCCGGCTACCTGCTCGATCCGCACACGGCGTCCGGCGTGCATGTGGCGGGCCAGCAGCCCGCAAGCGCCACGCCGATGGTGGTGCTGGGAACCGCCCATCCGGCAAAATTCCCCGCCGCGGTGGAAGCGGCCAGCGGCGTGCACCCCGCGCTGCCTGAATGGCTTGCCGGCATGATGCAGACCCCGGAAAAATTCACGGTACTTCCATCGGACCTTAAAATGTTGGAAGATTATATAGGCCGCCGTTCACGGGCGGCGCAGTGAGGAGTTCCATATGGGTGTTGAGGTAAGCCGTCTGTCGAACGGCCTGACAGTCGCCACCGAAACGCTTCCAAGCATCGAATCCGTCGCTCTAGGGGTATGGGTCAAGTCCGGCGCCCGCAACGAGCGGGACGAAGAGCACGGCATAGCCCATCTGCTCGAGCACATGGCGTTCAAGGGCACGAAGCGGCGCACCGCCTTCCAGATCGCCTCGGAGATCGAGAATGTCGGCGGCGAGATCAACGCCGCCACCAGCGTGGAGACCACGTCCTTCTACGCCCGGGTGCTCAGCGGCGACGTGCCCCTGGCCGTCGATATCCTTGCCGACATATTGCAGGAATCGGAGTTCGACCCCGAGGAGCTGGAGCGCGAGCAGAACGTGATCCTGCAGGAGATCGGCGCCGCGCACGACACGCCCGACGACATCGTTTTCGACCGGTTCACCGAGACCGCCTTCCGCCACCAGACCATCGGCCGCTCGATATTGGGCACGCCCGAGACGGTGAAGTCCTTCACCTCCGGGCAGCTCCACGATTTCATGGAGCGCCAGTACGGCGCCGAGCGCATGGTCGTGGTGGCCGCCGGCGACGTCAGGCACGACGAGTTCGTCAAGGAGGTGGAGGCCAAGCTCGGCGGCTTCCGCAGCAAGGCCGAGAGCGCCGTGCCCCGCTATGCGCAATATGTCGGCGGAGACTTCCGCGAGGATCGCGACCTGATGGACGCGCAGGTGGTGCTGGGCTTCGAGGGCCGCGCCTACCATGTGCGCGACTTCTACGCCAGCCAGGTGCTGTCGATGATCCTGGGCGGAGGCATGTCGTCTCGCCTGTTCCAGGAAGTGCGCGAGCGTCGCGGCCTGTGCTATTCGGTCTATGCCTTCCACTGGGGCTTTTCCGACACCGGCATCTTCGGCGTTCATGCCGCGACCGGCCAAGCCGACATCGCCGAGCTGGTGCCGGTGATCGTGCGCGAATTGCAGAAGGCGGGCGCAGGCATCCAGCAGGACGAGCTCGACCGGGCGCGCGCGCAATATCGCGCCGGGCTCATCATGTCGGGCGAAAGCCCCGCCAGCCGGGCCTCGCAGATCGCGCGGCAATTGCTCCTGTTCGGCCGCCCGGTGCCGAAGGAAGAGTTGATGGAGCGGCTTTCGGCGCTGACCGTGGACAGGCTGACGGACCTGTCGGCGCGGCTTTTCACCACCAAGCCCACGCTTGCGGCAGTCGGTCCCGTGGGCACGCTCGCGCCCTATGAAGCGATCCTCGATACGCTTCCCGGCGCCGAAGCCACGGCCCGAAGGCTCGCCGTCTGACCAGCCGGCCGTGTTCGGGCTCCCTTTCTTCCGCCGCGACCTGCAGGCGCTGGAAGGCGACAAGGTCCGGCTGCGCGTGCCGCTGACGGGCGACTATCGCGAGTGGGCGGCGCTGCGCGGCGAGAGCCGCGCCTTCCTGGAACGATGGGAGCCGCGCTGGACGGCGGACGAGCTGGAGCGCGGCGCCTGGCGCCACCGCATCAGCCGCTATCGCGAGGACTACGAGCGCGGCTCGGCCATCGCCTTCCTGATCTTCGAGCGCGAACATGGCAGGCTGGCTGGCGGCATCACGCTCGGCAACATCCGCCACGGCGTCTCCCAGAGCGGCCATCTCGGCTACTGGATCGGCGAGCGCTATTCGGGCCAGGGATTGATGACCGACGCGGTCAAGGTGCTGGTGCGTTTTTCATTCGAGACCTTGCGGTTGCACCGGATCGAAGCTGCCTGTATTCCCGACAACGCCCGCTCCATTCGTGTGCTTGAAAAAGCCGGATTCCAGCGCGAAGGACTTTTGCGGTCCTACCTCAGGATCAACGGCCTCTGGCAGGACCACTATCTCTACGCGCGCATCGCAGACGACATTCCGGGCGCAGGAACGAAGGACTGATTCTTGACGAAACTGCTGCGCGACGGCGCCCTGCCGGAGCAGATGAAACGGGTGCTCGCCTTCGTCCTCGCGACGATGACGCTTTTCTTCGCGGCCTCGTCGGCGTTCGCCGTGGAGCCGATCAAGATCGCGCGCGACGACGTGGCGCTGGACCTGACCGGGGCGGTCGAGATCTACCGCAACCAGGGCGAGAATTTCCAGGTTTCCACCGCACCGGGCCCGGACGGCATCGTGCGGCGCATCGAGGTGGAAGCCAAGGACGCGCGCTCGACCGGCGACTGGGCCGTGTTCGCGCTGGCCAACACGACGGACCAGCAGCTCGACCGGCTGATCGTGGTGCCGCATTTCCGGCTGGTGAATTCCGGCATCTTCTGGCCGGACCTCGGCGCCACCCGCATCGCCGCCATCACGCCAAGCGAGGGCTTCGCGCTCGACCGCCAGGCAAGCCCTGACGCCGACGTGTTCCGGGTGACGCTCAACCCCGGCACCGTGGTCACCTTCATCGCCGAACTCGCCTCGCCCAAGCTGCCGCAGGTCTATCTGTGGGAGCCGGAGGCCTACAAGGACACGGTCAATTCCTACACGCTCTATCGCGGCATCGTCATCGGCATCGCCGGCCTGCTGGCCCTGTTCCTGACCATCCTGTTCGTGGTCAAGGGCACCTCGATGTTCCCCGCGACCGCCGCGCTGGCCTGGGCGGTGCTGGCCTATATCTGCGTGGATTTCGGCTTCCTCGCCAAGATCATCGAGATCTCGCCCGGCAACGAGCAGATGTGGCGGGCCGGAACGGAGGTGGCGCTGGCCGGAACCTTCGTGGTGTTCCTGTTCACCTATCTCAACCTCAACCGCTGGCACGGGCATTTCAGCTACGGCGCGGTGGTGTGGATACTCGGCCTGCTGCTGATCGCGGGCGTGGCGATCGTCGATCCGGCGGTCGCCGCCGGCATCGCGCGCATCTCCTTCGCGGCCACGGCCATCGTCGGCCTCGGCCTCATCGTCTTCCTCGGCATTCGCGGCTACGACCGCGCCATCATGCTGGTGCCGAGCTGGGTCATGGTGCTGATCTGGATGGTCGGCTCGTGGATGGCCATCACCGGCCTGCTCGACAACGACATCGCCCAGCCGGCGCTCGGCGGCGGGCTGATCCTCATCATCCTGCTGATCGGCTTCACCGTCATGCAGCACGCCTTCGCCGGCGGCGCGCTCTACCACGGCCTGTTCTCGGATCTCGAGCGGCAGGCGCTGGCCGTGGCCGGTTCCGGCGACATCGTGTGGGACTGGGACGTGCTGCGCGACCGCGTGGTGACGCGGCCCGACGTCTCGCTGCAGCTCGGCCTCGCCCCCAACAGCCTGGGCGGGGCGGCGCGCAACTGGCTGCCCGTGCTGCACACGGACGACCGCGACACCTTCCGCACCACGCTGGACGTGGTGCTGGAGCACCGGCGCGGGCGGGTGGCGCAGAATTTCCGCCTGCGCGGCGCCGACGGCCACTATCACTGGTTCTCGCTGCGCGCACGCCCGGTGATCGGCTCCGACGGAGAGGTCATCCGCTGCGTCGGGACCATGGTGGACGTGACCGAGCAGAAGAAGGCGGAAGAGCGCCTGCTGCACGACGCCGTACACGACAATCTGACCGGCCTGCCCAATCGCGAACTGTTCATGAACCGGCTGGAAGCGGTCATCTCGATCGCCCGCACCGAGGAGAAGGTTTGCCCAACCGTGTTCGTCATCGACATCGACCGCTTCAAGCAGGTCAATGACGGGCTCGGCATCTCGGCCGGCGACACCATCCTGCTCACCGTCGCGCGGCGGCTGCACCGGCTGCTGAAGCCGAAGGATTCGCTCTCCCGCTTCGCCGGCGACCAGTTCGCGCTGATGCTTCTGTCCGAGCACGACCCGGCCCGCATCGCGGCCGTCGCGGATGCGGTCAAGCACGCCATCAGCGCGCCCATCACCTTCGCCAAGCGCGAGATCGTGTTGACGGCCTCGATCGGTCTGGTGACCTGGACCGCCGGGCAGGCTTCCGCGGAAGACCTGGTCAAGGACGCCGAGCTTGCGATGCACCAGGCCAAGCGCTTCGGCGGCGACCGCATCGAGCCGTTCCGGCCCGCGTTCCGCACCGTCGGCACCGACCGCCTGCAATTCGAATCGGACCTGCGCCGCGCCATCGAGCGGCGCGAATTCACCCTCGCCTACCAGCCCATCGTGCGGCTGGAGGACAGCAGCATCGCCGGTTTCGAGGCGCTGCTGCGCTGGGACCATCCGCGCCGCGGCACCATACCGCCGGCCGACTTCATCCCCGTGGCGGAGAATTGCGGGCTGATCGTGCAGCTCGGCCTGTTCGCCATGCAGAAGGCCGCCGAGGACCTGGCGGGCTGGCAGAAGCAGCTCGGCGAGACGCCACTGTTCGTGTCCGTCAACCTGTCGAGCCGGCAGCTGATACGCCGCGACCTGGTGAGCGACGTGCGCTCGGTGCTAGCCCGCGCCGGCCTCAGGGCGCGCTCGCTACGGCTGGAACTGACCGAATCGCTGGTGATGGACAATCCCGAGCAGACGGCGCATGTGCTCGGCAAGCTCAAGCATCTCGGCATCGGGCTCTCGCTCGACGATTTCGGCACCGGCTATTCGTCGCTCTCCTACCTGACCCGCTTCCCCTTCGACACGATCAAGATCGACAAGAGCTTCGTGGACGACACGACGCCGAAGCGGGCGGTGCTGCTGCGCTCCATGGTGCACATGGCGCATGAGCTCGGCCTGTCGGTGGTCGCGGAGGGCATTTCCGACGAGAGCGATGCGCTGGAACTACGCCAGATGGGCTGCGAATATGTGCAGAGCTTCATGTTCGGAGCGCCCGTGAGCGGCGAGGCGGCGCTGAAGATGCTCAAGGAGCAATACTCGACCGCCGCATAGGCCGGGTGACGGCCGCCGTCGGCGCCGTGTGATCAGGCGTGGCCGGCGGCGGAGCTGAGACGGCTGAGATCGATGCCGATCGAAGCCAGGATGCGGTCGTATTTGTGCTCGATATCCGCATCGAAGAGCAAATCCGGCGTGGCCGGGCAGGTCAGCCATCCATTTTCGGCGATTTCGGTTTCGAGCTGCCCCGCGCCCCAGCCGGAATAGCCGAGCGCCATGAGCGCCTGGCGCGGGCCGCGCCCGGCGGAGATCGCGCGCAGGATGTCGACGGTGGCGGTGAGGCAGATGTCCGACGACACGGTGAGCGAGGACTCCACGCGGTAATCGCCGGAATGCAGCACGAAGCCGCGGCTGCGGTCCACCGGCCCGCCATTGCGCACGACGAAATCGCGCGTCTGCCTCGGCAGGCGGATCACTTCCTGCTCGTTCATGATGCCAAGTTGCACCAAAAGGTCTGGGAAGAGCATCTGCTGGGTCTGGTTGATGATCAGCCCCATGGCGCCCTCTTCGCTGTGGGCGCAGACATAGATCACCGAACGCGCGAACCTGTCGTCCTTCATCCCCGGCATGGCGATGAGGAACTGGTCGTCGAGGAAGCCGCCGCTGCCGGCTTCATGCTTGCTGCGCAGCAGGTCCATGACCAAAGCCTATCGCTTTTCCGCTCGGCATGAAAGATGGAACCGTCGCGATTTGCGCTCGCGATCACTGCCGGGGTCACGCAAAAATGATGCCCCGGCGGGCCGCAGACGGTTGCGCCGCCGCATTGTGCCGGTCAAATCAGCCTCATGCGACATTCCCGTTTCCTGTCCGGCATCGCCGTCCTGTGTCTGTCCGCCCTGCCGGCCGCCGCCTCGTCCTCGGCCTGGCACGACACTGAGGGCGGCCGGGTGCGGCTGGTCACCACCGGCCAGCCGGATGCGCAGGGCCGGCTGCAAGGCGCGCTCGACATCCAGCTCAAGCCCGGCTGGAAGACCTATTGGCGCGATCCCGGCGACAGCGGCGTGCCGCCGCAGCTGACCGTGGAGGCCAGCCCGAACGTCGCTAACGCGCAAATGTCGTTTCCCGCGCCGCGCCGGCATGACGACGGCTACGGCCAATGGGCCGGCTACGACCATTCGGTGTCGCTGCCGGTGACGTTCACGCTCGCCTCGCCGCAGGACAAGTCCGCCATCGACGCGGACATCTTCATCGGCATCTGCGAGACGATCTGCATTCCGGTGCAGGCACGGCTGGAGGTCGATCCGGGTTCCGACCCGGACAACGACGACGACGCGCAGTTGATAAAGGCCGCGACGGCTGCCCTGCCGCCGCAGGCGCATCCCGGCTTCCAGGCAACGCCGCAACACAGCGACCACGAGACGCTGGTCGTCGAGGCCGAGGTCCAGGGCGATCCCGCCTCGGCTGACTTCTTCATCGCCGGCGCGGACGACTATATGTTCGGAGCGCCGAAACGCAGCGAAAAGGACGGCAAGCTGATCTTTTCAGTGCCGATCCTGGACCGGCCGGGCACCGCGCCGGACGGCGGCGGCCTGCACTACACGCTGACCTCCTCCGCCGGAGCCGTGCGCGGCCTGCTGCCCTACCCGTGAGCCGGGCGCGCGATTGCACGGCGGAACCCACTCCGCTATCGCTGGTTATCGAACCATAGTGCTCATTCAGCGAGGACCGCGATGACGATTTCAGTCGGCGAGAAGCTACCGGAAGCCAGCTTCAAGACCAAGGGGCAGGACGGCCCCATGACGGTGACCACAGGCGACGTCTTTTCCGGCAAGAAGGTGGTTCTGTTCGCGGTGCCCGGGGCCTTCACGCCCACCTGCTCCAACAACCACCTGCCCGGCTATCTGGAGAACCATGACGCCATCCTCGCGCGCGGCGTCGACACCATCGCCGTGGTCGCGGTCAACGACGTGCATGTGATGAACGCCTGGGCGCGCTTCACCGGCGGCGAAGGCAGGATCCTGTTCCTGGCCGATGGCAACGGCGACTTCGTCAAGGCGCTCGGGCTCGATTCCGATCTTTCCAGCGCCGGCATGGGGCTGCGCTCCAAGCGCTTTTCCATGATCGTGGACGACGGCAGGGTCACCGCGCTGAACGTCGAGACCAAGCCCGGCGTCAGCGAGTCGGGCGCGGCGAAAATCCTCGAACAGCTTTGAACCGGCCTGCGAACCCGGCGCCGGCAATGCCTCAGTAGCTCTGCGTCGAGCGGCGCGGCGGCCTTCGCGCCGGCCGCAACGGTTCGGGGCCGCCCTCTGGCGATGCGGCGGCGGTCTGCGGTCGCGCCGGCTTCATCTTGAACGGCGCCATGCCCATGCGGGCCAGCTCGTCGGCGCGCTCGTTCTCGGGATGACCGGCATGGCCTCGCACCCAGTGCCAGGTCACCTTGTGGCGCTTGCGCGCCTCATCCAGCGCCTGCCACAACTCGGCGTTCTTCACCGGCTTCTTCTCGGCGGTGCGCCAGCCATTGCGCTTCCAGCCCTCGATCCATTTGGAGATGCCGTCGCGCACATAGTTGGAATCGGTGTGCAGATCGACGGTGCACGGCTCCTTCAGGGCGCTCAGCGCCGAGATCGCCGCCAGCAGTTCCATGCGGTTGTTGGTGGTGTCGGCCTCGCCGCCCGACAATTCCTTCTCGGTGCCGTTGAAGCGCAATATCGCGCCCCAGCCGCCGGGGCCCGGATTGCCCGAGCAGGCGCCGTCGGTGAAGATTTCCACGTGCTTCATTGCAATCCGTATTCCGAAGGCGAGCGAATGGCGCGGTGGAAGCGCATGCGGCGGATATATTCGGTCGGGTCGCGCTTCATGACCAGATCGCCGCCGGGGCCGTGCAGCCAGTCAAAGAGCCGGGTGAGCATGAAGCGCAGCGCCGAGCCGCGCGCCAGGACCGGCATGGCAGCCTTCTCGGCGGCGTTCAGCGGGCGCACGCTCTGGTAGCCGTCCAGCATGGCCGCGCCCTTGGTGAGGTTGAAGGAGAAATCCTTCTCGAAGCACCAGGCGTTCAGGCAGGTGGCCAGATCGTAGGCATAAAGGTCGTTGCAGGCGAAATAGAAGTCGATTAGCCCCGAAAGCTTCTCGCCCAGGAAGAAGACGTTGTCGGGGAAGAGATCGGCGTGGATGATGCCGGCAGGCAGGTGCTGCGGCCAGATGCGCTCAAGCTCCGCGAAATCGGCATCGACTTCGGCCGCGAGGCCGGGCTCGACCTCGTCCGCACGAGCGCGCGACCCTTCCCACAGCTTGCGCCAGCCGTCCACGGCAAGCGCGTTGGGACGGCGCATGGCAAAATCCGCGCCGGCAAGATGCAGCGCGGCCAGGGCCTTGCCCACCTCGCGGCAATGCACCGCCTTCGGCCGGCGCAGCCACATGCCTTCCAGGAAGGTGATGATGACGGCCGGCCGGCCGGCCAGCGTGCCGATCATCTGCCCGTCATGCCGGTGCACAGGCAGGGGGCAGGAAATGCCCTTGCGCGCGAGATGGTCCATCAGCCCGAGGAAGAAAGGCAGGTCCGCCTGCTCCACGCGCTTTTCATAGAGGGTGAGGATGTAGGAGCCGCCGGTGGTATGCAGGAGAAAATTGGAGTTCTCCGTGCCTTCCGCGATGCCCTTGTAGGAGAGCAGGCCGCCGATCGAATAGTCGCGCAGGAACGCTTCCAGTTCGCCTTCGCTGACATCGGTATAAACCGCCATGACCCCTCACCGCGATCCGTTGACGAAGGCCATGTCGGCGACCGTGAGCGTGACGTCGCGCAGGGCGCGCATCACCGGGAACTCCTCCGTCTCGGTCGCGGTGACGGCGAGGTCCACCGACACGTCGAAGCGCTCGCGGAAGGCATCGATGATCTCGTCCACGATGATCTCGGGCGCGGATGCGCCGGCCGAAAGGCCGAGCACCGAAATGGCGCCGATGGCGTCCCACGGGATCTCGGAGGCACGCTGCACCAGGAGCGACATGGTGGCTCCCGCTCGCTCCGCCACCTCGACCAGACGCCGGGAATTGGAGGAATTGGGCGCACCGACGACCAGGAACAGGTCGGCGCCGGCCGCCGTCTCCTTTACCGCCTCCTGCCGGTTGGTGGTGGCGTAGCAGATCGATTCGGCCGCCGCCGCCTGCATGTCCGGGAACCGCTCCTGCAAGGCGCGGATGATGCCGGCCGTGTCCTCGACGGACAAGGTCGTCTGGGTGACGAAGCCGAGCGCGGAAGCATCGGCCGGCACGAAGCTCCTGGCGTCGGCCTCGGTCTCGATCAGGGTCACCGCGCCTTCCGGCAATTGCCCCATGGTGCCGATCACCTCCGGATGCCCGGCATGGCCGATCAGCAGCACATGCCGCCCGAGGCGCTGGTGGCGCATGGCCTGCTTGTGCACCTTGGAGACCAGCGGGCAGGTGGCGTCGAGATAGAACAGGTTGCGCTCCTCGGCGTCGGCGGGCACCGATTTCGGCACGCCGTGCGCGGAGAAGACCACCGGACAGTGCCTGTGCCCGGCCGGGATCTCGTGCAGTTCCTCGATGAACACGGCGCCGAGGTTCTGCAGGCCTTCGACAACGTAGCGGTTGTGCACGATCTCGTGCCGGACATAGACCGGAGCGCCGTATTTCTTCAGCGCCAGAACCACGATCTGGATGGCGCGGTCGACGCCCGCGCAGAAGCCGCGCGGCTGGCAGAGCCTGATCGTGAGCGGAGGCTTTGGGGCGGTCTGAGGCATCTTGTTCCGTGAGTTGGCCAATCCGGCAGATGGGCCGCGGGCCCCCGTCCTGTCAAGGGCAGCGTTCAGCCCAATGTCAAGAGCGCGGCGTCAGGAGCCCGGCTGGCGCCCCTTCGATTGCCGCGCCAGCCACAGCACGAGCACGCCGGCCAGCGCGACCGCCAGCCCGTACCAGGTGATGGCATATTGCAAATGATTGTTGGGCAGGTCGACGATGGTCACGCCGCCGATGGGCAGGCCGCCGGGATTCGGCGTCTTGTCCGCGTCGACGAAGATCGGCACCAGCACGGCGCCAGCGGGCAGGCCGGCCGTGGCGGCCATCGCGTCGCGGTCCTTCCAGAAGAAGATGTTCTTGGCCGGATCGTTGTCCGGCAGCATCATCGACGGCTTGCCCGGCAAGGGATTGCGGGCAAGGCCCGTGACCGTCACCGCGCCTTGCACTTCTCCTTGCGGACGCCTGGCCCGGTCCTTGAGGTCGTAAGGCACGAAGCCCCGGTTGACGAGGACGTAGCGGCCGTCCTCCAGCTTGAGCGGTGTATAGACGTTGAAGCCGGAGGCGCCCTGCCAGGTGGCGAAGAAATGGCGCTCGCCGCTGTGCAGGAAGGTGCCGGTGACGGTGACCGGCATGTAGTCCACGTCGCCTGTTTCGGCGAATTTGCGCTCGATCTCGGCGAGCGGACGCGGCGCGGAATGCATGCGCGTGTCGATCGTCTGCAGCAGCGCTTCCTTCCAGTGCAGGCGCTGCACCTGCCAGGTGCCGAGCGCGACCAGGATGAGGAAGAGGATGCCGCCGCAGACCAGCGCAAGGCCTTTGCGGGGGCCGCGCGCTCGCTCGCGCGTGGAAGCTTCGCTCATTCGTCCTGGTCCAGCCGCCCTTCGGCGGCCTGCTTGCTGTATTGCAGAGTGATGAGCACGCCCTTGATGAGGCGCAGCGCCGTCAGGCAAAGGACGATCGTCAGCGGTATCCAGAGCAGGAAGTGCACCCAAAGCGGCGGCGCAAGCGTCACTTCCATCCACAGCGCCAGCCCTACGACGATGAAGCCGATGATCAGGATGACGAAAACGGCGGGACCGTCGCCGGCATCGGCGAAGGAATAGTCGAGGCCGCAATTGCCGCAGCGCCGGCCCACCGTCAGGAAACCGGAGAACAGGCTGCCCTCGCCGCAGCGCGGGCAGCGTCCCTTCAGGCCGGCCTGGATGGGGTCGATCGGCGGCCAGATCGCCTTGTCGTCGCTCATGCTTGCCATCCTATCAACTTGCGCTGTCAAAAAATAAGGCGGCCACGTTGCCGCAGCCGCCCGTTCGACCCCTGCGGCCGATATCAGTGACCTTCGATCAGTCCGCCGGACGAGCCCCAGACGTAGATCGCCGAGAAGAGGAACAGCCACACGACGTCGACGAAGTGCCAGTACCAGGCGGCGGCCTCGAAGCCGAAATGCTGCTTGGGCGTGAAGTCGCCCTTGATCGCACGGATCAGGCACACGATCAGGAAGATCGTGCCGATGATGACGTGAAAGCCGTGGAAGCCGGTGGCCATGAAGAAGGTGGCGCCGTAGATGGAGTCCTTGAAGCCGAACGGCGCGTGCATGTACTCGTAGGCCTGCACGCAGGTGAACAGCAGGCCGAGCGCGACCGTCAGCGCCAGTCCGTTGATCAGGCCCTTGCGGTCGTTGTGCAGCAGCGCATGGTGCGCCCACGTGACCGTCGTGCCGGACAGCAGCAGGATGACCGTGTTGTAGAGCGGCAGGTGGAAGGGATCGAGCACTTCCATGCCCTTCGGCGGCCAGACGCCGCCCGTATAGGCGGCCCGCGCCACCTGCTGGGCCTCGTTGGGGAACAGGCTGGCGTCGAAGAAGGCCCAGAACCAGGCCACGAAGAACATCACCTCCGAGGCGATGAACATGATCATGCCATAGCGCAGGTGCAGCGACACGACGCGGGTGTGATGACCCTCATGCGCTTCCTTGATGGTGTCCGACCACCAGGAGAACATGGTGTAGAGCACGATCAGCACGCCGATGAAGAATATCCAGGGCGTCGCGAGGTTCACACCCAGCAGGTGGAACTGGTTGCCCTTGAGATACTGCATGTAGCCGACGCCGCCGAAGGCCATGACCAGCGCGCCGACGGAGCCGGTGAACGGCCACGGGCTGGGATCTATGATGTGGTAGTCGTGTTGCGGTTTTGCGTGCGCGTCTGCCATGTCAGCCCCCGAGGTTCTCTCCGGTGTCCTTGTTGGTCTTGCCGCCCGTTTCCGGCGCCGAGGCGACCGGCTTGTTCTCCTCGCTGGAGAACATGGTGTAGGACAGCGTGATGGTATCGATGTTCTTCAGTTCCGGCGCGTTGACAATGTCGGGATCGACATAGAACAGGACAGGCATATCGGCCGTCTGGCCCGGTTTCAAGGTCTGATCGGTGAAGCAGAAGCACTCCACCTTGTTGAAATAGGAGCCCGCCAGCAGCGGCACGACGTTGAAGGTGGCGCGGCCGGTCACCGGTTTGTCGAGCCTGTTGGTCGCCGTGTAATGCGCCTCCGCCGTCTCGCCGATCCTGATCGTCATGGAGCGCTGGGCCGGCTGGAACTCCCACGGAATGCCGGAAGTGTTGGCGTCGAAGCGGATGGTGATCTTGCGGTCGAGCACCTTGCTTGCATATTGCTCGGTGGCGCGGCGCGTGGTGCCGCCATAGCCGGTCACCTGGCAGAACAGGGAATAGAGCGGGACCGCCGCATAGGCCATGCCGACCATGCCGGCGAAAAAGGCCAGGCAGATGCCGGCGATCACGCCGTTCGAGGCTCTCCTGACGGGCGGCGGCGGGTTCGCGGATTGCTCGCTCATCTCCACCTCAGAACGGCTTGTTCAGGATGGCGGGGCCCTTCACGAAAGTGGCCACGTAGAAGATGATGACCAGCGCGCCGAGCGCCAGGCCGATGGCGACCGAGCGGTTGCGGCGCGCCTTGCGCTGACGTTCCGTCAGGGTGACCAGTTCGGGCTTTTCGTCGGCCATCGTCATGCCCCCGCCAGCCCGAGGGCTCGCTCCACGACACTGTCGGCCAGATAGGCGGCGAAGATGGCGAAGAGATAAAGCAGTGAATAACCGAACAGCGCCTTGGCCGGCTTCATGACCCGGTCGCTGTCGGGCATCATCAGCACCTTCCAGGAATACCAGACGAAGCCGGCGCCCAGCAGGGCCGAGGCGATGCCGTAGCCCGCGCTGGCATAGCCCAGATACCAGGGCAGCACGCCGATGGGCGCGAGCACAAGCGCATAGGCGAAGATCTGGCGGCGGGTGGACGTCTCGCCGGCGACGTTGGGCATCATCGGGATGCCGGCGCGCTCGTAGTCGCCCGACTTGAACAGTGCCAGCGCCCAGAAATGCGGCGGCGTCCACAGGAAGATGATGAGGAACAGGATGACGCTTTCCAGGCTGACGCTACCGGTGGCGGCCGCCCAGCCGATGACCGGAGGAAAGGCGCCGGCAGCACCGCCGATGACGATGTTCTGCGGCGTCGAGCGCTTCAGCCACATCGTGTAGATGACGGCGTAGAAGAAGATCGTGAAGACAAGCAGCGCCGCCGACAGCCAGTTGACCAGCACGCCGAGCGTCATCACCGAAAGCACCGAAAGGATCAGGCCGAAGACGAGCGCTTCGCCCGGGCGGACGCGGCCGGAGGGCACCGGGCGCTCGGCGGTGCGGGTCATGACGGCGTCGATGTCGGCGTCGTACCACATGTTGAGCGCGCCGGACGCGCCCGCGCCGATGGCGATCGCCAGGATCGCCACCACCGCGAGGAACGGATTGATCGTGGCCGGCGCGGCGACAAGACCGACGAAGGCCGTGAACACCACCAGCGACATCACCCGCGGCTTCAGCAGCGCGAAGAAGTCGCCCGCGGTCGCTTCCGACATGCGGAAGGACGTATCGTCGATGCGGGTGTTGTCGACCAGGGCCATTACGTCAAAGCAGTCCGTTCATTCGGTTTGCCGGCATTTCCGATCCGCCGGAGCTGTGCCGGGACCGCCGCGGACGACGGTCCCGAATTCATGCAAGGTCGCCCTACTTGATGCGGGGCAGCTGCTCCCACTGGTGGAAGGGCGGCGGCGACGAAAGCTGCCATTCCAGCGTCGTGGCGCCCTCGCCCCACGGATTGGCGCCGGCCACCCGCTTCTTCAGGAAGGCGTCGAAGACGCCGTACAGGAAGATCAGCACGCCGACGGCGGAGATGTAGGAACCGATCGAGGAGATGTGGTTCCAGCCGGCGAACGCGTCCGGATAGTCGATGTAGCGGCGCGGCATGCCGGCGAGGCCGAGGAAATGCTGCGGGAAGAACACCAGATTCACGCCCACGAACATCACCCAGAAATGGGTGTTGGCGATGGCCGGCGAGTACATGTAGCCGGTCATCTTCGGGAACCAGTAGTACCAGGCCGCGAAGATGGCGAACACGGCACCCAGCGACAGCACGTAGTGGAAGTGCGCGATCACGTAATAGGTGTCGTGCAGCGAGCGGTCGAGGCCGGCATTGGCGAGCTGGACGCCCGTGACGCCGCCGATGGTGAACAGGAAGATGAAGCCGAGCGCCCACAGCATCGGCGGCTTGAAGCTGATGGAGCCGCCCCACATGGTGGCGATCCACGAGAAGATCTTCACGCCGGTCGGCACCGCGATGACCATGGTGGCGAAGACGAAGTAGCGCTGCGTGTCGAGCGACAGGCCGGTGGTGTACATGTGGTGGGCCCACACGACGAAGCCGACCGCGCCGATGGCGACCATGGCGTAGGCCATGCCGAGATAGCCGAAGATCGGCTTGCGCGAGAAGGTCGACACGATGTGGCTGACGATGCCGAAGCCCGGCAGGATCAGGATGTACACCTCGGGGTGGCCGAAGAACCAGAACAGGTGCTGGTAGAGGATCGGGTCACCGCCGTTTTCCGGCACGAAGAAGGAGGTGCCGAAATTGCGGTCGGTGAGCACCATGGTGATGCCGCCCGCCAGGACCGGCAGCGAAAGCAGCAGCAGGAAGGCGGTGATCAGCACCGACCAGGCAAACAGCGGCATCTTGTGCAGCGTCATGCCCGGCGCGCGCATGTTGAAGATGGTGGTGATGAAGTTGATCGCGCCGAGGATGGAGGACGCGCCGGCGAT
This sequence comes from Mesorhizobium sp. SP-1A, assembly GCF_032460275.1. NCBI lineage: Bacteria > Pseudomonadati > Pseudomonadota > Alphaproteobacteria > Hyphomicrobiales > Phyllobacteriaceae > Mesorhizobium > Mesorhizobium sp. SP-1A. The sequence goes on along the minus strand of NZ_JAVXZD010000001.1, from coordinate 798,597 downwards.
GTGCAGCGACAGGATCGCCAGGTCGACGGCAGGTCCCGGCTGGCCGGACGTGGCCAGCGGCGGATACATGGTCCAGCCGCCGCCATGGCCCCAGGCGCCGGGTGCGCTCGGCACGAACATCGAGGTCAGCAGCAGGATGAAGGCCGGGGGCAGCAGCCAGAAGGAGATGTTGTTCATGCGCGGGAACGCCATGTCCGGCGCGCCGATCATGATCGGAACCATCCAGTTGGCGAAACCGCCGATCAGGGCCGGCATGACCATGAAGAAGATCATGATCAGGCCGTGGGCGGTGGTGAAGGCATTGTACATGCTCTTGCCGGCGTCGATGGATTCGTCGGCGCCGACGCCGTAGACCATCTGGGCAAGGCCGTTGAAGATCTGGATGCCCGGCTCGGCCAGTTCCCAGCGCATCAGCACGGAAAGCCCGCCGCCGATGAGGCCGGCGAAGATCGCGAAGATCAGGTAGAGCGTGCCGATGTCCTTGTGGTTGGTCGAATAGACCCAGCGTGTCCAGCCCGTTGGCTTATGGCTGTGGTCGTCGTGAGCTGCCGCGTGCGCCATTTTCCGCTCCGTTCCCTATTCTTGCTTGGCCGTACTCAGTTGCCGGCGGCCGCTACCTTGTTGGTACCATCGACCTCGGCCATGAGCGCCTTGTTGGCTCCGGGGAGATCGGTCTTGGCCGCTGCTAGCCACGTTTCATACTGCTTTTCGGAGACGACCCGGATCGCGATCGGCATGAAGGCGTGATCCTTGCCGCAGAGCTGCGAGCACTGGCCGTAATAGAGGCCTTCCTTCTCCGCCTTGAACCAGGTCTCGTTGATGCGGCCCGGCACGGCGTCCATCTTGATGCCGAAGGCGGGCATGGCGAAGGAGTGGATGACGTCCGCCGCCGTGACCAGCACGCGCGTCATGGTATTCACCGGAACGACCATCTCGTGGTCGACCGCCAGGAGACGCGGGTAAAGCGCCTTGTCCTGCTTGCCGAGGCCGGCGCGGTCGCCTTCCTCGAGAATCGCCGAGTTGAAGGAAAGCGGCTTGTCGACCTGGTATTCGTAGTCCCAGTTCCACTGGTTCGCCGTCGCCTTGACGGTGAGCTTGGCTTCCTCGTTCGGCGTGTATTGGGCGGTGAGAAGCTGGAACGACGGCACGGCGATGAACAGCAGCACCACGACCGGCCCGACGGTCCAGATCACCTCGATCAGCGTGTTGTGGCTGGTGCGCGAGGGCGTGGGGTTGGCCGAGGCCCGGAACCGGACGATGCAATAGGCCAGCAGCACCAACACCAGGATGGTGATCGGGACGATGAACCACAGCGTGTAATGCTCGAACCAGGCAATCTGACGCATGATGCCGGTGGCCGGCGGCTGGAAGGTCATCTGCCACTCCACCGGTTGCGCAGCATGCGCGGGAACCCCCGCCAAGTAAGCCGCCGCGGCGCCGGCACCTGCAAAAATTTTCTTCATCGCCCTCATCATCTCCCAGTTCCCCGCGAACTCGCCGCAAGAATACAGAACAGCGCCGGAATGGGAATCCCGAGCGGTCCAAGGTGGTTCAAACCACACTCTCATTCGCGCTGCAAGGAAGGAGCACCGGAAATCGTGCGGCATTTTTGCGCGCGGTCAAAGTATGGACGCCACAGACATGCAAAGGAGGCGATTCGCCTTGCAGCCGCCGTGACCGCAACAGCCACGGGGCGCGATCGTCCGGCTCGGGGCCGTCCGGCAGCGAAAACCTGTCCAAACCGTTGGAAAAACCGCATTGTCGCCGCAGTCGCGGCCGATTGAGCGCGCGGGCGCGCTTTCCCTCGGCTATGGCCGGGCTTAAAGTGCCGTGATTCGCGAATGGAGCCGTCATGAACTCTTGGGTTTCGAGAACCTTGGCGAAGGTCATCTTTCTCGCCGCCCTGTCCACAGCCGGCCTGGCTATTTCGGGCCCGGCGCAGGCCGCACAGCCGACCGGGACGGTGAAATCCACCCATGGCGCCTGGTCGATCATCTGCGACACGCCGGCCGGAGCCTCCGCCGAGCAATGCGTGATGATGCAGAACGTGGTGGCCGAGGACAGGCCGGAGATGGGCCTTTCGGTCGTCGTTCTGCGCACCGCCGACAACAAGGCCGAAATCCTGCGCGTGCTGGCGCCGCTCGGCGTGCTTTTGCCCAACGGCCTCGGCCTCAACGTGGACGGCAAGGACATCGGCCGCGCCTATTTCGTGCGTTGCTTCCAGGACGGCTGCTATGCGGAGGTGATCCTGGAGAAGCCGCTGCTCGACACGCTGAAGAACGGCAAGGCCGCGACCTTCATCGTGTTCCAGACGCCTGAGGAAGGCATCGGCATCCCCGTCGACCTGAAGGGCTTCGCAGAAGGCTTCGCCGCCCTGCCCTGAGCCGGCCCGGCCGGGGACGCATTGCCGAAGCGGCTTGCGGCGCCTACATCGGGGTGGATCCGTTTCTCTCAAGGACAGCGCGCCATGACCAGCCTGACCGGCCGATTCGACATTTCCGACGAACGCATCAAGCGCATCGTCGCCGACACGATGACCGGCGCCGACGACGGCGAACTCTATCTCGAATATCGCGAGAGCGAGGCGCTGATGTTCGACAATGGCCGGCTGAAGACGGCCAATTTCAACACCGACCAGGGCTTCGGGCTGCGCGCCGTGGCGGGCGAGGCCAGCGGCTACGCGCATTCCAGCGAATTGTCGGAAGCCGCGCTGCTGCGTGCCGCCGACGCGGTCTCGGCGGTCAAAGGCGGCCATTCGGGCACGCTCGCGGCCGCGCCGGCCCGCACCAACCGCCATCTCTACAGCGACGAGAACCCGATCCCCTGCCCCAGCTTCGAGGCCAAGGCGAAGCTCTTGCAGGAGATCGACGCCTGGCTGCGCGCCGAAGACCCGCGCGTGCGGCAGGTCACCGCCTCGCTCGCCTCCTCCTGGCAGCAGGTGGAGATCCTGCGCGGCGACGGCGAGATCGTGCGCGACATACGCCCGCTGGTGCGAATCAACGTGGCCGTGGTGGTCGGCGACGGCGACCGGCAGGAAAGCGGCTCCTACGGCATGGGCGGACGCGTCGGCTTCGGCGAGTTCCTGGCCGAGGACAGTTGGAAGCTCACGGCCAGGGAAGCGCTCAGGCAGGCGCTGGTCAATTTGGAGGCCGTGCCGGCGCCGGCCGGCACGTTCGACATCGTGCTTTCCAGCGGCTGGCCTGGCGTGATGCTGCACGAAGCGGTGGGCCATGGGCTGGAAGGCGATTTCAACCGCAAGAAGACCTCCGCATTCGCCGGGTTGCTCGGCCAGCAGGTGGCCGCCAAGGGCGTCACCGTCGTGGACGACGGCACCATCGCCGAGCGGCGCGGCTCGCTGACCGTGGACGACGAGGGCACGCCCTCGGGCCGCAACGTGCTGATCGAGGACGGCAAGCTGGTCGGCTACATGCAGGACCGCCTGAACGCCCGGCTGATGGGCATGCAGGCCACCGGCAACGGAAGGCGCGAGAGCTACGCGCACCAGCCCATGCCGCGCATGACCAACACCTACATGACCGCCGGCGAACACACGCCGGAGGAGATCATCGCCTCGGTGAAGAAGGGCATCTACGCCGTTTCCTTCGGCGGCGGACAGGTGGACATCACGTCCGGCAAGTTCGTGTTCGGCTGCACCGAGGCCTACATGATCGAAAACGGCAAGGTGACCAACCCGATCAAGGGCGCCATGCTGATCGGCAACGGGCCGGACGCCATGCACCGCGTCGCCATGGTCGGTAACGACATGAAGCTCGACCCGGGCATCGGCATGTGCGGCAAGGGCGGCCAGAGCGTGCCGGTCGGCGTCGGCCAGCCGCATCTGCGAATGAACCAGATGACGGTCGGCGGCACGCAGGTGTGATCGCGCACCACCAGCAAGAGGAGTCAGCGCCGCTTCCTCGGCTTCTCCAGCAGCGCCACCGCCTCGACATGGGGCGACCACAGGAACTGGTCGATCGGCGTCAAGCTCTTGAGAGCGTAGCCGCCGGCAAGGAGGATCGCCAGGTCGCGCGCCAGCGTGACGGGATTGCACGAAACGGCCGCGACGAAGGGAACGTCGGAACGCGCGATCTGCCTGGCCTGGTCCTCGGCACCCGCGCGCGGCGGATCGAACACCACGCCGTCATAGGCGGCGAGTTCCTTGAACGTCAGCGGCCGGCGGAACAGGTCGCGCTTCTCCACGGTGACGCGCTTCAGCCCGCTCGCCTGCCGGAAACCCCGGTCGAGCGCGGCGAGCGCTGCCGCATCGCCTTCCACGGCGTGGACTTCCGCCTTCGCGGCCAGGCGCAGCGCGAAGCTGCCGCAGCCCGAAAACAGGTCCGCGACGCGTCTGGCGCGCGCCATGTGCCGCCCGACGAGGCCGGCCATGGCCTGCTCCGCCTCCGACGTGGCTTGCAGGAACACGCCCGGCGGCGGATTGACCGCGACATCGCCGAACATCACCACCGGCTTTTTAGGCTCGACGACGATCTCGCCATCGACCGAGAGACGGGCCAACCCTTCCCGTATGACGAAATCGGCGGCAGCGCGGCGCTGCTTCTCCTCCATGCGGCCGGACCCCTGGGCGGCGACATCCAGCCCCGAGGCGGTGACGGTAACCGCCAGGTGGAAGGGCTGGCGCGTCGCGCAGACCAAACCCGCCAGCGTCCGTAACTTGTCCAGTGCCGAGACGATCCCCGGCAGGGTCACCGGGCACTCCTCCAGCGGGATGATCTCCGAGGACAGGTGCCGGTTGAAGCCGAGCAGCATGCCGGCCTCGGTGTGCCGTGCGGCGAAGGTGGCGCGGCGGCGCGTGTGCGGCTGGCAGGCAATGATGCCACCGACTTCACAGGCGATGCCCTTCGACTTCAACGCCTGCACGACGCGCTCGCGCTTCCATTGGCGATAGGCCTCCTGCTCCATGTGCTGGAGCGCGCAGCCGCCGCATTCGGTGAAATGGCGACAGGCCGGCTCGACCCTGAGCGGCGAGGCTTCGAGCACGGCGATCAGCGAGGCGCGGTCCTTGTGCCGGGCGGCGGTGACGGTCTCGCCGGGCAGCGTGAAGGGGATGAACACCTCCGCGTTCTCGACGGGAGCGATGCCGTCGCCCTGCGCGCCCAGCCGTTGAATCGTGAAGCGCGTGCTCATCTGTCCTTCACCCCGCCCAGCAGGAATTCACGGTTGCCGTCGCCGCCTTCGATGGGCGACTGATGGAGGCCGAGTGTGCGCCAGCCGGACAGGCCGTCCAGCCACAGGCACAGGCGCGCGGCCACCCTTTCCGCCTCCGCCGGATCGCGCAGCAGGCCGCCCTTGCCGATCGCCTCGCGCCCGGCCTCGAATTGCGGCTTCACCAGCAGAACCGCCTTCGCTCCGGCCCTGGCCAGGGAAAGTGCAGGCGGCAGCGCCAGTTTGAGCGAGATGAAGGACACGTCGCAGACGACGAAATCCGGCACGCGCCCGCCGAGATCGGCCGCCGTGAGGTCGCGCGCGTTCAGCCCTTCGATGGAGGTCACGCGCGGGTCGGACGCGATGCGCGGGTGCAACTGCCCGTGACCGACATCGAGCGCGGTGACATGCATGGCATTCCTTTCCAGCAGCACCTGCGTGAACCCGCCGGTGGAGGCGCCGACATCGAGCGCCTCGGCACCTTCCGGATCGAAACCGAAGCGCTCCAGCCCGGCCACCAGCTTCAGCGCCGCGCGCGAGACGTATTCGCGGGCCGGATCGTCCACCGAGATGGCGGCATCCGCCGCGACGGATTGGCCGGGCTTCAAAGCCGCCGCGCCGTCGACGCTGACCGTGCCGCGCCTGACCGCATCGGCCGCGCGCGAGCGGCTGGCGAACAGGCCTCGGGCGACGAGCAGGTCGTCGAGCCGCTGGCGCGTGCTGGCTGGCTGGTTGGGCTTCATCGCCTCTCATTGGCGAAAGCCGAGGCGCAAGGCAACAGGTCAATACATCGTCCGGACCGGTGGCCGCTCCACGGCCGGCGCCAGACCGCCGCCGGCGATGGCCGCGTCTTCAGCCGAAAATGCGCCCTGCGGCGAGGTGATCGCGGGCGGAACGGGGAGGAAGGGAGAAACAAGCACCAGCTCTTGCGCAAAGGAAAAGCTGCCGCGAAGTTCGCCCATCTTGGCGGCGGCAATGTCGGCCGCCGCCTTTTCCAGCGCGCGGTCGTAGTTCGACCCTGCCGCCAAGGCTGCCGGTGCGGCACAGAACATCAGCCCTGCGCACAGAAATATTCTCATTTGTTCGTCTCCCTGTGCCTGTCCTGCTAGCAGGAAGGCATTGAGAAACGGCCAAGCGGAAGGGTAAGCAAAAGGCCAAACGCCAGCGTAAACAGCCGGTTAGCGTCGGCTTTGCACAATGCGAGTCCGGTGCTTCGCGCTCCCGGTCAAGCGCTTGAAGCGTTGAATCAGGCGCGCTGCTGGATTTCCGCGCCGCGCCCCAGCGCGGCGAACACCGTGCGCACGATGCCGGTCGAATCCAGGCCGGCGGCGGCATACATCTTTTCCGGCTTGCCGTGATCGGTAAACTCGTCCGGCAGCACCAGCGGGCGCACCTTGAGGCCGCTTTCCAGCAGGCCTTCATGGGCAAGGAAGTGCAGCACCTGGGAGGCGAAGCCGCCGATGGCGCCCTCTTCCACAGTCACCAGTACCTCGTGCGAGCGGGCGAGCCGGCGCACCAGATCCTCGTCCAGCGGCTTGGCGAAACGCGCGTCGGCCACGGTGGCGGAGAGGCCCGCGGCTCCAAGCTCCTCCGCCGCCAGAAGACAGTCGGCCAGCCGCGTGCCGAAGGAAAGCAGCGCGACCTTGGTGCCCTCCCTGACGATGCGGCCCTTGCCGATCTCCAGCGGCGAGCCGCGCTCGGGCAGGTCCACGCCGACGCCGTTGCCGCGCGGATAGCGGAAGGAGATCGGCCCCGCATCGTATTCGGCGGCCGTGCGCACCATGTGGCGCAGTTCGGCCTCGTCGCTGGCGGCCATCACCACGAAATTCGGCAGCGAAGCCAGGAAGGTGGTGTCGAAGGCGCCGCAATGGGTCGCGCCGTCGGCGCCGACATAGCCGGCGCGGTCGATGGGGAAGCGCACGGGCAGCTTCTGGATCGCCACGTCGTGCACGACCTGGTCGTAGGCGCGTTGCAGGAAGGTGGAATAGATCGCCGCGAAAGGCTTGAAGCCTTCGGTCGCCAGGCCCGCCGCGAAGGTGACTGCATGCTGCTCGGCGATGCCGACATCGAAGGTGCGGTTCGGGAAAACCTCGCCGAACAGGTCGAGCCCCGTGCCGCTCGGCATGGCGGCGGTGACGGCGATGATCCTGTCGTCTTCCTTCGCCTCGCGGATCAGGCTTTCGGCGAAGACATTGGTGTAGCTCGGCGCGTTGGCCGGGGCCTTGGCCTGCGCGCCGGTGATGACGTCGAACCGGTTGACGCCGTGATATTTGTCGGCGGCGGCCTCGGCCGGGGCGTAGCCCTTGCCCTTCTGGGTCACGACGTGGATCAGCACCGGGCCGCGTGCATTGTCGCGCACGTTCTTCAGCACCGGGACCAGATGCTCCAGATTGTGCCCGTCGATCGGGCCGATGTGGTAGAAGCCCATCTCCTCGAACAGCGTGCCGCCGGTCATGTAGCCGCGCGCGTGCTCGACGGCGCGGGTGATGGCACGGTCCACCCGGCGGCCGAGATAGGAAGTCAGCTTCTTGCCGATGTCGCGCAGGCCGAGATAGGCGCGCCCCGAGGCCAGCCGCGCCAGATAGGCGCTCATGGCGCCGGTGGGCGGGGCGATCGACATGTCGTTGTCGTTGAGGATGACGATGAGGCGCGCGTCCAGCGCGCCGGCATTGTTCAGCGCCTCGAAGGCCATGCCGGCCGACATGGCGCCGTCGCCGATGACTGCGATGACGTTGTTGGAGCCGCCGGCGAGATCGCGCGCCACCGCCATGCCGAGACCGGCGGAAATGGAAGTGGAGGAATGCGCGGCGCCGAAGGGATCGTATTCGCTCTCGTCGCGCTTGGTGAAGCCGGACAGTCCGCCTTCCTGGCGCAGCGTGCGGATGCGGTCGCGGCGGCCGGTGAGGATCTTGTGCGGATAGGCCTGATGGCCGACGTCCCAGATGATGCGGTCGGCCGGCGTATCGAACACATAGTGCAGCGCCACGGTCAGTTCGACCACGCCGAGCCCGGCGCCCAGATGACCGCCCGTCTGCGAGACGGCGTCGACCAGTTCGCTGCGCAGTTCGGCGGCAAGCTGCGGCAGGTCGCGCTCCCGCAGCCTGCGCAGTTCGGCCGGAATGCGTGCCTTGTCGAGGAGCGGCGTTTGAGGTTTCGAGTTCATGGCGGCAACCTGCCCAGAGCTTTTGTCAATGCCGGGCATAAGGCTCCGGGACATGAAAGTAAACGCGCAGCACCCCCATCAGTTTTCCGGAAGGGGGATGAATTCCTGCTCGTCGCCCGGAACGATGTCGAAACGGCCGGTCTTCCATTCGTTCTTGGCCTGCTCGATGCGCTCCTTCGAGGAAGACACGAAGTTCCACCAGATATAGCGCTGGGAACGCAGCGAAGCGCCGCCGAACAGCATGAAATGCGCCCCTTGCGCGGAAGACACGACGATCTCGTCACCCGGCTTGAACACCAGAAGCCGCGCTGCCGGAAAGCTGTCGCCCGATATGGTGACCTCGCCATCCAGCGTATAGATTGCCCGCTCTTCCGTCTCGGCGGGAATCTTCACCCGCGCGCCCGGTTGCAGCCGGATATCGGCATAGAGCGTATCGGAAGCGACCCGGACCGGCGAACGCAGGCCCCGGAAATCGCCGATCACCACGCGGCCCCTGACGCCCTCGGCATCGATCACCGGAAGCTCGGCGCGGCCGGTGTTCTCGAAGACAGGCGCGACCTCCTCTGCGCCGTCCGGCAGGGCGAGCCAGGTCTGGAGCCCGGAGACGGACATGGGCGCGCCACGCAATTCCTCGGGCGTGCGTTCGGAATGGACGATGCCGCGGCCGGCCGTCATCAGGTTCACGTCGCCGGGCTCGATCACCATCTCGGTGCCGAGTGAATCGCGGTGCCTGATCTTGCCGTCGAACAGGTAGGTGACCGTGGCCAGCCCGATATGCGGGTGCGGGCGCACGTCCAGCCCCTGCCCCGCGCGCAGCAGCGCCGGTCCCATCTGGTCGAAGAAGATGAAAGGGCCGACCAGCCGCCGCCTCGCGGTCGGCAGGGCGCGGCGGACCTGGAAGCCGTCGATGTCGCGCGCATTCGGCACCACCATCAGCTCGATCTGGTCGCAGGCCGAGGCGTCGCCGAGGACGGGATCGTTTCCGGGAAAGAAGCTCATGGTCAGATCTCCAGCGTCATGGCCAGGTCAGGATGCCCACATCATAGCGCGTCAGATGGCGATCGAATGTCACAAACTGCATGTTCTCCATGATCGCCTGGGCCAGCATCAGCCGGTCGAACGGGTCGCCATGCAGCAACGGCAATCGTTCGACGAAAGCGGCATGGGATGGTGTGACGTCGAGGAAGCTGAAGCCAGCGGCCTCAAATTCGGCGATGGCTTCATAACCTGACAGCGGCGGGGCGTCCGGCCGGCCAAGCAGATGCTTGATCGCTATCTCCCACACCGCGACGGCAGAAACGAAAACATCCGGATATGCTTGTCTGAGGAGGAGATGGAGATTTTCAGGGATTCGCTCTGGCGCACTTGTCGCCCAGATGGCGACGTGGGTGTCAAGCAGAAGCCTCACTTCTCTTCTTTGCCAAGAAACATTGCCGCGACCTCGGCATCCAATGCCTGAAATTTCTCGTAATCGAACGGCGGATACTTGCCGCGCGCGAGCCCCAGCCGAAGTTTTTTCTTCGCTCCGGCAATCGGCACCAGCCGCGCGGCCGGCTTGCCGTTGCGCGCGATGATGATTTCCTCTTCAGCCCCGCTTTCGACCGCCTCGACAAGCTTGGAGAGCGATGTCTTGGCCTCGAGCATGTTGACCATTGCCATGGCGGCCTCCTTAGCCAAGCCTGGCTAAGTATAGGTCGGGCGACCGGCCCTTTCAACCTCACTCCCCGTCGAGCGGCTCCGTTCCGGCCGGCTTGCCGTCGCGCGCGAGGCGGATCTTCTCCACCTTGTCCTCGGCGGCCTTGAGCAGCCGGTCGCAATGGGCCTTCAGCGCCTCGCCGCGCTCGTAGATGCGGATCGACTGGTCGAGCGGCACGTCGCCGCGCTCCAGATCGTCGACGATCTTCTCCAGCGCTTCCAGCGCCTGCTCGAAGCTCATCGCCTTGACGTCTTCGTTGGCTTGCCCGTCCATTTCCTATCCTTTCATAAGCCGGCCGACATGGGCCGCCACCGAAAACGCCAGACCCTGGAGGTCGTAGCCGCCTTCCAGGAGGCTGACGAGGCGGCCGCCGCTGTATCGCTGCGCCAGGTCCATCACCTGCCCGGTCGCCCAGTCGAAATCCTCTTCCGTCAGGTCGATCTCGGCCAGCGGGTCGCGATGATGCGCGTCGAAGCCGGCCGAGACGATGACGAGATCGGGCCGGAACGCGTCCAGCGCCGGCAGCACGCGCGAGGAGAACGCGTCGCGGAACATCTCCGTGCCGGTACGCGGCGCAAGCGGCGCGTTGACGATGTTGCCCGCACCCGTCTCCCCCTTCGCCCCGGTGCCCGGATAGAGCGGCATCTGGTGCGTCGAACAATAGAGCACCGTCGGATCGTCCCAGAAGATGTCCTGCGTGCCGTTGCCGTGGTGCACGTCCCAATCGACGATGGCGACGCGCTCGGCGCCATGCTTCCTCTGGGCATGGCGGGCGGCGATGGCGGCGTTGTTGAACAGGCAGAAGCCCATGGGCGTGGTCTTCTCGGCGTGATGGCCGGGCGGACGGGAGGCGACGAAGACGTTGTCGGCACGGCCCTCGAACACGTCGTCCACGGCCGCGTTCGCCGCGCCGATGGCGGTCAGCGCCGCCTCCCAGCTCTTCGGGCTGGCGACGGTATCGGCGTCGATCGGCGTCATGCCCGTCTCCGGGATCGCCGCGCGGATGCGCGCGACGTGGCTTTCGGGATGCGCGTAGAGGATCGTGGCCTCGTCGCCCAGCGGCGACTGCACGCGGTCGAGCGCGGAAAAGGCCTCGTCGTCCAGAATGCGTTCGATGGCCCGCAGCCTGTCCGGCCGCTCGGGATGACCGGACGGCGTGATGTGCTCAAGATAGATCGGATGGGTATAGAGGCGGGTGGTCATTGGCCCATTCTAACAGCAATAGCCGGCATGGCCACGCGGCACACGCCGAAGCATGGGGAAAATCCTGGCGACGTCGCGGCATGTCGGTATCGGGATGCAATTTTGCAAGCGCCGCGCTATGGTGCCGCCACTGTCAGGTGCCCGCCTGCGGCGGGAGAATCGGGAACACGGTTGAAGTCCGTGGCGCGCCCAGCGCTGTAAGGGAGACCGCCGGCAAAGGCCACTGTTCGCGGGAACGGGAAGGCGCCGGGGCGGGACGAACCCAAGCCAGAAGACCGGCCTGAGCAGGATAGCCACCCGCATGGACGGGCGGGTGGCGTTCCGATCGCAGGGGAATGCGATGAATCTTGCCGCCCGCCAACAGGACAATGCCGATAATTCGTTTGCCGATGCCGACCGCGAGGCCGTCTACCGCGCCATCTTCACGCGCAGGGACGTGCGCAGCCAGTTTCGCGACGGCGAGATAGGCGACGCCGTGCTGGCGCGCCTGTTGGCGGCAGCCCACCATGCGCCGTCGGTGGGCTTCATGCAGCCATGGAATTTCATCGTCATCCGCGACATGGCGCGCCGCCGGGCCGTGCGCGACCTGTTCCTCGCGGCCCGCCAACAGGAACTTCCGCACATGGCCGAAGACCGGCAGGCGCTCTACCGCCAGCTCAAGCTCGAAGGAATCTGCGAAAGCGCGCTGAACCTGTGCATCACCTGCGACCGCCGCCGCAGCGCCGATTCCCCTCTCGGGCGCTGGCACAACCCCCAGATGGACCTCTACAGCACCGTTTGCGCGGTGCAGAATTTCTGGCTGGCGGCGCGCGCCGAAGGCATCGGCGTCGGCTGGGTCAGCATTCTGGATGCGGAAGCGCTCAAACGCCTCCTCGAAATCCCCGATCCGGTGGCGCCGGTCGCCTATCTGTGCGTCGGCCACGTTTCGGAATTCGCGCGGCGCCCGGACCTGGAGCAGGCCAGATGGCGAGGCAGGCTGCCGCTCGGCGACCTCATCATGAGCGAAACCTACGGGGGCGAGGGCGAGGAAACGCTCAAGGCCGCCGCGGCCGGCAATCAGGTCCCGTAGCGGCCCGGACCTGTTCGCGGCGGCCGCCGGTCAAAGAATCTCGGTCCTGGCGATGTGGATGCCGAAGCCTTCGAGACCGACATAATGGCGTTCGCGCGAGGCGATAAGGTTGATCGAGGAGATGCCGAGATCGCGCAATATCTGCGCGCCAAGGCCGATCTCGCGCCATTCGTTCTCGCGCCGCCGCGCTTCCTCGTGCTCCTCGCGGTCCCCGGACGCGGGACGCTGGCGCTCCTGATGAGCGACGCCGACCGAGCCCTCGCGCAGATAGACGATGACGCCGCGCTGGCGCGCGCCCATCTCCTTCATGATGCCGTCCAGCTTGTGGCCGGTGCCGAACACGTCGGCCACTACGTCCTCAGGATGGAGGCGCACCGGCACCTCGACACCGTCGCGGATGTCGCCGAAGACGACGGCCAGATGGTGCATCACGTCCCATGGCAGCGTATAGGTGAACAGCTTGGCCTTGCCGCCGGGCGTCTCGATATCGGTGCAGGCGACGCGCTCGATCAGGGTTTCCTGCCGCTGGCGATAGGCGATCAGGTCGGCCACCGACACCTGCTTCAGGCCGTGCTCCTTGGCAAAGGCCGCGACATCCGGCCCGCGCTTGACGGTGCCGTCGTCGTTGACCAGTTCGGAGATGACGCCGACCGGCGGCAGGCCGGCAAGCTTGCACAGGTCCACCGCCGCTTCGGTGTGGCCCGAACGCATGAGCACGCCGCCCTCGCGCGCGATCAGCGGGAAGATGTGGCCAGGACGGACGAAATCCGACGGGCCGACATTGCCGTTGGCGAGGTTGCGCACGGTCAGCGTGCGGTCGTCGGCCGAGATGCCGGTGGTGGTGCCGTGCTTGAAATCGACGCTGACGGTGAAGGCGGTCGTGTGCGCTGAATCGTTGTCGGCCACCATCGGCGCGAGGTTCAGCCGCCGGGCGTCCTCGCGCAGCATCGGCGTGCAGACGATGCCGGAGGTGTGGCGCACGATGAAGGCCATCTTCTCCGGCGTGCAGTGCACGGCGGCGACGATCAGGTCGCCCTCGTTCTCGCGCCCGTCGTCGTCCATGACCACGACGATCTCGCCGCGCTCGAAAGCGCGGATGGCTTCGACGATTTTCTTCTGGTCGTACATGGCTCGCTACGCTCGCGGCAATCGGCAGTTGGCAATTGGCAATAGGGGAAGACCGGACAAAACGGAAGCCATAACCGACTGCCTATTGGCGATTGCCGACTGCCCTTTCCCCGACCTGCCCCCGATGCCGCAGATAATGGTCCGCGATGGCGCAGGCGACCATGGCCTCGCCGATCGGCACGGCGCGGATGCCGACGCAGGGATCGTGCCGGCCCTTGGTCATGACGTCGACGTCCTTGCCGTCCCTGTCGATGGAGCGGCGCGGCGTCAGGATGGACGAGGTCGGCTTGACCGCGAAGCGCGCCACGACCGGCTGGCCGGTCGAGATGCCGCCCAATATGCCGCCGGCATTGTTGGACAGGAACACCGGCTTGCCGTCGTTGCCCATGCGCATCTCGTCGGCATTCTGTTCGCCGGTGATGCGGGCGGCCTCGAAGCCGTTGCCGATCTCCACGCCTTTCACGGCATTGATCGACATGAGGTTGGAGGCGATGTCCTGGTCGAGCTTGGCATAGATCGGCGCCCCGAGCCCTGCGGGCACGCCTTCGGCCACGATCTCGATGAGCGCGCCCACCGAGGAACCGGCCTTGCGGATGCCGTCCAGATAATCGGCGAAGACCGGCACGGAAGCCGGATCGGGCGTGAAGAAGGGGTTCTCCGGGTCGTCGACGAAGTTCCAGTTCCAGTTGGCGCGATCGATCGCCTTCTCGCCCATGGAAATCAGGGCGCCGCGCACCACCAGCCCCGGCACCACCTTGCGCGCCAGCGCGCCGGCCGCCACGCGCGCGGCCGTCTCGCGCGCAGAGGAGCGGCCGCCGCCGCGATGATCGCGCAGGCCGTACTTCACGTCATAGGCGTAGTCGGCATGGCCGGGCCGGTACTGGCGGGCGATCTCGCCATAGTCCTTGGAGCGCTGGTCGACATTCTCGATCATCATCGACACCGGCGTGCCGGTGGTGAGCATGGTCTCGCCGTCTTCGTCCAAGACGAAGCCGGACAGCACCTTCACCTCGTCGGGCTCGCGGCGCTGGGTGACGAAGCGCGACTTGCCGGGCCGGCGCCGGTCCAGTTCGGCCTGGATCTCGGCGCGGGTGAAGCGGATGCCCGGCGGGCAGCCGTCCACGACGCAGCCGAGCGCCGCCCCGTGGCTCTCGCCCCAGGTGGTGACGCGGAAAAGATGGCCGAAGGTGTTGTGCGACATCGAAGAAAATCCCTTCCGGCACCGGGCCGGACGCAGCCGCGTTCTATTGGCGTTTTCGGTGGCGGTCAAACCATTGCCGATGCCGGAAAACCCTTGGACAACCGGGAGCCGCCGGAAAGCGGATTAAGTTTTGACACATTCGGCTGATTTCTGCTCTGTTCCGACGCCACGCGTCCGACCTGGAGGCGCGGGCACGAATCGAAAGGACCATCATGCGTATCCTGACCGGCGCCGTTTTCGCCGTATTGTTGAGTGCCACGGCCGCACTGGCCGGGCAGACAGAAGGCCATATCAAGAAGGTCGACAAGGACACGATGACGCTGACGCTGGACGACGGCAAGTCCTACAAGATGAATGCCGAGATGGACGTCGACGCGCTGAAGCCGGGCATGGACGTCGTCATCGCCTATGACGAGACCGACGGCCAGAACATCATCACCGACATGGAATTGCCGGACTGAGCCGGCAGCGCCGTCTCAAAGCCAGCGCAGGCGCCCGTCCTGCAGCTTCAGCACCCTGTCCTGCGGAATGTCCAGCGAGGCCGCCACGGCCTTGGGCGTATTCTCCACCAGCCTGAACAGGGTGCGGATGACACCGCCGTGCGTGACGCAGACCGTGGGGGCGGCAAGTTCCTCGAAAAAGGGGCGCACGCGCTCCAGAAGCATCTGGTAGCTCTCGGCCTGCGGGCCCGGCGGGCAGAAATCCCACTTGTCGAACGCGCGCTCGCGCTCCGCGCCGGGCGCGCGCCTTTCAAGCTCCGCGAAGGTGAGGCCCTGCCACTCGCCGAAATTCAGCTCCACCAGGCGCGGGTCCATGCGGTAGGCGACGGGGTCGAGGCCCATCGCCGCGCGCGCCAGTTCCATGGTCTCGCGCGTGCGCAGCATCGGGCTGGCGACGAAATCGAAATCGGCGGGAGAGGCGATCAGCTCCGACAGCCGGCGGCCGTTGCGCTCGGCTTGCCGTCTGCCCAGCCGGTTCAACTCGGTGTCGGCCTGCCCCTGGAGCCGGCCTTCGGCGTTCCAGTTGGTCTGGCCGTGGCGCACGAAGTAGGCGAGCGGAGGCATGGCGTCCCGACGGCTGGCGAGCAGTTGCGGCGAGCAGGCCGCGCGGCTCTCAATCCTTGATGACGGAGATGTCCGGCGCGTCCACGGCCTTCATGCCGACCACATGGTAGCCCGAATCGACGTGATGCACCTCGCCGGTGACGCCGCGCGACAGGTCGGAGAGGAAATAGAGCCCCGAATCGCCCACCTCTTCCGGAGTCACGGTGCGCTTCAGCGGCGAATTGTACTCGTTCCACTTCAGGATGTAGCGGAAGTCGCCGATGCCGGAAGCGGCAAGCGTCTTGATCGGGCCGGCGGAGATGGCGTTGACGCGGATGCCCTTGCCGCCGAGATCGACGGCCAGATAGCGCACGCTCGCCTCGAGCGCGGCCTTGGCGACGCCCATGACGTTGTAGTGCGGCATCACCTTCTCGGCGCCGTAATAGGTCAGCGTCAGCAGCGAGCCGCCGTCCGGCATCAGCGCCTCGGCGCGCTTGGCGACCGCCGTGAAGGAGAACACCGAAATGTCCATGGTACGCAGGAAATTGTCGTGCGTGGTGTCGACATAGCGCCCGGTCAGCTCGTCCTTGTCGGAAAAGGCGATGGCGTGGACGAGGAAATCCAGCTTGCCCCATTTCTTCGCCACATCGGCGAAAACGGCGTCGAGGCTGTCGGGATCGGTCACGTCGCAATGGCCGGCGACATGCGCGCCAAGCTCTGCCGCCAGCGGCTCGACGCGCTTCCTGAACGCCTCGCCCTGATAGGTCAGCGCGATTTCCGCGCCCTGGTCCCTGCACGCCTTGGCGATGCCCCAGGCGATCGACCTGTTGTTCGCGACGCCCAGGATAAGGCCGCGCTTGCCGGCCATGAGGCCCTGTCCACCCGCCATGTGAACGCTCTCCGCATGATTTCCGCTTCGGTGTGCCTATCGCACAGGCACACCCGGCCTTCAAGCTTCAAACGGTCGAAGCGGAAATGGAGGCTTCCGGTTCCGCTCAGCCCCGGCGGTTGCGCAGCAGCGATTCAAGCTCGCCGTCGCCGCCTTCGGGCAGCATGATGCGCATATGGGCATAGAGATCGCCCTGGCCGCCGGCCTTCAGCGGCAGGCCGCGGCCCTTGAGCCGCAGGACCTTGTCCGACGACGACCATGCCGGCACGTTGACCGCCAGCCGGCCCGTCGGCGTCTCGACCGCCACCTTGGCGCCCAGCACCGCATCGGCCAGCGGAAGCGGCACGTCCACATGCAGGTCACGACCCTCGATGCGATAGCGCGGATGCTTGCGCAGACGGATCTTCACCAGCGCATCGCCGGCCGCGCCGCCGAAGGGCGAAGGCTCGCCCTGCCCCTTCAGGCGGATGGTCTGGCCGTCCTCGACATAGGTCGGCAGCTTGACGGCGATCTTGCGGCCGTCGGGGAACACGGCCGTGACCTTGGGCGAGGTCGCGGCTTCCTCGACGGTGATGTCGAGCGTCACGTTGAGATCGGCGCCGGCCGTGGCACGGCCACGGGCACCCCCCATACCGGCGCCACCCATGCCGGCACCGCCACCGGCACCACGGGCGCCCTGACGCTGCTGCTGCTGGGCGAAGGCGTCGCCGAAAATCTGGCTGAAGATGTCGCCGGCGCCGTCGAACGGATCGCCGCCCGGCCTGCCGCTGCTATGGAACTCGAAATGCGTGGCTCCACCCGGCCCGCCGCGAGACTGGCGGAAACCGGCGAACGGGTCGCCGCCATGCGCGCCCTGGAAGCCTTCGAACCCCTGGAAGCGAGGCTTGCCGTCGGCGTCGATCTCGCCGCGGTCAAAGGCGGCGCGCGTCTTGTCGTCGCCCAGTATCTCGTAGGCCTGGTTGGCGGCGGCGAATCGGTCCTTGGCCTTCGGATCATTCGGGTTCTGGTCCGGATGATGCTTCTTGGCGAGCTTCCGGTAGGCCGATTTGATCTCCTTGGCCGAGGCGGTCTTCGCTACGCCCAATACTTCATAGGGGTCGCGCATGTGTCCTGCCTGCTCGAAGGGTGGAATTCAGAGTCTTCCCCTATATGAGCCCGCATAGGAACAAATTCCAGTGCCTCGCCGCCGGCCGTTGGAGAACCCCGCGGACACTGATCTCAGAGTGCGGTGAAATTGTCCAGCCGCCAGTCGCCTGCGTCCGACAT
This sequence comes from Mesorhizobium sp. SP-1A, assembly GCF_032460275.1. Lineage (NCBI taxonomy): Bacteria > Pseudomonadati > Pseudomonadota > Alphaproteobacteria > Hyphomicrobiales > Phyllobacteriaceae > Mesorhizobium > Mesorhizobium sp. SP-1A. Next base: position 780,776 of record NZ_JAVXZD010000001.1, on the reverse strand, counting down.
GCAGGCCTGCCCCTTGTACATGGAGACGCCGTCGAAGCGTTCGCGCGAGACGCTGAAGGCGCGGCAGTAGCTGCCCTTCTCACCCGTCTGCACGAGGTTCGTCACCGAGCCGCGCGACCCGGTTTCGGAATTGGCCCAAGGCACGGGCTTGCCGCCCAATTCTTCCACGTCGACGGAGGAAACGGCGTTGCGGATCGTCGACTGGTCGGAGGCCATGTCGGGGTCTTGCGGCGACGGCGCGGAGGTCACCGAGCCGGTGACGATCGAGCGGTCGACATCCATCTTGTCCAGGGTGAAGCCGCCTGCCCCGCAGGCGGCGAGCAAAAGAGGCGCGCCGAGCACCGCCAATCTGAAACAGGCCGAAGCGAAAAGTCGCCCTGGCCGGCTGTACACGGCGCCGTCCAACCGTTTGAATGCGGCCCGGTCATCGGAATCGAACGTTTGCGCGGTGGGCGGCAACCGGCAAATCTCCCAAGCCAGCGACGGAATTAACAAACTATGAGCGAAACCGGGTTAACAAGCAGTGACTTTACCGAGGCGGCCGAGCCTTTTCTGCTTTTTAAGCAATGGCTTGAAGACGCTTCCAAAAGTGAGCCCAACGACCCAAACGCGGTCGCGCTGGCCACGGTGGACGCCGACGGCCTGCCGGACGTGCGCATGGTGCTCCTGAAGGGGTTCGACGAACACGGCTTCGTCTTCTACACCAATTTCGAGAGCGCCAAGGGCCGCGAGATCCTGGGCAGCATGAAGGCGGCCCTGTGCTTCCACTGGAAGTCGCTGCGGCGGCAGGTGCGGGTGCGCGGGCCGGTCGAGATCGTCAGCGACGCAGAGGCCGACGCCTATTACGCCAGCCGCCCGCGCGGCAGCCGCATCGGCGCCTGGGCCTCCAAGCAGTCGCGGCCGCTGGAAAGCCGCTTCGCGCTGGAAAAGGCGGTGGCCGAATACACGGCCCGCCACGCCATCGGCGACATTCCGCGCCCGAAGCACTGGTCGGGCTTCCGCATCGTGCCGTCCACGATCGAGTTCTGGCACGACCGGCCGTTCCGCCTGCACGACCGCATCGTGTTTTCGCGCCGGCCGGACGGCGGATGGGACAAGACACGGCTTTATCCGTGAGCCGCCGCCTTTACCCTCCCCCTTGTGGGGAGGGTCGATGAGCAATCGAAGCCCGGCGGAGATTGCGAGGCGGGGCGGGGGTATGACGCGCCCGACACCAGTTCCGCTTTGCCAGGATCTTTTACTCCCACCCGGCCGGCAAGCCGGCCGACCCTTCCCGCAAGGGAGAGGGTAAGGCGCTATCCCTTCTTCCGCTCCATGAACGCCACGAGCGCGGCGCGCGCCTCGTCGGATTTCAGCCGCTCGCGGAAAAGGCGCGTCTCCTCCTCGATGCGCGCCAGCAGCGGCTCGCGCGGGCTGCGCAGCAGGTCGCGGGCGATGCGCAGCGCTTCCGGCGGCTTGGCGGCGATCCGCGCCGCGGCGGCGAACGCCGCTTCCTCGAGCACGCCTTCCTCGACCAGTTCGTGGATCAGGCCCGCCGCCTTGGCTTCGTCCGCCGGCAGGTCCTCGCCCAGCGCCAGCAGCGCGAAAGCCCGCTGCTGGCCGAGCGCGCGCGGCGCCAGCAGGCTCGAACCGGCCTCGGGCACCAGTCCGAGATCGACGAAGGGCGTGCGGAAGACCGTGCGCGGCGTGGCGAAGGTCAGGTCGCAATGCAGGTTGAGCGTGGTGCCGATGCCGACCGCGATGCCGTCGACGCCCGAGACCATCGGCTTCTGCGCCTTCGCCAGAGCAAGCAGGAACTCCCAGACCTCCGACCCGCCCTCGCCGCCGGTGGCGACTGCGAGGAAGTCGGCCAGATCGTTGCCGGCCGAGAAGGCGCCCGGCACGCCGAGGAAGACGTGCACGCGCACGGAAGGATCGGCATCGCCTTCGGCGAGCGCCGCCGACATTTTCGCATACATGGCGCGCGTCAGCGCATTCTTCTTCTGCGGCCGGTTCATGCGGATGATCTGCACCGCGTCCCGGCGCTCGATAAGGATGTGATCGGTCACGAGGGTTCCCTTGCAAGTGGTCCGGAGATCAGCGGTCGATCAGCATCCGGCCGGCGGCCAGCAGGCTGCCGGCGCCGCCGATGACGCGCTCCTTCAAGGCGGCGGCCTCGCCGAGCAGGTTTTCGGCGAAGAAGCGACAGAGAGCGGCGCGGTTGCCGGACGGATCGGCCAGCGCCCCTCGCGCCAGATAGGCGCCGCCGGCGCAAAGCGAGATCATCCTGAGATAGGGCGTGGCGCCGGCAAGCGCCGTCGCGGTGTCGCCTTCCGCAAGACTGTCCTGCAGGAAACGCGTCGTTTCCGACAGGTCGTCCAGCGCCCGTTCGAGCAGATCGGCGGTGTCGCCCAGGTCGCCCATGTTGGAGGCGCGGGCGGCCGCCGCGACCGCGACCAGTTCATCGATATAGCCGTGCACATGCTCGCCCTCGCCGAGCGGCAGCTTGCGGGTGACGAGATCGATGGCCTGAATGCCGTTGGTGCCCTCGTAGATCGGGGCGATGCGGGCGTCGCGATAGAAGGCGGCCGCGCCGGTCTCCTCGATGAAGCCCATGCCACCGTGCACCTGCACGCCCAAGGACGCGACGTCTACCCCGACATCGGTCGAGAACGCCTTGGCGAGCGGGGTGAGCAGGTTGGCGCGGTCCTGCCAGTGGCGCGCCTCCTCGCCTTCGCAAACGCGGGCCATGTCGATGGCATGGGCGCAGGAATAGGCGATCGAACGCGCCGCCTGGGTCAGCGCCGTCATGGTCAAAAGGTTGCGCTGCACGTCGGGATGATAGGCGATCGGCGCCATGCCGGCCCCGTCATAGTCAGCCGACTTGCCCTGCCGGCGCTCGTTGGCATGGGCCAGCGCCTTCTGGAAAGCGGCTTGCGCAACCGCCACGCCCTGCATGCCGACGGCAAGGCGCGCATTGTTCATCATGGTGAACATGCAGGCGAGGCCCCGGTTCTCCTCGCCGACCAGCCAGCCGACCGCGCCGGGTTCCGCACCCTCGAAGCCGTCGCCATAGATCATGGTGCAGGTGGGCGAGGCGTGGATGCCGAGCTTATGCTCGATGCCCGAACAAAACACGTCGTTGCGGCGGCCAAGCGAGCCGTCTTCGGCGACCAGGAATTTCGGGACGAGAAACAGTGAGATGCCGCGTGTGCCGGCCGGCGCGTCGGGCAGGCGCGCCAGCACCAGATGCACGATGTTGCCGGTCAAATCGTGCTCGCCGTAGGTGATGAAGATCTTCTGGCCGAAGATGCGGTAGGTGCCGTCGCCGGCACGCTCGGCGCGGGTGCGCAAGGCGGCGAGGTCCGAGCCTGCCTGCGGCTCGGTCAGGTTCATGGTGCCCATCCATTCGCCCGACACCAGCTTTTCCAGATAGGTGCGCTTCAGATCCTCCGAGGCGTGTTTGTCCAGCGCCTCGACCGCGCCCATGGTCAGCGTCGGGCCGAGGCCGAAGGCCATGGAAGCGGAATTCCACATCTCCAGCACGGCGACGGAAAGCATCATGGGCAGGCCTTGCCCGCCATATTCGCGCGGCCCCGTCAGCGCGTTCCAGCCGCCTTCGGTCCAGCGCCTGTAGAGGTCCTTCCAGCCGGGCGGCATGGTCACGGCCGCGTCCTTCAGCACGGCGCCGGTCTCGTCGCCGATCTTGTAGAGCGGCGCGACCTCCTCGGCGGCGAAGCGGCCGGCCTCCTGGAGGATGGCATCCACCAGATCTTCGCCCAGATCGCCGAACCGCCCCGTGCGAAGGGCATCCCCGAGACCTGCGACATGCGTGAGCGTGAAGGCGATGTCCTCGACGGGGGCCTTGTACATGCCGCGTTCCTCCTTCGGGCGTGGCGAAATGGCGATCCGCACCACTATCGCGCCTTGCAAGACGCAGGGCCAGTCGTCATTCGGATCACCTAACCTTTTACGTAAACGTCAAATTTTGTCACGCGGTTTTTGCGCCGTCGCCTGTGGGCATCGGACGACCTTGGAAGCACAGGAAACCGGCAACTCCCCCGACATTATTGCCGCGTCGAATGCGGCCTGCCTTACCGGGCCGAAGAGGATCAGGGCGAGATCGAGAACGCGCCGCCGGCCGGCCGGCACGCCGCCAAGTCCCCATGCGTGGCAATTCGTTAACCATGTCGGTTCAGGATCGAAGCCGGTCATCAGGGTGGGCCAGCGAGGAACCGGGCTTGAACCTGAAAGCGCGATATAGGCTGCGCGCGGTGTTGGCCGCCTTCGCCCTTCTGGCGGCGGCTCCGGCAGACGCGACGGCTTCCGAGTTCTCCGAACCGTGGAAGAATCCCGACCGCGCGCTGGTAATCGACGCCTATGAATACAATTCCATCGACTGGCCGGCGCTCGTCTCCGACAAGCGCGTCGTCGGCTTCATCAACAAGGCGTCGGACGGTCTGGCGCCGCCCTATTCCTGCACCGGCGGCGAAACGGAAATCAGGCTGTGCAAGGCGCTGTGGAAGCGGCACGCGGTGGCGCGGGAGCTGTTCCAGACCCGCCGGACGCTCGCCAAGACGCTCGGCCTGAAATGGGGCGCCTACCACCTCGCAAGGCCGGGAAATCCGGTCGCGCAGGCAGACAATTTCATCGATTTCGCCGACCCCGCGCCGGACGATCTGCTCGCGCTCGACATCGAGGACAACGACCCGTCGAAATGGATGTCGCTGGAGGACGCCGAGGAATTCGTGCGGCAGGTGCACCGGCGCGCGGGGCGTTTCCCCCTCCTCTACACCAACGAGACGACCGCGCGCCACATTGCCGAGAACCGCGACCGCTACCGACTGCTGTCGCGGCTGCCGCTCTGGTACGCCCGCTATAAGCCCGAGATCGGCCTGCATTTCCCCAAGGGCAACTGGCACGGCTATGCCCTATGGCAGTTCTCCGCGCAGGCCAATTGCGGATCGGTGCACTGCCCCTACCGCGCGCCCGGCACGCCGGGCGACATCGACGTCAACGTCGCGCCGATGGCAGCCGACGACCTGCGCGGCGCATGGCCCTTCGGCGGGCTGATCGACGTGCCGCCGGACTATCTGGCCAGCGTTCCGGTTCCGGTCTCGCGCGAGGCGGCGCTGAAGGGAGACTTCGCCGTGACCTATGCCGCGGTCGCCGCGCCGCCAACGCTGGAGGAACTGGTTGCGGCCGTCGGCACTCATTGGCGCCGGTTCGCAGAGGGGTTCAGGCTGCCGCCGCCCGTCGCGCGCGGCCTCGGCATCGCCGACTATGTCGCGGCCTTGCGCACCCGAAGCGGTGAAGCGCTGGTTTCGGAAGCGGCAGCCGTCGATCCGGTGGTTACCGGCTCGATTTCGGCAGGCGCGCACCGGCCTCGCTGATCAGCCGTCCTTTCGAGCGGGCACGATCTCGCCGTCCTCCTTGACGAAATCGCCGATGTCGGGGTTTTCCAGCATCTCCAGCACCTTTTCGGAAGGACGGGCAAGTACCGCCCCTTTCCCGGTCAGGACGATCGGGCGATTGATCAGGATCGGGTGGGCGATCATGAAATCGATCAGCTCGTCTCCGCTCCATTTCGGATCGCCCAGGCCGAGTTCCTGATAGGGCGTGCCCTTCTCGCGCAGCAGCTCGCGCGGCGTGATGCCGAGCAGGGCAATGAGTTCCACGAGCCTTTCGCGCGACGGCGGCGTTTTCAGATATTCGATGATCTGCGGCTCCTCGCCCGAGGCGCGGATCATGGCAAGCGTGTTGCGCGACGTGCCGCAGGCAGGATTGTGATAGATGACGACCTTCAAGCCTGTTCCTCCCGCTCCACGGCCCGCCAGCCGATGTCGCGCCGGCAGAAGCCCTGCGGCCAGTCGATCAGGTCCACGGCCTCGTAGGCCCGCTTCTGTGCCTCGGCGACGGTCTTGCCGATGGCGGTCACGTTCAGCACCCTGCCGCCATTCGCCACCAGCGCCCCGGCGTTGATGGCGGTGCCGGCGTGGAAGATCTCGACGTCTTCGAGCGCCGCGGCAACGTCCACGCCTTCGATGACCGAGCCCTTCTCCGGAGCGGCGGGATAGCCGCGGGCCGCCATCACGACGGTCAAAGCCGCCTCGTCGCGCCAGCGCACCGACATATGCGCGAGCTGCCCGTCCGTGGCGGCGTTCAGGAGGACGAGCAGGTCGTCCTTCAGCCGCATCATCAGCACCTGGCATTCCGGATCGCCGAAACGGACATTGTATTCGATCAGCTTCGGCCCCTGGTCGGTGATCATGAGGCCGGCGAACAATATGCCCGAATACGGCGCGCCCATCTCGGCCATGCCGCGCATGGTCGGCTCTATGATCTCGCGCATGGTGCGCTCGATCATTTCGGGCGTCATCACCGGAGCCGGCGAATAGGCGCCCATGCCGCCCGTATTGGGGCCGGTGTCGCCGTCGGCCACGCGCTTGTGGTCCTGCGCGGTGCCGAAGGGCAGCGCGGTTCGGCCGTCGCACAGGCAGAAGAAGCTCGCCTCCTCGCCGGTCAGGAATTCCTCGATCACCACCTCGGCCCCGGCGGCGCCGAAGGAGCCGTCGAAGCAGGCTTCGAGCGCGGCCAGCGCCTCCTTCTCCGTTATGGCGACCGTGACGCCCTTGCCGGCGGCCAGCCCGTCGGCCTTGATGACGATCGGCGCGCCTTTTTCCTTCACATAGGCGCGGGCCGCCTCCAGATTGTCGAAACGGCCATAGGCGGCGGTCGGGATACCGTATCTGTCGCAAAGTTCCTTGGTGAAGCTTTTCGACCCCTCGAGCCGCGCCGCCGCTTTCGACGGCCCGAAAACGCGGATGCCCTCGGCGCGCAAATCGTCGGCGATGCCTGCCACCAGCGGCGCCTCGGGCCCGACCACGACGAGGTCGATCCTCTTTTCGCGGCAGAAGGCGGCCACGGCGGCATGGTCGGCGACGTCCAGCTTGACCAGCGCCGCATAGGCGGCGACGCCAGGATTGCCCGGCGCGGCGTAGAGCTGGGTGAGCATCGGCGAAGCCGCCATCTTCCAGGCAAGCGCATGTTCGCGGCCGCCGGAGCCGATGAGAAGAACGTTCACTGGATCACCCTGGGCTGACGGTTCGATGCCCTCCCGCTATTTGGCAGGACGCCCGAGGTCAAGCTTTTACGTGGCCGGCCCGGCGAAGCCCGGGCGGCCAATCCGGGACTCACCGGCCATAGCGGAACCGGCGGGCGGCAACTTCCAGCACTTGGGCATCACCGGTGCCTGGCCTATCGGCGCACGGTTGCGTGAGCGTCACATAGCCATCCCTTCCGTGCAGCAAGAATGCTTGACGGAAAGCTCCGGCGCTGGCACCCAACCGCGATGGAAACCATTCAGTCGAAAGTATCCCAGGGTCGGGTCGCGGACGCGCCCAGCGGCCATTGGGCCTATCGCCTTCTGCCGCGCAGCCTGTGGCCTTACGCGCAGCTTGCGCGGTGGGACAGGCCGATCGGCTGGCAATTGTTGCTATGGCCCTGCTGGTGGTCGGCCGCGCTCGCCGCCAGCGCCTATGCGCGGCCGGACGATTCGCTCGCCTCGCTTTTGCCGACGCCCTGGACGCTGGTGCTGTTCCTGATCGGCGCCATCGCCATGCGCGGCGCCGGCTGCACCTACAACGACCTGGTGGACGAGAACATCGACAGCCAGGTCGAGCGCACGCGTTCGCGGCCGCTGCCCTCCGGGCAGATTTCGCGAAAGCAGGCATGGCTCTTCCTTTTCCTGCAGGCGCTGGTCGGGCTTGCCGTGCTGCTGCAGTTCAACGGCTTCGCCATTCCGCTCGGCCTCTGCTCGCTGGCGATCGTGGCCGCCTATCCGTTCATGAAGCGAATCACCAACTGGCCGCAGCTCTTTCTCGGCCTTGCCTTTTCCTGGGGCGCGCTGATGGGCTGGGCGGCCGAGTTCGGCGACGTCGATGGGCCGGCGATCCTGCTCTATATCGGCTCGATCCTGTGGGTGATCGGCTACGACACCATCTATGCCCATCAGGACAAGGAGGACGACGCCATCGTCGGCGTGCGTTCCACCGCGCGCCTGTTCGGCGAGGCCACGAAGACGTGGCTGGCGGTGCTCTATGGCGGCGCGCTGATGTGCTTCGCCGTCGCGTTCGCCGCGGCGCAGGCACCGGTGGTGGCGCTGGCGGGCCTGATCGCCGCCGGCGCGCATATGGCGCGCCAGATCATCCGACTGGACATCGACGATCCCGACCAGTGCCTGCGACTGTTCAAGTCGAACAACCAGGTGGGCTGGCTGATCTTCCTCGGCTTGATCGGCGGAGCGTTGTGGGTGTCACTGAAACCGCTGGTCTGAAGCGCAAGCCTGGGCTCGCAGCGATCTTTTGGATCGCCACGAGCCGGTTCGACGGAACCCGTCCACACTTTTCCCGGAATTGCCTTACGCCCGCGCGATGATCTCCTCGCCGTCGATCACCAGCCTGAGGCCCAGATCCCCGGGCCGCCGCCGCGCCAGAAAGCGTGGCCTGCGCCGGGTCGAGATGCGGCCCTTGCGCCGTTCCTGCGGCGGCGAGGTCTTGACCCCGCCACCCAGCGTTTCCTCCAGGCTCCGGGCGACGCCGTCCGCCTCGATCAGCAGCATGGGCAGGCGATAGGCCTCGGCCCAGGCGCGCCAGTCGGCGGCGATGTCGTCGAGATCGTCCGCCACCAGCAGAGGCACCGACAGCATCGGGTCGTTGTGGAGCAGTTCCAGCGTCACGGTGACGCTGCCGTCCTCGTCTTCGAGGGCGCGCGCCGCGACGCCGCGGAACGCCTGCGCCGGCAAGGCGACGATGGCGGGAACGCCGCTCATTTCCAGCGTACGGCGGATCACCGCGCCGCGCTGGTCGATGGTGAAAGTGACGTCGCCATAGTCGTCGCGCGTGGCGTAGCTCACCACCTGCGGCAGGCGAAAAGGGTCGAGCCGCATAGCGCGGCCGGCCCAGACTGGCATCAGTCCGGTATTCATGCAGAGCCTTCCTGTCTCTCCTGAGAGCCGGTCTTCCGGTCTCCCCGGGCCAGTTTTCCCGGCCTCGTATGGGGAGAAGGTAGCGCCGCCTCCCTACCGCCGGGCTTAAGAAAGTCAGTTAAATTTTGCTGATCCCGCAGATGGTTATCGGAGCTTGACCACGTATCGATTCCAGCAACGGTCAGATAACCTTACCGGGGTTCATGATATTGGCCGGGTCGAAAGCCGCCTTCACCCGACGCATCAGATCGACTGCCATGGGCGGCGCCGTGGCGATCAACTCGTCGCGTTTGAGCTGTCCTATCCCATGCTCGGCCGAGATCGAGCCGTTGAACGACCGCACCACATCGTGCACGGCTTTGTTCATCGCATGGTAGAGGGCCAGGAACTCCGCATCGTCGCCACCCTCCGGCCGGGAGACGTTGTAGTGCAGGTTGCCGTCGCCCGCATGGCCGAAGCAGACAGGCCGGGCACCGGGACTGACGCGCTCCACCGCACGCGCCGCCTGTTCGATGAAGGCCGGGATATCGGCCACCGGCACGGAGATGTCGTGCTTAATGGAGGCGCCTTCGGGCTTCTGCGCCTCCGGCAGCATTTCGCGAAAATTCCAGAACGCCTGCGCCTGCGACAGGCTCGCGGCGACGACGGCGTCTTCCACCGTCCCCGCTTCCAGCCCCGCAGCCAGGATCTCCTCGATCTGCGCGCGCGCGTCCCCCGCCGAGCGGCCGGACGAGATTTCGATCAGCGCATACCAGGGCCAATCGGCCTGCAGCGGCCGCACCACGCCCGCCGCGTGGCGCAGCGTGAAATCATAGGGACGCCGGCCAATCAGCTCGAACGCGGTCACGTCCGGCCCGGCGCGGTCCAGCGCCAGCGACAGCAGCGCCAGGGCGGCTTCCGGCGACCGGAACCCGGCAAAGGCCACTTCCCTGCCCTTGGGCTTCGGAAACAGCTTCAGCACCGCGGCCGTGATGACGCCCAGCGTGCCCTCGGCCCCGACGAACAGGTCCTTCAGGTCGTAGCCGGTATTGTCCTTCTTCAATTTGCGCAAATCGTCGAACACCTCGCCCGTCGGCAGCACAACCTCAACGCCGAGGCATAGTTCCCGCGCATTGCCATAGGCCAGGACACCGGTGCCGCCCGCATTGGAGGAAAGGTTGCCGCCGATCTGGCACGAGCCCTGGGAAGCCAGCGACAGCGGAAACAGCCGCCCGGCGGCGTCCGCCGCTTCCTGCAAGGTCTGCAGGATGACGCCGGCCTCCACGGTCGCCGTGTTGGAGAGCGTGTCGATCTCGCGGATGCGGTTCAGCCGCGACAGGGACAGGATGATCTCGCGCCCAGAGGCGTCCGGCACCTGCGCGCCGACGAGGCCGGTGTTGCCGCTCTGCGGCACGACGGGCGTCGCCGTCTCGGTGGCCAGCTTCATGATGCGGCTGACCTCGTCCACGCTGCCCGGCCGCAGCACCAGCGAGGAGCGGCCATGCCACAGGCCGCGCGGCTCGGCGAGGTAAGGCGCGATGCCGTCCTGCGCGCGCAGCGCGTGACGGTCGCCGACGATCGCCACGAAACGCTGGACCAGGTCCGAGTCGAGTTCGAAGGCGTCGTCGTCCATAAGAAAAACCTATGCGGTCACGCGGGACCGTCACGCGGTGCGGCCGCGCGCGAAAGCCTGTCGTTGATCGCCTCGCCGAGTCCCTGCGCGGGCACCGGCTCCGCCGCGATGGTGGTTGCGCCGCTGCGATCCAGTTCATGCATGTAGGCGAACAGATTGGCCGCCGCCTCGCGCATGTCACCTGTTTCCGACAGGTTCTTCACCGCCACAGCCTGTTTCCAGCCTTGCACGCGATGCGGCCCGAACGCCAGTAGGGCCTCGCCGGGATTCACAACTAAAACGTTCAATTTCAGGAGAGCGCGCGGTGCATAATGGGAAGCGAGCATGCCCGGCGCCTGCACGCCGGTCGCTCCTCTGGCCAACGCCGTCCCGGTGACGGCTTCGATGTCGCCGGCGGCCGTGCCGCCCGGCCTGAGCAGGTGCAACGCCCCGTCCTCGACCTTCACGATGGTCGATTCCAGGCCGACGGGCGTCGCGCCGCCATCGACCACCAGCCTGATGCGCCGGCCGAGATCGGCGGCGACCGCCTGTGCCGTCGTCGCGCTGATGCGTCCGGACGAATTGGCGCTGGGAGCGGCCAAAGGCCGGCCGAGCCGCGCGATCAGTTCGCCGCCGAAGCCGCGCGGCATGCGCAGCGCAATGGTGGAAAGCCCGGCCGTGACCAGCGGATGGATGCCGGCCTCCTCGCGCAGCGGCAGCACCAGCGTCAGCGGTCCCGGCCAGAACGCTTCTGCAAGCCTGCGCGACAGGGGATCGAAGCGGCCGATGCGCTCGGCCATTTCCATGTCGCAGACATGCGCGATCAGCGGATTGAAGCGCGGTCTGCCCTTGGCCTCGAAGATGCGCGCGACGGCCTCGCCGTTGGTGGCGTCGCCGGCAAGGCCGTAGACGGTCTCGGTCGGGATGGCCACGACATCGCCGGCGCCGAGCAGCGCCAGAGCGCTGTCCATAGCCTCATCCACGGGCAGAATTTCGGCCAAGATCGCCACCTCGCTCAAAAGGGGTTGCCTATAACGGTGGCGGCGATGCGGCAAGGGCGACAAAAAACGCACGATGGCTAAAATGCAGCGCATCCTCGCAAGCCGATCTCAATTCCCGGCCGCCATGGTGCCACGCAGGGCAAACGGGGTTCACGGCATGCGTATCGTCGCACTCGGCATCCTGGGGTTCGGCATCCTGGGGCTTGGCCTGACGGCCGTCAGCGCCTCGGCCGGTTCCATCATCACACCGGAAACCAAGCAGGCTCCTTCGGCGCCCTCCGTGGTGGTGCTCGGTGCAAACACTTCCGCCCCGCTCGCGGCGCGGCCGTCGCCGGTCGCCACTCCGTCGCTGATCGTATTGGGAGATGCGCCGCCCGAGGTGGCCGACGAAAAGGTGGCGGCCATTCCCCGCCGGAGCGGTCCGACATTTTCCCCGATGGTCATCCGGGGCGGCATCGTCGGCAGCGCCTTCGCCCAGGCCACAGCGCCCGCCCAGCCGGCCGAGAAAGCGAGCGGCTCGGAACCGAAGACGCTTCGGGACGCCGTCACCCAGGCCGCGGGCAAGGCACCGGCACTGCCGACGCCGCTTTACTGACGTTCGCCGACAGTCTCAGCCGGCGATCCGGGAGAAGTCGGCCACCTCGCCGGTCGCCGCGCGGATGCGGGCCAGCAGCGCCAGCCGGTTCGCGCGCACGGCCTCGTCCTCATCATTCACGAGAACTTTCTCGAAGAATGAATCAACCGGCTCGCGCAGCGCGCTAAGAGCGAGCATGGCGGCGGAAAAGTCAGTGTTGCGAATCGCTTGCGCGGCTTCCTTCTCGGCCTGATTCACCGACGCGAACAGCTTTTCCTCGATCTCCTCGCGAAACAGGCCGGCATCGACGGCGTGCGCGATGCGCGTGCCCTTCTTCTCCTCGGCCGCAAGGATGTTTGCCGCGCGCCTGGTGCCGGCCAGAAGATTGCTGCCGTCTTCCGTGTTGAGGAACACCACCAAGGCCTCGACCCGCCGCGTCAGCAGAAGCAGATTGTCCGCCTCCGGCGTCACCACGGCGTCGATGAGGTCGTAGCGCGCGCCGAGTTCGCGCAGATGGACCTTCAGGCGGTCGTGGAAGAAGGCGAGCAGGTCCGCTCCCAGGAGGCCGGCCTTTTCGGCAGCTTCCTCGCGGATGCGCCTTTCATAACCGGCAATCGCGTTGTCGAGGTCTTCCTGACCGTCGACATCGCCGGACTTCTGCGCGGCCAGCATGGTTTCATATTCGCTGAGCAACTTCTGGATGCGCGCCTCGTCGTGCCAGGCGAAGGCCATGGCGAACAGTTTCGAAAGCTCGATCGTCCATTCCTGCGACAGCACGAGGCGGATGACGCCAAGCGCCGCTCTGCGCAGCGCATAAGGGTCCTTGGAGCCGGTGGGCTTCTCGTCGATGGCCCAAAAGCCGGCCAGCGTGTCCAGCTTGTCGGCCAGCGCCACGGCAACGGCAACCGGATCGGCCGGCACGCGGTCGGACGGGCCCTGCGGCTTGTAGTGATCCTCTATGGCTGCCGCGACCGAAGGATGTTCGCCTTGCAGCGCCGCATATTTGCGCCCCATCAGGCCTTGCAGTTCGGGGAATTCGCCCACGACTTCCGTCTGCAGGTCGGCCTTGGCCAGCAGCGCCGCGCGCTCGGCAAGCACGGGATCGGCGCCGACCAGCGGCGCGATCTCGCGCGCCAGCCGGCGGATGCGCTCCACGCGCTGCCCCTGCGTGCCGAGCCTGGCGTGGAAGGTCACGCCGAGGTGGTCGAGCCGTGCCATGCGCTGGTCTAGCGGCTTCTTCAGGTCCAGGCCGAACTTCTGCGCCGAGTCCCGCAACTGGTCGAGGTCGGGCAGGTCATGCTGGTCGGTCTTCCAGAAATAGAGCGCGTCCGACAGGCGCGCGCGCACGACCTTGCCGTTGCCGCGCGCGATCTCGACGCCGCCGTCCTTCGCCTCGATGTTGGAGACCAGCACGAAGCGGTTGGACAATTCGTCCTCGCCGCCGTCGCGCGGACGCGCGACGAAGCATTTCTGGTTGGCGCGGATGGTGAGGCGGATCACCTCGGGCGGGATCGACAGGAAGTCTTCCTCGAACTCGCCCATCAGCACGACCGGCCATTCGACCAGCCCCGCCACCTCCTCCAGCAGGCCCTCGTCCTCGACCAGTTCGAGCCCGCTGGCGAAAGCGAGGTTCTTCGCGTCGGCCAGGATGCTCTGCTTGCGCCGTTCGGCGTCCAGAACCACCTTGGCCGCGTCGAGCGCCGCCGCGTAATCGTCGAAGCGCCTGACCTTGATCGGCCCCGGCGCGTGGAAGCGGTGGCCATAGGTGACGTTGCCGGAGCGTATGCCGTCGATCTCGAAATCGACCACCACCGGCTCCCCGGTCTCGGGACCGAAGGTGCAGACGATGGATTGCAGCGGCCGCACCCAGCGCAGGGCCTCGCCGCCGCGCCCTTCCACGCCGCCGTAGCCGATGCCCTTCGGGCCGGACGCCGCGCCCCAGCGCATGGACTTCGGCCAGGGGAAGGAGCGGATGATGCCGGGCATCACCTCGGCGATGATCTCCTCGGCCGAGCGGCCCTCCTTCACGATGTGGGCGACGTAGAAATCGCCCTTCTTCGGATCGGAATGGACATGCGCATCGGCCATGGAAGCCAGGCCGGCCTTGCGCAGGAACCCCTGGATCGCCTGTTCCGGCGCCTTGGTGGACGGGCCCTTGATCTCCTCGCGCACGTCCTTCGAGCGCGCGGTCAGACCGCGGATGTCGAGCGCCAGGCGGCGCGGCGTCCAGTATTCGCGCGCGGCCTCGTAGATCAGGCCGGCATCCACCAGCGCGTCCGTCAGCAGCTTCTTCAGGTCGCCGGCCGCCTTGCGCTGCATGCGGGCGGGAATCTCTTCAGAACGCAATTCGAGAAGCAGATCGGGCATTGAAGGCTCCTTACCCTCCCCTGGATGGGGAGGGTCGGCGCGGCAGCGCCGAGGTGGGGTGATTTTCGGTAACGAGGCTGCGCCGTTCTTCGACAGCCGCGTAGATGGAGTCAAGAACGGATTCCAGTTCCTTCCTCACCTCGTGATTCCAGAAGCGGACGACCCTATAACCATTTTCCACGAACCAGCGGGTGCGACGTTCATCGTGAACCTTCTGGTGCCCTTCGGCATGATGGGAACCATCGATCTCGATAACCAGTCCTAATCTATGGGAGACGAAATCAGCATAGTAGGGGCCTACCGGAGCCTGCTTGCGGAAATGCGTACCCTCGACGGGAATGCGCCACAGAAGATGCCAGACGATCCGCTCCTCGTCGGTCAAGGTCGCACGCAATCTGCGAGCCGATGCGATGCGGAACCTGTCGAGTTTCGGCATCCCGTCCCCTTCAGGCACCCCCACCTGCCGCTGCGCGGCGACCTCCCCCATCGAGGGGGAGGTAAGAGAACCCGCCGGCATCGGTCAAAAGGAACGCCTCGCCGCAGGCCTTGGCGAGGTTGCGCACGCGCAAAATGTAGCTCTGGCGTTCGGTGACGGAGATCACGCCGCGCGCGTCGAGCAGGTTGAAGACGTGGCTTGCCTTGATGCACTGGTCGTAGGCCGGAAGCACCATCCGGTGCGGCTGGCCCTCCGACGCAGGCGCACCGGCCGCCAGCAGCGCCTTGCATTCGCGCTCGGCGTCCTCGAAGTGCTTCAGCAGCATCGCGGTATCCGCGAATTCGAAATTATGGCGCGAATATTCCTGCTCGGCCTGCAGGAAGACGTCGCCATAGGTGACCTTTTCTGCCCCCTCGCGACCGTTGAAATTGAGGTCGTAGACATTGTCCACGCCCTGCACATACATGGCCAGCCGCTCGAGCCCGTAGGTCAGTTCGCCGGCCACCGGCGCGCATTCGATGCCGCAGACCTGCTGGAAATAGGTGAATTGCGACACTTCCATGCCGTCGCACCAGCACTCCCAGCCAAGCCCCCAGGCGCCCAGCGTCGGGCTTTCCCAATCGTCCTCCACGAAGCGGATGTCGTGCAGAAGCGGGTCGATGCCGATCGCCGCCAGCGAGCCGAGATAAAGCTCCTGCAGGTTCGGCGGATTGGGCTTCAGGATGACCTGATACTGATAATAGTGCTGGAGTCGGTTCGGGTTTTCGCCGTAACGGCCGTCCTTCGGCCGGCGCGAGGGCTGCACATAGGCCGCGTTCCAGGGCCTTGGACCCAGCGAACGCAGCGTGGTGGCGGGGTGGAAAGTGCCGGCGCCGACCTCCATGTCGTAGGGTTGCAGGATCACGCAGCCGTGCCTCGCCCAATAGTCGTGCAGCGTCAGGATCAGCCCCTGGAACGAGCGGCTGGGATGCATATGGGCGGGAATATCGGCGGTCACGGCGGCCTCGGAGGGTGCGGCGGGAATGCGCCACTCCCTAGAGGCGGCGCCCGCCAGCGTCAAGGTGAAGGCAGGTCACGGAGCAGCCGGGCCGAGCTGACGAGCCGCCCGGCCGAGGTCTCGCTGTTTCGGGAAGGTTCATCGGCACGATGAATTTGCAGCGCGAAACCGGCTCCCGGCCGGGGCCCCGCTGCCTCCGGCAGCTCCCCGGCGTTCGACACCTGCCATGATGCCACCGGCATCATGGCTTTCGCGCAAGCGCGAAACCGGCTCCCGGCCGGGGCCCCGCTGCCTCCGGCAGCTCCCCGGCGTTCGACACCTGCCATGATGCCACCGGCATCATGGCTTTCGCGCAAGCGCGAAACCGGTGTCTCACCCCTTCGGGGCCGGGGCCGGATCAGGCTTGGGCTTCTGGGTTTCCTGCGCCGTCGTCGGCTCGATCGGCGGCAGGCCCTTCAACAGCTTCTGCTCCACCGAACCCAGGAGGTCAGGGTCGGGCTTGAGGTCGCGCGCATGGTTCCACTGGAAGGTGGCTTCCAACTTGCGCCCGACGCGCCAGTAGACGTCGCCCAGATGGTCGTTGAGCACCGGGTCTTCCGGCTTCAGCGAAACGGCGCGCTCCATCTCGCGCAGCGCGTCGTCGTAGCGGCCGAGCTTGTAATAGGCCCAGCCCAGCGAATCGATGATGTAGCCATCGCTCGGCCTGAGATCGGCGGCCTTCTGGATCATTTCCAGCGCCTCCTTCAGGTTGGCGTTGCGGTCCACCAGCGAATAGCCGAGATAGTTCAGCACCTGCGGCTGGTCGGGGAAAAGCTCCAGCGCCTTGCGGAAATTAGGCTCCGCCTTGGCCCAGTCCTTCAGCCGCTCATAGGCGATGCCGCGCTGATAGAAGATGTTCCAGTTGGCCTTGGTCGGGTCCTTCAGGCGTTCCACGGCCTTGTCGTAGAGGTCGGCGGCGGAGCGGAAATCCTCCTTCGAGGAATAGACGCCGCCAAGCGCCAGATAGGCCCGCATGTCGTCGGGATGCGCATCGAGCAGCGTCTTGAGATTCGCGATCGCCTCGTCGTTGCGGTTCAGGTCCGCCAGATTGAGGCCGAGCTGGAGATCGGCAATCTCCTTCAGCGGAGAGTTCTCGGGAATGCGGCGGTAGAGCTCGATCGCCTTCTGGCCGTCCTTCATCTGCTCGGCCACGGCGGCAAGCTGCATCAGCGCCGCGTCGCTGTCGGGCCTCAGCGCCAGCGCATATTCCAGGTAGAGGCGCACGAAGGGTTCGCCGCCGCCCCGGTTGAGCGCCGTGGCAAGGTCGAGCAGGATCTCCGAGGCGCCCTCCGCGGGGCTGGAAACCAGCGGCGCGGGCTTCTCGCCCTTGGCGATCTGCGCACGCAGCGCGACGATCTCCGGCTTGCCGGAAACGAAGGTCTCGGCCTGGTCGAGGACGGATAGCGCCTTGTCCTTGTTGCCCTGCCGCGCCAGGAAGGATGCATAGGCGGTCGCGCAGCGCACCCAGGTCTCGGGCGCGGCACCGCCGGCGGCGGTGTTGGCGACGGCCGCTGAATAGGCGGCGTCGGCCTTGTCGCCGAGGCCGGCGACATCGGCGATCAGCGCACGGTGGTACGACTTGAACAGGTCGAACCATTCCGGCCCTTGCAGCTTCTTCACATAGGCCATCGCTTCGCCGCCATGGCCGGCGCCTTCCTTGGCCCAGCCGGTCATGATGCCGGAGATCAGCTTGTCGAGGTCGGCCTCGAGCGACAGCTTCAGCCAGTATTCGGCCTTGGAATAATCCTTCTTGCGGAACGATTCGACAGCCAGCGCGAGCCGCGAGAAGCGCTCGACGTCGGGCACTTCCTTCAGCTTGTCGGCATAGGGCAGCGATTCGGAAAAGCGGCCGTCCGCGATCAGCGACAGCATCAGGCTCTGTTGCAGCGCCGCGTCGTCGGGATCGAAGGCGAGCGCCTGCTTGTAATAATCGATGGCGTTGCCGAGGTCGTTGTCCGCTTCGGCCACGCGCGCCGCCAGGAACGCACCCGAGAGCGAGGTGATTTCCGCCGGTTTGTCGGACTGCTTGGCGAGTGCCGGCTGGCCGACCGCCGACACAACAGCGAGAACAGCCAGGCCCGAAAGCCAGCGAGCGCGTCTTTGCCGCATATTTTCCCTTTCCTTGGGCGGCCGCGTTCCGCGACAGGCCGCCATATGATCAACCATCGGGCCGAAGCATGGCCTTTTTGCGTTCAGGCTTCAATCCAGGCTGCGCTCACAATCTGTCCGGCAGATGACGCCGGCATGGCGTCCGGTCCGGCGGCTCAATTCCTTTGCAGCACCAGGTGCAGGCCCAGGCCGACCAGCAGCGCGCCGCCTGCCCGGCGCGCCATGCGCTGGGCGCGGCCGGAGCGCTTCAGCCGCGACACCACCGCGCCCGCCAGCGCCACGCAGACGATGTCGGCCGACGAGAACATGAGGTTGACGATGGTGCCGAGAATCAGGAACTGCGCCCAGACCGGCAAGGCCGCCGCCGGATCGACGAATTGCGGCAGGAAGGCCAGGAAGAACACGGCCGTCTTGGGATTGAGCACCTCGACGGTGACGCTTTCGAAGAAAGCGCGCCGGCCGGACTTCGGCCCGATCACTGGCATGGCGCCGTCCTCCTCGCCCCGGCGCCGGAACAGCGAGATGCCGAGCCAGACGAGATAGGCGGCGCCGACGAGCTTCACCGCGAAATAAAGCGGCGGAACGGCATGGAAAAGCACCGAAAGGCCGGCTGCGGCGGCAACGACATGGACGTATCCGCCGAGATGGATGCCCAGCGCCGCCATCAGGCCGGACCAGCGCCCGCGCGCCATGGTCTGCGCCGCGGCGTAGAGCATGGCCGGTCCGGGCATGTAGGCGAAGACCGCCGTGGTTAAAACAAACGCAACGAAAAGGTCTGCAGATGGCATGTCTCGCTCCACCGGGCCATTTTGATGCCCGAAACCGGTTACATAGAGCATTTCCGTTTTTCCCCGAAACGCGAAAACGTTCTATCTCCTTGTTTCTACGCATTCCGAACGGAAAACCGCTCCGCAGTTTTCCCGGAAACGCCTTAACTGAGTTCCCCGCCATGCCGAAAGGTTCGAAAATGAAGCTGTGCAGCCTGCCGATCGCGGCGACCGGGCTCTTCCTGTCCGCCGCGGGCGCCCATGCCGGCATCCTGTGCACGGCCATGGCCGATGCCGCCACCGGCAAGGTGCTGAAGAAGCAGGGCGACGGCTGCGACCGGCGCGTCACCGCCGCCTCCACATTCAAGATCGCGATCAGCCTGATGGGCTACGATTCGGGTTTCCTGAAGGACGAGCACGCGCCGAAGCTGCCGTTCAAGCAGGGCTATCCCGACTGGATCAAGTCATGGCGCGCCGACACCGACCCGGCCAGCTGGATCAAGAACTCCGTGGTCTGGTATTCGCAGCAGGTCACGCAATCGCTCGGCGAGGACCGGTTCAAGCATTACGTGACTGCCTTCGGCTACGGCAACCAGGACGTCTCGGGCGATCCCGGCAAGAAGGACGGGCTGACGCGCTCCTGGCTCAGTTCCTCCCTCAAGATTTCGCCCCTGGAGCAGCTCTCCTTCCTGGAGAAGCTCGTGAACCGCCAACTGCCCGTCGGCGCACACGCCTACGACATGACGGCCAGGATCACTTCGCTCGGAACCCTGCCGAACGGCTGGGAAATCCACGGCAAGACCGGCGCCGGCGGCCCCCGCGCGGCCGACGGCAACATGGACGGCAGGCGCGCCTATGGCTGGTTCGTCGGCTGGGCGACGAAGGACGGGCGCACCGTGGTGTTCGCCCGGCTGATCCAGAACGAGAAGAAGGAGCCGGTCAGCCCCGGCCTGCGCGCACGCGAGACCATGATGCGCGAATTGCCGGGCCTCCTCGATTCCAAATGATCGGGCTCAATGAGAAGTGACGGGCAGGCCGTCGCGACGCCTCAGTTGACGCGGCTGATGCAGAAATCGATCACGTCGATCAGGGCCGCCTTCTGCGGCGTCGCCTCCAGCGGCGCCAGGGCGTCGCGCGCGATTTCGCCGAAATGGCGTGCGCGGCCGATCGTGTCGGCGATGGCGCCGTGGCGGGCCATCAGGCCGATGGCCTTTTCCAGCCCGGCATCGTCGGCCTGGTTTTCTTCGATGGCGCGTTTCCAGAAGGCGCGCTCCGCCGCCGTACCGCGCCGGTAGGCGAGGATCACCGGCAAGGTCACCTTGCCCTCGCGGAAATCGTCGCCGACATTCTTGCCGAGATCGTTGCTGGAGCCGCCATAGTCGAGCGCATCGTCGATGAGCTGGAAGGCGAGCCCGAGATTCATGCCGTAGGAGCGAAGCGCCGCGCGGTCGGTGCGCGAGGCTGCGGCGATCACCGGGCCGACTTCGGCGGCAGCGGAAAACAGCGCCGCGGTCTTGGCCTTGATGACGGCGAAATGCTCGTCCTCCGTTGTGTCGAGGTTCTTGGCCGCCGCAAGCTGCATCACTTCGCCCTCGGCGATGATGGAGGCGGCGGTGGACAGGATATCCAGCGCGTCGAGCGAGCCGACCTCGACCATCATGCGGAAGGCCTGCCCGAGCAGGAAGTCGCCGACCAGCACGCTGGCCTGGTTGCCCCAGATCATGCGCGCCGTCTTCTTGCCGCGCCGCATGCCGCTCTCGTCCACCACGTCGTCGTGCAGCAGCGTGGCGGTGTGCATGAACTCCACGGCGGTCGCCAGCTTGACGTGGCCCTCGCCCGAATAGCCGAACATCTGGGCCGCTGCCAGCGTCACCATCGGCCTGAGCCGCTTGCCGCCCGACGAGATCAGGTGGTTGGCGATCTCTGGGATCATCTCGACGTCCGAGCCGGCCTTCGACAGGATCAGTTCGTTGACGCGGGCCATGTCCGCCGAAGTCAGGGCGATCAACTCGCCAATCGATGCGGTTTCCCGCTTCCCGTTTTCGAGATTGAGAACGACGCCCACCAACGATACTCCCCGTCCTTATGGAATGCGCGACGGCTTCCTTTGCTGCATTCGAGTCTAGGCGGCGCCCCAGCCAACGGCAAGAGGCGAATTGGCGCAAGCGAGCCCCCCAGGAGGTCCCATCCGGTGGGATCATTTACATCGGCGCGCCAAGCTGCGAATTTCATCGCATGATCGAACTCGTGCGGACCAACGACCCCGTCATCATCTCCTTCGTCGAATCGCTGATGCGCGACGCGGGCATCGGCGTCATGGTGGCAGACCAGAACATGAGCGTTCTGGACGGATCGCTGGGTATCCTGCCGCGGCGCATACTGGTCGAGGCCGCACGCGCCGACGAGGCGCGGCGCATCCTCACCGACGCCGGCATCGCCAACGAACTCCGCCCCACATGACGGCTTCCGGCGCCGCAAAGCCGGCCTGCACGGTGGATGCGTTCCATCGCGGCCGCTTCTGGCTGGTGCAGCCGGAGCAATCCGGCCACCGCGCCGGCATGGACGCCATGATGCTGGCGGCTTCCGTGCCATCGGCCTTTTCCGGACGGCTTGCAGACCTCGGCGCCGGCGCGGGCGCCGCCGGGCTGGCAGTCGTCTCGCGCTGCGACGGCGCCAGCGCGCTGCTGGTCGAGCGTTCGCCCGAGATGGCCGCCTTCGCGGAGACCACGCTTGCGCATCCCGCCAACCAGCACCTCGCCAATCGCCTCGATGTGCTGCGCGCCGACGTGACTCTGACCGGCCGGGCGCGGGTCGCCGCCGGACTCGACGACAATTCCTTCGACTTCGCCATCATGAACCCGCCCTTCAACGCCGCGATCGACCGCGCCACGCCCGACACGCTGAAGCGCGAGGCGCATGTGATGGAGGACGGGCTGTTCGAAGGCTGGGTGCGCACCGCCGCGGCCATCGTCAAGCCGCGCGGCGGGCTGGCCGTGATTGCCCGGCCCGTTTCCCTGCGCCCCCTGCTCGACGCGATTTCGGGGCGTTTCGGCAATGCCGAGATCCTGGCCGTGCATCCGCGCGCCGACAAGCCTGCCATCCGCATCGTGGTGCGGGCGGTGCGCGGCGCGCGCGGAGGGCTGTCGCTGCAACCGCCGCTGATGCTGCACGAAGGCCCGGGGCATCGCTTCTGCGAACGCGCCGACGCGATCAACAACGGGCTTGCCTCGCTGTTCGGGGACTGAGTTTTTCAGCCCGGCATTGCCCTTCCGGCGCAAATGCCTACATGGTGCTCGCCTTCAATTGGAGACAGTTAGTCCGTGCGCCGTCTGCTTTCCCGCCTGCTGCCGAAATCCTGGCGCCCGAACATCGTCACCATTCCCGTCATACGGCTCCACGGCGCCATCATGGCCGGCGGCCAGTTCCGCCCTGCCCTGTCGCTCGCCACGACGGCGGGGCTGATCGAGAAGGCCTTCGCCTTCGACGCGCCGGCCGTCGCCATTTCCCTCAACTCGCCGGGCGGCTCGCCGGTGCAGTCGCGTCTGATCTTCAGGCGCATCCGCGATCTCGCCGTCGAGAAGGACAAGAAGGTGCTGGTGTTCGTGGAGGACGTCGCGGCTTCCGGCGGCTACATGATCGCGCTGGCCGGCGACGAGATCATCGCCGATCCGTCCTCCATCGTCGGCTCGATCGGCGTCGTCTCGGCTTCCTTCGGCTTCCCGGAACTGCTGAAGAAGATCGGCGTCGAGCGCCGCGTCCACACCGCGGGCCAGAACAAGTCCGTTCTCGACCCCTTCAAGCCGGAGAAGAAGGAGGATGTGGAGCGGCTGAAGGCGCTGCAGCTCGAGGTGCACGAAACCTTCATCGACCTCGTCAAGGAACGGCGCGGGACCAAGCTGAAGGACGATCCCGACCTGTTCACTGGCCTGTTCTGGACCGGCCGCAAGGGCCTGGACCTCGGGCTGGTCGATGCGCTTGGCGACATGCGCGCCACGCTGAGGCAGCGCTTCGGCGACAAGACCCGGCTGAAGCTGGTTTCCCAGCCGCGCGGGCTGCTTTCCCGCTTCGGCCTGTTCGGCTCGGCGCTGAAAGGGGGCTCGGCGCCGGACATCGCCGCGGCCGCCGCGCACGGGATTGCCGATGCGGCAGAGGAGCGCGCCCTTTGGAGCCGGTTCGGTCTTTGAAAAACCATCCGGAACCGTTAGGATGATGATGCCTTCCGGCCCTGACGCCGCTTCCGCGCCGAAGCCGGGAGGAAGGAGCACGACATGCCGCAGATCATTTTGTTCATCATCGTAGGCGTGGTCGCCTATGTCGGCTACAGGTCCTTCACGCGCGAAGCGGAGCGGGTGACGGCCAAGGTGCGCCGCGCCGAGAGGCAGCAGGCCAACGGCACCCACGGCACGCTGGTCAAGGACCCCAAGACCGGCGAATACCGGCTGGCCAAGGACTGATCGCAACTCCGCATCCCGAAGCCTCACGGTGAACCTCGCCGCAGTCCCGTCGGCCGAATTTGCGCCGGCCAAGATCAATCTCGCGCTGCATGTGACCGGGCGGCGTCCCGACGGCTATCACCTGCTCGAAAGCCTGGCGGTGTTCACCCGCTTCGGCGACCGTCTCCAGGCGATTCCAGCCGAAGAGGACAGCCTCGCGGTGTCGGGGCGTTACGCCGCCGACGTGCCGCTCGACGGCCGCAACCTGATCGTCATGGCGCGTGACGCCCTGCGCAAGGCGGCAGGCACGCGGGACACCTTTCCCGTCGCCATGGCGCTGGAGAAGAACCTGCCGGTCGCGTCCGGCATCGGAGGCGGATCCAGCGATGCCGCGGCGGCCCTGCGCCTGCTGGGCAGGATCTGGGGTCTGGACATCGACGCCGCGGAAATGGCGAGCATTGCCCTGTCGCTCGGCGCCGACGTGCCGATGTGCCTTGCCGCGCGGCCCCTGTTGGCGCGCGGTGTCGGTGAGGATGTCGCGGTCCTGCCCGCGTTCCCGCCGCTGGGGCTTGTGCTGGTCAATCCGGGCGTTCCGATCTCGACCCCGCAGGTGTTTTCCGCCCTGCGCAAGCGCGACAACGAGCCTCTTCCGGCGCTTCCGGCGCGTTTCGATTTCCATGGCCTCCGCAACTGGCTGGCGGCCACCCGCAACGACCTCGAGGCCCCGGCGCAGGAAATCCAGCCCGCCGTGGCGGAGGCATTGCGGGCACTGAAGAAGGCGGATGCCGGCTTTGCCCGCATGTCGGGCTCCGGCGCGACCTGCTTCGGCCTCTACGAAACGGGCAACGTCGCCAAGCGCGCCGCGGCCCTCATCCGCGCCCGCCACCCCGATTGGTTCGTGGCGGCGACGCGCAGCACCACAGCCGAGGCCAACGAATGACCGAGCCGGGATCGCCACGCCCCTTCATTCCCGTCCGCATCGCGGTGCTGACCGTTTCGGACACGCGCAGCCTGGCCGAGGACAGGTCCGGCCAGACGCTGGCCGAGCGCATCGAGAAGGCCGGCCACATCCTCGCCGCGCGCGACATCGTCACCGACGACAAGGACCGGATCCGCGACAAGGTGCTCGGCTGGACGAAGGACGAAGGCATCGACGCGGTCATCACCACCGGCGGCACCGGCTTCACCGGCCGCGACGTGACGCCCGAGGCGCTGGAGCCGATCTTCGAGAAGCGCATGGACGGCTTCTCGGAAGTCTTCCACCGCATCTCCTACGACAAGATCGGCACCTCCACGATCCAGTCGCGGGCGACCGGCGGCGTGGTGAACGCCACCTTCGTGTTCGTGCTGCCCGGCTCGCCCGGCGCCTGCAAGGACGCCTGGGACGGCATTCTCGAAGCACAGTTCGACTATCGGCACATGCCCTGCAATTTCGTGGAGATCATGCCGCGGCTGGACGAACACCTGAAGCGCGGTGGCGGCAAGAGCGCCTGAGAGCCCTTTCAGGGGCGGCGGAATCCGGTCGGGCCGCCGCCATAGAGATAGCCGATGCGGTCCACGGCTTCCTTCAGCCCCTCGCGCGAGACCAGCATGGTGTGGCCGCTGGCGTGGATCATGTCCCTTTCGCCAGTCATGATGGCGACATGCCCCTTCCAGAAGACGAGGTCGCCGCGCCTCATGCCGGAAAAAT
The DNA here is from genome assembly GCF_032460275.1 of Mesorhizobium sp. SP-1A. Lineage (NCBI taxonomy): Bacteria > Pseudomonadati > Pseudomonadota > Alphaproteobacteria > Hyphomicrobiales > Phyllobacteriaceae > Mesorhizobium > Mesorhizobium sp. SP-1A. The sequence continues at coordinate 755,807 of NZ_JAVXZD010000001.1, read as the reverse complement.
CCGGTCCCGGCTCGAAAGCCTCGCCCAGCCCCGCCGCCTGCATGTCGGAATCGCGCAGCACGTCGCGCCCGGCCATGCGCATGGAAAGCTGCACAAGGCCCGAGCAGTCGATGCCGAAGCCCGACGCGCCGCCCCACAGATAGGGCGTGCCGAGCAGGGTTTCGGCCACGGCCACATAGTCGTCGGCATGCGCTTCCACCGGCCTCAGATGCGCGGCGATCACCGCCTCGCCCGAAGGCAGCAGCGCGTATTGCGTGCCGCGCGTCTCGGCGCCGCCGACGACCGTCACGGCCGATCCCATGGACAACGCGCCGGCGCGGGGGAAACGCAGGTCCGCCCCCGGATAGACGAAAGTGCGCGGCACCCGCACGACATGGGTCGGCGCGGCATCGCGCCCGCCAAGTTCCCTCGTCTCGACATAGCCGACATAGGAGTCGCGCACGGCCTGCACCCAGGCCCAGCCGTCGGCTTCCTCGAACACCAGCAAGTCGTCGCCGCGCAGGAATTGCGTGTTGACGCCGGAGTCGGGCTTCGGCGCCTTGCGCACGTCGGCCACGGCAACCGAAATGCGCGCAGGGCGGCCGGCGACGAAACGCTCGGCCTCCACCTCGCCTTTCAGGCGGACATCGGCAAGGTCGGTGCGGAAAGCGTGGAGACGTACATCGTGAATGGTCAAAGCGGTGCTCGTTCAGATCGGGAGTTCAGCGGCCCTGGCGATGATAACATCGCCGAAGCGCTCGACATAGAGCGCGCCTTCCACGGTGCGCTTGATGAGGACGTTGCGCCTGTCGAGCGGATCGCGATGGCGCGACACCAGTTTCAGCGCCCCCATCGTGTCGAGCGCGCGGGTGATGACCGGCTTGGTCACGTCGAGCCGGGCCGCCAGGCCGCGCACCGTGTGCGGCGGCGCGTCGAGATAGATGGTGAGCAGGATCGTCATCTGGCGCGTGGTCAGGTCCGGCGCGTCGCCGTGCACTTCGGCGAGCCCCACCTGCTGCCAAAGCCGCAACGCCTGGCTGGGACGCAGTGTGATCGGCATCGCGCCAGCATGGAGCAAAACCGTTTCGGTTCCGTTTCATTATTCGAGACGCGAATCAGCCGAAACGGGTCGAGATCAACCGCTCCAGCGCCCTTATGCCCTGCGCCTCGCCGCCGACGGGACCATAGGGTCGGTCGGCGGGGTTCCAGGCGAAAATGTCGAAATGGGCCCAGCTTGCCGCCTTCTCCACGAAGCGCCTGAGGAAAAGGGCGGCCGTGATGGAGCCGGCAAATCCGTCGGAAGTGACATTGTTGACGTCTGCTATCTTGGACGACAGCTTCTTGTCATAGGGTTTCCAGAGCGGCATGCGCCACAGCGGGTCCTCGACCGCGAGGGAAGCCGCGGCGAGGTCTGCGGCAAGAATGTCGTCGTCGGTGTAGAAAGGCGGCAGGTCGGGGCCGAGCGCGACGCGGGCGGCCCCCGTCAGCGTGGCCATGTCGATCAGCATCTGCGGCGCCTCCTCGTCGGCCAGGGCCAGCGCGTCGGCCAGGACAAGCCGGCCCTCGGCATCCGTGTTGCCGATCTCGACGCTGACGCCCTTGCGGCTCGCCAGCACGTCGCCCGGGCGGAAGGCGTTGGCCGATATCGAGTTCTCCACGGCCGGGATCAGCACCCGCAGCCTGACCTTCTGGCCGGCAGACATGATCATGGACGCAAGCCCCAGCACATTGGCCGCGCCGCCCATGTCCTTCTTCATCAAAAGCATGCCGGAAGAAGGCTTTATGTCCAGCCCGCCGGTGTCGAAGCACACGCCCTTGCCGACGAGGGTCACTTTCGGCGCATCCTCCGGACCCCAGACGAGGTCGACCAGGCGCGGCGCCTGGGCGGCAGCGCGGCCGACAGCGTGGATCATCGGAAAATTCTTCGCCAGAAGATCGTCGCCCTCGACCACCGAAACCTTCGCCTTGTGCGCGCCGGCCAGGGTGCGTGCCGCCTGCTCCAGCGCGGCCGGACCCATGTCGTTGGTCGGCGTGTTGACGAGATCGCGCGCCAGGACGACCCCGCCGGCAAGACGGCTCACGCGCGCGGCGTCAACGCCTTCCGGCACGGCGAAGCGAAGCGCCTTGCCGGTCTTCTTGCCGTAGCGGGTGAAAACGTAGCCGCCCAGCACCAGCGCCAGCGCCGCAAGCTCGGGATCGGCCGGTGGCGTGGCGAAATGCCATTCGCCTTCCGGCAGCGCGCGGGCCAGGGCGCCGAGCGCCAGCGCGCCCTCGCCTTCCCCGACGCCGAACAATGCACCGGCAATTGCGCCGTCCGCGCCGGGTACGACCAGGGTGCGGCCCGCCTCGCCCGAGAAGCCGTTGGCGCGCGCCCAGGCCGTCTCCTGCGGCGACAGTCCGGCCTTTTCCAGCCCGTCCCTGCCGACAAGGCGCACCGGCAGGCTGCTGGCGGATTTCTTCTCGGTCAGTTCGACGGGCATGGCCTGTTCCTTAACGTGCGGTGAGATTCGGAGAGCGTTTTTAACGGACTGTTAGGGTTAACAGAATATTTCTCGGCAAGGGAAACGATTGCTTAACGACCGGGCGCAGACGGGGACGGGGCCGATGCCGACACTTCGCACCATGAAGGTTTCTTCCGCGCGGGGCGTGGCCACGGCGCTGACGCTGGCGCTGGCCGTCGGGCTCGCGGGTTGCAGTTCGGTCAGCAAGTTCACGACCGGTTCCATCTCCCGTTCCGGCGGCAGGTCGGTCGACACGATGTCGTCGGGCGAGTTGCACAGCGCTGCGGCGTCGCTCGGCCAGGCCTATGCCAGGAACCCGACCGACAAGGGCACCGCGATCAGGTTCGCCACCGTGCTGCAGATGGGCGGCGACGCCGATCAGTCGCTGGCGGTGATGCGCAAGCTGGCCATCGCCTACCCCAAGGACCGGGACGTGCTGGCGGCCTACGGCAAGGCGCTGGCCGCCAACGGCCAGCTCGAGCCGGCGCTCGAGGCGGTGCGCCGGGCGCAGACGCCGGAATATCCGGACTGGAAGCTGGTGTCGGCCGAAGGCGCCATCCTTGACCAGCTCGGCCAGAAGGAGGATGCGCGCCAGCTCTACCGCAAGGCGCTGGAACTGAAGCCGAACGAGCCTTCGGTGCTGTCCAATCTCGGCATGTCCTATGTGCTGGAGGGCGACCTGCGCATGGCAGAGACCTATCTGCGCACGGCGGCCCAGCAGCCCAACGCCGACAGCCGCGTGCGGCAGAACCTGGCACTGGTCGTCGGCCTGCAGGGCCGCTTCGACGAGGCCGAGAAGATCGCCTCGCAGGAGCTTTCCCCTGACCAGGCGCAGGCCAACGTCGCCTATCTGCGCCAGATGCTGTCCCAGCAGAATTCCTGGAACCAGCTCAAGGCGCAGGACAAGCAGCAGCAGACCGCCGCAGCCAACTAAAACTTTTTTCGCTACGGATCGGTTCAACGAGCCGGATCGGCCGATGCCGACCGGCTCCTACTGCGGACTGCTAGCGGACGGCCTGTCGCCGAAAATGCCGTGCTGGCTGACCTGGATACCGGCGGGGCCCAGGATGATGGCGAACAGAACCGGCAGGAAGAACAGGATCATCGGCACGGTCAGCTTCGGCGGCAGGGCCGCGGCCTTCTTCTCGGCTTCGTTCATGCGCATGTCGCGGCTTTCGCTGGCCAGCACCCTGAGCGCATGGGCGACGGGCGTGCCGTAGCGCTCGGCCTGGATCAGCGCCTGCGTGACGGATTTGACCGATTCGAGCCCCGTCCGGCCGGCGAGATTCTCATAGGCCTGCCGACGTTCCTGCAGATAGGACAATTCGGCGTTGGTCAGCACGAATTCCTCGGCCAGTTCCACCGACTGCGCGCCGATCTCATCGGCCACGCGCCGCAGCGCCGCTTCCACGGACATGCCCGATTCAACGCAGATGAGCAAAAGGTCGAGCGCGTCCGGCCAGGCGAGCTGAATGGATTTCTTGCGCTTGGTGGCGCGGTTCGAAACATAGAGCACCGGTGCGTAGAAGCCGGCATAGGCGGCAAGCACGCACACGAACAGCTTCATGAACAAGGGCTTGTCGCCAAGCGTGCCGAGCACGAAGATGTACGCCGCCGCCAGCGCGAAGCCGGCAAACGGCAGCACGAGGCGAAAGAACAGGAATTTCGTCAGCGGGTTCTGGCCGCGGAAGCCCGCCATGCGCAGCTTCTGGGTGGTGCTTTCGTCGGCCAGCGCCCTGCGCAGGTCCAGCTTGTCCACGATGTGGCGCATGCCGGTCGACTGCTGCTCGCGCAGGCCCGAGCGGCGCCTGTCGGCCTCGGCCGCCAGCCGGGCGCGCTGCTTGGCGCGCAGTTCGTCCCGCTCCAGCGCCACCGACTTCATGCGGGCCTTGAGCGGATCGCCACCGAAGGCGGGCAGCAGCGTGAAGACGGTGGCGAAGACCGCGATGCCGACCAGCAAGGCGATCAGGAAAGACGGGTCCGTGAGAGTTTTGATGACCTGCTCGGTCATGGGCGCCGCCCTTTCCGTCGATGGCCCCGGCGGCGCGCGCGCGTCGCCTGCGGCCCGCTGCGCTACACTTCGAAATTCATCATCTTGCGCATCACGAAGATGCCGATCGACATCCACACGCCCGAGACGCCGAGGATCAGGTTGCCGGTGCTGGTGGTGAACAACGGCATGATGTAGTTCGGGCTGCTCAGATAGACGAGCAGGGCCACGATGAACGGCAGCGCGCCGATGATGGCGGCCGAAGCCTTGGCTTCCATCGACAGGGCGCTGACCTTGGCCTTCATTTTCTTGCGGTCGCGCAGCACGCGCGACAAATTGCCGAGCGCTTCCGACAGGTTGCCGCCGGCCTGGCTCTGGATCTGGATGACGATGCCGAAAAAGCCCGCTTCCGGGCACGGCATGGTTTCGGGCATGCGCAATGCGGCGTCGGGGATGGACAGGCCCATCTGCTGGGAATCGACGATGCGCCGGAATTCGGTCCTGACCGGTTCGGGCGCCTCGGTGGCGATGAGGCGTATGCCGTCATTGAGCGGAAGGCCCGACTTCACCGCGCGCACGATGATGTCGAGCGCGTTGGGGAACTCGTTGAGGAAGGCCTTGACGCGCCGGCCCCGCCTGAACGAGACGAACCAGCGCGGCAGGCCGAGCCCGCCCGCCAGCAAGGCGCCCGGCAACACCAGCACGGGCGCGCCGGCCATATAGACGAGCATCGTCAGGACAAGCGCGCTGACGGCCGAATAGACGTAGAATCGCTGCATCGTCACCTGCATGCCCGCCTGCCGAAGCTGCACCCTGATTGGCGGCTTCTTGACGACACGGTTGTTCGTCTTCTGCTTCTCCTCAAGCTCCTTCAGTGAATCCTGCAACGATTTCCGTCGCTTGGCGGCCTCGGCCAGCCGGTCGCGCGAGGCCTTGACGACATTGCCGTCGGTCTCGGCCGCCTTGATCGTCTCCAGCCGGCGCCCGACCTGCTTTTCGCTGGTGATGCGCTTGAAGAGGAACGCATAGGCGACCGCGCCGGCGCTGATGCCGGCAAGCGCCGTGAAGGCCAGGACGGTGGTGTCTATTCCGAACATGGTTGCCGGCCCCTACCCCGGAACATGTGGCGCAGGCCCGATCACGGCGATCGGCCTAGTCCGCCCGCTTCTCCATGGCTTCAAGCGCGTTGGCCAGCCGCTGCTCCTCGCCGAAATAGCGCGCCCGCTCCCAGAAATGGGGACGCCCGATGCCGGTGGAGACGTGCTGGCCGATGATCCTGCCGTTCGCGTCCTCGCCCTTCATATGGTAGAGGACGAGGTCCTGGGTGATGATGACGTCGCCCTCCATGCCGACCACTTCGGTGATGTGGGTGATGCGGCGTGAGCCGTCGCGCAGGCGCGCGGCCTGGATGATGACGTCCACCGAGCCGACGATGATCTCGCGCACCGTCTTCTGCGGCAGCGAATAGCCGCCCATGGCGATCATCGATTCCATGCGGTTCAGGCATTCGCGCGGGCTGTTGGAGTGGATGGTGCCCATCGAGCCGTCATGGCCGGTGTTCATGGCCTGCAGCAGGTCGAACACCTCGGGGCCGCGCACCTCGCCGACGATGATGCGCTCGGGGCGCATGCGCAGGCAGTTCTTCACGAGGTCGCGCATCGTCACCTCGCCCTCGCCTTCGAGGTTGGGCGGGCGTGTTTCGAGGCGCACCACATGCGGCTGCTGGAGCTGGAGCTCGGCCGAGTCCTCGCAGGTGATGATGCGCTCCTCGCGGTCGATATAGTTGGTGAGGCAGTTCAGCAAGGTGGTCTTGCCCGAACCCGTGCCGCCCGAAATGACGATGTTGCAGCGCACCCGGCCGATGATCTTCAGCACGTCCGCGCCCTCCGACGAGATGGCGCCGAAGCGGACGAGCTGGTCGAGGGTGAGCTTGTCCTTCTTGAACTTGCGGATGGTGAGCGCGGTGCCGTCGATGGCGAGCGGCGGCGCGATGACGTTGACGCGGGAGCCGTCGGGCAGGCGCGCGTCGCAGATCGGTGAGGATTCGTCGACGCGCCGGCCCACCTGGCTGACGATGCGCTGGCAGATGTTGAGAAGCTGCTGGTTGTCGCGGAAGCGGATGCCGGTCTGCTCGACCTTGCCGTTCACTTCGATGTAGACGTTGTGGGAGCCGTTCACCATGATGTCGGCGATGTCGTCGCGCGCCAGCAGCGGCTCCAGCGGCCCATAGCCCAGCACGTCGTTGCAGATGTCCTCGAGCAGGTCCTCCTGCTCGGCGATGGACATGGCGAAGTTCTTGATCGCGATGATGTCGTTGACGATGTCGCGGATTTCCTCGCGCGCGCTCTCGGAATCGAGCTTGGCGAGCTGCGACAGGTCGATCGTGTCGATCAACGCGGAAAAGACCTGGCTCTTGGTGTTGTAGTAGTTCTCGTTGCGCTCGCGCTGGGGCCGGCGCTGTTCGGCTGCCAGAGGCGGCGCTTCCACCGCCCTGCGCACCTGGGCGGGGGCGGCGGGAGGCGGCACCGGCGCGGCGGGCCGGTCCAGCGTCACCGTCTCCGCGGGCCTCTGTTGGGGCGAAGGCTGGCGCAGTTCCGGGACGATCCGGCCGCCGTCGTCATTGCCTCTTCTGCCAAACATGATCGACTACCAATCCCGCCGCAAATGCTTCACTTCTTGCCGCGCCGCAGCGCGCCGAGGATGTTGCCGAGGCCCGCCTTCTTCTTCGCCTTCAGTTCGCTCCTGCCGGTCAGCACATGCGCCATCTCGTTGATGGCGGCGACGATCGGGCTCTTGGCGTCCATCTCGCCCAGCATGCGCCCGTTGTTGGCGGCATTGCCGAACAGCACCGGCTCGAACGGCACCACCGCCATGGGCGTGATGCCGAGCGGCTCGGCGAAGTCCTGCACGCTTATTTCGGGCCGCTTGGGCACGCCGGCCTGGTTCAGGATGAGCTTGGGCGCCGGATCGTTGGGCCGCAGCTTCTTGAGCATGTCCACCAGGTTCTTGGTGTTGCGCAGATTGGCGAGTTCCGGCGTCGCCGTGATCACGATCTCGTCCGCCTTCGCCAGCGTGTTCTTCGACCAGCCGCTCCAGACATGGGGAACGTCGAGCACCAGAACGGGCGTGCTGCGCTGCGCGATGTCGATGATCTGCGCAAAGGCCTCGGCGTCGAAGTCGTAGACCCGGTCGAGGGTCGACGGCGCCGCCAGCAGCGAAAGATTCTCCGCGCAGCGGGCTAGCAGGCGGTCGAGATAGACCTCGTCGATGCGCTCGGGCGAGAACACAGCTTCCGCTATGCCTTGCGCCGGGTCCTGGTCGAAATTGATGTTGGCGGTGCCGAAGGCCAGATCGAGGTCGGCCACCATCACCTCGGACTTGAACAGCGCCGAGACGGCCCAGGCCACGTTGTGGGCCATGGTCGAAGAGCCCACGCCACCTTTGGCGCCGACGAAGGCGATGGAACGGCCGATCGGCTCGGCATCGGGATCGATGAAGATCGTGGCGATGACGCTGACGATGTCGGCCATCGAGACGGGCGCGATGACATATTCGGAAATGCCGCAGCGGATCAGTTCCCGATAGAGCCCGACGTCGTTGTAGTGGCCGATCACCACGACCTTGGTGGTGGGGTCGCAATGTTCGGAAAGCTGGCCGAGCAGTTCCAGGAGTTCCTTCGGCTCCGCGCGGGATTCCAGCAGGATCAGGTTCGGAGTGGGCGCGCTCTGGTAGAATTCGATCGCCGTGGGTATGCCGCCCATATGCACCTTGAGATGCGCCTTGGCCATGCGGCGATCCTCGCCGGCGCGCTCGATCGGGTGGGCGACGCCCTCCGTCTCGCAGAATGCCTGGATCGAGATGCGCGGAATGGGCCGCAGCGACTGCATGGCGGCGACGTCGTGCGTGCCGCCGTCGATCTGGTTATCGTAGGCTAGATTGCTCATTTCCTGCGCCCCTGCCCGCCCGTCAGTAGTCTACTTCGGTGCGCGGCACCGGCGAGAAGAAGGGTGCCTTGCGGTAGCCGTCGATCACCACGCCGCGGCGTTCCGCATCGACCGTGGTTTCCTTGCGCGGTCCGAGAAGGTCGTTGGGATTGGCGATCTGGGCGGCGAGATTGTTCTGATAGGAGCAGCCGAAATCGGCGTAGTGCCTGTTGTCGGTGGTGTCGAGCAGGTCGCCGGGCCAGCGCCCGCACCGGTCGGTGTGCGCCTTGACCGAGGAAAACGCGACCCTGACCGGAGCCGAGGCGTCGACCACCGGCGCCTGGTAGGACAAAAGGGCGATGCGATCCCTGCGGATCCCCTGCGCGGCGGCAAACCTGGCGAAATCGCGGGCCGCGGCCTGCGCGGCCACCTGATTGGCCGAGCCGTCTGGCGCGGCGATGGTCAGGACAGGCGCTGCGCTGCGGTCATAGGTTTCGAGAAAGCCGGCAAGCGTCTGCTTTTGCGCGCGCGTCATGCCGCGATCCTGCGCGCCAACGGCAAGATCGAGCTTCTCGGCCTTCTCGGAAATGACGATGGGATGGTTGGTGCGATAGTCGTCCGGGATCGAGCCGACAGTGATGCTGTCGCGGTTGGCGCAGCCCGCCAGAAGCGCCGTGGCGGATGCCGCCGCCAGCGCCAGGACCTGGCGTGCCATGCGGGAGCGGATCGCCCCGTTTCGGGCGCGCGCCTTGAAATCTGTTCCAGACATGTCCCGTCCCCCGCTTACTTGTAGATGAAGCCGACAACGCCGTGGTAGCGCCCGGCGGGCCTGTCGGTCTGCATGGTGCCGTAGACGCGGTTCACGCGGCCGAGGAAGATGCCCGCGCCGTCGCTCGCCGGGTTGAAATTGTCGTCGGGCTTGGCAAGCTCGTTGCGCGCCACCGGCCGCGCCAGATAGGGCGTGATGATGATGACCAGCTCGGTCTCGTTGCGCACGAAGTCGCGGCTGCGGAACAGCGTGCCGAGCACCGGTATCTTGGTCAGCCCCGGCAGGCCGTTGATGGCCTGGCGCACGTCGTCGCGGACGAGGCCTGCGATCATCATCGAACCGCCGGACGGCAGTTCCACCGTCGTGTCGGCCAGGCGCTTGCGCAGCGACAGCATGTTGGTGCCGGGGTAGTTCAGCCCCGTGGCCAGCGGCACGGAGCCCTCCGTCGTCGGCTCCGAGACAGAGGTCCTCACCTTGAGGCTGATGCGGCCGGGAGACAGGACCACCGGCTGGAATTCGAGGCCGATGCCGTATTCCAGCTTCTGCATGCCATAGGTGACGGTGTCCTTCTCGCCCTTCGCGCGCTCCTCGTTGTTGACGGCCTGCACGCTCTGGCTGTTGACCAGGTTGAATTCGCCGCCGACCTTGAAGGTCGCCTTCTCGCCGGAAACGGCGGTCAGCGTCGGCTCGGCGAGCGTCTTCATGACGCCCGCCTGCTCCATGGCGTTGATGTAGGACTGCAGGCCGGAAGCGCTGATGTTGTAGCCGGCATTCGTCAACGGCTTGCCGAGGCCGGCGAAGGTGTCGCCGAAGGCGCCCCATGAAATGCCGTCGGCGCCGCCGTTGCCGATCATGTTGACGCCGAGCTGCTTCATGACGTTGCGGCTGACCTCGGCGACGGTGACCTTCAAGGTCACCTGATCCTCGCCGATGATCTGGAGCATGTTGATGATGGCGCTCTTCTGGCGTTCATGATCGGGGTTGTTGATGTCGACGCCGCTTTGCGAAGAGCCGCCGGCCGCCGTCTGCGAATACTGGCCGGTCGTGGCCTCGCCGCCGGTGACGAAGGCGTTGGCCAGCTGCTCGGCGCGCTTGGCGTCGAGCGGCGTCTCCACCGTTCCGGTCAGCACGACGTTGTCGTTGACCAGTTCGACGTGGATGTCGGACCCCTTGATGAAGCGCTTCAGGTTCGCCTCCAGGCCCGCGACATCGCGCTCGATGGCCAGATCGAGGCTGACGATCTGCTCGCCATTGGCGCCGAACACGAAGATGTTGGTTTCGCCCACGGCCTTGCCGAACAGATAGATGCGCCGCGAGGTGCGGGTGACGGCGTCGGCCACGGCCGGGTTCGCCACCAGAATGTCATAGGCGTCGCTCGGCAGGTCGATGACGACCGACTTGTTCAGGCCGAGCTTGACGCGCTGGGTCGCGGCCGAGGCGCTGGTGCGGGCCGTGGTCGTGCGAGACTGCGACGCGAAAGCCGCGTCCGCGCCGCTCAGCAGCAATGCGGCCGCGGCAGCCAGGGCGAGATGAATTTTGCCGTTCCGCCTCATTTCCTCGCCCCCACCTCGGAGATTTCGCCGGACTTGATCAGGCGCACCGTTCCGCGCCGCCCGTTGCCGGAAACCAGATAATCGGCCTCGCCGACCACCTTCTCCTGCGCATCGGCAACCGGCCGCAGCGCCAGCGTCAGCCGGTCGGCCATCTGCTGGGCGACGGTGATGATCTCGGCCTGCTGCGGCGTCAGCTCCAGCGTCGCCGTCTGGCCGACCCTGGTCTTCTTGCCTTCTTCATCCTCCTGGATGGTCTGGTCGATCGCCAGCACCCGGATGTTCTTCAGGATGGTTTCGGTGATGAAGCCGCCTGCCCCGCCTGCGCTGGCGTCGGCCTTGCGGGTCATGATGACGTCGACGAAATCGTTGGGCAGGATGAAGCCGCCCGCCGAGGTGTCGGCGTTGATGGAAGTGGCGACCGCCCGCATGCCCGAAGGCAGGATGGACGACATGAAGCTCTGCCCTTCGCCGATCAGCTTGGAGCGCCTGAGCGGCTCGCCGGCATACATGGCCATCCGCGCGACCGAATCCTTCAGTTTGTCGGCGGCGTCGGGCTCATTGGCGCGGGTGATGAAATTGGCGTTGACGCCGTCGGAGGGCCATTTTTCCCACCGGATCTTGCCGCCAAGGGTGTCGCCCATCGGCACGTCGCCCGAAAGCACGAGCACGTCCTGCAAGGCGATCTGCGGCTTCTGCACGCCGCTGTCGACCACCACGGGCGCAGGGATGGCGACCATGTTCTTGGCGACATAGCCGGCACCGCCCGCCGCCGCGACGGCGACGCCCAGAATGATCAACCGCGATGCTGGCATTTTACGAATCCCGCCCTGGCGAACCACCTAACCCAGGGGCGACATTGCCTTCGCAATCGTCAAATTAAGGTTAATGCAATGCTTACGATCGTCGTTAATTAAAGGTTTATGCAAATTCGAAACGGCAAGCGACGTTAACTTCGGGGTTTCCCGTCGTCTTCTTCAAAACAGGAAAGGCGGCCCGAGGCCGCCCCGCCCGCAATCCGATCCGGACATTTCAGGAAGCCAGGCGCGCGAGCGCCCAAAGCATCAGCGGCGAATCCGGATAGGTGACGAGGCCGCCGAGCCCGAGCGCGATACCGTATGGAATGCCGGTCTTTTCGTCGGCGAAATGGCGCAGGAAGACGCTGTGGCTGGTGAAGGCGGCAATCGCGGATTTGCGATAGATGAGGACACCGACGGTCAGCAAACCGCCGAGCAGCGTGGCGGCCACCAGATATTGGGCGAGGCACATGTTGAACCCCATCCAGACGGACGTGGCTGCAAGCAGTTTGGCGTCGCCGCCGCCCATGCCGCCCATGGCGAACAGGCCGAAGGTGACCGTCAGCACCAGAAGCCCGGCCGCGAGATGCAGTCCGAAGGCGGCCCAATCCATTCCCGTCAGCGGGGCCACCACCGCGAATGTCCCGACAAGCAGCAGCGAAACGCGGTTCGCGATCGTCATCGAAAGCATGTCGGAGATCGCGGCGAACAGCATGCAGAACGGAAAGACGACGAAGATCAGCGCTACAAGCATGGGTCACGCACAAAGGTTGCCATCGGCCATGACCTTGAAACTAGCCTGACCGCGTTAAGGAACGATGAGCCGGGAACATACAATGCGCGCGGTCTGTCAAGGCGGCTGTTCTTCCACTTAACCGTTGGTTCACCATTCCTGTTCATATTCGGCTCGATATTCCTGCGTTCCCCCGGAGCTTCAGATGGCCCTGTCGAGACCGTCCCTGATCGCAGCCGCTGTCGCCGGCGCCGCGACCCTTGCGCTGTCGTCGCAGGCCACGGCCGGCATTGAGGTGACGATGAACCAGGCCAGGATCGTCAAGCTGACGCGCCCCGCCGACACGGTCGTGGTCGGCAATCCGGCCATCGCCGACGCCTCGGTGCAGGACGCATCGACCATCGTGCTGACCGGCAAGGGCTTCGGCGTCACCAATCTGGTGGTGCTCGACCGGGAAGGCAGCCCGATCGTCGACGAACAGGTCACCGTGGTGCGCCAGAGCGCGACCACCGTGCGCATCTACCGCCGCTCGCAGGTGCAGACGCTGTCCTGCACGCCTTATTGCGAGGGCGCCTTCAAGTCGGATGCCGAGAAGGTCTCCGAAACCGAGATGAACGCCGCCCAGTAGCGGCCGCTCGCCACCGTTAATGCCCGGTAAAGGGCACCGCCCCGATTTTAAAGGCCATCAAAACGGGACCTCAACAGGTTTGAACTAGCGTCTGCACGAAACCCAAGGCGGGCAGCGCAGATGCACAAGTCGACCCCCGAAGATCGAGGCCGGAAGCCGCGCAAGCGGCTGTTTTCCCGTTTCCTGCGCGACCGCAGCGGCGCCACCGCGATCGAGTTTGCCGCCCTTGCCATCCCCTTTTCCCTGCTTGTCTTCGCCATCCTCGAAAGCTGCATCGCCTTCGCGGGGCAGGAGGTGATGGCCAACGCCACCGACGAGGTCGCCCGCCAGATCCGCACTGGTCAGCTCAGGGCGGATGCCGTGAAGGCCGGAACGCCGAGCATGGTCCAGCAACTCATCTGCCAGCGCCTGGAGATCATCGTGGCCAAGGGATGCCCCGGCCTGCTGGTGGACCTGCGCAATTTCACCGACTTCTCCGACGCGGCGAATGCCAAGTTCGCCATCGTCAACGGCGACATCGTGCTGATGAACAACGGCGTGAAAGACCCAAGGGGATTCGTCGTGGATCCCGGCGGGTCGGAGTCCAGGAACATGCTGCGTGTCTTCTACAAATGGCCTGTCATGACCGACCTCCTGGCCAAGTCGATGGCCAATCTGAACGGCAACGCGACGCTGCATTTCACCTCGATCACCTGGCAGAACGAAGCATACGACAACTAGGATCAGTCGAGGCGACAGGAAGTAATGCGATTTCGTGCGGGGGCGCATCACATGTTTGCAGGCATCAGGCGGGCGCTGGCGGCGTTCCGGAGCGACCGCAGGGGCGTCGCGGCGATCGAATTCGCCTTCATCGCCCCCATCCTTATGGCCATGTATTTCCTGAGCATGGAAATCACGCAGGCCATCGAAGCCAACAAGAAGGTCAGCCGCATCGGTTCGATGGTCGCGGACCTGGTGGCGCAACAAAAGGGTTCGGTGTCGGCTACCGATCTCAACAAGATGATGCAGATCGCGCAGACGACGCTGGCGCCATATAACCGTTCCGCGCCCACCGTCACCATCACGGGCATCCAGGTGACGACGGATCCCACGCCCAAGGTGCTGGTTTCCTGGTCGCGCAAGATGGTCAACGGGGCGTTCAGCGCCGGGGCAGCCGTGAACAGCCCCGCGACCGTGCCGGCCGCCCTGCGGATCGCCGGCACCTTCATCATCCGCGTCGACAGCCAACTGGCCTACAAGCCGGTCATAACCTGGGCGGCCGGCGACAAGGGCTCGCTCGGCCTCACGGCCGCCTTCGACAACATCGATATGAGCGAAACCTATTTTCTGCGCCCGAGGATTTCATCGCAGCTGCCCTGCACCGGATGCTGACAAGGCGGGAGGCTACTGCCGCTCCGCCTCGTCGGGAATTCGCACCAGCAGGTCTTCCGCCAGCCGATAGTCCTGCGCGGAGACCGCCGCGAAGCCGCCGGCGTGGCGCCCTTCCAACAGGTCGTAGATTTCCGGTGACTGCGCTTTCAGATTGACCAGAAAAACGGAAAGCCGGCGCCGCGTCTCCGGATCGAGGCTCTTCAGCACCGCATGCGGACCGTAGCGCAGCAGCCGCGAGCGCCAGACCACCTTGAGATCCGCTGCGGCAATCCCCGCCGCCTCCAGCCTCGCCACCGTGCCGCCCGGCAGGTCGGGCCCGTCTTCCCGCGCCGCCGGCTGCCAGCCGAAAATGGCGTCGGCCTGACCGTCCGCCAGCATCGCTTCCGCCGCCGAGGCGCTGGAGGCGCGCAGCAGATCGGCCGCGTTCGGCGACAACCCGCCGGGCGTTCCCCCGGAAGCTATCCCGGCGAGTTCGGCCAACGGCAACAGCGAACCGGTCACGCTGTCCGCCGGCCCGAGGGCGACCTTGCGCGAAGCGATATCGGACGGTCCGGCCAGCCGGCCCTGCCGCGCGATCAGCACCGACCGGACGCCGACGGCACCGTCTCCATCGGTCGGCGCGACCAGCGGCTCGACGCAGCCACAGCGGTGGCGCGCGGCCGCATAGGCGAGCGCCGAATAGACCGCATACTGGATGCGACCCGCTAACTGGGCCTCGACGAGCGCTCCATAGTCACGCGCGACGAAGAACTCGACCTTCATGCCGAGCGCCCTGGAATAGGCGTCCGTCAGCCGGCCGAGCCCGGCAACGGTGTTGCCCGCGCCCGGTTCCGCCAGGATGCCGACGCGGAACGTGCCGATGTCTTCGCGCCAGTCGGCGCGCGCCGAAAACGGCCATGCGGCGGCCGCCAGCAGCGCCAGTGCGATCCCCGTCTTGAGACGGCGGCGCAGAAACCGCGATCGATCCGACATTTCCCCTGCCCTTCGCGAACCCAGCCGGTTGCAACATGGCATCGCGGCGTTGCCGTTTGGTTTCCGAATTGCCAAGGCCCGCGGCCATGCCTATTTCTGGGTTTCCATCCACCAAGGGCCGCTCATGGCGCGTGCATTCGTCTTCGTTCTGGATTCCTTCGGCATCGGCGGCGCGGCCGACGCGGAACGCTACGGCGATGCCGGCGCCGATACGTTCGGCCACATCGCACGGGCCTGCGCCGCCGGCCGGGGCGACCGCGAAGGCCTGCGCTCCGGACCGCTCCGCCTGCCCAACATGGTCTCGCTGGGGCTTGCCGAGGCCGCGCGCATCGCCACCGGCTTTTCCTTCGACGGCACCGCATCGTTGCGGCCCTTCTCCTTCCACGGCGCGGCGCAGGAAACCTCCAGCGGCAAGGACACGCCGTCCGGGCACTGGGAGATCGCCGGCCTGCCGGTGCGCTTCGACTGGGGCTATTTTCCCGATACGGTCCCCGCTTTCCCGGCCGACCTGACCGAAGCCATGATCCGCGAAGGCCATGTGCCCGGCATATTGGCCAATCGCCACGCATCGGGCACGCAGGTGATCGAGGACTATGGCGAGGAGCATATCCGCACCGGCAAGCCGATCTGCTACACCTCGGTCGATTCCGTGCTGCAGATCGCCGCGCACGAAAGCCATTTCGGCCTCGAAAGGCTCTATCAGTTCTGCAAGGTCGTGCGCCGGCTGGTCGACCCGCTCAAGATCGGCCGCGTCATCGCGCGCCCTTTCCTGGGCGAGAAGGCAGGCGAATTCCAGCGCACGCCGAACCGCAAGGATTTTTCGGTGCCGCCGCCCGAGCCCACGCTGCTCGACCGGCTGACGGGGGAAGGCCGCCGCGTCATCGCCATCGGCAAGATCGGAGACATCTTCGCCCATAGCGGCATCTCCGAGGTGCGCAAGGCGCCCGGCAACATGGCCATGCTCGACAAGGCGCTCGGCGCGCTGGACGATGCCGGCGACGGCGATTTCGTCTTCGCCAACTTCGTCGATTTCGACTCCGAATACGGCCACCGGCGTGACGTGGCCGGCTATGCGGCGGCGCTGGAGGCTTTCGACCGGCGCATTCCGGACGTGCTGGCGCGGCTGAAGCAGGGCGACCTCTTCATCCTCACCGCCGACCACGGCAACGACCCGACCTGGCGCGGCACCGACCATACGCGCGAGCGCATCCCGATATTCGGGCTGGCACCCGGACTGGCGGGCGGCACGGTCGGGCTGCGGCCGACCTTCTGCGATATCGGCGAGACGGTGGCGGACCACCTCGGCATCGCGCCCGGCCGCCACGGCACTTCATTTCTTGCCGAGCTGAAAAGCCATGCCTGAACTGCCCGAGGTGGAAACCGTACGGCGCGGCCTGCAGCCGGTTCTGGAGGGCGCGCGCATCGAGCGCGTGGAAGCGCGCCGGCCCGATCTGCGCTTCCCCCTGCCCGAGCGGTTCGGCGAACGGCTTGCCGGGCGTACCGTCACCGCGCTCGGCCGGCGCGCAAAATACCTGACGATGCATGTCGAAGACGGCCCGGTGCTGATCTGCCATCTGGGCATGTCCGGCTCGTTCCGCATCGAAACGGCGGGCAGCGCCGACATGCCGGGCGAATTCCGCCATGAGCGCTCGTGGAACCCGGCGCACGACCATATCGTCTTCCACCTCGTGCAGCCGTCGGGCGCGGCCGCCCGCATCGTCTTCAACGATCCGCGCCGCTTCGGCTTCATGCTCTTCGCCGAAGGCGTGCCCGACGAGCATCCGATGCTGTCCGGCCTCGGCGTGGAACCGACCGGCAACGCGCTCGACGGGGCGCTGCTTTCCGCGCTGCTCAAGGGCAGGAAGACGCCGCTCAAGGCCGCCCTGCTCGACCAGCGCCTGATCGCCGGTCTCGGCAACATCTATGTGTCGGAAGCCCTGTGGCGGGCGCATCTGTCGCCGCTGCGTGCGGCCGGAACGATCGCCGGCACCGGCCGCACGGCGCGCGCGCGATCCGACGCCCTGGCAGGCGCGATCCGCTCGGTCATCGCGGATGCGATCGCCGCCGGCGGCTCTTCGCTGCGCGACCACAACCAGGTAGACGGCACGCTCGGCTATTTCCAGCATTCCTTCGCCGTCTACGACAGGGAGGGCGCGCCCTGCCCCACTCCCGGATGCACAGGCCATGTCGAGCGCGTCGTGCAGAGCGGCCGCTCCAGCTTCTATTGCCGCGTCTGCCAGGAGTAGGATAGACCGGCACCATCCAGAAGCCATCGGCGCGAGGAGACGCAATCATGACCTACGAGACCATCATCGCCGAGACCCGCGGCAAGGTGGGGCTGATCACGCTGAACCGCCCGAAGGCGCTGAACGCGCTGAACTCGCAGGTGCTGTCCGAACTGCTGGAGGCGGTGAAGGGTTTCGAGGCCGACCCCAATATTGGCGCCGTGGTCCTGACCGGCTCCGAAAAGGCGTTCGCGGCGGGCGCCGACATCAAGGAAATGCAGTCCAAATCCTATGTCGACGCCTATCTCGGCGATTTCTTCACTGGCTGGGAGGATTTCACCCGCATGCGCAAGCCGATCGTCGCCGCCGTGGCGGGCTATGCGCTGGGTGGCGGCTGCGAGCTCGCCATGATGTGCGACTTCATCATCGCCGCCGACAGCGCGAAATTCGGACAGCCGGAAATCACGCTGGGCGTCATGCCGGGCATGGGCGGCTCGCAGCGGCTGACGCGTTTCGTCGGCAAGTCCAAGGCGATGGACATGGTGCTGACGGGCCGGTTGATGGACGCGGCCGAGGCCGAACGCGCCGGGCTGGTTTCCCGCGTGGTGCCGGCCGACGCCCTGCTGGACGAAGCGCTCAAGGCGGCCGAAAAGATCGCCTCCTTCTCGCTGCCGGCCGTGATGATGGCCAAGGAAGCCGTCGACCGCGCCTTCGAGACGACCCTGGCCGAAGGCCTGCGATTCGAGCGGCGGCTGTTCCATTCCATGTTCGCGCTCGAGGACCAGAAGGAAGGCATGGCCGCCTTCGTGGAGAAGCGGAAGCCGGAATTCCGCAATCGCTAGGCCTTGCCTGCCGATGCGCCAAAAAGCCCAAGGCCGACATTGACGCGCCGGAAAAGCTGAACTATAAGCCGCACCAACCGAGGCGGCCCCAGGCAGCCTCGCATGTTTTTTGCGCCCTGCGGCATGCCGCGTGCGCCCACCATTTGAGATCGGAAGAGAGGCACCATGGCCAATACCTCGTCGGCCAAGAAGGCAGCGCGCAAGATCGCCCGCCGCGCGGCAATCAACAAGAACCGCCGTTCGCGCGTGCGCACCTATGTGCGCCAGGTCGAAGAGGCGCTGGCAGCCGGCGACAAGGCCGCCGCGGAAGCCGCGCTCAAGGCCGCGCAGCCGGAATTGATGCGCGCCGCCACCAAGGGCGTGCTGCACCGCAACACGGCATCCCGCAAGGTGTCGCGACTGGCTCACCGCCTCAAGACCCTGTCTGCCTAAGCAGTCGAAATCGTTAAGATCACGGTTGGCCCGGCGCTTGCGCCGGGCTTTTCGTTTTGGCCCAGGAACCCGGCTACGGACCGCTGCAAAAGTGACGCAGCGGCAGCTTTTCGGCTCCCGGAATCCTTTGCCGGCATATTCACTTTTGCTGAAATGACGGGCGCCTCGGCCGATGCGCGCACTCTTTGGTGCGTGTCACATATTCTCTTTAAATATCAAAAAGTTACAGAAGGTCGTTCACAGCTTGTCCACAGCGGCTTACGGGGATGGGGGACAAGTCGGTGTCAAGCGAAATATTAAAAAAAAAATCGCGCCAGCTACCATTTTTCACATTCCAAGGAAAAAGGTTTGAATCACAAGCGCTTTACCGTTCGCCGTCCCGCAAGAGGCCCGAAAGAGGGGTATTTCGGTAACCAGATTCGTTAAAAATCGGTTAGAGGCGGCCTTGCCCTTTCCACAGCGATTTCGGTAGTGTCGGTTCATCGAAAGGGACGGGCCTACGGCCCTCGACCCAGCCCAAAGTGCAGAGTTCACAACGCGGGAGCAACCCCGCGAACGGGCAGGTCTGCCTTTTCGACGAGCAGGGGACTGGGGCAATAGTGCATGGCAGTTATCAGGGACCGACTTCCGTCGGTGGGCCTTGCTTTGCCATGAAGGGATTTCCTGCGTAACCGGGTTCGACCCGGAGGGGTGCCGAAAACCTCCACCAGCGGCGGTGGCGGTCGAGGCAAGGCAATGTCGCCGGGGCTGTGTGTGCGTCATCCGGCGAAGAAAGGACGAGGAACGACAATGCAAAGCGGCGTCGAGAGACAGTCGAACGATGATTTTTCCTTTGCCGGGGATTTGATCGAAGGAGGCGCGATGTCTGCTTCCGGCGACTCGGACCAGAGGTTCGAGCGCATCAAGGCCCAACTGCGGGCACGGCTCGGCAGCGAGGTCTATTCGAGCTGGTTCGGCCGCATGAAGCTTGCCGAAAGGTCCAAGGGCGTCGTGCGCATGTCGGTGCCCACCGCCTTCCTGCGCTCCTGGATCAACGGCCACTATCTCGATCTCATCACAGAGCTGTGGAAGCAGGAAGACCCCGACGCGCTGAAGGTCGAAGTCATCGTGCGGACCGCGACGCGTCACGCCAGCGGCCCGGAGATGGCCGCCGCTTCGGCCCGCAAGGTGACCCGGCAGGCGCAGACCGCGCTGTCTTCGGGCACGCTCAGCGCCGCCAAGCCCGAGCGCATGCCGGCGCCTCCCGGCGCCTCCCGCGAGGCCGAGTTCCGGCAGAACGTGCTCGGCTCGCCGCTCGACCCGCGCTACACCTTCGCCTCCTTCATCGAGGGCCCGTCGAACCGCGTCGCCTTCGCCGCCGCCCGCGCCGTGGCCGAGCAGGGCTCCAGCGCCGTTCGCTTCAACCCGCTGTTCCTGCACGCCACGGTCGGCCTCGGCAAGACGCACCTGCTGCAGGCCATCGCGGCGGAATCGCTCGCCCAGAACCCGAAGGCGCGCGTGGTCTACCTGACCGCAGAATATTTCATGTGGCGTTTCGCCACCGCCATCCGCGACAACAACGCGCTGACGTTGAAGGAGCAGCTGCGCGACATCGACCTGCTCATCATCGACGACATGCAGTTCCTGCAGGGCAAGTCGATCCAGCACGAGTTCTGCCACCTGATCAACATGCTGCTCGACAGCGCCAAGCAGGTCGTCGTGGCCGCGGACCGTCCGCCGTCCGAACTCGAATCGCTGGAGCCGCGCGTGCGCTCGCGCCTGAACGGCGGCGTGGCGCTGGAAATGTCGGCGCCGGATTTCGCCATGCGGCTCAGCATGATGAAGCTCAGGCTCGCCACCGCCAAGGCCGAGGACGCCAATATCGACATACCGGAAGAAATCCTCGCCCATGTGGCGCGCACCGTCACCGGCTCCGGCCGCGAACTCGAAGGCGCGTTCAACCAGTTGCTGTTTCGCCAGTCGTTCGAGCCACAACTCAACATCGACCGCATCGACGAGATCCTCGGCCACATCTACCGCTCGGGCGAGCCGAAGCGGGTGCGCATCGAGGACATCCAGCGCATCGTGGCGCGCCATTACAACGTGTCGAAGACCGAGCTTCTGTCCAACCGGCGCACCCGCACGATCGTCAAGCCGCGCCAGGTGGCGATGTATCTGTCCAAGGTGATGACGCCGCGCTCGCTGCCCGAGATCGGCCGCCGCTTCGGCGGGCGCGACCACACCACGGTGCTCCATGCCGTGCGCAAGATCGAGGACCTTTCCGGTTCCGACAACACGCTGGCGCAGGAGCTGGAACTGCTCAGAAGGCTGATCAACGACCAGGCCTGATCGGCGCGACGGGGAAGACGGAAGCCGCAGCGCGGAGGTTTTCCCCAGCTTGCCCGCGCCACAGGTCGCAAGCGGCCGCGCGGGCTTGCGTTTCAAGGCTTTTTACTGTCAGTTTGACCAGATTCTGTGTCCCTTGGCGCAGGTTCCAGAAAAACGGCCGCCGGTTTTCAGGAACATGCTCCATGAAGTTGTTTAGCCGCATTTGTGCGACGCAAAGTGTTTCCACCTTGCCGCAAAATGCTCTAGGACGTTTGGCGGGCCGCCGGCCAACGGAGACCCGCCTCTCCATTCAAGTGAGCCTGTTTGGTCATGCGTGTCATCCTGGAACGGTCGAACCTCCTCAAGTCCCTTAACCATGTTCACCGCGTGGTCGAGCGGCGCAACACCATCCCGATCCTGTCCAACGTGCTGCTCGCGGCCGACGGCGCCAGCCTGGAAATGAAGGCGACCGACCTCGACCTCGAGATCACCGAGGCCACGCCGGCCAAGGTCGAGCAGGGCGGCGCCACCACCGTGCCGGCGCATCTGCTGTACGACATCGTGCGCAAGCTGCCGGACGGCGCGGAAGTGATGCTGCGCACCGACGAGGACGGCACGGCGATGACGGTCGTTTCCGGCCGGTCGAGCTTCCGCCTGCAATGCCTGCCGCAATCGGACTTCCCCGAGCTTTCGGCCGGATCCTTCTCGCACATTTTCCGGCTGGAGTCGGCCGCACTCAAGGGGCTGGTCGAGAAGACGCAGTTCGCCATCTCCACCGAAGAAACGCGCTATTATCTCAACGGCATCTTCCTGCACACGATGGAAACCGGCGGCAAGCTCAAGCTGCGCTCGGTCGCCACGGACGGCCACCGGCTGGCCCGCGCCGAAATCGACGCGCCGGCCGGGTCGGAAGGCATGCCGGGCATCATCATCCCGCGCAAGACCGTGTCCGAATTGCAGAAGCTGGTGGACGACCCGGATGTGGCGGTGACGATGGAGCTGTCGGACACCAAGATCCGCCTCACCATCGGCTCGGTGGTGCTGACCTCCAAGCTGATCGACGGCACCTTCCCGGACTATCAGCGCGTCATCCCGACCGGCAACGACAAGCGCCTGGTCATCGACCGCCAGAGCTTCGCCGCGGCGGTGGACCGCGTCTCCACCATCTCCTCCGAGCGCGGACGGGCGGTGAAGCTGTCCATCGCCGACGGGCAACTGACGCTCGCCGTCAACAATCCCGATTCCGGCAGCGCCACCGAGGAACTCGTGGCCGACTATTCGTCCGACCCGATCGAGATCGGCTTCAACGCCCGCTACCTGCTCGACGTCGCCGGCCAGCTCAGCGGCAGCGATGCCGAGTTCATGCTGGCCGACGCCGGCTCGCCGACGCTCATCCACGACACCGGCGACGCGAACACGCTCTATGTGCTGATGCCGATGCGGGTGTAGGTTCAGCCGTCCCTCCCATGCAGAACACCCCTTCTGGCCTGCCGGCCAGAAGGGGTGTGTGGCACCATGCAACATGACGACGCCCTCAGATATTGATGCTGGTAGCGACCGCCAGACGCACATAACCAAGCTCACGCTGACCAATTTCCGCAACTATGCCGCGCTGTCGGTCGATCTCGAACCCGGCCCCGTGGTGCTGACCGGCGACAATGGCGCGGGCAAGACCAATCTGCTCGAGGCGGTTTCCCTGTTCACGCCCGGGCGCGGGCTGCGCCGCGCGCCCTACGCCGATGTCGCGAGCGAGGGCGGGGACGGCGGCTTCGCCCTGCATGCGCGGCTCGACGGCCCGGCCGGCCAGGTCGATATCGGCACCGGCGTTTCCGGAGGCGAGCCCGGCGAGAGCGGCCGGCGCGTGCGCATCAACGGCGCACCGGCGCGTTCGGCCGAAGACATGCTGGAATGGCTGCGCGTGATGTGGCTGACGCCCGCCATGGACGCGCTGTTCACCGGACCGGCCGGCGACCGCCGCCGCTTCCTCGACCGCCTGGTGCTGACCATCGACGCAGGCCACGCCCAACGGGCGCTCGACTACGAGAAGGCCATGCGCGGCCGCAACCGGCTGCTCGCCGACGGCTCCCGCGACGACGCCTGGTTCGAAGCCATCGAGACCCAGATGGCCGAGACCGGCACGGCGATCGCGGCCGCGCGCGCCGAGCTCGTGCGCCTGCTCGCGGCCATGATCGAGCGGCTGCCGGCCGGCAGCCCGTTTCCGCAGGCCGATATCGGCCTTGCCGGCGACATGGAGGCCGAAATCGCGACGATGGCGGCGGTGGATGTCGAGGAAAAGTTCCGGCGGGCGCTCGCCGCCGGGCGCGAGCGCGACCGCGCCGCCGGGCGGGCGCTGGAAGGACCGCACCGCTCCGATCTCGTCGTGAGACACCGACCCAAGGCGATGCCGGCGGAACTGTGCTCGACCGGCGAGCAGAAGGCGCTGTTGGTCGGCATCATCCTGTCGCACGCGCGGCTGACCGGCGAGATGTCCGGCATGGCGCCGATCCTGCTCCTGGACGAGATCGCCGCCCATCTGGACGGCGGCCGCCGCGCCGCGCTGTTCTCGATCCTGGAAGAGCTGAACTGCCAGGCCTTCATGACCGGAACCGACGCGGCGCTGTTCTCGAGCCTCGCCGGACGCGCGCAATTCCTGTCGGTGGACCACGGCATGGTCACCCGCACCGCCTGACAAGGCCGAAACACCGCGATATGGTCCGACCATGACAACGCCTCCCCTGAGCGACGAAGAACTCGAACGCTACGCACGCCACATCGTGCTGCCGGAGATCGGCGGCGCCGGACAGCAGAAGCTGAAGCGGGCGCGGGTGCTGGTGATCGGCGCCGGCGGGCTCGGCGCGCCGGTTCTCGCCTATCTCGCGGCCGCGGGCGTCGGCACGCTCGGCATCGTCGACGACGACACCGTCTCGCTCTCAAATTTGCAGCGGCAGGTCATCCACGGCACAAACGATATCGACAGGCCGAAAGGCGAGAGCGCGGCCGCCGCCATTTCGCGCATCAACCCGCATGTGGCGGTCGAGCTGCATGTCTTGCGGCTGACTGCCGAAAACGCCCCTGCCCTCGTCGCCGGCTACGATCTCGTCATCGACGGTTCCGACAACTTCGCCACCCGCTATGCGGTGGCGGATGCCTGCGCGCGCGAAGGAAAGCCGCTGGTGCATGCCGCAGTCGGGCGTTTCGACGGCTCGGTGACGGTGCTGAAGCCATACGAGATCGGCAAGGACGGACGGCAGAACCCGTCCTATCGCGACCTCTTCCCGCAGGAGCCGCCCGAAGGGCTGGTGCCGTCCTGCGCGGCGGCCGGCATCGTCGGCGCGCTCGTGGGCGTGATCGGCACCATACAGGCGATGGAGGCGATCAAGCTGATCGCCGGCATCGGCGAACCGCTGGTCGGCCGGCTGCTGCTCTATGATGCGCTTTCCGCCAGTTTCGAGACGATCCGCTACAAGAGGCGGTGATCTCCACGCGGTGCAATCCACGTAACCTCCATGCCGTGCGGACGGCGAACCGGGTCCGCTAGATTGAATTGCCTATCCGATCTCGCATGTCTCGGGCGGCCGCGCCGCTCGTGGGCTCTCGTTACCTGTGCTAGGTTCAGAAACACCCTCGATCGCAGGAGCGGGGAAATGATTTCGGTCTCGCCTGCTGGAAGTATCGAAGACTTCGAAATCCTCGCAGATCTTTGCCGCAAACTGGGAGCATGGGACGCCGAAGCCGTGCGGCCCCATGGCGTGTCGGCCGAAGAGCTGGCGGCCATCTTTCATCCTGCCAGGAACGCCCAGGAGATAGCGGCCAAGTTCTGTGCGGCCGACGCCGCGATGTTGCTGGCGCGTGTGGATGGGCATCCCGCCGGCTGCGTGGCGTTCGAGCCGTTCGACGATGAGGCGATCGAGGTGGAAAAGTTCTTCGTCGATGCGCCGTTTCGCGGCAAGGGCGTAGGCCGCGCGCTCATGGAGGCCGCCATGGCCGAGATTGCCAAGGGCCGCCGCCGGAAAGTGCTCATCCACACGACGTTCTACATGGAGAGCGCCGTCGCCGTTTACACGGCTTTCGGTTTCAAGCCCTGCCCGCCCTTCCGCGAAACCCCGATACAGGTCAGGCACACCGACGTCTTCATGTCCCGCACGCTGCCTGCCTGGCCGAAAGCAGGGCAGAGCGGCGCGATTACGTCCTGAGCGGCAGCACCCGGTCCGGCGGGCGGTGCCCGTCGATGAAGGTGCGGATGTTGATGATGACCTTCTCGCCCATGTCGATGCGGCCCTCCAGCGTGGCCGAACCCATATGCGGCAGCAGAACCACCTTGCCCTTGGCCGCGAGCTTCAGGAGCCTCGCGTTCAGGGCCGGCTCGTTCTCATAGACGTCCAGGCCCGCGCCGGCGATCTTGTCTTCCTGCAGCAGCTTGATCAGGGCGTCCTCGTCGATGATGTCGCCGCGCGCGGTGTTGACGATGTAGGCGGTCGGCTGCATCAGCATCAGGCGGCGGCCGGAGAGCAGATGGAAGGTCGCCGGCGTCGAGGGACAGTTGACCGAGATGATGTCCATGCGCGCCAGCATCTGGTCGAGGCTTTCCCAATAGGTCGCCTCCAGTTCGTCCTCCACCGCCGGCAGAACGCGGTGGCGATTGTGATAATGGATCGAAAGGCCGAAGGCCTTGGCGCGGCGCGCGACCGCGGTGCCGATGCGGCCCATGCCGACGATGCCGAGGCGCTTGCCCCAGATGCGGCGGCCGAGCATCCAGGTGGGCGACCAGCCGGTCCATTTCCCGTCGCCGGTCAGCACATTGGCGCCGTCCACCAGACGGCGCGGCACCGCCAGGATCAGCGCCATGGTCATGTCGGCGGTGTCCTCGGTCAGCACGTTCGGCGTGTTGGTGACGGTTATGCCCTTGCGCGCAGCGGCAGCCACGTCGATCCGGTCGACGCCGTTGCCGAAATTGGCGATCAGCTTGAGATTCTCGCCGGCCTGCTCGATCAGCGCCGCGTCGATGGTGTCGGTGATGGTCGGCACCAGCACGTCGGCTTCCTTCACCGCAGCCACCAGCTCGGGCTGCGTCATGGGCTTGTCCTCGACGTTCAGCCTCGCATCGAACAGTTCGCGCATGCGTGTCTCGACCGGGTCGGGCAGCTTGCGCGTGATGACTACGAGAGGCTTTTTCCTGCCGGCCATGCTTTCCTCGTCCAAGGGGTCCCAAGGGGTTCCCGAGAGATCGTTGAGACCTCTTTAACCAAGACCGGCGAAACTGGAAACCAGTCGCGGCCCTTGTGATTCATGTACCAAGCGGTGCCGCCGAAGACAAAGAAAAAGGGGCGCCGGGCCAAACGGGACGGGCGCCGGACAAGGAACGAAAGTGACTGGTTTCGCGTCGCTTCGACTGGTTTTCAGTGCGGCACTTCTCGCGGGCGCGGCGCTGAGCCCGCAAACATCGGTGGCACAGGGCGCGGCGGCCGTGACGCTTGGGCCCAGCGGCCTGCCGCTGCCGAGATTCGTCAGCCTGAAATCAGCCCGCACCAATTCGCGCGTCGGGCCCGGCGCCAATTATTCCGTGGACTGGATGTACACCAAGGCGGGCCTGCCGATGGAGATCATCCAGGAATACGACACCTGGCGGCGGGTGCGCGATGCGGACGGCTCCGAAGGCTGGATCAGCCAGTCGCTGCTCTCGGGCAAGCGCACCGCCATCATCGCTCCGTGGCAACGCGGCAAGGGCGGCACCGTCAACATGCTGTCCTCGCCCGAGAAAGATGCCGGCGTCGTCGCCATGATCGAGCCCGGCGTCATCGGCACGATCAAATCCTGCAACGGCCAGTGGTGCCAGATGACGGCGGGCGGCCATAGCGGCTGGGTCGCGCAGTCGCAGCTATGGGGCGCCTATCCCGGGGAAAAGGTCAAGGACTGAGGTCCGAATACGGGCAATCAGCCTATCGGTCCCGGCCGATGCGGCCGAGATGGGTATCGCGGAAGCCGCTGGTCAGCTTGAGCCCATAGCCAAGCGCCCGGTCCACGGCGATATGGACGGTCCAGATCATCGCCACCGCCGTGGCGACGGCTTCGCCGGTCCAGATTCCGAAAACGGCCAGCAGCAGCGGAAAAACCAGCACGTGGAAGGCGTTGTAGCTCAATGCCCCGACGCGCGGCCCGGCCAGATAGCCGAGCATGGACAGGTCCGGCGCGAGGATGAGCACGAGGAAAAGCCACCACGAAACACCGGTGAACGCATAAAGGACGACCGCTGCGACGGCGACCGCCGCCCATTCGAGGCGGACGGTGGCGTCCATCGGTCTCATTTTGCGATTGCCGTCAGGGGCAGGACTTCGGACGCAGCCTCACCACGATATCGACATTGGCGATTTCCATGCCTTCCGGCGGTTCCGGCAGGTTGGCCACCGTGACCGGGCCGCCGTCGATATCGAAGATGCGGTTCTCGCCCTCGATGTAGAAATGGTGGTGGTCGGACGTGTTGGTGTCGAAATAGGTGCGCGCGCCCTCCACGGCGAGGATGCGGAGCAAGCCGGCCTCGGTGAACTGGTGAAGGGCATTGTAGACCGTGGCAAGCGAGACAGGCACGCCGGCGGCCAGCGCCTCCTCGTGCAGTTCCTCAGCCGACAGGTGACGGTCGCCCTTGGCGAACAGGAGTTCGGCCAACGCGATGCGCTGCCTTGTCGGTCGCAGCCCGGCCTCACGAACCCGTTTGTCCACAGCAATACCGTCCTTCCGGCAGTTCTATCCAATCGTCGCCATCGCCACGCGTCAGGCCGCGCCTGGAGATCCGGAAGAGCGAAAACGGGGCGCAAACCGGAGCCCGGCACTCAGGAGATATATTCTGTCGGGTAAATACGATCAATAGCGCGCATTGACCCGGCGAAAAGGGCGGGTTACAGCCTCCGCTTAATCTCCCGGCCGGTTTTTCTCCCGAAGCCGGCTGTGGTAATGGAATTGCTAGAGGGCGCCTGCCGCCCGGCGACAGACGGGGTATGTTGATGGCGGGTTCGAAATCCAGCTATGGCTACGAGGAACTCCTCGCCTGCGCCCGCGGCGAGCTGTTCGGCCCCGGAAACGCGCAGTTGCCGGCCCCGCCGATGCTGATGTTCGACCGCATCACCGAGATCAGCGAGACGGGCGGCGCCTTCGACAAGGGCTTCATCCGCGCCGAGTTCGACATCAAGCCGGACCTGTGGTTCTTCCCCTGCCATTTCATCGGCAATCCGATCATGCCCGGCTGCCTGGGCCTCGACGCGCTGTGGCAACTCACCGGCTTCTTCCTCGGCTGGCTGGGCGAGGAAGGCAAGGGCATGGCGCTTTCGACCGGCGAAGTGAAGTTCAAGGGCATGGTGACGCCTTCGGTCAAGAAGGTCGAATATGGCGTGGACTTCAAGCGCGTGATGCGCGGCCGCCTCGTGCTCGGCATCGCCGACGGCTGGCTCAAGGCCGATGGCGAGCCCATATATGCCGCGACCGACCTGAAGGTCGGCCTGTCGAAGCAGCCGGCGGCCTGAACGATCCCCGGCCTTTCAACGAGGAGCAGAGCATGAGACGAGTCGTCGTGACGGGCCTCGGCATCGTGTCGTCCATCGGCAACAACGCGGAAGAGGTGAGCGCCTCGCTGCGCGACGCCAAATCCGGCATCAGCTTCTCCGAATCCTTTGCCGAGCACGGCTTCAAGTGCCAGGTCTGGGGCGCACCCACCCTCGATCCCACCGAACTGGTGGACCGTCGGGCCATGCGTTTCCTGTCCAAGGGCGGCGCCTGGAACCATGTCGCGATGGAGCAGGCCATTGCCGATTCCGGGCTGACCGAAGCCGATATCAGCAACGAGCGCACCGGCATCGTCATGGGCTCGGGCGGCCCGTCCACCCGCACCATCGTCGAGGCTGCCGAAACCACGCTGAAGAACGGCTCGCCCAAGCGCATCGGGCCGTTCGCGGTGCCGAAGGCGATGTCCTCCACCGCCTCCGCCACGCTGGCCACCTGGTTCAAGATCCACGGCGTCAACTATTCGATCTCATCGGCCTGCTCGACCTCCGCGCATTGCATCGGCAACGCGGCCGAGCTGATCCAGTGGGGCAAGCAGGACGTGATGTTCGCCGGCGGCCACGAAGATCTCGACTGGACCATGTCCGATCTGTTCGACGCCATGGGCGCGATGTCGTCCAAGCACAACGACACGCCCGCGACCGCCTCGCGCGCCTATGACCTGACCCGCGACGGTTTCGTCATCGCCGGCGGTGCCGGCGTGCTGGTGCTGGAGGAACTGGAGCACGCCAAGGCGCGCGGCGCCAAGATCTATGCCGAGGTCGTCGGCTATGGCGCCACCTCCGACGGCTACGACATGGTCGCTCCCTCCGGCGAGGGCGCGGTGCGCTGCATGAAGCAGGCGCTGGCCACGGTTTCCGGACCGGTCGATTACATCAACACGCACGGCACCTCCACGCCGGTCGGCGATTCCCGGGAAATGCAGGCGATCCGCGAGGTGTTCGGCGACAAAATGCCTCACATCACCTCGACCAAGTCGTTGACGGGCCATTCGCTGGGCGCGGCGGGCGTGCAGGAATCGATCTATTCGATCCTGATGATGCAGGGCCGCTTCATCGGCGAAAGCGCCCATATCACCGAGCTCGACCCCGAGTTCGAGAACATGCCGGTCGTGCGCAAGCGCATCGACGACGCCAGGATCGACACGGTGCTGTCGAACTCCTTCGGCTTCGGCGGCACCAACGCAACGCTGGTCTTCCAGCGCTACACCGCATAAGGACCGCCGTCATGGAAGGACTGATGAAGGGCAAGCGCGGCCTCGTCATGGGGGTCGCCAACGACCACTCGATTGCCTGGGGCATCGCGCGCAAGCTGTCCGAACAGGGCGCTGAACTGGCCTTCACCTATCAGGGCGATGCGTTCGGCCGCCGCGTGAAGCCGCTGGCCGACCAGATCGGCGCCGGCCTGCTGCTTCCCTGCGACGTCGAGGATAGCGCGTCCATCGCCGCCACCTTCGAGGCCCTGGAAAAGAGCTGGGGCGGCCTGGATTTCATCGTCCACGCCATCGGCTTCTCCGACCGGAACGAACTGAAGGGCCTCTACGCCGACACCAGCCGCGAGAACTTCATCCGCACCATGGTGATCTCCTGCTATTCCTTCACCGAGGTCGCGCGCCATGCCGCCGCGCTGATGCAGGACGGCGGCGCGATGCTCACGCTCACCTATGCCGGCTCGGTCCGGGTGATGCCGAACTACAATGTCATGGGCGTGGCCAAGGCCGGGCTGGAGGCCAGCGTGCGCTACCTCGCCAACGACTACGGTCCGCGCGGCATCCGCGTCAACGGCATCTCGGCCGGGCCGGTGCGCACGCTTGCGGGCGCGGGCATCTCCGACGCGCGCCACATGTTCTCCTACCAGCAGCGCAATTCGCCGCTGCGGCGCAACATCACCATCGACGAGATCGGCGGTTCGGCGCTGTACCTGCTGTCGGACCTGTCGTCCGGCGTCACCGGGGAAATCCACTATGTGGATTCCGGCTACCATGTCGTTTCCATGCCGACGCTGCAGGAACTCAAACGCATGGACAGCGACAAGGATTAACCGTCCGGCATCGATACGGATGCGGCACAGGCGCTCGGCGTCAATAGGCAGCCGGCTTTGCGGTCGCGCAAGCCTCCTGTTTAGGGCAAAAACACCGGTCCGCATCCATGAGGCGGGCGCTCGCCCAGTTCTACATGCGGGAAGAGCACATCGCCTATCTGCATCGGGCGCGGAAAAGTCAGCGGCGTGCGGCGAGCACCTTGAACCCGTTGTCCCGCACAACCTCATGATATTGCGCGAAAGCCGCGGCAAGGACCTGCTCGTAGGGCAGTTGCCGGTTGGCCACCAGGAACAGCCGCCCTCCGGGCTTCAGCGCCTTCGCCGCCGCGCGGATCATGGCCGCGCCCAGTTCCGGTTCCGCAGCGCGGCCCTGATGGAAAGGCGGGTTCATGACGACGGCGTCGTAGCGCCGCCCGACGTCCTCGCGCGCGAGGTCGACCCAAAAGAACTCCTTCTGCGGGCCGGTGCCTGCAAGATTGAGCTTTGCCGCATCGAGCGCCTCGAAATCGGCTTCGTAGAGATCGAGCGAAGAGACGGCGGGAGACCGCTCCGCGACCTCGGCGGCCAAAAAACCCCAGCCGGCGCAGAAATCGGCGACATGGCCGCGCAGGTCGCCGGGAAGGTGTCCGGCCAGAAGCCGTGAGCCGGCATCCACCCGGTCGAAGGAAAACATGCCGGGCCGCGTGCGGAAGCGCCCGTCCACCAGCATGTCGGGATTGGCGCTTTCCAGCGCGTCCGCCGCCTCCGCGCCGTCCGGGTTGGCGAACCAGAAGGCGACGCCGTGATATTTGGGGCTGTGTCCGCCGAGCGGCACCAGCAGGCCCAGCCGCTTGCGCAGGGATGCGATGCCGTCGTCCTTGCCGCCGGCCACGACGATCAGGCCACCTGGCGCCACGCGGCGCATGGCTTCGGCAACGCGCAATTCGTTCCAGCCCCGATGGCGGCCTGCAAGCAGCAGCGCGACGTCGTAGCTTTCGCCTTCCGGCCGGGGCGTCACGGCATATCGTGCGGCCGTGAGCGCCCGATAGTCAGGCCTGAAGCCCTGTGCCAGATGCATTTCGCCCTCGAAGCCTTCCGGCAGCCGGAACCCCGGCTCGGCGCCGAGAAAGAGGACGCGCGCGCCCTTCCGCGGAAGTGGAAGAAGACCGGCCTCGAATGGATGAAACAGCGTCTTGAGAGAGTCGGCGGTCATGGGGGGCTGCCTTCCACCCTCCCCCTTGTGGCGAGGGTCGGCGCGCGATCAAAGAGAAGCGCAGATTGCAATACGGGGTGGGGGTCGCTTCATGCCACCCCACCCCGCTCATTTCGTTCGCAACCTCCTCACGAGAGGAGGGGCGAGTCGCTATCAGGCGGCGGTTTCCTCGCCTTCCTGCTTCTTCTCCTTGGCGATCTCCTTGCCGGTGGCCTGGTCGACCACCTTCATCGACAGGCGCACCTTGCCGCGCTCGTCGAAGCCCATGAGCTTGACCCAGACCTTGTCGCCTTCCTTGACCACGTCGGTGGTCTTGGCGACGCGCTCGTTGGAGAGCTGCGAGATGTGGACCAGACCGTCGCGCGGGCCGAAGAAGTTGACGAAGGCGCCGAAGTCCGCGGTCTTGACCACCGTGCCCTCGTAGATCTCGCCCACTTCCGGCTCGGCCACGATGGTGTGGATCCATTTCTTGGCCGCCTCGATCTCCTTGGCGTTGGACGAGGCGATCTTGACCGTGCCGTCGTCCTCGATATTGATCTTGGCGCCGGTCTTTTCCACGATCTCGCGGATGACCTTGCCGCCGGAACCGATCACGTCGCGGATCTTGTCGGTCGGGATGTGCATGACCTCGATGCGCGGGGCGAACTCGCCGAGTTCGGCGCGCGCGCCGGTGATGGCCTTGGCCATCTCGCCGAGGATGTGCAGGCGGCCGTCCTTGGCCTGGCCGAGAGCGACCTGCATGATCTCCTCGGTGATGCCGTCGATCTTGATGTCCATCTGCAGCGAGGTGATGCCGCCGGCGGTGCCGGCCACCTTGAAGTCCATGTCGCCGAGGTGATCCTCGTCACCGAGGATGTCGGAGAGCACCGCGAAGCGCTCGCCTTCCTTGATGAGGCCCATGGCGATGCCCGCGACCGGCTTGGCCAGCGGCACGCCGGCATCCATCAGCGCCAGCGAGGTGCCGCACACGGTCGCCATCGAGGACGAACCGTTGGACTCGGTGATCTCCGAGACCACGCGCAGCGTGTAGGGGAACTGGTCCGCCGAAGGCAGCATCGGGTGGATGGCGCGCCAGGCGAGCTTGCCGTGGCCGATCTCGCGGCGGCCGGGCGAACCCATGCGGCCGGTTTCGCCGACCGAATAGGGCGGGAAGTTGTAGTGCAGCAGGAAGGTTTCCTTGCGCGTGCCGGTCAGCTCGTCGATGAACTGCTCGTCCTCGCCGGTGCCCAGCGTGGCGACCACGATCGCCTGCGTCTCGCCACGGGTGAACAGCGCCGAGCCGTGGGTGCGCGGCAGCAGGCCGACTTCGGCCACGATCGGGCGCACGGTCTTGAGGTCACGGCCATCGATGCGCGAACCGGTGTCGAGGATGTTCCAGCGCACGATCTTGGCCTGGAGTTCCTTGAACACGGTGGCCACCTGCTCGGCAGTCCACTTCGGCGCTTCCTCGCCCTCAGGCAGCAGCGTCGCCTTGACCTTGGCCTTGGCGGCGTCGACGGCGGCGTAGCGGGCCTGCTTGTCGGTGATCTTGTAGGCGGCGCGCAGATCGCTCTCGGCGATCTTCAGCATCTCGCCCTCGAGTTCGTCGTAGCTCGGCGAGGTAAAGTCGCGCGGGTCCTTGGCGGCGACCTCAGCCAGCTTGACGATGGCCTCGATGACCGGCTGGAAGCCCTTGTGGCCGAACGTGACGGCGCCGAGCATCACTTCTTCGGACAACTCCTTCGCCTCGGACTCGACCATCATGACCGCGTCGGACGTGCCGGCGACGACGAGGTCGAGCTTGGATTCCGGCATCTCGTCGATGTGCGGGTTCAGCACATATTCGCCGTTGATGTAGCCGACGCGGGCGCCGCCGACCGGGCCCATGAACGGCACGCCGGAGAGCGTCAGCGCAGCGGAAGCCGCAACCATCGAGACGATATCGGGATTGTTTTCCAGATCGTGCTGGACGACGGTGATGATGACCTGGGTGTCGTTCTTGTAGCCGTCGGCGAAGAGCGGGCGGATCGGCCGGTCGATGAGGCGCGAGACCAGCGTCTCGTTCTCGGAGGGACGGCCCTCACGCTTGAAATAGCCGCCCGGGATCTTGCCGGCGGCATAGGTCTTTTCCTGGTAGTTGACGGTCAGCGGAAAGAAG
Source organism: Mesorhizobium sp. SP-1A (assembly GCF_032460275.1). Taxonomy (NCBI): domain Bacteria; kingdom Pseudomonadati; phylum Pseudomonadota; class Alphaproteobacteria; order Hyphomicrobiales; family Phyllobacteriaceae; genus Mesorhizobium; species Mesorhizobium sp. SP-1A. The sequence goes on along the minus strand of NZ_JAVXZD010000001.1, from coordinate 721,871 downwards.
TCCTGACCGGGCTTCGGCTCCTTCGCGGAAACGACGGTGGCCAGCACCACGGTTTCGCCATACGTGGCGAGCACGGCGCCGTCGGCCTGACGCGCGATCCTGCCGGTTTCCAGAACGAGCGGACGCCCGCCCCATTCGATTTCCACTTTGTGTTGGTTGAACATGTCCTGTCCTTCATATGCGGAAAGGGCCGCGCCACCGAAATGTGGACGCTTCCCCCTTTCCTGGCTTCCTTCGGGCAGCCACGGGCAAGACAACGGGAAGCTCGATTTCATGCGGCGGCGGCCGCGCCGAGCGTCCTGCAATCCTGCCCCATGACCGTCCATGGGGCGGTTCCTGGCAACCCTGTGCTGCCGGAAACCAGTCAGGCGGCCTTCCGGCCGACCAATGCGCGACCGGCGGGCCCTCGGTGAAGGCCCGCCGGTCGATTTCGTCAGCGGCGCAGACCGAGCTTGTCGATCAGCGTCTGGTAGCGCGCGTCGTCCTTGCGCTTGAGATAGTCAAGCAGGCTGCGGCGCTGGGAGACGAGGGCGAGCAGGCCACGGCGGGAATGGTTGTCCTTCTTGTGGTCCTTGAAGTGCTCGGTCAGGTTCTTGATACGCTCCGAAAGGATGGCGACCTGCACCTCCGGCGAACCCGTGTCGCCCTTGGCGGTGGCAAACTCGCCCATCAATTCCTTCTTGCGTTCGGCAGTGATCGACATCGTGCTTTTCCTTATATGTTGGAGGAAACGGGACGCCCACGGCCGGGATGTCGTCCAGCAGGGGCCGGTGCACATCGCGTAAAACAGCGCGATGTTGCGGCGCATATAGTGCAATTCATTGCAAAAAGCCAGCCCGATTCCGCAAGCCGGCTTTGCGGCCCGCATCTGCTCTCGCCAGAAGCGAGGAAGGACTACAGCCATTTCTTCCATTTGAAATAGCTGAACAGTGCGACCGCCACCAGGAACATGAAGATCAGCGCGGCGGGATAGCCGTAATAGGAATGCAGTTCCGGCATGTTCCAGGGCGACGCCTGGCTATCGAAATTCATGCCCCAGACGCCGACCAGGAAGGTCAGCGGGATGAAGATGGCCGAAACGATGGTCAGCACGGAGATGACGTCGCCGGTGCGCGCCTGGCTGAGCGACAGGTGCATGTCGATCAGGCCGCTCAGCGTGTCGCGCTGCGTCTCGACCAGTTCGATCAGGCGCACCGCATGGTCGAGCGTGTCGTTGAAGAAGACCTTGGTCTCCGGCCGCACGAAGGGCTCGTCGTTGCGGATCAGCGCCGCCAGCGCGTCCCGCAAGGGCCACAGCACGCCCTTCAGCGTGAGGATCTCGCGCCGCATCTGGTGAAGCTGCTGCATCTGGGGCTTTTCCGGATTGCGCAGCACGTCTTCGTCGATCCTGTCGATGTCGTCGCTCGCCGCATCGACCAGCGGAAAATAGCTGTCCACGATGGCGTCGATCAGGGCGTAGGCCAGATAGTCGGCGCCGCGCGAGCGCAACCTGTTCGGCTCGGAGCTTTCGATGCGGCGGCGCACGGGATCGAAGGGATCGCCCTGACGCTCCTGGAAGGTGACGACGAATTTCTCGCCGAAGAAAACGCAAATCTGCTCGTAGCGATGCTGGGTCGCGTCATCGATCATGCGCAGCACCACGAAGGCATGGTCGTCGTAAAAGTCGGCCTTCGGCCGCTGGCCCGTGTTGACCACGTCCTCCAGCGCCAGCGGATGCAGGCCGAAGATCTTGCCAATCTCCCCGATCAGCGTGACGTCGGCCAGGCCGACGCAGTCGAGCCACAGGACCGGCCAGCGGTCGGCGTGCCGGACGATGTCGGACAGGCCGGCGTTGCGGATGGTCTTGAACCTGTCCGGCGAGATGAGGGTCAGGCAGAGTTCGGTCGGGTTTGCGTTGGGATCGGCAATCAGCGTGCCCGGGGACGCGCCGACCGGCAGCCTGCGTACCCCGGACAGCGTACCGCGCCTGCCCGCCCTGCCTGTTTTCGCCATGCCGACCTCAGTTGCCCGTTCCGGCCAAACTTACAGCGTGGCGTTCACATGTCACCCGGCCCAAAATGTCACTTGGCCCCAAAAATCACCCGGCCCCAAAAATCACCCGGCAAAGACGCGCTTGGGCTTGAACATGCCCTGCTCGATGGCGCCGATGGCCACGAGCCGGCCGCGTGCCGTCACGCAAGCCTCTTCCGCCTCGACGGGGGCGTCGCGCCCGCGCACGATGACCGGATTGCCGAGCCTGATCTTGTGGGCGGCGTCGTCGCCGACGACGATCTGAGGCAGGCATTCGAGCGCGAGCGAGGTGTCCAGCAGGAAGCCGTCGAGTGCGGCATAGCGGTCGGGCGCGGGCATCTCGCCCTCCTCCGGAGGCGCAGGCTTCGCCGCCTCCAGTTCCTCGATGGTGACGAAATCCTCGGCCGTGAACGGCTCGACCACGGTGCGCCGAAGGTCGGCGATGTGGCCGAAGCAGCCGAGGTCGCGGCCCATGTCGCGCGCCAGCGAGCGCACATAGGTGCCCTTGCCGCATTCGACCTCGAACAGGGTTCGGCCGTCCTCATGCGCGATGATGTCGAGCCGGCCGATCTCGATCTCGCGCGCCGGTATCTCGACCGTCTCGCCCTCGCGGGCAAGGTCATAGGCGCGCTCGCCGGCGATCTTGATGGCGGAGAATTGCGGCGGGGTCTGCATGATGACGCCGGTGTATTTGGGCAGCAGCGCACGGACATCGTACTGTGAGGGGCGGTTGCCGGAGCTTTTCGTGACCGGCCCTTCGAGGTCGTCGGTCGAACGCTCCTCGCCCCAGGCCACCGTGAAGCGATAGACCTTGGCGCCGTCCTGCACGTAGGGAACCGTCTTGGTCGCCTCCCCCAGCGCGATCGGCAGCATGCCGGAGGCCAGCGGATCGAGGGTGCCGGCATGGCCCGCCTTCTCGGCCTGGAACAGCCATTTCACCTTCGAAACGGCCTCGGTCGAGCCCATGCCCACCGGCTTGTCCAGGACCAGCCAGCCGGAAACCGGCCGGCCCTTCTTCTTACCGCGCCGCGCCACTAGTTCTTGTCCTCGTCTTCCTGCCCGCCGTCATCGTGGCCCAGATCGCGCGCGACCTCGGGCGAATGCAGCAACTCGTTGATCTTCTGGAAATTGTCGTAGCTGGTGTCCAGCCGGAAGCGGAACTCCGGCATGTATTTCATCTGCCTCAGCGCCGGCGACATGCGCCCGCGGATGAAGCGGGCATGGCGGTTGAGCGCCGAAATCACGGCGGCATCGTCCCTTGCGCCGAGCGGCGCCACGAAGGCGGTGGCGATCTTGAGGTCCGGCGACATGCGCACCTCCGACACGGAAATCACCGTGTTCTCGATGAGGTCGTCGCTGACCTCGCCGCGCTGGAGCAGATCGGACAAGGCATGGCGAACCTGCTCGCCGACGCGCAGCATGCGCTGGGAAGGTCCGGAATTGGCAGAACGGGGCATGTCTATCGGTCCTGAAATCGTGCGGCGCGGGTTCAAACCGCGCCGCATGTTTCAATGGAATATGGAGCGGCCGACCGGCCGCCTTCGCAGTTTGTCTCCGGCGGGCGCCTAGAGCGTACGCGTCACCATCTCGACGCGGAAGCACTCGATGACGTCGCCGACCTGGATGTTCTCGTAGTTCTGGAAGGCCATGCCGCATTCCTGGCCGGCCGGAACTTCCGGAACCTCGTCCTTGAAGCGCTTCAGGGTCTTCAGCGTGCCTTCGTGGATGACGACGTTGTCGCGGATCAGGCGCACGCCGGCGCCGCGCTCCACCTTGCCCTCGGTGACGCGGCAACCCGCGACCTTGCCGACCTTGGTGATGTGGAACACCTCCAGGATCTCGGCATTGCCGAGGAAGGTTTCGCGCCGTTCCGGCGACAGCAGGCCCGACATCGCATCCTTGATGTCATCCACGAGGCTGTAGATGATGCTGTAGTAGCGGATCTCGGTGTCGGCCTGTTCGGCGGCGGTGCGTGCCTGCGCATTGGCGCGCACGTTGAAGCCGATGATCACGGCGCCGGACGTCTCGGCCAGCGACACGTCCGTCTCGGTGATGCCGCCGACGCCCGCATGGACGATGCGCGCCCTCACCTCGTCGGTGCCCAGCTTCTCCAGCGCGGTGACGATGGCTTCGATGGAGCCCTGCACGTCGCCCTTGATGACCAGCGGGAATTCCTTCACGCCGGTCGCCTGCAACTGCGACATCATCTGCTCCAGCGAGCCGCGCTGGCCGGCATGCTTGGCGACGGCCTTGTCGCGCGCCAGACGCTGGCGGTACTCGGTGATCTCGCGGGCGCGGGCTTCGTTGTTGACGATGGCGAAGCGGTCGCCGGCGCGCGGCGTGCCCTGCAGGCCGAGCACCTCGACCGGCATGGAAGGCGGCGCCTCCGCGACATGCTCGCCACGGTCGTTGACCAGCGCGCGCACGCGGCCCCATTCGTTGCCGGCCACCAGGATCTCGCTCGGCAGCAGCGTGCCGGTCTGCACCAGCACGGTTGCAACGGGACCGCGGCCCTTGTCCAGGCGCGCCTCGATGACGACGCCTTCGGCGGTGCGGTCCGGATTGGCCTTGAGGTCGAGGATTTCGGCCTGCAGCAGGATCGCCTCCAGCAGCCGGTCGATGCCCTGGCCGGTCTTGGCCGAGACCTCGACGTCCAGCACCTCGCCGCCCATCGATTCCACGAACACCTCGTGCTGGAGGAGCTGCGTGCGCACCTTCTGGGGATCGGCCGACGGCTTGTCGACCTTGTTGATGGCCACGATGATCGGCACGCCGGCCGCCTTGGCATGGCTGATCGATTCGATCGTCTGCGGCATCACGCTGTCGTCGGCCGCCACCACCAGGACGGCGATGTCGGTGGCCTGGGCGCCGCGGGCGCGCATGGCCGTGAAGGCGGCGTGACCGGGCGTGTCGATGAAGGTGATCTTCTGGCCGTTCTGCTCGACCTGATAGGCGCCGATATGCTGGGTGATGCCGCCCGCTTCGCCGGACACCACATTGGCGTGGCGGATGGCGTCGAGCAGCGAGGTCTTGCCGTGATCGACGTGGCCCATGATGGTGACCACCGGAGGCCGGGACACCAGGTCCTCGGGATTGTCGGCGATGTTGAACAGGCCTTCCTCGATGTCGGATTCGGCAACGCGCTTGACGGTGTGACCGAATTCTCCGGCAATCAGTTCCGCCGTGTCGGCGTCGATGACGTCGCCCGGCTTCATGATCTGGCCCTGCTTCATGAAGAACTTCACCACGTCCACGGCGCGCTCGGACATGCGCTGCGCCAGTTCCTGGATAGTGATGGTCTCCGGGATCGTCACTTCGCGCACGACTTTCTCACGCGGCTCCTGGTGCATGGCGCGCTTGAACTTCTCCTGCCGCCGGCGCATGGCCGAAAGCGAGCGGGAGCGCGCATCGCCGTCCTCGGACGAGAGCGCGGTGTTCAGCGTCAGCTTGCCGCGGCGACGGTCGTCGTCGGCCTTGCTCTTGGCGGGACGGGCAGCTTCCGGCGTAACGATGCGGCGCGGCGGCACCGCGGCGGCGCCGCGGCCGGCGGTGCGCGCCTTTGGCTGCTCTTCCGCGTCCGCGGCGACTTCCTCGGCCGTCTGGGGCGCACGGCGGCGCGCCTCTTCCTCGGCGCGGCGGCGCGACTCGGCCTCGGCCTGGATGCGGGCCTCCTCCTCCGCCTGCCGGCGGGCGGATTCCTCGCGCTCGCGCTTGCGGCGCTCCTCTTCCTCGACGCGGCGCTTGGCGTCCTCGGCCGCGCGGGCGCGATCCTCGGCCTCGCGGGCCTGGGAACCCTCGAGCGCGCGGCGGCGCGCTTCCATCTCGCCACGCGACAATTCGTTCAGCACCATGCCGCCGCGCTCCGGCGCGGCAGGCTGCGCCGGGCGACGCGCTTCCTGCTGGACGGGCCTCGGGGCGGGAGCGGGAGCGGGCGTCGGGGCGGGAGCGGCGGGCTGCCGCGGCGCGAAGACGGTCTGCGCCGTCGGCTCCGGCTTCTCGCCGGGCTTCACGAACTTGCGCTTGGTCTCCACAACCACCGACTTGGTGCGCCCATGCGAGAAGTTCTGCCGCACGGTGCTCTGCTCCACACCGGGGCGCTTCAACGTCAGGGTCTTCTTGGGCGTCACGCTCAAAGTCTTGTCATCGCCCGATTTCGTATCGCTCATTCCAAATCCTCTGCGGCGTCGTCTGCGCCGGCAACGGCCGCAAGCATTGCCAGATCGTCCGGGGAACCGCCCCGGTAGCGGTCGAGCGCAACCATGCGCTTGAGAGCCGCCCTGCCCGCGTCTGTCGCGAGAACGGCAGCATGTATCACATTTGTGCCCCCCAATGCCAAACCCAATTCGGCTTCGGCAAAAAGTTTGTAGGCGGGAATGGCCGGACCGCCCAGATGCACCATGGCGCGGCGCGCCTGGGTGATCTTGCGTATGCCGTCTTCCGCGCCCTCGAGGGCATGCAGCACCAGTATGGCCTTGCCGGACCGCACCGTGGTCTCGACCTTGGCCGCGCCCAAGGCAACGGCGCCGGCCTTGCGCGCCAGCCCCAGCGATCCGAGCGCGGCCCTGGCCAGAAGGCGATCGACCATGGCTCCGAGATCGGGGGGCACGGCCACCTGTCGCTTGAAGGCGCGGGCAAAATGCCCCTTTGCGGCGGCCTTGTCCACATGTAGGCGCTGGGCGCTCACCCAGCAACCGCGGCCGGGCAGGTTTCTCTTGAGATCGGGGACGACGGCCGAATCCGGGCCGACCACGAACCGGATCAGATCATCCGGCTCGGCGGTCTTCCTCGTGACGATGCAGGTGCGATCGTTCATCTCGGCCAAGGGTCGCTCCGAAGGGCCTCATGTCACGCGCCGGCAGCTTCGGCCTGCGCGGCCTCGGCTTCGGCCTGAGCCTCTTCCTCGGTGATCCAGCCGGCCTTCAGGCGGGCGGCCAGCACCATCTGCTCGGCATCGGCACGGGAAACGCCGTGCTCGGCCAGCACGCCGGGGAACACCTTGGTCTCGCCGTCCTTGCGCTCCTTCCAGCCGACGAGGTCGTCGGCGGCATAGCCGGCGAAATCCTCGACGGTCTTCACGCCGTCCTCGCCGAGCGTCACCATCATCGCGGTGGTGATGCCGGGAATCTCGCGCAGTTCGTCCTTGACGCCGAGTTCCTTGCGCTTGGCGTCGTGCTCGGCCTCGATCTTCTCCAGATATTCGCGGGCGCGGGTCTGGATCTCGCTGGCGGTGTCCTCGTCGAAGCCGTCGATGGACGAGATTTCGTCGGCGTCCACATAGGCGACTTCCTCGACGCTGGTGAAGCCTTCGGAAGCCAGCACCTGGCCGACCATCTCGTCCACGTCCAACGCTTCCATGAACAGGTTGGAGCGCTCGACGAACTCCTTCTGGCGGCGCTCGCTCTCCTCCTGCTCCGTCAGGATGTCGATATCCCAGCCGGTCAGCTGCGAAGCCAGGCGCACGTTCTGGCCGCGGCGGCCGATGGCCAGCGACAGCTGGTCGTCCGGCACCACCACCTCGATGCGCTCGGCGTCCTCGTCAAGGACCACCTTGGCGACTTCCGCCGGCTGCAAGGCGTTGACGATGAAGGAGGCGGCCGAAGGCGACCACGGGATGATGTCGATCTTCTCGCCCTGCAGTTCGCCCACCACGGCCTGGACGCGCGAACCGCGCATGCCGACGCAGGCGCCGACCGGGTCGATGGAGCTGTCGCGGCTGACCACGGCGATCTTGGCGCGCGAACCCGGATCGCGGGCGACCGACTTGATCTCGATGATGCCGTCATAGATCTCCGGCACTTCCATGGTGAAGAGCTTGGCCATGAACTGCGGATGGGTGCGCGACAGGAAGATCTGCGGGCCGCGCTGCTCGCGGCGCACGTCGTAGACATAGGCGCGGACGCGGTCGCCATATTTGTAGTTCTCGCGGGGGATCAGCTCGTCGCGGCGGATGATGGCCTCGCCACGGCCGAGATCGACGATGACGTTGCCGTATTCGACGCGCTTGACCGTGCCGTTGACGATCTCGCCGATGCGGTCCTTGTATTCGTCGTATTGGCGGTCACGCTCGGCCTCGCGCACCTTCTGCACGATGACCTGCTTGGCCGACTGGGCGGCGATGCGGCCGAAATCCATGGGCGGAAGCTGTTCGGCGATGAAGTCGCCGACCTGCGCGTCGGGGTTGCGCTCGCGCGCCGAAGACAGCGCGATCTGGGTGGCGTAGTCCTCGACGTTCTCGACCACTTCCATCAGCCGCTGCAGCTTCATCTCGCCGGTGTTCGGGTTGATGTCGGCGCGGATGTTCGTTTCCTGACCGTAGCGCGAGCGCGCCGCCTTCTGGATGGCGTCGGCCATGGCGGCGATGACGATGCCCTTGTCGATCGACTTCTCGCGCGCGACCGCGTCGGCGATCTGCAAGAGTTCGAGCCTGTTGGCGCTTACAACCATTTTCGTCTCCCTGAGCGAGCCGCCGCCTTGCGGCGATGCCCGATCAATCTTCAGCTTCGTTGTCTTCTGCTTCGGTTTCGTCTTGAGCGCCGTCTTCGGAATGGCGCTTCTTCGCTTGCTTGCGAGCCCTGTTGTCCTTCGACAGTGCGTCGCGAATGAGGTCGTCGGTGAGGATCAGCCGCGCTTCGGCGATCGCGTCATAAGGAACGCGCACCCGCGGCTCCTCGCCGAAGACGGCCTGATCGCGCTCGATCAGCACGCCTTCGTCGTCGGCCTCGGCGATGCGGCCCTTGAAGCGCTTGCGATCCGCGACCAGCGTCGACGTTTCCATCTTCACCAGATGGCCGGTCCAGTCGCGGAAATCCGACCTGCGCACCAGCGGCCGGTCGATGCCGGGCGAGGACACTTCCAGATGATAGGCCTTCTCGATCGGATCGTCGACGTCCAGCGCCGGCGAGACCGCGCGGCTGACCTCTTCGCAATCCTCGACGGTCATGGTGCCGTCCTCGCGCTCGGCCATGATCTGGAGCGTCAGGCCGTTCTGGCCCGACAGCCGCACCCGCACGAGCCGGAAGCCCATGCCCTTGAGCACGGGCTGCACGATGTTGGCGATGCGCGCGTCGATGCCGCTTTCGCGGATGATGCGATCGTCGCCCGTCTCGCCTGTGGTTTCCGTCATGCGGCTTCCGTCACCAGTGTCGTCGTTTCTGTTCCAGCGGCCATTCGTCCGGCAGGAAACAAAAAAGAGCGGGACCGGGTGGACCCACTCTTCGTCATACCGACCAAGAATTTAGGGGTGATATAGACGATTGCGCAGCCTCTTTCAAGCCTGTGCTTGATCGACCGCGAAGGCGCGGAGCTCACGCGCGCAGGAAGGTGAGATAAGCCGGCCGCCGCCCCTCGCGCAGGGCCTTGGCCTCGTAGCGCGTGCCCGGCCAGCCTTCATAAGGCCGATGCCAGTCCGAAGCGTCCGCCGCCTGCCACTGGAAGGCGCCGTGCGCGCGGCAATGGAGCAGGGTCCAGTTGACGTAGCTGTCGATGTCGGACGCGAAACAGAAGCGCCCGCCGGGTTTGAGGACGCGGGCGAAGCGGTCGAGATTGGCCTTGCCGACGAAACGTCTTTTCCAGTGCCGCTTCTTCGGCCAGGGATCGGGATAGAGAAGATCGATGGCGTCGAGCGAGGCTGCCGGCAGCCAGTCGAGGAGGCGCACGGCGTCGTCGTCATAGACCCTGAGATTGTGCAGCGGCCGTTCGGCCAGCGCCTTCATCATCTTGGCCATGCCGTTGACGAAGGGCTCCACGCCGATGAAGCCGGTGGCCGGACGGGTCGAAGCCTCGTGCAGCAGGTGCTCGCCACCGCCGAAGCCGATCTCCAGCCGGATTCCCGAAACCTCCGCGGCGAACAGGCCGGAAAGACCGGCGGGAGGCTCGACCGACAGATCGAGCCGAAGGCGGGAAAGTCCCGCCTCCAGCGCGGCCGCCTGCTGCGGCCTGATGGTCTTGCCGCGGCGCCGGCCGAAGAATGCCTCGCTTGCCCGGCTGCGCCTGGGTTCGGTTTCCACGGCAGGCTTCGCCATCGATCAGGCGGCGAGCGCCTCTTCCCTGGAGACAGCGTCGCGGATCGCCTTGACGAGATCGGTCTTCTCCCAGGAGAAGGAACCGTCCCGGCCCGGCTTGCGTCCGAAATGGCCGTATGCCGTGGTCTTGGCGTAGATCGGCTTGTTGAGGTCGAGATGGCGACGGATGCCGCTCGGCGACAGGTCCATCACCTCGCGCAGAGCACGCTCCAGCGTCGGCTCGTCCACCTTGCCGGTGCCGTGCAGATCGACATAGATCGACAGCGGCTGCGCCACGCCGATGGCGTAGGAGAGCTGGATGGTGCAGCGGTCGGCCAGCTTTGCGGCAACCACGTTCTTGGCGAGGTAGCGCGCGGCATAGGCCGCGGAGCGATCGACCTTGGTCGTGTCCTTGCCGGAGAAAGCGCCGCCGCCATGGGACGCCGCGCCGCCATAGGTGTCGACGATGATCTTGCGTCCGGTCAGGCCGGCGTCGCCGTCGGGACCGCCGATGACGAACTTGCCGGTCGGGTTGATGTACCAGTTGCAGTCATGCGCGATCTTGAGGTCGCCCAGCGCCTCGCGGATGTAGGGCTCGACGACCTGGCGCACCTTCTTGGAATCCCAGCTTCCGTCGAGATGCTGCGTCGAGAGCACGATCTGGGTGACCTCGGCGGCCTTGCCGTCCATATAGCGAACGGTGACCTGGCTCTTGGCGTCGGGGCCGAGCTTGCCGGCCTCGCCCTCGCCCTTGTGGCGGGCGGCGGCCAGAAGCTCCAGGATCTTGTGGCTGTAGTAGATCGGCGCCGGCATCAGGTCGGGGGTCTCGCGGCAGGCGTAGCCGAACATGATGCCCTGGTCGCCAGCGCCTTCCTCGCCCTGGCGGTCGGCGGCGTTGTCCACGCCCTGGCCGATATCGGGCGACTGGCCATGCAGCAGAACGTCGATCTTGGCGGTCTTCCAGTGGAAGCCGTTCTGCTCGTAGCCGATGTCGCGGATCGCCTTGCGGGCGACCGAACGGAACTTCGACGGGTTGACGACGGGATGGCCGGCGGCATCCGTGACGATCTTGCCGTCCTTGTCCTTCTTCAGAAGGGTCTCGGGGACACGCACTTCGCCGGCGATGACGACGCGGTTGGTGGTGGCCAGCGTCTCGCAGGCGACACGCACTTTCCACGGATCCATACCGGTCTTGCGGGCTTCGCGGTAGACCAGATCCACGATCTCGTCGGAAATGCGGTCACAAACCTTGTCAGGGTGGCCTTCGGATACGGATTCCGAAGTGAAGAAATAGTTCTGCCTCGTCACGGGTGTCCCCTCTTGAAAGCGGCCCGCCATGGGCGGACCTTGGCGCGCCACGTGTTAATGGCGACTCCGGGGAGTCGTCAAGCGCAAGCCGCCTCTGCGGCGTTCAAAACTGCCGGCCATAAAGAAAGATTTTACCAATCGTCGGGCAGCAAGCGGCCGGATTCCGGCTTGCGGGCCCTTCCAGCGGCAAGCGCCCTCCCCATCGGGACGCTTCGTCGGAAAAGCCGTTTAATCGCCTTCCTCGTCGGAAAGCGACTTCACGAGATCGATGATCCGGCGGCGGATCTTGGGGTCGCTGATGCGGGTGAACGCCCGGTTGAGCTGAAGCCCCTCGGGCGTGGAACAGAATTCGGCGGCATAGGACATCGAACTGTCCTCCGCGAAACCACGGCCGCCGGCGGATTCCTGGCCCGGGGCGTCCTCGAAGAAAAAGGCCACCGGCACGCCGAGGATCGACGCGATGGCCTGGAGCCTGCTTGCGCCGACGCGGTTGGTGCCCTTTTCATATTTCTGAATCTGCTGGAACGTGATGCCCAGGCTTTCACCGAGTTTTTCCTGGCTCATGCCAAGCATATTGCGACGCAGCCGGATGCGGCTGCCGACATGCGTGTCGATCGGATTTGGCTTCTTCTTGTTTTCTTCCACCATTTTTTCCTCGCCGATCTAACGGCTTATCTGTTCTTGTCTTGGTCGCCGGAATAAAATCGGCGGCCCCAGTCCCTCTCGTCCGACCGCCACGCTTCATATTATACTGTGAAGCGGCTACAATATGAATTTCTAATATATCAGCTGTCAATTCGCCCGTAGCCTTCGCCGAACGGTCGTGGCGAATGCCAGGACGGCAAACACCATCATTACGGCGTAGCCGTTGATACCCCGCTGACCAGGCGAAATGGTAGCTTGCCGCGATATCGGCACATGAGCATCGATCACCCCCCTTGCGTCGATCGCCAACGCGTCGATTACCCGCCCCCGGGAATCCACCACCGCGGAAATGCCGTTATTGGCCGCCCGCAACAAAGGCATGCCGTTTTCGGCCGCCCGCACCTGCGCCTGCCGGAAATGCTGGTAGGGACCAGGCGTGTTCCCGAACCACGCATCATTCGTGACATTCAAGATAATATCACCTGACGCAACGTCAACTCCCACCTGGCCGGAAAAGATCGCCTCGTAGCAGATGAAGGGAACGCCCCGGATGCCGCCCGGCAGCACGAGCGGATGGCGCTGCGTTCCGGCCGAAAGCGACATCGGACCGGCGACGAACTGGTCGATGCCGAGCCGGTGGAACAGGCCTTCCAGAGGCATGTATTCGCCGAAGGGCACAAGATGGACCTTGTCCACCGCGTCCGCGATCTCCCCGCGATCGTTTATGGCGACGACGGAATTATAGTAGCGCTCTTCGCCGCCGCCCGATGCCGCCCCCTCCTCGCGGATCGCGCCGGCCAGCAGCATCTGCCCGTCCGCCAAAATGTCGCCAAGCGCGGTCAGGGCGTCGGGCCGTTCCGTGAACAGGAAGGGGACGGCGGTTTCGGGCCAGATGATCAGCTGCGGCTTCGCGCGGTCCTTCTGCGGCGGCTGCGACGACAGCGCCAGCATGGTGGCGAAGATGCGGTCGCGCACCGTGGCGTCCCACTTTTCCGCCAGGTCGACGGAGGGCTGGACGATGCGCACGTCGAGCTGCTTCGCGCCGGCCGGCTCGGGCGCGGCCAGGCGCAGATAGCCGAAGCCGAGATCGGCCGCCACGATCAGCACCGCGAGCACCGCGCCGAGGCGCAGGTGGCGGCGGCTGACCAGCAGGGCCGGCATGGCGAAGACGAAGACGGCGAGCGCGTTCATGCCGTTCATGCCGACCACGGAAACGCCCTGCATCATCAGCGGCACCGGCATCGCGGCGTAGCCGATGGCGTTCCAGGGGAAGCCGGTGAAAAGGAAGCCGCGCAGCCACTCGGCCAGGGCGAAACCGAAGGCCAGCGCCGCGATGCGGCCGATGCCGCCGCTCCACATGGCGCGCGCCACCACAACGGCAAAGCCGTAGAAGATGGCCAGCACCAGGGGGATGCCGATGACGGCGAAGGGCAGCGCCCAGGCGAAACTGTCGGCCTCGACCAGAAGCGCGGTGCCGATCCACCACAAGCCGGCGAGGAAATAGCCGAAGCCGAACCACCAGCCGACGGCGAAGGCAGGTCGCAGCCGCCTGAGCGCGCCGGCGCCGGGGTCGCCGGCGGCGCCGTCGATCAGCAGCACCAGGACGGGAAAGGAAACGAAGCAGGCGGCGAAGAAATCATAAGGCGCCTGCCCCAGCACGGCCAGCGCGCCGGCCAGAAAGGCCACCAGCGCCCGGCGCCATCCCCAAAGCAGAATTATACGGCCGCCAAGGCGCTCCATCGGGCTCTCACGTCGCGCGAATCACGCGGCCGAAGATATATCAGGCTCCAAACGAGGATGGAACTTATGCCGGGGATTCGCCCCGCGTGCCGGCTGCCGCGGCCTTGGTGTCGCGATGGTGGTGCCTGCAAAGGCCATGGTCCGCCATGATCTCGATGACCCGGCACTCGGCGATCCTGCCGTGCTGGCATCCCGCCACCATCCTCTCCAACTCGGCCTTCAGGGCGGTGAGGCTGGCGATGCGCCGGTCCACCTCCGCCAGCCGGGCGCGCGCGATGCCGTCGGCCTCGGCGCAGGATTGCTGCGGCCTGTCCTGCAAGGCGAGCAGGGTGCGGATGGCCTCTATCTCGAAGCCGAGCTCACGCGCATGGCGGATGAAGGAAAGCCGCTGAAGGTCGGCGTTTTCATAATGCCGGCGGTTGCCTTCCGTGCGCGACGGCGGCGGCAGCAGGCCGATCTGCTCGTAGTAGCGGATGGTGGGAACCTTCACCCCGCTTTCCCTTGCGGCATCGCCGATGGAAAAATTTCCGGACATCAGCCCTTGCTCCTCTAGTCGCTAGAGGAAGTAGTGTCTCGGCGGACCAATGCAAGGAGCAGGATGATGGCCGAGTCCGTTACCCAGAGCCGATACCGCGCCGAAGGCATGGACTGCGCTTCCTGCGCGGCCAAGATCGACACGGCGGCGCGGCGGGTGGCAGGGGTCGAGGACGTGTCGGTCTCCGCCACGGCCGGCACCATGACGGTCAGGCACAGGGCCGGCAGCGACCTTGCCGTCCTCGAGCGCAAGGTGACGGGCCTCGGCTACAAGGTGTTTCCGCTCGCGCCCGGCGCGGCGGCGCAGGCCGGGCCAGCCCCGACCTGCGCTCATGCTCACGGGCATGAGCACGGTGCCCCCGAGCGCAATGAACACAACCATGGCGCGAGCCATTCCGATGCCCCGCCGCAGGCGGCCGCGCCCTCTGCCGCCGCGGCCAGGCCGGTGCCGTGGTGGCGGTCACGCAAGGCCCTGCTGACCATTGCCAGCGGCCTGGCCCTGGTGGCAGCGTATGGCATCGGCAAGGCCTTCCCGGCCGTCGAAGGCGTCGCCTTCCTCGTCGCCATGCTGGTCGGCCTGATGCCGATCGCCCGGCGTGCCGTCATGGCGGCGCTTTCGGGCACGCCCTTCTCCATCGAGATGCTGATGACGATCGCCGCCGTCGGCGCGGTCTTCATCGGCGCGACGGAGGAAGCGGCGGCGGTCGTCTTCCTGTTTCTGGTGGGCGAACTGCTGGAAGGCGTGGCCGCCGGCAGGGCGCGCGCCAGCATCCAGGGCCTGACGCAGCTCGTGCCCAATACGGCGCTGGTGGTGCGCGACGGCAGGCCCGTCGAAACACCCGCCGAGGAGGTGGAGGTGGACGCGGTCGTGCTGGTGCGTCCCGGCGACCGCATCGCGGCCGACGGAATCATCGTTTCGGGCGAAAGCACCATCGACGAGTCGCCGGTGACCGGCGAAAGCACGCCGGTCCGCAAGGGTCCGGACGCCACCGTCTTCGCCGGCACGGTGAACGGCGACGGCGCCCTGCACATCAAGGTGACGGCGGCGGCTGCGGACAACACCATCGCCCGCGTGGTCAAGCTGGTGGAGGAGGCGCAGGAATCCAAGGCGCCGACCGAACGCTTCATCGACCGCTTCTCCCGCTACTACACGCCCGGCGTCGTGGTCGTGGCGGCGCTCGTCGCCATCGTGCCCCCACTCGCATTCGGCGGCGCATGGGACGCATGGATCTACAAGGGCCTCGCCATCCTGCTGATCGGCTGCCCTTGTGCGCTGGTCATCTCCACTCCGGCGGCGATCGCGGCCAGCCTTTCGGCCGGCGCGCGGCGCGGCCTTCTGATGAAGGGCGGCGCGGTGCTGGAAAATGTCGGCCGGATCACCGCGGCCTGCTTCGACAAGACCGGAACGCTGACAGAGGGAAAGCCCAAGGTGACGGACGTCGTCGCCTTCGCGACACCCGAGGCGGAAGTGCTGAGGCTCGCCGCGGCGGTCGAGGCCGGGTCCAGCCATCCGCTGGCCAGGGCCATCCTCGCCCGTGCCGAGGACGAAAAGATCGAGGTGCCGGCCGCCGCCGACGCCAAGGCGCATGGCGGCAAGGGCGTCTCGGCCATGCTGGACGGGCGGGAAGTCTTCCTCGGCTCTCCCGCCGCGACTGCCGAGCGGTCCCCGCTTTCGGCCGAGCAGACGGCCCGCATCGCGGCGCTGAACGACGAGGGCAAGACGGTGTCGGTGCTTCTTTCAGGGAGCGAGATCGCCGGCGCCATCGCCATGCGCGACGAGCCGCGCCCGGACGCCCGCCCCGGCCTGAAAATGCTGGCCGACGCCGGCATCAAGACGGTGATGCTGACCGGCGACAACCGCCGCACCGCCGAAGCCATCGGCCGGCAGCTCGGCATCGAGGTGCGTTCAGAACTCCTGCCGCAGGACAAGCAGGAGATCGTGATGGACCTGAAGAAGCAGGGATTCAACGTCGCCAAGATCGGCGACGGCATCAACGACGCGCCGGCGCTTGCCGCCGCGGATGTCGGCATCGCCATGGGCGGCGGCACCGACGTCGCGCTGGAGACGGCGGACGCGGCGATCCTGCACGGACGGGTGGCGGATGCCGCGGGAATGGTGGAGATCTCGAAGCGGACGATGCGCAATATTCATCAGAACATCACGATCGCGCTCGGCCTGAAAGCGGTGTTCCTGGTCACGACCGTCGTCGGGATCACCGGGCTGTGGCCGGCCATCCTGGCCGATACGGGTGCGACGGTGCTGGTCACGGCCAATGCGATGCGGCTCCTGGCTTGGAAGCCGCAGGCCTGAAACGCCGGATCAGGCCTGCTCGGCGCGGATCGGCCTGCGCCGGCCGCCTTTCTGGTTCTGCACGATGCGCACGCGCTTGACGCGGCGCGGGTCGGCGTCGAGCACGTGGAACTCGAAGCCCGGAATGGCCTGCACCACCTCGCCGCGTGCCGGCACCCGCCCCAGCGTGTTGAAGATCATGCCGCCTATGGTGTCGACGGACTCGCCATGCTCGCCGGCGGCGAAATCCTCGCCGATCATCTTGGCCACGTCGTCGATCTCGGCCTTGCCGTCGACCATGAACACGCCGTCGCCGACGCGCGTGATCATCGGCTCGTCGTCGTCATGCTCATCCTCGATGTCGCCGACGACCATCTCGACGATGTCTTCCAGGGAGGCGAGGCCGTCGGTGCCGCCATATTCGTCGATGACCAGCGCCATCTGCGTGCGGGTGGCCTGCATGCGTCCCATCAGGTCGGACGCCAGCATGGAAGGCGGCACGAAAAGCACCGGCCGGATCAGGTCCAGTTCGCCGATGGTGCGCGAAAGATCGACGCGCGTGAGGTCGAGTTCGGTCGCCGCGGGCGCCTTGCGCGAGGCGCGGCCCTTCTTCACGCGCGCGACGCGGTTGATGTGGGCGAGCGCGTCACGGATGTGGACCATGCCGCGCGGATCGTCCAGCGTCTCGGAATAGACCGGCATGCGCGAATGGCCGGAGGATTCGAACACGCCCAGCAAATCGCCGAGCCTGGTGCCGATCTCCACCGCTTCGATGTCGGCGCGCGGCACCATCACGTCCTCCACGCGCACCTCGCGCAGCCGCAGGATGTTGTTGAGCATGGCGCGCTCGCCGGGCGAGAAGGATTCCGCGCCGCCTGCCGCCTCGGCCAGCGCGTCGGCGATTTCCTCGCGCAGGCTGGTGCCGTTGCGGTGCCTGAACAGTCCGAGCACGCGCCCGAACATGGAAGGTCCGGCGGAAGACGGCTCTGCCGACGCGCCGGACTGGGTACTCGAACTCGGGTCTTCTTCAGGCTTGCCTGAAGCCTTTGGTGTGCTGCCGGCGTCCATCTGGGCGGCAGTCTCTGGTCTCTCGTTCATCTCGTTCCGGTCGGTTGCTGACTTTTAGTTACGCGTAGGGATCGGGAATGGCAAGCCTGGCCAGCGCCGCGCGCTCGACCGCTTCCATCTCTTCCGCTTCCACGTCCGTCTCGTGATCATACCCCAGCAGGTGCAGAAGGCCATGCATTACCAGATGTGTGATATGGTTCTCGAGCGGCTTGGCTTCCAGTTCCGCTTCCCGCGCCACGGTTTCGGACGCCAGCACGATGTCGCCCAGCATCGGCGGCAGCGGACCTTCGCGGCTTTCCGGAAATGCCGGAAAAGACAGGACGTTGGTGGGCTTGTCCTTGTCGCGCCAGTCGGCGTTGAGCTTGCGGATCGCCGCATCGTCGGAAAAGACGACGCTCAGTTCCGACCGGCCGGCGCGGCCGGTCCCGGTCTCGGCGAAAACGGCGGCGGCCGCGCGTTCGACCAATGCCGTCAGTTCGGCCTCGTTCGGCCACGCACCCGCCTCGACGAAAAGATCGATGTCGAGCGGCGCGTCTGAAAGCGTCTGGTTCATCGGCGGTTTTTCAGGTCGCCGCCGTCAGCTCTCGCCGGCAAGGCCGCGGGAGACCTTGCCGTCGCGGTCATAGGCCTTGACGATCTCGGCCACCAGCGGATGGCGCACGACGTCGCTGTCGTTGAAGCGCACGGTGACGATGCCCGGCACGCCGTCCAACACCCGCAGCGCCTCCACGAGACCGGAGCGCGTGTTGGGCGGCAGGTCGATCTGGGTCGGGTCGCCGGTGACGATCATGCGCGAATTCTCGCCCAGCCGCGTCAGGAACATCTTCATCTGCATGGGCGTGGTGTTCTGCGCCTCGTCCAGGATGACGGCCGCGTGTGCCAGCGTGCGGCCGCGCATGAAGGCGAGCGGCGCGATCTCGATGACGCCGGCGCCGATGGCGCGCTCCACCTTGTCGCCCGGCATCATGTCGTAAAGCGCGTCGTAGAGCGGACGCAGATAGGGATCGACCTTTTCCTTCATGTCGCCGGGCAGGAAGCCCAGGCGCTCGCCCGCCTCGACCGCCGGCCGCGACAGGATGATGCGCTCGACCATGCCGCGCTCCAGCAACATGGCCGCATGCGCGACCGCCAGATAGGTCTTGCCGGTGCCGGCCGGGCCGATGCCGAAGGTCATCTCGGACCGCTCCAGCGCGCGCATATAGGCGTCCTGGTTGAGCGAGCGGGCGTAGATCGTCTTCTTGCGGGTCGAAATCTGCGCCGCGGCCATGCGGCCCTTGCGCTCCAGCGTGGGCAGGGTGAGCTGGTCGTCGGCGGCGATGGTCATGCGCACGGCGCCGTCCACGTCGGACTGGCCGATATCGGCGCCCTTCTGGAGGATCTCGTAAAGGCTGTCCAACGCCCGGCGCGCCTGCTCGGCCGCCACCGGATCGCCCTTGATGGTCAGCTGGTTGCCGCGTGAGCGGATATCGACGCCGAGCTTCTGCTCGAGCCTTGCGAGGTTCTCGTCGAACTGGCCATACAGCGCGCTGGCGAGCTTGTTGTTGTCGAAGGTCAGTACGATATGCGCCATGTCCGAGGCCCCGGATTGGGGTACGGTCTTCAGGTCGGCAGCGCTCAACCGTCTCTCCTCTCAGATGCCGGGTTCACGCCGGCTCGGCAAACAGGCTGTTCTGGCCCGTTCCCTTGATTCGTACCTCGATAATGTCGCCGATTCCGCCGGCCTTTTCATCAACAATCACAGGCTGCAACCACGGCGAGCGGCCGACCTTCTGGCCGGCCTTGCGGCCGGGCTTCTCGATCAGCGTCGACATCGTCCTGCCGATCATTGAAACCGTGAACGCGTGTTGTTGTTCCGCGACCAGCGCCTGAAGCCGCTGCAGGCGCTCGTCCTTGGCCGCTTCCTCGACATGGCCGCCCATCTCGGCGCCGGGTGTGCCCGGCCGCGGCGAATATTTGAAGGAGAAGGCCGAAGCGTAACCGACCTCGCGCACGATTTCCATCGTCGCCTCGAAATCCTTGTCCGTCTCGCCCGGAAACCCGACGATGAAATCGCCCGACATGGCGATGTCGGCCCGCGCCGCGCGGATGCGCTCGATCAGGCGCAGATAGTCGGCGGCCGTATGGCGCCGGTTCATCGCCTTGAGGATACGGTCGGAGCCGGACTGCACCGGCAGGTGCAGATAGGGCATCAGCGCGGCGAGGTCGCGGTGGGCCTCGATCAGTTCGTCGTCCATGTCGCGCGGATGGCTGGTGGTGTAGCGCAGCCGCGACAGGCCCGGGATTTCGGCCAGACGGTAGAGCAGCCGGCCGAGCCCCCATTCCCTCCCGTCCGGTCCCTCGCCGTGCCAGGCGTTGACGTTCTGGCCGAGCAGGGTCACCTCGCGCACGCCGGCCTCGGCCAGTCGCTCGGCTTCGGCGACGATCTGCGCCACCGGGCGCGAAACCTCGGAGCCGCGCGTATAGGGCACGACGCAGAAGGTGCAGAACTTGTCGCAGCCCTCCTGCACGGTAAGGAATGCGGTCACGCCGCGCCGCGCCACTTCTGCCTTTTTCGGCTGCGGCAGATGCGCGAACTTGTCCTCGATGGCGTATTCGGTCTCCACGACCTTGCCGCCCTCGCGCACCCTGGCCAGCATGTCGGGCAGGCGATGATAGGTCTGCGGGCCGACGACCAGATCGACGACCGGCGCCCGGCGCACGATCTCGCGCCCTTCCGCCTGCGCCACGCAGCCCGTGACGCCGATCAGCGTCTCGCGGCCGACTTCGGCGCGCGCGGCCTTGAGCTGGCGGATGCGTCCCAGTTCGGAATAGACCTTCTCGGCCGCCTTCTCGCGGATATGGCAGGTGTTGAGCAGGACGAGATCGGCATCCTCGATTACGTCGGTCGGGGCATAACCGTCGGCCGCCAACGCGTCGGTCATGCGCTGGGAATCGTAGACGTTCATCTGACAGCCATAGGTCTTGACGAAGACCTTCCTGGCGGTTCCGGCGTCGTTTTTTTCCTGCTGGGCGGTCGTTTCCAGTTCCATGCAGCGGCTTCTAGAGCATTTTTCGGCAAACCAACAGACGATTCCGCGATCGCAGCACGACCTTCACCGGCTGGGACGGGGCGCCGCCAGCGCAGCCTGCATCATCTCGGCCACGCGGCGCTCGATCAGTTTCGCCGTCTCCTTCCGGCTGGACTCCGCCGTGAAGGCGACCGGCTCGCCGAAATGCACTTCCACGTCCATGGCGCCGTCGGCCAGCAGGCCCACCAGATGAGGGGCCAGATCCTGGTCGCCGATCCAGGCGGCGTGAGGGCGGTGCGCGCGTCCCATCGGCACGCCGTGCAGGCGCGTATAGGCGATCGCCACCGGCTGGATGAACACTTTTTCGCCCGCGCCTTCGGAAATGACCATGGAGGCCGCGCCGAACAGCGTGCTCTTGAACGGCAGCATGGCGTTGCCGTCGCCGGTCGTGCCTTCGGCGAACAGCACCATGGCGTCGCCCCTGGCCATGCGCTGCCCGATCTCGCTCGCCTGCCTGCCGGAGCTGCGCCGCCGCTCCCGTTCGACGAAGGCGGTGCGCTGAAGCTTGGACAGCCAGCCGATCAGGGGCCAGCCTTCCATATCGGCCTTGGCGATGAAATTGACGTCCACCAGAGACCCCAGCACGACGATGTCGGTCCAGGACACATGGTTGGAAGCGACCAGAAGCGGCCTCTCCTTCGCCAGCGCGCCATGCGCGTGGACGCGAATGCCGAGGGCGCGCACCATGCAGCGGTGCCACAGCCGCGGCATCAGCGTTTCGCGCCACAGGCCGGTCTTCAACGTCAGCACCTGCAGCAGCGCCAGCACCGTTGTGGTGGCGGCGATGAAGGCGAATGCCAGCCCGATCCTGATTTTCGCGATCATCTGCGCTTCCCGAACCCAGGCGGCAGCTAGCGAAGATCGCGGCGCATGACAAGCGCGCCGGTGGGACCGTGTTCGGTCGACTTGTAGTAGTTCGGCCGCTTGCCGACCTCGCGGAAGCCCAGCCCGCGATAGAGCGCGATGGCCGGCGCATTGGTTTCGTCGACTTCGAGGAACAGCGCCTCGGCGCGCTGGCCATGCAGTTCGCGCAGCACGGCATCCATGAGCCGCCAGCCCAGGCCGCGACGGCGGTGGGCACGGGCGACGGCGACCGTCAGGATTTCCCCCTCGCCGGCCGCGACGCGCGCCAGCACGAAACCGACCGGCGCGGATGCGCCCCGGCCGACCTCGCGGGCGGCGAAGCCGAAAACCGTTTCCTGATCGAGCAGGGTGGCGAACTCGCTCTCGGCCCAGGGCCGCACGAAATCCTCCTGATGGAGCACGGCCAAGGCCGGGCTGTCGTCCAGCCTCAGCGTCGAAAGCGCGTAATCCCTGCGGCGTGGCTTCAAGAAAGGAACGCGCATCTGCCCCATCCATTGTCGACGCGCCGCGCCATATCGCTCACGGCGTCTTCCTCGGAAGCACGAAACCGGCCTGCGGCTTCGCGTCCGCTTCGCGCAGATAGACCGGGCGCGGCTTTTCTCCCGGCTGCTTCGCAGCCGCGAGGCGAGCATAGACGGCGATGTCCGCCGTCGCCGCAGCCGGGCCGATGTCGAGACCGCCGCCGACGGCCTCCGCGATGCGGCGCGCGGCGGTGCCGGCCAGTACGGGAGATGTGCCGCGGGTCATGGCGGTGGCGTCCTCAAGGGTGAAAGCGGCAGGTCCGCGCGTGAGTGTGCCATCTTTTTCGTAGAATGCCGCATGGATCTCGTCGCGGCCCGCATCCAGCGCGGCCAGAACCGGCCGTCCGGGAAACGCATCCTGCGCCTCAGCGGCCAGCGCTTCCAGCGTGGTCACGCCGATCGCCGGGACTTTCAGCGCCAGGGCCAGCCCGCGCGCGGCCGAAACACCGACGCGCAGACCGGTGAAGGAGCCGGGCCCCACCGAAACGGCCACGGTCCCGAGGTCGGCATAGGTCTTTTCCGCGTTTTTCAACGCCCCCTCGATCACGGCCATCAGGTGCTCGGCATGTCCCTTGCCGAGGTCCAGAACGGAGCGGCCAAGCTCCCGACCCGCCCCGGCATCGTAGACGCAGGCGGCGCACAGACTTGCCGAACAGTCGATGGCGAGCAAGATCATCGGCAAGGACGACGCTCCGCTTCACTCCCCTTGAGCGGGAGATGGCCGGCGGGCCAGAGGGGGGTGAGAGGAAACGGCACCGCCAAGACCTAAGAGCCTGCGCCTTTCTCCTTTGCCTTCAATTCCAGCCGGCGTGCATGCAGGATCGGCTCGGTATAGCCGTTCGGCTGGGCGCGCCCCTTGAAGACCAGATCGCAGGCCGCCTGGAAAGCGATGGAATTGGCGAAATCGGGAGCCATCGGCTTGTAGAGCGGATCACCTGCGTTCTGCAGATCGACGATGGCCGCCATGCGCTGCAGAGAATCCCGCACCTGGATTTCGCTGCAGATGCCGTGATGCAGCCAATTGGCCATGTGCTGCGAGGAGATGCGCAGCGTGGCGCGGTCCTCCATCAGCCCGACGTCGTTGATGTCGGGAACCTTGGAGCAGCCGACGCCCTGGTCGATCCAGCGCACGACATAGCCGAGGATTCCTTGCGCGTTGTTGTCCAGCTCGCGCTGGATCTCGTCCGGGGTCCAGTTCGGGCGCACGACGACCGGCACCGACAGGATATCCTCGAGCCGGGCCTTCTGCCGTCCCTTCAGGCTTTCCTGCACCGCCTTCACGTCGACCCTGTGGTAATGCGTGGCGTGCAGCGTGGCGGCCGTGGGCGACGGCACCCAGGCGGTGTTGGCGCCGGCCTTGGGATGCCCGATCTTCTGCTCCAGCATCGCGGCCATCAGGTCGGGCATGGCCCACATGCCCTTGCCGATCTGCGCATGGCCGGAGAGCCCGCATTCGAGGCCGGTGTCGACGTTCCAGTTCTCATAGGCGGCGATCCACGCCGCCTGCTTCATGTCGCCCTTGCGGATCATCGGGCCGGCTTCCATCGAGGTGTGGATCTCGTCGCCGGTGCGGTCGAGGAAACCGGTGTTGATGAACACCACCCGCTCCTTGGCGGCGCGGATGCATTCCCTGAGGTTGACGGTGGTGCGCCGCTCCTCGTCCATGATGCCCATCTTCATGGTCTTGCGCGGCATGCCGACCAGCCGCTCGACCCGGTCGAAGATCTCGACCGCGAAGGCCACTTCCTCGGGCCCGTGCATCTTCGGCTTCACGACATACATGGAGCCGGCGCGCGAATTGCCCCGGCGGCCGTTCTGGCCGACATCGTGCAGGGCGATCAGCGCCGTCACCGCCGCGTCCATGATGCCTTCCGGCACTTCCGTATCGTCCTCCAGCAGGATGGCGGGATTGGTCATCAGGTGCCCGACATTGCGCACCAGCATCAGCGAGCGGCCGGGAAGCTGAAGCTTGCCGCCATCCGGCCTTGTATATTCGCGATCCGGGTTGAGACGGCGCGTCACCGTCTTGCCGCCCTTGTCGAAGCTTTCGGACAGGTCGCCCTTCATCAGGCCAAGCCAGTTGCGATAGGCCACCACCTTGTCCTCGGCATCGACGGCGGCAACCGAATCCTCGCAGTCCTGGATGGTGGTGAGGGCGGCCTCGAGCACGACATCGGAAATGCCGGCCGGATCGGTCTTGCCGATGGCGCTATCGCGGTTCACCACGATCTCGGCATGCAGCCCGTTCCTGACCAGAAGCACCGCCTCCGGGTTCGCCGCTTCGCCGCGATAGCCGACGAACTGAGCGGGATCGGCAAGGCCCGTCTCGCCGACGGCGAGTTGCCCGTCCTTCACGGCAAGCGCGCCGGCATTTGCCCAGGACCCTTCCTTCAGAGGCGCGGAGGTGTCCAGAAAATCCTTCGCCCAGGCGATGACCTTCCCGCCGCGCCTGGGGTTGTAGCGCTTGCCCTTTTCCGCGCCGTCGGTTTCGGGAATGGCGTCGGTGCCGTACAGCGCATCGTAAAGCGAACCCCAGCGGGCATTGGCGGCATTCAGCGCGTAGCGCGCGTTGGTCACCGGCACGACAAGCTGCGGCCCGGCGACCACGGCGATCTCGGGATCGACATTCTCCGTCGCGACCTGGAAAGCCGGCCCGTCCGGCAGCAGATAGCCGACCTCCCGCAGGAACTCCTTGTAGACGCGCATGTCATGCGGCGCGCCGTGCTCCCGGTACCACTGGTCGATCCTGGCCTGGATGTCGTCGCGCTTCTTCAGGAGCGCCCGGTTCTTCGGGGCAAGATCATGGACGATGGCGGAAAGGCCGGTCCAGAATTTCTCGGCGTCCACGCCGGTGCCGGGCATCGCTTCCTGGTTGACGAAGTCATGGAGTTCGCGGGCGATCTTCAGGCCGGCGATCTCGACGCGATCGGTCATCAGTATTCTCCAGAACCGTCGCCGGAAAAGGAGCCGGCGACCTTTACTTGCGGCGGGCTTTGGCACGTCAACCGGCCGGGGTCAATTCTTCCGGAGCTTCAAATCCCGGTGCCCGCCCACTCAACCGTTTTAGACGGCGATGCGCGGCCTGCCCGAGGCGGTCGCGACGATATGCGCCTCGATGAACATGCGCTGGCCCTCCACCGTGGAGGCGCGGATGTCGCGGGCGATGTCGATCTCGGCCTCGTCGGTGCCGGCGCTGCGCGCGCGCTCGACCACGATGGCGCGGATATCGGCCTCGGCCGCGGCAAGCGCCGGTTCCTCCTCGGTGAAATCGCGGATCGTGTCGCCGGACGAGACCCGGAACAGCCCTTCCCTGGGCTGGCTGACGCGCGCCTCCACCGAGACCCGCACCTGTCCCACCACGGCGCCCAGCGCGTTGGCGACGTCGGTGTCTTCCGGCACGACGCATCTGTTGCCGAGGAGCGGCGGCAGCCCGGCATAGTGCAGCGGCGCCGAGGCTCCCAGGCCGATGACGGGCCTGTCGAGCGCCACGGTGAGCAGGGCGATGCCCGGATGCGCATCCACCGCGCGCTGCACCAGCGCATGCGCCACGGTGGCGGCACCGTCCAGCCCATCCTCCGAGAAGGCGGTTTCCAGTATGTATTCGGCCGACCAGCGGGTGAGCGCCCTGAGCACGCGTTCGCAAAACGCTTCGGCCGTCGCCGCGATGGCCTGGCCGCGCCCGTCGCGGCGGCGGGCAAACAATTCGGCGCCCAGGCGGGCGGCCTCGGCATCCCAGTTCGCCTGCCTGCCCAGCACATGGGCGGCATCCGAAGGGGTGAAGCCTGCGACATGCACCAGCCCGCGCGCCACCAGCCGGTTCAGCGTCGCGTTCTGCGCGTTGGAGGCGAGCAGGGCGTCGAGCGGCTGCGGCGTTTCGGTGATCGAGGCATAGAGCCGCGCCTCGGAACTGCCGAGCCCGGCGGCGAGCCGTTCCGGCACGCCGGTGCGGAAGGCGAAGCGACCGTCCATGCGGCCGGCGTTGGGCGCGCGCAACTGCCGCTCCAGTTCGCCGGTCACGGCCTTGCCATGCGCCATGCCGACCAGCGCCAGCGGCACGAGGCGGCGAGGCCCGAGGATCAGGCGCGGGTCCAGCACCCCCTCCTGCAGGGCCACTTCCGAATCGCCGCCTAGGCCGAAGGTGCGCATCGCCACCGCCTCGACCATGGTGCGGAAGCCGCCGACCGTGGCGCCCTCCGGATCGAGCCGCGGCCGCCCCTTGTCCAGCACGGCGACGTCCGTCGTGGTGCCGCCGATGTCCGAAACCACGGCGTCGTCCAGGCCGGTCATATGGCGGGCGCCGACCAGCGAGGCCGCCGGGCCGGACAGGATCGTCTCGATGGGCCGCCGGCGGGCGAAAGCGGCCGAAACCAGCGCGCCATCGCCACGCACCACCATCAGGGGCGCTGCGATGCCGCGCTTGCCCAGGAACCCTTCCGTCGCGGCGACCAGCCGGTCGATCATGGAAATCAGCCGTGCGTTGAGCAAGGTGGTCAGCGCCCGGCGCGGACCGCCGAGCTTCGAGGACAGCTCGTGCGAAGAGGTGACCGGCAGGCCGGTCTTCTCGCGGATGAGGTCGCAGGCCGCGAGCTCATGCGCGGGATTGCGGGTGGCGAAATAGGAGCAGACGGCGAAGCCGGACACGGTTCCGGCCAATTCCGGGAGCGCCGCCTCCAGCGCCGCGAGATCGAGCACGCCGGCATTGCCGTGGACGTCGTGCCCGCCGGGACAGAACACGACCGGATCGGTGCCGAGCGCCTTCTTCAGCCCGTCGCGGGCGAGGTCCTCCTCGGAAAAACCGATCATGACCAGCGCCACGCGGCCGCCCTGCCCTTCGACCAGCGCGTTGGTGGCGAGCGTGGTGGACATCGAAACCAGCTTTATCCTGGCCGGGTCGACGGCGGCCTTTTCCAGCACCGCATCGACAGCGCCGGAAATGCCGACGGCCAGGTCGTGGCGCGTGGTCAGCGACTTCGCCTTGGCCAGCACCGTGCCCCGGCCCTCCTGCCCCTTGGCGCCGCCCGCCTCGGACCACAGCACCGCGTCGGTATAGGTGCCGCCGGTGTCGATGCCGAGGAACAAGGGCGCCTGTGCGGGAAGAAGATCGGTTCTGGAATTCATGGCGGCGGTCCCGGCAGGCTTGAGCGGTTTTCAAAGGCAACGACCCCGCGGAGCGGCTGCCGTTCCATCTTTTTGCTTTGACGCACCCCTGCGACGCCGGATCTCGTCCTCGGCCGCCGGGTGCTTCGCAAGCCCTTAGCCCAAGCCGGCGCGAAGCGAAATCGCCAGAGCCCCGCTTTCACAGGCCCAGAGGGCCGTCACCAGTTCCTGTTCAGCCAGCGGCGGGCGGGCTGTTCGATCAGATAGAAGCTCGACAGCGCGCACAGAAAGGTGAGAGCCAGCATGGGCAGCACCGGACTGCCCTGGAAATAGACGAATTTGTAGAAAGGCTGCTGCCACAGATAAAGCGAATAGGACCAGAGGCCGAGTTGCACGGCCGGCCGCAGCGAGAGCACGCCCGTGAGGCCGCGCGGCGCGAAATCGAGCGTGTTGACCGCGATCGCCAGGAACAGGGTCCCGACGATGTAATGCAGCGGCATCGGGACCGCGTCGAGGAAGAAGACGACGCCGCAGAGCGCGGCCACCGGCGCGAGATACCGACCCTGCATCAAAACCTTCCAGCGCGGAGAGGTCTTCAGCCAGCAGATGAGGGCTGAGACCAGGATCGAGGCGACATGGGTGTCGGTGCGCCAGTAGCTCGCCTCGAAATCGAGCCCGAACACCCACCAGGAAACCGCGCCGCTGGCCATCGCCGCCACGGTGAAGACGGCGAGCACGGCCGCGAGCCGGCCCCGGCTGACCAGGACGCTCACCAGCGCCAGCATGATATAGGCGTGCTCCTCCACGCAGAGCGACCAGATGTGGTCGAGCGCGCCGGCCCGATTGATGAGGATGCCGACATAATTGTAGGTGAAGGTGAGCGCAGTGAGCGCCGCCTTCCATTTATAGGCGACGAACGTGCCGGCGAAGATCACCATGCCGGCCAGCACGAACACCACGAGCGCGGGATAGATGCGCGCGAAACGCCGCTTGAAGAAGGGTTTGAGCGGATAGTTCTCGATGAACAGGATCTCGGCCATCAGCCGGCCGCTGAGCACGAAGAAGAACTCGACGCCGAGCAGGCCGAGATTGATGCCGGGGACCGGCAGGAAATGGCCGATGAGGACGAGCGCGATGGAAAGGCCGCGCCAGCCGTCGAGATAGAGGACGCGCGCGCGGGAAGGCCGCAGCGAAGCGGCCTCGGACCGCATCTGGGTCACCGTCAAATCCGTCAAGCCGAACTCCCTGAACAGACCGAACCGGCGGGCGACCCAGCCCGTTACGCCACCGGCGGGACCGGAAAACTAGTTAAAGTGATTGTGCGGCGCAATAAAAAATCGTCCGGCAATGTCGAGCGCCGGATCAATTAAGTTCCTGAAGAGAAACCCTATGTGATGCGGGCCCAATTTCCGCCGAATATTTGCCGTAATTCGCGACACGATTTCGGCCCGTCACGAAGGGTGGAAGTTTTTGCTTCCAGGAGGACGCACGGCGAGGAGATATCCTCCCTCCCGTCAATCCCCCATCTTCAGCGCCTGGATGAACGCCTCTTGCGGGATGTCCACCTTGCCGAACTGGCGCATGCGCTTCTTGCCTTCCTTCTGCTTGTCCAGCAGCTTGCGCTTGCGGGTCACGTCGCCGCCATAGCACTTGGCCGTCACGTCCTTGCGCAGCGCCGAGATCGTCTCGCGGGCGATGATCTTGCCGCCGATGGCCGCCTGGATCGGGATCTTGAACATGTGCTGCGGGATCAGTTCCTTCAGCTTCTCGCACATGGCGCGACCGCGCTTTTCCGCCGCCGTGCGGTGCACCAGCATGGACAGCGCGTCCACCGGTTCGTCATTGACCAGGATAGACATCTTGACCAGGTCGCCCTCGCGATAGTCGGTCAGGTGATAGTCGAAGGAGGCGTAGCCCTTGGAGATCGACTTCAAGCGGTCGTAGAAATCGAAAACCACCTCGTTGAGCGGCAGATCGTAGACCAGCATGGCGCGCTTGCCGACATAGGACAGGTCGGCCTGGATGCCGCGCCGGTCCTGGCACAGCTTCAATATGCCGCCGAGATAATCGTCCGGGGTGAGGATGGTGGCGCGGATCCACGGCTCCTCGATATGGTCGATCCTGACCAGGTCGGGCATGTCTGCCGGGTTGTGCAGTTCCACCATGCGCCCGTCGGTCAGGTGCATCTGGTAGACGACGCTCGGGGCCGTGGCGATCAGGTCGAGGTCGAACTCGCGCTCCAGCCGCTCCTGGATGATCTCCAGATGCAGCAGACCGAGGAAGCCGCAGCGGAAGCCGAAGCCGAGCGCGGCCGAGGTCTCCATCTCGTAGGAGAAGGAGGCGTCGTTGAGGCGCAGCTTGCCGACGGCCGCGCGCAAATCCTCGAAATCGGCAGCGTCCACGGGGAAGAGGCCACAGAACACCACGGGCTGGGCCGGCTTGAAGCCCGGCAGCGCCTGAAGCGTCGGGCGGCGGTCCTCGGTGATGGTATCGCCGACGCGGGTGTCGGCCACTTCCTTGATCGAGGCGGTGATGAAGCCGAACTCGCCGGGGCCGATCTCGTCGGCCTGCACCATCTTGGGCGTGAAGAAGCCGGTGCGCTCGACCGGATATTTCGCGCCGGTGCCCATCATGCGGATGGTCTGGCCCTTCTTCAGCACGCCGTCGATGACGCGCACCAGCACGATGACGCCGAGATAGGCGTCGTACCAGCTGTCGACCAGCATCGCTTTCAGCGGCGCGCTGCGGTCGCCCTCGCGCGGCGGCGGCAATTGATGGACGACGGCTTCCAGCACCTCCTCGATGCCGATGCCGGTCTTGGCCGAGATCAGCACGGCCTGGGAGGCGTCGATGCCGATCACCTCCTCGACCTGTTCCTTGATGCGGTCGGGCTCGGCGGCCGGCAGGTCGATCTTGTTCAGCACCACGACGATCTCGTGGTCGTTGTCGATGGCCTGGTAGACATTGGCCAGCGTCTGCGCCTCGACGCCCTGGGAGGCGTCCACCACCAGCAACGAGCCCTCGCAGGCGGCGAGGCTGCGCGACACCTCATAGGCGAAGTCGACATGGCCCGGCGTGTCGATGAGGTTGAGGACGTAATCCTCGCCGTTCCTGGCGCGATAGTTCAGGCGCACGGTCTGCGCCTTGATGGTGATGCCGCGCTCGCGCTCGATGTCCATGTTGTCGAGCACCTGCTCCTTGCCGGCCATCTCGCGCGCGTCCAGCGCCCCCGTCATCTGGATGAGGCGGTCGGCGAGCGTGGACTTGCCATGATCGATATGGGCGACGATGGAGAAGTTGCGGATGTGGTCGAGCGGTGTGGTCATGGCCGCGGCCTATAAAGCATTCGCACGCAAGTTGGAAACCGGATTTCAGCGGCCGGTCCACAAAGCGCGCCGGCATATGGCGGGTTCGCGGCCATTGCGCCGCAAGGCCGGGGAGCCAAAGCATCGCGCGTGGCCGCTAAAACTTTACCGATTCGATTAGCAAGCCTTTCGCTTCCCGCTGCTAGTTTGCCCGCCACGTCTCGCCGAAGAGGGCAATATGCGCAACATGTGTGGCCGGTTCACCAGGTCCGAACGCGGTTCGTTCCTGCCGGTTTTTGCCATTGGCCTGGTGCCGCTGGTGCTGGCCGTCGGCATGTCGGTGGATTACACCATGGCCGTGTCCGACAAGGCCTCCATGCAGAACGCGCTCGATGCGGCGGTTCTGTCGCTGACCACCATGGACAAGACCGCAACCGATGCCGACCGGCAGGCAAACCTGCAAAGCGCCTTCATCGCAAATGGCGGCCAGGGCACGGCCACCCTGAAGTCCGCCGTGTTCGGCGCGGACGGGTCCGTCTCGTTGTCGGCCACGGCCAGCTATTCGATGCCGACCAATTTCATGAACCTCGCCATGATCAAAAGCGTGCCGATCGGCGTTTCCACCAGCGCGAAGAAGAACCCGGCACTGGTGAACGCCAGTTTCAAGATCGACAAGGCGTCGGGATACTGGGACAAGAAGATCACGCTTTACGGCACGCAGTTCGGCCAAAGCACCGCCGTTCCGCTCATGCAGATCACCTACGTGTATAACGGCAAGGGCGGCACGAAAGGCTACGGCACCACCACCGTGCTCACGCCGGACAACAAGGGCAATTTCACGGTCGTGGCGCAGCAGCAAACCTGCACCAGCACCACCAAGAAGGCAGACGCGCCGGCCGGATCGTTCAAGGACGGCAACCTCTACACAAGTTGCAACATGAACGTGGCGAGTGCTACCGGCGCCTCCATCGACGTAAGCAAGATGAACGCGCTCTACCTGCAGATGGACGTGACCACCGGAACCAAGGCGACAATGAAGTCGAACGACCCGAAAACGTCGAACTTCATGTATCTGAACGGCACCCAGATCGCCAGCGGCAAGACTGTGGACATCTTCACGGCTGTGCCCTGCGGCCAGCCGAGCACGCAGGCATGGGAAGACGGCGGCAACAACCCGCCATCCCCGGACGTGACCAACGCGGACTTCTTCTACACGGTCACCGGCAAATGCGACTTCAACAAGCGCCCGTCCGAGACCGTGCTCACGCAATAACGCTTTCACCAGACGCGATGCGCGCGGTCACACGGCCGCGCACGGGTTTGTGAGGCGCATGTGTAGCGCTTCCGGTCTATGGTCCAGGCTCGATAGCCGTCCCGGTGGGGAGCGAGAGCGGAGCGGATCATGCCGAACGAAAAAGATACTGAACACAGCTCGCCAAGGGCAGCATCGGGCAAGGCGCTGGCCGCCGCCACGTTGATGCTGGCAGGCGCGGCATTCGCCCTGTGGCATCTGCCATCGGCAAAGGCCGCGGAGGAGGCGGTGAAGATACCGCCGCCGGCGATGGACGAGAAGGCTGCGACCGGCCAGGAAAAGGCCGTGTTCGCGGGCGGCTGCTTCTGGGGCGTGCAGGGCGTGTTCCAGCACGTGAAGGGCGTGAAGAACGCCGTGTCCGGCTATGCGGGCGGCTCCAGGGCCGACGCCGAATACGAGACCGTGGGCACCGGCACCACCGGGCACGCCGAGTCGGTCGAGATCACCTACGATCCGTCAAAAATCACCTACGGACAACTCCTGCAGGTCTATTTCTCGGTGGCGCACAATCCGACCCAGTTGAACTATCAAGGCCCGGATCAAGGCACGCAGTACCGCTCGACGATCTTCGCGGCGAACGGCCAGCAGAAGAAGATCGCACAGAGCTATATCGCCCAACTCGACAAGGCCAAGGTGTTCGGCGGGCCGATCGTGACCACGCTCGAAACCGGCAAGGCGTTCTATCCGGCCGAGAAGTACCACCAGGATTTCCTCACCCTGAACCCGACCTATCCCTATATCGTGTATAACGACCTGCCGAAGATCGAGGCGCTGAAGCGCCTGTTCCCAGGCCTCTACAGCGAAAAGCCGGTTCTGGTGATGGCACAGGCCAAGAGCTGAGGCGCAAGCCGCCGAAGCGGCGCGCCCCGCACGCCCCCGGGGGATCGCGCGAGCCGCCGAGCCGAGCGGCGTGAGCGGTCTATTGCGGGCTCTTGGTCTCGCCGGTCACCGGATCGAACTTCATTTCGACCTTGGCGTTGTCGGTGGTGTAATAGGTGACGTCGTAGCCGCCATCACTCCATTCGGCATCCGAAACGTAGCGGAAGTCGGGCCGCTGCTCGACCTTGGCGATAATCTCGGACAATTTCTTCGAGTTCGGCGGCGGCGTCCTGTCCTTGGTCTGGGCATAGGCGGACCCGCACAGGCAGGCGCTTGCCAGCAAGGCGGCGGCGGCGATTTTCAGCATGGTTTCCCTCATCGATGCGCCGACCGGACCGGTCGGCCAAGGTGAAACTCAAACGGAAGCGCTTCGTTCCGCAACCGGGCAATTTGTCCGCTGGTGGCGAGATATGTCAGGAGCCGCATTGACTCCGTCTTGCCGCGACCGACATTTGTGCAGCACAAACACGCCTTTCGAATCCCTTGGCGTCTTCCTTTCAGCCCATTTTTGCGAAGCTTGGTCCATGCAGCCCGCGCCTTCCATTGCCCCGGCACTTTCCATCGCCAACGTGTCCAAGACCTATGCGTCCGGCTTCGCGGCGCTGAAGGACATCAATCTCGACATCAGGCGCGGGGAGATTTTCGCCCTGCTGGGGCCCAACGGCGCCGGCAAGACGACGCTGATCTCGATCGTGTGCGGCATCGTCAACCGCTCCACCGGCACGGTGAGCGTCGAGGGGCACGACATTTCGAGCGACTATCGCGCCGCGCGCAGCCTGATCGGGCTGGTGCCGCAGGAACTGACGGTGGAAGCGTTCGAGACCGTGCGTTCGGCGCTTGCCTACAGCCGCGGCCTGTTCGGCAAGCCGGCCGATCCGGCCTTCATCGACAAGGTGCTGAAGGAACTTTCCCTCTGGGACAAGCGCGACGCCAAGATCATAACGCTCTCCGGCGGCATGAAGCGGCGCGTGATGATCGGCAAGGCGCTGGCGCACGAGCCGCAGATCCTGTTCCTGGACGAGCCGACGGCAGGCGTGGACGTGGAGCTGCGCAAGGACATGTGGGCCATGGTGCGGCGCCTGCGCGACAAGGGCGTCACAATCATCCTGACTACCCACTACATCGAGGAAGCCGAGGAGATGGCCGACCGGGTCGGCGTCATCAACCATGGCGAGATCGTCCTCGTGGAGGACAAGACCGAGCTGATGCGCAAGCTCGGCCGCAAGGAATTGCGGCTGGAGCTGCGCAGTCCGATCAGCGCCGTTCCCCAGGCGCTCGCGCATTACGATCTCGAGCTTTCGCAGGACGGCGCAACGCTGACCTACATCTATGACGACCAGGCGGAACGGCCGGGCGTGGCCTCGCTGATGCGCGATCTCGACAGCGCCGAAATAGCGTTCCGCGATCTTGAAACGCGGAAAAGCTCGCTGGAAGAAATCTTCGTCAACCTTGTCAGGAACGAGCCATGAACTCCCGCGCGGTCAATTTTCGCGCCATCTGGGCGATCTACAAGGTCGAGATGGCGCGCACCCTGCGCACGCTGCTGCAGAGCGTGGTTTCGCCGGTGATTTCCACGTCGCTCTATTTCGTGGTGTTCGGCGCCGCCATCGGCTCACGCATCTCGGAGGTGAACGGCGTGAGCTACGGCGCGTTCATCGTGCCGGGGCTGATCATGCTGTCGCTCTTGACGCAGTCCATCTCCAACGCCTCCTTCGGCATCTATTTCCCGAAATTCGTGGGCACGATCTTCGAACTCCTGTCGGCGCCGGTGTCCTATCTGGAGATCGTCGCCGCCTATGTCGGAGCGGCCGCCACCAAGTCGGTGTCGATCGGCCTCATCATATTGGCGACGGCGGCACTGTTCGTGCCGCTGCACATCGAGCATCCCTTCTGGATGATCGGCTTCCTGCTGCTGACGGCCATAACCTTCAGCCTGTTCGGCTTCATCATCGGCATATGGGCGGCGAATTTCGAGCAGTTGCAACTGGTGCCGCTGCTGGTGGTCACCCCGCTGACCTTCCTGGGCGGCTCGTTCTATTCGATCGACATGCTGCCGGGAGCATGGCGCACGGTCACGCTGTTCAACCCCGTCGTCTATCTCATCAGCGGGTTCCGCTGGTCCTTCTTCGGCAAGGCGGACGTGTCCGTCGGCATCAGCCTGACCATGACGCTGGCGTTCCTGCTCGTCTGCATCGGGGTGATCGGCTGGATCTTCCGCACCGGCTATCGCCTGCGCAACTGACCGGGGCAGTAGGCTCAGATCACCTTGAGCAGGCGCAGCAGCGCCAGCATCCCGATCGGGCCGCCGCGCCGGAAGCCGATATAGACGGGCTCCTCGACGCCGTGGAAGCGGCGCTTGAAGGCGGCCTGTCCCTGCAGGTTGAAAATATACCGGTTGACCAGTGCTGACCCGAAGGCGCGCCGGAACGCGCCGCGCCAGAAAGCGCTTTCGGGCATCCCGCTCGGTTCCAGCTCCGCCAGGGGTGACAGGCCGAGGGTGACGGCGCCGACGCCTTCCGCATTGAAGCGTTCGACGGCGAATTTGGTCAGGCCGATCTCGGCGTGGGGCGTCGCGCCGGCCACCTTGCGCTTGAACGAGGTGGTGTAGCCGATCGCGCGCCCGTCCCGCTGGATCGGGTCGAAATCGAGCAGGGCCACGAGATGGCCGCCCGTATCGGCAAGCACGAAGCGGCGCATGCCCGGGCCGGGCACCGCGGCGAAAGGCCGGTTGAGGAACGCCATCTCGCGTCGGCTGACGATGCGGCCCGAACGCCAGTCCGCGGAAAGCCGCTCCACCTCCCCCGCGGCAAATGTGCCGGTATCCTCGGCCAGGCTGTAGCCGTTCTTCTGCAGCCAGCGCAGCGAATAGCGCACGGTTTCGTTGCGCTTGCCGGAGAAATCGTGCGCCGGCAGCGGCAGGCGCGTATCCACGCCGACGCGGCCGACCCGGTAGCCGAGGCCGGACAGGATCCGCGCCGTGCCTTCACCCGCCTGCACGAACCAGGGCTGCCCGGCCGCCGCGATGAAATTCCGGATCAGGCTTTCGCGGCGGGCCGGCGCGGCGACCGGATCGGCCAGCGCATAGTGGCGGCCCATCTTGGTGGAAAAGGCGATGTAGCCGTCGGCGTCGCCGAAATAGGAAAGCCCCGGCTGGGTGGCCGTGGAATACGCGAGCGAAAAGTCGCCATGGGCCGAAATCAGCGACAGGCGCTGCGCCAGCGAAAGCTGCGCATGCGGCACGGCCGGCGCGCGCCGGTCCAGAAATCGATCTATGCGCTTGGCCAGCGATGGCATGGTTCCGATCCAGTGCAGCACTATTGCCATAATTATGGTGGCGTCACATACCGGATTTGCAAAAAGGTTGGATCAGGACGACATGACCGCAAACGCGGAACCGGTGATCATCGTGGGGGCCGGTGCGGCCGGGCTGGCCGTCGCCGACGCGCTCGGGCGGCGCGGCATAGCCGCCGTCGTGCTGGAAAAGGCGCCGCATGTCGCCGAGCCCTGGCGCCGGCGCCACCAGCGGCTCAGCCTCAATACGCATAGAGACCTCTCCTACCTGCCCGGCATGCGCTTTCCGGCGGGAACTCCCGCCTTTCCCGCGCGGCAGACCGTCATCGACTATCTGGAGCGGTTTGCAGCCGAACGCGGCATCAGGATCGAGTTCGGCGTCGAGGTGGAGCGCCTCGACCGGAGCGACGGGCACTGGCAATTGCAAACGAGCGCAGGCCCCAGGCAGGCGGGAGAGGTGATCATCGCCACCGGGCGCGACCGGCTGCCCTGGACGCCCGACTGGCCGGGCCTCGCGGATTTCGGCGGCCGGCTCGTCCATGCCGCGGATTTCGGCCGCATGGAAGACTATGCCGGCAAGAAGGTGCTGGTGGCCGGCGCGGGAAACTCCGGCTTCGACGTCCTCAATCATCTCAGCCGCGGCAAGGCCGCCCATATCTGGCTTTCGGCGCGCAACGGCCCGTCGCTGCTGCCCAAGCGGATCGCCAATGTCGCGGTGCAGCGCCTGGGCCTGTTGATGCAGCGGCTGCCGCTTCGGCTGGCGGACGCGGCGATCGCCGCCACGCAGCGGCTGGCCCTGGGCGACCTGAAGCGCTACGGCCTGCCGCCCGCCCCCAAGGGCGGCGCGAGCCGGCTGGCGAAGGAGCACATCGCCATCGCCACCGACGACGGCGCCGTCCGCGCGATCAAGGCCGGTCGGGTCGAGGTGGTGGCGCCGGTGGCGCGTTTCACGGCCGACGGCGTGATACTGGCGAACGGAAGCACCGTCGCGCCGGACGTGGTGATAGCCGCGACCGGCTACCGCACGGGCCTTGAAGGCATGGTCGGCGATCTCGGGGTGCTGGACGGCAAGGGCGTGCCGAAAGCCACGGGAGACGAGCCTACGGGACAGCCCGGCCTGTGGTTCATCGGCATGAAACCCGCCATCGCCGGCAATTTCCATGCCGCCAGCGTTCAGGCGAAGGCGATAGCCGACCGGCTCGCCGCATCACGCCGGACCGGGTGAGGACGTTCGGGACCGCCGCGTCAGGCGATCATCGCGTCGGGAGGCGGCGCCAGAAGTGCCTCCAGCAGCCGCCGTTCGTCTGTGACGCCGGAGGTGTGAAGGGCGAGCAGGGTGAGCGCCATGTCGCGTGCCTCTGGCGAGTCCGGTAGGAGCCCGCGGCAGCGACAGGCCTCGTCGAAGGCGCGTTGCAACCGGGCAAGATCCGGCGGCCTGAACAGGCCACGGTCATTAACTGGCTTTTGCATGGTGATCTCCCAATCTCATTTTAGCACGCGCTGGAAAAACGGCCAGATCGAAGATGAAAAATCGACCGGTCCACACGAACTTGCCGGCCGGCCTTGACCGCGGCTCGCGCGCACGTCCAAAAATGCGTGGACACGGGCGGGAGAACGGTGTGAGCGCTTGGGGACTGGGCCAGCTTGGCCTTTCGACGTTGATTTTCCTGCTCGGCGCAACGGCCGCCAAGCAATGGGGGCTCGCGCCGAGCTTCGGCAAGATCGTGCTGACGCTTGTGCTCTATTCGCTCGGCAACCTCATCATGCTGCGGCTGATCCGCGAATTCGGCATGTCGATCTCCTTCAGCCTCTCCGCCGTGATCCAACTCGTGGCCGTGAACGTCGTGGCGCTCGTCTTCTATGGCGAGCGGCTCGGCCTTTTGCAGGCATGCGGCGTGACGCTGGCCATCGTCTCCGTCGCCCTCATCACGCTTGGGCCGTATTTCGAAGGCAGATAGCCGACGCACCAGCGACGAAGGATGCCTGCATGAAACGAGACGGGTCCAGGCTCATCGGCCGGGTC
Organism: Mesorhizobium sp. SP-1A; assembly: GCF_032460275.1. NCBI lineage: Bacteria > Pseudomonadati > Pseudomonadota > Alphaproteobacteria > Hyphomicrobiales > Phyllobacteriaceae > Mesorhizobium > Mesorhizobium sp. SP-1A. The sequence goes on along the minus strand of NZ_JAVXZD010000001.1, from coordinate 683,916 downwards.
GAATTTCCCCTGCTGCTGGGCGGCTTGATCATAGTCGGCTGCCTGTGGGGTTTCGTCGAGATGATGGAGGCAGCGCGTTCGGCAGCGCCGCACAGCTTCGATACCGACATATTGCTGGCGCTGCGCCAGCCCGGCCACACCGACGTCCCGATCGGCCCGCGCTGGCTGCAGGAGACGATGCGCGACGTCACCAGCCTCGGCAGCATCAGCATCCTGGCGCCGGTGACGGCCGCAACGGTCGGCTACTTCCTGGTCACGCGGCGGCCGCGGACGGCGCTGTTCATGTTCCTGGCCGTGGCGGGCGGCCAGTTGATCGGCACGCTGACCAAGCTGGGCGTCGAGCGGCCGCGCCCGGAACTGGTGTCGCACCTGATGGATGTCAGCACCTATTCCTTCCCGAGCGGGCACGCCTTGATGTCGGCCGTGACCTATCTGACGCTCGGCTCGCTGGCGGCGCGTTCCCTCGATGGCCGCGCGGCGCGCGCCTATGTGCTGCTTCTGGCCGTGGCCGTGACATTGCTCGTCGGCTTCAGCCGCATCTATCTCGGCGTGCACTGGCCGTCGGACGTGCTGGGCGGCTGGTTCGCCGGCTTCGCCTGGGCGCTGCTGTGCTGGCTGGCAGCCCGGCTGCTGCAGCGCCGCCGCGATCAGGCATCCCCTCCCTCCAGCACGGACAGCGAAGCCGGCTCCTTGCCTGCCCGCTGATCGCTCCAGACCAGCGAGCGGTAATCGAAACCGTATTCCAGCGTCGGTTTGACGATGCGGAAATAGGGCGACAGGTCGAAATCGCGCGGCGTGTAGAGCGAGTGGTGACGTATGTGCAGGATTTCCTGTCTGGAATAACGCGATTGCGCCGAAGCGCGCCCCGGCGCCAGCGTGATCTCGGGCAGGATCGGATAGCGGATGGCGCCATAGGCCTCCGCGATCAGCGTCGAGCAGACCGCCCGCGTCGGATCGCCCGAGCCGAAGGCGATCATGCGCCGGCGCCAGCGCACCGGCACCGGCGGCGTCGGCAGGAAATAGCGCAGCATATCGAAGATGTTCTTCAGGTCGTAGCGCATGCCGATGCGCTCGACCATGAAGGAGACGACGCGCTCGCGGTCTTCCGGCGACAGACCGCTGGCGCGGCAGATACGGGTATTGTAGGTGCGATAGCGCGACAACGGCACCGCCACGCAGCCGAGGCCCATCGTCACCTCGATCAGGCGCGGCCGCTCCGAACCGTCGTCCGGTTCCGGCAAGGCATCGCCGACATAAAGCGCGGCGTGCGACCAGGTGGACTGGGTCAGGTACTTGATCGCCGCCGAAATCTTCTGGTTGCCTTCCACCAGGAGAATATCGCCCGGCTGGAGCACGCGGCGCAGGGTTTCGGGATCCGACGGCGTATAGGGTTCATAACCCGAACATTCGTCCTGGAGCCGCTCCGCCAGCCAGCGGCCGATCCTGTCCATCAAGGTTTCAGCGGGCGCCGTCATGGTTCATCCCGGGAAGGCGGGTTTCCTGCACCGCAAGCGGGCCGGCACGGATAGGATGCCCAATCATCGCACAGGTTCCGGAAAACCGTTCAACGCCAGCGAGGCGTTGGAATAGCGCATGTCGCCGGTCACCTCCGCGCCGAGCCATGGCGGCAACATGTCGTCGGGCACGGCGTCGGGCGTTTCCAGTTCGGCGATCACCATCCCGTCGAACACGTCGTTGAACACGTCGACCTCGTAGAGATAGCCGCGATGGCGGACGTGATGGCGGGTCTTGCGGATGACCTTGCCCACGGCAAACTGCATCATCTCGCGGGCGTCGGCGATCGGAACGGTGTATTCGAACTCGTCGCGCGCGGCGAGGTCCGAACCGAATTTCAGGGTGAGCTTGGCGCTTCGGCCGTTGCTGATGCGCAGCCGCACCGAGCGTTCGGAAGAGATCGCGATATAGAACTGCACAAAGGAAATGCTTGTTTCGCTGGCCTCGCGCCACGATCCGTCCCTCACCAGAAACTTGCGCTCGATTTCCTTGGCCATGCCGAAATAAAGCGCGCCGGCCCAGGCAAATCAACCATGTGCGGCGGCCGGCGCTCATCCGTCCGGCAACAAGTCCTCAACGCCCGGATTCCGGGGTGAGCCTTGGCGCCGATGTCGCCAAGCAGGCCGGAAACGACCGCGGCCGATCCATGTCCATCGCCTAGCCTGCCCGACTAACCGCAGAACGGCGGATCGCAGGCGCGGCAATCCAAATTGACCTTAATCATTCGATTGATTAAAGTCATGGAATGATCGTCAGAGACCAGAACGCGCAGCCGGAGAGCCAGGGTCCGGCCTCCTCCGCCGATGCCACCCGCATGGCGCTGATCCGCGCGGCGATGCACCTGTTCGGCCAGGAAGGCTTCGAAGGCACGTCCACGCGCCGCATCGCGACCATGGCCAAGGCCAATATCGGCTCCATCGCCTACCATTTCGGCGGCAAGGAAGGGCTGCGCGCGGCGGTGGCCGATCACATCGTGGAAACGGTGCGATCGGTGGCCCGGCAGGCGCTCGGCGACCTCGCGATGCCCGGCGCTCCATTGCCGCCGGCCGAAGCGCGCGCGCAACTTGCCGCCGTGGCCGAACGCATGGTGGCCTTCCTGGTCGCCCAGCCCGAAGCCGGCCAGATCGCGCAATTCCTGCTCAGGGAGCTTTCGCATCCTTCGGCCGCCATCGACCGTGTCTATTCCGGCGTGTTCGAGCCGGTGCACAAGCGGCTTTGCGCCGTCTGGGAGCAAGCGACCGGCGAGCCGGCCGAAAGCGAGGAGACCCGGCTCACCGTCTTCTCGATGATCGGACAGGTCGTCTATTTCCGAATCGGCCGCGAGCCGGTGATGCGCCGCATGGGCTGGAAGGAAATAGGCCCGGCCGAAGCCGCCAAGGTGGGCGCGATCATCGCGGGAAATCTCGAGGCGATGCTGGCGGCGCACGCCACGGCGGATCCCGGCCGTGCCGCAGACACGGAGAACGACGCATGAGCCTTTTGTGCGCCCTGCCGCTGGCCGCCCAGCTCTTTTCCGCCTGCGCAACACCGGCGCCGCTGGCCGTGGGCTATGTGGAGGGCGATTTCGTGCTGCTGGCGCCGATCGAGGTCGCGACGGTCGAAACAGTGTCCGTGAAGCGCGGCGACCGGGTCGAACCCGGCGCGCCGCTGGTTAAGCTGGAGGATTCGGATGCCCGCAGCGCGGTGGCGCAGGCGCAGGCGGCGCTTGCCCAGGCACGGGCGCAACTCGCGAACTTGCAGGTCGGCAAGCGGCCCGAGGAAATCGCCGTGCTGGAGGCGGCGGTCCGCTCGGCCAAGGCGCAATCCGACGACGCCAACCGCACGCTGGAACGCACGCGCGACCTTTTGAAGCGCGGGGTGGCCACGCAGGCGCAATATGACGACGCCGCCACCCAGGCCGCGGTCGCGGAGGCAGCGATCGGCCAGAGCGACGCCAATCTGGCGGTCGGGCGACTGCCGGCCCGGCCGGAGGAGATCAAGGCGGCGGAAAACCAGGTGAAGCAGTCGCGGGCCGCGCTCGACCAGGCGAATTGGCGGCTTTCCAAGCGCGTTCTCACCGCTCCCTCGCCCGGCCGCATCAACGACGTCATCCGCAACCCCGGCGACACGGCGGGTCCGACGGCACCGGTGCTTTCGATGCTGCCGGACGGTGCCGTCAAGCTGACCGTCTACATTCCGGAAGCCGCCTTCGCCTCGGTCAAGGTCGGGTCCGAGCTTTCGGTCCGCTGCGACGGCTGCGGCGAGGGGCTGAAAGCCAGGGTGAGCTACGTCTCGCCGGACCCCGAATTCACCCCGCCGGTGATCTACTCGCTCGAGAACCGGCAGAAGCTGGTCTACCTCGTGGAGGCGCATCCGGAAGGCAAAGCGGACGCCCTGCAGCCGGGCCAGATCGTGGATGTGGATATCGCAGCAAAGACAAGGGAATAGGAGGAACAAGGCGGAAGGGAAAAGCATGCTCCCCTGCTTCCTGGATCCCCTGCTCCCCTCATGGCAGCCATGAACGCAATCGACGTCAGGAACCTGGTCAAGCGCTTCGGCGACAGGACCGTCGTGGATCACGTTTCCATGACGGTGGCCGAGGGCGAGATCGTCGGCTTCCTCGGCCCCAACGGCTCCGGCAAGACGACCACCATCCGCATGATGTGCGGGCTGCTGACCCCCGACGAGGGCGAAGGCACGGTGCTTGGCTACGATCTCAGGAGCGAAAGCCTGAAGATCAAGCGCGAGGTCGGCTACATGACCCAGCGCTTCTCCTTCTACGAAGACCTGACCATTGCCGAAAACCTCGAATTCGTGGCGCGGCTCTACGAGCTGCGTCCGGTCGCCGACCATGTGGACCGCACGCTGGAGGATCTGGGCCTGACCTCGCGCCGCGACCAGCTTGCCGGCACGCTTTCGGGCGGCTGGAAACAGCGGCTGGCGCTGGCCGCCTGCATCATGCACCAGCCGAAGCTGCTGCTGCTCGACGAGCCCACCGCCGGCGTCGATCCCAAGGCGCGGCGCGAGTTCTGGGACGAGATCCACCGGCTGGCGCATGGCGGACTGACGGTGCTGGTCTCGACGCACTACATGGACGAGGCCGAGCGCTGCCACCGCATCTCCTACATCTCCTACGGCAAGATGCTGGCCACGGGCACGGTAGACGAGGTGGTGAAGAATGCCGGGCTCACCACCTTCGTGGTGCAGGGACCGAACCTCGATGCCGTGGCGCGCGAACTGGAGAGCCGGCCCGGCGTGGAACAGGTGGCGCCGTTCGGCGCGACTCTGCATGTCGTCGGTTCGGATCGAAAGGCGCTGGAGGCGGCGCTGGCCGACATCGGCAAGGCGCACAAGGGCGTCACCGCCGCCCCCGGCGAGACCAGCCTCGAAGACGTGTTCATCCAGTTCATGGCCGGGTCGAAGGACAACATGGCGCAATGAGAAGCGGTATTTTTTCCTCTGCGCCGGCCAGGCGCGGCGCCCCACCCTCCCCCTTGTGGGGAGGGTCGACGAGAACGCTATGCGAAGCAGAGCGATCAAGGCGGGGTGGGGGTTGGGGATCTAACTTGCTGGCAGACCCCACCCCGTCTCGCGTGTTTTGCCCTGCAAAACACGCGCGCCGACCCTCCCCACAAGGGGGAAGGTAAAGGTGTCGCTCCCATGAACACCGTCTTCTCCCTGTCCCGGCTGCGCGCCCTGCTGGCCAAGGAATTCATCCAGATGCGGCGCGACCGCGTCACCTTCGCCATGATGCTGGGCGTGCCGCTGATGCTTCTGGTGCTGTTCGGCTTCGCCATCAACAACGATCCCAAGCGGCTGCCGGCCGCGCTGCTGGCGATGAGCAACGACCAGTACACGCGCGCCATGGTGGTGGCGCTGGAGAACACCAACTACTACCGCTTCGACCACATCGCGCAGACGCAGGGAGAGGCCGATCTGCTGCTGGCGCGCGGCGACGTCGCCTTCGTGGTCACGATTCCCGCCGATTTCGGCAAGCGCGTCGAACGCGGCGACCATCCGCAGATTCTGGTCGAGGCCGACGCCACCGATCCTGCCGCCGCCAGCGGCGCGGTCGCGACGCTGGGCACCGTCGCTTCCCAGGCGCTGCTGCGCGCCCAGGGCATGGAGGCGATGGCGAAGGAGCAGGCCGCCGGCCAACTACAGATCGTGGTGCACCACCTCTACAATCCCGAAGGCATCTCGCAATACAACATCGTGCCCGGCCTGCTCGGCGTGATCCTGCAGATGACCATGGTGATGATGACGGCCATGGCGCTGACGCGCGAGACCGAGCGCGGCACCATGGAAAACCTGCTGGCGATGCCCGCGAGCCCCGCCGAGATCATGCTGGGCAAGGTGCTGCCCTATGCCGGCGTGGGCGCGGTGCAGGTTGTGGTGGTGCTGATCGCCGCCAAGCTGTTGTTCTCGGTGCCGTTCGTGGGCGGCTTGCCGCTGCTGTTGTCGAGCATCCTGGTCTTCGTGCTCGGGCTGGTGCTGCTCGGCTACACCATTTCCACCGTGTCGCGCACGCAGATGCAGGCCATGCAGCTCACCTTCTTCTTCTTCCTGCCCTCGATCCTGCTTTCGGGCTTCATGTTCCCCTATCGCGGCATGCCGGGCTGGGCGCAGAAGCTCGGCGAAATCTTCCCGCTCACGCATTTCCTGCGCATCGTGCGCGCGGTGATGCTGAAAGGCGCGACGCTGCCCGCCGTGGCGCCCGAAATAATCTGGTTGCTGGGGTTCGTGGTGCTGTTCGCCACGATGGCGCTGCTGCGCTTCCGCCGCACGCTGGACTGACGACGCAAGCCGCCAATACGCGTCCGCTCACCTAATATTTCGGGCATGGGCAAAAAACTGACTTGAACCGGAAGGGATATCCCTGCGTTTAGCCGCAGCAACAGGAGGTACCCATGAACAAGATTCTCCACGCGGCAATACTCGCCATTTCCGTCGCCGCCACGGCCTTTCCGGTTTCCGGGGCTTCCGCCCAGGACCTCAACATCCAGATCGGCCCGGACGGTCCCAAGGTCCGGATGCGGGACAATTGCGATCCCCGCTACGACGACAATTGCTACGATCGGCGCGATAGCCGGCGCGACTGGCGCGAGGATCGCCGCGACGACTATGGCGAATACCGCCGCGACGAATGCACGCCCGATCGCGCGCTGCGCAAGGCCGAGCGCATGGGCATCCGCCGGGCCCGCATCGAGTCGGTCGGACGGCGCACCATCAACATCATCGGCCGTTCGCGCGGCGATCGGGTCATCGTGACCTTCGACCGCAGCGACCGCTGGTGCCCGGTGCTTCGCTGACCGCGGCTCGGCCGAAACCAGGTAAAAAGGGAGCGTTGTTCGGCGCTCCCTTTTCTTTTGGCCCCGGCTTTAGGGCGAAGTGCCCGTCAGCCCAGAAGCGCCCTCTTGCGCTTGGTGCCGCCGACCTTTCGCCAGGCGTTGAAACGGTGGGTGGCGGCGGCGAAGGAGATCTTCATCTGCTGCGCCACCGTGTAGCGCGACTTGCCCTCGTCGAACATGCGGTAGCAGCACTCCACCCCTTCCTCGGTCAGTTTGCCGTCAGGGCTCTTGTTGTGCGGATTGGCCGGATCGAATTTTTCCACCGGCTGGGCCAGCAGGCCCTTGAGGCGTTCAAGATCCGCCTCGATCGACGCGATGAGTTCCAGCGCCGGCTTGGGATCGAACGCTTCGGCACGCTTTGCGGTCATGCTACGGATTTCCTTCCTGATCGTCGGCCTTTTCATATAGGCTAATGTTTGCCGATAAAAAGACCGGCATTACGCATTCGGCGAACCCGCTTCCGGTTGACCCGCACACGCAAACTATCTAGTTTAGAACCATTCTAAACTAGAGTATCACAATCATGCTTTCCCGCGTCTTCGGCTTCGGCCGCCGGTCCTTCGATTCCCTGTCCGAGCAGGAAGTCCTGGCGCTCGCCATCTCCTCCGAGGAGGACGACGCCCGCATCTACCGCGCGTATGCCGACGGACTGTCGCAGGATTTCCCGCATTCGGCCAAGCTGTTCGAGGAGATGGCCGCGGAGGAGGACGGGCACCGCGAGGCGCTGATAGACCTGCACCGCAAGCGCTTCGGCGACCGCATCCCGCTGATCCGGCGCGAACACGTGCGCGGCTATTACCAGCGCAAGCCCGACTGGCTGGTGCGGCCGCTGGGCATCGACCATGTGCGCGGGCAGGCGGCGGAAATGGAACGGCAGGCGCAGCTTTTCTACGTCGCCGCAGCCAAACGGAGTTCGGATGCCTCCACGCGCAAGCTCCTGGGCGCGCTGGCCGCTGCCGAACAGGGCCACGAATCGCTGGCGGAATCGCTGGAGCGCAAGCATGTGCCCGCAGAAGCCAAGGAAGAAGAAAGCGCCGCCGAGCGGCGGCAGTTCATCCTGACCTATGTCCAGCCGGGCCTTGCCGGGCTGATGGACGGTTCGGTGTCGACGCTGGCGCCGATCTTCGCGGCCGCCTTCGCCACGCACGACACCTGGCAGACCTTCCTCGTCGGCCTCGCCGCCTCCATCGGCGCCGGCATCTCCATGGGTTTCACCGAAGTCGCCTCCGACGACGGCAGGCTGTCGGGACGCGGCTCGCCGATCAAGCGCGGCTTAACAACCGGCATCATGACGGCGCTGGGCGGGCTCGGCCATGCCCTGCCCTACCTGATCCCGCATTTCTGGACGGCGACCGGCGTCGCGGCCGTGGTGGTGTTCTTCGAACTGTGGGCCATCGCCTTCGTGCAGAACCGCTACATGGAAACGCCATTCCTGCGCGCCGCCTTCCAGGTGGTGCTCGGCGGCGCGCTGGTGTTCGCAGCCGGCATCCTGATCGGCAACGCCTGAAGGACCCGCCGGCTCGGTGCGGCTGGTTTCTACCGCGCCTATCCGCGCTTCAGCGCCTTGGCCCTCGCAAAGAAATCCGCCCACGGGTCATCGCCGGCAAGCCGCTTCAGCGTGGTCTTGTCGCCGATCGGGAAGGCGTTGGGCGGCAGGCCGTGCTCGATCTCCTTCCACGTCACCGGCATGGACACCGTCGCGCCCTTCTTGGCCCGCGACGAATAGGGCGCCACGGTGGTGGAGCCGCGTCCGTTGCGCAGATAGTCGATGAAGATCCTGCCCGTCCGCGCCTTCTTCGACAGCGTGGCGGTGTAGCGGTCCGGCGCGGCCTGCTCCATGGCCCGGGCGAAATCATGCGCGAAGCCCTTCACCTCGTCCCATTTGGCGGCGGGCTTCAGCGGTACCATGACATGGTAGCCCTTGCCGCCAGAGGTCTTGACGAAGGTGGGCAGCTTCAGTTCCTCCAGCCGGGCGCGGATATCGAGCGCGGCCCGGCGAACGACCTCGACTGCGACGCCTTCGTCGGGGTCCAGATCGAAGACGATCTGATCGGGAGTATCGATCTTGTCGACCGTGCAGCCCCAGATGTGGATTTCCACCACGCCCATCTGCACCAGGGCAGCGACGCCGTCAAAATCCTTGATGAACAGGATCTCCTCGCCATCCTCCGGGTCCTTGGAACGCTGGATATGGTCGCTCATGCCGGGCGAGGCATGCTTCTGGAAGAAGCGCTGGCCGTCCACTCCGTCCGGCGCGCGCACCAGCGCCAGCGGACGGTTGACCACGAAAGGCTCCATGCGCGGCCATACCAGCGCATAATGGTCGAGCAGGTCATGCTTGGACACCTTCTCGGCCGGCCAAAGCAGCTTGTCGGGATGGCTGAGTTTCACCGTGGTTTTCGCGCTCCCTCTCGACGGACCGGCCGGGCGCTTCGATCCAGCCTTCGCCTTGGCGGCGGGCGCGCCCGGCTCTTCCTGCACGACTTCCTCCGCCGGCTTGTCTTCGCGCAGGCCCTGGAAGGAAGCATGGCGGATTATACGATCCGACGTCCAGGCGCGGAACTCCACTTCCGCGACCAGGTCCGGCCTGACCCAGACGAGCCCCCTGCCCCCGGGCACCTTGCCCGCGAAAGGCGATTTCGCCGCCTTCAACGCATCGAGCCGCTTCTTGAGGTCATCCGCGGCCGCGGTCGAAAAACCGGTGCCGACGCGCCCGGCATAGGTCAGCTTGCCGCCCTCGTGATAGCCGACCAGCAGCGAGCGCAGGCCGCGCCCGGTCTTGTCCGAGGGCAGATAACCGCCGATGACGAATTCCTGGCGCTGCGTGCATTTCGACTTGATCCAGCTAAGTCCCCGGCCGCTGCGGTAGGGCGATTCCGCGCGTTTCGAGACCACGCCTTCCAGCCCCAGCCGGCAGGCGTGTTCCAGCATCACCTTGCCCGGCTCCACGAAATGATCGCTGAAGCGCAACGGCGAATCCTGCGGTTGGTCGCCGAGAAGCTCCCTCAGCCGCTCCTTGCGTTCCACCAGCGGCTCGCCGCGCAGATCCTCGCCGTTCAACCGCATCAGGTCGAACACGTAGTAGATCATGCGGTTCGTGCGCTTCGCCGAAAGATCGGCCTGCAGCAGCGAGAAGGAGGAGATGCCGTTGTCGCCCAGCACCACGATCTCGCCGTCCAGCACGGCATCTGAGCATTTCAGCCCGGCCAGCGCGGCCAAAATGCCGCCGCCGAACCTTTCCGTCCAGTCGAGCCCGTTGCGGGTGAGCAGTCTGACCTCGGTGCCGGCGATCTGCGCCTGCATGCGGTAGCCGTCGAACTTCACCTCGTGCAGCCATTCCTTGCCCGACGGCGCGTCCTTTTCCAGCGTGGCGAGCGCCGGCTCGACGAATTCCGGCATGCGCGCCGCCTTGGCGCGCCCCTTGGCCGTCGCCGGCTTATCGGAATGCCAGACCCTGGGCTTTTCGCCTTTGGCCGCCTTGCCTTCGCCGACCTCCTCGACGCTCAGGCCGGACTTCACCGAATCCGGCGCCTCCTGCAGAATGTCCTCGCCGGGGCGGGCCGCCGCGTCGGCCGACTTGATCAACAGCCAGTTGTCGCGCTTCTCGCCGGGGCGCGGCTTCAACCGCACCAGATGCCATTTGCCGTTGAGCTTGTGGCCGTGCAGCTCGAAGTCGATATGGCCCTTCTTCATGCCCAGAGCGGGATCGTGCTCCGGCACCCAGGTGCCCTCGTCCCAGACGATCACCGAACCGCCGCCATATTCGCCCTTGGGGATGGTGCCCTCGAAGGAGGCGTATTCGATCGGATGGTCCTCGACATGGACGGCCAGCCGTTTTTCGTGCGGATCGAGGCTCGGCCCGCGCGTGACCGCCCAGCTCCACAGCACGCCGTCATGCTCCAGCCTGAAATCGTAATGCAGCCGGGTCGCCGCGTGTTTCTGGACCACGAAGATGCCGCCCGCCCCGGACTTCGCGGCGGCGCGCGCCGTCTTGCCCGCCGGTTCCGACGTCCTCGCGAAATCGCGCTTCGAACGGTATTGCTCCAGATCAGCCATTGAGGGGCCGCACCATGCCTAGGCCGACTTGCGCTTCGGGGCGGGTTTGGACTTCGGCTCCGGGGCCTTGCGCTTCGAGGATTTCGTCGCCTTCACGGACGTCGCGTCCTCCTCGCCTTCGTCGGCGGCCAGGCTCTTCTTCAGCGCGTCGAACAGATTGACCACATTGGACGGCTTCTCGGCCGGCTTGGCCTTCGGCGCCTTCTTGCCGGCCTTCTTGGCGCGGACGAGCTCCAGAAGCGCTTCCTCGTATTTGTCCTCGAAGGTCGAGGGATCGAACGTCGTCGCCTTCTTGTCGATGATGTGGACGGCGAGGTCGATCATCTCCTTGTCGATCTTGACCGCCTTGATGTCGTCGAACACGACGCCGGGCTGGCGCACCGTGCTGTCGTAGCGCAACGTGGTCAGCACCATGCCCCTGCCCAGCGGCTCGATCACCACCGGCCGCTCCCGGCGATAGAGCACGATGCGGGCGAGCCCGGCCTTTTTCTTGGCGGCGAGCGCCTCGCGGATGACGGCGAAGGCGTCCTCCGACACCTTGTCGGCGGGACTGAGGTAATAGGGCGTATCGAGATAGATCTGCTGGATGGACGTCTTGTCGACGAAACCGTCGAGGCTGAGCATGTTGGAGGATTCCACCCGCACGGCCTCGATCTCGTCCTCCTCGATATGGACGAATTCGCCGCTGTCGACCTCGTAGCCCTTGATCTCGTCGCCGTCCTCCACCGGCTTGCCCGTCTCGGAATCCACATAGATGCGCTTGACGGTATTTCCGGTCTTGCGATTCAGCACCCGGAACGAAACCTTTTCGGCGTGGGTGACGACGTTGGTCAGTTCGACCGCGCAGGTGACGAGTGAAAGCTTGAGATAGCCTCTCCAGGCCGGACGCGGCGCCATGGCGGACTCCTTCGACAAGCATTAGCAACGCACGGGAAACGGCACGGTTCCTGTCGCCGCGGGATCGCCACGCCAATTAAGGACCTGCAACGAAAAACGAAACAAAACGCAAGCCCAGCGACATAATCACGAAACTTGCGTGTTGGAAAAAGCACACAAGCGTGAAACCCGCCGAAAGGCACCGAAACGCCCCGAATCAGCCGCAATCCAGCCACGATGCGGGGCATTTTTCGGGAAAGATTAACATCGCGTTCACCGAAGATTCACGCATGAACGCTAAGGTGTCCGCAATTCGGAAGGGACATCCGAAAACGGGACAGGGACTGGATTTGTAATGCGTATCTTCACACTGATAACGGGGCTGATCGCCGCCCTTCGCGAGTTCGTTTCACCGACCTACCGGCCGGAGCGCCACTATATGCGCGGCCCCGGCCCTGCCTGCGCACGCCGCGGCGACACGTTCGGGCCGGCGCACTGAACCGAGACCGGGAACTGGTCATGAGCTTCGCAACGACGCTGGAAAGCCGGCACGACAGCCGTGTCTGCCGACCCGGCACGGCCGCACGCCGCGCCACGACCTACAGGCCGCAGCGCCTCAAGTAAGATTCTGCAAGCGCCGCGCCGTTCGCGGCGCTTCGCGCATCCGGAACCGGGACGTTCAGGTTCCAAGCCCCTCGAACAGGATCGTCGACAGATAGCGCTCGGCAAAGGAGGGGACGATCACCACGAGATTCTTGCCCGCATTTTCCGCCCGCGCGCCGACGACGGCCGCGGCCTGCAGCGCCGCGCCGGACGAGATGCCGACCGGCACGCCTTCCAGCCGCGCCACGAGGCGGGCATTGGCCACGGCGTCCTCGTTCGAAACCGTCACCACCTCGTCATAGATCGCGGTGTCGAGGACTTTCGGCGCGAAACCTGCGCCGATGCCCTGGATCTTGTGCGGTCCCGGCTGGCCGCCGGACAGCACCGGCGAGGCTTCCGGCTCCACCGCCACGACCTGAACCGAGGGCTTGCGCTGCTTCAATATCTGGCCGACGCCGGTGATGGTGCCGCCCGTGCCGATGCCGGAAACGAGGATATCGACATCGCCTTGCGTGTCGTTCCAGATCTCCTCGGCGGTGGTGCGGCGATGGATGTCGGGATTGGCGGCATTCTCGAATTGCTGCGGAATGACGGCGTCCGGCAAGGTGGCGGCAAGTTCGTCGGCCTTGGCGATGGCGCCCTTCATGCCCTTGGCGCCCTCGGTCAGCACCAGTTCGGCGCCAAGCAGCACCAGCATCTTGCGGCGCTCCACCGACATGGTTTCGGGCATGGTCAGGATCAGCTTGTAGCCCTTGGCGGCGGCCGCGAAGGCCAGGGCGATGCCGGTGTTGCCCGAAGTCGGCTCGATCAGCGTGGTGCGGCCCGGCATGATGCGGCCGGCAGCCTCCAGCGCCTCGATCATGGCGACGCCGATCCGGTCCTTGACCGAGGCGATCGGGTTGAAGAACTCGAGCTTGGCCATGAGATTGGCGACGACGCCCTTTTCCCTGGCGAACTTGTCGAGCCGCACCAGCGGCGTGTCGCCGATCGTCTCGGTGATCGAATTGTAGACGCGGCCGCGGCCGGGCACGCGCGCGGAGGTGACGGGCTTGTTCATCTGCTATGCTCCAATGCGCGAAGGCGACACGCGCTGTTCCGAAGCGCCGAAGATAGGGCGAGGCAAGCGATTATCCGAGTGGGCCGCATGCTGAAAGCGGCATGTTTCCGGTAAAATATTCCGGATACTCCAGGTTAATCGGAATGATTTCGCGCTACTGGCGCGCAGCGATGGCGGCGGCCGCGCCCATCATGAAGGCGGCGGCGGTGCGGTTCAGCCTTTTCAGCGCACGCGGCGAACGCAGGAACCCGCGCGCCTTGGCCGCCAGCACCAGATAAGGCACCAGAACGATGACCAGCGTGACCAGCGTGATGGCCGCGAGCAGGGCGTAGTCGGCCAGCGTGACGCTGTTGAGGTCGATGATGGTCGGCGTGATGGCCAGATAGAAGATCATGGTCTTCGGGTTGCCGAGGGTGAGCGTCAGCCCGGACACGAAGCAGCCCGCCAGTCCGTCCCTGGCGGCCTGCGCCTCGATCGCCTCGGGCGTGATGCCGCCGGTCCAGAAGCGCCAGCCGAGCCAGGCGAGATAGGCCGCGCCCGCCCATTTGATGGCGAGGAAGACCATGCCGAAGCTTTGCGCGACGAGGGCAAGCCCCAGCACCACGGCGGTCAGATAGGTGAGATCGCCGACCATCAAGCCGACCGACATCGCGAAGGAGGCGCGAAAGCCCGAACCGAGGGCGCGCGCCACCAGCGCCGTGATGCCGGGACCGGGAATGGCGGCGGCGAAGGCCAGCGCCGCGGTGTAGGCAAGAAATCCGGTAAGCGTCATCGGCGTCGGCCTTCTGGAGGAGGCGCTCCTTTTCGCATGAAAGTCGCCCGCGTGGAACGCGGGAATGTTGGGCCAGCCCTTCGCACCGAGACGCTTCACGTTTCAGGAAAATCGGAGATCGGGCATCGACATCCGCCCCCCGGTCATGTAGGCGCACGGTCCCGCTGCGGTCTCGATCAGCCGGACCGCGCCTTTTCATGCATGAATCCAGGACACCAAGATGCGACCGGCTTTCGGCGGCATAGACTTCGGCACTTCCAATTCCACCGTCGGCGTCATCGAGAACGGCCGTCCGCGGCTGGTGGCGCTGGAAGGCGACAGCGTCACCCTGCCCTCGGCCATCTTCTTCAACTTCGAGGACAACAGCACGGCGCTCGGCCGCCGCGCCATCGGCGACTACACCGACGGCGTCGAAGGGCGACTGATGCGGGCGCTGAAGAGCGTGCTGGGCTCCTCGCTGGCGCATGAGAAGACCCGCATCAAGGCGCGCAGCATCGCCTTCACCGACATCATCGGCCTGTTCGTGCATCACCTGAAGGAGCGGCTGGAAAGCCATGCCGGCGAGGCGGTCGAAAACGTCGTGCTGGGCCGGCCGGTGCAGTTCGTCGACGACGACCCGAAGGCCGACGCCGAAGCGCAGGCAGAACTGGAAAAGGCCGCCCGCAAGCAAGGCTTCAAGCATATCGATTTCCAGTACGAGCCGATCGCGGCCGCGCTGGACTACGAGCATGGGGTCAACCGCGAGGAACTGGCGCTGATCGTGGACATGGGCGGCGGCACGTCCGATTTCTCCATCGTGCGCGTGTCGCCCGAGCGCGCCGCCGCGAGCGACCGCAAGGGCGACATATTGGCCAATCGCGGCATCCATATCGGCGGTACGGATTTCGACCGGCTGCTTTCCATCGCCCATGTCATGCCCGAGCTCGGCTATCTGACGCCGACCAAGGACGGCAAGCGCAACCTGCCGGCCGGCTATTTCATCGACCTCGCCACCTGGCAGCGCATCAACCTGCTCTATACGCCCAAGGCGATGCTGGACCTGCGCCAGATCCGCTTCGAGGCGGCGCGGCAGGACCTTGTGGATCGCATGATCGAGGTGGTCGAGCAGCGCTACGGGCACGCGCTGGCGACCAAAGTGGAGCGGGCAAAGATCGCGCTGACCGACGGCGACGAAGCCGAGATCGAGGTGGCGCTGCCCGGCGCGAAATTCGCCGCAGCGCTTACCAGGCAGGGACTTGAGGACACGATCCGCGCCGAGGTCGGCCGGGTGACGAAGACGGTTGCCGACACGCTGGCGCAGGCCGGCGTCAGGCCGGCCGACATCACCGCCGTGTTCCTGACCGGCGGCTCGACCGCCATACCGCTGGCGCGGCGCAGCATCCTGTCGCTGGTGCCGCAAGCCGAGGTGGTGCAGGGCGACGCCTTCGGCTCGGTCGGGCTCGGCCTGGCGCTCGACGCGCAGCGCAAGTTCGCCTGATCTATTGGGCCCTGATCTATTGGCCTTTGTAGCTGACGCGCCAGATCGTGCCGTTGCCGTCCTCGGTTACGATCAGGGAGCCGTCCTTCGCCACGGCTACGCCGACGGGGCGTCCCCACACCCTTGAATCGGAGAGGACGAAGCCGGTCATGAAGTCCTCGTATTCGCCGGTCGGCTTGCCGTCCTTGAAGCGCAGCCGCACAATCTTATAGCCGGTGCGCTTGCCCCTGTTCCACGAGCCATGCAGGGCAACGAACGCATCGCCCTTGTACTCGGCCGGGAACTGGCCGCCTTCATAGAAGGCGATGCCGAGCGGCGCCGAATGCGCCTGCATCAGCACGTCGGGGACGGTGGCCTTGTCCTTCAGGTCGGGCCGTTCGCCGGCGTGGCGCGGGTCCTCATGCGAGCCGATATAGTACCAGGGCCAGCCATAGAAGGCGCCCTGCTGCACAGCCGTCGCATATTCGAACGGCACGTCGTTGCCCAGCTCGTCGCGCTCGTTGACCACGCACCAGAGCGCGCCCGTGGCCGGCTGCACGGTCAGGCCCGAGCAATTGCGCAGGCCGGTGGCCACGACGCGGCCGTTTCCGCCGTCGGGATCGTAGGCGCGCACTTCGGCGCGGCCCTGCTCGGCGCCCCAGGCATAGCCCAGCGGCTTGTCGCGCGCCCATCGCTCGACGCCGCCCTTCGGCGCCTTGCCCATGTCCTCCGCTATGTTGGAGCCCGAACCGACCGACAGGTACAGGGTTTTCCCGTCCGGCGAGAAGGCGATGTCGCGCGTCCAGTGATGACTGGCGGGAATGTCCGCCACGACGGTTTCCGGCCCGCCGGAAGCTTTCAATTCGCCGTCCTTGTAGGGAAAGCGCACCACGCTGTCGGAGTTGGCGACATAGACCCATTTCGGGTCGTCGGGAGGATGGAAGGCGATGCCGTAGGGTTGGTGCAGGCCGGTGGCGAAGACGCCTTGTTCAACCGGCCTGGCGCCGTTCTGCCCAAGCCGGTACACGCGGACCTGATCGGCGCGCGAATCCGCCACGAACAGGTCGCCGTTGGGAGCTACCCGCACCGCGCGCGGATTGCGGATGCCGGAGGCGACCAGTTCGGCCGAAAAGCCGGGCGGAAGGTGGAGCCTGGCGTTTTTCGGCATTTGCGCCCGCCCGGGTCCGTTGGACGCGGATTGGCCGGGCGTTGGCTCCGGCAGGTCCTGCGGCCGGATCAGCCGAACAGCGCCCGGGCGGTCTGCGCGCCAGTCGCCGAAGGCGGCCTTGCCTTTCAGGACATTTTGTTCCTGCGCGAACGCCACCGCGCAGCCGGCCGCAAAGACGACAACGCCGCAGGCCACCAATGGCAGGATTTTCATGTCGTCCTCCCCGCTTTGCGTCCGACGTCGAACGCAGGGACGACAAAGCCGTTCCATCCAAACGGCTGCCGGAAGCGATTATCCTGCGTTTTCGTTCAGGCGCTTTTCCAGTTCGACCAGGTCGGCCGGCAGCGGCAATCCCATGGCGCGCAATTCGCCGAGCCGCTCGCGCAATTGCTCGCGCACCTCGTCCGCGTCCTCGGGCTGGTTCACCATCTCCTGAAGCAGAAGGCTGATCTCCGCCTTGATCGCTTCGAGCGCCATTTCGAACCCTCCGGTCTGTTTACCCGTCCAGTCCCTCAGCGCAGCATGCGCGAGATAAGCTGCGCGGTATAGTCCACCATCGGCACGATGCGGGCGTAGTTCAGCCGCGTCGGGCCTATGACGCCCAGCGCGCCGACCACGCGCGCATCCTTGTCGCGATAGGGGGCGACGACCAGCGACGACCCCGACAGCGAGAACAGCTTGTTCTCCGAGCCGATGAAGATGCGCACCCCGGGCCCCTGTTCGGCAAGGTCGAGCAGTTGCAGCAGCCCGTCCTGCGTCTCCATGTCCTCGAACAGGTGCTTGAGCAGTTCGATATCGGCCTGGGCGGTAACGTTCTCCAGAAGGTTGGCGCGGCCGCGCACGATAAGCCGCGCCGGCAGATCGCTTTCGGTGCCGGCCCAGACGGCCAGTCCCCGCTCGACCAGTTCCTGCGAGAGCGTGTCCAAGGCGGCGCGGGTCTCTTCCTTCAGCCGCACGATCTCCGTGCGCGCCTCGGCCATGGTGCGCCCGCGAATATTGGCGTTGAGGAAGTTCGAGGCTTCGTGGAGCTGGGAAACCGTGACGCCGGGCGGCAGGTCGATGATGCGGTTCTCGACATCGCCGGTCTGCGAGACCAGCACGGTGAGCGCCTTGGTCGGCTCGAGCTGGATGAACTCGATGTGCTTGAGCGGCGCCTCGTGCTTGGCCGCCAGCACCAGCCCGGCGCCACGCGACATGCCCGACAGCATCTGGCTGGCTTCCGTCAGCATGTGCTCCAGCGAGGCGCCCTCGCCCGACGCCTTGACCTGCGCCTCGATGGCGCGGCGCTCCTCGTCGGACAAGTCGCCGAGTTCCATAAAGGCGTCGACGAAGAAGCGCAGGCCGGCCTGCGTGGGCAGGCGTCCGGCCGAGACATGCGGGGCATAGATGAGGCCCAGATGCTCCAGGTCGCTCATGACGTTGCGGATCGTGGCCGGCGACAGGGACGAAGGCAGGATGCGCGACAGGCTGCGCGAGCCGACCGGCTCGCCGTCGCGCAGATAGGAATCGACGATGCGCCTGAAAATGTCGCGCGAGCGGGTATCCAGCGCCTGCAAGGCGGATGCCTGTGTCATGTGATCGGAAACGGGCTTCGTCATCTGGCGCAAGGACCTCCGGGATTGAGGATATAGACATCCCAACAAGCGGTGCAAGCCGGCCGTTTTCCTTTGCGCGGCACGGTGCGGAGGGGTACAAGCCGGCCACGAACACGGCAAAGATCACGGAAAGACACCGAATGCGCCCCTCCAGACGCCAGAACGACGAAATGCGCGCCATCTCCTTCGAGCGCGGCGTTTCCAAGCATGCGGAAGGCTCATGCCTGGTCAAGTTCGGCGACACGCATGTGCTTTGCACCGCGAGCCTGGAGGAGAAGGTGCCGGGCTGGATGCGCAATTCCGGCAAGGGCTGGGTGACCGCCGAATACGGCATGCTGCCGCGCTCCACGGGCGAGCGCATGCGGCGCGAGGCCTCCTCCGGCAAGCAGGGCGGCCGCACGCTGGAAATCCAGCGCCTGATCGGCCGCTCGCTGCGCGCGGTGGTGGACATGCAGGCGCTGGGCGAGCAGCAGATCACGGTGGATTGCGACGTGCTGCAGGCCGACGGCGGCACCCGCACCGCCGCCATCACGGGCGGCTGGGTGGCGCTCTACGACTGCCTGCGCTGGATGGAGGCGCGCCAGATGGCGAGCGTCTCCAGGGTGCTGAAGGACCATGTCGCGGCGATCTCCTGCGGCATCCATGACGGCCAGCCCGTGATCGACCTCGACTATCTGGAGGATTCGTCGGCCGGCACCGACGCCAATTTCGTCATGACCGGCAAGGGCGGCATCGTCGAGATCCAGGGCACGGCCGAGGGCGAGCCCTTCTCGGAGGACCAGTTCGCCACGCTGATGACGCTGGCCAAGAAAGGCATTTCGCGGCTGGTGGACCTGCAGAAGATGGCGGTGGGGTGAACAGGCCGATGAAGGCGGCTTTTCATATTGCCCGGATGCAACCCTCCGCCATTCTCGAGTCCGCGCTCTACGTCACCGATCTCGACGCCGCGGAAGCCTTCTATAGCGAGGTTCTGGGGCTGGAACGCATCGCCAAGGCGGAAGGCCGGCACGTGTTCTTCCGCTGCGGCCACGGCGTGCTGCTGCTTTTCAACGCCGAGGCGACGAAGCACCCGCCCGCCCCTGGCGCCCGCCTGCCCGTGCCGCCGCATGGCACGGCCGGCGAAGGACATCTGTGCTTTTCGGCCACGGCAGAGGAAATCGACCGCTGGAAAGCGCATCTGGAAGCGAAAGGCGTCGCCATCGAAGCCGATTTCGAGTGGCCGCCAAAGCCCGGACAGGCCAAGGGCGGCCGCTCCATCTATCTGCGCGATCCGTCCGGCAACTCGCTGGAGTTCGCCGAGCCGAAAATCTGGGGTTTCTGATGCATTCGCTGAACGGGAAAAAGATCGTCGTGGCCAGCCACAACGCGGGCAAGCTGCGCGAGTTCTCCGACCTGATGGCGCCGTTCGGCTTCGAGGCCGGATCGGCCAAGGAATACGGCCTGCCCGAGCCCGACGAGACCGGCACCACCTTCGAGGAAAACGCCTACATCAAGGCCCATGCCGCGGCCATGGCCACCGGCCTGCCGGCGCTTTCCGACGATTCGGGCCTGTGCGTGGATGCGCTCGACGGCGCGCCCGGCGTCTACACCGCCAACTGGGCCGAAAAGGAAGACGGCACGCGTGATTTCGGCATGGCCATGCAGCGCACCGAAGTGGCGATGCAGGAGGTCGGCGCCAGCGAGCCGGCGCAGCGCACCGGGCGCTTCGTCGCCGTGATCTGCCTCGCCTTTCCCGATGGCGAGGCGGAATATTATCGCGGCGAGGTGGAAGGCACGCTGGTGTGGCCGCCGCGCGGCGAACTCGGCTTCGGCTACGATCCGGTGTTCCTGCCCGACGGCTACGACAAGACCTTCGGCGAGATGAGCGCGCAGGAAAAGCACGGCTGGAAGCCCGGCGATGCGCAGGCGCTTTCGCACCGCGCCCGCGCTTTCAAGAAGTTCGCCGAGGCGCGGCTGGGGGCAAGGTGATCTTGCAGACAGAAACGGGTACTGCGGTTACCGAAAAGCGCTTCCGGTCCCAAGATCGGTCTGGAGGTCACAACGCATGATCCTCGACCGTTCTCCCGGCTTCGGCGTCTACATCCACTGGCCGTTCTGCGCGGCCAAGTGCCCCTATTGCGACTTCAACAGCCATGTCCGCCACCAGCCGGTGGACCAGGAGCGGTTCGCGCGCGCCTTCGCCGCCGAACTGGCGACCATGCGCGCCCGCACCGGCCCGCGCGAGGTGACCTCGATCTTTCTCGGCGGCGGCACGCCTTCGCTGATGAAGCCGGAGACCGTGGGGGCTGTGCTGGAAGCGGTGGCGAAGAACTGGAGCGTGCCTTCCGGCATCGAGGTGACGCTGGAGGCCAACCCCTCCTCGGTCGAGGCCGAGCGCTTCAAGGGCTACCGCGCCGCCGGCGTCAACCGCGTTTCGCTCGGCGTTCAGGCCCTGAACGACCGCGACCTGAAGTTTCTCGGACGCCTGCACAACGTGTCGGAGGCGCTGCACGCCATCGAACTGGCGCGCGCCACCTTCCCGCGCCTGTCCTTCGACCTGATCTATGCGCGGCCGGGCCAGACGCTGGACGCGTGGGCGGCGGAACTGAAGCAGGCCATCGGCCATGCGGCCGACCACCTGTCGCTCTACCAGCTCACCATCGAGGAGGGCACGCCCTTCTTCGCCCTGCATGCGGCGCACAAATTCGAGATACCCGACCCCGATCTCGCCGCCGACCTCTACCAGCTCACGCAGGAAGTCACCGCCGCGCACGGCCTGCCGGCCTACGAAATCTCCAACCATGCCCGGCCCGGCGCGGAAAGCCGCCACAACCTGACCTATTGGCGCTACGGCGAGTATGTCGGCGCCGGCCCCGGCGCGCACGGCCGCTTCGTGGAGAACGGCACGCGCGTGGTCACGGTCGCGGAAAGGCTGCCCGAGCGCTGGGCCGAACTGGTGGAAACGAAGGGCCACGGCGTGACCGGGGGCGAGACGCTGACGCGCTCGGAGGAAGCCGACGAGTTCCTGCTGATGGGACTTCGTCTCGCGGAGGGCATCGACCTCGCCCGCTACGAGGCGCTTTCGGGGCGCGGGCTCTCGTCGTCGCGCCTGGCCATCCTGCAGGAGGAAGGGCTCGTGGCTCCGATCGGCAATTCGCGCCTGCGCGCAACGCCGGCCGGCATGATCGTGCTGGACGCGGTGGTCGCGGATCTGGCGCGATAAGAGCCCTTTCGAAAAGCGTCAGGCGTCGTGCTTGTTGCGGTGTTTGGCGCGGTTTTTCTCGGAGAGCGCCTGTCCGGAGCGAACCGGCTTGGCGTCGGCGTCATCGCGGCGGGCGCGATTCTGGTCGCCTATCGGGTGTAGCGGCGCGCCTTCGCGCGCACTTTTGGATTCCAGGCGGGTCATGAAGATGTCGAAGCGATTGGGCATTGGCCGTTGGTGCTCCGTCGTGCCGTTTCGTCAAGGAAATCTGCGCGGCCGATCATCTTGCGCAGTGTGGCAAAGCGATGGCAGGTCTTGCTGGGTCGCGCTCACGTTTTGCAACAGGCGCCGAACCGTGCCAGAGAAACGGCATGGAAGACCATGCAGATGTCGCCCCGGCGAAGCGCTCATACCTGATCGGGCAGACCGAGTTCCACGCCCGCCCGCTGGAGCCAGCGCTCTATCTGGTGGCGACGCCCATCGGCAATCTGGCCGACATCACGCTGCGCGCGCTGGAGACGCTGGCTGGCGCAGACGTCGTGGCGGCGGAGGACACGCGGGTTTCGCGCGTGCTTCTGGAGCGCTACGGCATCCGCCGGCGCACCATGGCCTATCACGAGCACAATGCCGCGCAGGCGGGGCCCAAGCTGATCGAGGCGCTTGAAGCCGGGCAAAGCGTGGCGCTGATTTCCGACGCCGGCACGCCGCTGGTGTCGGACCCCGGTTACCGGCTGGTCGGCGAAGCGCTGGAAAAGGGCCTCCGCGTGGTGCCGATCCCCGGCCCGTCCGCCGCGCTTGCCGCGCTGACCGCCTCCGGCCTGCCCTCGGACGCGTTCCTTTTCGCCGGTTTCCTCTCGGCCAAGGCCGGTCAAAGACGGAGCCGGCTGGAGGAACTGAAGGCGGTGCCAGCCACCCTCATCTTCTTCGAATCGCCGCGCCGGCTGGCCGAAACCCTCGCCGCGATGGCGGAAACGCTCGGCGGCGCACGACATGCGGCGATCGGGCGCGAACTGACGAAGACCTTCGAGGAAATGCGGCTCGGCACGCTGGCGGAACTCGCCGCGCATTATGAGGCGGCCGGTGCGCCCAAGGGCGAGATCGTCATCTGCGTCGGGCCGCCGGCAGCGCGGCAGGAGGGCCCGGCCGATATCGACCGGCTGCTGCTTTCGCTGGTCGCGGAAATGCCCGCTTCCAAGGCGGCGGCGGAGGCGGCGAAGATGACCGGCGGCCAGAAACAGGCGCTCTACCGGCGCCTGCTGGAACTGAAGGAAACAGGCGGTGACTGATGCCGCCGCCGGCCGCCGTCGCAAGGCCTACCGGCGCGGGCATCGGGGGGAATGGCTGGCTGCGGCGGCCCTGATGGCCAAGGGCTATCGCATCCTCGCCCGGCGCTACAGGACGAAACTCGGCGAGATCGACCTGATCGCCCGGCGCGGCGACCTGGTGCTGATCGTCGAGGTCAAGGCACGGCGCACGCTGGTCGAAGCCATGGAAGCGATAGCGCGGGAATCGGAATGGCGTATCGAGCGCGCCGCCGACCTCTGGCTGTCGCGCCAGCCGGACTACGGACGGCTTTCCGTGCGTTTCGACATGGTGGCCGTGCTGCCCTGGCGCTGGCCGGTTCATGTGGAGAACGCCTTCTACGGGCGCAGGTGACTCGCCTCACCCCGATGAGGGGGTCGATCGGATTCACCGCACGATGCGGAAATCCGCCGGTGCCACGACCGGGCCGGCAGGCTCCGTCGCGACATCGGCAACGGCCGCACCGCGCGGCCCCTGGCGCAGGCGTTCCAGCATGTTCTCCACCGCATCGTCCGGCCCTGTCAGAAGCGCCTTCACCGAACCGTCCGGCTCGTTGCGCACCCAGCCGCGAAGGCCGAGCGCTTCGGCCTCCTCCAGCGCCCAGTAACGGAAGCCGACGCCCTGCACGCGTCCGGTGACCCGCACGATGACGGCGCGGCCGCTCATCGCCTCGTCACCCGCATCGGCAGCCCGCCTTGCGGCTGCGTGGTCAGTTTTTGCACCGGCCAGGGCTTTGTCTCGGCGATCGTGTCGAAGCGGAAACGCGACATCAGCACCGCAAGTGCGATGATCGCCTCCTGCATGGCGAAGGAGGCGCCGATGCACACGCGCGGACCGGCGCCGAAAGGCAGGTACTGGAAGCGGTCTATCCTGTCGCGGTTGCCGGGATGGAACCGCTCCGGCAGGAAGGCGTCCGGCCGGTCCCACAGCTTGCGGTGGCGATGGACGACCCATGGCATGACCAGCACCGCCGCGCGCGGCGGGATATAGAGGCCGTTGAAGGTTTCGGGCTCGATCGGCTCGCGGTTGATGGAAGGGGCCGGCGGATAGAGCCTGAGCGCCTCGTCGAAGGCGGCGCGCGTCAGCGGCATGGCGTCCAGCCATTTCGTGGGATCCGCTTCGCGCGCCAGCACCGCATCGATCTCGGCTTCGACGGGATCGCGCTCCCACGGCGCCTCGGCCAGGCAATAAAGCGTCCACCCCAGCGCGCGGGCGGTGGTTTCATGACCCGCGCCGATGAAGGTGATGATGTTGTCTTCCACTTCCGCGCGCGTCAGCCCTTCCGGCCCTTCGGCACGCAGCAGCAGCGTCAGGAAATCCTGCGGCGCGCTGTCGGGATCGCGTTTCAGCCGTTGCTCGCGCATGGCCACCGTGTCGGTGACGATCTTGCGGAAATAGGCCATGGTCTTGCGGCCGCGGATGCGGGTGAGGCGCGGCAGCCAGTCGGGCGCGCGCAGAAGGTCGAGCGGATCGACGCGGCCCATCGTCTCGAACAGGCGGTCGATCTCGTGGGAAAAGCTGCCCGGTTCTCCCGCGATCTCGCCGGAGAACAGCGTCTCGGCGAGGATGTCGTAGGTCAGCATCGTCATGTCCTGGGCGATGTCGGACACGGCGCCGTCCTGGTAGCGCTCGGCGAATTCCAGCGTGCGCTTCAACATCGGCCCGGCGAAGCCATGGATGTGGCGGGGCGTGAAAACCGGCGCCATGGCCTTGCGCGAGCGCTTCCAGACCTCGCCTTCCGCCGTCAGCAGCCCGTCGCGCAGGATCGGGCGCAGGATCTTCTGGCGCACCGTCGCCATCTTGTAGTTCTTCGCATTGTCCACCAGTACATGGCGGATCAACGCCGGATCGTTGGCCACCACCAGCGGCCCGCCGACGCCGCCGCCGATGGAAATCCACGGCTCGTTGTAGGAAGGCTCGCCCCACAGTTCGAGCGGGTTGCGGTAGACGATGCGCATCATCTCCAGCGTCGAGGGCGGCCTGGTGCGCGGCCTCGGCGCAGGCGGTACGAAGGGGGAAGGCTTGCCGTCCATGAACTGCTCCGCTGACCCGTGCAATGTAGGACCCGCAGAAGCGGGCGTCCAATGCAACGGTCCCAAAAGCAGGAACAACCGCCCAGCCGCTTCAGCATCTGCCGCCCGTCCGGTGACGGTTCGTCAAGGCGTGGCTTCTTGCCAACATGACCGTCGGGGCTTATTTCGCGGTCACCAATGGATACTGAAAGTGACAGGAGCCTCCCCTTGAAGCATCGCCTCAACATCATCACCGGTAGCACCCGTCCAGGTCGCGCCGGACCCGTTTTCGCCGAGTGGCTGGAGAAATTCGCCCGCGAGCACGGCAAGTTCGAGCCGGTGCTGACCGATATCGCAGCCTTCGACCTGCCGCTGATCGACGAACCGCTGCACCCGCGCCTCGGCAAATACGAAAAGGAACACACCAAGGCCTGGTCCAAGGCGGTCGATGCCGCCGACGCCTTCGTGTTCGTGACGCCGGAATACAACTATTCCGCCGCGCCGGCGATCGTGAACGCGGTCGACTACCTGCTGCGCGAATGGCAGTACAAGCCGGCCGGCTTCCTGAGCTATGGCGGCGTTTCGGGGGGCATGCGCGCGGTGCAGGCCACCAAGCCGCTGCTCACCACGGTCAAGGTCGTGCCGATTCCGGAGGCGATCGCCATCCCCTTCTACCAGAAGACGCTCGACGAAGACGGCGCCTTCCAGCCGACCGAGCCGGTGCTTGCCAGCGCCAACTCCATGCTGGACGAACTGCATCGCTGGAGCGTGGCGCTGAAGCCGATGCGCGCTCCGGCGCAATAGCTTTCCCCATCATTCGGATCACGGGCGGCGGCCATGAACGGCGCGCCGCCTGGCTTGTGGGTCAAAGGCCTGCAAAACTTGGAAAATCGGCCGCGAAGGCCTATATCTAAACCATCAAAAGGGCGCGATTCGGGGACAGTTTCTGCGCCGTCCTGAACGACATCGAACGAACGGATTTTCATGAGCGACCAGGCTGAGAACGTCAACGGCGGCAGTGCCGAGTATGGCGCCGATTCCATCAAGGTCCTCAAGGGCTTGGATGCCGTACGCAAGCGGCCGGGCATGTATATCGGCGACACCGACGACGGCTCGGGCCTGCATCACATGGTCTACGAGGTGGTGGACAACGCCATCGACGAGGCGCTGGCCGGCCATGCCGACCTGGTGACGGTGACGCTGAACCCCGACGGCTCCTGCACCGTTGCCGACAATGGCCGCGGCATCCCGACGGCCCTGCACCCTTCCGAGGGCGTCTCGGCGGCCGAGGTCATCATGACCCAGCTCCATGCCGGCGGAAAGTTCGACCAGAATTCCTACAAGGTTTCCGGCGGCCTGCACGGCGTCGGCGTCTCGGTGGTGAACGCGCTGTCGGTGTGGCTGAGGCTCGCCATCCGCCGCGACGGCAAGATCCACGAGATGGGCTTCACGCACGGCAACGCCGACGCGCCGCTCGCCGTCACCGGCAGCTATGAGGAAAATGCCCTGCCCGGCACCTATGAGGGCCGCAGCGGCACGGCCGTGACCTTCCTGCCATCGCCCGAGACGTTCAAGGGCGTCACCGAATTCGACTACGCCACGCTGGAGCACCGGCTGCGCGAGCTGGCCTTCCTCAATTCGGGCGTGCGCATCGTACTGGCCGACAAGCGCCATGCCGACATCAAGGTGCAGGAACTGCACTATGAGGGCGGGCTGGACGAGTTCGTCAAATATCTCGACCGCGCCAAGAAGCCGCTGATCGACAAGCCGATCTCGATCCGCAGCGAGCGCGACGGCATCACCGTCGAGGTCGCGATGTGGTGGAACGACAGCTACCACGAGAACGTGCTGTGCTTCACCAACAACATCCCGCAGCGCGACGGCGGCACGCATCTTGCCGGCTTCCGCGGGGCATTGACCCGTCAGGTCACGAGCTATGCCGACAGCGCCGGCATTTCCAAGAAGGAGAAGGTCTCGCTGACCGGCGACGACTGCCGCGAGGGGCTGACCGCCGTGCTCTCCGTGAAGGTGCCGGACCCGAAATTCTCCTCCCAGACCAAGGACAAGCTGGTTTCTTCCGAGGTGCGCCCGGTGGTGGAAAGCCTCGTCAACGAGGCGCTGGGCACCTGGCTGGAGGAGCATCCTTCCGAGGCCAAGACGCTGATCGGCAAGGTGGTCGAAGCCGCCGCCGCGCGCGAGGCGGCACGCAAGGCGCGCGAACTGACCCGCCGCAAGGGCGTGCTCGACATCACCTCGCTGCCCGGCAAGCTGGCCGACTGCCAGGAGCGCGACCCGGCGAAGTCCGAAATCTTCATCGTCGAGGGCGACTCCGCCGGCGGCTCCGCCAAGGGTGGACGCTCGCGCCAGAACCAGGCGATCCTGCCGCTGCGCGGCAAGATCCTCAACGTGGAGCGCGCCCGTTTCGACCGCATGCTGTCGTCGGACATGATCGGCACGCTGATCACGGCGCTCGGCACTTCGATCGGCAAGGACGAGTTCAACGCCGACAAGCTGCGCTACCACAAGATCATCATCATGACCGACGCCGACGTGGACGGCGCCCACATCCGCACGCTGCTGCTCACCTTCTTCTTCCGGCAGATGCCGGAACTGATCGAGCGCGGCCATCTCTACATCGCGCAGCCGCCGCTCTATAAGGTTTCGCGCGGCAAGAGCTCCCAATATCTGAAGGACCAGGCCGCCTTCGAGGACTACCTGATCGAATCGGGTCTCGAAGAAGCCTCGCTCACGCTGGCCTCGGGAGAGGTGCGGACCAGCCAGGACCTGCGCGCGGCGGTCGATGACGCGCTCTCGGTGCGCAGCCTCATCAACGGGCTGCACACGCGCTACAACCGCGCCGTGATCGAGCAGGCGGCCATAGCCGGCGGCCTGAACGCCGATATCGCCGCCGACATCGGCCGTGCCGACGCGATGGCACAGCGCATCGCCAAGCGCCTCGACATGATCGCGGAGGACACCGAGCGCGGCTGGGAAGGACGCACGTCGACTTCCAACGAGGGCCTCGGCGGCTATGTGTTCGAGCGCACGGTACGCGGCGTGAAGGAGTTCGCGCAGATCGACATGGGCCTCATCAACTCCGCCGATGCGCGCGCGCTCGACCGCTACGCGACCCGCCTCGGCGAAATCTATGGCGAACCGCCGGTGCTGCGCCGCAAGGAGCTGTCGGAGACGATCTCGGGGCCGCTGGCGCTGCTCGACGCCGTCTTCGCGGCTGGGCGCAAGGGCCTGACCATGCAGCGCTACAAGGGCCTTGGCGAAATGAACGCCGAACAGCTCTGGGAAACCACGCTGGACCCGAACGTGCGTTCGCTGCTGCAGGTCAAGGTCACCGACGCGACCGACGCCGACAGCCTGTTCTCGCGCCTGATGGGCGACGAGGTCGAGCCGCGGCGCGAGTTCATCCAGGACAACGCCCTGTCCGTGGCCAATCTGGATATCTGAAGCGGCAGTTTCCCGGCGCAGGCATCTGCCTGCCGGCTCCCGTTTTGCGCGGATTGCCTAAGCTGGAGGCGTGCCGGCCGCGCTGTCCATGCGACGAGAATATCGCCCGCCAATCCGTTCAGCGCGCGGAATCGACCAATTGTCCGGTCGAACTGGTCATGGTGGGATCGAGCGTATCGGGAACGGTCTTGCGCTCGTGCCCGGCGAGCGCCGCGACGATCGCGAGGCCGACGGCAATCGGCACGAAAAGCGCGCCGATACGTGCCTGCAGATAAAGGATTTCGCGCCAGTCGCTTCGCTTCTTAGGGCTCACACTCATAGTCCCGATATGATGTTGCGCCCCCGCGCAGCACGACCTTATCCGCAAACGGTTAAGCAACTCCTGCGGACCTCGGGCAGGCGGTGCATTCTCCACGTCCATGGACATGCCGAAGCCCGGCGGCGGGATTGTGGCGGCGGCGCCTAAAGCGCGGCGCGGGATCGCGCGTCAGACCCCTTCCGGAAACGACGTTCTCTCGGCGAGGTGGAGATTCTTCTGCCACGCCATCTGCACACGCGCCTCTATGACCTGGAGCGCCATGCGATGGGCGCGGGCGACGTCGAACTCGCCCTGACGGTGGGCGAACTGAAGCCAGAAGCCATAGGACAGGCAAACGATGGTTTCGGCGATGTCGTCCGCCTCGTCCTGCGTGACGATGTCCTTGAGCGAGTTCCGCAGATATTTGCGCAACTGGTAATCGCATATGCGCTGCATGCGGTCGAAGGCGGGATCGTAAGGCACCCGGCTCCAGAAATAGAGCCACGCCGAAACCGCCATCGGTGACACCTGCGACGGCGCGAAATTGCCGTCGACGATGGCGACGACCTCGTCGATCGTGCTGGCGGCCTGCCGGCGCCGGTCGCGGACTTCCCGCAGCAGGCTGCCGACCAGGTCCGACATGGTCGCTGCGATCAGGGCTTCCTTGGTGCCGAAATAGTGGGTGATGATGCTGGTCGCGACGCCGGCTTCCACGGCAATCTTCTTGAGCGTCAGGTCATCGATGCCGTCGCGGTGCAGAACCAGATATGTCGCTTCGATCAATTGCCTTCGGCGAATGGGCGCCATGCCCAATTTTGGCATTTCAAAGATTCCCCATGCGCGATCGGATCGCAATCCATAGGCAATATCCGGTTTCGCGTCATATCTCCAGCGCGGAGGCGAGAGATGGGGGCGAAGGCGACCGCCTCGAAAGGCATAACCTCGTGAACGGCAAAATCGCCGGACCGCGGCGGCGCATGGAGCGGCCACGGTCCGGCGAGGCCGGAAGTAAGTCGGCCGCAAAGCGGCCGACGAAGGCCCTATTCGGCCGCGTGCTGGACCGGAATGCTCGCCTCGAGGCCGCGCGGGATCTTCTTTTCCTTGTCATAGA
The DNA here is from genome assembly GCF_032460275.1 of Mesorhizobium sp. SP-1A. NCBI lineage: Bacteria > Pseudomonadati > Pseudomonadota > Alphaproteobacteria > Hyphomicrobiales > Phyllobacteriaceae > Mesorhizobium > Mesorhizobium sp. SP-1A. The sequence goes on along the minus strand of NZ_JAVXZD010000001.1, from coordinate 654,122 downwards.
GCGGCATGAAGTCGAGGACCGCGGCATGGGCCTTGCCGTCACGGCAGACCACGTCGACCGCCGTGCCGGCAGCCATGGCGCTGTCGAGGCGGACGATGGCGACGCCCTGCTTGAGATAAGGCGACCAGGCGCCGGCCGTGACGAAACCGACCTTCTTGCCGGCGACCGAAACGGCTCCCTCGCGCAGCGGCTCGCCGCCCGGGCACTTCAGGCCGACGACCCGGTTCGACCCCGTGGCCTTGGCAAGCGCGGCCTTGCCGATGAAATCGTCCTTGGTCAGGTCCACGAACGCGCCGAGACCGGCTTCAAACGGCGTCATGGTGTCATCCATGTCCGACCCGTTGTTGAGGATACCGCCTTCGATGCGGCGGATATCCATGCTGTCGAGCGCGCAGATCTCCATGCCATGCGGCTTGCCGGCGGCGAGGAAACGCTCCCACATCGCGGCGGCGTCGAACTTGCCGCCATTGGGCAGGGTGTAGACCTCGAAGCCCATCTCGTTGGTCCATCCGGTCCGCGACAGGATCACCGGCTGCCCGCCGATCGTCGCCCTGGCGACCGAGAAATACTTGAACTCGTCCGGAATGCCGGTGTCGCTCAGCTCCGCCAGGATTTCGAGCGAGGCGGGCCCCTGGATCTGCGTCACCCAGGAGTCCGGGTCGGAAATTTCGACGTCGAGATCCTGCGAATGGGCGATGAACCAGGAATAGACGCCACCGTCGGCCTGGACATACCAGTAGGTGTCCTCCTCCAGCCGCATCAGCACGCCGTCGCACAGGATCTTGCCGTTGGGATAGCAGAGCAGCCCGTAGCCGGCGCGGCCGGGCCTCAGCTTGGCGCAATCGCGGGTGAAGACGCGGTTGCAGAACCTGGCGGCATCGGGACCCTTGATCTGGATCGGGCGTTCTCCCGTATCGAAAAGGCCGGCCTTGGTGCGCAGGGCCCAGTAGCCGTCCAGGCGGTCGATCTTCTGCGACACCGGCATCAGCCGGTTGTTGTAGACGCAGTATTTGGCGCCGTTCGCGATGTGGAACCGCGAATAGGGCCCGCGGATGGTGCCATAATCCCAGCCGGGTTCCTCATGGGCCGAGACGACGAGGCGGGTCAGATTGTCCGTCATGCAAGTTCCTCCTTTTGACGACAAATTGTGTTCGGATTGAAAGCAGTCTGTCCTGGACCGGCGGCGCTCAAAGCGCCGTGGCCATCTCCGGCGCCTGATTGGCGGGGCCGGAGCGCAGGCTCGCCAGCCATTCGGCTGTCCGCTCGAAGCTGCCGAACGGATAGAAGTGGACGGAACGGAACACGGGCCGGCCGGCGGCTTGCATGCCTTTCGCCAGTTCGAGCAACGTGTCTTCCGGAGAGAACGCGGTGGCGAGCCTGAAGGCGCGGGCCGCGTTGCGGGTGAGCATGCCGAGGGAAGCGCCGACACCGCAATCCTTGGCGAAGCGCATCAGCGTCGTCATCCGGGCAAGGCCCGGCAGCCCGACATCGACGGCAGTGCCAGGTACGGTCTTTTCCACGAAATCGGCATGCCAGGCGAAAAGCCTGTCTATGTCGAACAGAAACTGCGTCGTGATCGACGCCTGGATGCCAGCCTTCGCGGCATATTCGCACTTGCCGATCAAGGCGCTGCGCAATTCCTCCCGCGCCACCGTGGGGTGGCCCTCGGGATGCCCGGCCAGACCGACCGCCTCGATGCCGTGCCCCTCGAGCATCCCCGTTTGCATGACATCCAACGAGGACGAAAACGGTCCGGCGGGCCGCGCAACGTCGCCGCCGACGAGAAGCACCTGCCTGACGGCAGCGCGGGAAGTCAGGGCGCCGAGGAAATCCGCGAGTTCGGCCCGGCTTTGGAACCGGCGGGCGGGAATATGCGGCACCGGAACCATGCCTTGGCTCTGCAACCGTACGGCCGCATCGACAATCTCCGCCGTCGATCCTGACGTATATGCGATATAAACCCGCGTCCTCTCCGGTAATCTGTCCGCTATATCCGGAAACTTTATAGTATCGTTCGGCAATATCTCGACGGAAAACCCTTCGGTTAACCTTTCGATATGCCCGTTTGTTTTCTCTCCACTTCTAGGCAAATCCATCTCCTCCCTCCATCTTGCGATGTGGCGCCAAATAGTCGCATTTCCTGTCGATCAACTTGCCGATCCGTATTTAGTACGATTGTACGATAACCGCAAGGCGGATCGTTGAGATAGTGACCAAATATACGGGTACGAAGCCGCGCTGCCGCCGACCTTGGCACGCGCACTGAAAGCCAATTACATCAGTCTCGAAAAATAATACTCATGTTTATCAATTAGATAACTGGCAATCTCGTAACCGATCCGCCCCAGAGGTAACTTTTCTGCAATGCGATCTCCGGTACAAAAACGAACGGAAAAGCCATCGCAATCCAGCTACGGCTGAACAGCGCGCGCCTTGAGCGCCATCTTTATCGTACGGCAAGACAACAGATGCGAACATGTCCGGCGCTAACCGGCCGGCATCGGCGGCGTGGATCAAGCGAGCGAAAGTGCGGAGATCAGCACGGCGGCGCGTCCGATGTTCGGTGGCATTGGCCGGCGCGAATCGGCATGTCAGTCTTGAACACTGCCCCCGTCGAGGGAGATGTCAGGGAAGCTATAAAATCCGATCAGCCGAAGGACGGCACGCGTCCCTCCGAAACGGCTCCAAAGCCATACTCCCCCCGACTGACCCGGTATTTTTCCGTCTCAGCCGGCCTGTGCGAACCCGGCGGTCAATGAGCGCTTTGGCCGACCGCCTCTGGTGAAGCGGCGACGCGGGAATGCTCGTGTTCCGGCCACAGCTTGGCGGCAACCTCGCTGACTGTATGGCTGACGATCAGTTCAGAACCGCCGACGAAATGCACCTTGGCGCGTTGAGGACCCATGCAGGTGACGTGGGTCACCTTGTCCGCCACCACGGTCACCGGTTCCCCGATGTGGTCGGTGAGGTTCACGATGCGCAGTTCCATGGCAAATCCTCCTATGCGCAATTTCAACGCTTTCGCCAGGCTTTGGTTGCATTCGCCCTGCCCCACCGCGCATTGGTTGCGAAACCGCTCTGCCGCGTCGCGCTGATTACCGGGTTGCGAAAACCCGGCGTGAGAACGGCCCAACAATGCATAGTCACATTTGTGACGTGTGACGCGTCACACGCTCACGCCACGTGCGCTAATACCATGCCTAAGTGGCTGATTTCGTTGGTGATCCCGGCAGGAATCGAACCTGCGACCTACAGATTAGGAATCTGCCGCTCTATCCTACTGAGCTACGGGACCACGCGGCCAGACACATAGCGGCTTCGTGGCCGTTCGCCAAGAGCGAAGGTGGACGCCGGCGCATGTCTCGGCGGCCGGCTCCGCCGCGCCACCGTTTGCCGCGCGGTCAGGCCGCCAGTGCCGTTTCCGCCAGCTTCACCCAATAGCTCACACCGTGCGCAATGGCCTCGTCGTTGAAGTCGTAGGCCGGATGGTGCAGGCCAGCCGTATCGCCGTTGCCCAGGAAGATGAAGGCGCCCGGCCGCGCTTCCAGCATATAGGAAAAATCCTCGCCGCCCATCAGCGGCTGGATCGCCCGGTGCACCTGGGCGTCGCCGGCAACGGCGGCCGCGACGTCGGCGGCGAAGGCCGTCTCCTCGGCATGGTTGAAGGTCACCGGATAGTTGGCGTCGTAGTGGACGTCGATGGTCGCCCCGAAGGCGGCCGCCAGCCCCGCGCAGATGGCGCGCATGCGCTCCTCCGCCTTCCTGGCCATCTCCTTTTTCAGCGTGCGCACGGTGCCGGCGATCTCGGCCGTCTCTGGAATGACGTTGTAGGCATCGCCGGCGTGGAACTTCGTCACCGAAACCACCAGCGCCTCCACCGGGTCGGCGCTGCGGGAGGTAATGGTCTGCAGCGCGCCGACAAGCTGGCTGGCGACGACGATGGGGTCGATGGTGCCGTGCGGCATGGCCGCATGGCCGCCGCGCCCCTTCACGCTGATGGTGAACTCGGCCGTGGCGGCCATGATCGGGCCCGGCCGGATGGCGAATTGCCCGACCGGCAGGCCGGGCATGTTGTGCATGCCGAACACCCTGGAGATGCCGAAGCGCTCCATCATGCCGTCCTTGACCATCTCGTTGCCGCCGCCGCCGCCCTCCTCCGCCGGCTGGAAGATGACGGCGACGGAACCGGCGAAATTACGTGTCTCGGCCAGGTATCTGGCGGCGCCCAGCAGCATGGCGGTGTGCCCGTCATGGCCGCAGGCATGCATCTTTCCGGTATTTTGCGAGGCATAGGGCTTGCCGGTGACCTCGACGATCGGCAGCGCATCCATGTCGGCGCGCAGGCCGACAGTCTTGCCGCCGCCCTTGCTGCCGCGGATGACGCCCACAACGCCGGTGCGGCCGATGCCGGTCGCCACCTCGTCGCAGCCGAAGGCCTTGAGCTTGTCGGCGACGAAGGCGGCCGTCTCCACCACATCGAAATTCAGTTCGGGATTGCTGTGCAGATGGCGGCGCCAAGCGGCCACCTCTTCCTGCATCTCGGCGGCGCGGTTCAGGATCGGCATGGCTTTCCACTCGCGTTCTGCCGGGGGCTGCGGCACCGGCGCTGTTTCAATTGTGATCGGTCGCACTTTGCCATGTTGAGGTCACATAGGCTAAATAGCTCCCGCAAGGCTGCGGTCCGTTTCAGAGGGCGGCCACCACGGGTGGTCCAGTAGCGAAATCTTACGGAGCGCGCGGTGACTACGGCAAGAGCGATTTTGGATTTCATGATGAGGCCACGACATTTCCTTGGGCTGCTTGCAGCGGGCGCGTTGGCGCTGCCGCTCGGCGCCGGCGCGGCGCTGGCCAATCCCTCCGTGCTTTTCGACCTGGGAAGCGGTCGCGTCATCGAGCACCAGGACGCCTTCAAGCGCTGGTATCCGGCCTCCCTTTCCAAGCTGATGACGGCCTATGTCGCCTTCCGTGCCATCGCCGCCGGCGAGGTGAAGCTCGATTCTCCGATCACGATGACCCGGCACGCGGCCATCGAGCCGCCTTCCAAGATGGGTTTCAAGCCCGGCCAGGTGATGCGGCTGGACAATGCGCTGAAGATGATGCTGGTGAAGTCGGCCAACGACATCGCCATGGCCATAGGCGAGAACATCGGCGGCACGCAGGACGCCTTCGCCGCGCGCATGAACGCCGAAGCCGCGCGGCTCGGCATGGCCGGCACGCATTTCGTCAATCCCAACGGGCTTTTCTCGCCCGAACAATACACCACCGCGCGCGACCTCGCCGTGCTGGTGACGGCGATCCGCCGCGATTTCCCGCAATATGCGCCATGGTTCTCGATCGAGGGGCTGGCGCTCGGCAAGCGTGCGATCCCCAACTACAACCTGCTGGTCGGCCGCTATCCCGGCGCCGACGGCATGAAGACGGGTTTCGTATGCGAATCCGGCTTCAACATGATCGGCTCGGCGACCCGCAACGGTCGCACGCTGGTGGCCGTGGTGCTCGGCGAGAAATCGGCGGTGAGCCGCGCCGAGGCGGCAGCCAAGCTGCTCGACCAGGGCTTTGCCGCCACAATCGCCAGCGATTCCACCGTCGCCACGTTGCAGCCTTATGGCGACACGAAGTCGCCCACCAGCATGCGCGAGGAGATCTGCACCAAGAAGCCGGCATCGCATCAGTCGGAAGCGCCGGTGCAGGCCGACGCCAAGGCGCCGAAATCGCCCTATCGGCAGAAACTGGCCGCGCCCACGCTGGTCGCGGTCGGCCTCGGCGGCGCGACCGGCCCGGTGCCGCCGGCCATGGCCGCGCAGGTGCAATATGCCGACGTGCCGATCCCGCAATGGCGACCCGACAAGCCGGCGCCGGCGGGGATCACCGCGCAAGGCGACCAATAGACCCGTACAGGCGGCCGGCAGGATATCGAGCATGTTCCCCATCCCCGTCTCGGTGCTGACCGGATTCCTCGGCGCCGGCAAGACCACGCTGCTCAACCGGATGCTGAAGGATCCGGCGCTGGCCGACACCGCCGTCATCATCAACGAATATGGGGAAGTGGCCATCGATCACCTGCTGGTCGAGCAGGCTTCGGACGGCATCATCCAACTTTCGGACGGCTGCCTGTGCTGCACGGTGCGCGGCGAACTGGTCGACACGCTGGCCGATCTTGTGGACCGGCTGCAGACCGGCCGCATCGCGCGGCTGTCGCGCATCGTCGTTGAAACGACCGGCCTTGCCGACCCCGCGCCGGTGCTGCAATCCATCATGGGCCACCCGGCGCTGGTGCAGGCGTTCCGGCTGGACGGCGTGGTGACGCTGGTCGACGCCGTCAACGGCGAGACCACGCTCGACAATCACGTCGAGGCGGTGAAACAGGCGGCCGTCGCCGACCGGATCGTTCTGACCAAGACCGAACTGGCCGGCGACGCGGAAGCTCTCGACCGGCTGAAAGCCCGGCTGAGGGCGCTCAATCCCGGCGCGCGCATCCTCGAAGCCGGCGATGCAGCCGTTACGGCGCTGCTCGACTGCGGCCTCTACAATCCCGCGACCAAGACGGCGGATGTCCGCAACTGGCTCGGCGAAGAAGCGGGACACGATCAGGACCATTGCGGGCACGATCACCGGCATCACGAGCATGAACACGAACATCATGGCCATCGCCACGATTCCAGGGTGCGCACGCATACGCTCGTCCATGACGGGCCGGTGCCTTTCGCGGCCATAGAGATGTTCCTCGACCTGCTGCGTTCTGCGCATGGCGACAGGCTTTTGCGCATGAAGGGCATCGTGGAACTGAAGGAAGACCCTTCGCGGCCGCTGGTCGTGCATGGCGTGCAGCGGCTGCTGCATCCCCCCGCTCGGTTGCCCGCCTGGCCCGACGGACAGCGTGGCACGCGGCTCGTGCTGATCACGCTCGACATGCCGCAAGACTATGTAAGGCGGCTGTTTTCGGCCCTCACCGACCAGCCGGCCGTGGACACTCCCGACCGCGCCGCGCTGTCGGAAAATCCGCTCGCGATTCCGGGGCGCTAGGCCCCTCCGCCTTCGGCGTTGGGAGCGGCGGGCGCATTCACCACCGCCGGCCGGATGCGCAGGCGCGCGATGCGGTTCTTGTCGCGCTTCATGACGATGAAGCGCTTGCCGTGGAAAGTGAAAGCCTGCTTCTCTTCCGGTATCGACTGCGTTTCGTGGATGACGAGGCCGGCTATGGTGGTGGCTTCGTCGTCCGGCAGGTTCCAGTCCAGCGCCCGGTTGAGATCGCGGATCGGCACCGAACCGTCCACCACGACCGAACCGTCCGCCTCCTGCTTGACGCCCTGCATGTCGATATCGTGCTCGTCGGCGATCTCGCCGACGATCTCCTCGATGATGTCCTCCAGGGTCACCATGCCTTCCACCTCGCCATATTCGTCCACGACGATGGCGAAATGCGCCTTGCGACGTAGGAAGGCGTTGAGTTGTTCCTGAAGCGTGGTGGTGTCGGGCACGAACCAGGGCTTGGACGCGATCTTCATCACGTCGATCCGCGAGAAGTCGTTATCGGCTTCGTTGAGCGCACGCAGAAGATCCTTGGCGTGCAGCACGCCCACGATGTTGTCGAGCGAGCCCTTCCACAGCGGCATGCGCGTATGCGGGCTCTGCAGCACCTCGCGCACGACGACCGCCGGCGGGTTGTCTGCATTGACCGAGCGCATGTTGGTGCGGTGGATCATGACGTCCGAGACTTCCAGCTCGTGCAGGTCGAGCAGGCCGCCGAAGCGGTCGCGGTCCTGCTTCACCACCTGCCCTTCGTTATGGAACACCTCCAGTGTGCCGCGCAGTTCCTCATGCGCGCTGAGCATCGGCTCGCTGCGCGACAGGTTGACGCCGCACAAGGCCAGTATGCCGCGAACGGCGGCATTGGCCGCCGTCGAAAACGGCCCGAATACGAGGATCACGAACCGGGCGAAACCGGAGACGGCGAGCGCGAAACGTTCCGGTCGCGCCAGCGCCCAGGACTTCGGCAGGATCTCCGAGAAGATGACCAGCGTCACGGTCATGATGATCGTGGCGTAAAGGACGCCGGCTTCGCCGAACATGCGCAGGAACAGGCTTGTGGCCAGCGCCGAGGCGAGTATATTGGCGAGATTGTTGCCGATCAGCAGGGCGCCGATCAGCCGGTCGCGCCGCTCGATCAGCCGCTCCACCAGCGAGGCCCGCCGATCCCCGCCGATCTGCAGCGAATGCAGCCGGGCACGCGAGGCGGCGGTCATGCCCGTCTCGGTGCCCGAAAAAAGAAACGACAGCACGACCAGAAGGAGGATGAAAGCGGCGGTAAGCCACATTCCCATGGTCATCCCGGGTGGTTCTCCTTGAGGAAGGACAGCACCTCGGAAGCCGGCACGTCCCTTGCGATGAAGGACTGGCCGACGCCGTGGGTGAGAATGAAGGTCAGCATGCCCCGGCTGACCTTCTTGTCCTGCGTGATGTAGTCGAGCAGCGTTTCCGCCGGTGGCAGCTTGCCTGGAATGTCGGCCATGCGCCATGGCAGGCCGACTGTCTTCAGATGCGCTTCGACGCGGGCGGCGTCGTCCGGACTGGCAAGGTTCAAGCGCGTCGAGAAGCGATGCGCGAGCGCCATGCCGATGGCCACGCCCTCGCCATGCACCAGCCTGCTGCCGTCATACCGCACCGCCGCCTCGAGCGCGTGGCCGAAGGTGTGGCCGAGATTGAGCAGCGCGCGGTCGCCAGTCTCGAATTCGTCGCGCGCCACCACATCCGCCTTGGCGCGGCAGGACTGCGCGATCGCCTCGGTTCGCGCCGGCCCGCCGGCAAACACTTCCTGCCAGTTCTTCTCCAGCCAGGCGAAGAAATCCGGGCGGTCGATCAGCCCGTATTTGGCGACTTCCGCATAGCCGGCGCGGAATTCGCGGGCCGGAAGCGTGTCGAGCACGTCGGTGTCGGCAAGCACCAGCTTCGGCTGGTGGAAGACGCCGATCAGGTTCTTGCCGCGCGCGCTGTTGATCCCGGTCTTGCCGCCGACGGAGGAATCGACCTGCGCCAGCAGCGAGGTCGGCATCTGCACGAACTGCATGCCGCGCCGCACGATGCCGGCCGCGAAACCGGCGAGATCGCCGATGACCCCACCGCCCAGCGCGACCACCGCGTCTCGGCGTTCGAGCCTGGTGGACAGGACATCGTCCACCACCTCCAGCAAATGTTCGAAGCTCTTTGTCTTCTCGCCGGCCGGCAGGATGACGGCCGTGGAAGCGATGCCGGCCTTTTCCAGCGCGGTTTCGAGCGCCGCAAGGTGCGATATGGCGACGTTCTCGTCAGTGACGATGGCAACGCGGGCGCCCGGCAGGCGGGCGGCGATCTCCTTGCCGGCGCGGGCCAGCAGGCCGGATCCGATCAATATATCGTAGGCGCGCTCGCCCAGACCGACTTCCACCTTGACCGTTTCGCTCATCGTCCTGTCTCCCCGTGCGCGGAGGCGCGAGCCACGCCGAGATGCCGGCACAAGGCCTCGATCACCTCGGCCGCTATGGTTTCCTTGCGCTCGTCTCGCGTCACGACCGTGACCTCGGCAAGAGCATAGACGGGATAGCGCTCGTCCATCAGCCGCTTCAGGACGCCGCGCGGGTCGTCGTTCTTCAGGAGCGGCCGGTTCTGCTTCTTGGAAACGCGTTCCATCAGCAGATCGAGATCGGCCTTCAGCCACACCGGCACGCCATGCGCGGAAATCGCCTCGCGCGTCTGGGCATTCATGTAGGCACCACCGCCGGTCGAAAGCACCTGCGGCCCGTTTTCTAGCAGGCGCAGGATAACGCGTTGCTCCAGCGCGCGAAACTCGGTCTCGCCATATCGCTCGAACAGTTCCGGTATGGTCATGCGCGACACGGCCTCGATCTCGTGGTCGCTGTCGATGAATGGAAGCGAGAGCGCGGCGGCGACCTTGCGGCCGATCGCCGTCTTGCCGGCACCCATCAAGCCGACGAAGACGATGGAACGGGCGCCAAGGCTTTCCATGAGGGCGACAGAAACTTCGCCCGGCAAAACGGTCGCTTGAGCATTCATCGCCCGCGTATCGACATGAAAAGGCCGGTGCCGTCAAGCATTGGCTGCTTGCCGCCGGCTTCATGGCTCCGCTTGAAAAGCCTTGTCCGCCGTCCCATAACGGCACGGATTTCCGCAACGCTTCGACAGGACGCATCGAAGACCCCATGCCGACACTGTTCCGCTTCGTCGTGACGCTGGCGATCCTCGCCGGCATAGCCTACGGCGCCATGTTCGCGCTGGTCATGTTCGTGCAGCCGAAGCAGGCGGAGCTGTCGGTGCGCATCCCCGCCGACAAGCTCGTACCGAAGAAATGAGCAGCGCCGCCCGCATCGAAGCCTTCCTGGAGATGATGAGCGCCGAACGCGGCGCCGCCGAAAACACGCTGGCCAGCTATCGCCGCGATCTGGAAGACGCCTCGGGAGAGATCAAGGGCGGGCTTGCAACGGCCTCGGCCTCCGACATCCGCACCTATCTCGACGGCATCGCCGCGCGCGGCTTCGCGCCGACCTCGCAGGCGCGGAAGCTTTCGGCGATGCGGCAGTTCTTCAAGTTCCTCTACGCCGAGGGGCTGCGCGGCGACGATCCGACCGGCACGCTGGACAGCCCCAAGAAGGGGCGGCCGCTGCCCAAGACCATGAGCGAGGCAGAAACCGGCCGCCTGCTCGACCGTGCCGCCCTGGAAGCGGCCGACCCGGCGCTCGGCAACGGCGATGCGCTGGCCGCGCTCAGGCTGCATGCGCTGGTCGAGGTGCTTTATGCGACCGGCCTGCGGGTGTCGGAACTTGTCGGCCTGCCTGTCGCCGTGGCCCAGCGCGACGACCGCTTCTTCATGGTGCGCGGCAAGGGCGGCAAGGAACGCATGGTGCCGCTTTCGGCCAAGGCGCGAACGGCGATGAAGGGCTGGCTCGACGCGCGTGCCAAGGTTTCGGCGCTGGCGGACGGCCCGTTCCTGTTTCCGGCCTTGTCGGACAGCGGGCATCTTTCACGGCAGGTCTTCGCCCGCGACCTCAAGGGGCTTGCCGCGCGCGCCGACATCGCGTCCTCCAAGATCTCGCCGCACGTGCTTCGCCATGCCTTCGCAAGCCATCTTTTGCAGAACGGGGCGGACCTGCGCGCCGTGCAGCAGCTTCTCGGCCATGCCGACATCTCGACCACGCAGATATATACCCACGTGCTGGAGGAGCGGCTGGTGCGGCTGGTCAACGACCACCATCCGCTTGCCGACTAGGTCCCTTGCCGCTATGTGAGGGCGACGTTTCATTGCCCGGACCCTGTTCAGGTTCCTTTTCAATCATCGTTCCACGGCGCATTGGTCCGCTCACGCATGTACAATTATCTCGACTTCGAAAAACCCGTCGCCGATCTCGAAGGCAAGATCCTCGAGCTGAAGAAGCTGGCCGAGAACGGCGAAGCGGTGGACGTTGCCGACGAGATCGCGCGACTGGAGAAACGCTCCCGCGACGCGCTGCGCGACGCCTACAAGGCGCTCACCCCTTGGCAGAAGGTGCAGGTGGCGCGCCATCCGGACCGGCCGCATTGCCTCGACTACATCAAGGGCCTGTTCAAGGACTTCACGCCGCTGGCCGGCGACCGCGCGTTTGGCGAGGACCAGGCCATCGTCGGCGGCTTCGCCCGCTTCAACGGCGAATCGGTGGCGGTGATCGGCCAGGAAAAGGGTTCGGACACGGCCAGCCGCCTCAAGCACAATTTCGGCTCGGTGCGACCTGAAGGCTACCGCAAGGCGGTACGCATCATGGAGCTTGCGGACCGCTTCCGGATTCCGCTCATCACCCTGGTCGACACCGCGGGCGCTTTCCCCGGCGTCGAGGCCGAGGAGCGCGGACAGGCCGAGGCCATCGCGCGCTCGACCTCGGCGGGACTGTCGATCAAGGTGCCCTCCATCTCCGTCGTCATCGGCGAGGGCGGCTCGGGCGGGGCGATCGCCATCGCGACCGCCAACCGCGTCTACATGCTGGAACATGCGATCTATTCGGTGATCTCGCCCGAGGGCGCGGCCTCCATCCTGTGGCGCGACACCACGCGCTCCAAGGACGCGGCCACCAGCATGAAGATCACCGCCCAGGACCTGCTGGAATTGAAGATCATCGACGCCATCATCCCCGAACCGCTCGGCGGCGCACATCGCGGACCGGAGGCGGTGATCGCGGCGACCGGCGACCTGTTGTCGAAGACGATGAAGGATTTCGCGGTCTCCAACGTCGATTTCCGCGAGCAGCGCCGCGAGAAATATCTGGCCATGGGCCGCAATCTCTGACGCGAAACCGCCGGTCCGGCGGGCCCGATCCCATTTTCGCCACAAAAAAGCCGCCGGTTTCGGCTCTATCACGGCTTCGGGGATGACGGGCAAATCACTTGCGGTAAGAATTTTTCAAGGTTAACGAGCCTACGGTCTCCCTTATTCGGCATTGCGCCTGCGGCAACGCGTGGCTGTGGCGCGAGAAATGAGACGATTGCTGCAATCATGTTCGCCAAACTTGCCCGTACCGGATTCGTGATCGCCGCCCTTGGCATTTCCGGCTGCACCAACTCCTCGGTGGAGGACTTCGCGCCGCAATACGCCAACAAGCAATTGCCCGAGAAGATCCTGGCCTCGATGCGGGCCAAGAGCATGAACCGCAACTCGCCGGTCATGGCGCGCATCTTCAAGGAAGAGGGCGTGCTGGAAATCTGGAAGCAGAAGACCAACGGCCGCTACGACATCGTCGCCACCTATCCGATCTGCAAATGGTCGGGCAAGCTCGGGCCGAAATACACCGAAGGCGACCGCCAGGCGCCGGAAGGGTTCTATACCGTGCGGCCTTCGCAGATGAATCCGAAGTCGAACTACCACCTGTCGTTCAACATCGGATTCCCCAACGCCTATGACCGCGCCAACGGCCGCACCGGCGCCAACCTGATGGTGCACGGCGCCTGCTCCTCGTCGGGCTGCTATTCGATGACCGATCCGCAGATCGAGGAGATCTACGCGTTCGGCCGCGACGCGTTCCAGGGCGGCCAGACCGAGTTCCAGATCCAGGCCTTCCCCTTCCGCATGACCGCGGCCAACATGGCGCGCTACCGCAACGACCCGAACTACGAGTTCTGGAAGATGCTGAAGGTGGGCTACGACAATTTCGAGATCACCAAGGTGCCGCCGAAGGTCGACGTGTGCGAGAAGCGCTATGTCTTCAACCAGATCCCGGCCAACGGCGAAACCTTCAATCCGACCGGCGCCTGCCCCGCCTCGACGCAGCCGGATTCGCTGAAGGTCGCCTATTCTTCCTATCAGAAGAGCTACGATTCGGCATTCGCGAGCGCGAGCAAGATGAGCGTGCCGGCCAAGCCGACGATCGCGGGCCTCAAGGAGGCCAACATCGTCGCCGACTGGTCGAAGCGGCGTGCCCGCGGCGAGCGGGTGCCGATCGAACCGCCGTCGCTGAACGCCGACGGCACGATCAGCGAGACCCAGCGCATGGGCCGCATCGACTCTCCCGCCGGCCGCAAGATGGCCGCTCTGGACGCGGAGAAGGCGGCCAAGAAGAAGGCCGAGGAAGAGAAGGCCGCGGCCATCGCGGCGGCCAAGGCCGCGAAGGAGGCCGAAAAGGCCCAGAAGCTGGCGGCAAAGGAAGCCGCCAAGCACCCTGCCGCGCAGGATATGGCGGCTGCCCCGGCGCCGGCCGATGCCGCCGCGCCCGAGAACGCCACCCAGACCGCCAGCGGCGAACCGGACGGAGCCGTCTCGAAGCTGAAGAAGCGCCTGCTCGGCATGTTCGGCGGCTAAGGCCGCCGTTTGCCCGGTCCTGCGGGCATCTACGACCTCAAGGGCCTGGACTGCCCCCTGCCCGTGCGCAAGGCGCGCAAACGGCAGGGTATGCCGACCGGCAGCCGCCTGTGGCTGGAGATGGCCGATCCGCTCGCCGCGATCGATAATACCGCGTTCCTGGCGCAGGACGGGCATGTGCCGGTCGAAACGCAGGCGGTGCGCGGCGGCCGCCGGTTCCTGGTCGAACGCGGATAGGCGGCCGCTACCAGCGCGTGGGCTCGCCCGGCGCGGCCGGTTCGATGGCGAGCGCGTGCACGCCCGCCTTCAGCTCTTCGGCCAGCAGCGCGTTGACGGCGCGGTGGCGCTCCACGCGGCCCATGCCGGCGAAGGCCGGCGAGACGATGCGGACGCGGAAATGCGTCTCGCCCGCGCCGTCGAACGTCGAATGGTGGTCCGAGTCATGGTGATGGTGACCCGCATGCAGATGGCTTTCGTTCACGACCGACAGCCGCTCCGGCGAAAACGCATCCCTCAGCTTCTTTTCGATCGTGGCCTGTATGGACATCGCCGCTCTCCTTCACCACATTGCCCCTGGCAGCAGACGGGGCGCCTTGCGCCCTTCTCAAACCGCGATTCAGCGGTTAGGGCCATCATCGCAAATGTCAATTCTTGTTTCGCAACAGCGAAGGGATCATAGATCGGTACGATGAAGCCGTACCCGAAATATTTCGACAAAATCCGCGTGCGCCAGGACCGGGACGCGGAGGTGAAGTCGCACGCGCCGCTGTGCCAATGGGACGGGTGCAAGGAGCCGGGCACGCACCGCGCACCGGTCGGCAGGATGAAGGAAGGCGAATATTTCCGCTTCTGCTTCGACCATGTGCGCGAATATAACAAGGGTTTCAACTACTTCTCGGGCCTGGCGGACAGCGACATCGCCCGCTTCCAGAAGGAGGCGCTGACCGGGCATCGCCCCACCTGGAAGATGGGCGCGAGCGCGGGAACGCGTTCGGCGCCCGATTTTGCGCAGCACCGCTCCGGCAGGGCCGGCTACTATCGCAATATCGGCGATCCCTTCAATCTGTTCGGCGAGAGCCATGCGGCCCCGCGCGAGCGCAAGGCCAGGCCGCTTGAGGCCAAGGCGCTGGAAACGCTTGGCCTCGACGCCAGGGCGACTGGCAAGGACATCAAGGCGCGCTATAAGGAACTGGTGAAGCGCCACCATCCCGACGCGAATGGCGGCGACCGGGGGTCCGAGGACCGGTTCCGCGACGTGCTGCAGGCCTATCGCGTGCTCAAACAGGCCGGTTTGTGTTGAGCCAGCGCGGGCTTCGGCGTTTTCCAACTTTCATCCGGCTGGAAAAGGTCTTAATACCGCCCCGGACAAATTCGATTGCCGGCGAAGCCCATCCTCGCCCTGGAGACGTTGAGACGCAATGAACAAGGTCGAACGCGATATCGCCAATCTGCCCGACACGACGGTGTCGGTTAAGGACATTTTCGGCTTCGATTCCAAGATGGTCGTGCCGGCCTATTCCGTGGCCACAGAGCATGTGCCGGACGTCGATCCGGATTATCTGTTCGATCCGCAGACCACGATGGCGATCCTGGCCGGCTTCGCCTACAACCGCCGCGTGATGGTGTCGGGCTACCATGGCACCGGCAAGTCGACCCATATCGAGCAGGTCGCCGCCCGCCTCAACTGGCCTTGCGTGCGCGTCAACCTCGACAGCCATGTCAGCCGCATCGACCTCGTCGGCAAGGACGCGATCGTGCTCAAGGAGGGCAAGCAGGTCACCGAGTTCCGCGACGGCATCCTGCCCTGGGCCTACCAGCACAATGTCGCGCTGTGCTTCGACGAATATGATGCCGGCCGCCCGGACGTGATGTTCGTCATCCAGCGCGTGCTGGAATCGTCCGGCCGCCTGACCCTGCTCGACCAGAGCCGCGTCATCCGCCCGCATCCGGCCTTCCGCCTGTTCGCCACCGCCAACACGGTCGGCCTCGGCGACACGACCGGCCTCTATCACGGCACGCAGCAGATCAACCAGGCGCAGATGGACCGCTGGTCGATCGTGACCACGCTGAACTACCTGCCGCACGACAACGAGGTGAACATCGTTCTGGCCAAGGCCAAGCACTATCGCGACGCCAAGGGCAAAGAGATCGTCAACAAGATGGTGCGCGTGGCCGACATGACCCGGCAGGCCTTCATCAACGGCGACCTGTCCACGGTCATGAGCCCGCGCACGGTCATCACCTGGGCGGAGAACGCCGAGATCTTCAACAATGTCGGCATCGCCTTCCGGCTGACCTTCCTCAACAAGTGCGACGAACTGGAGCGCCCGGTGGTGGCCGAGTTCTATCAGCGCGCCTTCGGCGAGGACCTGCCCGAGAGCGCGGCCAACGTCGTGCTGGGCTGAGCGGGAGAAGACCGTGAACTATCAGGGCGGCTGCCACTGCGGGAAGGTCCGCTTCAACGTCGAAATCGACCTTGCCAGTCCCATCACCTGCAATTGCTCCTACTGCGTCAAGCGCGGCAGCATCCTTGCCTTCACGCCAGCGCAGAACTTCACGCTGGAACACGGGGCCGACGATCTGAGCGAATATCGCTTCAATTCCAGGACCATCCAGCACCTGTTCTGCTCGGACTGCGGCATGGAATCCTTCGCGCGCGGCGCGATGCCCGACGGCACGAAGATGGTCGCGGTGAACGTGCGCTGCCTTGACGGGGTCGACCTCGATGCGCTCCAGCCGCATCAGGTGGACGGCCGCTCCCGGTAATCGGCAGGCATCATGGCAGGCCCCGGCGACAACACGCGAAACAGACCCAAGACAGGCTCGGAGGCCGATGGCTTCAAGCGCGCCGTCACCGTGTGCATGCGCGCCATTTCCGGCGACAAGGAGCTGGAGGTCGGCTTCGCCAAGGACAAGCCGGCGCTGGCCGGCAGCCGCGCCCGCCTGCCGGAACTGCCCAAGAAGGCCTCCAAGGCCGACATCGCCATCACGCGCGGCATCGGCGATTCGATGGCGCTGCGGCGCGCCTGCCACGACAACCGCATCCACACCCGCCTGGCGCCCGAGGGCAAGCAGGCGCGTGCCGTGTTCGACGCCGTGGAACAGGCGCGCGTGGAAGCGATCGGCTCGCGCGCCATGGCCGGCATCGCCGAGAACATCGGCTCCATGCTGGAGGACAAATACGCCCGCGCCAATCTGGCCGACGTGCGCGACCGCGAGGACGCCCCACTGGAGGAGGCGCTGGCGCTGGTCGTGCGCGAGAGGCTGACCGGACGGCCCGCGCCCAGGAGCGGCGAGAAGCTGGTGGAGTTGTGGCGGCCGTTCATCGAGGACAAGGCCGGCGAGGGTCTCGACCACCTGGCCCAGAACCTGAACGACCAGAACGCATTCGCGCGCGTGGTGCGCGAGATGCTGGCGTCCATGGAGATGGCCGAGGAACTGGGCGACGACCAGGAAACCGAAGAGTCCGAGGACGAAGAGAACCAGCCGCAGGGCGAAGACCAGAACGAGGAAGGCGGCGAGGACGATAGCGGTTCCGAGCAGGCGCAGGCCGAGGAAGCCGACGAGAGCGGCGACCAGGAGGAACTGTCGGAGGCGGAAGCCGCAGACACCACTTCCGAGGACCTTTCCGACGAGGAAGACGCCGACGCGGAGACGCCCGGCGAGGCCAAGCGCAACGACAACCCCTTCGCCAACCTGGCCAGGGAGGTCGACTACAAGGTCTACACCACGAGCTTCGACGAGACGGTCGGCGCGGACGAGCTTTGCGACGAGGAGGAACTGGACCGGCTGCGCGCGTTCCTCGACAAGCAGCTCGCCAATCTTTCGGGCGTGGTCGGGCGGCTGGCCAATCGCCTGCAACGCCGCCTGATGGCGCAGCAGAACCGCTCCTGGGACTTCGACCTCGAGGAAGGCTATCTCGACCCGGCCCGCCTGGTGCGCGTGGTGATCGACCCGATGCAACCGCTGTCGTTCAAGCAGGAACGCGACACCAAGTTCCGCGACACGGTGGTGTCGCTGGTGCTCGACAATTCCGGCTCCATGCGCGGCCGGCCGATCACGGTGGCGGCCACCTGCGCGGACATTCTGGCGCGCACGCTGGAACGCTGCGGCGTTTCGGTGGAGATCCTCGGTTTCACCACCCGCGCCTGGAAGGGCGGGCAGGCGCGCGAAAAGTGGCTGAAGGACGGCAAGCCGCCGAACCCCGGCCGGCTGAACGATCTGCGCCACATCGTCTACAAGTCTGCCGACGCGCCGTGGCGCCGGGCCCGCCGCAATCTCGGACTGATGATGCGCGAGGGCCTGCTCAAGGAGAACATCGACGGCGAGGCCCTGCTTTGGGCGCACAACCGGCTGCTGGCCCGGCCCGAGCAGCGCAAGATCCTGATGATGATCTCGGACGGCGCGCCGGTGGACGATTCCACGCTTTCGGTCAATCCGGGCAATTATCTGGAGCGCCATCTGCGCGCGGTGATCGAGCTGATCGAAACGCGTTCGCCGGTCGAGCTGCTCGCCATCGGCATCGGCCATGACGTGACGCGCTACTACCGCCGCGCCGTGACCATCGTGGATGCCGAGGAACTGGCGGGCGCCATGACCGAGCAGCTCGCCTCGCTGTTCGGCGAGGAGACGCCGCGCGAAATGCGCCGCGGCGGTGGCCTGCGGCGCGCCGGATGAGGCTGCGCGCCGGGCTCCGGCACGCGCTCGCCTCGGCCGCCCTGGTTCTTGGGCTGTGCTGTCCCGCGATTGCTTCCGAAGTCGCGCCGGTCCAGCACTTCGCCGTCTCGTCGCGACCCATCACGCAATTCCGCATCGGCCATGACGAGGCGCGGTTCGGGCCGCTGGAATTCGTCGGCGGGCTGGAGATGACCGCCGCGGCGCGGGATTTCGGCGGTCTCTCGGCCTTTCGTTTCCTGAAACCCGGCAGTGAATTCATCGGCGTGGCGGAC
Organism: Mesorhizobium sp. SP-1A; assembly: GCF_032460275.1. Lineage (NCBI taxonomy): Bacteria > Pseudomonadati > Pseudomonadota > Alphaproteobacteria > Hyphomicrobiales > Phyllobacteriaceae > Mesorhizobium > Mesorhizobium sp. SP-1A. The sequence continues at coordinate 635,363 of NZ_JAVXZD010000001.1, read as the reverse complement.
ACCGGCTTCTGGTTCTTCGGCGCCATCCTCCGCGACGCCGAGGGTCGCCCGGCCGGGATCGCCGATTTCAGTATGCAGCAGATGGTCGACAAGATGGGCCGGCCGATCGATCGGAAATGGGAGGCCGATGCCGAGGCCCTCGCGGTGAAAGGCGACGTCGCCACCGTCGGCTTCGAGCGCGATCACCGGGTGGCCCAGTTCCGCATCGACCGCTCGGACATGAAGGGGCCGTTCCGGCTGCTCGACTTCCTCGTGCCGGTGCGGGAACTGCGCAAGAACCGCGGCTTCGAGACCGTCGCCTACGCTGCGGCCGACGGCCCGCTGAAGGGTTCGGCGGTGGTGGTTTCGGAAAAGAGCCTCGATGCTGAAGGCAACATGTTCGCCGCCGTGCTGGACGGGCCGCGGAAAGGCGTCTTCACCGTCAGGCGTTCCGGCGAGTTCGACATCACGGACGGCGCGTTCCTGCCGGATGGCGACCTGCTCGTCCTCGAACGCAGCTTCTCTATCCTCGGCGGCCTGCGCATGCAGATGCGCCGCCTTGACCGGGACAGCATAGGAAAAGGGCGACTGGCGGACGGCCCGGTGCTCATGCAGGCCGACCTGGGTTACCAGATCGACAACATGGAGGGGCTGGACGTCTGGCGGCGCGGCGACGGCGCGACCATGGTCTCGCTCATTTCAGACGACAACCAGTCGATCCTGCAACGCAGCCTCTACCTGGAGTTCATCCTCCGCGACTACGAGCGGCAGGCATCGGGCTCACAACCCAAATCGTAAGGTGGCGACAATACTTGACCAAGCTTGTCGCATCCGGGCAAAGCCGCTCGCCCGGGACCCGACCCGGACCGCCCTCGCCCGCCAGGCCGGCTATGCACTCTCGCCGTAGATAAGCCTGTCCTGACGCGCCCTTAGTTCGGCGATCCGGGAACCGGGCGCCACGGCGGCATTGGCATAGGTGATGAGCTCGCCCTTCCTGATCGGCGCCGTCACCGAGCCGCCTTGCAGCAGGCCGCAGGGAATGGCTCTCGCGGCGCGCGCGTCCGGCGCCGCCATGATCCAGGCGCGGTAGCAATATTCGCCGATGGCATCGAGCGTCTCGCCCGGGCGCATGTCCTTCTTGGCGACGGCGCAGACGTCGGCGACCGGCTTCGACAGCGGCACCATGTCGGCCTTGCCGTAAAGCACGACGCGGGCACAGGTCAGCGGCACCTCCAGCGAGGTGAGGTGATAGGGCCGATGGAAGGTGAAATACGGGCCGTGGCCCATCTTCAGGTCCTCCATGCGTTCGGTGACGCGCGGATGCGACATGTCGGCGATGACGAAGACGCCCGGCGCGACGCCCTTGCCGATGGAATAGTCCACCACGCCGACCCTGGACAGCACGCCGCCGTCCTTTTGCGGTACCAGCGTCCGGGAAAGCTCGCCCAGCGTCGCGGCGGGGCCATGCATGCCCGGCTTGTCGGGAACCAGGCCGGTGGCATTGGCGATCGCAGCCATTTCCACCATGGTCTTGGAGCCGTCGACGAACTCGACCAGCATGCGCACGTTCATATTGCGGCGATGCGCCTCCTCCTCATAGTCGGGCGGCGTGGCGTCGACGTTCAGCGGATTGTTCTTGCCCTTGCCGGCGGCGACGACCGGGTAGCCCATGGCCGACACGAACTCGATCAGCTCCATGCAGGCCGACGGCTCGTCCCCTGCGCCGAGCGAATACACCACGCCCAGCCGCTCGGCCTCGGCCTTCAGGTAGGCGCCGATGGTGACGTCGGCCTCGACATTCATCATGACCAGATGCTTGCCGTGCTCCATGGCATGCAGGCCGATCTCGGCGCCCACGGCCGGAACGCCCGTGGCATCGACCACCACGTCGATCTGCTCATTGGCGATGATCATTCGGGCATCGGAGGTCACGGCGATCTTGCCGGCTTCCATGGCGGCCGCCATGGCCGAGGCCGTTTCAGCCTCACGCGCGTGGCCGCCCTCGCCGTAAGCGATCTCGGCCGCCCTGAGCGCCGCCGGAACCTTGCGCTCCGCCACCGCGCCGACCACGACACCGCTCATGCGGGCGACCGCGGTGACGATGTCGGTGCCCATCTCGCCGCAGCCGATCAGGCCGATCCGTACCGGCTTTCCGCTCTTTTGCCGCTCGATCAGATCGCGAGCCAGTCCCGTCGGCGAAACGTTGATGCTCATGACGGATTTCTCCCTTGGCTCTGCTTGTCTCATAACTAACGGGCGCCCGTTTTCCTGGCAACCGCCGCGCGGCAGGCAGGGACCGGCCCACCGGCAAAGTGCCGTAAAGAAAAAGCCCGGCGCGAACCGGGCTTTCGACCATAGCGACCGGCGTGGCCGCAGATCAATGGTCCATCGCCTTGACGATTTCCTCGGTCATCTTCTTGGCGTCGCCCAGCAGCATCATGGTGCCGTCCTTGTAGAACAGCGTGTTGTCGATGCCGGCATAACCGGAGCCGAGCGAGCGCTTGACGAACAGGCAGGTGCGGGCCTTGTCGACGTCCAGGATCGGCATGCCGTAGATCGGCGAGGACTTGTCGTCGCGCGCGGCCGGATTGGTGACGTCGTTGGCGCCGATGACATAGGCGACGTCGGCCTGCGCGAACTCGGAGTTGATGTCCTCCAGCTCGAACACCTCGTCATATGGCACGTTGGCTTCCGCCAGCAGCACGTTCATGTGGCCGGGCATGCGGCCGGCGACCGGGTGGATGGCGTATTTCACCTCGACCCCGTTGGCCTTCAGCTTGTCGGCCATCTCGCGCAGCGCGTGCTGGGCCTGGGCGACCGCCATGCCGTAGCCCGGCACGATGATGACCTTCTGCGCGTTCATCATCAGGTAGGCGGCATCGTCGGCCGACCCCTGCTTGACCGTGCGCTCGATGCCGTCGTCGCCGCCGGCGCCCGCCGTCTCGCCGCCGAAGCCGCCGAGGATGACGGAGATGAAGGAGCGGTTCATGCCCTTGCACATGATGTAGGACAGGATCGCGCCCGACGAGCCGACCAGCGCGCCGGTAATGATCAGCGCCAGATTGCCGAGCGTGAAGCCCAGCGCCGCCGCCGCCCAGCCCGAATAGGAGTTGAGCATGGAGATGACGACCGGCATGTCGGCGCCGCCGATCGGGATGATGAGCAGCACGCCGAGCAGCAGCGAGAGCAGGACGATCAGCCAGAAGACCAGCTTCGATTCGGTCGTCACCAGCAGCACGATCAACACGACCAGGGCGATGCCGAGCGCGACGTTGATGAGATGGCGGCCGCCGATCATGATCGGCTTGCCGGACATGCGGCCGTCGAGCTTGAGGAAGGCGATGACCGAGCCGGTGAAGGTGATGGCGCCGATGGCGACGCCAAGGCTCATCTCGACAAGCGCCTGGCCGTGGATCTCGCCGGGCAGGCCGATGCCGAAGGAGGCCGGCGCATAGATGGCGGCTGCCGCCACCATGACCGCCGCGAGGCCGACCAGCGAGTGGAAGGCGGCGACGAGCTGCGGCATGGAGGTCATGGCGATGCGGCGCGCGATGTAGGCGCCGACGCCGCCGCCGACGGCCAGGCCCAGCACGATCAGGCCGAACCCGCCTGCCGAGGGCAGCGCCAAGGCCAGCGTGGTGACGATGGCGATCGCCATGCCGATCATGCCGTAGAGGTTACCCTGCCGGCTGGTGGTCGGATGCGACAGGCCGCGCAGCGCCAGGATGAACAGGATGCCGGAGACGAGATAGAGGAAGGAAGCGAGATTGGCGCTCACGTCACTTTTCCTTCTTCTTGTACATGGCCAGCATGCGCTGGGTGACGAGGAAGCCGCCGAAGATGTTGACCGAGACCAGCACCAGGGCGATGAAACCGAAGCCCGTCGCGGCGCCTGCCGCCGAGACGCCCACCGCCAGCAGCGCGCCCACCACGATGACCGATGAGATGGCGTTGGTGACCGCCATGAGCGGCGTGTGCAGCGCCGGCGTCACCGACCACACGACATAGTAGCCGACGAAGATCGCCAGCACGAAGATGGCGAAGCGGAACACGAACGGATCGATGGCCCCGCCCGAAAGCGCGTGCGCGGCACCGCCGGCCGCTTCCGCGGCGCCCGAGCTGTTGGCGAGGTCCTGCACGGCCAGGCGCACGGCGGCGCTCGCCGCATCCAGTTGGTCGAGAGCTTTCTGCAATGCGTCCATCAGGCAGTCCCCTCATTCTTGGTGGACTTCTTCGCTGCCGTCCTTTTCGGAGCGGCGGCATTCTTCGGCGCCGCCGGCTTTTTGCCGGAGCCGGCATCCGCGACCATGGTCTTGGCGGGGATTGCCGCCGGCTCGACATGTTGCCCCTTCGGCTGCTCTTCGGCGGCCTTGGCGAAAGCGGGATGCACGACCTTGCCGGCGTCGGTGAGCATGGTCGCCTTGACCAGCTCGTCGTCACGGTTGATGGCGAGGCTTTTCGAGGCCTTGTCGATCATCGTCTCGAGGAAGGCGAACAGGTTCTTGGCATAGAGCAGCGACGCCGAGGCGGCGATGCGGCCGGGCATGTTGAGGTGGCCGACGATCTTCACGCCGTTGGCCGTGGTCACCACCTTGCCGGCCTCCGCGCCCTCGACATTGCCGCCGCGCTCGACGGCGAGGTCGACCAGCACCGAACCCGGCTTCATCGAGGCGACCATCGCCGCCGACACCAGCTTGGGCGCCGGGCGGCCTGGAATGAGCGCCGTGGTGATGACGATGTCCTGCTTGGCGATGTGCTCGGCCGTAAGCGCTGCCTGCTTGGCCTGGTATTCCTTCGACATCTCCTTGGCGTAGCCGCCGGCCGTCTCGGCCGCCTTGAACTCCTCGTCCTCAACGGCCAGGAATTTCGCGCCGAGCGACTGCACCTGCTCCTTCACCGCCGGGCGCACGTCCGTTGCGGTGACGACCGCGCCGAGGCGGCGCGCGGTGGCGATGGCCTGCAGGCCGGCGACGCCGACGCCCATGACGAAGACCTTGGCCGCCGGCACCGTGCCGGCCGCCGTCATCATCATCGGCAGCGCACGGTCATATTCGGAGGCTGCGTCGATGACGGCCTGGTAGCCGGCCAGATTGGCCTGCGAGGACAGCACGTCCATCACCTGCGCGCGGGTGATGCGCGGCATGAATTCCATGGAGAAGGCGGTGATGCCGGCTTGGGCCATCGCGGCGACGGCAGCGTCGTTGCCATAAGGGTCCATGGTGGCCAGCACGGCCGCCCCCTTCTTGTAGCCCTTCAATTCAGCTTCGGTCGGGCGGCGCACCTTCAGCACCACGTCGGCCTTCGCCGCATCGGCCACCTTGCCGATCACGGCGCCCGCCTTGGCGAACTCGTCATCGGGAATGCGCGACAGAAGCCCCGCACCCGCTTCCACGACCACGTCGAAACCAAGACCGGCCAGACGCTTCACCGTATCCGGAGAGGCGGCCACGCGGCCTTCGTTCGGGTCCAATTCACGGGGAATGAAAACCGTCTGTCCCACCGCTCGATCCTTTCGGCTGGAACCTCGACCGGCCGCGGAAACCTCCACGGCGGCGGAAAACTATCGCTGGTCTGCTGAAAAGCGTCAGGTGATATGCGCGGGCAGATCGCGGATCAGGTAGCCGACGACCGCGCAGATGACCAGGAACAGTATGGTGGCCGAGAAGAAGCCGCCGACGAAAAAGCCGAACGCCATGGCGATCATCAGGGCGACGCAGACAAGCGTTCCATATTTGGCGAGCGAGAGAAAGGCGCGATAGGTGCCCTCATGCTCGGCATAGTCCATATCAGCGCCCAGTTCGGCCGGACCTGCCGGCGTATGATCAGCCATGGGAATACCCCTCCGAAAACATCCTCAGGGCACATACCGAAAAGCCGCGGCAAGGGCAACAACACTGTTGCCGCATAGTGCCACTCGTCCAGTTGATTTCGATGCGAAATCCGCTGGAGCGGATCGCTCAGCCGGCAAGGTGGGGAAACAGGCCGAGCAAGCCGGCGATGATGAGGTAGATGGCGATGATGTAGTTCAACAGGCGCGGCATGATCAGGATGAGCACACCCGCAATCAGCGAGATCAGTGGCGTGAGGGCGAATGGAGGGATCGTCATGTCGGAGGCTCCTTTCGGCAAGACGTAGCGATGCGCGCTTCCACGGCGCCATCGATAACGGCCGGGAGCCGATAAAGCTCCCTGCCGCGAACGTCGGACCTCAGGCGGCGTCGGAGAAATACTTGGCCGTCGGCAGGATGGTCAGCGGCGCCAGCTCGCCGCGCGGCGCCTTGGCAAACAGCATGCGGCGTTCGAACGCGGTGGAACGGAAGAACGGGAAGCGCTCCAGCGTCGGCGCCATGTTCACCGCGCAGACCGATTCATAGAAATAGATGGGCATGGTGAAAGGCGGATAGAGCCTGGGGTCACCGTTCTGCTCGGATCCGAACACACGATGATAGAAGGCCGTATGCTCCTCGCGGATCATCGAAATGCAGCTTGTGACGTCAAAATAGGTGTTGGCGATGACTGCCAATCGAAGGGTCACATAGGGCAGCGCGCGAAAGCGGGACGACAATTGCGGATCGATGGCCAAGCGGCTTGGATCGACGAAGGTCTCGCCTGAGGCAAGGCGTGGCCATAACCTGTCGCCGAAGACCGTCATGATCGGTGCGTCAGGCGTTTCCAGGGTCAAGTGATGCAGCCTGACGGTGCTGACCAACTCTCCGTCCATGAACACGCCGAAGCAATAGCAGTTTCTCGCCTCGTCGAGGCGATCGACCAGTTTCTGTTCTACGATAGTGTCGAGAAGGCCATGCGTGTGAAAGGCCTCGTAACGCAGCCGGTAGACCGCTTCTAAATCTTCGCCGCTTTCGCAACGCCGATATTCGACGTGTTCAAGCAAGTCCATGACATTGCGAACAAAGACGGATTGTCCGCCGCGACCGCTGCCTTCGACGGCCGCGGGGCCCCGGAACTTGTAGCCTGCCATAATGTGTCCCCGTCTCACCGCCAGTGAAAATGATATCCGACGGGCTAATCAAGGCGAAGATAAAACTGCGACCGTTTCCGTTTACCGAATATTAAGGTTAACTGTCGGTTAACGCCGCAGGCGATAAGCACCCCGGATGCGAGGTCTCAAAGGCAAGGACGAAGGAAGCTAGACGCGGGCGTTTTGGGCCAGAGACGCCATATCCGCGGTGAAGGGCCAGGTTACGGCTGACATCGTTTCTATGCCGGACGCGCTGAGGGCAGAGCCGAACAGGAAGCCTTGAAGCAGGTCGGGATGCAGTTGCTGCGACAAGACCTTGAGCTGCTCGAAGGTTTCCACGCCCTCGACCGTGACGGTCAGCCCAAGCGTGCGGGTGAGGTCCACGATGCCCCTGAGCAGGTCGAGCGAGCGCGGATTCTGCGGAACGTCGCACAGGAAGCTGCGGTCGATCTTGACCTTGTCGAGCGGCAGCTTGTGAAGGTAGCTCAGGCTGGAATAACCGGTGCCGAAATCGTCGAGAGCGATGCGAACCCCCAGCGCGCGGATCTCCTCCACCAGTTCCCGCGTCTGGGACCTGTCGTCCAGCAGCGCCGTCTCTGTGACTTCGATTTCCAGGCGCGCGGGTTTCAAGCCGGTTGATGCAAGGGTCTCGCGCACCTTGCGCACCACATCGCTCGAGCGGAAATCCTTCGCCGAGAGATTGATCGAAACGGTTATCTGCTCGGGCCATTTTACGCACTCGGCACAGGCTGCCTGCAGGACGAACGAACTGATATCGGAAATGATGCCCATTTCCTCCGCCAGCGGAATGAAGATCGCCGGCGAAACCGGTCCGAGTTCGGGATGATCCCAGCGGCAAAGCGCCTCGCAGCTTGCGATCCGCATGGTCTTCATCGACACGATCGGCTGGTAGACGACGCGAAGAGCGCCCGCTTCGACGGCGCTGCGCAGATCGGCCTTCATGAGCTGCTTGTTGCGGAAGGCCGCGTCCATGGAGGCTTCGAACAGCCGCCACCCGTTCTTGCCCAGTTCCTTGGACTTGTAGAGCGCAAGGTCGGCCTTGACGATCATGTCGTCCACGTCGCCGGTGTCCGCCCGCGCCAGCACGGCACCGCCGCTTGCCTGGATGCGCAGCATATGGCCGGCGACGTCCACGTCGCCCTGAAGGCTGGCGAATATACTGTCCAGCACCCCGGCCAGGTGGCTTTCGTCCTCGACCTGATCGAAGAACAGCATGAACTCGTCCCCGCCGAAGCGGCTGACATAAACCCCTTCGGCCGAGAAAGCGGCCAGTCTTTCGCCGACGGCATAGATCAGTCCGTCGCCCACCGGATGACCGAGCGTGTCGTTCACGCTCTTGAAATCGTCGAGGTCGATGACGGCCAGCGAGCACAGGCGCTCCCTGTTGCCGCCCGCCATCGATCCCCTGACCATTTCGTTGAAATAGGCGCGGTTCATCAATCCAGTCAGGCTGTCGTAACGGGCCATGAACCGGATCTTCTCCTCGGCTTCGACGCGCGCGGTGACATCTTCGAAGGTGATGACGCCGAGTTCCTGGCTGCCTTCGCGGGCTGAAAATTCGTAGTGCTGGCCATTGCTGAAGGAGACCAAGACCTTCCGGTCCCGCCCCTCGCGCAGGGCGCGCGTCAACTGCGCCTCGACGTACCGGCAATCCTTATAGGCCAGCATGCCCCCCGCGACACCGCGCCGGAGCAGCGAATGCACCGAACGTCCGAGCAGCGCATCTGGGGACTGCACCAGCATCAGGTTGGCGGCTTCCGCGTTGGCGACGACCACCTTGCCATGCGGATCCAGCATCACCAGGCCGTGGGACATGGTGTTCAGCGCGCGATTGAAACGCTGGGCCAGTTCCGCAGAGAGCTTGCGCTCCGTGATGGCATTGAACAGCACCGTTCTGACATGCCTTGCCATCCGCGTGATGACGAAGATGAACGGCACGATGTAGAGGCCGAGAATGAAGTTGTTGATATCTCCCTTCAGCATCAGGCCAACGGCGATGGGCAGCACGGCGGCCAAGGCCTGCACAGCGACCATCCTTTTGGAACCGTAGTTACGGCCAACGATCGTCACCGTGGAACCCATGATGACCGCGATCGCGGCGCTTTCCCCGAAGACGTTCGGCTTGAAATAAATGCTGACAAAGCAGAACAGGCCCATGAAGAAGGCCTGCACGGTTCCGCCTATGAGATAGTAGCGCTCCCATCTCTTCGCCGCGTCGGCGTTGTCGAAGGAGCCGATACGCTGCCCCTTCCGAATGCCGTAGTAGCGATAGAGGCCGGCAGCCAGCATCGCCACAGCCAGGGCAAGGTAGATAGGCTCGCGCGATGCGAAATAGACCAGGAAACCAATGAGGCCGTGGCACAACGCGCCGATCAGCAGGATGCCGGGATCGTTGAAAAGCGATCGCACGAACCCTGCGTAGACGTCCTCAGCAATGTCCTCGGTCTTGTTGTTTTGCATGCCTGCGGTGCCGCGCGAACCGCCCTTCATGGCATGGCAGGCTTTAAGAAAGGCTTAGAACGGCGGTTTTCCGCGGGTTTGTGGCTCTATGAGAATCTGCGCAAAATCGAAAATTCGAGTCCAGGTAAACAAGTCGTTTCGCTACTCGGCGGCCTGGAGCCTGGGCTCTGCGAAGGCGCGGTTCAGGCGCTCCAGCAGCCGGGACCGCTCGGCCGACGCCTTCTGCATCGACGCCAGCCGGACATGGCCGTAGCCGCGCACCAGAGCCGGAACCGAGGCCAGCGCAGCTGCCGCATCGAGGCGACCCGGCGCCAGCGACGCCTGTAGAAGGTCGAGATCGCCCTCATACTGCGCCAGCAACTGCCGGTCGCGCCTGCGCTCTGCATGATAGCCGAACGGATCGAAGACGGTGCCGCGCAGCCCCTTCAAGGCCGCCAGCAGGCGGAAGCCCTTCATCATCCAGGGTCCGAAGCTCGATTTCCTCGGCTTGCCGTCAGCATCGCGGCGGCCGAGCATCGGCGGGGCCAGGTGGAACTCAAGCCGCTCGTAACTTTCGAACTGGCGGGCGAGATCGCGGGCGAACGCCCCGTCCGTATAGAGCCGCGCGACCTCGTATTCGTCCTTGATCGCCATCAGCTTGAACAGGTTGCGCGCCGCGGCCTCGGTCACGACGGTCGAGCCGGGCGCGGCCTTCTGCTCGGCGGAGCGCAGCGCCGAGATGCGGTCCGCATATCGCCTGGCATAGGCAGCGTTCTGGTAATGCGCCAGGAATTCCACGCGACGCGCCACGATCTCATCCAGCGTCCGCGCTAGAGCGGTTCCGGCGGCCGCAGGATCGGCTTCGGAAACGAGCGCGTCCACGAATTCCGGCTGATGCGCGGCGCGGCGGCCCCAGCGGAAGGCGGATACGTTCATGGCGACCGACTGGCCGTTGAGTTCGATGGCTTTTTCGATCGCCTCGGCCGAAACCGGCAGTCCGCCGAACTGGCAGGCGGCCCCCAACAGGAACATGTTGGCGCCGACGGAATTGCCGAACAGGGCCGTGGCCGTGCGGGTGGCGTCGAAGAAATGCGCGTTTCCGTCGCCCGCGGCCTCGCGTATGGCCTTCTTCAGCCGCTCCGTGGGAAGCGAATAGTCGGCCTGGCGGGTGAACTCGCCGGGCATCACCTCGGACGTGTTGGCAAGAAACAGCGTATGTCCCTCGCGAACCGACGCCAGCACCTTCTTGGCGCCGGAGACGACGAGATCGCAGCCCAGCACCAGATCGGCCTTCCCGGCCGAGACGCGAATGGCGTGGATATCCTCCGGGGCCTCCGTCACGCGCACATGCGTGAAGACCGAGCCTCCCTTCTGGGCGAGGCCGGCCATGTCGATCATGCCGCAGCCCTTGTCTTCCAGATGTGCGGCCATGCCGACGATGGCGCCGATGGTGACGACCCCGGTGCCGCCGACCCCGTCGATGATCGCGGCCCAGCCGTCCCTGCCCAGCCGGAACCGTGCAGGTTCCGGCACCCCTGCCAGCGGATCGGCCTGCGCGGCGATGCCCGTTCCCTTCCTGATCCGGCCGCCATGCACTGTCACGAAGGACGGGCAGAAGCCGTCCAGGCAGGAGAAATCCTTGTTGCAGGACGACTGGTCGATGCGCCGCTTGCGCCCGAATTCCGTTTCGACCGGCTGGATCGACACGCAACTGGACGCTGCGCCGCAGTCGCCGCAGCCCTCGCAGACGAGTTCGTTGACGAAGACGCGCTTGTCGGGATCGGGGAAGGCGCCGCGCTTGCGGCGGCGGCGCTTCTCGGCGGCGCAGGTCTGGTCGTAGAGCAGCACCGACACGCCCTTCACCGTGCGCAGTTCGCGCTGCACACGGTCGAGATCGTGGCGGTCGTGAACGGTGGTGCCTGAGGGAAAGGTGATGCGGCCGGCATATTTGCCCGGCTCGTCGGTGACGACAGCGATGCGCTCGATGCCTTCCGCCCGCACCTGCGCGGCGATCATGTCCACGGTGAGGCCACCTTCGTGAGGCTGGCCGCCGGTCATGGCGACCGCGTCGTTATAGAGGATCTTGTAGGTGATGTTGGCGCCGCTCGCGACGGCGAAGCGGATCGCCAGCGTGCCGGAGTGGTTGTAGGTGCCGTCGCCGAGATTCTGGAAGATATGGTCGCGTCTGGAAAACGGCGCCTGACCGATCCATTGCGCGCCCTCGCCGCCCATCTGGGTGAATCCGATGGTCGAACGGTCCATCCACAGCGCCATGAAATGGCAGCCGATGCCGGCGGCGGCGATGGACCCTTCCGGCACCCTGGTCGAGGAATTGTGCGGGCAGCCCGAGCAGAAGAACGGCAGGCGCGAGCCGATATCCCTCGTGTCGGCCAGCATGGCCTGGAACTGCTTCAGCCTGGAGACACGGGCCGAAATCTCCTCCGACGGCCCGATCACCCTGAGGATGCGATCGCCGAGCGCTATGGCGATATCGTTGGGATCGAGCGCGCCCGTGGACGGGAACAGGCGGCCGCCGCGCTCGTCCTTCTTGCCGATGATGGTGGGCTGGAGCGCGGTGCCGTAGAGGTGTTCGCGCATCTGCACCTCGATCAGCGCGCGCTTTTCCTCGACCACGATCACGGTTTCGAGGCCGCGCGCGAATTCGGCGATGTGCTGGTAGTCGAGCGGCCAGGGGCAGCCGACCTTGAACAGCCGGATGCCGATGCGGTTGGCCGCCGCCTCGTCTATGCCGATGTCTTCCAGCGCCTGCCGCACGTCGAGATAGCTCTTGCCGACCGTGACGATGCCGAGTTTCGGATCGCGTCCGCCGGAATAGACGACGCGATTCAGCCCGTTCGCCCCGATGAAGGCGGTGAGCGCGGCACGCTTATGGTCGTGCAGGCGCACTTCCTGGCCAAGCATGTCGATCTCGTTGCGGATGTTGAGACCGCCGCGCGGCATGTCGAATTCCGGAACGACCGTCTTCACGCGATCAAGCGAGGCATCCACCGAGGCGGTGGATTCGATGTTGTCCTTCACGCATTTGATTGCGGTCCAGGTGCCGGTGAAGCGCGACATGGCGAAGCCGAGCAGGCCGTAGTCGATTAGTTCCTGCACGCCGGCCGGGTTCAGCACCGGGATCATGGCGTCGACGAAGGCGAATTCGGTGGCGTGGGCATTGGTCGAGGATTCGGCCATGTGGTCGTCGCCCATCAGCGCAAGCACGCCGCCATGTTTGGACGAGCCGGCGAGGTTGGCATGGCGGAACACGTCGCCGGAGCGATCGACGCCCGGCCCCTTGCCGTACCAGACGGAAAAAACCCCGTCGTGCCTGCCCTCGCCCAGCAATTCGGCCTGCTGCGAGCCCCAGCAGGCGGTGGCGGCGAGTTCCTCGTTCAGGCCGGGCTGGAAGACGATATCCGCCGCGGAGAGCTGCTTCCTGGCCCGCCAGAGCTGCTGGTCCAGTCCGCCAAGCGGCGACCCGCGATAACCGGAAACGAAGCCGGCCGTGTTCAGCCCTGCGCGCCGGTCGCGTTCGCGCTGCATGATGAGCATGCGCACCACGGCCTGCGCACCGGAAAGGAAGACGCGTTCCCGGCCAAGATCGAACTTGTCGTCGAGAGTGACGTCGTGCAGCGTCATCTAGAGCCTGTCATGCACTTGGGCCTTTCCTCTGCCGGCACCGCACGGAGGCGGCTACCACCTTCGGAATCGGACGCCCGCATCCTTCCTCCCCCGAACGGGTAGGTCAAACGAAAACGCTTCAGCCAGATCGACGGGTCCCGCTTCGTTCAACCGGTGGCGGGACAGGAAACGCCGCGACCGCCGGGCAACCTGCCGTCCCGGTGTCCGGCAAGTTCGGGATTGGGCTGATAGCCGGGCCCGACGACCAAAGGCCGATCCGGCAGCATATCCTGGTTCTGCGCGGAAACCATGGTCGTCTCGATGTCCTGCAACGGCTTGCCGTCCGGCCCCTCGATGCGGATGGACACCTTGTAGGACCGGTCCTTGACCACGCATTCCAGCGGCGGGCTTTCTATCGTCACCTTGGTCTGGCCCGGAAACAGCTTCTTGCCGAACACCAGCGGCGGCCCGCCGGCGGGATTGTCCATGGTGGTGACGACCCGTTGGCCGTCTCCGATCGGCTTCAGCGGGTTGAGCGTGACCAGATAGGTCAGCGTCGCCTCGCGGTAGTTGAACACCACAAGCCGGCCGGAGATTTCGAACAGCGCGTCCTTGCCGCTGTCGCGACAGGCGCCCAGCGCGCTCGTGCCCACCAGCATGGCGGCAAGCGCGAGCGCTGGGAAACAACCGCGCTTGTTGACTGAACGCACAACTGTAAAGCTAGACATTGTCGACCTCCCTTGCTGCCGCCTTGCCTCCGGCCGCAATCCGGCGACGGTAATGCCGGCGCGCCTTGCGCCGGTTGCCGCACACCGCCATGTCGCACCACACGCGGCTGGCATTGCGGCTGCGGTCGAGGAACAGCCAGCGGCAGTTCGGGCATATCCGCAGCCGCGATAGCTCACCGAGCAGCGAAAGCGCCGAAACGGCCAGCGCAACCTCGAAGGCAATCGGGGTGGCGGGATCGCCGAACGGCGTTCCCGCAGCGCCGATCCTGTCCGTTCCGCCCGACAGGACGCTTGCGCAGGCACGCAGGAAAGGCGGCATGTCGTCCGTCGCTATCCCGCCCGCCACGACCGCGTTGCGGAACAGGCGATCTGTGGCCTCGCGGATTTCCAGCACCGCCGGCGCGATCCTTTCCGGCTGCGGTGCCGCCAGCCGGCGCCCGCCGAGTTCGGTGGCGCGGAAAGCGCTTGCCGCCTCGGCGAAACGGGCGATCTCGGCGACATCGGCGAAGCGGTCGAAGCCGGCGGCGTCGCCGCGCATCACCACCGTGTTGGCGGTATCCAGCGCCAGCAGCCCGCCGGAGAAACGATGAGGGGTCCATGAAACCGTCATAAGCGAAATCTAACCTGTAAAAGCAGTTTGACAAGTTAGATTGACGATAGCAGGCTACCCGCACTCGTGCTTTCGGCGACCGGCTGCCATGCTCTATTTCCTCCAACAGGTGCTGAACGGGCTGCATTCGGGCGCGCTCTATGCGCTGCTCGCCTTCGGCTATGCGCTGACCAACGGCATCCTGCACCGCACCAATCTGGCCTATGGCGCGATTTTCGCCTTCAGCGGACAGACCATGATCCTGGTCGCGGTGTTCGGCTACCAGGCGCTGTGGATGACGCTGCCCGCCGCCGTGGCTTTCGGCATAGCCGGCGCGGCGGTCTATGTGGCCCTTGCGGTTCGCGTGCTCGCGGGCTGGGTGTTCGAGCCGCTGGCCGCGCGCTCGCCCAACGCGATCGTGGTCGCCACGCTCGGCGTGCTCATCGTGCTGGCCGAAACCGGCCGCATCGCCGCCGACACGCATGATCTTTGGTTGCCGCCCATGCTGGCCTGGCCGGTCATATTCGCCGAGGCGGACGGCTTCCGCGCGACGCTGACGCTGATCCAGCTTCTCGACTGCGCCATCGTGGCGGCGGCCGTCCTGTTCGGCGCGGCGATGCTCGCCCGCTCGCGTTTCGGCCGAAACTGGCGCGCTGTCTGCGACGATCCGGAAGCGGCGGCGCTATGCGGCGTCGACGTCGGCGCGACGTTTCGCGGGGCGCTGATGGCCGGCGGCCTCGGCGCAGCCCTGGCCGGCGTGCTGGCCGCGCTCTACTACGGCAATATCGGCTTCGGCGCCGGGCTTATCTACGGATTGAAGATCTTGTTCGTCACGGCAGTCGGCGGCTATCTCTCCCCCGCCCGCGCGGCATTGGGCGGCCTGGCCTTCGGCATGGCCGAATCGCTGTGGGCCGGATATTTCGCCGTCGAATGGCGCGACGCCTGGATGCTGGCGCTGCTGGCGGCCATGCTGGTTTTGGTCGGCACCGGCCGCGATGCGCGTAGTCCCGTCTGAGGGGCTTCAGACTTTCGTCGCATGACGCAGGGCCAATCCGGCCCTGCCCCGGCGCGCGCATTTGCTTTCAGTTGACCCATCCGGCCACGCGCGGCATAGGGTTGGACCAGGGGCCGCGCCGGACAGGAATCGGGGAAGCGGGTACGGCCGATCCAAGGAGGACTCCGCATGGAAGGGCCGCTCGCGCTATCCCGGGCCATCGACCGCCTCAACGAATTCATCGGAAAATGGATATCCTGGCTGATCCTGGTGTCGATCCTGGTCAGCGCCATCAACGCGGTCGTGCGCAAGACGTTCAACGTCTCGTCGAACGCCTGGCTGGAGCTGCAATGGTATCTGTTCGGCGCGGCGTTCCTGCTGGCGGCGGCCTATACGCTGAGGCAGAACGAGCATATCCGCATCGACATCGTCTACGGCATGTGGTCGCGCCGCGTGCAGCACTGGATCGACCTGCTCGGGCACATCCTGTTCCTGATGCCGTTCACCATCCTGATGGTCTACTATCTGGTGCCTTACGTGCTGCTCTCCTATCGCAGCGGCGAGATGTCGACCAACGCCGGCGGCCTCATCATCTGGCCGGCCAAGGCGATGCTGCTGATCGGCTTCGTCCTGCTGCTGCTCCAGGGCATCTCGGAGATTATCAAGAAGATCGCCGTCATGCGCGGCCTGATCGACGACCCCAATCCCTTCGTATCGGCACATGAACAGGCCGAACTCGAGGCCAAGGCGCTGGCCGGCGAGGTCCGTTCATGATCGAACTCATCGCGCAGAACATGGCGCCGATCATGTTCGCTTCGCTGATCGTCTTCCTGCTGATCGGCTACCCCGTCGCGTTCTCGCTGGCCGCCAACGGCCTGCTGTTCTTCTTCATCGGCGTGGAGCTCGCGCCGCTGTCCGGCGGCACCATCAACCTTTCCTGGCCGCTGCTCTATGCGCTGCCCGACCGCTTCTATGGCGGCGTGATGGCCAACGAGACGCTGCTGGCCATCCCCTTCTTCACCTTCATGGGCATCGTGCTGGAGCGCTCCGGCATGGCCGAGGACCTGCTCGACACGATCGGCCAGCTCTTCGGGCCGATCCGCGGCGGCCTGGCCTATGCCGTCATCCTCGTCGGCGCGCTGCTCGCCGCCACCACCGGCGTGGTCGCGGCCTCCGTCATCGCCATGGGCCTGATCTCGCTGCCGATCATGCTGCGCTACGGCTACGACCGGCGGCTGGCCTCGGGCGTCATCGCCGCTTCCGGCACGCTGGCGCAGATCATTCCGCCCTCGCTGGTGCTGATCGTGCTGGCCGACCAGCTCGGCCGTTCCGTCGGCGACATGTACAAGGGCGCGCTGGTGCCCGGCCTGGTGTTGACCGGCATCTACATGGCCTATGTGCTCGCCATGTCGATCTTGCGGCCGAAATCCATGCCGGCACTGCCGCCCGAGGCGCGCAAGCTCGGCCACGGCGTGCTGTCGCTGATCGCGGCGCTGCTGTTCACGGCAGCGGTTTCCTACGGCGTCTACCTCTATCTCGCGCCCACGCATGGCGACAATGCCGATATCCTGGCCGCGAGCGTGGGCGTGATCGCCGTCTACATCGTCGCCATCGCCGACAAGGGCCTGAACATCAACATGATGTCGCGGCTGGCGCAGCAGGTGGTCATCGTGCTGATCCCGCCGCTGGCGCTGGTGTTCCTGGTGCTGGGCACGATCTTCCTCGGCATCGCCACGCCGACGGAAGGCGGCGCGATGGGCGCCGTCGGCGCGCTCGTCATGGCTGCGATCAAGGGACGGCTTTCGCTCGACATCGTCAAGCAGGCACTGGCCTCCACCACCCGCCTGTCGTCCTTCGTGCTGTTCATCCTGATCGGCTCGCGCGTGTTCTCGCTCACCTTCTACGGCGTCAACGGCCATATCTGGGTGGAGCATCTGCTGACCTCGCTGCCGGGCGGCGAACTGGGCTTCCTGATCGTCGTCAACCTGCTGGTGTTCTTCCTGGCCTTCTTCCTCGACTTCTTCGAGCTGGCCTTCATCATCGTGCCGCTGCTGGCGCCCGCCGCCGACAAGCTGGGCATCGACCTGATCTGGTTCGGCGTCCTGCTCGGCGTCAACATGCAGACCAGCTTCATGCACCCGCCCTTCGGCTTCGCGCTGTTCTACCTGCGCTCGGTCGCGGCGCGCGTGCCCTATATCGACAAGATCACCGGCACGAGGATCGCGCCGGTGACGACGGGGCAGATCTATTGGGGCGCGGTACCCTTCGTCTGCATCCAGGTCCTGATGATCGGCCTTACCATCACCTTCCCCTCGATGGTGATGCGCTACAAGGGCGCCGTGGCCAATCCGGGCGCGATCGAGATCAAGGTGCCGGAACTGCCCGGCCTCGGCGGAGGCGGGCTCGGCCTGCCGCCTCTCGGCGCGCCGCCCGCACCGCAAAAGCCCGGACAAGGCGGCACGGCGCCAAGCCCTGCTCCGGCCGCGCCCGACCTGTCCAAGCCGCCGAGCTTCAATTGAGCGGCGGCCGGCAGGTCGCGCCGCCGGCCTTCGAACGCAAAAAGCCCCGGAGCGGAGCTTCGGGGCTTTCCTTTTGCCGGCGCGGCGATCGGCCTACAGCTTGCCGGCGCGCTGCTGGATCATCATGAAGGTGTCGAAATTGTATTCGGCCACCTGCGTCCACAGATAGTGGTCCTTGCGGAATGCGACGATGGATTCCCAGATCTTCTTGAAGTCGGCGTTGGAGGCCATCATCTCGGCATAGACCTCGTTGGACTTGTCGAAACAGGCCGACATGATCTCCTGGCTGAACGGACGCAGTTGCGCGCCATTGGCCACCAGCGACTTCACCGCCTTCGGATTGAAATAGTCGTATTTCTGCAGCATGTCGGCGTCTGCCGCCTGGGCGGCGGTGTGCAGCAGCGACTTGTAGGCCGGCGACAGCTCTTCATATTTCGACTTGTTGAACATGAAGTGGACGGTCGGGCCGCCTTCCCACCAGCCGGGATAGTAGTAGTAGGGCGCGACCTTGTGGAAGCCGAGCTTCTCGTCGTCATAGGGGCCGACCCATTCGGCCGCGTCGATCGTGCCCTTCTCGAGCGCGGGGTAGATGTCGCCGCCGGCGAGCTGCTGCGGCACCACGCCCAGCCTCTCCACCACCTTGCCGGCAAAGCCGCCGATGCGCATCTTCAACCCCTTGAGGTCGTCGAGCGTGTTAATCTCCTTGCGGAACCAGCCGCCCATCTGCGTGCCGGTGTTGCCGCCGGGCAGCGCGAACAGACCCTGCTTGGCCATGAATTCGTTGAACAGGTCGATGCCGCCGCCGTGATACTGCCAGGCGTTGCGGCCGCGCGCGTTGAGCGCGAAGGGCACGTCCGCACCCAGAGCCCAGACCGGGTCCTTGCCCCAGTAGTAATAGCCGACGGTATGGCAGGCCTCGACCGTGCCGGCGATGGCGGCGTCGGCGGCCTGGAGGCCGGGCACGATCTCGCCGGCCGCGAACACCTGGATCTTGAAATTGCCGTCCGTCGCCTCGGACAGCATCTTCGACAGCACCTCCGCGCCGCCATAGATGGTGTCGAGCGACTTCGGGAAGGACGAGGCCAGACGCCAGGTGATCTTGGGATTCGACTGGGCCACGGCGGGCGCCGCGAGCGCGGCTGCGGCGGCAGCGGCGCCCACGCCGGTCGCACCGGCCTTCCTGATGAATGAACGGCGATCCATGAAACTCCTCCCTTTTCGGATCAGATCGAACGGACGGCGGCGTGCCCGCAGAAGGGAAGTCCTTGATTTCCCACGGCCGCCACGCGGCACGACAATACACGGCAAGGTGGTCGAGTCCAGCGCCGCGGCCAATTATGACAGCCCCGATCGCACCTGTTTTCGCGCCGCCGCGCAGTGCCTGCAACTATAGTCTAACGAGGCTCCCGGCGCGCCACATGCGCGCCATACTTGTCCTTCCTATCCGAAACTTGACATGGCAAATCGCCGGCCCTTCGCCTATCTTGACGCGAAGGGTATCATCGCCAATCCGCCCGGGGCTTTCAGGAAATGTTTCAGCCGCTCGTCGCCGTCTCGACCGATGTCCGCCAGTTCGAGAATTATTTCTGGCATGCGGCGCCCCGGCAGTATCTGGAGGCTGCGATCTCGGGCGCCGGCGTGTTGCCTCTGCTGGTGCCTTCCTTCGGCGAGCGGCTCGATCTCGACAACCTGCTTTCGAGCGTCGACGGCGTGATGCTGACCGGCTCGAAATCCAACGTGCATCCCTCGCTCTATGGCGGCGACGCCAGCGAAGCAAACGGCCCCTATGATGAGGCGCGCGACTCCACCACCATGCCGCTCGTCCGCAAGGCGATCGAGCGCGGCGTGCCGCTGCTCGCCATCTGCCGGGGCATCCAGGAGCTGAACGTGGCGCTGGGCGGCTCCCTCGCGACCGAAATTCAGGAGCGGCCGGGTTCGCTCGACCATCGCGCGCCGGTCAGCGACGATCAGGACGAGCGTTTCGCCATTCGCCAGAACGTGTCGATCAAGCCGGGAAGCTGCCTTGCGGGCGTGTTCGGCGCCGGCGAGGTCATGGTCAATTCCGTGCACCGCCAGGCCATCGACCGGCTGGGACCAAAACTGCAGGTCGAGGCCGTGGCCGAGGACGGCACTGTGGAGGCCGTTTCGGTGAAGGACGCGCGCGCCTTCGCCGTCGGCGTACAGTGGCATCCCGAATATTGGGTGAAGTCCGACAGCGTCTCGCAGAAGGTGTTCAAGGCCTTCGGCGACGCCGCGCGCCAGCACGCGGCGGCAAGGACAGCAGCGCGCACGGCGGCTGAATAGGACCTATTCCGGCCGCACCTGCGCCGTTTCGGGCACCGTTGTCAGCGCCCTTCCCTGCGAGAACCACGAAACCAGGTTGTCGACCACCAGATCGGCCATGGCGCGGCGCGTGTGCTGCGAGGCCGAGGCCACATGTGGCAGAAGCACGGTGTTGGGCGCATCGAGCAGGGATTGCGGCACGTCGGGTTCGTTGGCGAACACATCCAGCCCGGCAGCGGCGATCGTGCCGTTCGCAAGCGCGGCCGCCAGCGCCGGCTCATCGACCGTCGAGCCCCGGCCGACATTGACGAAAACGCCGTCGGGTCCGAGCGCCGTCAGCACCTCCGCATTCACCGCCTTTTCGGTCGGCGCGGTGCCCGGCACGACGGAAACCAGCGTATCGACAGCCGTGGCGAGGCCCTTCAGCGTATCGTGATACTCATAGGCCAGCCCCTCGACCCGGCGGCGATTGTGATAGGCGACCGGCAGGCCGAACGCCTCCAGCCGGCGCGCGATGGCAAGGCCGATGCGGCCCATGCCGAATATTCCGACCTTGCGGCCGCGCAGGGTGAGCCGGCTCAGCGGATAGTTGCCCTCGCTGCGCCAGCGGCCGACGCGCAGCCAGCTTTCCGCCGCCGGCAGTTCGCGTACCGTGCTGATGAGCAGGCCGAGCGCCGTGTCGGCGACTTCCTCCGTCAGCACGTCGGGCGTGTTGGTGATCATGATGCCATGCCTGCCGGCAAAATTGGCGTCGACGCCGTCATAGCCGACGCCGAAATTGGCGACGATCTCGAGATTTGGCAGGGCCCGCATGACATCCGGGCCGATGAAGGTATCGCCGGGCGAAGGCGAAGCGGCGATGCCGCGAACGGACGCTTTCTGCGCATCCGTCAGCAAGGCGGGGTCGGCGCGCGCGATGCGGATCATGTCGAAGGCCTGTCCGATCCGGTCGATCGAATGCTGGTGAAGCCTGCCGGGTACCAGGACAGTTACGGAGCGAAGATCGGTCATGTTCCAGCTCGTTGACTTCGGGCGGCACACGCAGGTCAGCTGCGCTCCACCGGTCTGCCGGTCGACTGCCGCACGTGCAGTTCCGGCTTGATGAGTTCCTGCGACGGGCGCACGGCCTGTCCGTTCAGCTTGTCCAGCAGGGCGCTGGCCGCGCGGCGGCCGACTTCGCGCTGGCCGTTCCACACGGTGGTGAGGGCGGGCGTGGCGATGGCCGCCTCCTCGAGATCGTCATAGCCGGTCACCGACACGTCTATGCCGGGGACCAGTCCGGCCCGCGCGATGCCGTTCATGAGGCCGATGGCGACGAGATCGTTCCAGCAGCAGGCCGCCGTGGGCTTGTCCTTCAGCGCCAGGAACTGGCTGGCCGCCTCGAACCCGCCCTGCTTGGTGCGCGGGCCCGGAATGCGCCAGGACGGCCGCACTTCGAGGCCCGCGGCTTCCATGGCGTTGACGTAGCCCCGGTAGCGGTCGCGGCCGGTGGAGGTGTCGTCGGTGCCGCCGATCATGGCGATGCGCCGATGGCCGAGCGAGATCAGGTGATTGGTGGCGAGCGCCGTGCCATAGGCGTCGTCGCCGCGAAAGACCGGCACATGCGCGCCTTCCACGTCGCGGGCGATCAGCACCGCCGGCAGCCCGTTCTCCTGCGCGGTCAATATGTCGGAGGCTGGCGTGTCGATGGCCGGCGACATGATCACGCCGTCGGCGCCCAGTTGCAGCAGCGTGTCGATGAAGGTGCGCTGCTTTTCGAGCTGGTCGTAGTGGTTGGAGAGCAGGAAGGTCTGCCGGCTGCGGTCGAGCTCCTGCTCGATGGAGCGCAGGATCTCGGCATAGAAGGGGTTCATGATGTCGTGGACGACGACGCCGACGATGCCGGAGCGGGAAGTGCGAAGCGAAGCCGCGCGGCGGTTGTAGATATAGCCGATCTCGCGCGCATGTTCCTTGATGCGCTCGCGCGTCGATCCGGCGACCAACGGGCTGTCCCTCAGCGCCAGCGACACGGTGGCGGTGGAGACACCCAGCGCATCCGCGATGGTGGAAAGCTTGATCTTCTGTGCCAGAGCCCGCCTCCCGCTCCGATTTAAAATCTTTAAACTGTTTAAAGCGGGTTTATGCCACCCTCCGGCCGGGAATCAAGCTTTTTCGCCAGCGAACCGGTTTCGGCATCGAGCGCGGCGCGGTTCCGCACCCTCAGCCTGTGTTCGCGATGGACGATGTAGAGGCCGCTGCAGACAATGATCGCGGCGCCGACCAGCGTCCAGCGGTCGGGAAACTGGTGGAAGACGAGCCAGCCGGACAAGATCATCCACAGCATCTGCAGGTAGGGATAAGGCGCAAGCGCCGTCGTGGTAGCCAGCCGGTAGGCCTGGATCAGCACCCAGTGGCCGACGCCGCCGAGCACGCCGAGCAGGAACAGGACCAGCCACAACCGCGGATCGTCCGGCAGCGACACCGAGAAAGGCAAGGTCGGCATCAAGAGCGCGACCGGCGCCAGCGCGGAATAAAGAATGAGGCTTTCCGGGGTTTCGCTGGCCGACATGCGCCGGGTCATGATGACGTAGAGGCTGTTCGACAGCATCGAGCAGAGTGCGAAGACATGGCCGATGCCGAACACGCCGATGCCCGGCCGGGTGATGACCAGCACGCCGACAAATCCTATCCAGATGGCCAGCCAGCGCCGCCAGCCCGCCCATTCGCCGAGCATCGGACCGGCGAGCGCGGTTATCACCATGGGGCCGAAGAAATAGATGGACGTGGTTTCGGCCAGTTGCAGCGTGCGCAGCGCCAGCACGTTGAAGATGGTCGAGCCGAACAGGAAGACGCCGCGCAGTATATGGGCGGCAAGATTGTTCGCGCGAAAGCGGCCGAGATGCCGCCAGCCGCGAAACAGCGCCATCACCAGCACGACATGGACGGCAAAACGCATCCAGGCGATGAACAGCGGCGCGATGCCGGCGAGCACCAGATATTTGCTGCTGGTGTCGAGCAGGGTGAAGAAAATATAGGCGCAGACCATGTAAAGGATGGCCGCCGGCGGCGTCGCCGTCTCGTCTTGTCTGTGGGAAGCGCTCACGCCAGTGCCGGACCGGATCGAAGATGGAGCCCGTTATTTGCTGGAAGACCGGTCGGCGGGCAAGATGCGGCCGGCAAAATAAGCGCCGGCCGGCAATGCGTCATTCTTCGAAATTCTCGTCTTCCTCGATGGCGATCTCTTCGTCGGTCAAATTCGCCTCGATGCGGGCCAGAAGCTTGAAGAGCGCCTTCTGCTCCTTCTTGTCGAGGCCCTTCAAAGCCTGCTTTTCCGTCTTCCTGACGGATTTCTCGATGGCCTGGATGGCGTCGCGGCCGATATCGGTGAGGAAAATGTGGGCCTGGCGCGCGTCCGAATTGGAGGCGCGTTTCTCCAGGAAACCCTGCGCCTGCAAACGGTTGATGGTCTTGGTGATGGTGGGCGGGCGCACGCCCAGGCGATCGGCGAGACCGCCCGGCGTCTGGCCGTCCTCGCGGCCCAGAGCCAGCATGATCTGGTCCTGCCCGGCATAGAAGCCATGCGTCAGCAACCTCGCCGCGAGCGCCGTGCGCGCCAGCCGCGCGGCCGAATGCAGCCGGCTCATCGTCGCGGTTTTGTCGGCCTTGACCATGCTCGTTCTCCCGGAATGCGTGCTTCCACATCAAGCAGCGCACCGTCCGGTGGTCGAGTTCGCCGGAGCGGCGGCGCCAATTGCTTTGCCGGCAAGCCTTGCCAGGCACATGCGGCTATTGGCAGAGGTTTGTTTCAGTTGCATGACAAAGAACCAACTCGCATTGCCCTGAAGCAAAAAAAAGCAGCCGGGATGCGTGCTGACCCGTGGATTTGGCGGGTGCAAAACCGTCGCCCTCATCCTATATGGGGACCAACTCCGTTTCGAGGTATTTCCATGAGCGACGCACAGACGCAGATTCCCGTAACCGTGCTGACCGGCTATCTCGGTGCCGGCAAGACCACGCTGCTTAACCGCATTCTCTCGGAAAACCACGGCAAGCGCTATGCCGTCATCGTCAACGAGTTCGGCGAGATCGGCATCGACAACGACCTGATCGTGGAATCCGACGAGGAGATCTACGAGATGAACAATGGCTGCGTGTGCTGCACCGTTCGCGGCGACCTGATTCGCGTGGTCGAAGGCCTGATGCGCCGCCCAGGCCGCTTCGACGCCATCGTGGTGGAGACGACCGGCCTCGCCGATCCGGTGCCGGTGGCCCAGACCTTCTTCATGGACGACGACGTGCGCTCCAAGACGCGGCTGGACGCGGTGGTTGCGCTGGTGGACGCCAAGCACCTGCCGCTGAGGCTGAAGGATTCCAAGGAGGCCGAGGACCAGATCGCTTTCGCCGACGTGATCCTGCTCAACAAGACCGATCTGGTGACGCCCGAGGAACTGCGCGACGTGGAAGCGACGGTGCGCGCCATCAACCCGGCGGCCCGCATCCACCGCACCCAGCGCTCCGGCGTGGCGCTTTCCGACGTTCTGGACCGCGGCGCCTTCGATCTTTCCCGCGCGCTGGAGAACGACCCGCATTTCCTCGACGCCCATGACGAGCACGATCACGACCATGAGTGCGGCCCGGATTGCGACCACGACCATCATCACCACCATCATCATGGGCACGATCACCACCACGATCATGATCATCATGGCCACGACCACGCGCATCCGTCCGCAATCCACGACGTGACCGTGCAGTCGGTCTCGCTGCGGGGCGGCGAGATGGATTCGCGCAAATTCTTCCCATGGATCGAGAAGATCACGCAGATGGAAGGGCCGAACATCCTGCGGCTCAAGGGCATCATCGCCTTCAAGGACGATCCCGACCGCTACGTGCTCCAGGGCGTGCACATGATCCTGGAGGGCGACCACCAGCGCCCCTGGAAGGACGGCGAGAAGCATGAGAGCCGACTGGTCTTCATCGGCCGCCAGCTCGACGCCGAGCGGCTGAAGAAGAGCTTCGAAGCCTGCCAGGCCGCGGCCTGACGCCTCATGCCCACAGTCGCCCCGCTCGATCTCGAAGGCCATTGCATCGCCGCCGTCTTCCTTGACGACGTGCCGCATTTCGCTTTTGCCGATGGCTCCATCCACAGGCTCGACCAGGGCCACAAGATTGAGCCGGCCAATGACGGCCTGCTCTGCGCCGTCCATGACGCGGCCGGCGACCGGCTGATCACCGGCGGAGAGGACGGCAAGGTCTTTTCCGTCCGCCCCGGCGGCAAGGTCGAGGAACTGGCCGAGGCCGGCAGGAAATGGATCACCAGCGTGGCCGCAGGCCCGCAGGGCGCGGTCGCCTACGGTTCGGGACGCACGGCCTATGTGCGCTTCGCGGACGGCAAGGTGAAGGAGTTCCAGCATCCGCGTTCGGTCGAGGGCCTCGCCTTCGCGCCGAAGGGCATGCGCGTCGGCGTGGCGCGCTACAACGGCGCGACGCTGCATTTCCCCGCCGCCGACGGCAAGCCCACGGAACTGGAATGGGCCGGCGCGCATACGGGCATCACCTTCTCGCCGGACGGCCAGTTCCTGGTCACGACCATGCAGGAGAACGCGCTGCACGGCTGGAAGCTGGCGGATGGCAAGCACATGCGCATGAGCGGCTATCCGGCGAAGGTGAAAAGCCTGTCCTGGGCGGCGAAAGGCCGCTGGCTGGCGAGTTCCGGCGCACCGGCAGCGATCGTCTGGCCCTTCCAGGGCAAGGACGGACCGATGGGCAAGGCGCCGCTGGAACTGGGCACGCGCGGCAACACGCTCGTCACCTGCGTGGCCTGCCACCCAAGCCAGGACGTGGTGGCGATCGGCTATGACGACGGCATGGTGATCGCGTCGCGGTTCGCGGACGCCAAGGAAGTGCTGCTGCGCCGGCCGGGCAAGGGCGCGATCACCTCGATGATGTGGGATCGCGAGGAACGGCGCGTCGTTTTCGGCAGCGCGGCGGGCGATTGCGGCGTCATCGACATCGCCGGCTGAGGCTGAGCTGAAGCCCGATTGAAGTCCCGCCCCCAAATTGGCTATGACTGGCAGCCAGGAGGGGGTTCCATGAACGCGATTGCCAAAACCGCGCTGGCCGTAGGCGGTATTTCATCCGAGCGGATCGCCCGGCTTCGTGGGGACGAGGCCGGCATCTTCCGCAAGGCACGGCCGAAATCGCAGGCCAAGCTCGGCAACGGCATTGCCGGCTTTCTCGACGGTGTGCCGATGCACTGGATGAAGGACTGGCCGACGCCCTTCCCCATCCTTGTCGATCGGGCCAGGGGCGCGACGATCACCGACATCGACGGCAACCGGCTGGACGATTTCTGCCTTGGCGACACCGGCTCCATGTTCGGGCATTCTCCTGCCCCGGTGGCGCGCGCCATCCGGCGGCAGGCCGGACGCGGCCTCACCTATATGCTGCCGTCCGAGGACGCACTCGCCATCGGGCCGCTGCTTCAGGAAAAATTCGGCCTGCCCTTCTGGCAGATCGCCACCACGGCCACCGACGCCAACCGCTTCGCGCTGCGCGTCGCGCGCGCGGTCACCGGCCGGGAAAAGATACTGGTCTTCAACGGCTGCTATCATGGCGCCGTGGACGAAACGATGGTGCGGATGAAGGACGGCCACGCCGTCAACCGGCCGGGCCTGGCCGGCGAGTTCCGTGACCTGACGCGCGCCACAAAGATCGTCGAGTTCAACGACATTCCGGCGCTGGAAGCCGCCCTTGCCGACCGGCAGGTGGCCTGCGTCATCACCGAGCCGGTGCTAACCAACAGTTGCATGGTCCTGCCCGAGCCCGGGTTCCACGAGGTCCTGCGCCGCCTCACGCGCCAGGCGGGCACGCTGCTTCTGATCGACGAGACGCACACCATTTCCACCGGCCTTGGCGGCTATACCCGCGCGCATGGGCTGGAACCCGACCTGTTCGTGCTCGGCAAGCCGGTGGCCGGCGGCGTTCCGGCCAGCGTGTGGGGCATGAGCGAGGCGGTTGCGTCCCGCTATGCCGACTACAACCGCACGAAGGAGCCCGGTTATTCCGGCATGGGCACCACGCTTTCGGCCAATCCGCTCCAGTTCGCCGCCATGCGCGCGACGCTGGAGGAGGTGATGACGGCGGACAACTACACGCATATGGAGCATCTGGCGCGGCGGCTGGATGCCGGCCTCACCGCCGCCATCGATCGTCACGGCCTGCCCTGGCACGTCGCCCGGGTCGGCGCGCGCGTCGAGTTCATCTGCGCGCCGGGGCCGCTCAGGAACGGCGGCGAGGCGGAAAACGCGCATGCGCCGGAGCTGGAGGCCGCGATCCATGTCGCGCTGGTCAACCGCGGCGTGCTGATCGCGCCGTTCCACAACATGATGCTGGTTTCGCCGGCGACGACCGCCCGGCAGGTGGACCGGCTCATTCTGGCATTCGGCGATGTGGTCGGGAAGCTTTCGGCATGATGCCAGCCCATGCCACCAGATTTTCCGGAAAGAAGGGCCAATCATGACCTCCCCCACCGGCTCGACCGCGGACGAAGCCGCGGCATTTCTGGAAGCCCATCCGGACATCGAGGCGTTCGACATAGTGCTGACCGATCCCAACGGGGTCGGCCGCGGCAAGATCATCCGCCGCCATGAGCTTACGGGCCTTTACGAGAACGGCCGGCACCTGCCGATCTCGATCCTCGGGCTCGACATCACCGGCGAGGACGTGCACGAAACCGGCCTGATCTGGGATTCCGGCGACGGCGACCTGCGCGCCTGGCCGGTGCCCGGCACGCTGGTGCCGCTCCACGGCACCAGTCCGGGGCGCGGGCAGGTACTGATGACCATGCACCATCTCGACGGCACGCCGATGACCTCCGATCCGCGCCATGCGCTGGAGCGGCAGGTCGAACGGCTGGCGGGAATGGGCCTGCACCCTGCGGGCGCGTTCGAACTGGAATTCTTCCTGCTGGCCAACGAGCGTGACGGCAACGGCCGCGTGCAGCCCGCCCATGCCGTTCTGGACGGCCGCAAGAGCGGCAAGACGGAGGTCTATTCCGTCGACCACCTGCACGGCATGGAGCCGCTGTTTTCCGACATCTATGCGGCTGCAAGGGCGCAGGGCATCCCGGCGGAAACCGTGATCTCCGAATATGCGCCCGGCCAGTACGAACTGACGCTGAACTACCGGAAGGACTGCTTACGCGCCGCCGACGATCTGGTCATGCTGAAGCGGCTGGTGCGGGCGCAGGCGCGGCGGCACGGCGTCACCGCCTGTTTCATGGCCAAGCCGATCGAGGAATATGCCGGTTCCGGCATGCATTTCCACGTCTCGATGCTCGACGACAAGGGCCGCAACATATTTTCCGAAGCGCCGGGAGAACAGTGGTCGGCGAAACTGCTGCACGCGCTGGGCGGCCTGTCGCAGACCATGGCCGAGTCCATGCTGGTCTTCGCGCCGCACGCCAACAGCTGGCGGCGTTTCGTCTCCCAGTCCTATGCGCCGGTGGCGCCGACCTGGGGCGTCAACAACCGCTCGGTGGCGCTGCGGGTGCCGGCCGGCGACGTCAAGGCGCGCCGCATCGAGCACCGCCCGTCCGGCGTGGACGCCAATCCCTATCTGGTGGCGGCGACCGTTCTGGCGGGCATCGTCAAGGGGCTGGAGGAGAAGCTCGATCCCGGCGCGGAAACCACCGGCAACGGCTACGAAGCCGCCGCCGGGGCACGCGGCACCATGCCGGCCGACTGGCGCGCGGCGATCGAGGCAGCCAAGGCTTCGGAGTTCCTGAAGGGCGCTCTCGGCCCCGATCTTCACCGCACCTTCACGGCGGTCAAGCAGGCGGAATATCTGCGCGTCGCCCGCACGGTGAGCGAACTCGACTATCACCTCTACCTGCACGAGGTTTGAAGCAGGCTGCCGCGGGAACCTTGGCCGGCCTCGCCCATTGGGTTGCAGGAGGCCGACCATGGCAAATCCCGATATCGTTCATGCAAAACCGGACGGCGCCGCGCCTTCTCTGTCCGACGCGCGCAGAGAGGCGAGAACCTGTCGGCGCTGTGACCTGTGGAAACATGCGACCCAGACCGTCTTCGGAGAGGGACCGCAGACCGCCGACGTGATCTTCGTCGGCGAGCAGCCGGGCGACCAGGAGGATTTGGCCGGAAAACCTTTCGTCGGGCCGGCGGGCCGCATGTTCGACGCGGTGCTGCAGGAGGCTGGCATCGACCGGCTGAAGACCTATGTCACCAACGCGGTGAAGCATTTCAAGTTCGAGCCGCGCGGCAAGCGGCGCATACATTCCAAGCCGAACGCCGGCGAGATCCGCGCCTGCCGCTGGTGGCTGGATCAGGAACTGGACTTCATCCGGCCAAAGCTGGCGGTGGCGCTTGGCGCGACGGCCGCGCAGGCGCTGACGGGCAAGGCGGTGCCGGTGACGAAGATGCGCGGCCAGGTGCTCGAACGTGACGACGGGCTCGGCGTCTTCCTCACCATTCACCCCTCCTTCATCCTGCGCATCCGCGACGCGGCGGACAAGGACGCCGAGCGGGCGCGTTTCCTGCGGGACATGCAGGCCGTGAAGGCCCTGATGGGGTGAGCGGGCAGCGATTGCGCTCCCCTCACCACGCTTCGGGCCACACCTCAACGGGAAGAGGCTGGAAAGGCGCCGGTCCCGCAACCTCCTCTCCCTTGGGAAGAGATGGCGAGCGTGGCGAGCCGGTGAAAATCCGTGCGGACCTACCGCACCAATATCGCCCGGAGATCGTTGACATTCGTGCCGGTGGGGCCTGGCACGAAGAGGTCGTTCACCGCATTGAAGGCGGTCCAGGCATTGTTGCCGGCAAGCATCGCCTTCGCGTCGAGCCCCGCCGCGCGCATGCGGGCGACGGTTGAGCCGTTGCAGAAGGCGCCGGCATTATCCTCGGAGCCGTCGATGCCGTCCGTGTCGGCCGCCAGCGCGTCGATGCCTTCCACCCCGTTCACCCCGATGGCGAAAGAGAGCAGGAACTCGGAATTGCGGCCGCCCTTGCCCTTGGCGCGCAGCGTCACGGTCGTCTCGCCGCCGGACAGGATCAGCACCGGCTTCTCGAACGGCCGGTTCCGGACAGCCACCTCGCGCGCGATGGCCGCATGGACCGAGCCGACCTCGCGCGCCTCGCCTTCCATCGAATCGGACAGGATGACGGCCTCGATGCCCTGCCGCTTCGCTTCCTGCGCCGCCGCTTCCAGCGAAACGGCGGCCGAAGCGATGAGATGCACCTCGTTGCGGGCAAAGCGCCTGTCGTCCGGCTGCGGCGCGTCGGCCGCAGGCGAATTGAGATGCGCCATCACCGCCTCGGGCAGCTTCATGCCATAGGTTTCGACGGCCGCCAGCGCATCCTGCCGGCTGCCCGTGCTCGGCACCGTCGGCCCGGAGGCCACCAGCGCCGGATCGTCGCCCGGAATGTCGGACACCACCAGCGAAACGACCTTCGCCGGCCACGCGGCGGCGGCAAGCCGCCCGCCCTTGATGGTGGAGACGTGCTTGCGGATGGTGTTCATGGCCGCGATCGGCGCGCCGGACGCAAGCAGCGCCTCGTTGACCGCGATCTCGTCGGCCAGCGTCAGGCCCTCCGCCGGCGAAGGCAGCAGGGCCGAACCGCCGCCGCAGACCAGCGCGATGACCAGATCGTCCTCGGTGAGACCGGAAACCTTGTCGAGCAGGCGCCGCGAGGCTTCCAGCCCGGCGGCGTCGGGCACGGGATGCGCCGCCTCGATCACCTCGATGCGCCTGGTGGGCGCGCTGTAGCCGTAGCGGGTCACCACCAGCCCTTCGAACGGCCCTTCCCAGGCGTTCTCGAAGGCGGCCGCCATCTGCGCGGCCCCCTTGCCGGCGCCGATGACGATGGTGCGGCCCCTGGGCCGTGCCGGGAGATGGTTGCGGATGGTCTTTTCGGGATCGGCGGCGGCGACCGCCGCTTCGAAGATCGATACGAGGAAACGCTTGGGGTCGAACGAACTCATCTGCCTTGTTGTCCTCGCTGTCGGAATCCGTGGTTTCAATCGCTTGCGGCGGGAAGCGCCAGTTCGTCGCGGCTGCGGCCGAGATGGTCGCACAATGCGTCCACCGTCACGGCATGGTCGTCGCGCTCGGGCAAGCCGGAAACGGCGATCGCGCCGATGACGCCGGCGTTCCTGACGGTGATCGGGAAGCCGCCGCCGGCGAGCACGTAGTCCGAGACGTCCAGTCCCTCGCCGGGCTTGAAGGTGCGGTCCGGCCGCCCCTGTTCCAGCACCATGCGGTAGCTGCTTCTCAGGAACCGTCGCACGACATTGATCTTGCGCCGCGTCCAGTCCGGATTGGAGGCGTCGGAACCCGGCAGCGCCGCGTAAAACAGCGGCCGGTCGAAGGTGCGGATATCGACGACGACGGGCAGGTTCTGCGCCAGGGCGCGCGCCCGAACGGCGGCGCCGAGGTCGAAGGCGACGCCCTCGTCAAAGGCGTCGAACACCAGTTCCGCCTCCTGCCGCCTGATCCAGTCGATGTCGTCGTTGGCCGACATGTTCCCCTCCTCCGGAGCACGGGGGACGCTTTGTACGACAACTGCCGCCGGGTCAAGCGGTCAGCGGCATTCCGGAGGCGTCATCAGGCCGCAAGGTCGCTCTTTGCCGGACGGCCGGCGACATAGACCTCGCTGATCGCGCGGTCGTCGCCGACGGTCTGCAACAGGAAAAGCTCGGCGGCCAGCGTGTCCACCGTTTCCATGCGCAACCTGGTCAGCGGCGTGGCGCGGCTGTCGAGGACGGTGATGTCGGCGTCGGTTCCGGGTTCCAGCGTGCCGACATTGCGCACGATGGAAAGAGCTTCGGCGTTACCGCGGGTGATCTGCCAGAACGACTGGAAAGGATTGAGCTTTTCGCCGTTCAAGGCGATCACCTTGTAGCCCTCGTCCATGGTGCGCAGCATGGAATAGTTGGTGCCGCCGCCGACATCCGTGGCCGCCGCGATGCGAAGCGGCTTCTCGCGCCTGCGGAAGCGCTGGTAGTCGAACAGGCCTGAGCCGAGGAACAGGTTCGAGGTGGGGCAGAACACCGCCACCGCGCCGGTTTCGGAAATCGCGTCGGCCTCGCGCTCGCCGAGATGGATGCAATGGCCCAGCAGGCTCTTGCGGCCGAGCAGGCCGTAGCGCTCGTAGACGTGCGTATAATCCTTCGCCCAGGGGCAAAGCTCCTGCGTGAAGGCGATCTCGGCATGGTTTTCCGACAGATGCGTCTGGATGTGCAGGTCGGGAAATTCCCTCGCCAGCGCGCCGGCCATCTCCATCTGCTCCGGCGTGGAGGTGATGACGAAACGCGGCGTGATGGCGTAGTGCTGGCGGCCCTTGCCGTGCCAGGCCTCGATCAGCGCCTTGCTGTCGTCGTAGCCGGACTGCGGCGTGTCGAGCAGGCCTTCGGGCGCATTGCGGTCCATCATCACCTTGCCGGCGATGTTGAGCATGTTGCGGGCGTGGCTTTCCTCGAAGAACGCCTCGGCCGACTGCTTGTGGACCGAGCAATAGGCAGCGACGGTGGTGGTGCCGTGCCGCACCATCTCGTCCAGGAACAGGCGCGCGACGCGGCGGCCATATTGCGCGTCGCGGAATTTCGTCTCTTCCGGGAAGGTGTAGGTGTTCAGCCACTCCAGCAGTTCGGCGCCGTAGCTGGCGATGATCTGCAATTGCGGGAAATGCACATGGGCGTCGATGAAGCCCGGCAGGATGAGGTTCGGGCGATGGTCGACCTTCCTGGCGTTGTCGCCCGCCTGTTTCTCCACCTCGGCATAGGCACCGCTTGCGACGATCCTGCCGTCGCGGATCAGGACGCCGCCGTCCTCCTCATAGGCGTAGGCGGATTCGTCGTGGATGGTCTCGGGCCAGCGCAGGAAGGAAAGCGTGCGTCCACGCAGAAGCAGATCGTTCATTTCGCGGCACTCCCCTTCGCGTCCTCGAACCAGGCAACCAGAAGGGCGCGCTCCTCGTCGCTGATCTGGGTGATGTTCGCCGGCGGCATGGCATGGCTGCGGCCGGCCTGCAGGTAGATCTCCTTGGCGTGCTCGGCGATGGCCGCATCGCTGTCCAGCACCACGCCCTTGGGCGCGTGGTAGACGCCCTCATAGGCGGGCTCGGCGGTGTGGCACATGGCGCAGCGGCCCATCACCGTGTCGCGCACGGCCGGGAAATGCGCCGAGGCGATATAGACCTGCGCCTCGGCCGAGGCCCTTGGCTCGCCGGTCAGCACCTTCGGCACCGTCGACAGCCAGATGATGACGATGAACAGGATGCCGGCGGCAAGCCAGGTCCAGGTCGGGTTGCCCTTGCGGGCGTGCTGGGTGTTGAAATAGTGCCGGATCAGGACGCCGATGATGAAGACCAGCGAGGCGATGACCCAGTTGAACTGCGTCCCGAACGCCAGCGGGTAGTGGTTCGACAGCATCAGGAACAGCACCGGCAGCGTCAGGTAGTTGTTGTGCAGGGAGCGCTGCTTGGCGATCTTGCCGTATTTCGGGTCCGGCTTGCGGCCGGCGATGAGGTCGGCGACGACGATCTTCTGGTTCGGGATGATGACCATGAAGACGTTGGCCGACATGATGGTGGCGGTGATGGCGCCCAGATGCAGGAAAGCGGCGCGACCGGTGAACAGGTGCGTCAGGCCCCAGGCCATGAACACCAGGATCACGTAGAGCAGGATCATCAGCCCGGTATCGGCCTTGCCGATGAGCCAGCGGCACAGAAGATCGTAGACGATCCAGCCGGACGCCAGGCAGGCCAGCGAGATGCCGATCGCCACCGGCACCGACACATCGAGCACGCTCGGATCGATCAGGAAGAGATTGGCGCCGGTGTAATAGACGATGGCCAGCATGGCGAAGCCCGACAACCAGGTGGCGTAGGATTCCCATTTGAACCAGGTCAGGTGCTCCGGCATCTCCGCCGGCGCGACCAGATATTTCTGGATGTGGTAGAATCCGCCGCCGTGGACCTGCCACTCTTCGCCGAAGGCGCCCGCAGGCAGGCCGGGCCGCTGCCGAAGGCCAAGGTCCAGCGCGACGAAATAGAACGACGAGCCGATCCAGGCGATGCCTGTGATGACATGCAGCCAGCGCACGGCAAACGCCAGCCAATCCCAGAAAATGGCAAAGTCGAGCATGGGTCCTCCCTTCCTGCGAAGCCGCGACTTTAAGCCGTGCCGTCCAAACGGAAAGAGGTCGTTGTCACCAGCACTTTCAAAAAAAATTGGAAAATACTACCTTCCAGCTACGCAGCTAATGAGCCACGGGGGCGCATGTCCTATCTCGACAATATCGCCGTGTTCGTCCGCGTCGTCGAACTGGGCAACCTTTCGGCCGCCGGCCGCGACATGCGCATTTCCCCAGCTGTCGCCTCGAACCGGATCAAGGAACTCGAGAAGCATCTCGGCGTGCGCCTGTTCAACCGCACGACGCGGCAACTGATGCCGACGGAGCACGGCACCGTCTTCTACGCCGGCGCCAAGCAGGTGCTGCAGGCGATCACCGAGGCGGAAGCCTCCGTTTCCGCGCTTTCGGGCCAGCCGCGCGGCACCATCCGCGTCACAGCGCCGCTCGGTCTCGGGCGCCGCCTGATCGCCTCCGGCATACCCGAGTTCCACGACAAATATCCCGACATCGAAGTGCGGCTGCGGCTGTCGGACCACAATGTCGATATCCTGAAAGAGGGCATC
This sequence comes from Mesorhizobium sp. SP-1A, assembly GCF_032460275.1. Taxonomy (NCBI): domain Bacteria; kingdom Pseudomonadati; phylum Pseudomonadota; class Alphaproteobacteria; order Hyphomicrobiales; family Phyllobacteriaceae; genus Mesorhizobium; species Mesorhizobium sp. SP-1A. The sequence goes on along the minus strand of NZ_JAVXZD010000001.1, from coordinate 600,515 downwards.
GACGTCGCTTTCCGTCTCGGCCAGATCGAGGATTCCTCGCTGCGCATGCGCGGCATCATGGAATGCGCGCGCGTTCTGGTGGCTTCGCCCAAATATCTTGAATCGCGCGGCGAGCCGGTCGAGACGGCCGATCTCATCGGCAAGAAGCACGACTGCCTGATGCTGCGCTATCCCGGCAGCAAGGAGTTCTTCTGGATGTTGCAGACCCCCGCCGGTCCGCAGAAATTCGAGGTGCACGGTCCGTTCGATTCGGACGACGGCGATGTCCTGACCGGATGGGCGCTGGCGGGGCGCGGCATCATCAACAAGCCGCGCTTCGAGGTCGAGCCCTATATCAGGGACGGCCGGCTGAAGATCATCCTGCCGGACACCCCGCCGACCTCGGTGCAGTTCGCCGCCGTCTATCCGCATAAGAAGCTGCAGGACCCCAAGGTGCGCCTCCTGCTCGACTTCATGGCGGAGCGCTGCCAGCGGCTGATCAAGGACCTGCTGGCGGGGAAATAGGCGGAACCAAAGCAGTTCCCGGCGATTTACCGAAGGCGGCAAACGCGGGCGCGGGCATGTCTTTGCCTGTGCCGCTTGCCCTGAATCACCCCGGTTCTTCAGCCTTCGACAGGAGCTTTCCCCCAATGGACGCCATCGTCACCAAGAACGATCTCAAATCCAACGCCAGGGCCGAATCGATCGACCTTCTCAACGCCCGTCTCGCCGACGCGATCGATCTCGCGCTCATCACCAAGCAGGCGCACTGGAACGTCAAGGGACCGCAGTTCATCGCCGTTCACGAGATGCTGGACATGTTCCGCAAGGAAGTGGACGTCCATGTCGACGTCATCGCGGAGCGCGCGGTGCAGCTCGGCGGCACCGCGCACGGCACGTCGCAGGAGGTCTCGAAGAGCAGCGCCCTGAAGCCCTACCCCACCGACATCCACAAGATAAAGGAGCATCTGGCGGCGCTGATCGACCGCTATGCGGCGGCGGCGAAACGTGCCCGTGCCGGAATCGACGAAGCGGACCAGGCGGGCGACGCCGACACCGCCGACATCTTCACCGCCTATTCACGCACGCTGGACAAGCTTTTGTGGTTCCTGGAGGCGCATACGCAGGAAAAAGAATGAGAAGCAAGGGCGCGCGGAGGCTCAGTCAGGCGACCTGCGCGGTCGCCTGAGCTTGCTGCAATACCAGCGCCGTCATCATTTCGGCGGCGGCAAGCGCGGCAATGACGGGCGGGCGCTTGTCCTTCACCCGGTCGCCGCCGATCGGCGAAACGAGCCGTTCGAATTCGGCCTCCGAGCCGCCGGCAGTCTTCAGGTACCAGCTCCTGAAAGTGGCCTTCTTGGTCTTCGAGCCGATCATGCCGACATAGGCGGCGTCGCCGCGCTTCAAGGCCTCCGCGGCGATCAGGAAGTCGAGCGCATGGTCATGCGTCAGCACCGCGAAGACGGAGCCCGCCGGCGCATCGCGCACCGCATCCTCCGGCATCGGCGTCAGCAACGTCTCGACGCCTTCGACGATGCCCTCCAGTTCATGCGCGCGCGTCTCGACGACGATCGCGTGCACGGGCAGCAGCGCGACGGCAGCCGCCAGCGCCTTGCCGACATGGCCACCGCCGAAAATATAGAGATGCGGCAGCCGGCTTTCGCCGGCCTCGGCCGCAGCGACGAGTTGATCGGCCATGGCGTCATCGACGATGCGGATCAGCACCTCCACGCGCCCGCCGCAGCACTGGCCGATTTCCGGGCCGAGGGGGATGTCGAGCGTCGCGCACACCTCCTGGACGTCGATGCGGGCGGGCGCCGCCCTGCCTTCCGGCAGCGCGCCCAGCATCTGACGGGCCTTGTCTATGGCCATATATTCGAGCTGGCCGCCGCCGATGGTGCCGTGGATCGCCCCGGCGGAAACCAGCATGAAGGCGCCCGTCTCGCGCGGGGTCGAGCCCCTGGTGCCGGCGACCTCCACCAGCGCCAGAGGGGCGGCCGAACCCAGAAACGTCTTCAAATCCTGCAAGGCGGCAGTCATGTCCAGTCTCCATGGACCGGGGCGGTGGAACGCGACCATTTCACCAAATATAGTCCCTGATCGCCGGCGGCGCTATTTCGCCGCCTGCGCCTTCAGCCGTTCGATCGCCATCAGCACGCGCTCCGGCGTGGCCGGCGCATCGAGACGCGGACAGATCTTGTGACCGGCGACGCTCGCCACCGCGTCCGACAGCGCATGGAGCACCGACAGGCCGAGCGGCAGCGGCGGCTCGCCGACCGCCTTGGAGCGGTGGATGGTCGGCTCGTAGGCCTCGGACCAGTCCGTCAGCGCCACGTTGAAGATCTTGGGCCGGTCGGAGGCCAGCGGGATCTTGTAGGTGGACGGCGCATGCGTGCGCAGCCGGCCCTTGCCGTCCCACCACAGTTCCTCCGTGGTGAGCCAACCCATGCCCTGGATGAAGCCGCCCTCGACCTGGCCAATGTCGATGGCCCTGTTCAGCGAACGCCCGGTGTCATGCAGGATGTCGGTGCGCTCCACCACATATTCGCCGGTCAGCGTATCGACGGACACTTCCGAGCAGGCCGCGCCGTAGGCGTAGTAATAGAAGGCGTGGCCACGGCCCTTGGCGCGATCCCAATGGATTTTCGGCGTCTTGTAGAAGCCGGCCGCCGAGAGCTGGACGCGCGCCATATAGGCCTGCTTGACCAGTTCGTTGAACGAGATCTCCTGATTGCCGATGCGCACCCGGTTGGGCAGGAACACGACCTGGTCGCGCGGGATCTGATGCGTCTCGGCGGCGAAATCGATCAGCCGGTCCTTGATCTGCCGCGCGGCGTTCTGGGCGGCCATGCCGTTCAGGTCGGCGCCGGACGAGGCTGCCGTCGGCGCCGTGTTCGGCACCTTGGCGGTGGTGGTGGCGGTGATCTTGACCCGGTCGATGTCGATCTGGAATTCCTCGGCAACAACCTGCGCCACCTTGAGATGCAGGCCCTGCCCCATCTCCGTGCCGCCATGGTTCATGTGCACCGAACCGTCGGTGTAGACATGGACCAGCGCGCCGGCCTGGTTGGATTCGGTCTTGGTGAAGGAAATGCCGAACTTGACCGGGGTCAGCGCCAGGCCGCGCTTGACGAAGCGGCTGTTGGCGTTGAACGCAGCGATCTCGCGCCGGCGCCGCGCATAGCCGGCGCTTTCCTCAAGCTCCGCCACGATGCGCTGGATGATGCAGTCCTCGACCTTCTGATGATAGGGCGTGACGTTGCGCTCGCCCTTCACGCCCATGGCGTCGTAGAAATTGAGCTTGCGGATTTCGAGCGGGTCCTTGCCGACGGCGAAGGCGATCTCGTCGATGACGCGTTCCGCGCCGACCATGCCCTGCGGGCCGCCGAAGCCGCGGAAGGCCGTGTTCGACACCGTATTCGTGTAGAGCGGCGCCGATTTGGCGTGCACATGCGGGAAGAAATAGGCGTTGTCGCAATGAAACAGCGCCCGGTCGCCGACGGGACCGGAAAGGTCGGCGGAGAAGCCGCAGCGCAGCGCGAAGGTATAGTCGATGCCGAGAATGCGGCCCTCGTCGTCGAAACCGACATCGTAATCGATGGCGAAATCGTGACGCTTGCCGGTGGCGGTCATGTCCTCGTCGCGGTCGAGCCGGACCTTGACCGCGCGCTTCAGCTTCTTGGCAGCGATCGCGGCAATGGCCGCGCACTGGTTGGCCTGGGTTTCCTTGCCGCCGAAGCCGCCGCCCATGCGGCGCACCTCCACCGTCACGGCATGGCTCGGCACGCCGAGCGCATGTGCGACCAGATGCTGGGTTTCGCTCGGTCCCTGCGTCGAGCAATGGACGATGACCTCGTCATCCTCGCCCGGCACCGCCAGCGAGACCTGGCCCTCGAGGTAGAAATGGTCCTGCCCGCCGAGCCGCATGCGGCCCTTGATGCGGCGCGGCGCCTTTTCCAGCGCTGCCGCGGGGTCGCCGCGCTTCAGGACCAGCGGCGTGGTGACCTGCCTGTCCTTTTCAGCATCCAGGTCCCAGATGTCGACGACGGCGGGAAGCTCCTCATATTCGATCTTGGCGAGCCGCGCGGCGCGGCGTGCCTGCTCGCGCGTCTCGGCGATGACGCAGAAGATCGGCTGGCCGTGGAACTGCACCTTGCCTTCGGCGAAAACGGGGTCGTCGTGCATGTTCGACGGCGAGACGTCGTTCTCGCCGGGAACGTCCTTGTAGGTCAGCACATCGACCACGCCGGGCGCGGCGCGCACGGCCGACAGGTCGACCGATTTCAGCGTCCCGTGGGCGACATTGGACAGGCCGAGGCCGGCGTGCAACGTGCCCGCCGGCTCGGTGATGTCATCGATATAGACAGCCGTGCCGGCGACATGCTTGTGCGCGGAATCGTGGCGCTGGCTGGTGTGGACGCCGCCAACGATCTTGTGGGCTTTCAGGTTCGGGGTGTGCTTGGTCATGGCTTAGGCGGCCTCGTATCTGGACACCTGGAGCGGCGCCTTGGTTCCCGACGTTTCCATGTAGAAACGCAGAAGCAGGTTTCTTGCCGCCAGCGCGCGGTATTCGGCGGTCGCGCGCATATCGGTCAGCGGCGTGAAGTCCTCGGCATATTTCGCCATCGCGGCTTCCACCGTCGCTTCCGTCCACGGCTTGCCGACCAGCGCGTTCTCGACCGCCGTGGCGCGCTTCGGCGTCGCGGCCATGCCGCCATAGGCGATGCACACCGTCTCGACGGTGCCGTCGGCGGCGAGCTTCAGCCGGAAAGCGCCGAGCGTCGCGGTAATGTCCTCGTCGCGGCGCTTGGTGACTTTGTAGACCGCGTATTTCTCGTCCTTCGCCGGGATCGGCACCTGCACGGACTCGACGAATTCGCCCGGCTGGCGGTCCTGCTTGCCGTAGGCGATGAAGAATTCCTCCAGCGGAATGGTGCGGCGCGCCGCGCCCTTGCGGAGCGTCAGCGCGGCGCCCAGCGCGATCAGGGCCGGCGGGGTGTCGCCGATGGGCGAGCCGTTGGCGATGTTGCCGCCGATGGTGCCCATGTTGCGCACCTGCTCGCCGCCGATACGCGAAATCAGCGGCCCCAGTGCCGGGATATGGCGCGACAGGGTGGAAAACGCTTCCGTATAGGTCACGCCCGCGCCGATGCCGACGACGCCGTCCTTCACCGAAATCGATTTCAGGTCGTCCAGCCCGGCGATGAAGACCGCGGGGGAGATGTCGCGCATGTGCTTGGTCACCCACAGGCCGACATCGGTGGAGCCGGCGACCACGACGGCGCCGGGCGATTCTTCCAGCACGGCGGCGAAATCGTCCGCGCTTGCCGGCACGACGAGGCGATGCTTGCCCTCGCCGATCTCGACGCGCGCGCCGTCACGCAAGGCCGCCAGGCGCTTCTTCATCTCCTCCCGCTCGGCCAGCAGCGGGTCCTGCGCGGCCTTGCCATAGCTGGAGACGGCGCGCGCGGCGCGCATGATCGCCTCATAGCCGGTGCAGCGGCACAGATTGCCCTGCAAGGCGATCTCGATCTCGGCGTCGGACGGGTTCGGAGACTTCATCCAGAGCCCGTAGAGCGACATGACGAAGCCCGGCGTGCAGAAGCCGCACTGCGAGCCGTGGAAATCCACCATGGCCTGCTGCACGGGATGCAGCTTGTCGCCCTCGCCGGCCAGATGCTCGACCGTAACGACATGGCAGCCGTCCAGAGACCCCATGAAGCGGATACAGGCGTTGACGCTTTCGTAGGTGAGGTCGCCGCCCGGAGCCAGCCTGCCGACCAGCACGGTGCAGGCGCCGCAGTCGCCTTCGGCGCAGCCTTCCTTGGTGCCCTTGAGCAGGCGATCCAGGCGCAGCCAGTCGAGCAGCGTCTGGTCGGGCGCGACGTCGCGTACCGCCACGTCGCGGCCATTGAGGATGAAGCGAAGCTCGGAACGGGTTTTCACGGCCGCCATGATATCAGCTTCCCCTGTATGTCGAGTAGCCATAGGGCGAAACAAGCAGCGGCACATGGTAGTGCCTTGCCTCGGACATGCCGAAGCGGATCGGCACGATATCGAGGAAGGCCGGCTCGGGCAGGTTCACGCCCTGCCGGCGCAGATAGTCGCCTGCCGAAAAGACCAACTCGTATTCGCCGGTGCGGAACTCCTCGCCGGCCAGGAGCGGCGCGTCGCAGCGGCCGTCATGGTTGGTGACGACGGTCTTGAGGTGCCGGCGGTCGCCGCCGTCCAGCCTGAACAACTCGATCGACAGGCCGGAGGCCGGCTTGCCGGTCGCAGTGTCCAGCACATGGGTCGTCAGACGCCCCCCATGCTCCTGCGAGCTTCCTCCCATAGATGCCTCCATCCCACTTCGAACATATCGTTGAAATCTGCGCCAATTAAAGGTCAGGCGCCGGTCGCGGTCGAGGAGAGTGCGACAAAAACACTTTCAAAAATTTTGAGGGGAATATACGGACGCGCGTTTCGCTTATTCTTGGCTAACTTAACGGAAGCGACCCGTCGGGAGGAGATGCATGCGGTACGAACGCGATATGCGCGGCTACGGAGCCAATCCGCCGGACGCGAAATGGCCGGGCGGGGCGCATGTGTGCGTGCAATTCGTCGTCAATTATGAGGAAGGCGGCGAGAACTGCGTGCTGCACGGCGACAAGGCCTCGGAAGCGTTCCTGTCGGAGATCGTCGGCGCCGCGCCCTGGGTCGGCCAGCGCCATTGGAACATGGAGTCCATCTACGAATACGGCGCGCGCGTCGGCTTCTGGCGCCTGCTCAATCTTTTCAGGGACTCGAACGTGCCCATCACCTGCTACGGCGTGGCCACCGCGCTGGCGCGCTCGCCCGACCAGGTGGCGGCCATGCAGCAGGCCGGCTGGGAGATCGCCTCGCACGGGCTGCGCTGGATCGACTATCGCGACCACACCATCGAGGACGAGCGCCGCGACCTCGAGGAAGCGGTCAAGCTGCATTACGAGGTGACCGGCGCGCGCCCGACCGGCTGGTATGAAGGGCGCACCTCGGCCAACACCGTCCGGCTGGCCGCAGAGGAAGGCGGCTTCGAATATGTCTCCGACACCTATGCGGACGAACTGCCCTACTGGTACGAGTTCGACGGGCCGGACGGCGAGACCAGGCCGCAGCTCATCATCCCCTATACGCTCGACGCCAACGACATGCGCTTCGCCACGCCGCAGGGGTTCAACAGCGGCGACCAGTTCTTCGCCTATCTGAAGGACAGCTTCGACACGCTCTATGAAGAAGGCCGGAACGGCCGGCCCGCCATGATGAACATCGGCCTGCACTGCCGCCTGATCGGCCGGCCGGGGCGGGTCGCGGCGCTGAAGCGCTTCGTCGACTACGTGAAGAGCCACGACAAGGTATGGCTGGCCCGGCGTATCGATATCGCCCGTCACTGGAAGGAACATCACCCCTATGTGCCGCAGGCATCGAGGCCTTCGAAGATGGGCTTCGAGGAGTTCGTGCAGCGCTTCGGCAGCATCTTCGAGCATTCGCCCTGGGTGGCCGAGCGCGCCTACGAACTGGAGCTAAGCCCCGCGCATGACAGCGCCGGCGGCTTGCACAACGCGCTTTGCCGCGTGTTCCGGGCCGCCAGCGAGAGCGAGAGGCTGGAAGTGCTGAAGGCCCATCCGGATCTGGCGGGCCGGCTGGCGGCGGCGAAACGGCTGACCCCGGAATCGACCCGGGAACAGGCGTCCGCGGGGCTCGACGCCCTGACCGACAAGGAGCGCGAGCTGTTCACCAAGCTCAACGCGGCTTACGTCACCACCTTCGGCTTCCCCTTCATCATCGCGGTCAAGGGCAAGACCAAGGACGAAATCCTCGCAGCCTTCGAAAAGCGCATCGGCAACAGCCGGGCGGAAGAGTTCGCCACCGCCTGCGAACAGGTCGAGCGGATCGCGCTGCTGCGCCTCAAAGACATGCTTCCCCAATAGATCGTTCCGAGACGGGTCACGAACCGATGGATATGATGAAGATGGCAGACCGAACCTATTATGCGCCGAAGGGCGGCCTGCCGCCGCAAAGCGATCTCGTGACCGACCGCGCCGTGTTCACCGAGGCCTATGCGGTGATCCCGAGGCGCGAGTTCAGCGACATCGTCACCAGCTTCCTGCCGTTCTGGGAAAAGACGCGGCTTTGGGTCATTGCCAGGCCGCTCTCCGGTTTCGCCGAGACCTTCTCGCAATATATCATGGAAGTGCAGCCGGGCGGCGGCAGCGACCGGCCCGAACAGGATGACGGCGCCGAGGGCGTGCTGTTCGTGGTCGAAGGCGAGATCACCGTTACGCTGGGCGGAAAGGCGCATGTCCTGACGCCGGGCGGTTACGCCTTCCTGCCGCCCGCGAGCGGCTGGAAACTGCGCAACGACGGCAACGCCACGGCGCGCTTCCACTGGGTGCGCAAGGCTTACGAGTTCGTCGACGGCCTCGACCTGCCGGAACCGATATTCGTCAACGAGAACGAGATCGCGCCGAACCCGATGCCGGAGACGGAAGGGCGCTGGGCGACGACGCGTTTCGTCGATCCCGCCGACCTGCGCCACGACATGCATGTCACCATCGTCACCTTGCAGCCGGGCGCCGTGATCCCCTTCCCCGAAACGCATGTGATGGAGCACGGCCTTTACGTGCTGGAAGGCAAGGCGGTCTACCGGCTCAACCAAGACTGGGTCGAGGTGCAGGCCGGTGACTTCATGTGGCTGCGCGCCTTCTGCCCGCAGGCCTGCTATGCCGGCGGACCCGGCAATTTCCGCTACCTGCTCTACAAGGACGTCAACCGGCACGCCAAGCTGGGCGGATGGGGGCGCTGAAAATGGACAGGACAATCGTCGCGAAGCCGCTGACCCGCGAGGCCTTCGCCGAATTCGGCGACGTCATCGACATGGACGGCGCCAACCGTTTCCCGATCAACGGCGGCAAGACGGAACGCCACCACGATCTCGCCACCGCCGAGGCGACGGGGCCGAACGCGCGCGTAATCGTGTCCATGGCGCGCGGCCAGCCTTACGAATTCCCGCTGCAGCTTTCCATGGTGGAGCGCCATCCGTTCGGCAGCCAGGCCTTCATCCCGCTGTCGCCGCGTCCCTTCGTGGTCGTCGTGTGCCATGACGGGCCGGACGGTCCGGGCGAGCCGCACGCTTTTCTGACCAAGCCCGGCCAGGGCATCAACTATCCGCGCAACCTGTGGCACGGCGTGCTCACCCCCGTGGGACAGGAGCAGGATTTCCTCATCGTCGACCGCACCGGCGACGGCTCCAATCTCGAGGAGTTCCATTTCTCGCATCCCTACGAGATCCACCTGCCGCAGGATGCCGATAAATGACGGACGTTTCGCTGATCGACCGGCTGCTCGACGTGGTCGAGCACGACATCGTGCCGAAGACCGCCGAAGGCGTGGCCAAGGGCAACAAGCTGTTCGGCGCGGCGATCCTGAAGAAGGACGACCGCTCGCTGGTGATCGCGGAAACCAACAACGAGATCGAGAACCCGCTCTGGCATGGCGAAGTGCATTGCCTGAAACGCTTCTACGAGATGCCGAAGGCGGAACGGGTGGACACCAGGGACACCATCTTCCTGGCCACGCACGAGCCCTGCTCGCTTTGCCTTTCGGCCATCACCTGGACCGGTTTCGACAATTTCTACTATCTGTTCAGCCACGAGGATTCGCGCGACAGCTTCGCCATCCCGCACGATCTGAAGATCCTGAAGGAGGTCTTCACCCTGGATCCGGGCGGCTACAACGCCGAAAACGCCTACTGGAAGAGCTATTCCATCCGCCGGCTGGTGCGCTCGCTGCCGCAGGCCGAGCGGGAGCGGCTGGAGGCGCGCATCGCCGCTATCTCGGCGACATATGACCGGCTCTCCGACACATACCAAACGGGCAAGTCGAACAACGACATCCCGTTGAACTGATCGGCCCTCGCCGTCGATCTGGCCTGTCCCGCGCCGGCGCCGCGATCATGTATGGCGGGCGGCGTGGCCAGCATGTCCCGTGTAACGCACGGTACTCCCGCGCGGCGGCCCGCCGCCGGGCGACAGTAAAATATTTGCGACGTGGCTCCGCGCCGTCCGTGATTCCCGGCTGACGGTGCAGGACAGCGTCTTGCGCGGCAAAAACCGGGGTTTTTCACAGGTTTTCGGGAAAGTCTTTACGTCCCTGTCTTCCTTGCCGGCGCAGCGATTGGCCTGGCTGCGTCATGCTATTTACGCCACGGCATGTCGCATCCGGCCTTGCGCGTTTGTTTTCCTTACGGCCATTATCGCTGACAAGAACAAGATCCTGCAGCTTTCCCGAAAAAAGCCAGCCAATGCGGGTCAAACCAAAAGAGTGAGGAGCAACCAAATGTCCAACGAACTCGATTTTTTGAGCCGCCGTGTCGCGAGCGGCAAGCTTTCGCGCCGTGACTTCCTGGGCCGCGCGGCCGCGCTCGGCGTATCGGCGGCGGCGGCCAATTCGCTGCTGACAAAGGCCGCGCGCGCGGCGGGCCCGGTCAAGGGCGGCACGCTGAAGGCAGGCCTGCAGGGCGGCGAATCCTCCAACGTGCTCGACCCGGCGCTCAACCTCAGCCAGGTGAACTTCAATTTCGGCAAGTGCTGGGGCGAGATGCTGGTCGAGCTGAACCCCGACGGCACGCTGGAGAACCGCATCGCGGAATCGATCGGATCCACGCCCGATGCCAAGACCTGGACGATGAAGATCCGCAAGGGCATCGAATTCCATGACGGCAAGCCGGTGAAGCCGGAAGACGTCGTCGCCACGCTGGAGCGCCATGCGGACGAGAAGTCCAAATCGGCGGCGCTCGGCATCCTGCAGGGCATCGACAAGATGAAGGCGGACGGGGACGAAGTCGTCGTCACCCTGAAGGACCCCAATGCCGACTTCCCCTATCTGATGGCGGACTACCACCTCGTCATCCAGCCCAACGGCGGCAGGGACAATCCCAATGCCGGCATCTCGGCCGGGCCTTACAAGGTCACGATCAACGAGCCCGGCGTGCGCTACGGCGGCGAGAAGTTCGCCAACTACTGGCAGGGCGACAAGCTCGGCCATGCCGATCATGTGGAGATCGTCGTCATCAACGACGCGACGGCGCGCATCGCCGCGCTGCAGGGCGGACAGGTCAACATGATCAACCGCGTCGAGCCGAAGGTGGTGGATCTGGTCAAGCGCGTGCCCGGCGTCACCATCCAGGCGGTGTCCGGCCGCGGCTTCTATCCCTTCAACATGTTCTGCGACACCAAGCCGTTCGACAACAACGACCTCAGGATGGCGCTGAAGCTCGCCATGGACCGCGAGGAGATGCTGCAGAAGATCCTGCGCGGCTACGGTTCGGTCGGCAACGATTTCCCGATCAACGAGGCCTATCCGCTGTTTCCCACCGACATCGAACAGCGCAAGTTCGATCCCGAGAAGGCCGCCGCGGCCTACAAGAAGTCCGGCCATTCCGGCTCGATCCTGCTCAGGACCTCCGACGTCGCTTTCCCCGGCGCGGTGGATGCGGCACAGCTCTACCAGCAGAGCTGCGCCAAGGCCGGCATCAAGATCGAGATCAAGCGCGAGCCCGGCGACGGCTACTGGTCGGAGGTATGGAACAAGCAGCCGTTCTCGCTGTCCTACTGGGGCGGGCGGCCGACGCAGGACCAGATGTACTCGACCGCCTACATCTCCAGCGCCGACTGGAACGACACGCGCTGGAAGCGGCCCGACTTCGACAAGATGGTGGTGGCAGCGCGCGGCGAACTGGACGAGGAAAAGCGCAAGAAGATGTATCGCGACATGGCGATGGTCATGCGCGACGAGGGCGGCCTCATCGTCCCGTTCTTCAACCAGTACATCGACGCGACCGGCAAGGGCGTCGAAGGCTGGACGAAGAACCCTGCTCAGGAGATGTGCAACGGCTACGCGCTTGCCTCGTGCTGGCTGGCTGCCTGAAGCAGGCAGGCTCGATGCGATCACCCATCCTGAAACTTGTCGCCCAGCGCGTTGCGCTGGGCATCATGCTGCTTTTTGCGGTCTCGGTGCTGATCTTCGTCGGCACCCAGATCCTGCCCGGTGACGTGGCCCAGTCCATTCTGGGCCAGTCGGCGACGCCCGAGGCGGTCGCCAATCTGCGCGAGGCGCTCGGCCTCAACGACCCAGCCTATATCCGATATTTCCGCTGGCTCGGCGGGGTGCTGACAGGCAATCTCGGCACGGCCCTGTCGAGCGGCCAGGACATCGCCTCCTCCATAGGGCCGCGTCTTGAAAACACGCTGTTCCTGGCCTTCTGCGCGGCGGTGATAGCGGTGCCGCTCGCCATCCTGCTCGGCCTGCTCGCGGTGCGCTACCGCAACGGGCCGATCGACAAGCTGGTGTCGGGACTGGCGCTCGCCTCCACCTCGTTCCCGGAATTCTTCGTCGGCTATCTGCTGGTCTATTTCTTCGCGGTGAAATGGCAGGTCTTCCCGGCCATCTCGACCGTGCATGAAGGCATGCCGTTCCTTGAACGCCTCCAGGCGGTGGCGCTGCCGGCGACCGCGCTGACGCTGGTGGTGCTTGCCCATATGATGCGCATGACGCGCGCGGCCATCCTCAACGTCATGCAGTCGGCCTATATCGAGACCGCCGAACTGAAAGGGCTGTCGCCGATCCAGGTCATCCGCAGGCACGCCTTCCCCAATGCCGTCGCTCCGGTCGTCAACGTGGTGATGCTGAACCTCGCCTATCTCATCGTCGGGGTGGTCGTGATCGAGGTCATCTTCGTCTATCCGGGCATGGGCCAGTATCTGGTCGACCATGTCGCCAAGCGCGACGTGCCGGTGGTGCAGGCGGTGGGACTGATCTTCGCGGCCGTCTACATCACCTTGAACATCATTGCCGACATCGCCGCGATCCTGGCCAATCCGCGTCTCAGGCATCCGAGATAGGAGGGGGCCGTGCTCGATTTCAAACGCATTCCGCCAGGCGCCTGGATCGGACTGATCCTGACCATCCTGTTCCTGATCTGCGCCCTGTTCGCGCCCTGGATCGCCCCGCACGGCAATGGCGAGGTGGTCGGCGACGTGTGGGAGCCGATGTCGGCCGCGCATTGGCTGGGCACCGACAATCTCGGACGCGACCTGCTCTCGCGCCTGATCTACGGCGCGCGCATCACCATCTTCATCGCGGTGCTGGCCACCGCGCTGTCCTTCATCCTCGGCTCGGTGCTGGGCTTCACCGCGGCCGTGGTGGGCGGCTGGTTCGACACGCTGATGTCGCGCTTCGTCGACCTGCTGATGTCGATCCCCACGCTGATCTTCGGCCTGGTGGTGCTGTCGGTGCTGCCGACCACGGTGGTCACCCTGATCCTGGTCATGGGCATTCTCGACGCGACCCGGGTCTACCGCCTGTCGCGGGCGGTGGCGGTGGACATCAACGTGATGGATTTCGTCGAGGCCGCGAAGCTGCGCGGCGAAGGCATGGGCTGGGTCATCTTCCGCGAAATCCTGCCGAATGCGCTGTCGCCGCTGGTCTCGGAACTGGGCCTGCGTTTCATCTATGCCGTGCTGTTTTTGTCGGCATTGTCGTTCCTTGGCCTCGGCGTGCAGCCGCCGGACGCCGACTGGGGCGGCATGGTCAAGGAGAACAAGGACGGCATCGTCTTCGGCGTGCCCGCGGCCCTCATCCCGGCGGCGGCGATCGCCCTGCTGGCGATCTCGGTCAACCTGGTGGCCGACTGGGTGCTGAACCGCACCACCGACCTCAAGGGAGGGCGTGGCAATGGCTAAGCAATCGCGCAAGGGGGGCGGAGGCTCCAACGACCTGCTCGACATCCGCAATCTCAGGATCGAGGCCAGGGTCTACCCGCCCGGCGAGGCGCCACGGAACGTCACCCTCGTGGACGACGTGTCGCTGTCGCTGAAGAAGGGCAAGGTGCTCGGGCTGATCGGCGAATCCGGCGCGGGCAAGTCCACCATCGGCCTGTCGTCCATGGCCTATGGACGCGGCGGGGTTCGGATCACCGGCGGCCAGGTCATCCTCAACGGCCGCGACATCCTGAAGGAAAGCACGTCCGGCGTGCGCAGGATGCGCGGCAGCGAGGTCTGCTATGTCGCGCAATCGGCCGCCGCGGCGTTCAACCCCGCGCACAAGCTGATGGACCAGGTGGTCGAAGCCGCGCTCCAGCACGGCGCCGGCAACCGCCAGGAGGCCGAGAAGCGCGCGCGGGCGCTGTTCCGCAAACTCAGCCTGCCCGACCCCGACACCATCGGCAATCGCTACCCGCATCAGGTTTCGGGCGGGCAGTTGCAGCGCGTCATGACCGCCATGGCGCTGTGCTCCGAGCCCGACCTGATCGTCTTCGACGAGCCGACGACCGCGCTCGACGTGACCACGCAGATCGACGTGCTGGCGGCGATCAAGGAAGCCATACGGGACACCCGCGTGGCGGCGCTCTACATAACCCACGACCTCGCCGTGGTGGCGCAGGTGGCGGACGACATATTGGTGCTGCGCCACGGCAAGCTGGTCGAATGCGGCTCCACGCATCAGATCATCAAGGAGCCGACGCAGGACTACACCAAGGCGCTCGTTTCCGTCCATGAGATCGCGCATCGGGAACACCAGCCGAGCGGCACGCCGCTGCTTTCGGTGAAGAACGTCACTGCCGCCTATGGCGGCGGCTCGGTCAAGGTGCTGAAGGACGTTTCGGTGGACATCTTCGCCGGCCAGACGCTGGCGGTAGTGGGCGAATCCGGTTCCGGCAAATCGACGCTGGCGCGCGCCATCACCGGGCTGCTGCCGCCGGAAAAGGGCTCCGTCACCTTCGACGGCCGGACATTGGCGAGCCGGCTCGCCGACCGGTCGAAGGAGGACCTGCGCCAGCTCCAGATGATCTACCAGATGGCCGACGTGGCGATGAACCCGCGCCAGACGGTGGGCACGATCATCGGCCGGCCGCTGGAATTCTATTTCGGCATGAAGGGCAGGCAGCGCGACGCGCGCGTGGCGGAATTGCTCGACAAGATCGAGATGGGCACCGGCTTCGCGGACCGCTATCCGGCCGAGCTTTCGGGCGGCCAGAAGCAGCGCGTGTGCATAGCGCGGGCGCTGGCGGCCAAGCCGAAGCTCATCATCTGCGACGAGGTGACGTCGGCGCTCGACCCGCTGGTCGCCAACGGCATCCTCAAGCTGCTCCTGGAACTGCAGCAGGAGGAGAAGGTCGCCTATCTGTTCATCACCCACGACCTCGCCACGGTGAAGTCGATCGCCGATTCGATCGCCGTCATGTATCGCGGCGAGGTGGTGCGCTACGGCGCCAAGAGCAAGGTGCTGACGCCGCCTTTCGACGCCTACACCGACCTGCTGCTCTCCTCCGTGCCGGAAATGGAGATCGGCTGGCTGGAAAAGGCGATCAGCGGCAGGCGCATGGAAAGCGCCGGCAACTAGAGCAGGCAAGGTCACCAGGCTACCAGGGGGAGAACCATATGGCCGACGAACTCGATTTCCTGAGCCGCCGCGTCGCGAGCGGCAAGCTTTCGCGCCGTGACTTCCTCGGCCGCGCCGCCGCGCTCGGCGTGTCGGCGGCGGCGGCCAATTCGCTGCTGACAAAGGCCGCGCGCGCGGCGGGCCCGGTCAAGGGCGGCATCCTGAAAGCCGGGCTGCAGGGCGGCGAATCCACCAACAGCCTCGATCCGGCGTTGAACCTCAGCCAGGTGACCTTCAACTTCTGCAAGCAGTGGGGCGAGTTCCTGGTGCGCCTCGCGCCTGACGGCGGGCTTGAGAACCTGGTCGCCGAAGAAATCGGCGCCTCATCCGACGCCAAGACCTGGACGATGAAGATCCGCGACGGGATCGAGTTCCACAACGGCAAGACCCTCACGCCGCAAGACGTCGCCGCCACGCTGGAGCGCCATGGGGACGAGAAATCGAAGTCCGGCGCGCTCGGCATTCTCAAGAACATCAAGAGCATCAAGGCCGACGGCAAGGAAGTGGTCGTCACGCTTGCGGACGCCGATGCCGACTTCCCTTATCTGATGGCGGATTACCACCTCGTCATCCAGCCCAACGGCGGCAGGGACAACCCGAACGCGGGCATCAGCGCCGGGCCTTACAAGGTCACCGAGAACCAGCCGGGCGTGCGCCATGGCGGTGAACGCTTCGCCAATTATTGGCGCGGCGACAAGGCGGGCCACGCCGACCAGGTGGAGATCCTCGTCATCAACGACGCCACCGCGCGGCTGGCGGCGCTACAGGGCGGGCAGGTTCATTTCATCAACCGCGTCGAGCCGAAGGTGGTGGATCTGGTCAAGCGCGTGCCCGGCGTCACCATCGAGAACGTTTCGGGCAGGGGCTACTACCCGTTCAACATGTTCTGCGACACCAAGCCGTTCGACAACAACGACCTCAGAATGGCGCTGAAGCTCGCCATGGATCGCGAGGAGATGCTGCAGAAGATCCTGCGCGGCTACGGTTCGGTCGGCAACGACTTCCCGATCAACGAAGCCTATCCGCTGTTTCCCACCGACATCGAACAGCGCAAGTTCGATCCCGAGAAGGCCGCCGCGGCCTACAAGAAGTCCGGCCATTCCGGCTCGATCCTGCTCAGAACCTCCGACGTCGCCTTCCCCGGCGCGGTGGATGCGGCACAGCTCTACCAGCAGAGCTGCGCCAAGGCCGGCATCAAGATCGAGATCAAGCGCGAGCCCGGCGACGGCTACTGGTCGGAAGTGTGGAACAAGCAGCCGTTCTCGCTGTCCTACTGGGGCGGACGCGCCACGCAGGGGCAGATGTATTCCACCGGCTACGTGTCCAGCGCCGACTGGAACGATACGCGCTACAAGGATCCGAAATTCGACCAGATGCTGCTCGCCGCGCAGGGAGAACTGGACCAGGACAAGCGCAAGGCCATCTATCGCGACATGGCCGTGCTGATGCGCGACGAAGGCGGGTTGATCGTGCCCTTCTTCAACCAGTTCATCGACGCCGCGAACACCGACAAGATCGACGGCTATGTCAAGAACCCACAAGCGGAGCTGATGGACGGCTACGCGCTCGGCGCGTGCTGGTTGAAGGCCTGATCTGCCGGACGGCACATGGCGGGCCGCCGGCTTGTCCGGCGGCTCCTGTTCTTTCTCAATACCCCATCAGCCGGAGGGCTGCCCATGGCGCTCAAGTCCAAGCTTTTGCTCATCATCCTGGACGGCGTGCCGTGGCGGAACTGGCGTCGGCTGTTCGGCAATCTGGAGGGCTGGGTGCAGTCGGGCGAGGCGCAGGTGTGGAAGATGCGCTCGGTGCTGCCCTCGACCTCAGCCTGCTGCTATGCCTCGATCCATACCGGCGTGTCGCCGCAGGTGCATGGCATCTGCTCCAACGAGGAGCGTTTCCGCGTCAAGCAGCCGGACCTGTTCTCCGAAATCTCGAAGGCCGGCGGCAAGACCGGCGCGGTGACGCATTCCTACTGGTCGGAATTCTTCAACCGCTTCCCGTTCGACCTGGTGCGCGACATGGAATATGACGAGCCGGGCGGACCGATCGCGCATGGCCGTTTCCACACCATGACCGGCTACAACGCCCGCAACCAGATGACGCCGAGCGACGTCGACCTGTTCGCCACGCTGACCATGCTGACGGAACGCTTTTCCATCGACTACGGCATCCTGCACACCTGCACGCTGGATTCGATGGGCCACCGCTTCGGCCACGACTGCATCGAGATGGACCATGCCTGCTACGCCATGGACGGGATGCTGGCCGCCTTCCTGCCGCGCTGGCGCGAAGCAGGCTACGAGGTGATCGTCACCGCCGACCACGGCCAGACCGACCGTGGCCATCATGGCGGGCACGAAGCCGACCAGCAGGATTTCGCGCTGTACTATTTCGGCGCGGGCAAAGGCCCGGACGAGAACGTGCTGCTTGGCCAGTTGCAGCTCGCGCCGACCGTCCTCCGGCGCCTGGGCGTGGCCGTTCCCGCAACGATGAAAGCCAAGCCCTTCCTCGAATAGGCGAAGCCTTCAATAAGGCCACTCACCCCTGCCGAGGGCTGAAACGGCATCGACGATGCGCGTGAAGGACCGGTGGGCGCGCTGCACGGTGTGGCGCGCGCGCAGGTAGCCGTGCACGAGGCCTTTTTCTTCATGCCAGAACGCCTTGCCGCCGGCAGCCTCGATCCCGTCGCGGTAGGCTTCGCCGTCGGACGACAACGGATCGCATTCGGCCGTAATGATCACCGTCGGCGGCAGATTGGCCAGATTCGCGTCGGCCAGCGGCGCCAGCGTCACCAACCCGACGGCTTCCTCGCCGCCGGTGCGGACATGCTTGTAGAATTCCAGGTCGCGCATGGTCAGCATCGGCGCCTCGGCATGGGTGACGTAGGACCCCCTGCCGTGGTCTCCCCCGAGGCCGGGATAGATCAGCACCTGTCCGGCCGGCTTGCGCCTGTGCCCGCGCGTGGCGTGGCTGACCGCGGCGGCCAGGTTTCCGCCGGCGGAGTCGCCACAAAGCAGGATCGGCCGGGAACAGATTCCAGCCGCCCATTCGAAGGCGTCCATCGCGTCATCGAAATCGGCCGGATGTCGGTGTTCGGGGGCCAGCCGGTAATCCACCGAAACCACTTCATAGCCGGTGCGCTGGCACAGTTCGGCGCAGACGTCGTCGTGGCTTTCCAGCCCGCCGACGACGAAGCCGCCGCCATGGAAATAGATCACCATGGCCGCATCGTCGAGCTCCGCATTGCGATAGATGCGGATCGGGATCGCATGGGCGGGCGTTTCGATCGCCGCGGTTTCAGCCGTCACGCCCTCGGGATAGCCGGCATGGAATTCGCGGCACATGCGGTCGTAGACCGCGCGCTGCTCGGCGATGGTGCGCTCGACCGCGTCCGGCGGATAGTAGGTATTGGTGCGTTCGATGAACGCCCAGGTCTCCGCATCGATGAGCTTGCTATAGTCCGTCATTCCAACCCAGCCGTGGCCGTACTAGCGGCCTTTCCACACCGGGTCGCGTTTTTCCGCGAAAGCCTTGAATCCTTCCAGATTGTCCTCCGACCCGTAGAGAATGTCCACGGTCGGAAGCTGGCGCTTGGTGATCTTGTTCATCGCGTCCTGGAACGTGAGCGCCTCGGCGACGCGCGCCGTTTCCTTGATGGCGGCGAAGACCAGCGGCGGACCGCTTTCCAGCAGCCGCGCGATCTCCCAGACACGCTCTTCCAGCCTGTCGGCCGGCAGCACCTCGTTGACGAGGCCCCAGCGATGCGCTTCGGCCACATCCATCCAGCGGCCGGTGAGCAGAAGGTCCATGGCGACGTGGTAGGGGATGCGCTTGGGCAGCTTGATGGTTGCGGCGTCGGCCAGCGTGCCGGCCTTGATTTCCGGCAGCGCGAAGGAGGAATGGTCGGAGGCGTAGATGAGATCGCAGGACAGCGCCAGTTCGAAGCCGCCGCCGACCGCCATGCCGTTGACGCAGGCGATGACCGGCTTGTTCAGGTCGCGCAGTTCCTGCAAGCCGGCAAAGCCGCCCACGCCGTAGTCGCCGTCGACCGCATCGCCGCCGGCGGCCGCCTTGAGGTCCCAGCCGGCGCTGAAGAACTTGTCGCCGGCCGTCTTGACGATGGCCACGCGCAATTGCGGGTCGTCGCGGAAGGCCTTGAAGGTCTCGCCCATCAGACGCGAGGTGGCGAGGTCGATCGCATTGGCCTTCGGGCGATCGAGGGTCACTTCGAGGATGCCGCCCTCGCGGCGGGTTTTTATGACGTCGGACATTTGGAAACCTCCTGAATTTTGCACGGCGCGGCGCGGCAAGACTGGGCAGCCCACCCTCCCCTCGATGGGGAGGGTCCGACCGAAGGTCGGGGGTGGGGTGATCTGCTTTGCGCGATCACGCCGACACCCCCTCCCGCGACTTCGTCGCGACCTCCCCCATCGAGGGGGAGGTAAGCGCCTCACTTGTCACCAGCAGCGCATCGGCGATCCAGGCGCCCTTGCCCTCGCCGCAGACGATCAGCGGGTTGACGTCGAGTTCCTCGATGCTGCCCGCATGTTCCAGCACGAAGCGCGATATGCCGAGGATCGCCTCGACGGCGGCCGGCACATCCGCCTTGGGGCGGCCGCGATAGCCGTCGAGCAGCGGATAGAGCCGCAGGCCCTGCAGCGCCGCCTCGATGTCCGCGTGCGACGCCGGCAGGAGCAGCGTGGCGCTGTCCTTCAACAATTCCACCAGCACGCCGCCCGTGCCCACGGTCATGACCGGGCCGAACATCTCGTCGCGGGTGACGCCGACGATCAGTTCGGCGACCGCGCCCTCAACCATCCGCTCGACATAGAGCCCGCTGCCGAGCGGCAACAGCGCACCAGCGGCAGCCTGCACCTCCCCGGCGGACCTGAGGTTGAGCTTCACCGCGCCGAGTTCGCTCTTGTGCGCGACGCCCAGCGCTTTCAGCGCGGCAGGAAAGCCGAGCTTCTCGGCCGCCGAGACGGCCTCCGCAACGTTTGCGGCGCGCAGACCTTGCGGCACGGCGAGGCCGGCGGAACGCAGCAGCGCCTTGGCCTCGGCCTCGTCGGGTACCACCTTGCCCTCCCCCTTGTGGGGAGAGTCGGCGCGAAGCGCCGGGGTGGGGGTTGCATCACCGGCCTTACCCCCACCCGCGCATTCGGCGCGACCTCCCCACAAAGGGGAGGTAGAGGGTCGGCTCCACGCCTCGCCGATGAATGCGGCGGCTTCCGCCGCATCGAAGGCTTCGACGATACCGTGCAAGGGTACGATGCCGCGCCGGAAAAACTCGATCGCATGTCCTTCGGGCAGGTTCTCCAGCATCGAGGCGACGATCGCGCCGCGCGCCTTGTTGGCCTTTAACGCCGCGTCGAAGGCGTTGACCGTGGCCCACCAGTCGGCATCCGAGCAGCGGTCGTTGCGCGGGAAATCCAGCACCAGCATGTTGAGGTCGAAACCGCCCGAAACCATGGCCGTGAAGGTCGCGGTCATGGCCGGTTCGTTGTTCCAGATGAAGGTGTGATAGTCGAGCGGGTTGGCGACGGCGACCAGCGGCCCGAGCGTGGCCTTGACGCGGGCGCGATGCGCTTCGGCCAGAGCCGGGAAGCGCGCCTTGCGGCCCTCGGCCGTGTCGGCCATCACCGAGGCCTCGCCGCCGGAACAGCTCATGGAAGACAGCGTGTAGCCGGCCAGCGGGCCGACGGCGTGCAGCAGCTTCAGTGTCTCCAGCAGCGACGGGATCGAATGGACCCGCGCGATGCCGAGCCGCTTGAGGAAGGCTTCCGAGGCGGCGTCGGAGCCGGCCAGCGAGGCGGTGTGCGAGACCGTCGCGGCGCGCGCCTGTTCCGAGCGGCCGACCTTCACCGCCACGATGGGCTTCTTCAGTTCGCGCGCCCTGGCCGCCAGCCGCTCGAAGCCGTCGACCTTGTCGAAGCCCTCGATGTGCAGGCCGAGGCAGGAGACGCGCTCGTCTTCGATCAGGCCGAGCGCCATCTCGGACAGGCCGGTCTGCGCCTGATTTCCCGCCGTCATCAGAAAGGAAATGGGCAGGCCGCGCTGCTGCATGGTCAGGTTGCAGGCGATGTTGGACGATTGCGTGATGATCGCGGCACCCCGCGTGCCGGATTCCAGCCGCTGGCCGCCATGCTGGTCGGGCCAAAGCAGCGCGCCGTCCGCGTAGTTGATGAGGCCGTAGCAGTTCGGCCCGATGACCGGCATGGAACCGGCGGCCGCAATCAGTTCCTGTTGCAGCCGCTCGCCGTCCTCGTCGTCGGCGCCGGCTTCGCGAAAACCGGCCGCGAAGCAGATCGCCCCGCCCGCCTTGCGTGCGGCAAGCTCGCGCACGACCTCGATCGTGGCGAAGCGGTTGACGCCGATGAACACGGCATCGGGCGAATCCGGCAGATCCGCCACCGAGCAGTAGGCTTGCAGGCCCTCGACCTCGCCCCGCTTGGGATGAACCGGCCAGATGTTGCCCGGAAAGCCCATCTTGAGCGATTGCTTGACGACGTTGGTCGCAAAGGCGCCGCCGCCGATCACGGCGACGGATTTCGGGCGCAGGAGGCGTTCGAGGCGGGTCTTACCCTCCCCCTTGTGGGGAGGGTCGGCGCGAAGCGCCGGGGTGGGGGTGGTTGGCGAGGTCGTCATTTGCACCCCCACCCCGCCCTGCGGGCGACCCTCCCCACAAGGGGGAGGGTAAGCAGTTTCAACGCCTCAGCCATGGTCACCCCCCCACCGCCCTCAGCAGCGCGCGGGAAATGATATGGCGCTGGATCTCCGACGTGCCTTCCCAGATGCGCTCGACGCGAGCGTCCCGCCAGATGCGCTCCAGCGGCAGATCGTCCATCAGGCCCATGCCGCCATGGATCTGGATCGCCTCGTCGGCGACGAAGGCCAGCACCTCGGTGGCCTTGAGCTTGGCCATGGCCATGTCCTGATCGGTTACCGTGCCCTGGTCGTATTTCCAGCCGGCCTCGAACACCATCAGGTCGGCCGCCTTCAATTCGGTCGCCATGTCGGCCAGCTTGAAGGAGACGCCCTGGAACTTGCCGATCTGCTGGCCGAACTGCTGGCGCTGCGCGGCATATTCGATGGCGTGCTGCAGCGCGCGCTCGGCACGGCCGAGGCAGGTGGCGCCGACCTGCAAGCGGGTGGCGCCGAGCCACGAATTGGCGACCTCGAAGCCCTTGTGCACCTCGCCCAGCACCTGTTCCTTGGGCAGGCGGCAATTGTCGAATTCGAGGATGGCATTGGTGTAGCCGCGATGCGAGACGTTGCGGTAGCCGTCGCGCACGGTGAAGCCCGGCGTGCCCTTGTCGACGAAAAAGGCGGTGATCTTCTTGCGCTTGCCGCGCGGACTGTCTTCCTCGCCGGAGGCCATGAAGCAGATGGCGAAATCGGCGATGTCGGCATGGCTGATGAAGTGCTTGGTGCCGTTCAGCACCCAGTCGTCGCCGTCCTGCACCGCACTCGCCTTCATGCCGCGCAGGTCGGAACCGGCGCCCGGCTCGGTCATGGCCAGGCAGTCCCATTTCTCGCCGCGAATGCAGGGATAGAGATATTTTTCCTTCTGCTCGTCCGTGCCCGCCAGCAGGATGTTGGACGGACGCGCCACGCAGGTCCAGTGCAGCGCATAGTTTGCGCGGCCGAGTTCCTTCTCGTAGAGCAGCCAGGTCACCGTATCGAGCCCGGCACCGCCCACTTCGGCCGGCATGTTGGCGGCATAGAGGCCGGCGGCGATCGCCTTGGCCTGCAGTTCCCTGACCAGCTCCATCGGCAGATGGCCGCTGCGCTCCACCGCCTGCTCGTGCGGGTAAAGCTCGTTCTCGACAAAGGCGCGCGTGGTGTCGACGATCGCGCGCTGTTCTTCCGAAAGGCCGAAGTTCATGGGCGGTGCTCCGCTTCGATGAAATACCCCCTGTCCGTCGCGCTTCGCGCGCCACCTCTCCCCAACTTCGTGATGGAGAGGACGGAAGCCAAGCCGGACGCCCGTCCTCTCCACCCGGAACGGGGGGAGAGGTGTCGAGGCAAAGCCGGGACGGAGAGGGGGGCGATCATGATTTACTCAGCCCTTCTTCCTTGCAGCAGCCTTCTTCACCGCCTTGGCCTTCTTCACCGGCTTGGCGGCCTTTGCCTTGGCGGCGGCCTTGGAAACGGGCTTCTTCGCAAGTCCGGAAAGCTGCTTGACATAGTCCTTGTGCAGCGCGCCAGCGCCCCAACCCTTGCCCTTGTTCTGCCGGGACAGGGCTTCCATGATCGCCACCAGATTGTCGTCGCGGATCTTCTCCAACTCGCGGATCGACCATTTGTCGGACTGTTCGTCGGACTGGCCGGCGATGAGATCGACCAACTCGTCGTTGAACTCCGGCACGTCCATCAGCTTGGTCCACGGCCATTTCAGGCAGGGCCCGAACTGGGCCATGAAATGGCGCATGCCCGCCTCGCCGCCGGCGATGCGGTAGACCTGGAACATGCCCATTTGCGCCCAGCGCAGGCCGAAGGAATAGCGCATGATGTCGTCGAGTTCCTCGACCGAGCAGATGCCGTCCTTGATCAGCCACAGCGCCTCGCGCCACGCCGCCTCCAGCAGGCGGTCGCCTACGAAGGCCTCGATCTCCTTGCGGATGACGACCGGCTTCATGCCGATCGAGGCATAGATCTCCTTGGCCACCTCGATGGCTTCCGGGAAGGTCTGCGCGCCGCCGACAACCTCGACCAGCGGCAGCAGGTAGACCGGGTTGAACGGATGGCCGACCACCAGCCGCTCCGGGTGCTTCTTCATCGCCACCTGCATGTCGGACGGCTTGATGCCGGACGTGGAGGAGCCGACGATGGCGTTGGCCGGCGCATGCATGTCGATCTCGGCCAGCACCTTGTGCTTGAGGTCGAGGCGCTCCGGCACGCTTTCCTGGATGAAATCGGCGTCGGCCACCGCCTCGGCGATGGTCTTGGCGAAAGTGAGCTTGCCTTCCTTGGGCAGACCGTCCGGCAGCATCTGCTTGTAGGCGCGGCGAGCGCCTTTCATCACCTCGCCGACCTTGCGGGAGGCTTCGGGATCGGGATCGTAGATCGCAACGTCGATGCCGTTGAGCAGCAGGCGTGCGACCCAGCCTGCGCCGATGACACCGCCGCCGATGGCGGCTGCTTTAGCGATATTGCTCATGCGGATGCTCCGGCTCTCTGGCTGGCTGTTTCGGGATTGACGAGCGCGACGCGCTCGCCGGCGCGGATGACCGCGGGATCGTAGGCCTGGCGGGAGAAGACTTTCTCCACCATGGGCCGGAAGAAATCGAGCGGCAGGGTTTCGTAGTCGGGATCGAAGCTCGACTGGTCCCACCGCTCGCAGAACTGGTCGCAATCGTCGTAATAGGGATGTCCCGCGAACTTATCGCGCGCATGGCGATTGCCGCCGACGTGATGCGCATAGTAAAGCCGCTGGAAATCCCCGTGCTTCTCGACGACCCAGTGGCATTGCTCGCGAACGAACGGGCGCAGGATCGCGGCCGCATATTCGTCGTGGTTGTAGGGGGCGTAAATATCGCCGATGTCATGCAGAAGGGCGCAGACGACCCAGTCTTCGTCGGCGCCGTCGCGCCAGGCGCGGGTTGCGGCCTGAAGCGAGTGGCCGAGCCGCGTGATCTTGTAGCCCGACAGGCTCTCGTCGAGCTTCACCAAGGCGTCGAGAAGACGTCCGCCGGTCCTGGCGGCGAACTCGATCTCATGCTCGGTAAGGAAGGCGTAGTCCTCGCGGTCGCCATCCTTCATCGCCGTGAACTTGACCGTTTCCATGGCGTCTTCTCCCTTTTCCGCCCGGAAGCCCTTGCGGGCCTATGCCGCCAGCGGTGCGCGCTTGGTGAGGTTGAGCTTCTTGCGCACTTCTTCCGGCCCGATCACGCGGGCGCCAAGGCGCTCGATGATGCCGACGGCGCGATCTACCAGTTGCGCATTGGTGGCCAGGACGCCCTTGTCGAGCCACAGATTGTCCTCCAGCCCGACGCGGACATTGCCGCCGGCCAGCACCGCAGCCGCCGCATAGGCCATCTGGTTGCGACCGAGCGAGAAGGCCGAGAAGGTCCATTCCTTCGGCACGTTGTTGACCATGGCCATGAAGGTGTTGAGGTCGTCGGGCGCGCCCCACGGCACGCCCATGCACAGTTGCACCAGCGCGTCCGGCTTCAGCACGCCTTCCTTGACCAGTTCCTTGGCGAACCACAGATGGCCGGTGTCGAAGGCCTCGATCTCGGGCTTGACGCCCATCTCGGTCATCATCGAGCCCATGGCGCGCAGCATGCCGGGCGTGTTGGTCATGACGTAGTCGGCTTCGTTGAAATTCATCGTGCCGCAGTCGAGCGTGCAGATCTCCGGCAGGCACTGGCGCACATGTTCCACGCGTTCCGAAGCGCCGGCCATGTCGGTGCCCTGCTGCTTCAGCGGCAGCGGCTGTTCGGTCGAGCCGAACACCATGTCGCCGCCCATGCCGGCGGTGAGGTTCAGCACCACGTCGACATTGGCCTCTCGGATGCGGTCGGTCACCTCGCGGTAGAGATGGACGTCGCGGCGCGGCTTGCCGGTTTCAGGGTCGCGCACATGGCAATGGACGACGGCGGCACCGGCCCTGGCGGCCTCGATGGCCGAATCGGCGATCTGCTTGGGCGAACGGGGCACATGCGGGCTGCGATCCTGCGTGCCGCCCGATCCGGTCACGGCACAGGTGATGAAAACCTCGCGATTCATCTCGAGCGGCATCGGCTTCCTCCATTTCGATACGTGGCGCGGATCATCGCGCCGCTTGCGGCGTCGTGCTTTGCGATTTACGAATACGGTATGGCAAAAAGCGAAACCCGAACAATCTTTCGCGCGGAACACACGCCGCTCAAGGTCACGTTCCTGGTTTTCTCCGGCTCGTCCATCATGTGCGTGGCCTCCGCGGTCGATCCGCTGCGCGCCGCCAACCGCATCGCCGGCGAAACTCTGTTCGACTTCAAGCTGGTCTCCGTCACCGGCGAGCCGGCTCTCACCACCTGCGGCCTGCCGGTGGCGGTGAGCGGGCGCTTCGATCCGGCGGAAACGACCGACGTGCTGGTGGTCGTAGCCGGGTTCGGCACGCAGAACTATGCCACCACGGCGCTGCTTGCCGGATTGCGGCGGGCGGCGCGGGCAACCCGCGCCTGCGGCGGCGTGGAGGCCGGCACATGGCTCGTCGCCCGCGCCGGCCTGCTGGAAGGCCGGGCGGCCACCACCCACTGGGAGGACATGGAGGATTTTTCCGCCGCCTTTCCGGGCGTGGACGTGCGGCCGGACCGCTACGTCATCGACGGGCCGGTGTTCACGTGCGGCGGAGCGGCGCCGACATTCGACCTGATGCTGCATCTGGTCCGCTCGCGGCTCGGCATGGCCGTGGCGCTCGATGTGGCGAGCGTCTTCATCTACGACCAGTCGCGCGCCGCGACCGACGCGCAGCCGCTGGTTTCGCTCGGCCGGCTCGACGGCTACGACGCACGGCTCGCGCAGGCGGTCAGGCTGATGGAAGCGCATATCGACCAGCCGCTGACCGTGGCCGCGATCGCGCGGCGCGCCGGCGTCACCCCGCGCACGCTGGAAAACATCTTCCGGCGTTCCATCGGCGAAACGCCCGGCACCTATTATCTCAGGCTCCGGCTCGGCGCGGCGCGGCGGCTGGTCGCCGACACCGCCGTACCGATGGCCGACATCGCCGGACGGACGGGCTTTTCGTCCGCCGCGGCGTTTTCGAGGGCCTTTTCCAGGGCATTCGGCGAGGCGCCGTCGCAGTTCAGGCAGAAGTGAGCGGCGACGTCAGCCCCGTCTGGACAGGAGCCAATCGGCCGCCGCCGCAAGATCATCGACCACGGCCGTCGGCGCCGGCTCGAAGCGCGTTTCGTCGCCCGGCCGGTATTTGCCGGTCCGCACGAGCAGAGCCGCGCCCAAGCCTGCTTTGAGCGCGCCCGCGACGTCGCTTTCCGCGTCGTCGCCGACCATCGCCACCTCATGCGGTCCGCACCCCATGTCCTCGAGTGCCGCGTTGAAGAATGCCGGGGCGGGCTTGCCGATGACCGTCGCCTTGACGCCGCTGGCGAACTCAAGCGCCGCGACGAAGGCGCCGGCATCCATGCTGGGCAGTCCGTCGCGGTCCTTGAACATGCGATTGACGGCGAGCGCGACGAGTTCGGCGCCGTCCATCAATTGCCGGAACGCGGCGTTGAGCACGGCATAGTCGAAGGCCTCGCCGGCATCGCCAACCACCACCGCCGGCTTGCCGTCGAACTCCATGCCCTCGAAATCCGGCCTGAGATTCGGATGCACCACCAGGAAAGGCGAGCGCCCGGCCTGTCTCAGCCAGGCGATCGCAGCCGCGGCCGGCGTGACCAGTTCGTGGTCGGCGACCGCGATGCCGAAACCGGCAAGCTGTTTGACCAATGCCGGTCTCGGCGAACGGGTGGTGTTGCTGACGAAACGGACCGCCAGGCCGGCAGCCCGCAGGCGGCCGATCGCGTCCGCCGACCCCGGTATCAGGGTGTCGCCGTCATAGATCACACCGGCAAGGTCCAGCAGCACGCCACGCAGCATCCGGCAAGCATGGCGGACGCCTCATTGTCCGTCAAACTGGTCTGAGGGATTTATGGTTCAGGCAGCGGGGCGGCGTTCGTCGTCGCTTCCGATCAGGGCGCGCATCTGCCTTGCCAGATGGGCCTCGAAACGGCCGGCCACGGCGCGGTCCCATTCGGTGGTCTGTCGGTCATTCGCCGCGGGGCGCGGCAGCGCCATCAACCGGTCGATGATCGATCCGGTCTCGTCGCGAGACAGAAGGGCGTCGATTTCGCGTTCGCTGTTCATGTCGTTCGCCTCCTTTCCGGTTCGTTGCGGAGCCACAGATATACGAAGTCTGTGACGGCATCTTGAAGGCAAGCTCGGGGTGATTGAGTGGCAATTTGGGCAGGCCGACCACAATGGTAAACGGCTAGCCCACTGGCACACGGATTGCCTGCAGCTGCAGAAGGCCTACATGGTGCCGCGAACCGCCGGATAAAGCGCGCGATAATGCGCATAGGCCGCAAAATACGCGTCCGCCAAGGCCGCGTTCGGCTCGATGGTAGCCTCGGTCGCGGGCGCGATACAGACCGCCAGCGGGTCGGCGCCCGTGGCGGCGATCAGGCCGAGACGGGCCGCGCCGAAAGCCGCGCCGAAGTCGCCGTCTTCCGGCACGTCGACGGGAATGCCGAGCGCGGTGGCGATGGCCTCCAGCCAATAGCGGGACCGCGAACCGCCGCCGATGGCCGTCACGCGCGAGAGCGTGGTGCCGGCCGTTTTCAGGGCCTCGAGACTGTCGCGGAAGGCGAAGGCGACGCCTTCCAGCACCGCCTGCGTCAGCGCGGCGCGGTCCGTTTCGTGGGCCAGCCCGGCGAAGACGCCGCGAATGGCAGAATCATTGTGTGGCGTGCGCTCGCCGGAAAGATAGGGCAGGAAGGTCACGCCGGCCGGGGCCTTCAGCGAGTTTCCCAATTCGCCCGTCAGGGCCGCCGCATCCTTGCCGGTGATGCCGGAAAGCCAGTTCAGCGAATCCGTGGCCGACAGAATGACGCCCATCTGGTGCCATGTCTTCGGCAGAGCATGGCAGAAGGTGTGCACCGCACTTGCCGGATTGGGCAGATAGGCGCGATTTGCCGCGAACAGCACACCCGACGTGCCCAGCGAAACGAAGGCGTGGCCCTCGCCCACCGTGCCCATGCCGCAGGCCGAAGCCGCATTGTCGCCGGCGCCGCCCGCCACCGGGATGCCCGCCCTGACGCCCCAGCGGGCCGCAAGCTCCGGGCGCAGGCCGCCGGCCTTTTCGGTGCCTTCCACCAGCGAGGGCATATGCTTCTCGTCCAGGTCGGTCGCGGCCAGCAGGTCCGGCGCCCAGCGGCGCGCGCCCACATCCAGCCAGGAGGTGCCGGCCGAATCCGACATTTCCGAAATATGTTCGCCGGTCAGCCAGAGCCTGAGATAGTCCTTCGGCAGCAGCACCCTGGCCACCTTGGCGAAAACCGCCGGCTCGTTGTTCTTCACCCAGACCAGTTTCGGCGCGGTGAAGCCGGGAAACACGATATTGCCGGTGAGCTTGCGAAAGCGCGGATCGGCGTCAAGCGCGGCGGCCTCCGCATGGCTGCGCGTGTCGTTCCACAGGATGCAGGGCCGCAGCACGTTGTCGGCGTCGTCGAGCAGGGTCGCGCCATGCATCTGGCCGGACAGGCCGATGCCGGCGACAGCGGCGAATTCCTTCGCGTGCTTCGCCCGCAACTCGCCGATCGCCGCCTCGCAAGCCTTGATCCAGTCGGCCGGCTCCTGCTCGGACCAGCCCGGATGCGGCCTCGAGACTTCCAGCGATCCATGGCCGGACCCGACCACGCGCTGGTCGCCGTCGATCAGCAGCGCCTTGACGCCGGATGTGCCGAGATCGAGACCCAGATACATGAAAATCCTCCCGGCGATCCAGCCAGTTCCCGCTCTTCCGCTTTCTGTCATAGCAAAAACAGGCGGCGCGCGAAGCAGGACGGCGTCTTTTTTTCGATGCTCAAAAAATTTGTGGATCCGGCAGGCGGCCGGCGAGCGAAACCCGCGTCCCGCTAACCGGCTGTAAACTCGGGAGACTTGACAATCGTAGCGGGCGCAGGGAGGCGATAATGCAGCAAGGGGACCCCGACGAGCGGGTCGAGACGATCTTCCGCAACGGCACGCTGACGGTCGTCGGTGTCGTGCTGGCGTTTTCGCTCGGTTTCGTCTCGCATTGGGCCGGCAACCCGGTGCCGTGGCAGTTGTATGACGGGTTCGCGCTGGTGCCGATCCTCGCCGGCATCGGCCTGCAGATCAAAGCCCTTGCCGCCCTGCTCGACCACGATTGCCTGAAGCGGCCGGTGTTCGAACGGGCCAACCGCATCTTCATGCGCGGCCTGCTGCTGACCAGCGGCGGCGTGGCTCTGGCGGTGACCCTCGACTATCTCGAAGTGTCGAAGGTCGCCAAGCTGCTCAACTGAGCCGCCTTTCCTTCAGTTCGCCGAGCGCATGGCAAGCGTGGCGATGCCTGCGCCGACGAGCAGCGTGCCGCCGGTGCGGTTGACGGCACGGATCGCTTTCGGGTTGCGCATGAGGTTGCGCGCCCGCGAGGCGACGATCGCATAGGCGAGGGCATTGGCGAAGGCAAGCGTAAGGAATGTGGCCTCGAAGACCAGCATCTGGGTCAGGAAATCCGCATGCCGGTCCAGGAACTGCGGCAGGAAGGCGACGAAGAAGGTGATGCTTTTCGGGTTCAGCGCCGTGACCAGCCAGGCATGCGCCGTCATCCTGATTGCCGGGGCCGCGTCGGCGCGCGGTTCCGCCTTCAGCGTGCCGCCGGCCCGGAACAGCTTGACGCCGAGCCAGATCAGGTAACCGGTGCCGATGATCTTCAGCAGGGTAAATATGGTGGCCGAGGCGGCGAGCAGCGCGCCGATGCCCAGCATCGACAGGGTCATGGCGGTGAAGTCGCCGAGCGCGACGCCAAGAGCCATCGGCAGGGCCGTGCGCCACCCCTGCCCCAGCGCATAGGAAACGACCAGCAGGATCGTCGGACCCGGAATGACCAGCAGGATGGCGGAAGCGGCGGTGAACGCGGCCCAGCTTTCGAACGACATCGGCATCTCTCCGAACGTAAGGAGCAGGATAAATCCCCGTCATTTGCGGACTGTAAAGAGGCAAATGCCGGCCCGGCCTTCCAAAGGCCGGCGGTCGTTCCGTTCACGCTTTGTCAACCATGATCGCGGAAAATGTTCTGTAACCTGGAATTATCTTTCAGTCGGCGACGGGATACGAGTGCATGCGTGAGACGTTGCGGATACCGGCATCCGAAACAGCGGACGAGGAGCGATCCGAGACGCTTTCGCGCCGCGGCGTGCTGACCGGCCTCGGCGCGGCCATGCTGTTCGGCGCAGCCGGCTGCTCGCGCACGATCGAGATGCCCGATCTCGGCCTCGACGATATCACGACCGGCTCCATCCGGCCGGTTCGCCCTTCCATCAGCGTGGACAAGAACATCACCACGCCGGACGTGATGTATGCTTCGCTCACCGACGGCGCCTTTGCGGTGCCGGCCGTGCCCTATCTCAAGATCAAGCCGGAATTCCGTCGCCAGATCGTGGTCGACCCGACCGGCGAGGCGCCCGGAACCATCGTGATCCGGCTGGAGGAGCGCAAGCTCTATCTCGTCCAGGAGGGCGGCGACGCGATCCGCTACGGTGTCGGCATCGGCAAGGACGGCTTCCGCTGGTCGGGCCGGGCCAATGTGCAATATGGCCGCGAATGGCCGACATGGACGCCGCCGCCGGAGATGATCCAGCGCAAGCCCGAACTGGTGAAATGGAAAGGCGGCCAGCCCGGCGGGCTTGAGAACCCGCTCGGCGCGCGCGCCCTCTATCTCTACCAGAACGGACGCGATACGGGCTACCGCATCCACGGTTCGCCGGAATGGTGGAGCATCGGCGGCGCGGTCTCGTCAGGCTGCGTGCGGCTGATCAACCAGGACATCATCGACCTCTACAACCGGGTTTCGAAGAAGAATCCGGTCCTCGTCGCCTGAGGCTGCTTCGAACCGGTTGAAAGCCGTTGCGTGACGTGCCGAGACGCGCGATTGTTGGCGGCAATTCCGTCCTGGGGAGACCGTCCATGTCCGGCACCTTCGTGATCGCGCAAGGGGGCGGCCCGACCGCCGTCATCAACCAGACCATGGTTGGCGCCGTGCTTGAAATCCGCAAGCGCCACCCCGGCGCGCGGGTGCTGGGCTCGCGCTACGGCGTGCGCGGCATACGCGACGGCGACTATGTCGATCTCAGCGACGTCGATGAAAAGCGCTTGCGCCTGGTCGGCCATACGCCCGGCGCCGCGCTCGGTTCCACAAGGGACAAGCCGGACGCCGCCTATTGCGAGGCCGTGTTGAAGGGCCTGCAGAACGCCGGCGCAGACGCCTTCATCTATATCGGCGGCAACGACACCGCCGGCACGCAGGAGATCCTGGCGCAGGCATCGGCCGGCAAGATCACCTTCGTGCACGCGCCGAAGACCATCGACAACGACCTCGTCGAGAACGACCATACGCCGGGCTTCATCTCGGCGGCCGAGTTCGTGGCCGGCGCCTTCATGTCGGTGGACCTCGATTTCCGCGCGCTGCCCGGCATCTATGTCGGCATCGTCATGGGCCGCCATGCCGGCTTCCTCACCGCTGCCTCGGCGGCCTGGCGCTTCGACACCGACAGCGGGCCGCACCTCGTCTACGTTCCCGAACGGCCCTTCGTGGTCGAGAATTTCATAGACGACGTGAAGGCGAGCCTCGCGCGGCATCGGCGCTGCGTGGTGGCGGTTTCGGAGGGCGTTTCCACTGCCGACGGAAGATCGCTGGTCGAGAGCCTCGTGCCGCCGGGGAAACTGGAGCGCGACCAGCACGGCAATGTCAAACTATCGGGCAGCGACCTTACCGCGGCTCTGGAGCAGGCACTGGCCGACGGGCTGCCGGGCAAGCGGGCGCGCGTCGATGCGCTGGGCTACATGCCGCGCGGCTATATCGGCGCCATCAGCGATATCGACAGGCAGGAGGCGTTCGACGCCGGCGCCTTCGCGGCCGCGGTGATCGATCAGGGCGGCGGCTCGGTCGCGGTGCAGTTCGACGGCGCAAGAACGGTGCTGAAGAAGGTGCCGCTCGCCAGCGTGGCCGGCAAGACCCGCCACATGCCCGCCGATTTCCTCAAGCCGGACGTCAACGAACTGGCCGACCCCGGCCTCGCCTATCTGAAGCGATTGGTTCCGGCGAAATACCAGATCGGCAAGCCCTTCGTATGAGGACCGACTGGTTCAGCCGCCGCGTCGTCGAGCCCGGACTGACGATGCTGACCGAGCCTTACGTGCACGGCTATATGCGCGCCAATATCTGGCATCTCGCCGGCCGCGACGCCGACCTGCTGGTCGATACCGGCATGGGCATCTGCCCGCTGGCGCCCGAAATCGACATCCCGGCGGGCAAGCCCCTGATCGCGGTCGCCACCCATATCCATCTCGACCATGTCGGCTCGCTGCATGAATTCGAGCTGCGCGCCGGACCGGCGCAAAGCGCGGCGGCTTTCGCCATCATGCCGGACACGGCGACCTATGCCGACATGTTCCGGGACATGGACGACGCAGTCTCCATCCTGCCCCTGCCCGGCTGGAAAGCCGCCGATTACCGCATCGCTCCCGCGCCATTGACGCGCGAGCTTTCAGAAGGCGACGTCATCGACCTCGGCGACCGACAGTTCAAAGTGCTGGCCCTGCCCGGCCATTCGCCGGATTCCATCGCGCTGCTGGACGAGAAGGACGGAGCGTTCTTCAGCGGCGACGCCATCTATGACGACACGCTGATCGACGATCTTCCCGATTCCGACCGCCCGGCCTATCGCCGCACCATGGAGCGCCTGCTGGAGGTGCCGATCCGCATGGGCCATGGCGGGCATGGCCCGAGCTTCGACGACGAGCGCATGCGCGCGATCGCGGCGGGCTATCTGCGCAAGACCGAAGCAGCGGGTTAGCGCCGCCCCATCCTGCCGGACAGGGCGGCGCCGACGCCTTGTCAGTTCGAGGCTTCGTCCCAGCCGCTGATCGCCTTGACCTCGAGAAAATCCTCAAGGCCCCACTTGCCGCCCTCGCGGCCGAGGCCGGAAGCCTTGTAGCCGCCGAAAGGGCTGCCATAGGGGCGGTCGGCGCCGTTGATCTGCACCATGCCGGCACGGATGCGGCGCGCGACGCGCTGGGCCTTGGCCTTGTCCTGCGTCTGGACGTAGCCGGAAAGACCGTAGGGCGTGTCGTTGGCGATGGCGACGGCATCGTCCTCGTTGTCGAAGGGGATCATGGCCAGCACCGGGCCAAAAATCTCCTCGCGGGCGATGGTCATGTCGTTGTTCACATCGGCGAAGACGGTCGGCCGCACATAATAGCCGCGGTTGAAGCCTTCCGGCCTTCCCAGCCCGCCCGCGACGACGCGCGCGCCTTCCTTGATGCCGGCCTCGATCAGGCCCTGCACCTTGTTGAACTGCACTTCGGAGACGAGCGGGCCGATATGGTCGCCGTCCTCGGCGGGATTGCCGACCTTCACGGTGGCGGCATAGTCGGCGGCCAGGCTGACCGCACGGTCATAGACCGGCCGTTCCACCAGCATGCGGGTGGGCGCGTTGCAGGACTGGCCGGTGTTCTCGAAGCAATGCGCCAGACCGCGGGCGATGGCGTCCGGCAGGTCGGAATCGGCGAAGACGATGTTCGGCGACTTGCCGCCCAGTTCCAGCGCCACTTTCTTGATGGTTTCCGCCGCCGCCTTGGACACGGCGATACCGGCGCGCGTGGACCCGGTGAAGGACATCATGTCGATACCGGGATGACGCGACAGCGCCTCGCCGACGGTTGGGCCGTCGCCGTTGACCATGTTGAACACTCCGGCCGGAAAACCCGCTTCCTCCATCATTTCGGCGAAGACGATGGACGACACTGGCGCCACTTCCGACGGCTTCAGCACCACCGTGCAGCCTGCGGCGATGGCCGGCACCACCTTCAGCGTCACCTGGTTCATCGGCCAGTTCCAGGGCGTGATCAGGCCGCACACGCCGATCGGCTCATGAACGATGCGCTCCTGCGGGTTGCGCTCGTCAAGCGCGTGCTCGAAGGTGAAGTCCCGCAGCGTGCGGATGAAGGACTTGATGTGGCCGGCGCCGCAGGCGGCCTGCGATTCGAATGCCAGCTTGATGGGGGCGCCCATCTCGTCGGAAATGGCCTTGGCCATATCGCCCATGCGTTTTTCATAGGCGGCCAGCAGCCGCTCCAGCGCGGCCAGGCGTTCCTCGCGGCTGGTACGGCTCCAACCGTCGAAGGCGCGCCGCGCCGCCGCCACCGCCTTGTCGACATCAGCGGCGGACCCCAGCGAGATCACCGCGAAGGGCTGCTCGTCGGCCGGATTGATGACTTCCAGCTCCTTCGGCGTGACCGGTGCGACCCATTTCCCGTCGATGAAGAAATCCGTCTTGCGCAGCATGGCATCCTCCTTCTGCGGCCGGCGCGCCACGAAAGGCATCGGCCGACCATTGAACCGCCCGCTTTGTAGCGCCCCCCCGCTTGGAAGCTCAAGCCTCAAGCCGCCGCGTCCGTGGGGCCAGCGCCGGCGACAAGGCCGTCATTTGTGAAACATCCGTTGACGGTGCGTGCATGACGGTGTGAACGCCGGCTAAGTATCCTTTTTGATACTACGCCAGGTTGCCGTCACGTAACCCGCTGTAAATCATGCGAGATTCACTTCAGGAGAGATCGCGGGCCCGTTTCAAGCCGTGGAATCTTGGTCCAGACGGAACAATTTCGTGATTGGAAGTTGGCCGGCAACGCGCCCAGATCAGCGCTGTCCGAACGACGCATATCCTCCCAGGACGCCGCTAGACGGACATGACATTTTGGAATTTCGGAGTACGAAAATGAAAAAGATCGCTCTTACTGCCGCCCTCGTTCTCGCCGCCGCCGGCGGTGCCTTCGCCGGAAGCGACCATTACGGCTCGCAGAACGCCTACCCGCAGGCCACTTCCTCGGTCGACAGCACCTACACGTCCTCGGTCGATCGGCAGGCGGTGAAGGTCCAGCAGGAC
The DNA here is from genome assembly GCF_032460275.1 of Mesorhizobium sp. SP-1A. Taxonomy (NCBI): domain Bacteria; kingdom Pseudomonadati; phylum Pseudomonadota; class Alphaproteobacteria; order Hyphomicrobiales; family Phyllobacteriaceae; genus Mesorhizobium; species Mesorhizobium sp. SP-1A. The sequence goes on along the minus strand of NZ_JAVXZD010000001.1, from coordinate 564,411 downwards.
AACGGCCAGACCCGTGCGACCAACGACATCCAGCCGCAGTTCCGTCACTGATCGAAACCGCGCAGTCAACCAAAGCGGCAGGCTTGCCCGCCGCTTTCGTTTTCCGGCAGCTGCCTTGAAAAGCCCCGCCTAGGCCGGTCTTCCGGCCGCTACGTGGCTCACCGCCGCTCCCTGCATCGATGCCGAAGGCAATCGACGCAGGGTCTCCTCACCTCAGGCGATGCGGCCGAACCACGCTCCATAGCCATCGAGCCGCAAGGGCGTCGCGCCCGGTTGGTCGGAAAAGCCGTGCCCCGCCAGCGGTTGCAGGTCGCCTGCGCCGAGATCCAGTCGAGCCGGCCTGCTGCCGAGATTGAAGGCGCAGACGATGCGCTCGTTGCCTTCGCGGCGCGAAAACGCCACCACATCCCCCTCGCTGGCGATGAATTCGATATCGCCCTTGCAGAGCGCCGGATGACCGCGGCGGAAGGCGAGGAAGCGGCGATAATGTTCCAGCAGCGAGGTCTCATCGCCCTGCTGGGCATCGACGGCCCTGGCTAGATGCTCGCGCGGCACCGGCAGCCACGGCCTGGCTTCGGAAAAGCTTCCGTTCCTTCCGCTTTTGTCCCACACCATCGGCGTGCGGCAGCCGTCGCGGCCCTTGAATTCCGGCCAGAAGCGGATGCCGTAGGGATCGCGCAGGTCCTCGAAGGCGAGGTTCGCCTCCGTCAGACCCAGTTCCTCGCCCTGATAGAGGCAGACCGAGCCGCGCAGCGACATCAAAAGCGCTGAAACCACCTTGAGATAAGCGGTCGGATCGGGTTCGCCGGCTGCCCAGCGCGTGGCATGGCGCACCACGTCGTGGTTGGAGAAGGCCCAGCACGACCAGCCGTCGCCGGCCACCCGGCCGAACTCCTCCAGCACCGCCCGCACCCGCGGCGCGCTGATCTTTTCCGGCGCCAGGAAATCGAAAGCGTAGCACATCTGCACGCGCTTGCCGTCTTCCGTATAGGCCGCCACCACTTCCAGTCCGCGCTGGGAATCGCCCACCTCGCCGACCGCCGCGGCACCCGGATACTCGTCCAGCAGCGCGCGGAACCGTTCCAGGAAGCCCAGATTCTCCGGGCGGCTCTTGTCGTAAAGATGGTCCTGATAATTGTAGGGATTCACCGCCGGCGCGGTCTGGTCGTTGCGCTGTTCGGGCGGCAAGGGCGGATTGTCCTCCAGCCCCTGGCTGTGGAAATAGAAATTGATGGTGTCAAGGCGGAAGCCATCAACGCCGCGCTCCAGCCAGAAGCGGGTGATTTCGAGCAGCGCATCCTGCACCTCGCCATTGTGGAAGTTAAGGTCCGGCTGCTCGGACAGGAAATTGTGCAGGTAATATTGCTGGCGGCGGGTGCCCCATTGCCAGGCCGAGCCGCCGAAGATCGACAGCCAGTTGTTGGGCGGCGTGCCGTCGGGCCTGGCGTCGGCCCAGACGTACCAGTCGGCTTTAGCGTTGTTGCGGCTCGACCGGCTCTCGACGAACCAGGGATGCTCGTCGGCGGTATGCGAGAGCACCAGGTCGATCATCACCTTGAGGCTCAGCCTGTGCGCCTCGGCCACCAGCGCGTCGAAATCGGCGAGCGTGCCGAACATCGGATCGACGTCGCGATAGTCGCTCACGTCATAGCCGAAATCGCGCATGGGCGACTTGAAGAAGGGCGAGATCCAGATTGCGTCCACCCCGAGCGCGGCGATATAGCCAAGTCGGCGCGCGATGCCCTTGAGGTCGCCGACGCCGTCGCCGTTGGAATCCTGGTAGCTGCGCGGATAGATCTGGTAGATCACCGCGCCGCGCCACCAGTCGCGATCGACGGCCGGCGCCGCGGTTTCGATTTTTCCTGCCGCCTGCATGAAGCATCAGCCTCCTTTTTTCCGGACCTGCCGGCAGGCCACCCACGAGCAGCGCGCCAGGTCTGACGTCGGCACGATCCGGTTCGCCCCCGTGCCGGGAAAACCCTCGCCGCCAGAAGATCGTTCCGCGCCGGGAACCGGAAGGTAGCGAAGGAGGCCGGAACCGGAAAGGGCAGCGTGACCCATTTCCTCACCAGCTCCGCAAATGTTCTTGATATGTTCCGATCCTTGAGATAGGAATAATTTCATGAGACGAGCGATTCGACAGCCGGCAGACAGCCCTTTCGAGAGAGCGAAGATGGAACAGATCGTGCGCGCCGACATTGCGGCCTTCGGAGCAGGACGCGCCGAAATGGCAAATGCGATGATCGAGCAAAGCGGCGTGCGGGTGCGGCCCGAGCGCAATCGCGGCCGCTCGGCAGGCATCAATCCTTCCGGCCGTTTCGAGCCGGTGACGCGACATGTCTTCGACGATGGCTGGGATTCGCTCGAGGAATTGCCGCCGTTCAAGACCGAGGTGCAGGTGGAGAAGCCGCGCACCATCATCACGCGCAACGAATCTCCCGACATCTCCTTCGACCGCTCGATCAATCCCTATCGCGGCTGCGAGCATGGCTGCGTCTATTGCTTCGCGCGCCCGACCCACAGCTTCATGGGCCTGTCGCCCGGACTGGACTTCGAATCGAAGCTGTTCGCGAAGCCTGACGCCGCGCGGCTGCTCGACAAGGAATTGTCCAAGGCGGGATACCAGCCGCGCACCATCGCCATCGGCACCAATACCGATCCCTATCAGCCGGTCGAGCGGCAATGGCGCATCATGCGCGAGATCCTGGAGGTGCTGGAGGCGCGCGGGCACCCGGTCGGCATCGTGACGAAGTCGGCGCTGGTGGTGCGCGACATCGACATCCTGTCCCGCATGGCCGAACGGGGCCTGGCCAAGGTCGCGCTGTCGGTGACGACGATGGACCGCATGCTGGCCCGTACGATGGAGCCGCGTGCCTCGACGCCGACCAAGCGGCTGGAGGCGATCCGGCAACTGGCCGACGCGGGCATCCCGGCCTCGGTGATGGTGGCGCCGATCGTTCCGGGCCTGACCGATCAGGAAATGGAGCGCATCCTCGATTCGGCCTATTCGGCCGGCGCGCGCGAAGCGGGCTACGTGCTGTTGCGGCTGCCGCTGGAGGTCGCGCCGATCTTCAAGGACTGGCTGCTGCGGCACTATCCCGACCGCTACCGGCACGTGATGTCCCTGATCCGCTCGATGCGCGACGGCAAGGATTACGATTCGGAATGGGGCAAGCGCATGAAGGGCAGCGGCCCCTATGCCTGGCAGATCGGCCGGCGCTTCGAGATCGCGGCCAAGCGGCTGGGCCTCAATGCCGAGCGGCGGGTGCTGAGGACCGACCAGTTCGTGCCTGCCGCAAGGGAAAACGAACAGCTGATGCTTTTGTGACATCGGCACATGGTCGTTGTGCCGCGCGGGTGATCCCGCCTCGCCCGCGAAATGCTCATCGGTCCCGCCGCCTGTCGCGAGGCCACCGTATCCGTCCGGCCTGTCCCCCCGCTGCCGACGGCGCCCGCGACTCGACGCCCCACCCGGGTCGCCGGGCCTTGCGGAGAATCGGGGCCGATGCGAACCTCGCCGCACCATGGCTCGCGCGCGCCCCGATTCTCCGCCTCTGTTCGAAATAATCGAAAGGCCCGACTTTTCGGTCGAGACCAGGGCGATATCGCAGGGCATCTGGCCAGTGGCCGGGATGGACGAGGCCGGTCGCGGCCCGCTCGCGGGCCCGGTAGTGGCCGCCGCGGTGGTGCTCGACCCCCAGAACATCCCGGACGGGCTGGACGATTCGAAGCGCCTGAGCTTCGAGCAGCGCGAAGCGTTGTTCCAGAACATAATGGCAAGCGCCCTCGGCATCTCGATGGCGTCGGTTTCCGCCGAGGGCATCGACGCCACCAACATCCTGCGGGCCAGCCTGGAGGCGATGCGCCGGGCGCTGTGCGGCCTTGCACTGCGGCCCAAGCTGGCACTGGCCGACGGCCGCGACGTGCCGCCCGGCCTGCCCTGCGAGGGCCGCGCCCTGATCAAGGGCGACCAGCGCTCACAATCGATCGCCGCCGCCTCGATCGTGGCCAAGGTGATGCGCGACCGCATGATGGCCGATTGCGGGCGCCGTCACGTGCATTACGGCTTCGAACTGCATATGGGCTATGCCACTGCCCGGCATCGCGCGGCCATCGAGATCCACGGTCCGGTGGCCAGGCTCCACCGCACCTCCTTCGCCCCCTTCCGGCTCGGCGCCGTAGAAATCGCCGAGGGGTAGCCCGACCGGGCTGCGCGTTCCAGGCCGGTGCCCGATTTCCGTCCGGAACAAACGGAAGATCGTTTCGATCTTCCATGAACGGTCTACGATCACGGCTTTGGAGGGTGCTTCCAGCCCGCTCCATCTTATCATTTGATTTTGCCGTCACGTCATTTAGCCGTGATTCCGCGCCGGAATGCCGCCGACGGCAAAACACTCCTTCGCAGGCCCGGAGCAACACGGGAACTCGAACAAGAAAACTCCTGCCCATCGTTCCCGCGCGGCCCTCCCGGTTCGATCAGGCCTCGCCATGCCCGCAATGAAAAGAGCCGCCGGGTTGCCCCGGCGGCTCTTGAAATCCAGGCGGACAAGACGTCGCCGAACGGCTCAGTTCAGCTTGGCCTTCACGTCGCTCAGGGAAGCCTTGAACAGTTCGGCGCCGGTCTTGGCGTCGATCTTGGAGGCAAGCACCTGACGAGCCGCTTCCACCGCCAGATCGACGGCGCTGGCGCGCACTTCGGCGATCGCCTCGCGCTCGGCCTGGCCGATCTTCTGCTCGGCGAGCGCGGTGCGGCGCGCGACGTAGTCCTCGGTGCGCTTGTGCGCCTCTTCGCCCAGCGTCGCCGCCTCGCGCTTGGCGGCCTCGACGATGTCGGCGGCCTCCTGCTCGGCCTGCTTGCGCTTCTTCTGGTACTCGGCCAGCAGGGCCTGCGCTTCCTCGCGCAGGTTGCGGGCGTCGTCCAGCTCGCTGCGGATGCGGTCGGCGCGCGCGTCAAGCGATTTCGAGAGCGCGGCCGGGACTTTGACGTAGATGACGATGGCGACGAAGATCAGCAGCGCGATCGTCGCCCACATCGTCGCGAGGGAGGTTGCGTCCATGGCGATCTCCTCAGCGGCCCGCCGCCACGGCGGCAGCGATCGCGGACTTGTCGGCCTTGCCGACGAGTTGCTCGACGATGGCCGTCGCGGTGCTTTCGGCAATGGTGCCGACATCCTTCATGGCGCTGGCCTTGATGTCGGCAATGCGCTTCTCGGCTTCGGCGAGCTTCGTTTCGAGCCCGGCCTCGACGGCCTTGCGCGCGTCCTCGGCCTCGGCCTTGGCCGCATCGCGGGCCTGCTGGCCGATCGCGTTGGCGTTGGCCTTGGCCTCGGCCAGTGCCTGCTCGTAAGCCGCCACAGCCGCGTCGGCCTCGCCCTTCAGCTTGGCTGCCTGGTCGAGATCGCGCGCGATCCGGCCGGAGCGTTCCTCGAGGATGCCGCCGAGACGCGGCAGCGCGACCTTCTTCAGGAACAGGTAGAACAGGCCGAACGTGATCGCCAGCCAGAGGATCTGCGAGGGGAACGTCGCCGGGTTGAAGGGCGGGAAAGTGCCTCCTTCATGCCCGGCATTGCCCGGCACCTCGGTGCCGGCATGCGTGCCTTCGGCGCCCGCGCCGCTTTCGACGGCAGGCGCGGCCTCTTGCCCATAGGCAGGTGTCACGAACATCACGTCGTTCCTATCATTCGGGCCGGCCGCCCGGCGGCCAGGCCCACAGACGACCCAATCAGCCGAACAGCGCCAGCAGAGCGATGAGCAGCGAGAAGATGCCCAGAGCTTCCGTCACGGCGAAGCCGAAGATCAGGCGGCCGAACTGGCCGTCGGCGGCCGACGGATTGCGCAGCGCGCCCGCCAGGTAGCTGCCGAAGATGTTGCCCAGGCCGATGCCCGCGCCACCCATGCCGAGGCAGGCGATGCCGGCGCCGATGTACTTTGCTGCTTCAACTTCCATGTCCAACTCCTTTGAAATCTGGAAAAGCTTCGATGCGATCCGGCGAACACCCGCCGGCAGGTTCCTAGTGCGACGGATGCAGCGCGTCGTTGAGATACATGCAGGTCAGCACGGCGAAAACGTAAGCCTGCAGCGCGGCCACCAGCACCTCGAGCGCGGTGATCGCGACGGCCATGAAGAGCGGCAGCACGGCGCCGGCGACGCCGACGGCGCCCATCGCGCTCAGCGACACCACGAAGCCCGCGAACACCTTCAGGGTGATGTGGCCGGCCAGCATGTTGGCGAAAAGACGGACGGAGAGGCTGACCGGGCGCGACAGGAAGGAAACGACCTCGATCAGCACCACGAGCGGCATCAGGACGCCGGGCACGCCTTCCGGCACGAACAGCTTGAGGAAGCCGAAGCCGTGCTTGGCGAAGCCGTAGACGATGACGGTGCCGATCACCAGGATCGCCAGCGCGAAGGTGACGATGATGTGGCTGGTGACGGTGAAGAAATAGGGGAACAGGCCGAGCAGGTTGGCGACCAGCACGAACATGAACAGCGAGAACACGAACGGGAAGAAGCGCATGCCTTGCGTGCCGGCGGCATCGCGCAGCATGGAAGCGACGAACTCGTAGGTCATCTCCGACATGGACTGGAAGCGCGAGGGAACCAGCGAGCGGCTCGACGTCGAGAACACCAGGAAGGCCGAAGCGACGAGCACGGCCACGACCATGAACAGGGAGGAATTGGTGAAGGAAAGGTCGTAGCCGCCGACGTGGATCGGGACGATGGTGTTGATATGGAACTGGTGGATCGGATCGACCTTGTCAGCTGCCACTTTTTCAATCCCCTTGAAGGCCGGCGGCCCTCTCACTTCAGTCAGCCACTGGAAAGCGGCGCCTCAATTCATTTGTCCGGGTCCGAGCGCGGCTTTCGGCCCTGCCCGAACTCGGCAACAAGCCCCGCAGAGCGCAGGACATTCAAAATGCCGGCACCGAAACCGAGCAGCAGGAACACGATCAGCCCCCAGGGCGACGTGCCTGCCATACGGTCGACGATCCAGCCAATGGCAACGCCAACAGCTATGCCGGCGATGAACTCGCTGGACAGCTTGAATGCCTGCGCATACCCGACGGGACGCTCGGCCTTCGCTGCACCTTCCCCCTCGAGCCGGTCCGGCAGCCTGGTCGCAAGCGATGCTCCAAGCTCGCGCCGGCGGCGCTCAAGTTCCTCGTCGCGGACGCCGGCATCGTGCTGGCGGGCCGGGTCTTTGCCTCCGGTTCCGGCTGGCCCATGCTCATCGGCCATCGCAACCTCCCTGCCCGGCCGGAACGCCATCGTTCGGCCGCTTCAAGTCGCGGGCAACATAGTTAGAGCCCCCTTTCGCGTCAAGCCGAGGGCCAAGCTTTACCCGAAACAATTTCGCGCTGTTAAATCAATGGCTTATTGGAGTGCGACATCGTGCCCGCCGCCCGTCGCGCTTCCCGGCAGGCGAATCCGACCCGCCGCGGCGCCGGCAGGCGGGCTTGACGAGACGGAATCCTGGTCAGCTCCAGCCGCCGCCATAGGTGCGGTAGAAGATGTGCAGGCCGATGCGGGTCATCTTCTTCATGTAGCGTGCCCAGCCCGGACGCACATAGGCGGCGTAATAGTGGGTGGACGATCCGACCTCCGGCAGGAAGATCTTGCCGGCGGTGACGGCCATAGCGATGTCCTGCGCGGTCTTGTAGTATTTCGGCTCGGTGACGCGATGCCGGCGGCCGTCGCAGGCGAAGGAGAACTGGCAGGCGTTGAGCCAGTGGCGGTTCTGGTAGACGACGTCGCAGATCGACCCCGGATAGGCCGGATTGCGCACGCGGTTCAGCACCACCTGGGCCACGGCGGCCTGGCCGCGCAGCGACTCGGAGCGCGCCTCGAAATAGATGGCCTCGGCCAGGCAGGCCTGCTCCTTCTTGGAAAACACGCTGGCCGGCAACGGGTTCTGGATCCACCAATGATCGCCCTTGGCCATGGGCGGTATGAAGCGGCCGTCCTGCGGCTGTTCGTCCTTCAAAAGCGCCTCGAACGGCGAGGATTTGGCATAGTCCGGCTCCGCGGGCGCATAGGCCGTGGCCAGCACGTCGGCCTTGTCGCTGGTGACCAGCGAAGCCAGCATGGAGGGCACGCCGGAAGTGGTCTTCCCGTCTTCGCGCAAGTGGAAGGCGGAGGCGATTTCGACCTCCTTGCCCTTGATGGCCGGCTTGGCGAAGGCGAGCTTCAGGCCGCTGTCGAGCGAGGGGCGCAGCAACGACGAGGTGCGCTGGAATATGGAGCCCGCGGAAAAGTTCTTCGGCGGCGCCACCGGAGCGATCTGGACGATGCGGTTCTTCTTGTCGCCGCGCACGACGCGGTCCTCGTCCGGGGTCTCGCCCACCACCCCGCTCTTGCCCACGAAGGCGACGTGGCCGACGCCGGGCAGATCGACGCCGGACCCCGAGATCGAGCCGGTGACGGCGTCGCCGTCGGCGAAGGGCATCTGCGCGGCGTGCACGGAGCCGGCGACGGCTTTCTCGACATAGGCGTTCCAGCGCGCGTTGGGCGCTTCCAGGCCGGAGACAAGGCTGGTCATGTCCTGATAGGCGGCGACGGTCGGAAAGCCGACCCATATGCCGAGACCGAGAAGGAAAGGCGCAAGCAGCGAACGCTTCCCTTCGGCAGCGGCTCGCAGCCGCTCAAGACGAAGTCGATGCACGGAACTCTCCAGGACGCGACTGAACCCCACTGGAGGATCACAATGCCTCGTTAACCTTGATGGATTGTTAATAGCGGCGACGTTAGGCGATTGAATTCGCTAACGAAATCTTAACGATAGCGGCTGCGCGAACTCCCTCCGGCCGTACCGGAGACCTGCAAACGAGGACAGAGCGTTGCCGGGCCGGCGGCACGCGCAACCGGTCACCTGCTGCCGCGATGTTTGCTCAGCTCTTTTTGCGCGCGCGTCCCGCGAAGGGATTGTCGGAAGTCCTCAGCGCGATGCGGATCGGCACGCCGGGCATGTCGAAGGCCTCGCGCAGGCTGTTCGTCAGATAGCGCACATAGGATTGCGGCATGGCGTCCGGCCGCGAGCAGGACACGACGAAGCCCGGCGGGCGGGTCTTGGCCTGGGTGATGTAGCGGACCTTGAGACGCCGCCCGGCGACGGCAGGCGGCGGATGGTGCGCGAGGATGCGCTCCAGCCAGCGGTTCAGGCGCCCGGTGGAGACGCGGCTGTTCCAGACCTTGTGCGTCCGCAGGACCGCGTCCATCAGCTTGTCTAGGCCGCGGCCGGTTTCGGCGGAAACCGGAACGGCCTGGATGCCGCGCGCCTGCGGCAGAAGCCGCTCGGTCTTCTCACGCAGTTCGGCAAGCAATTGCTGGGGGCTGTCGACGAGGTCCCACTTGTTGAAGGCGATGACCGGAGCGCGGCCTTCACGGATGATGAGGTCGGCGATCTGCAGGTCCTGCTTCTCGAAGGGGATGGTGGCGTCGAGCACGATGATGACGACCTCGGCGAAGCGGATCGCGCGCAGGCCGTCGGCCACCGACAGCTTCTCGAGCTTCTCCTGGACCCTGGCCTTGCGGCGCATGCCGGCGGTGTCGAACAGCTTGATGCGGCGCCCGTGCCAGTCCCAGTCCACCGAAATGGAGTCGCGGGTGATGCCGGCTTCCGGGCCGGTCAGGAGCCGCTCCTCGCCGATCAGCGCATTGATGAGCGTGGACTTGCCGGCATTCGGCCTGCCGACCATCGCAATGCGCAGCGGCTTCGTCTCGTCATAGGCCGGCACCTCCTCGGCGTCGGGATCGGCGATATCCTCGCCGATCAGGACCTCGCTGGAGGCGATGTCGTCGTCGTCCTCTTCATCCTCGCCGAACGCCCGTTCGTCGCCGAGCGCAGCGATGACGGCATCGCGCAGATCCGGCAGGCCCTGGCCGTGCTCGGCCGAAACCGGGATCGGCTCGCCGAGTCCGAGTTCCCAGGCCTCCAGCATGCCGCCCTGGGCGCCGCGCGCCTCGGCCTTGTTGGCGACCAGCACAACGGGCTTGCCCGAGCGGCGCACCACCTCCGCAAACGTGCGGTCGTCGGGCATCAGCCCTGCCTTGGCGTCCATCAGGAAGAAGATCAGGTCCGCTTCCTCTATGGCGATCTCGGTCTGGGCGCGCATGCGGCCGGACAAGCTCGCGGCCGGCGCATCCTCGAAGCCTGCGGTGTCGATCACGTCGAAGACAAGATCGTAGAGCTTGGCCGGATGGACGCGGCGGTCGCGCGTCACGCCGGGCGTATCGTCGACCAATGCCAGTTTGCGGCCGGCGAGGCGGTTGAAAAGCGTCGACTTGCCGACGTTAGGCCGACCTATGATGGCGACTTTGAAGCTCATCGATCGACACGGGGGGCCGTCACGACGCCGTGTCCGACTTGGCGTTGCCGGAGCCGCGGATCAGTTCGGCCATCATCGAGGCGCGCTGGCGCGCGTTGCGCGGCGCGGCTTCGTCGGCGGCGATCTGGTCGAACAGCTTCAGCGCATCCTTGGCCTTGCCTTCCTTCCAGGCGGACAGGCCGAGCGCCTCGCGCGCGGTGCTGCGCAGCGGGTTGGCGTCGTCGGTCAACTGCTCGACGCGGGCCGAAACCTCGGCGTAGGAGCCGTGATCGACCAGCAGCAGACCGGCCCGCAGGCGCGCCACGTCGCGCAGGGCGGCCGGAATCGCGGTGTCGGCGGCCACGGCGTCGAAATCCTTGACGGCGCCGTCGACATCGCCCCTGTCGGCCTTGACCGTGGCGGCGCGCATGCGCGCCAGAAGCGGATAGGCGCCGTAGCCGTCCTTCTCCAGCTGGGCAAAGGCGGCCAGGGCCTCGTCGTTCTTGCCGCTGTTGGCCAGAAGCAGCGCCTGCGAGTAGGCGTCGCCCGAGGCGTTGGCGCGGCTTTCGTCCCAATAGCGGTAGCCGACGAAGACGGCGGTGCCCAGCACCACCAGCACGGCGGCGGCGATCAGGATGGGGCCGAAACGGTCCCACAGCGCCCTTGCCTGTTCCTTGCGAAGCTCTTCATTGACTTCGCGGATGAAACTGTCGTCGGTCATGCTCAAGCCGTTGACGCCCGAAGGCGGTTGGATGGAGCCCGCGTTGTAGCTGAAATTCGCCGGCATGGAAGGGGGCGCGCCGGAAATTCGGCAAACAGACGCAAGGCCGCGAACCGTGCGTCGCGGACGCATCGAGGCCACATTTGACCCCTAACCACGGCGTCTTTGTGAATAATCGTGTCAGTTTCATGTTCCGTCCCCTAGCCGCATCGTTTTTCGCCCTATTGACCACCGCAACGGCCGCGCTTGCCGATCCGCCCGGCCCGCCCGCCAAGCCGAAACAGGTGGTCATCATCTCCTTCGACAGCGCGCAGGACATCGCCCAGTGGAAGCGCAGCCGCGCGCTGGCGGCCCGCACCGGCGCGCATTTCACCTATTTCCTGTCCTGCGTGTTCCTGCTCTCGCCCGAAACCCGCAAGCAATATACCGCCCCGCACAAGCAGCCCGGACGTTCCAATATCGGCTTTGCCGCATCCAAGGAGGAAGTGGCCGAACGGCTGGAGCAGATCAGCCTGGCGGCCGGGGAAGGCCACGACATCGGCAGCCATGCCTGCGGGCATTTCGACGGCAAGGACTGGTCGAAGGCCGACTGGCTGTCGGAATTCGCATCCTTCCGCCATGTGCTGGAGAACGCCTATTCGATCAACGGCATCTCGCCCGAGCCGCCCGGCTGGCGCGACTTGGCCGCCAAGGCTGCGGTCGGTTTCCGCGCGCCCTACCTGTCGGCCGGCAAGGCGCTGCACCAGGCGCTTGCCGCAGACGGCTTCCGCTACGACGCCAGCGGCGTCTCGCGCGGCCCGGTCGCGCCGACGCAAAGCGACGGCATCACGCAGTTTTCGCTGCCGCTCATTCCCGAGGGGCCGAAAGCCCGGCCGGTGATCGCGATGGACTACAATCTGTTCGTGCGCCATTCCGGCGGCTTCGACAGGCCGGGAGAAGCCAAGGCGTTCGAGGAGCGCGCCTACCACGCCTTCCGCGCCACTTTCGACAAGGAATATGGCGGCGGCCGCATCCCGTTCCAGCTCGGCTTCCACTTCACGCAGATGAACGACGGCGCCTACTGGAATGCGCTCGAGCGGTTCGCCGACGAGGTGTGCGTGAAGGCCGACGTCGCCTGCATCTCCTTCCGCGACTATGTGGACATGCAGGACAGGGCCCGCGAAGCCAAGATGGGCGGCTGAGCCTCCGCCCGCCCCGCAGCGCGGTCAGGTCGCCGGTTGGTCTTCGGCTCGCAGTCCGGCCTCCTTACGCTCCAGATAGTGCCGGTCGATCTCCGGGAGCGGCGCCCCCTCCAGCGTCGCCTCGAAGGCACGCAGGCGCTTGTGCACCGACTGCAACTCCACGATGGTCGACCAGGAATTCAGCAGGAACTGGAGCGATCCGGTCACCCGTCCGAAGGCGTTCGAGATCTGGTTGAGGGCGCCGAAGGTAATCTTGTGCGCGACCAGCGACGGACCAAGGATGATGAAGGAGAAGATGTTGTCGGCTTGAAGGTATGTGTACCGCACGACGTTGAAATAGATGTAGTGGAAATAGAGCCGGAAGTAGTTCCTCCGAACGTTGTCGAACAGTTCGACGGTGGTCTCGGGCTGGGCGCGATCGTCATGGTCTTCGCCGTAGACCAGTTCCTTTCGATAAGCCGCCTCGACGCGCTGGTTGCGGAATTGCAGGCCCGGCAGCTTCATGCCGGCAACCATGACCGCCACCGTGCCGAACAGGCACCAGAACAACGCCGCGACGACGAGCGGCTGCGGCACCGCGCCGATGATCGGCAGTTCGGTGATGTGCTGCTGCAAGGCGATCATGACCGGCAGGAAGGCGATCAGCGTCATGATCGACTGGACGAAACTCGAGCCCAGGTCTTCCATGATTTGCGAAAAGCGCATCGTATCTTCCTGGATGCGCTGCGATGCACCCTCGATGTGCCGCAGCTGCGCCCAATAGGCCATGAAATAGTTGTTCATGGCCGTGCGCCAGCGGAAGATCCAATGGCTGACGATGAAGGCGTTGACGACCGAGACATTCATGCCGATCAGCGCGAGCCATGCGAAGCTGGCCGCGCCCTGATAGAACTCGGCGTTGGTCGATTTTCCGGTGCCCGACATCAACCCCTGCACATAGTCGAAGAATGGTCCATACCAGTTGTTGACGGCCACCGAGACCTGCACGTTGAAATAGATCAGGAACAGGATGACGGCAGTGACCAGGATGGACCAGTTCTGCCAGGGGTGAGGCGAATACCAGCGCCAGAAGGCATAGAAGATCGCCACGCCGAGCGCGAAATAGATGTAGAACCACAGGAATGGCTTCGACCAGAAGACGCTGATGCCGATGATCGGCGGCGTGTTCGGGTCCACACCCAGTCCGATGGCCGAGCCCACCCGCTCGCCGCCAAAGAACCACAGCAGGACCAGAAACAGGCTCCAGGCGGCGGCGCTAGTGAAGAACAGCTTCGGCCTGGGAAAAAACGATACGAACACCGGGCAATTCCTTGATAGCGCGCGGGGCGATTGCGATTCGACGGCATCAAGTCACAGTTTTTGCGGCAAAGGAATGGTGTCGGCGCCTTTGGGCAAATTACATTATCGTCAGCTTCAGAGCCGGTTCGGCCGCCCGAAAGCCTCAGGCACCTCTTTTCGCCGACCACACGACCAGGCCGGAGGCCAGCAGAACGATCGCCGCCGCAAGCGAAGGGAGAAAGAAGGAGCCCGAACGCTCGGCCAGCATGCCCGCAGCGATCGGCCCCAATATCTGGCCGACGCCGAAGGATGCCGTCATCAGCGCCAGCACGCGGCGCGGCGAGCGGGGCGCGAGCAGCCGTCCCGCCTGGAGCCCCAGCGCCGTCGCGGCGATGAAGGTCAGTCCCAGCAGCACGCCGCCGAGCAGCGGCCCCGCCGTTCCGCCCATCGACACGCTGGCGGCGACGCCTACCGCCTCCACGAGGCAGGCCGCAAGATAGGCGCCGTACAGCCCGGCCCGGCGGGCCACCTTCTGCCAGAGCCAGAGCGAAGGCAGCACGGAGATGCCGGTCGCCAGCCACACCATGGCCTCGAACACCCTTCCGCCGCCGCCCTGCCGCACGATGGCGATGAGAAAAGTGGCGGTGACGACATAGCCGATGCCGAACAGGCCGTAGCCGGCGGTGACCTTGACCAGCGGCGCAGTCCAGGCGAGCGCCGGCTCGCGGCCCGGTTCTCCGCCATGATCGACGTGCACGGCAGGGCCGCGATCGATCAGCAGCGCGACCGGTACGAAGCCGAGCGCGGAGATCGCGGCAGACCAGAACCAGCCCGCCCGCCAGTCGGCGTGATGGGTCACGAGGATCGCCATCAGCGCCGAGGACAGGGCGATGCCCAGCCCGACGCCGGCGAAATGCGCCGTCTGGAGGCCGGGCCGTCCGGCAACCGCCATATGGCTCATGACGATGCTGGAGAGGAACACCATGACGAAGGCGCTGGCGATGCCGGCCAGGAAACGGATGGCGAGAAAGGCCGGCATCCAGCCGGTCAATCCCATCAGGCCGGCCAGAACCGCGCTGGCGGCGAGGCCGGCGAGCATGATTGCGCGCTCGCGGCCATGCGCCCAGCCGCCGGCCGCGGCGAGCGCGCCGAGCAGATAGCCGAGATAATTGGCCGAGGCGATCCAGCCGGCGCCGGCCGCCGAAAGATGCAGTTCCTCCATCATGCCGGGCAGGATCGGGGTGTAGACGAAGCGGCCTATGCCCATGGCGACGGCCATCGCGACGACGCCGCCGATGGCGAAGCGGAGCGGAGAAGGAGCAGCCGGTTTCATGGCGGCCCACGATACGAGGCCCCTGCCCCGAGACAACCGGGTTTGCGTGCGATCTCCGGGTTTCGATTGTGCCAGCATTCGGCGGTGGAAAGCGCGCCAGGCCGGGTCTATGTAGAAAGGGCAAGTCAATCAGCAACCGACAGGCAGGCCCCATGACCACCCACGCACGCGATTTTTCCGCTTCGATCGATCCGGTGAAGCTCGACAGGCTGGCCGAGGTGGTGGTCAAGGTCGGGTTGCAGTTGCAGCCGGGCCAGGACCTGGTGCTGACCTCGTCCATTCCGGCGCTGCCGCTGACGCGCAAGATCGTGGAGCACGCCTACAAGGCCGGCGCCGGACTGGTGACGCCGATCTTTTCCGACGACGAGATGACGCTGGCGCGCTTCCGCTACGGCGCCGACGCCAGTTTCGACTGCGCCGCCGGCTGGCTCTACGAGGGCATGGCCAAGGCGTTCTCGCAGAACGCGGCGCGGCTGGCGGTGCGTGGCGACGACCCGTCGCTGCTGTCGGGACAGGACCCGGCCAAGGTGGCGCGCGCCAACAAGGCCAACTCCACCGCCTATCAGCCGGCGCTGGAGAAGATCACCGGCTTCGACATCAACTGGAACATCGTCGCCTATCCGGAACTCGCCTGGGCCAAGCAGGTGTTTCCGGGCGAAAGCGACGACGTTGCCGTGGCGAAGCTCGCCGACGCGATCTTCTCTGCCAGCCGCGTGGACGGCGACGACCCGATCGGCGCATGGGCCGCGCACAACGCGGCTTTGAAGGCGCGCACCGACTGGCTGAACGGCCACCGCTTCCATGCCCTGCACTTCACCGGGCCGGGCACGGACCTGACCGTGGGCCTGGCCGACGAGCATGAATGGATGGGCGGCGCCTCGACCGCCAAGAACGGCGTCACCTGCAACCCCAACATCCCGACAGAGGAAGTGTTCACCACGCCGCATGCACGGCGCGTCTCCGGCCATGTTTCGTCCACCAAGCCGCTATCCTACCAGGGCACGCTGATCGACGAGATTTCGGTGCGCTTCGAGGACGGCCGCATCGTCGAGGCCAAGGCGACCAAGGGCGAGGACGTGCTGAAGAAGGTGCTCGACACCGACGAGGGCGCGCGGCGGCTCGGCGAAGTGGCGCTGGTGCCCAATTCGTCGCCGATCTCGAAGAGCGGCATCCTGTTCTACAACACGCTGTTCGACGAGAACGCGTCCTGCCACATCGCGCTCGGCCAGTGCTACTCCAAGTGCTTCCTGAACGGCGACAAGCTGACGCCGGACGAGATCGCGGCGCGCGGCGGCAACAAGAGCCTCATCCATATCGACTGGATGATCGGCTCGGGCCAGGTGGATATAGACGGCGTGCACGCGGATGGACGCAAGGTGCCGGTGATGCGCAAGGGCGAATGGGCCTGAGAAACCGGCGGACTGTTTCGGGGCGGCAGGGTCCGACGCCTTGCCTATCGTCATTCCGGGCAAGCGCCGCGAACCGGCGAGCCGGTCCCGGGATGACGCCGGTCTATCCTACGCCTTGGCGAACGCCTCGGCATAGGTGTCCGGCTTAAACCCCACGAGCAGCCGGTCGCCCAGGTCGAGCACCGGGCGCTTGATCATGGTGGGATTGGCCAGCATCAGCGCCTTCGCCTTCTTCGCATCCAGCCCTTGCTTTTCCGCATCGGAAAGGGCGCGGAAGGTGGCGCTCGACCTGTTGAGCAGCACCTCCCAGCCGAGTTCCTTGATCCACGCGTCCAGCCGGCCGGCTTCGAGCCCCTGCTGGCGGTAGTCATGGAAGGCATAGTCCACGCCATGGCCCTCAAGCCAGGTGCGGGCCTTCTTGATCGTGTCGCAGTTCGGGATGCCGTACATTGTGATGGCCAAGGCGCTGCCCCTATCCTCTCAATCGGAACACGGCCTAGCCGATTCGAACGGCGGAGTCAGGGGCGCGCAACCTGAGATCTATTCGCCGTAGGGCACCCAGATATTCTTGACCTGCGTGGCGCGCGCGAGGAACTCCCTGCCCTCCCCTTGCAACGGCGAAAACCAGTCCCGCTGCACCGTTTCGGCCCAGACCTGCTTGAGGTTGCCGGCGGACGCCTTCTCGATAGCCCCGGTCGCCGCGCGCGGCCCGAAATACCACATGCCGTCGATTTCCTCGTGCCTGGCCAGTTCCAGCGCGAGCGCGTCACGATCTCCGGTCACGATATTGACGACGCCGCCCGGCACGTCGGAGGTTTCCAGCACCTGGTAGAAGTCGGTCGCGGCGAGCGCCTGGGCGGCGGAAGGCACCACGACCACGCGATTGCCCATGGCGATGGCCGGCGCAAAGGTGGAGACGAGGCCGAGCAGGCCGAGCTCTTCCGGACAGGCGATGCCGAGTATGCCGAGCGGTTCGTTCATGGCGAGCGCCACACCGCGCAAGGGCGGCTTGTGCACGGCGCCGTCGAACTTGTCGGCCCAGGCGCCGTAGGAGAACAGGCGTGACACGCTTGCCGCCACTTCCTTCGCCGCGTCCGGCTTGCGCTTGCCGCTCATGGCGGCAAGCCGGTCCGCGAACTCGGCCGCGCGGGCCTCCAGGTTCTCGGCGATGTAGTAGAGGATCTGCGCGCGGTTGTGCTCGGTCGCCGTGCCCCAGGAGGCAGCCTTGCGCGCGGCTTCGACCGCGTTGCGGATGTCCTTGCGGTTGCCCTCGCCCACCTCGCCGATCAGCGCGCCCGAAGGCGAAACCACGGCGCGCGAATAGCCGCCATCCGGCCTTGCCTGCTTGCCGCCGATATAAAGCTTGGCCGTGCGGTCGATGAAGCCGGTGGAGACGACGTCGCCGGTCGGCTCAGGCGCCTGCCCGGCGACGAGCGGCCTGGCCTTGGCCAGCCATCTCGGCTTGCAATAGGCGGATAGCCCTTCGCGCCCGCCTTCCCGGCCGTAGCCGGATTCCTTGTAGCCGCCGAAGTCGACGCCGGCATCGAACATGTTGGTGCCGTTGACCCAGACCACGCCGCATTTCAGCTTCGGCGCAATGTCCAGCGCCAGCGACAGCGTCTCGCTCCAGATCGAGGCCGCCAACCCGTATTCGGTGTTGTTGGCAAGCTCAACGGCCTCGGCCGGCGTGCGGAAGGTGGTGGCGACGAGCACGGGGCCGAAGATCTCGACGCGCGAGACCGTCGAGGCCGGGTGCACGCCGGTGAGCAGCGTCGGTGGATAGAAGCAGCCCTTCGCCGGGATTCCCGCCCTGGGCTGATGCAGCTCGGCGCCTTCCTTCACGCCGGTCTCGACCAGCGTCCTGATACGCTCGAGCTGGACGGGGTGGACGATGGCGCCGATGTCGATGGCCTTGTCCAGCGGATCGCCGACCCGCAACGTCTCCATGCGGGCGGTGAGCTTCGCAACGAAACGGTTGTGGATGCTTTCCTGCACCAGGAGACGCGAGCCGGCGCAGCAGACCTGCCCCTGGTTGAACCAGATGGCGTCCACCACGCCTTCCACCGCCGCGTCGAGGTCGGCGTCGTCGAAGACGATGAAGGGCGACTTGCCGCCGAGTTCCAGCGTCAGGCTCTTGCCCGAGCCGGCCGTCGCCTCGCGGATGATGCGCCCTACTTCCGTGGAGCCGGTGAATGCGATCTTGGCGATGCCGGGATGATTGACGATGGCTTCGCCGGTGGTCCCGTCGCCGGTGACGATGTTGACCACGCCGTCCGGCAGGCCGGCCTTCTGGCACATCTCGGCGAACAGCAGCGCGGTCAAAGACGTGTATTCGGCCGGTTTCAGCACCACGGTATTGCCGAGCGCGATGGCAGGCGCGATCTTCCACGCCAGCATCAGCAGCGGGAAATTCCACGGAATGATCTGGCCGCAGACGCCGAGCGGCTCCCTGTCGGCCAGCTCCGTTTCCATGAGCTGCGCCCAGCCGGCATGGTAGTAGAAATGTCGGGCGACCAGCGGAATGTCGATGTCGCGCGTCTCGCGGATCGGCTTGCCGTTGTCGAGCGATTCCAGCACCGCGAACAGGCGGCTGTGGCGCTGCACCAGACGCGCCAGCGCATAGAGGTAGCGCGCGCGCTGGTGGCCCGAGAGCGCCGCCCATGCCGGCTGCGCTTTGGCGGCCGCCTTCACCGCGGCATCGACATCGGCAGCACCTGCCTGCGCGACCCTGACCAGCGCCTCGCCGGTAGCCGGCGCGATGGTCTCGAAACTCTCGCCGGATTTCGCCTTTCGCCATTGGCCGCCGACGAACAGCTTCGTCTCGCCCCCGAGGCCCTTGATCCAGGCGCGCGCTTCCCTGTCGCTTTCGGGGGCAGGTCCGTATTCCATCGTGTCGAGGATTTCCGCGATCGACATTCTTCTCTCTCCCCTCGCCGGATCAGGCCATGGCGTGGTGGCTGAAGGCCGCATAGCGGCCGGTGACGTAATGTTCGAGCTGGCGCTCGATGTCGGCCAGCAGCGAGGAGGCACCGAAGCGGAACAGATTGGGCTGGAGCCAATCGTTGCCCAGTTCCTCCTTCACCAGCGCCAGATAGGCGAGCGCGTCCTTGGCGGTGGAGATGCCGCCGGCGGGCTTGTAGCCGACGATATGGCCGGTCATTTCGCGATAGTCGCGGATGGCGCGCAACATGGTCAGGGTCACCGGCAGCGTGGCGTTGACCGCCTCCTTGCCGGTCGAGGTCTTGATGAAATCCGAACCGGCCATCATCGCCACCCATGAAGCGCGCGCCACGTTGCGCAGCGTCTGCAAATCGCCCGTGGCGAGGATGGTCTTCATATGCGCCGGGCCGCAGGCCTCCTTGCAGGCCTTCACCTCGTCGTAGAGCGCCTGCCAGTTGCCGCTCAGCGCATATTCGCGGGTGATGACGATGTCGATCTCCCTGGCGCCGGCAGTCACCGAGGCCTCGATCTCCTTCAGCCGCGTCTCCAGCGGCGAAAGCCCTGCCGGAAAGCCGGTGGAAACGGCGGCGACCGGAATGCCCGATCCCTTCAGCGCATCCACCGCCGTGGCAACGAAACGATGGTAGACGCAGACCGCCCCGGTGGTGATGCTGCGCCCGCCCAGCCCGAGAGCCTCCCGCACATCGTCGCGCAGGGGATGGCGCGCCTTGGCGCAGAGCCGTCGCACGCGCCCTTCGGTATCGTCGCCGTTCAGGGTGGTGAGGTCGATGCACTGG
The DNA here is from genome assembly GCF_032460275.1 of Mesorhizobium sp. SP-1A. NCBI lineage: Bacteria > Pseudomonadati > Pseudomonadota > Alphaproteobacteria > Hyphomicrobiales > Phyllobacteriaceae > Mesorhizobium > Mesorhizobium sp. SP-1A. Next base: position 544,447 of record NZ_JAVXZD010000001.1, on the reverse strand, counting down.
ATCGCCCGCACCAGCCATGCCGCCTGCCATTCCTTCTTGACCGTGCGGCGCCCGGCCAGCGTCGCGGTCCGACGTTCCGCGGCAGACAGGTTCACCCGCACCGCCTCCACCGGATCGAGCGAAAACGGCACAGCCGGATTGTAGGGGTGCGGCTGGTTGGCGAAACCGGCCGTTGCGGGTGGCGCCTTGTCCGCGCGCTTCTCGACCACGTTCATCTGGCAACTCCCTTGCGCTTCGGGCGCAACGCATTTTGCGCGAATCCGGGCTTCCGCCAAGGGGCGCGCCGCGCAAACTCACGGCATGGAGAATAGACGTTCGGCCATATGCCCGGCAATGCCGGCGTCGGGCCGCTGTCGGCAGCCGTTGTCAGATCCTCAGTCGGGGCCGCAGGAACGCCGCACGTTGCGCCTCGACCTTCTCCCGGCAGACGCAGCCTTCGAGATGGTCGTTGACCAGGCCCATGGCCTGCATGAAGGCATAGACGGTGGTCGGGCCGACGAAGCTCCAGCCGCGCTTCTTCAAGTCCTTGGACAACCGCACCGACACCGCCGTGGTCGGATTGGCGCGCAGATGGGCGAGGTCCACGACTTTTGGGCGCTGGTCCGGACCGGGCTCGAAGCTCCAGAAGTAGGCGGCCAGCGAGCCGGTTTCATCGGCCAGTTCGCGCGCCCGCCTGGCATTGTTGATGGTCGAGGCGATCTTGCCGCGATGGCGGATGATGCCGGCATTGGCCAGCAGGCGCTCGATATCGGCCTCTCCGAAGCGGGCGACGCGCTCGAAATCGAAGCCTTCGAAGGCTTCGCGGAAATTCTCGCGCTTGCGCAGTATGGTCAGCCACGACAGGCCCGACTGGAAGCCTTCCAGGCAGATCTTCTCGAACAGGCGAGTGTCGTCGGCCATCGGCCGGCCCCATTCGTGATCGTGATAATGCAGATAATCCGGCAGGTTGCCGTGCCAGAAGCAGCGCAATGCCCCGTCCGGGCCGGCAACCAGACCTTCTTCGCTCATCGCCGCATCCCTCTCCTGCGCTGGCCTTTACCGGCGCTTTACCAGATTCCTGAACCGGGCGGTAACCACACCGAAAGCTTTCCCGAAACGGTGCAATTTTACCGACCCGCGATTCACCATTCGGTTGCCTGTGCGCGCCACGATGCAACCCCAAGCCGGGCACGGACACCCGTTTCCGGCGCGTGGCGGTCAAGTTCGAGAGTGCGTCCGATGAAAGAAGCTTTTTTATGCCTGCTCGGGGCGACGGCATTGCTGGTGGCGGGCCCGACACCTTCTGCGGCCAACGACCGCTACATGGAGCGGCCCCCGGTGATGGTGAGCCCGGACCTTTCCGCGCCCTGGGTGCTCCAGCTCGGCGGCCAGCAGGGCATGGTGCGGTTGCGGCAGCAGCGGCCGGGCTACCGCCAGGTCGTGCCGCAGGTGCGGACCCAGCCCGACAGGATCCGCACGGCTGCCATGGTGCGGCCGGCCGAAAAGCGGGTGGTCGCCCGCCGGCAGATCGATCCGGTCTATCTGCCGCAGGAGGTCGCCTATGACGGTCCGCAGAAGCCCGGCACCATCATCATCGATACGCGCCAGAACTTCCTCTATCTGGTCGAGCGGGACGGCAGGGCCCGGCGCTACGGCGTGGGCACCGGCAAGCCCGGCTTCGAATGGGCCGGCACCCACAAGATCAGCGAGAAGCGCGAATGGCCGGACTGGCGCCCGCCGGCCGAGATGATCGCGCGGGAAAAGGCCAAGGGCAAATATCTGCCGACCTATCTTGCCGGCGGCATCGAGAACCCGCTCGGCGCGCGCGCACTCTATCTCGGCTCGACGCTCTATCGCATCCACGGCACCAACCAGCCCTGGACCATAGGCGGCGCCGTCTCTTCGGGCTGCATCCGCATGCGCAACGAGGATGTGGTCGATCTTTATGAACGGGTGAAGGTTGGAACCACGGTCGTTGTGATGTAGCTTCCGTGCCGGATTGCGATCCGGGGTCGATTCCCGGATCGTCGCAGGGACAACGGGGGACGGGCCATGTGGGGACATGGCCGGTCGCGAAAGGGCAGCCGGTGAAAGCCGTGCTGCCCTTTTCGTTGGCGGACCGTTAGCGGACCGCCGGGCCGGTGTACCGGCACGCAGGAAATAAATTTTACTTTGGCATTGTCATCGAGGACATGGAATTGTTATGTCCCGGCCTATCCGGGTTTTTCAAAAAGCGGGATTGACGATGTCATCGTCCAGCGACAGTCGCTATCTCAAGGGCGGCCCAGTGGCCAAGCGCATCCTCGCTTCGGTACGCGAGGCGGCGGAGCAGGCGCGAAACGAGGGATTTCCGCCCAAGCTGGTTTCCATCACCGTCGGCGATGTCGCGGCGGTGGAGGTCTACGTGCGCAACCAGCGCGCCAAGGCGGAGCTCGCCGGCATCGACTTCGAGGAGCGCAGCTTCCCCGCCGACCTGACGGCAGCGGAGCTTGAAGCCGCCATCCACGGCATGAACGCCGATCCGCGCGTCACCGGCATCATCATCCAGCGCCCGGTGCCGCCGCATATCCCGATCAAGGCGTTGCAGGCCGCCGTGCATCCGCTGAAGGATGTCGAGGGCATGCACCCGGCGTCGATCGGCAACATCGTCTACAACCAGCTCGATCTGGCGCCCTGCACGGCCGCCGCATCGGTGGAACTGCTGAAGGAGACCGGGCTCGACCTGAAGGGTTTGGAAGTCGTGGTCGTCGGCCATTCCGAGATCGTCGGCAAGCCCATCGCCTTCCTGTTGATGAGCGAAGGCGCGACGGTGACCGTCTGCCACCACATGACGCGCTCCGTCGCCGCGCATGCACGCCGTGCCGACGCGCTTTTCGTGGCGGTCGGCAAGCCGCGGCTGATCAAGGCCGACATGGTGAAGCCGGGCGCGGCCGTCATCGACATCGGCATCAATGCCGAGACGCTGCCCGACGGATCGACCCGGATCGTCGGCGACGTCGATGCCGACAGCGTCAAGGAGGTCGCTTCCTGGATCACGCCGGTGCCGGGCGGCGTCGGCCCGCTGACCGTGGCGATCCTGATGCGCAACACCATGGTGGCGCTGAACCGCCAGCGCGCGGCCTATGAAGCGACCTATGCGACCGGTCCTTCGAAACTCGCGGCGGAATAGGCCGATTTAGGCTCAGCGCGCCGTCCTTTTCCGGTTGGCCTCTGCAAGTTCCTCCGGCCTGGGCCCGCCATAGGCCCAGTCGAGCAACTGCACGGTGTGCACCACCGGCAGCCGGGTCGCCGCGGCGATCTGTGTGATGCAGCCGATATTGCCGGTGGCGACGACCTCGGCGCCAGTGGCCTCGATGTTCCCGACCTTGCGGTCACGCAGGCGCGCGGAAATCTCCGGCTGCAGGATGTTGTAGGTCCCGGCCGAGCCGCAGCACAGATGCCCCTCGCGCGGCTCCCTGACGACGAAGCCGGCCCGCGCCAGCAATTCCTTCGGCTGGCGCGTGATCTTCTGGCCGTGCTGCATGGAGCAGGCCGAATGATAGGCGACCACGGTGCCCGGCCTGTTCGCCGGATCCGGCAGGTCGAGTCCGGCCAGATATTCGGTCACGTCCTTCGCCAGCGCCGAAACCACCGCCGCCTTTGCGGCATAGGCGGGATCAAGGCGCAGCATGAAGCCGTAATCCTTGATGGTGGTGCCGCAGCCCGAGGCGGTGATGACGATGGCGTCGAGCCCGCCATTGTCGATCTCGCGCGTCCAGGCGTCGACGTTCCGGCGCGCGAAGGCAAGTGCGGCCTCCTCCCGGCCCATATGGTGGGCGAGCGCGCCGCAGCAGCCCTCCCCGTCCGGCTGCACGACCTCGATGCCCAGGCGGTTCAGCAGCGAAACGGTGGCTTCGTTGATGGCGGGGTCCAGCACCTGTTGCGCGCACCCCGCCAGCAGGGCGACGCGTCCTTTTGCTCCCGAAGGCATGGAGCCCTCGGCCTTTGCGGCGGAGGCAGCCGGAATTGCTGCGGGCGCAAGCCTGAGCATCGCCGCCAACGGCTTCAGGGCCGGAACCCTTTCGAGCAGCCCCGCGAAGGGCTTGCCGAGCTTCGCCAGCTTCAGCGCAGCGCGGAAGCGCGACGGATAGGGCAGCACGAAGGCCAGCATCGCGCGGATCAGCCGGTCCGGCAGCGGACGGCGATAGGTCTTCTCGATATGGACGCGGGCGTGATCGACCAGATGCATGTAGTTCACGCCTGAGGGGCAGGTCGTCATGCAGGACAGGCAGGACAGGCAGCGGTCGATATGGGTGACCGTTTCCCTGTCGGCGGCGCGGCCGTTCTCCAGCATGTCCTTGATGAGGTAGATGCGCCCGCGCGGACTGTCCAGTTCGTTGCCGAGCGTCACGTAGGTCGGGCAGGTGGCGGTGCAGAAGCCGCAATGCACGCATTTGCGCAGGATTTTTTCCGATTCCGCGACATGCGGGTCCGCAAGCTGGGCTTGTGAAAAACTGGTCTGCATCGTTCTAGGCCGCGTCTCTGCCTTCCCGGCCCATGCGGTCGGGATTGAGGATGTCCTTCGGGTCGAATTCGGCCTTGAGGCGCCCCGAGAGCGCCGCCAGGGCCGGCGGCTGCGGCTCGAAGACCGGGACCGCGGCGCGATCCGCCAGCGCCGCGCGCACCAGCGTGGCGTGGCCACCGCCGAAATTCTTCACCAATGCGCGCAGGAGTTCGGCCTCCGGCTCGCCCGATTCCATGGAAAGCCAGACCAGACCGCCCTGCCAGTCGTAGAAGGCCGAGACGGGCGCCCGCATGCGCAGCGCCATCACCATCTGATGCGCCTGTGACGGCGCCATGGAAACGCGCCATAACGGCTTGTCGCCGCCAGCGAATGGAACGCAATCGCGCACCTCGCGCCACAGGGCGCGCGAGGCTTCGTGCGCGATCTCTTCCAGCGGGCCGGCATTCTTCAGCAGGTTTTCCAGCATTTCGACGCGCGCCGAAACGGAAGGGCCGAAGCCTTCCACGCGCAGCAGCGTCGCGGGCTGGCTGCCCAGGCCGCCGACCTTCGAGACAGCCGGATAGGGCAGATGCACGGCACTCGAGACCTCCGCGCTGGAGCCGAGCGCCAGCGCCATCGCGGCGACCGCGAGATCGTCCAGCAGGCCGCGGACGGCCACGGTCCTTTCAGTTTCTGCGGCCGGCAGCACCTTGAAAGTGACATCGGTCAGCACGGCCAGCGTGCCCCACGACCCGGCCATCGCTTTCGAGAGATCATAGCCGGTGACGTTCTTGACCACGCGCCCGCCGGACTTGAACGCCTCGCCGCGGCCGGAAACGGCATTTATGCCGAGGATATGGTCGCGCGCCGCGCCGGCCTTCAGCCGCCGTGGACCGGAAACATTGGCGGCCAGCACGCCGCCGATGGTGCCGCGTCCCGGCGGCTGGCCGAAGAGCGGGCCGTAGTCCATCGGCTCGAAGGCGAGCTGCTGCTTGTTGTCAGCCAGCAGGGTCTCGATTTCCACAAGCGGCGTGCCGGCCCGGGCCGACAGCACCAGTTCGGCCGGTTCGTAGAGCGTGATGCCGGAAAGCTTCGACAGGTCGAGCACATGTTCCGTCTGCAACGGCCGGCCGATACCACGCTTCGAGCCGTGCCCGAGGATTTCGAGCGGGGCTTCTTCTGCGGCGGCCCATTGCACGGCAGCGAGCACTTCCTCGGCTGTGGCGGGCGTGAAGCTGGTCATGGGTGCGGGTCGCAAGCAGATAGGCAGGGAGCAGAGGGGAAAAGCATCAAAACCTCGGAATGTCCGGGAACGGCAGCTTGCCGGCGTGGATATGCATGCGGCCGAGTTCGGCGCAGCGGCGCAGTTTCGGGAACATCTTGCCCGGATTGAGCAGATGGTTCGGATCGAAGGCGCATTTGACCCGCATCTGCTGGTCGAGATCGATCTGGTCGAACATCTCCGGCATCAGGTCGCGCTTTTCCACGCCGACGCCGTGCTCGCCGGTCAGCACGCCGCCGACCTTGACGCACAGCCGCAAAATGTCGGCGCCGAACTGCTCGGCCTTGTGCAATTCGCCGGGTTTGTTGGCGTCATAGAGGATCAGCGGATGCAGGTTGCCGTCACCGGCGTGGAAGACATTGGCGACGCCGAGCCCGTATTTTTCCGATAGCTCACGCATGCCGGCGAGCACCTTCGGCAGTTCCTTGCGCGGAATGGTGCCGTCCATGCAGTAATAGTCCGGCGAGATGCGGCCCACCGCCGGAAACGCCGCCTTGCGGCCGGCCCAGAAGGCCAGCCGCTCCTGTTCGTCGGCGGAAATGCGGCAGGTGGTGGAGCCGTTGCCGATGGCGATGGCCTCCACCGCGCCGATGAGATGATCCACCTCGACGGCCGGGCCATCCAGTTCGACGATCAGCAGCGCCTCGCAATTCAGGGGATAGCCGGCGCGGACGAAATCCTCGGCGGCGCGGATGGCGGGACCGTCCATCATCTCCATGCCGCCGGGAATGATGCCGGCGCCGATGATGTCGGCCACGCATTGGCCTGCCTGCTCGCTGGTCGGGAAGCCGATCAGCAGCGCGCGCGCCGTGTCCGGCCTCTTGAGGATCCGCACGGTGACCTCCGTCACCACGCCGAGCAGCCCTTCCGAGCCGGTCATGACGCCAAGCAGGTCGTAGCCTTCCGCATCCAGATGCTTGCCGCCGAGGCGCACCACCTCGCCGTTCATCAGCACCATCTCGATGCCGAGCACATTGTTGGCGGTGAGGCCGTATTTCAGGCAGTGCACACCGCCGGAATTCTCCGCGACATTGCCGCCGATGGAACAGGCGATCTGCGAGGACGGATCGGGCGCATAATAGAAGCCGTCCGCCTCGACCGCGTTGGTGATGCCCAGATTGGTGACGCCGGGCTGCGCCGTCACCGTGCGGTTGGGATAGTCGATCTCGAGGATGCGGTTGAAGCGGCTCATCACCAGCAGGACCGCATCTTCCAGCGGCAACGCCCCGCCCGACAGCGAGGTGCCCGAGCCGCGCGGCACGACGCGGATCTCGCGCTCGTCGCAATATCTGAGGATGCGGGACACCTGCGCCACCGTTTCGGGCAGCACCACGACCAGCGGCAATTGCCGGTAGGCGGTCAGCCCGTCCGTCTCGAAGGCCCGCATTTCGCTGACCGTGTCGACGACGCCTTCGCCGGGCACGATGGCACGCATGTCGGCGACGATCTCCGCGCGGCGGGCGAGCGTCGCCTCCTGCGGTTTCGGCATGGCCGGTGCGGACATGATGGCCTCCCGCTGCAAGTCCCCGTCAAGCATGCCCGCTTTCCGCAAAACGCTTCAAGCTTTTCGGGCCACGCTCCAAAGTGGTAAAAAGCTTTTACCTGTTGGCCGCCGCGCATGCAAACCGTGCTTTCGGCGAAGCGGGTCTGGGCAGATGGAAAACACCTTCCGCAGCGTCAAATGGCCGCTGGCGCCCGGCACGGCAACAGGCGGCCGGCAATCAATGCTCGGCGTGGGAATGGCGGATGCGGCGCACGCCCCACCAGACAGCCAGCAAAACGCCCGGTACCGAGAGACCGGTGACCACTTCCGGCGCGACGGCATGGCCGAAAATCGTGGCGCCCTTGGCGAGATAGCCGATCAGGCCGACGACATAATAGGAGACCGCCGCCACGGACAGGCCCTCGACCGTCTGTTGGAGGCGCAGTTGCAGGCGGGCGCGATTGTTCATGGAGGCGAGCAGGTCGCGGTTCTGCCTTTCCACCTCGACATCGACCCAGGTGCGCAAGAGCGTGGTGGCGCGGGTGAGCTTGCGCGACAGGTTCGCCTGGCGTTCCTCCACCGAGCGGCAGGTGCGCATGGCCGGCGCCATGCGGCGGCGCAGGAAACCGGCCCAGGTGTCGTAGCCGGGCACCGCCTCTTCCTCCAGCGCCTCCAGCCGCTCGCGCACGATGCCGTCATAGGCGCGGCTGGCGCCGAAACGGTAGAGGCTGGAGGCGGCGTCCGCTTCCAGTTCGGCGGCAAGCTCGGTCAGGTCTGCAAGCAGTTTCTGGTTGTCGCGGGTTTCGGCCGCCTTCATCTCGCGCGTGATGACTGCCAGCTTGTCCTCGATGCGCCGCACCCTGACCGACAGCGAAAGCGCCAGCGGCAGGCCCAGCATGGCGAGCGTGCGATACGTCTCGATGTCCACCAGCCTTTGCGACAGCGCGCCGGTGCTGGCCGGCGTCAAGCCACGGTCCAGTATCAGCATGCGGGTCAGGCCGTCGCCGTCCTGGCGGAAGTCGGTGACGATCGCCGCCTTGCCGCGCTCGACCAGCGAATAGCACAGGCTCGTCGGATCGAAGCCCGCGATCAGTTTCTCGGCGGCCGCGGTCCATTTGCGGATCTCCAGCCGGATGCCGGAAATGACCGTACCGGGCGGGGAAAAGCCGTTGCCGAAGGGCGAATCCTCCTGCGCACGGCCGGCTTCGGCCAGCGATCCCTCCCACAGATAGGTCGAGAACTCGGTGTGCCGCTCCCAGCGCAGCGAGCCGTTGCCCCATTTCATGGCATGGTGGCGGGCCTGCTTGTCCGGCGCTGCGATGCCGACGCGCATGGAGAGTTCGGTCAGCACGGCGTGGTCAACGCCGGTTCCGCCCTCGGTCACGAAGGAAAGCTGGATCAGCACGCGCGGCGCCGCCACAAGCGGGTGCGGCCGGGCATGGACCTCGCCCAGCGCGCCGGAGCGCCCGCCATGTGCGGGGAACCCCATTACGGAGCCGCTGGCGCGCGGCCGGAATTCCAGGCTGGACGGATTTTCCGACACGATCGTTCCCCGCGGCTTCCTTGGCCTGCAAACGACACTCCTCTAGAGCATTTTGCAGCAAGGTGGAATTGCCTTGCACCGCACAAATGCGGCCGGTTCCACTTTTCGGGAACGTGCGTTGCGGGCCGTGCGAGACGACACGCAGCGTGAATTTGGCATCGCCGCGCGAAGCCGATACGGCCGGCGCCCGGCCGCGGGCCGATAATTGGATAAATTATTTGACCAGTTGCGGCCTCGGCTCGTATCTTACAGCCGAGCCTTCTCGCCCGGACATTCCGTTGAACGACATCTTCTCCCGCATCGATCACTCGCGCACCGCCGACGAGGTGATCGTCCAGATCGAGAGCCTGATCCTCGAAGGCGTGCTGCGCGCCGGCGACCGCCTGCCCGGCGAGCGCGAGCTTGCCAGGCAGTTCGAGGTTTCGCGGCCGATCCTGCGCGACGCGCTGAAAGCGCTGGAGGCACGCGGCCTGCTGGTGACGCGCCACGGCGGCGGAACCCATGTCGCCGACGTGATCGGCCAGGTGTTCTCCAAGCCGGTGATGGAGCTGATCTCCACTCACAGCAAAGCGACCAGCGACTATCTGGAGTACCGGCGCGAGATCGAGGGGGTCGCGGCGGAATATGCAGCCCGGCGCGCCACCGCCGACGACCTCGCCCTGCTCGACCGCATCATGGAACGCATGGACGAGGCGCACCGTACCGGCGACTTCGACGACGAGGCCGAGATCGACGTCGAGTTTCATCACGCGGTCGGCGAATGCGCACACAACATCATTCTGCTGCACACGCTGCGGTCCTGCTACCGGCTGCTGTCGGAGGGTATTTTCCGGCACCGGCTGCTTGTCTTCGCGCTTCCGGGCGCTCGCGAGGACCTGCTCGCCCAGCACCATGCCATCCATGCTGCGGTCAAGGCCGGCGATCCCGTCGCGGCGCGCAAGGCGGCGATGGACCACATCACCTATGTCGAGCGCTCCATGGTGCAGGCCGAACGTACGGACGACTGGCAGCGCGTGTCGCGGCTCAGGCTCAGGCAGCGCGCCGGCGAGACGGAAATTTCACGCAAGACAGATCGAAACCAGTAGGCCGGAACGGCCGCAAGACCAGGAAACCAGGCATGGGAATGCTTCTTACCATCGACGACCTCAAAAAGCAGGCACGCCGCCGCGTGCCCAAGATGTTCTTCGACTATGCCGATTCCGGCGCCCTGACCGAAAGCACCTATCGCGCCAACGAGGAGGATTTCGGCAAGATCAAGCTGCGCCAGCGCGTTCTGGTGGACATGACCAACCGCTCGCTCGCCTCGACCATGATCGGCGAGCAGGTTTCGATGCCGGTGGCGCTGGCGCCGACCGGCTCGACGGGCATGCAGCACGCCGACGGCGAGATGCTCGCCGCGCAGGCGGCCGAGGAGTTCGGCGTGCCGTTCACGCTTTCCACCATGAGCATCTGCTCGATCGAAGACGTGGTGTCGGTGACGAAGAAGCCGTTCTGGTTCCAGCTCTACGTCATGCGCGACAAGGATTTCGTCCTCAGCCTGATCGAGCGCGCCAAGGCCGCCAGATGCTCCGCGCTGGTGCTGACGCTCGACCTGCAAATCCTCGCCCAGCGCCATAAGGACGTTCGCAACGGGCTTTCGGCGCCGCCGAAGCTGACGCTTCCGAACATACTCGACATGGCGATCCGCCCGCGCTGGTGCATGGGCATGCTTCGGACGCAGCGCCGCACCTTCCGCAACATCGTCGGCCATGCAAAGGGGGTCGGCGATCTCGCCTCGCTGTCTTCGTGGACGACCGAGCAGTTCGACCCGCGACTTTCCTGGGCCGATGTCGAATGGATCAAGGAGCGCTGGGGCGGCAAGCTGATCCTGAAGGGCATCCTCGACAAGGAGGACGCCGTGATGGCCGCCAACACGGGCGCAGACGCCATCATCGTCTCCAATCACGGCGGCCGGCAGCTGGACGGCGCCCCCTCCTCCATCTCCGTCCTGGAAGAGATCGTGGACGCCGTCGGCGACAGGATCGAGGTGCATATGGACGGCGGCATCCGCTCGGGCCAGGACGTGCTGAGGGCGCTTTGCCTCGGCGCCAAGGGCACCTATATCGGGCGCCCCTTCCTCTATGGTCTGGGCGCCGCCGGAAAGGAAGGCGTAACCACCACGCTGGAGATCATCCGCAAGGAACTGGAGACCACGCTCGCGCTGTGCGGCAAGCGCGACATCCGCGACGTCGGCAAGGACATGCTCTACCGACCGGAGGCCCGGCCGGCGTGAGCGCCGGGATCCATTTCCGCGAGGCGCGCGCCCCGCAGGGCGTGCGGCTCTACGCCATCGGCGACGTGCATGGCCGGCTCGACCTGCTGAAGGCCATGCACCGGGCGATCCGCGACGAGATCGAACGCGACCGCCCGTCCGACTGGCGCATCGTCCATCTCGGCGACTACATCGATCGCGGTCCCGATTCGAAGGGCGTCATCGACCATCTGATCGCGGCACGCGAGCGCGAGCCGCGCAATATCATGCTGATCGGCAACCACGAGGTCGGGTTGCAGAACTTCCTTGCGATGCCGGACGTGAACGGCCTGTTCGTCCGCAACGGCGGCGACGCGACGGCCCGCTCCTACGGCGTCGAACTGCCGCCGGATCCGGGAGACGTCGCGCGCAAAGCGCTGGCCGCGGCCGTTCCGCCCGAGCATGTCGATTTCCTGTCGTCGCTGGCCTACACCCATGAGGCCGGCGACTTCTTCTTCTGCCATGCCGGCATCCGGCCGGGCGTGCCGCTGGACAGGCAGGACCCGCACGACCTCGTCTGGATCCGCGACCCGTTCCTAAGCTGGCCCGGCCTGCACCCCAGGCTGATCGTGCACGGCCATACGCCCGTGCCTCGAGCCGAAGTGCTGCCCAACCGCGTCAACCTGGACAGCTACGCCTGGCGCTCGGGCACACTCACCGCGCTGGCCGTCGAAGGCCAGGCGAAGCGGCTGATCACGATAGGGGAAGGTGGCGCGGTTCAGCGCAGGGAGGCGGTGACGCCGTAGCCATCCACGGCGTTATGGTCGTTGGCCGCGTCGGCGGAATAGATGCCGGTGCCCCACAGCACGATGGCGGCCAGCATGGCAAGAGACAGAAGCGCTGCTTTCACGAAAGTCATCTCGGGTTTGGGTCTGCTCACCATGGACCGTCTCGGTTACCAATGCGTTGAAACGAACAAGTCGCGACAAAGTTTCCGCTTCGCTTCTGGTTTCAGCTCGTATCGACAGGATGTCGCCCGTGCGCCGGCCCGTTGCATTGCGGATGCGAAGCCGGCGCCTTCTAGGGCAGAGCGCGGACACACTCCAAGGATGAAAGCAGAGTCCACAGCATGAATCGCGTCACCGTGCCAAATCCGCCACGGTGACGCTGCGGCAGCATGGTCTCAGATGACTGCGACCCAGGCTCGGGCGATGGCGAGGCCAGCCGCATCGGCCTGCGGCCCGTGGCTTTTCTCCTCGTCCGGCAAGCGAGCCGCCCAGTCGGGACGGCGTTGCGCGATCAGTTGCGCGAAGGTGCTACTCCACTGGCGCACCATCGGCCGATGGGCCTCGAAATGGAACTGGAAGCCGTAGACCGCGCGGCCGACACGGAAGGCCTGGTTCTCGGCCACCTTGCTGGAAGCCAGGCGAACGGCATCCGGCGGCAGCGTGAAGGTGTCGTCGTGCCATTCGAAGATCGGAAAAACCTCAGGCAACGAACCGAGCACCGCGTCCGCTTTGGCCCCTTCCGTCAGGCAGACCTGATGCCAGCCGAATTCGGTGGCGCCGCCCACTTGGTTGCGCCCGCCGAAGGCACGCGCGATCAACTGCCCGCCGAGGCAGATGCCGAGCACCGCCTTGTCGGCGGCCTCGAAATCGCGCGTCAGGGACAGAAGCGCCGGGAAATAGGGGTATTCGTCGTCGGCGAGCGCGTTCTGGCCGCCGCCCAGGATGACGAGCGCATCGTAAGCGGCAGGATCCGAGGGCAGTTCGTCGCCCCGGTACGGCCGGCGCAGGTCCAGTTCCGCGCCGGCCTCGTCCAGCGCGGTCCCGACCTGCCCGAGGCCGGTATCGCCATAGTTTTCGATTACCAGTACGCGCATGATCATCCTGTCAGGAAACGGACCCGACATGCGGTATCAGAGGCCACGGTTTCCGCCAAGACCGGCGGCCGACAGAGAGTAGCCGACAGGGAAGGAACGAACGCCATGCCGCTGCAAAACCGCGTCGATCCGTTCGGGACCATCCATGCCGTGCCTGAACGCGGCATGTTCACCGGCAATCGCGGCATCATCCACGATCCGGACACGAAGACGCTGCTCAGGAAGCGCTGGGCGCTGCAGGCCTGGATCATCTGCGAATGCGCATTCGGCGGGCGGCGACGTGAGCCCATGGGGCGCAACCGGCCCGGCGGCAAGGCCGGCTGGACCGAATTGTTCTTCCTGGACGAGGTGACGGCGCTGGCCGCCGGGCACCGGCCCTGCTTCTTCTGCCGGCGCGAGCGGGCGAAGGACTTCGTCGGGCGCTTCGGTGCGGCCTTCGGCATCGCGCAGCCGCGCGCGCCCATGCTGGACCGCAGGTTGCACAGGGAGCGGCCGGCCTCTGTCGGCCACGCTCCGGAAATCCAGCCGGACGATCTTGCCGCCCTGCCCGACGGCGCCATGGTCGCTACGGAATCGGAAGTTCATGCCCTGCTGGGAGGCAAGGCGCTGCGCTGGTCCTTCGCCGGCTATGGCGCGCCGAGAGATTTCAGCGCGCTTGCCGGGCCCACCCTCCGGCTTCTGACGCCCGCCACGACAGTGGCGGTGCTGAAGCACGGCTACCGGCCGGCATGGCATCGATCCGCCAAGGCTTGACTGCGCGGGCCGGGCTGCCGCATTGGACGGGAATGCGCGCAAACTACAGAATGCAACGGCTGTTCGTGCCCGACGCCCTCGATGCCGGCGCCGGGATCGAGGCCAGCCCGCAGCAGAGCCATTACCTGATGCATGTGCTGCGGCTCCGTGAAGGCGCGCAGGTGCTGCTGTTCAACGGGCGGGACGGCGAATGGTCGGCAACCGTCTCGGAAAAGACGAAAAAGGCCGTCCGGCTTGTCGTCCAGGACCTCCAGCGGCCGCAGCCGCCGCTGTCCGACCTCGTCTATTGCTTCGCCCCGCTGAAGCAGGGGCGGCTGGACTATCTGGTGCAGAAGGCCGTGGAAATGGGCGCGGGCGTGCTGCAGCCGGTCATCACCCAGCACACGCAGGTCGCCAAGCCGGGCATCGAACGCCTGCGCGCCAATGTGATCGAGGCGGCCGAGCAATGCGGCATATTGGCTGTCCCGGAAGTTCGCGAAAGCGAGAAGCTCGACCGGTTGCTGGCCGGATGGGACAAGGAACGGCGGCTGGTATTCTGCGACGAGGACGCCGCCACCAACAATCCGCTGCCGGCGCTGCAAGCCGTCAAGGAGACGAAACTCGCCCTGCTGGTCGGGCCGGAAGGCGGCTTTTCGGAAGACGAGCGCCGCATGCTGCGGGCATTGCCGTTCGTGAGCGTCATTCCGCTCGGACCGCGCATCCTGCGGGCCGATACGGCAGCCGTGGCGGCGCTCGCGGTGATGCAGGCGACGATCGGCGATTGGTGACAACGGTCACACTGCGCCCTGATAAAGCGCCATTGAGCCCTGGGTCAGGATTTTTCGCTTGATCGGCCGATCCCATATGTCCAAGTAGCGGCGGCTCTCCGCTCGTCCGCAAGAGGTTCATATGGCGCGCGACACTACCGATTCCCGCCCGGTCGAAGGCACCGACCAGCTCGTCGCCTGGCTGGCGAAAGGCAACAAGCCGCGCGACAGGTGGCGGATCGGCACTGAACACGAGAAATTCCCGTTCTATGTCGACGGCAACGCGCCCGTCCCCTATGGGAGCGATCGCGGCATCCGCGCCATACTGGAAGGAATGCAGCAGAAGCTCGGCTGGGATCCGATCATGGACGACGGCCGCATCATCGGCCTGGTCGAGCCGACCGGCCAGGGCGCGATTTCGCTGGAACCGGGCGGCCAGTTCGAGCTTTCCGGCGCGCCGCTGGAAACGATCCACCAGACATGCCGCGAAGGCAACGCGCATCTGGCGCAGGTGCGCGAGATCGCCGAACCGCTCGGCATCCGCTTCCTCGGCCTCGGCGGCAGCCCGAAATGGACGCTCGCCGAAACGCCGGTGATGCCGAAATCACGCTACGAGATCATGACGCGCTACATGCCCAAGGTCGGCACCAAGGGCCTCGACATGATGTACCGCACCTGCACCATCCAGGTGAATCTCGACTTCGAGAGCGAAGCCGACATGCGCCGCAAGATGCAGGTGGGCCTGAAGCTGCAGCCGCTGTCCACCGCGCTGTTCGCCAATTCGCCCTTCACGGATGCACGGCCGAACGGCTTCCAGAGCTGGCGCGGCGACATCTGGCGCGACACCGACAACCAGCGTTCCGGGTTGCTCGAATTCTGCTTCTCGCCGGAATTCGGCTTCGCGGACTACGTCGAATGGGCGCTGGACGTGCCGATGTATTTCGTCATCCGCGACGGGCGCTACCACGACATGACGCACTACACCTTCCGGCAGTTCATGCAAGGCGCGGCGCGCAACGAGATACCCGACGGCATGCCGACGGTCGGCGACTGGGCGAACCATCTTTCCACCCTGTTCCCCGACGTGCGGCTGAAGCGCTTCCTGGAAATGCGCGGCGCCGACGGCGGTCCCTGGCGGCGCATCTGCGCCCTGCCCGCCTTCTGGGTCGGCCTGCTCTATGACGAGACCGCACTGGACGCCGTCGAGGCGCTGACGGCGAACTGGACCTACGAGGAAGTCCGCGCCATGCGCGACGCGGTGCCGGAACAAGGGATTTCCGCGCCGTTCCGCAACATCACGCTGCGCGAGATGGCGCGCGAAGTGCTTGCGATCTCGCGCGACGGGCTGAAGCGCCGCGCCCGGCTCAACCGCGAGGGCTACGACGAAACCTCGTTCCTCAACACGCTGGACGAGGTGGTCTCGCGCGGCACGACCAGCGCCGAGGAGATGCTTTCCGCCTACCATACGCGCTGGGGCGGCTCCATCGAGCCGGTTTTCCTCGAATACGCCTATTGAGGCGGCGCGAAGGCGCGGCTCGAATGCGGCGCCTATCGGCAGCCGAAGCGTTGGATGTGCCTGTGCCCGCGCATCTGCGGGCGCAAAACCGTTTCACACTTCTGCCGGAAATGCTCTAGGCTCTCTCGATAAGTCATCGAGGAGGAGAAAGATGCTTTCCTTGTTCGACATGCTGGCCCAGGCCCAGAACGGCCAGGGCATCGAGGCCCTGGCCCGGCAGTTCAACCTTTCGCAGCAGCAGGCACAGGCGGCGGTGGACGCGCTGCTGCCGGCCTTTTCGCAGGGTCTGAAGCAGAATGCGGCCGACCCCTACGGGCTCGGCGCCTTCATGAATGCGATGGCCAGCGGCAGCCACGCCAAATATTTCGAGGACGCCGGCAAGGCGTTCACGCCGCAGGGCGTCCAGCAGGGCAACGACGTGCTCGGCCAGATCTTCGGCTCCAAGGACCTGTCGCGGGCCGTGGCGGCACAGGCGGCGCAGGCCACCGGGCTTGGCCAGCAGCTTCTGCAGCAGATGCTGCCGGTGATCGCCTCCATGATCATGGGCGGCCTGTTCAAGCAGTCGACCGGGCAGGTTCCCGGCAGCCGGGCGCAGCCGGGCGGCTTCGGCGACAACCCGCTCGGGCAAATCCTCGAGCAGATGATGAAGCAGGCCGGCGGGATGGCCGGCGCCCCGCAACAGCAGCCGCAGACGCCTCAGAACCCGTCCCCCCAGAACCCGTTCGGCGACAATCCTTGGGGCAAGATACTGGAGCAGATGCTGGGCGGCGGCCAGGAGGACACGCCGCCTCCTTCCGGACGGCAGCCGGAGCCCAATCCGAGCGGCCGGCCGAAGACCCCCTATGACGATATTTTCGGCAAGATGTTCGAGACCGGCCGCCAGCAGCGAGACGACTACCAGAAAGGCGTGGAATCGATCTTCGACCAGTTCCGCCAAGGCATGGACCGGAGCCGGTAGACGAGGAGGGTCATTGCCACGTCCAATCATGAAACTGTTGGCAATCTATAATTTCGGCATGTTCCGTCGTCCCACCGACGATCCTGTAAATGAAGGCTTCCATCGCCGAAACGATCTGAATTTCCTGATCGCCGAGCGAAGCGACGGCTTCGTCGCCCGCTCCGGCTACGATGGCGAGCCTGGACCGGAGAGTTGGGGGAAACAGGTTTACCCGCGTTTCTATGACGATCGCGGCGACGGCTGGGCACCATCAACTCTTTCCCTTTGGCAAGATTTACCGTCGCTGATGGCATTCACGTATGCGGGCATTCATCGCGAAGCTATGCGGCATGCACCCGACTGGTTCGTCGAGCGCTCATGGCCCGGCTATGTTCTGTTCTGGGTGGAAGCTGCACAGCGGCCAATTTGGGCGGATGGTGTTGTCGCCCGTCTGGAAATGCTTCACGAAAAAGAGAGTGGTCCGGAAGCTTTTGACTTTAAGTTTCCGTACGATGCCGGTGGCAATCGAACGACAGTCAACAATGAAGAGGTCAGATGCAAGATGGATCTCAATATGGCTGTAAGATCCCGACTAGACCTCGAGTAACGGCTAGAAAAAGCCCGGTCCGTGAGGGACCGGGCAGGAATGCAGGCGACCGGTGGGAGACCGGCGGGGTGGGGAGCCTGCAATGGCTGGGACGCGCCGGAAGCGCGACCTGGAAAACGTCAGGCTACCTTGCGCGCCGCGGCCTCGATCATTTTCGCCCGCTCGCTGACCAATGCACACAGCTTCACGGTCGGATCGGCAGCGAACGGCAAGGCGCTTGCCGCGCGCATGTCGGCGCGGGTGAGGCCCATATCGGCCAGTTCCGCATCGCTCATTTCGGTGAGCCGATAAAAGGCGTGGCGATTGCGCCAGGTTCGATAAAGGCCGGAGGCTACGGCGAACACGCGCACCGCAGCCGCCGGACGCGTCGTGATGCGCGAGGCCTGGGAAGCGAAATCATACGTGCTCATCGTCCATCTCCTTCTCATCCGGAAGCGCACGAAAGTGGCTGCCTGCCGCCGGAACGCGGAGGCCAAAACCCCTTCGACATGCCTTCATGTGGACGATGTCTATCTGGCATTGACCGATTGATTAATCCAACGAATGTTTTTAATCTTTATCATCAGAAGCGATGATGGATCACGGCGATGAAGGCTCCTCTCGACCTCGACCAGCTGCAGACTTTCGTCTCGATCGCCGACACCGGCTCGTTCACGCGGGCGGCGGACGAGGTGCACCGCACGCAATCGGCCGTTTCGATGCAGATGCGCCGGCTGGAAGAGCGCATCGGCAAGGCGCTGTTCGAGAAGGACGGCCGCATGAACAAGCTGACCGAGGAGGGCGAACGGCTGCTTTCCTATGCGCGGCGCCTGCTCTTTCTCAACCGCGAGACGCTGGCCGCCTTCGACGACAGCCGTCTGGAGGGCACGATCCGCATCGGCACGCCGGACGACTATGCCGACCGCTTTCTGCCCGAGATCATGGCGCGTTTCGCCCGCTCCAACCCGCGCGTGGAACTGACCGTCGTCTGCGAGCCGACGCCGGGCCTCGTGGAGCATATCAAGCGGGGCAATCTCGACATCGCCTTGGTGACGCACAACGACGCGCGCGGCCAGTCGGAAGTGGTGCGGCGCGAGCCGCTGCTTTGGGTATCCTCGCAGAACCATGCCACGCATGAGGAACCGGTGCTGCCGATGGCCTTCGGCCGGCCGAACTGCATCTGGCGGCGCGCCGCCTGCGACGTGCTGGACCGGCAGAACCGCGACTATCGCGTGCTGTTCTCGTCCTTTTCGGCCACCGTCATCGCGGCGGCGGTGCTTTCGGGGCTGGCCATCTCCGTGCTGCCCGAATGCGCGCTCAGGCCCGGCATGCGGGTGCTTGGCGACGCCGACGGGTTCGGCGCCCTGCCGGACTGCCGCATCGGCATCATGCGCGGCCAGACCAGCCAGCCGGATATCGTCGACGCGCTCGCGCGCCACATCTGCGAAAGCCTGGACAACATCACCGTGCCGGCCGTGGAAGAGGCGGGAAGCTTCGATTTCGCGGCCCTGCCCTTCACCAAGATGAAGCGCACCAGGCCCAACCAGATCATGCCCGGCTGGTGACTGCCGCTGCCCGCATTTATCGCCGGCACGACTTGACCCCGGTGCCCGAAAGCGCCCCTATCCGACGATGAGCGACGCGGCTTTCGAATCACGCACCAACGCCACCGAATATACGGTGAGCGAGATTTCCGGCGCACTGAAGCGCACGGTCGAGGACACGTTCGGCCATGTGCGGGTGCGCGGCGAGATTTCCGGCTATCGCGGGCCGCATTCCTCCGGCCATGCCTATTTCGCGCTGAAGGACGACCGGGCGCGGCTGGAGGCCGTGGTCTGGAAAGGCACGATGAGCCGGCTGCGCTTCCGCCCCGAGGAAGGCATGGAGGTGATCGCCACCGGCAAGCTCACCACCTATCCGGGCTCCTCCAAATACCAGATCGTCATCGACAATCTGGAACCCGCCGGGGCCGGCGCGCTGATGGCGCTGCTGGAGGAACGCAAGCGCAGGCTGGCGGCGGAAGGCATCTTCGATCCTCAGCGCAAGCGGCCACTGCCCTACATGCCGCGCGTCATCGGCGTGGTGACCTCGCCGACCGGCGCGGTGATCCGCGACATATTGCACCGCATATCCGACCGCTTCCCCTTGCATATCATGGTCTGGCCGGTGCGGGTGCAGGGCGAGACGGCGGGCGCGGAAGTGACGGCAGCCGTCAACGGCTTCAACGCGCTCGCGGCGGACGGCGCGATCCGGCGGCCGGACCTGCTGATCGTGGCGCGCGGAGGCGGCAGCCTGGAGGATCTGTGGGGCTTCAACGACGAAGCGCTGGCACGGGCGGTTGCCGCTTCCGCCATCCCGGTCATCTCGGCGGTTGGCCACGAAACCGACTGGACCCTGATCGATCTCGCCGCCGACGTGCGCGCGCCGACGCCGACCGGCGCGGCCGAGATCGCCGTGCCGGTCAAGGCCGAACTGGAGGCGACGCTCGCCAGCCTTTCGGCGCGCCTCAGGGCCTGCATGTCGCGCGGGCTCGACCGCCGGCGCCAGGCTGCCCGCGCCGCCGCGCGCGCCATTCCCTCGCCCGATCAATTGCTGGCCGTGCCGCGCCGCCGCTTCGACGAGGCCACGGGCCGTCTCGGCCGGGCACTTTCCAACGGGGTTGAGCGCAAGCGGGCGCGGCTTTCCAGCACGAAACTTTCGCCGGCCACGCTGTCGAGGCGGATCGAGGAATGGCGCAAGCTGACCGACCGGGACCTCCTGCGGGCGCAGGCGGCGTTGCGCGCGATCGCGACCGCAAGGCGCGCGGAATTCCGGCGCGCTGCGGACCAATTGCCGAAATGCGCCCGCGCCGCCCTGGAAAGCAAACGCCAGCGGCTCGCGACGGTGCAGGCGCGCATCGGCATCCGGCCGTTGCTGCAGGCGGGCCGCGCGGCACGGGACAGACTGGGATCAGCAAGCCGCAGGCACGAACAGGCCATGACGCTCGGCCTCGACAGGCTGCGCCTGCGGCTGACGCAGGCCGACCGGCTGCTTTCGACGCTCAAGCTGTCGGAGCAGGCGATCCTCGATCGCGGCTATGCGTTGGTGCTCGACGCGTCGGGGGTCCTGGTACGGCGGTCGGCTGACGTGAAATCCGGCATGGCGCTGGAGCTGCGCTTCGCCGACGGCTCGGCGAATGCCATCGCCACCGGCGAATCCGCCGCCGGACGTCCGCCCGCCAAGGCAGGCGCGAAAGCCAGGCCTGCCAGCCCGGCAAAACCCGGCGATCAGGGCTCTCTTTTCTGAAAGCTCAAAGGCCCGCAGGCCCAAGGTCTCGGGGCAGCAGCCTCAGGACCTGTGAAGCGGCACGACCGAAGCGGTCGACTTTTCCTGCTCCGCCTCGGCGGCATCCTCGAGCTTGGCGGCGATCAGATCCTGAATGTCGCCAACCTCGTCCTGAAGATCCTCCAGCGGAATGCCGGCCTCTGCGGCCTCTGCGGCGCATTCCTTGGCGAGCGTCTCTGCCTGCTTCTCGATCCTGCTGGGATGAGAAGGTGCCCGGCAGCACTTCTCGTCGATCCATTCCTGGAGAAACTCGATCGCGTGTGCATTCATTGCATGTAACCCGTTGCCGTGCCCGTTTCCGTGTACGCTCGTGCCACCAATTTCAACGCGCAAACCGACAGGTCGTTGCCTGTCCCATTTCAATCCGAGTCGGCGCGTTCCGGCAAGTCGGCCGGCGTTCGATACAAGTTGCGCTGAGAAAGCAGATGCGTTCGCCTGTCACGCCGCCAGATCCAGTTTGCCCGCCCAATTTTCCGGGAGGTGGTACCGTTGCTCGGGATCGAACCGAGGACCTCCGGATCCACAATCCGGCGCTCTAACCATCTGAGCTACAACGGCACAAGTGCCAAGGCATGGTCGAAACGAAAGGCTCACCTTCTGTTCAGCCGCGCTCCTTCATTCGGCGAAGCGTCCTTACGGGCAATCGAAACTTAATTCAAGGCTTTTGGGACAGTAAAGTCCGTTCCGGTCCCTTTGTCCCCGTTCCGATGCTTCATGTGGGGAACGGGAGAAAAAAAGAAAAGGCCGGCGGGAGGAGGTGCCGGCCTTTTCCAGTTCCGAGCCGGTGGGAGGAGGTACCGGCTGGTCGCCCCGGAAACGGAGGGAGGAGGTTCCGTCTGCGGGTATCTCTTGATGGCGCTGATCTACCGTACATGTCCGGAAAAGGGAATGCGACCACTTGCCTCGCCTTCCGGACCGGGTCCGCGAGGACCCGGGGAAGATCAGGCGACCTTGAGGTCCTGGAAGGCCTTCTCGACCACGCTCTTGAGCGGGCGCGAGACTTCCTCGGCGCCCTTGGTGGCGACGGATTGGAAGTCCTTGACCTGCTCGACGCCCATCTCGACGCGCTTGCGCAGGAAGGAGGTCTGCAGCTCGATGACCTCGGACAGCGACTTGGCGGAGACGAGCGCCTCGAGATGCGAGAAATTGGCCTCGGCATTGGCGCGCAGGGCCGAGATGGTCTTCAGCGACAGCTCGCTGGAAACCGACTTGGCATTCTTGTAGCTGGTCTCGAAAGCTTTCTGAGCCTCTTCCGCGCCGGTCTTCAGCTTGGCATAGGCTTCCTTCGACTGCTCCACGCCCTTCTCGGCGAAGGCACGGAACTGGTCGGTCGTCTTGGAAGCATCGAAGCTCGGGAATTCGACATTTCCAATTACTTCAGCAGTCTTGGACTTGGTCATTTTCCATCCTTTCACGGTGGCACGGCCCCGGCGCTAAGCCGCGCCGTTCATGAATGAGTGCCATATAGCGCGTTTTCTTGTGCATTGCAATATTTTTGTTGCAATGCAGCAAAACCTGACCCGGCATGGCCCGCCCCGCATTAACCAAGCGGCCAAAAACCGCTGGCCGGCAGCCGAGGCTTGTGGATTTTGAAGCGGTTGGGTTTTATTAACAAAGCATTAATGTGCCATCTCCGCGAGAGTCGCCCGAGCGCATGCCGTCAGCCACCTACTCGTTCCTCGACGTCGCCGTGCTCGATGAGGTCCGCTCGCGATTTGCCGCCAGCGACGCGCTGCTGATCCTGTCCGCCGATCTCGAACAGGTGATCTGGACCAACGGACCCGGTGCCGCCCTGCTGGGCCATGCGGACATCGATTCCGCCATCGGCTCTTCGGCAGCGCTGCCCCCGGTGGCAAGGCGGCAGGTGATGGCGACCAGCGGCTATCCCGACATTGGCCGTGATCGCGCGCTGATGCTGCGGATCGCGACCGGCATGACCAGCCAGGCGGTGCGTTGCCTCGCCAGCGCGATCACGATGCCGGACGGCGAAAAAGCCGTGCTGCTGGCCGTGCCGGCCGCGAACGCCGAATCCCATGGCGCAGCCGACATCGCCGCGCGTGCGATCGGCGGCTTCACGCAGGACGGCCAGTTCCTCGCCTTCATCGATGCGCAAGGCAATGTCGAGGCTGCCTCGGACGGTTTCGAGGCGCTCGGCATCGCCAGGCAGACATTGGCGGCGCTGGCCGCCGAGCGTGGCGGCGGCGGCGAGCGGATCGTCAGGCGGCGCGTGCAGGCGGGGTCCCGCTCCCTGCCGGCGGGGCTGGCAAGGCTGGTGGACGAACCGGCAAAGCATCTTCTGGTCGTGATCGACGAGGAAGAGGCCGAAATGCCGGCAGCCGCCGGCGTCGGCGAACAGCCCGGCGTGGCCGCACGGCAGGCACCCGGGACCGAAGAAACAGCCCCCGATGCCGAACCTTCCGGCGCAGAGACCACGGCGGCGCCTGTCGCGGAAGGTCACCAGCACGACCATTGGTACTTCAATGGCGAGCGTGGCGCGGCGCAGTCCGGAAAAACAGCCGAGGACGGCGCGCCGTCTCCCCGACCTTCCGCGGAGCGGAGCCTCGCGGAGACGGGCGAGCGTGCCGCGCCGCCCGTCCGCTTCGTGTGGAGAACCGACGCTGACGGGGCCTTCAGCGCGATTTCGCCGGAATTCGCGGCCACGGTCGGGGAGCCCGCAGCCGACATAGTGGGCCGGCGCTTCCGCGACGTCGCGACCGCCTTCGACCTCGACCCTTCCGGGGAAATCGCGGGCCTTCTGCAGCGGCGCGACACCTGGTCCGGCCGCACGGTGCTGTGGCCGGTCGCCGGCACCGGTTTGCGGGTTCCGGTCGATCTGGCCGCACTCCCGATCTATGACCGCAACCGCGTGTTCGAAGGTTTCCGGGGCTTCGGCGTGGCGCGCATGGCGGATGCGGTTCCTGATCCGGAGGGCATCGCGCTGGCGCTGACGCCCAACGCGCCGCCCAGCGAAGCGGACGACGTGGCAGGGACGTCCGCCTCGCAGGACGAAAGTGAAAAGGAAGAACCGCCGGCCGGGCCGACTGCCGCTCCGCCGGGCTCCGACCCATTTCGGGGCGAAGTGCCGGCGCTGGCCATCGTGTCCAAACCGGATCGCCGTTTCACCGACAAGGTCATCCGGCTGGCGGAACATCGGCAGGCTGCCCCCGACCGTGCCCTGTCGGTGGTGGAGCGCAGCGCGTTCCGTGAAATCGGCGAACGGCTGAAGAAGGACAGCACGCATTCCGGCCAGGGCCCCGACGCGCCTGACGCCGGCAATAGTCCGGCCGAGGCGAAAGCGCCGCCCGCCCCCCCCGCATCCGAGCAGCCGCAGCCGAAAGAGCCGCCGCACACGAAAAGGCCTGCCCGCTCGCTGCTCGATCTGGTGGAGCGTCACACCGGCCTTCTCGCCAAGGAAGGGGCGCAGGAAGACGCCGACAGCATCGCGGCGGCTGATCTGGCCGACGCTCGCGATGACGAAACCCTGCCGGCCGCGAAAGAACAGCAGCCGGCCGCCCCGCGCGCCGCCGACACCACTGTCTCCAGCGGCACAGACCAACCCGCGACAGCGGCCGAGCCCTCCCCGCAAGAGGCGCCGAAGCAGCAGCCCGCCGTGGCAAGGCAGTTCGAAGCGGGACCGGGGCACGACGACGGCTTCCTGCCGGCGGCCTTTGCGACGGCGGCTCGTCCGGAGCCCGAAACCTCGATCCTGGCCAAGCTGCCGGTGCCGTTGCTGATCCATTCCGGCGACGTGCTGCACTATGCCAACGAGGAATTCCTGGCGCTGACCGGCTATGCCGACCTGGACGACCTGGACGAGGCCGGCGGGCTCGGCGCACTCTTCGCCGATCCCTATCCGCACGAAGATGGCACGGGCGACGGTTCCGATAGGGCGCTGAGGATCCATACCAGGGACGGACGCGAATTCCCGGCCGATGCGATCCTGCGCTCCGTGCCGTGGAAGGGGCGCAAGGCCCTGATGCTGGTGGTGCGCCGCCATGGCGACGAGGTGTTGCAGCACGCTGCCCAGGCGGCCGGGCAAGCAACCAGCCTCGGGCAGGCCCAGCCCGATATTTCCGGGCTGAAGGCACGGGTCGCCGAGATGCGCACCATCATCGACACGGCCACCGACGGCGTGGTGCTGATCGACCGCGACGGCACGATCCGCTCCATCAGCCGACCGGCGGAAGCGCTGTTCGGCTTCGATTCCGACGACGTCGCCGGAAAGCCGTTCGCCTCGCTCTTCGCCATCGAGAGCCAGCGCGCCGCGCGCGATTACCTGAACGGGCTTTCCGACCATGGCGTCGCCAGCGTGCTGAACGACGGGCGCGAGGTGATCGGGCGCGAGGCGCAGGGGCGCTTCATTCCATTGTTCATGACCATCGGCCGCCTGCCCAACGACAGCGGCTTCTGCGCCGTGATGCGCGACATCACACAATGGAAGCGGGCGGAGGAAGACCTGACGCAGGCCCGCGCGGTGGCGGAGCGCGCCTCCTCCCAGAAGACGGACTTCCTGGCCCGCATCAGCCACGAGATCCGCACGCCGCTCAACGCCATCATCGGCTTTTCCGAACTGATGGTGGACGAGAAGTTCGGCCCGATCGCCAACGACCGCTACCGCGATTATCTGCGCGACATCAACCGTTCGGGCAACCATGTGCTCGATCTGGTCAACGACCTGCTCGACATCTCCAAGATCGAGGCCGGCCAGCAGGAGATGGACTACGAGGCCGTCTCGCTCAACGATACGCTGGCCGAGACGGTCGCCATGATGCAGCCGCAGGCCAATCGCGAGCGCGTGATCATCCGCTCCAGCTTCGCCTCGAAGCTTCCGGAAGTGGTGGCGGACCTGCGCTCCGTCCGGCAGGTCGCGCTCAACATCCTGTCCAACGCCATCCGCTACACCCAGGCCGGCGGGCAGGTGATCGTCTCCACCGCCTACGAGGCGTCGGGCGACGTGGTGATGCGGGTGCGCGACACCGGCGTCGGCATGACCCAGGCCGAGATCGAGCAGGCGCTGAAGCCGTTCAAGCAGATCAACGCGCTGAAACGCGGCCGCGGCGACGGCACGGGGCTCGGCCTGCCCTTGACCAAGGCCATGGTGGAGGCCAACCGCGCCCGCTTCACCATCACCTCCACGCCCGGCGAAGGCACCCTGGTGGAAATCGCCTTCCCGTCCACGCGCGTGCTGGCCGAGTGATTCAAAGAAAAGGCGCCCAAGAGGACGCCTGAAGAAATAGGGATTTCGTCACAACGGGGCTTGAAGCAAGGCTGTTCCCGCAAACGGGAACGGGATTTCTCCCTCAAGTTACCCGCAACTATCCGGGGCGGCCCTTAACAAATCCTTACCTGCCGCCGGGAAACTTTACCGAAGTGTACCACTCCTGAAATCTAGGTAAATTCAGGCGATACCGTTCCTTAACCATGCCGCGGCGCCGTCATTGCGCCAGTTGCGGCAGGTCGCGGAACAGGTCGAGCGCTTCGGGATTGGCGAGCGCCTCCTTGTTCTTGACGGGCCTGCCGTGAACGACGTCGCGCACGGCCAGTTCGGTGATCTTGCCGGACTTGGTGCGCGGAATGTCGGTGACGGCGACGATGCGGGCAGGAACGTGGCGCGGACTGGCGCCGGTGCGGATTTTCGTGCGGATGCGCTTTTCAAGCTCGTCGTCCAGCTTGACGCCGGCCGCCAGCCGCACGAACAGCACCACGCGCACGTCGCCCTCGAACTCCTGGCCGATGCAGATCGCCTCGGCGATCTCCGGCATCTGCTCGACCTGATTGTAGATCTCGGCCGTGCCGATGCGCACCCCGCCCGGGTTCAGCGTGGCGTCGGAGCGGCCATGGATGACGATGCCGCCATGTTCGGTCCATTCGGCGAAATCGCCATGGCACCAGACATTGTCGAAGCGCTCGAAATAGGCCGCCCGGTATTTCTGGCCGTCCGGATCGTTCCAGAAACCGACGGGCATGGAGGGAAACGCCTTCGTGCAGACCAGTTCGCCCTTGCCGGCCGGCATGTGCCGGCCTTCGTCGTCCCATACGTCTACCGCCATGCCGAGACCGGCCCCCTGGATTTCGCCGAGCCACACCGGTTCGGTCGGCACGCCGAGGACAAAGCAGGACACGATGTCGGTGCCGCCCGAAATGGAGGCCAGGTGCACGTCTTTCTTGATGCTTTGATAGACGAAACGGAAATCCTCCGGCGACAGGGGCGAACCGGTGGACGAGATGGTGCGCACGCTGGACAGGTCGTGCGTGGCGATGGGCTTCAGTTCCGCCTTGCGCACGGAATCGATGAATTTCGCCGAAGTGCCGAAATAGGTCATCTTCTCGGCATCGGCGAAGTCGAACAGCGCGTTGCCGTTCGGATGGAAGGGCGATCCGTCGTAGAGCAGCAGCGTGGCGCCGGAGGCAAGGCCCGTCACCAGCCAGTTCCACATCATCCAGCCGCAGGTGGTGAAGTAGAAGAAGCGGTCGCCCTCGACCAGCCCGGCATGCAGCCGGTGCTCCTTCAGGTGCTGCAGCAGCGTGCCGCCGGCGGAGTGCACGATGCATTTGGGAATGCCGGTGGTGCCGGAGGAAAACAGGATATAGAGCGGATGGGAGAACGGCAGCCGCTCGAAACGGAGAGCCCTGGAGGCGAAGCCTTCGAGCGCGTCGTGGAACGAGGCGGCCTTGTCGATGGTGTCGGCCACATCCGCCGCCGTGCCGAAATAATCGACGATCAGCACCTTCTTCACGCTCGGCAGCTTGGCGACCACGGCCGCGACCTTGTCGGCCACCTCGATGGCCTTGCCGTTGTACCAGTAGCCGTCGGGGGCGATGAAGACGACCGGCTCGATCTGGCCAAAACGATCCAGCACGCCCTGCTCGCCGAAATCCGGGGAGCAGGAGGAGAACACCGCGCCGATGGACGCGGCGGCCAGCATGGCGACGACTGTCTCCGGCATGTTGGGCATCATGGCGGCGACGCGGTCGCCCTGCTTGACGCCGATCTCGACAAAAAGCTGCTGGAGTCGCGAGACCCTCTGTTGAAGCTCGTTCCAGGAAAGCCGGCGCTCGACCTTGTCCTCGCCGCGGAAGACGATGGCTTCCTCGGCGCCCGTTCTATGCAAGAGATTCTCGGCGAAGTTCAGCCTGGCATCGGGAAAGAACGCCGCGCCCGGCATCCTGTCGCCGTCGGCCAGGATGCGTTCGGTCCCGCCGCTGGCGCCCTTGTCGCCGATCACGCCGCAGAAATCCCACACCAGGTCCCAGAACGCCTCGCGCTCTTCCACCGACCAGCGGTGAAGTTCGGCGTAGGAGGCGAAGGTCGCGCCGGCCCTTCGCTCCGCCGCCTCGGTGAACGCGGTCAACGGGGATGCGGCGACCCGCTCGGCACTTGGGCTCCACAGTGGTTGTTGATCGGCCATGGCTCTCCTCCGGCTTCGCACCGCTTATGCCTATGGCATCCGGAGCGCGCAAGGCGGCGGCCCGAATACGTCACCCATGTGCGCAAATGCCTTCACCTAGCCACAAAGACTTGAAATGCGCGTGCCAGACACTACACCTTTGCGCGCTTGGACAGAACGCGAGCACATGAGGCGAGATGCCATCACCTTTGATCTGGCGGGCTATCTGGGCAGCTGTTGCAGTCGTTTTTCTGGCGGCTCTGACCGTTGCCGCCCTGCCCTACGTGGCGTCCACGCGGATCGTGCGGGACCGGATCGCCTGGGAAATGAGCGCCTGGAGCGGCTTCCGGGTCGCGATCCAGGGAACGCCCCAGATCCAGGTCTGGCCGAAATTCAGCGCCGTGCTAACCGACGTGACGCTGTCCAAATGGACGGAAGCGCAGGAGCCTCCGGTCATCGAAGCCGAGCGCGTGGAGATCGATCTGTCCGCGCTGGCGGCGCTGCGCGGCGACGTGGTGTTCTCGACGGTCCGGCTGATCCGGCCGACCATACGCACTGAACCGACTGCCGGAGGCCTGCTGCTGCCGGCCATTCCCACCGGAGGCCGCATCGCGCGCGCCGTCGACGCCGCGCGGGCCGTGGTCCAGGCCAATCCCGCCAATCCCGATACCGGCAAACTCCCTTCGGACGAGTTCGGCAGCGTCGAGTTCCGCGACGGCCGGGTCGTCACGCGCGTGAAGGATGCCGACGCGGAGGTCATCACCAGCCTGACGGGCCAGGCATCCTGGTCCGCGCTCAACGATGCCGCCAGCCTCCAGGCCAGCGGCATCTGGCGCGGCGAGAGCGTGGCGGTGGACCTGTCGTCGGCCAAGCCGCTGCTGCTGCTGGCGGGCGGCACAGCGCCGGTGACCGCCTCGCTCAAGGCGGCCCCGGCCAATTTCTCCTTCACCGGCAATGCGGGCCTGGCCCAAAACGCCTTCGTCGACGGCCAGATGAAATTCTCGGCGCCGTCGCTGCGTCGGGTGCTGGAATGGACGGGCGCCGGCATCGCGCCGGGAACGGCCGTCGGCGCGGTTTCGGTTTCCAGCAAGTTCAGCGCCGGTTCGGGCCGCATGAAGCTCGATAATTCCGAGATCGCGCTGGACAAGAATTCCGGCATGGGCGTCCTGGACATATCCTTCGCCGAAGCGCTGCCGGTGGTTTCGGGAACGTTGGCCTTCGATACGCTGGACCTGCGCGCCTTCCTCTCGGCCTTCACGCCACTGGCTTCCGTCAAGCAGGTGCCGGACGACATCGACAACGGCTTCGCCGACCGCCTCAATCTGGACCTACGGCTTTCGGCGGCCCATGCCACCGCCGGCGCCATCCAGCTCGCCGACGTGGCGGCGACCGTGCAGATCAAGAACGGCCTGTCCGTCTTCGATATTTCCGACGCCACCGCGTTCGGCGGCAACATCCAGACCGGCCTGCGCTTCGACCGCCGGCCGGAAGGCACGCAGGTGGAGATGAAGCTGCTTGCCTCTGACATCAACGGAGCGGCCTTCGCCGATGCGGCGGGCATGAAACGGCTGGTGCCGACGGGCACCGGCACCGTTTCGCTCATCCTGAAAGGCCCCGGCAAGGCCTGGGACACGATATTGGAGAACGCCGACGGTTCGTTCACGGCCAATTTCGGCTCAGGCAACCTCAACGGCTTCAACCTGACGGATTTCCTCAAGCACAACGAGCAAGGCGGATTCTTTCCGCTGGACGAGGTCACCGACGGCAATCTGCCGATCGACGGCGCCGAGTTGAAGGCGACCATCTCGCGCGGCGTCGCCCGCCTCGACAAGGCCGAGGTGCGCGCCGGCAAGACCAAGCTCTGGCTGGCGGGTATCGTGCCCTATGCCGGCCGCGGCCTGGCGCTGAGCGGCGACGTGGTTCAGTCAAGTCCGCAGCCTGCCCCTGCAGCGCCGGCCGCAAGCGGCCAGCAACCCGCCCCGGCGGCCACACCCGCCAACGGCCAGCCGCCCGCCCCGGAGCCGCAACAGCCAGGCCAGGCTCCCAATGCCCCCGCGCCCGGCCAGAACGGCCAGCAGCCGGCGCCGCAGGCAGCGGCTCCGGCCCCGGCACCAGCCCCGTCCCCGGCCCCGGCCCAAAAGGAAACCTCCTTCTTCGTCGGGGGGACCTGGAGCACGCCCTTCATCTCGCCGATCAACCGCAGGCCCTACGCGGAATAGGTCGGTTCGCCGTTCACGGAAACGCCGGAACCATCCATCTTTTGCATGCGGGTTCCGGACGGAAAACCGCTTCACGTTTCCCTGAACTGCTTGGGCAGCGCTGATGTCGGGGCAGGCAGGACCCCCTGCCGCCTTCGCCGGCCAAAATTGTCTTGCCTCAGGCCCTCTGCGTCTCAGGCCCTCTGCGTCTCAGGCCCTCTGCGCAGCGTGCTCGTCGCGCTGGCGCTGCACCTCGCGCCGCTTGTTGACGACCGACGCCGCGATCACGCCCATGGCGACGACCGCGATGAGGATGGTGCAGGCGGCGTTGATCTCGGGCGTCACGCCCAGCCGCACCTGGCTGTAGATCTTCATGGGCAGGGTGGTGGCGCCCGGCCCGGAGGTGAAGGAGGCGATGACGAGATCGTCCAGCGACAGGGTGAAGGCCAGCATCCAGCCTGAGATCACGGCCGGCAGGATCACCGGCAGGGTGATCTGGAAGAAGGTCCTGACCGGAGGCGCGCCGAGGTCCATGGCGGCCTCCTCGAGCGAGCGGTCGAAGGTGAGCAGGCGCGACTGCACCACGACGGCCACGAAGCACATGGTCAAGGTGATGTGCGCCAGCGTGACCGTGAGGAAGCCGCGATCGAGGCCGACGGCGACGAACAGCAAAAGCAGCGACAGGCCCATGATGACCTCGGGCATGACCAGCGGCGCGAAGACCATGCCCGTGAACAGGACCCGCCCACGGAAGCGCGTGTAGCGCGTCAGCGTCAGGGCCGCGAGCGTGCCGAGCACAGTGGCGACCGAGGCCGAGATCAGTCCGACGCGGATGGTCACCCACGCCGCGTTCATCAGTCCCTGGTTATGGAACAGCGACACGTACCATTTGGTCGAGAAGCCGGCCCAGACCGTGACGAGCTTGGACTCGTTGAACGAAAAGATGACCAGAAGCACGATCGGCAGGTAGAGAAAGGCAAAGCCCAGCACGATCGAGGTGATGTTAAAGCGGCTCCAGGTCGAGTTCATCGCGGGGCCCTCACTTGTCGCCTTCCTGGGCGCGCGCCTGCGTATGCTGGAAGATCATGATCGGGATCACCAGCACCAGCAGCAGGATGATGGCCACGGCGGACGCCACCGGCCAGTCGCGGTTGTTGAAGAACTCGTTCCACAGCGTGCGCCCGATCATGAGCGTCTGCGAACCGCCGAGCAGGTCGGGGATGACGAATTCGCCGACGGCGGGGATGAACACCAGCAAGCAGCCGGCGACGACGCCCGGCAGGGAAAGCGGAAAGGTGATCTTCCAGAACGCCGAAATCGGCGGGCAGCCGAGATCGTTGGCCGCCTCGATCAGCGAATTGTCCATCTTCTCCAGCGTCGAATAGAGCGGCAGCACCATGAACGGCAGGTAGGAATAGACGATGCCGATGAAGATCGCCGTATAGGTGTTGAGGATGACCAGCGGCTCGTGGATGACGCCGATGCTCAAAAGCAGCTGGTTGAGCAGGCCTTCGGGCTTCAGGATGCCGATCCAGGCGTAGACGCGGATCAGGAAGGAGGTCCAGAAGGGCAGGATCACCAGCATCAGCAGCGTGGGGCGCAGCGAGGCGGGCGCGCGCGCCATGCCGTAGGCGACCGGATAGCCGACCAGCAGGGTCAGCACGGTCGAAATCGCCGCAATTGTCACGCTGGAGACGTAGGCGTTGAAGTAGAGCGCGTCCTGCGTGAGCCAGACGTAATTGTCGAAGCTCAATTGCTTCAGCGGAGCGAGGAAGCCCGCGATCCCATCCTTGAAGTCGAGCGCCGGCGTGTAGGGCGGCATCGCGATCGCCGACTGCGACAGCGAGATCTTGAAGACGATGACGAAGGGGATGAGGAAGAAGAACAGAAGCCACAGATAGGGAACGATGACGACCAGCCGGCTGACGAAACCGGAAGCGGCTCGCATGGCAAGCGACTGGTCGGCAGAACCGGTCGTGGCGGAAAGGGCTGCATCGGCCATCGGTTCGCCCCTACCTGGTGAGCACGACGCCGGCGTCGGGCCGGAAGGAGACCCAGGCCCGGTCGTTCCAGGTCAGCGGATCCTCGATCAGCCGGGCCGCGTTCATGCTCGAAGCCCGCACGATCCGGCCGTCGTCCAGCCTGACCAGATAGACGGTCATGTCGCCGAGATAGGCGATATCGTAGATCTCGCCCTCGATGGCGTTGACGGCGCCGGCGGGCCGGGCCGAGGAAACCTTGATCTTCTCCGGCCGGATGGCGAAGACGACGTCCGTTCCGGCGGCCACGCCTTCGGCCGCCTCGGTCAGGATATTCACGCCATCGCCGGCTTCGATGTTGACGCTGCCGTTGGAGCGACCGGCGATCCTGCCTTCGAACATGTTCACATTGCCGACGAAATTGGCGACGAAGCGGGAGGTCGGCGCCTCGTAGACCTCGGCCGGCGTGGCCACCTGCATGACCTCGCCCTTGTCCATGATGGCGATGCGGTCGGCCATGGTCATGGCCTCCTCCTGGTCGTGGGTGACCACGACGAAGGTCAGCCCCAGTTCCTGCTGCAGGTCCATCAGTTCGAACTGGGTTTCCTCGCGCAGCTTCTTGTCGAGCGCGCCGAGCGGTTCGTCGAGCAGCAGCACCTTGGGCCGCTTGGCGACGGAGCGCGCGAGCGCGACGCGCTGGCGCTGGCCGCCGGAAAGCTGATGCGGCTTGCGCTTGGCGAACTGCTCCAGCTTCACCAGCTTCAGCATCTCGGCGACGCGCTTTGCGATGTCGGGCTTCGGCATGCCTTCCTGTTTCAGGCCGAAGGCGATGTTGGCCTCCACCGTCATATGCGGGAACAGCGCATAGGACTGGAACATCATGTTGACCGGCCGCCGATAGGGCGGGATGCCCGCAAGGTCCTGCCCGTCCAGGAGGATGCGCCCGGAGGTCGGCTCCTCGAAGCCGGCCAGCATACGCAGCAGCGTGGACTTGCCGCAGCCCGAGGCCCCGAGAAGGGCGAAGAACTCGCGCTCGAACACGGTCAGCGAAAGATTGTCGACGGCGGTGAAGTCGCCGAATTTCTTGGTGACCTTGTCGAAAAATATATACGGCTTTGCCTTGGGGTCGTTCCACGGCGCAAAATCCCTGCGGATGCTGCCCAGCGATTTCATATCCTGCTCCGTGCTTGCTCTGGCAAAGCCTTGGCTTGCGGCTCCCGGGCGCTCCGGAAGCCGCAAGGCGACTTGTTATTGACCGGTCACGACCTTGGTCCACATGCGCGTCACGTTGCGCTGGGTCTTGGGTTCGAGCGCGCCGACGGTGAACAGCTTCTTCATCGTTCCTTCGTCGGGGTAGACGGCCGGATCGTCGAGGATGTCCTTGTTGATGAACTGCTGCGAAGCCTTGTTACCGTTGGCGTAGTAGACGAAGTTCGACGACTTGGCGATCACCTCGGGCTTCATGATGAAGTTGAGGAACTCGTGCGCTTCCTCGACATGCGGCGCGTCCGCCGGGATCGCCATCATGTCGAACCACATCTCGGCGCCCTCCTTCGGCACGGCATAGGCCAGATGCACGCCGGCCTTGGCCTCGTCGGCGCGGTCGCGCGCCTGGAACACGTCACCCGACCAGCCGATCGCCACGCAGATGTCGCCGTTGGCCAGGCCGTTGATGTATTCCGAGGAGTGGAACTTGCGCACATAGGGCCGCACTGCCAGCAGCATGTCCTCCACCTTCTGCAGGTTCTCCGGCGAGTTGTCCTCCGGATCGAGCCCCAGATATTTCAGCGCGGAAGGGATGACGTCGGTCGGCGAATCGAGGAAATGCACGCCGCAATCCTTGAGCTTCTTCATGTTCTCCGGCTTGAAGACGACATCCCAGCTGTCGATCTTGTCGGTGCCGAGAGCGGCCTTCACCTTGTCGATGTTGTAGCCGATGCCGACCGTTCCCCACATGTAGTTGATGGCGTAGTCGTTGCCCGGATCGTACTTTGCGGTACGCTCGGTGATGACGTCCCACATGTTCTTCAGGTTGGGCAGCTTGGACTTGTCGAGCTTCTGGAAGACGCCGGCCTGGATCTGCCGCGACAGGAAGTTGGCGGTGGGCACGACGACGTCATAGCCGCTGCCGCCGGCCAGCAGCTTGGTCTCGAGGATCTCGTTGGAATCGAAGGTGTCGTAGACGACCTTGATCCCGGTTTCCTTGGTGAAGTCGGCGAGGATCGACTGGTCGATATAGTCCGACCAGTTGTAGACGTTGACCACGCGCTCCTGCGCCTGCGCGCCAAGCGCGAACAGCGCCACCAGGGCCGTGGCCGCCGACAGCCAGATCGCTTTACGGTGCATGAAATTCTCCCTCGTTGAGTGTTCCGTTGCCGGTTCTCACTGGACAAGCAGACCGGCGATTTAATTCAGGTTATTGGGCCTTCAGGCGGGGAACAAGCTTCAATCCGCGGCAGAGGCAGTCATTCGGGTGGGGGATTGGCCGCGGGCGTGTGCCGCGTCGAGGAACCGGGCACGACGACGATATTTCGTGCCGGCCGCAAACCGAAAGAACTGCGCAATTAAACGCCTGCCTTGTTGTTGCCTTATTTGCAGCCTGCCCGCTTCCCGGCAGGCTTGTCAATGGCAAAGCGAACGCCGAAGCGGCCGGCCACCGGCGGCCAGCGTCAATTCGGCGCAGGAATTCCGGTGACGCCGGGGCGCTCGGGGCGGGATTGGCGCGCGATCTCGCGCGCTATGTGGACCAGAAGCGCTACGAACACCACCGATCCTCCGATGATGGTGCGTGTCGAAGGCACTTCCGAGTGGACCAGCCATACCCATATCGGGCCAAGCAACGGCTCGAAGGTTCCCAGCAGGGCCGCGATGGCAGCCGGCACAAGTCGCGCCCCCATTGCGAAACAGGCCAGCCCCAGACCGAGATTGATCACGCCAAAGGCGAAGAGGAACACCATGTCGCGCGGGCTCACATCGAGCGAGTTCGCCTGGAGGCCGGCCAGGACCGCTGCGAAAACGGCCCCCAGGCAGGTCGCGGGCGTCATGCGCACATGCGAAAAGCGCCGCGTGACCACGGTTGCGATCGCGAGCGCGGTGGCTATCAGCAGCGCAAGCGCGTTGCCGACCGGCGATACGGCGCCACCAAAAGATTCAGACACCATGATCGCGACGCCTGCAATGACGGCGGCAATGGCAAGCCATGTGGCGACGGAGACCCTCTCGCCCAGGAATGCCCATGCGAACAGTGCCGCCAGCAAGGGCACGCCTGCCTGCATGAGCAGGATGTTCGCGACCGTGGTGTAGGCGAGCGCGACGACGAAGCAGATGGAGGCGGTGGCGAAGCACGTGGCCACGACGAGGCCCGGCAGGCCCATTTCGCGGAACAGCCGGAACATGCCGCGCCAGCCGTCTCGCCAGGCCATGAACACGAGAAGGAAAGCCACCGCCCAGGTCGAGCGCCAGAACACCACTGTCCAGCTGTCGCCATTGCCGATGAAACGGGCGATCGTGCCGCCGAAGCTCCAAAGCAGAGCGGAGAGAAACACCAACAGATAGCCGAGCCGCTCCTCGCGACGCGAGACGGTCGCGGCGATGGCAGGAGATCGAGGCGTCGTGGCGTCCGTCATCGCACTATCCAGGCGGCACAATGTCCTCGCCTAACGCAAAGCCACTGCAACGGCGTGAGCCAGCCGGGGACGGCAATTGTGTCACCGATCGGGAAAAACCCGGCTCACTGGAAGTCGAAGGCGCTGAGGCCCGTGACCATTTCGTCCAGGCCGAGCGGGCGGGTCACCGGCGGCTCGGCCCGGGCAAGACAGCCGGGCCGTTCGCAAAGCCGGCAGGCGGGACCGACCGGCGTGGTGGCGACCGCGCCTGCCTTGCCCGGCACCCCGGGAAGCGCCGCACCGTAGACGACCTCGTCCTTGAAGGCGATGTCGCAGGCCAGCAGCAGCGCCGTTCGCCGCGGGCGTTCGTTGAAGGCGCCCTGCGGCCCTTCCAGCGTGCGGGCGATGCAGAGGAATTCCGCGCCGTCGGGCATTTCCACCGCCTCGACCAGAATCTGGCCGGGCTGGGCGAAAGCCGCGTGGATCGGCAATTTGGGGCAGCCGCCGCCGAAACGGCTTTGCGGAAAGCCTTGCGCGCCGGCCCTGCGGAAGGCGTGGCCGGCATTGTTCACCTCCAGCATGAAGAAGGGCACCCCGGCGGCGCCGGGCCTCTGCAACATGGTCAGGCGATTGGCGGCCTGCTCGAAGGAGACGCCGAAGCGCGATTTCAGCACGTCGATGTCGTAGCGGGCGCGCAGGGCGGCGGCCTGGAACGCCGGATAGGGCATCATGAGCGCGTGCGCGGCATAGCGGCCGAGTTCGAAGCGCGCCAGACGGCGGGCCTCGTCGCTGGAGAGCTTCAGCCCCTCGATGCCGGCGGCCACCGCGACTTCCATGCGGATCAGGCACGCCTCCATGGCCACCTCGCGCAATTGGTCGAAGGGCGACAGGCGTTCGGACAGGAACAGGCGCTGGGAATGGCGGTCGTAGCGGCGGCGCCAGTTCGGCATGGTCGCCACCGGCAGGACCTTCACGACGATGCCGTATTCGCGCTTCAGCCACGCCTTCAGCGCGCCGAACAGGTCGTCCCCCGGATCGAGCAAGCTCGAAAAGACTTCCGACTCCTCCTCCAGTGCCGGGAAATGATTGGGGCGGCGCTGGAACGCCTCGTGTACCTCGTCGATCGGCAGCCGGGTTCCCGAAAGCGCCGTGCCGAGGCCCTCCCGCGCCAGGAGCTCGCTGAGATCGGAAAGCCGCTCCGCCTGTTCCCGATAGGCGCGGTAGAGCTTCAGGACCGCGGACGCGGCATTGGGCGCGCCTTCCGCCATCTCGACCAGTTCCTGGTCGCCCGGCAGTTCACCCGACAGCAGCGGGTCGGCGAACACCTCCTTCAGCGAGGCGATGGAGCCGCGCGCCTCGCCCTGCAACTCGTCGGGCTCCACCTTGTAGACCGACGCCAGCTTGAGAATGAGCTGCACCGTGAGCGGGCGCTGGTTGCGCTCGATGAGGTTGAGGTAGGACGGCGAGATGCCGAGCCCCTCGGCCATGGAGGTCTGCGTAAGGCCCTTCGCGTTGCGGATGCGGCGGATGCGCGGCCCGGCGAAGATCTTCTGTTCGGCCATTGGTTTTTTACACCGATTTTACAACGAAAGTAGGGGAACCGCCCTACCCGTCCTTTACAATCTTTACAAATTTACATCGCGCTCATGTCAAACGCAACACAGGTTTTCCCTTATATCGGCGGCTTTTTGCTGAATTTTCTGGCCGGTTTGGCACTGCAATGTAAAACAAGTCACATAGAAATCGCCCGCAAGCTCCCATGAGGCGGCGGTTTCGACGAAAACCAGTTTCAGCAAGTGGAGTCGACAATGACCGATTTTTACAACCTCGTTCCCTCAGCGCCCGAAGGCCGCTTCGACGGCATCGAGCGCCCCTATTCGCCGGAGGATGTGAAGCGGCTGCGCGGCTCCGTGCAGATCAAGTACTCGCTGGCCGAGAACGGCGCCAACCGGCTTTGGAAGCTGATCCACGAGGAGAACTTCGTCAACGCGCTCGGCGCGCTGTCGGGCAACCAGGCCATGCAGATGGTCCGCGCCGGGCTGAAGGCGATCTATCTCTCCGGCTGGCAGGTCGCGGCGGACGCCAACACCGCTTCCGCCATGTATCCCGACCAGTCGCTTTATCCGGCCAACGCCGCGCCGGAGCTTGCCAAGCGCATCAACCGCACCCTGCAGCGCGCCGACCAGATCGAGACGGCTGAAGGCAAGGGCCTTTCGGTCGACACCTGGTTCGCGCCGATCGTGGCCGACGCGGAAGCCGGCTTCGGCGGCCCGCTCAACGCCTTCGAAATCATGAAGGCCTTCATCGAGGCGGGCGCGGCCGGCGTGCACTTCGAGGACCAGCTCGCTTCGGAAAAGAAGTGCGGCCATCTCGGCGGCAAGGTTCTGATCCCGACCGCGGCGCATATCCGCAACCTGAACGCGGCGCGCCTCGCCGCCGACGTGATGGGCGTGCCGACGCTGATCGTCGCCCGCACCGACGCGGAAGCGGCCAAGCTGCTCACCTCCGACATCGACGAGCGCGACCAGCCCTTCGTCGACCACGAAGCGGGCCGCACGGTGGAAGGCTTCTATCAGGTCAGGAACGGCATCGAGCCGTGCATCGCCCGCGCCATTTCCTATGCGCCGCATTGCGACCTGATCTGGATGGAGACCGGCAAGCCGGACCTCGCCCAGGCCAGGAAGTTCGCGGAAGCCGTGCAGAAGGCCCATCCGGGCAAGATGTTGGCCTACAACTGCTCGCCGTCGTTCAACTGGAAGAAGAACCTCGACGACGCCACCATCGCCAAGTTCCAGCGCGAGCTGGGTGCGATGGGCTACAAGTTCCAGTTCATCACACTGGCTGGCTTCCACCAGCTCAACTACGGCATGTTCGAACTGGCGCGCGGCTACAAGGACCGGCAGATGGCGGCCTATTCGGAGCTTCAGGAAGCGGAGTTCGCGGCAGAGGCCAACGGCTACACCGCCACCAAGCATCAGCGCGAGGTCGGCACCGGCTATTTCGACGCCGTCTCGCTCGCGATCACCGGCGGCAAGTCGTCGACGACCGCGATGAAGGAATCGACCGAGCACGAACAGTTCCGCCCGGCGGCGGAATAACCGCAACGCAAGGCGCCCCAGGCGACCTTTGGAAGGAGAACGACAATGGCTTCGATCAGCCGCGTCAAGGAAAGGGCCGAGGAACAATCTTCGACCATGAACGCCGACCAGCAGGCGACGATCCGCATGCTGGCCAACGACCTGCACCGCCTCAATCAATCGGTCATGAAGGCCGTGGAGGCCGGGGTTTCCGTCGAGTTGGTGCGTTCGGCGCGTCACCATGGCGGCGACGGCAACTGGGGCGATCTGCTGATCCCGGTGATCGTGACCAACCAGGGCCACGACTGAACGACTTCCCTGCTGAAGACTCCAGCCAGCATCTCGCCCGCACGAAGATCGTGCGGGCGATTTTTTTGGAAGGCAGGCCGGCGCGATGGCCAATTCGCGCCGCGAAAACCGCGGATTTCCGGTCGCCTTTCAGACCGGTTCCGCCAAATCTTGACACGAGCCGCGATCTCAACCCATGTTCGAGCCAGCTTCAACCGTGCATTGAAGCTGGGGGGTTGCCAGAATGTCATCATCATCCAGCGGGATCGACGCGCAGGACCGACACGACGACATGCCGTTCGTGGACAGTTCCAAGGTGCTCGTCGTCTGCAAATCGCCCATCAACCGCGTCGTCATCTGCAAGATCGTGGAGCGCTGCGGCCTGCGGCCCATTTCCGAATCTCCCGAGACGGCCGCCCCGGCCTTGCAGGCCCTGTCGCCCGGCACGGTGGTGCTGGACGGCGGCGCCGACAACCGGGATTGCGATCCGTTGCTGGCCGAAATCAGTTCCGTGCGCCGGCTGATGGGCGGCACGACCCCGGCGGTGGTGATGCTTTCCACCCGGAACCGTTCGCTCCAGGCTCCGATCCGGCACAACGTCGTGGACGCCGTCGTCACCAAGCCGATCACGCCCGAGGGCCTGCAACCAGTGATCGAACGCCTGGCCAAGCGAGCCCGCTAGGACACAATCGACATTTATTGGAGCGACCGGGGAGCGGACCGGAAGATCGGCCGGCGGGGATCGGCGGGGCGCCGGCCGGCGCAGGCTGTTCCCGCCTTCAGGCGATCGTCTCGAGCAAGGCCGGCAGTTCGCCGAGGTCGGCGATGCTGCGGAATCGCGGCGCTGCGACCGGCGCCTCCACATGCTCCAGCACCCAAGTCAGTTCGTGCGGCACGTGCACGCCCCAGCTTCCCGCTTCGATCGCCGGCACGACGTCCGATTTCAGCGAATTGCCGATCATCATGCTGTGCCGCGGTCCGTCGCCGTAGCGGGTGAAGATGCGGGCATAGGTGTCGGCCGTCTTGTCGCTGACGATCTCGACGGCGTCGAACAATTCTCCGAGCCCCGACTGCGCCAGCTTGCGCTCCTGGTCGAACAGGTCGCCCTTGGTCACCAGCACCAGGCGATAGACCCCCGCCAGTTGTTCGAGCGTTTCGCGGGCATGCGGCAGGATCTCGATGGGATGCGCAAGCATGTCGCGGCCGGCCGCCAGAATTTCCGAGATCACGGCGGTCGGCACGCGGCCGCCGCTCACCT
Source organism: Mesorhizobium sp. SP-1A (assembly GCF_032460275.1). NCBI lineage: Bacteria > Pseudomonadati > Pseudomonadota > Alphaproteobacteria > Hyphomicrobiales > Phyllobacteriaceae > Mesorhizobium > Mesorhizobium sp. SP-1A. The sequence continues at coordinate 503,910 of NZ_JAVXZD010000001.1, read as the reverse complement.
CCACGGCGGTCTCGATCATGGACAGGGTAAAGCCCTTGATGCCGAAACCGTAGAGGCCGAGATTGCGCCGTTCGGCCTCGAGCAGGCGCGTGCCGATGTCCTGGCCGTCCGCATGATCGGCGAGCAACTCGCTGAAGCGCTTCTCGGTCAAGCGGAAGAACTGCTCGTTCTGCCAGAGCGTGTCGTCGGCGTCGAAGCCTATGGTGGTGAGGCCGGTCGTCATCAATCTGCTGTCCCGATGCCTGAAGATAGCGTCAAAACGCCGCCTGGGCGAGGCTGGCGGGCTCCCCTTCCCTTCCTGCGGGGGGAATGTCTATAGTGTGAAAATCGCAACACATCTGGTGAATGATGCCGCCTGCCAAAAAGGAAGTCCGTCCCAAACGCGCCCGTACACCCGCCTTCGTGAAAAATCTGCGAGGCGTCAAGAACTGGAAGGAAGCCAGCGACTGGCTGGAATGGCGCGGCATCGAAGACATAGAATGCATCACGCCCGATCAGGCCGGCGTCGCGCGCGGCAAGATGATGCCGTCGAGCAAGTTCACCTCCAACACCTCGCTGGCCCTGCCCTCGGCCGTGTTCATGGCCACCATTTCGGGCGACTATCCCGAGGACGGCAACGGCTTCGTCTATCCCGAGGATGACGGCGACCTCAAGCTGATGCCGGATCTCTCGACGCTGACCGTGGTGCCGTGGGAGGAAGATCCGACGGCCGCGGTGATCTGCGATCTCGTCCATCAGGACGGGCGCTCGGTGGAATTCACGCCGCGCAACCTTTTGAAGCGCGTGCTGGCGGCCTACAGCAAGCGCGGCCTCAAGCCGGTCGTCGCCCCCGAGATCGAATTCTATCTGGTTCGCAAGAACCCCGATCCGGACTATCCGCTGACCCCGCCGGTCGGCCGCTCCGGCCGCGCCATCGGCGGCGGCGCCGGCTATTCCATTGCAGGCGTCAACGAATTCGACGAGCTGATCGACGACATCTACCATTTCTCCGAAAGCCAGGGGCTTGAGATCGACACGCTGATCCACGAGGAGGGCGCAGGGCAGCTCGAGATCAACCTGCGCCACGGCGACCCGGTGGAACTGGCCGACCAGGTGTTCATGTTCAAGCGCACCATCCGCGAGGCGGCGCTCAAGCACGACATCTATGCCACCTTCATGGCCAAGCCGATCCAGGGACAGCCGGGTTCGGCCATGCATATCCACCAGTCGATCATCGACAAGAAGACCGGCGCGAACATCTTCTCGGCCGAGGACGGTTCCGAAACCGAAGCGTTCTTCCATTTCATCGGCGGCATGCAGCGGCATGTGCCGAACGCGTTGGTGATGCTGGCGCCCTACGTCAATTCCTACCGGCGGCTGACCCAGGCGGCCTCGGCGCCGGTCAACAACAAATGGGGTTACGACAACCGCACGACGGCGTTCCGCGTGCCGCGCTCCGACCCGGCCGCGCGCCGCGTCGAGAACCGCATCCCCTCCTCCGACGCCAATCCCTATCTGGCGCTCGCGGCTTCGCTGGCATGCGGGCTGATCGGCATGCTGAACCGGATTGAGCCGGAGCCGCCGGTGCTGACCACGGCGAACGAGGACGAGATCGACCTGCCGCGCGGCCTGCTGGAAGCCGTGGAACTGTTCGAAAACGACACGGCGCTGCGGGAGGTGCTGGGCGACCCCTTCGTCTCGACCTATGCCGCGATCAAAAAGGCCGAATTCGAGACCTTCATGGAAGTCATCAGTCCGTGGGAGCGGGAATATCTGCTCCTGAACGTCTAGTCATCTCACGGATTTGACAATGAACAAGGCAAGCGGAAGCAGATTCATATTGGACGGATGAACGCGCTCGAGTTCCGCGTTCGCCCTTCCTCCATCCGCTTTCGGTGGCCCGACCATGACCTACCAATCGCCCATCTCGCCAGGCCGTTCCTGGTATGAAGACACCGCCGGCGCGCGGCCGACCTATCCCGCGCTCGACGGCGACAGAAGCTGCGACGTCGTCATCGTCGGCGGCGGCTTCACCGGCCTGTCGGCTGCCGTTCACCTCGCCAGGGCCGGCACAGATGTCGTGCTGATCGAGGCGCATCGCTTCGGCGACGGCGCATCGGGGCGAAACGGCGGCCAGATGGGCACGGGCCAGCGCGCCTGGGCGGAGGAACTGGAGGCTGAATACGGCTTCACCCGGGCCAAGGCGCTGTTCGATCTTGCCGAGGAGGCCAAGGCGCATCTCCTCGATTTCTCGGCAGCCAACGGCATCGATATCGACTATCGCCCCGGCCAGATGTCGGTGGCGCACAAGCAGCGCTACGTGGACGGCTACCGCAAGCACGCCGACATCATGGCCGAGCGATTCGGCTATCCGCACATCACCTTCATGGACCGCGACGAAACCGCACGGCGCCTGGGCTCGACGGCCTATTTCGGCGGCGTGCGCGACACCGGCACCGGCCACATTCATCCGCTGAAGCTGGTGATCGGCACGGCGCGCGCGGCGGCAGCGGCGGGCGCGCATCTGTTCGAGACGACGCCTGCGATGGGCATTTCCTCGAAGGGCGGCAAAGTGCAGGTCAGCACGCCGAAGGGCACGATCACGGCCCGAAAATGCCTGATCGCCGTCAACGCCTATGGCGGGACGCTCGAGCCCGTCAGCGCCGCCCATGTCATGCCGATCGGTTCCTTCATCGGCGCGACGGTGCCGCTGGGCGCGGACAGCCCTGTCATACCAGGCGGGGAGTCGGTCGACGATTCGCGCTTCGTCGTGCGCTATTTCCGCAAATCCCCGGACGGCCGGCTGCTGTTCGGCGGCCGCGAGATTTATGCGGTGAAGGACCCGAAGGATATCCACATCCATATCCGCAGGCAGATCGCCGAGCTCTATCCGCAATTGAAGGACGTCGAGATAACGCATGGCTGGGGCGGCTATGTCGGCATCACCTTGCCGAGAAAGCCGTTCGTGCGCGAGGTGATGCCCAACGTGATCTCGGCCGGCGGCTATTCGGGCCACGGGGTGATGCTGTCCCATTTCTTCGGCAAACTATATGCCGAAACGGTGGCCGGAAACCGCGACCGGCTGAAGCTGATCGAGAGCCTGAACATACCGCCCTTCCCCGGCGGCCGCAGCCTGCGCGCGCCTTTGCTGTTCCTGGCGCTCAACTGGTATGCGCTGCGCGACCGGATATAGAGGCGTCAAGATGCCGCGCTTGCGGCTTGTCGATTTCTTCGCAATGGCGCATAGATGCCACAATCACGGATAAAATGACGACCAACGGGTCGATAGGACGGTGAAATCCGCCGAGAACCCGCAAACGTTCCAGGACCGGCGCTGACCGACTGCATTGGCAGCGGGGGATGCATCAAGAACGCCGGCTTGTTTGGAGGTGGTGGAGTGAAGGGGTTTTCAGGTTTCGGCGCGCCGAAACAACGGCGCCTTTCCGTGCGCTTCGGCTATGAAGCCCGGCCGTCCGCATGGCAGTCTGTCAAGACGAACGCCCATCTTGTCATCGCCGCCGTAGGCACGGCGGCGCTGCTTTCCGTGGCCGGCGTGGCCCTGTGGCTGGCGATGCCGGCGAGCGAGCGCCAGGCTTTCGCGGAGCCCAAACATCAATCTGTCGATGAAATCACCAAGACGGCCGAACCGACCGCCGCGGCAGCCGCCAAGGTGTCTCCCGCGGCCGTGACGAAAGCGGCTGCCGTCAAGGCCGGCAAGGTGGCACGGCAGGCCACGGCGCAGGGCGCCGAACTTTCGGCGCTCGCCACCAACGATCCGCGCTGGACCGGCGACAAAGGCCAGGACGCCTCCCCGTCGCAGCAGACGGAAGCGAAAGCCGCCGACCAGCCCGCCAAGCTCGCCTTCGTCGAGCCGGGAACCCAGGCGGCGGTCGCCGCCGCGGCCAAGGCGATCGTTGCCGACGCGCCCGAGGATTCCGCGGCAGCCAATGACGACGCCGCCGCCGGCGACGAGCAGGACGCGACGACCTCGGCTATTTCGGCCAAGCCCGATCAGGCGGCCGCCCCCTCGGAGGAGGCGAGCACGAAGGGCACTCCCGGCCATATCCGCAGGCCGGTAACCATGCGCGCCGCGCCGAAGAAGGGCGGAAGCCCGATGACCACGCTGCCGGCCAAGACGGCGGTCCAGGTGATCTCTTGCACCAAGTGGTGCCAGATCGTCTACAAGGGCAAGACCGGCTGGGTCTACAAGACCTATCTCGATCGCGACAGCTGAGGCCCGCACGCCTGCTGCGCTCGGTCGAAGCGGGGTTCCTTCAGCCGGTTTCGGCCGCTCAGATGCAGCGGCCGCCATCGACCTCCAGCGCCACGCCGGTGATGAAGGCCGCCTCGTCGGAGGCCAGCCATAGCGCGGCGTTGGCAATGTCGAGCGGCGTCGAAAGCCGCCCGAGCGGTATCGAGGCGCGGAACTTGGCGCGCAGTTCCGGCGTGTCCTCGCCCATGAACTGCGCCAGCATGCCGGTGTCGCCCGCGACCGGGCACAGGCAGTTGACGCGGATGTTCTTCGGCGCAAGTTCCACCGCCATCGACTTGGTGGCGGTGATGGCCCATCCCTTGGAGGCGTTGTACCAGGTCAGGCCGGGTCGCGGCCTGATGCCTGCCGTGGAGGCGGTGGTGAGGATGACGCCGCGGCCCTGCTTTTCCATGACCGGCACCACGCAAAGCGCCGCGTGATAGATCGCCTTCATGTTGACGGCGGTGATGAGGTCGAACGTCGCCTCGTCCACCTGCAGCATGTCACCGTTGCGGTGGGTGTAGCCGGCATTGTTGACCATGATGTCGATGCGGCCGAAGGCGTCGAGCGCCGCGCCGACCATCTCGTCGAATTCGGAACGCTGCGAGACGTCGGTCTGCGTCCAGATCGCCGCCTCGCCGATCTCGTCGGCGACCTGTTCGGCGCCTTTGGCGTTGAGGTCGGCGACCACGACCTTGGCGCCCTCTTCCGCGAAGCGGCGCACCATTCCGGCGCCGAAACCCGATGCCGCGCCGGTAACGATCGCAACCTTGTCCTTCAAGCGCGCCATGCTGGTCCTTTCATCTTCGTGTCGCGAGCCGGTCGCTCAGCCATGATTGAACACGACCGTCTTCGTCGCCGACATGTCGTAAAGCGCCTCGAACCCCTTCTCGCGGCCATGGCCGGAGCGTTTGAAGCCACCGAAGGGCAGTTCGATGCCGCCGCCGGCGCCATAGCCGTTGACGAAGACCTGGCCGGCGCGCACGCGTTTCGCCACGCGGTGCTGGCGCGCGCCGTCCGTCGTCCAGACACCGGCGACGAGGCCATATTCGGTACCGTTGGCCAGCCGCACCGCCTCCGCCTCGCCGTCGAAGGCAAACAGGGTCAGCACAGGCCCGAACACCTCCTCGCGCGCGATGGTCGAGGCCGGATCGACCGCGCCGAACAGCGTCGGCGCGACATACCAGCCGCCTTGCGGCGCATCCTTGTGGACCGAACCGCGCGCCAGGACCTTTGCGCCGGCTTTTTCGGCGTCCGCCACCATGGCCTCGACGCGCGCCTTCTGCCTGGGATTGATGAGCGCGCCGAGGTCGAGGTCGGCATCGTGCGGGCCGGCGACGAGCTTCGCGAAACGCTCGGACAGCGCGGCGGCCACCCTGTCGTAGACCGGCCGCTCGATCAGCACGCGGCTGCCAGCCGAACAGGTCTGGCCGCCGTTCTGGATGATGGCGTTGACCAGCACCGGCAGCGCCTTGTCCAGATCGGCGTCGGCGAACACGATCTGCGGCGACTTGCCGCCCAGTTCCATGGTCACGCCGCGATTGTTGGCCGCCGCCGCCTGCTGGATCGCCGTGCCGGTCGCGGGCGACCCGGTGAAGGTGACGTAGTCGACGTCCGGATGCCCCGAAAGCGAAGCGCCCGCGTCGCGGCCATAACCCGTGATGACGTTGAACACGCCGGCGGGAAAGCCGGCTTCCAGCGCCAGTTCCGCCACGCGGATGCAGGTCAGCGAGGCATCCTCCGCCGGCTTCACCACCAGCGTGTTGCCCATGGCGAGCGCGGCGCCCGCCACGCGGCCGAGAATCTGCAACGGATAGTTCCAGGGAATGATGCCGGCGACGACGCCGTGCGGCTCGCGCAGGGTCAGCGCCGTATAGCCCTCCAGGAACGGAATGGTGTCGCCATGGATCTTGTCGCAGGCGCCGCCGTAGAACTCGTAATAGCGCGCCGCGCCGACGACATCCGCCTTGCCCTGACGCGCCGGCTTGCCGGTGTCACGCGATTCCAGCGCGGCCAGTTCTTCGGCATTGTTCTCGATCAGTTGCGCCAGGCGCGTCAGCAGCCGCCCGCGCTCGACAGCCGGCGTCCTGGCCCACGGCCCCTCCTCGAAGGCGCGTCGCGCCGCCTTGACCGCACGATCCACGTCGGCCTTGCCGGAAGCGGGAATGGAGGCGAAAACCTTGCCGTCCGACGGACAGGCGACATCTATGCGTTCGCCGGAAACCGAATCGACCGTCTTGCCGTCGATCACCTGCATGAAGGCACGATCCTGCGCGACCGTCGTGAAAAGATGCTGACCCATGATCCGGATCTCCTTTGGCCGTTCTGCGCGATGCATGTCGCAGCATCGGCAAAGTCATGTGCGAGTATCGCGCGGCAAGGCGTCCCTGGGGTTGGACCAGTAGCAGGGCGACGACTGTGACACCATGGCACTGGATTAATTAAATCGATTAGATTATAGGATGCGCGTAGTGCGCGGCACCGGAACGGAAAGACCATGACCAGCCAGATCATCCCCGTCGAGCCTTTCGACTTCGTCATCTTCGGCGGCACGGGCGACCTCTCCGAGCGCAAGCTTTTGCCCGCGCTCTACTATCGCCAGCGCGACCATCAGTTCTCGGAGCCGACCCGCATCATCGGCACTTCGCGAGCAAAGCTGTCCGACGAGGACTTCCGCAACTTCGCCCGCGAGGCGATCATGGCGCACGTCAAGGCCGGCGATATAGACGAGCGCGAACTGGGGACCTTTCTGGCGCGGCTTTCCTATGTCGCCGCCGACGCCACGACCGGGGCGGGCTTCGACGATCTCAAGGCGGCGCTCGGCGATACGGACCGCATCCGCGCCTTCTATCTCGCGGTGTCGCCTAACCTGTTCGGCCAGATTTCGGACAAGCTGAAACAGCACGCCCTCATCACGCCGAACTCGCGCATCGTGGTGGAGAAGCCGATCGGGCGCGATCTCGCTTCGGCACGCGCGCTGAACGACGTGATCGGCGACGACTTCCAGGAAAACCAGATATTCCGCATCGACCATTATCTCGGCAAGGAGACGGTGCAGAACCTGATGGCCCTGCGGTTTGCCAACGCGCTCTACGAGCCGCTGTGGAATTCCGCCCAAATCGACCATGTGCAGATCACGGTGGCCGAAACGGTGGGACTCGAGGACCGCGTCACCTACTACGACAAGGCCGGCGCGTTGCGCGACATGGTGCAGAACCACATGCTGCAACTGCTCTGCCTCGTCGCCATGGAGGTGCCCTCCTCGATGGACGCCGACGCGGTGCGGGACGAGAAGCTGAAGGTCCTGCGCGCGCTCAAGCGCATCAACGGCAATGACGCGCCCAAGCAGACGGTGCGCGGCCAGTACCGCGCAGGCGCCTCGGCCGGCGGGCCGGTCAAGGGTTATATCGAGGAGCTCGGCCACGCCAGCGACACCGAGACCTTCGTCGCCATCAAGGCCGAGATCGCCAATTGGCGCTGGGCCGGCGTACCGTTCTATCTCAGGACCGGCAAGCGGCTCGCCTCGCGCGTCTCGGAGATCGTCATCGAGTTCAAGCCGATCCCGCATTCGATCTTCGACGACGGCGCCGGGCCGATCTTCGCCAACCAGCTCGTCATCCGCCTGCAGCCGGACGAGGGCGTCAAGCAGTACATCATGATCAAGGATCCCGGCCCCGGCGGCATGCGCCTGCGGCAGATCTCGCTCGACATGAGCTTCGCGCAGTCCTTTGCCGGCCGCGCCCCGGACGCCTATGAGCGGCTGGTCATGGACGTCGTGCGCGGCAACCAGACCCTGTTCATGCGCCGCGACGAGGTCGAAGCCGCCTGGCAATGGATCGATCCGATCCAGCAGGCCTGGGAAAGCGCGCGCCATGAGGTGCAGGGCTACACCGCCGGCACCTGGGGGCCGTCCGCCTCCATCGCGCTGATCGAGCGCGACGGCCGGACCTGGCACGAGAGCAACTGATATGGCCCGCAACTACCACTGGAACGAGTTCGCCGACCGCGCCGCCCTGGCAACGGCCCTGGCCGACAGGATCGCCGGCCTGCTGGCCAGCGCGATCGAAAAACGCGGGCAGGCCCTGATGGCGGTGTCGGGCGGCAACACGCCGAAGAAGCTGTTCCAGGCGCTGTCGGCCCAGCGGATCGCCTGGGACAAGGTGATCGTGACGCTGATCGACGAACGCTTCGTGCCCGCCTCCTCGCCCCGCTCAAACGCGGCGCTGGTGGCCGACAACCTGCTGCAAAACGCGGCGGCGGCAGCGCGCTTCGTGCCGCTCTACCGCGAGGCGTTGACGCTGGAAGCGGCTGCGCAATCGGACAATGCCGAAATGAAGCTGCTGCCCTGGCCGCTGGACATAGCCATACTCGGCATGGGCACGGATGGTCATACCGCCTCCTTCTTTCCGGATGCGGACGATCTCGCCGCCCTGCTCGATCCGGCCTCGACCCGGATCGTGCTGCCGGTTCACGCAAAAAGCGCCGGCGAGCCGCGCCTTACGCTTTCGGCGGCGCGTATCGTGGAGGCCGGCTTCCTCGCCCTTCACATCGAAGGCGCGGACAAGCGCGCCGCGTTCGAGGCCGCGACGGGCCAACCGGGCGCGGGCGGAAAAAAGCCGGTCGGCGTCGTGATCGAGCAATCGCCGAAACCGGTCGAAGTGTTCTGGGCGCCCTGACCGCCCAGGAAATCTGCAACCGGAGCGAGGGAGGCGTTCCGAGCCTACACTCCCAGGAAGCCACGTCATGACAGCCAGAAAAGACATCGAAGCCATCACAGAGCGCATCCGCGAACGCTCCAGGCCGAGTCGCGAGGCCTATCTTGGCCGGATCGCGGAAGCCGCCGGCCAGACCGCCAACCGCGCGGTCCTTTCCTGCGGCAACCTCGCCCACGGCTTTGCCGTATGCAGCCCGACCGAGAAGATCGCGCTCGGCGGCGACCGTGTGCCGAACCTCGGCATCATCACTTCCTACAACGACATGCTGTCGGCGCATCAGCCGTTCGAAACCTTCCCGGCCCTGATCAAGGACGCCGCGAAAGAGGCCGGCGGCATCGCGCAGGTGGCGGGCGGCGTGCCCGCCATGTGCGACGGCGTCACCCAGGGCCAGCCCGGCATGGAGCTTTCGCTGTTCTCGCGCGACGTGATCGCCATGTCGGCGGCGATCGGCCTGTCGCACAACATGTTCGACGCCGCCGTCTATCTCGGCGTCTGCGACAAGATCGTGCCGGGCCTGCTGATCGCGGCGCTCACCTTCGGCCATCTGCCGGCGGTGTTCGTTCCCGCCGGTCCCATGACCTCCGGCATTCCCAACGACGAGAAAGCGAAGGTCCGCCAGCTCTATGCCGAGGGCAAATGCGGCCGCGCCGAGCTGCTGGAGGCCGAGTCGAAGTCCTATCACGGTCCGGGCACCTGCACTTTCTACGGCACGGCCAACTCCAACCAGATGCTGATGGAGATCATGGGGCTGCACCTGCCGGGCGCGTCGTTCGTCAACCCGGGCACCAGGCTGCGCGACGCGCTGACCAGGGAAGCGGCCAGGCGCGCGCTCGCCATCACCCGGCTCGGCAACGCCTACACGCCGGTCGGCCGGATGATCGACGAGCGCTCGATCGTCAACGGCGTCGTCGGCCTGCACGCAACCGGCGGCTCGACCAACCACACGATCCACCTGATCGCCATGGCCGCCGCCGCCGGCATCAGGCTGACCTGGCAGGACATCTCCGACCTGTCGGACGCCGTGCCGCTGCTGGCGCGCGTCTATCCGAACGGTCTTGCCGACGTGAACCATTTCGCCGCCGCCGGCGGCATGGGCTTCCTCATCCGGGAATTGCTTGGCGAGGGGCTGCTGCATGCGGACGTGCGCACGGTCTGGGGCGACGGCCTCGACGCCTATGCCGTCGAGGCGAAGCTCGGCGCCGACGGTTCGGTGGTGCGCGAGGCCGCGCCGCGCGAAAGCGGCGACGAGAAGGTGCTGGCGCCGGTCAAGAAGGCGTTCCAGCCGACCGGCGGCCTCAAGGTGCTGGCCGGCAATCTCGGCCACGCCGTCATCAAGACCTCGGCGGTGAAGCCGGAACGGCGCGTGATCGAGGCGCCGGCAAAGGTGTTCCACGACCAGCAGGAACTGAACGACGCGTTCAAGGCGGGCGAGTTGACAGGCGATTTCATTGCCGTGGTCCGCTTCCAGGGGCCGAAGGCCAACGGCATGCCGGAACTGCACAAGCTGACCACCGTGCTCGGCATCCTGCAGGATCGCGGCCAGCGCGTGGCGCTGGTCACGGACGGGCGCATGTCGGGCGCGTCGGGCAAGGTGCCTGCGGCGATCCACGTCACGCCGGAAGCGCTGGAGGACGGGCCGATCGGCCGCGTGCAGGACGGCGACGTCATCCGCCTCGATGCCGAGGCCGGCACGCTGGAAGTGCTGGTGCCGGCGGGCGACTTCGCATTGCGTGCCCCGGCCGAGGCCGACCTTTCGGCCAATGAATTCGGTCTCGGCCGCGAGCTTTTCGCGGGCATGCGCCGGATGGCGGGCCGCGCCGACGAAGGCGCCAGCGCCTTCGGCTGATCGCTCAATATGCTGTTCGCCGCTCCTCCGAAGGAGGGCGGCCGAACTGCAGCCGGTAGCTCTGCGCGAAATAGGAATGCGAGGTGAAGCCGGTGGCGATCGCCACGTCGAGGATCGGCATGTTGGTCTGGCGCAGCAATTCGCGCGCGCGCTCCAGCCGCAGCCGCATGTAATAGCGGCCGGGCGTCACGCCGAGATGGCGCAGGAACAGCCGCTCCACCTGGCGCACGGACAGGCCCGCCGCCTTGGCGAACTGCACCGCCGACAACGGATCGTCCAGATGATCGGCCATCATCTCGACGATCTTGCGCAGCTTCTCCGACTTGCCGGTCAGATCGCGCTCCGGCCCTATGCGCTGGCGGTCGTCCGCGGAGCGGATGCGCTCGTGCTGGAACTGGTTGGCGACGGCATTGGCGATGCCCGTCCCGAAATCCGAGCGCACGATCTCCAGCATCAGGTCGATGGAGGTGGTGCCGCCGGCGCAGGTGTAGCGCTTGCGGTCGATCTCATAGACGTTGCCGGTGCATTCGATGTTGGGAAAGCGCTCCATGAAGCCGGCGCGGTTCTCCCAATGAATGGTGCAGCGATAGCCGTCGAGCTGCCCCGCCTCGGCCAGCAGATAGGAGCCGACAGACAGCGCTCCGAGCGCCCCGCCCCGCCGGCCCCAGTTGCGCAGCGCGGCGAGCACCTTGCTTTTGCCCGGGAACTCGGTGGTGAGCCCTACCGACACGAACAATATGTCCACCGGCGGAATGTCGGCCACCGAATAGTCGGTTTTGATCGGCAGGCCGTTGGAAGCCATCACGGCTTCGCCGTCGGGAGAGATCGTGGTCCAGCCGTAGAAGTCCTGCCCGATCAGGCGGTTGGCCGCGCGCACGGTGTCGATGGCCGCGGCCAGCGAGAACATCGAGAACTTGTCGACCAGCAGGAAACCGAACTGACGCCCGCCTTGAACCAGATCCATCATGGGCGCCAGTTCTACAGGAACGGCCTGAGCCCGCAAGCGCAGGCCCGCCGATATCGGACGATATCGGTTCAGAAGACGGGACGCTCGAGGCCGCCGGCAAGGAACGCCGACGCGACCGTATTGGCCATCAGCATGGCGATGGTCATCGGCCCGACCCCGCCCGGCACAGGCGTGATGGCGCCGGCGACCTTTTCCGCCTCCGCATAGGCCACGTCGCCGACGAGCCGCGACTTGCCCTCGCCCTTCCCGGGTGCGGCAATGCGGTTGATGCCGACGTCGATGACCGTCGCGCCCGGCTTGATCCAGTCGCCCCTGACCATCTCCGGGCGGCCGACCGCAGCGACCAGTATGTCGGCGGTGCGGGCGAGCGCCGGCAGGTCCCTGGTGCGGCTGTGGGCGATGGTGACGGTGCAGTTCGCCGCCAGCAGCAGGTTGGCCATCGGCTTGCCGACGATGTTGGAGCGCCCGACGACGACGGCGGAAAGCCCGGACAAGTCCTTGCCGCGCACGCGCTCGATCAGCAGCATCGAGCCAGCCGGCGTGCAGGGCACGAAGGCGGTGGCCAGTTCGCCGGTGCCGAGCTTGCCGACATTGATGAAGTTGAAGCCGTCGACATCCTTGTGCGGCGCGATGGCCTGAATGATCTTGCCCGCGTCGATGTGCCTCGGCAGCGGCAGTTGCACCAATATGCCGTGGATGGCCGGATCCGCGTTCAGGTCGCCGATGAGCTTGAGCAGATCGGCCTCGCCGGTTTCGGCGGATAGGGTGTGCTGCACGGAATGGAAGCCGCATTCCTTGGCGGTGCGCGACTTGGAGGCGACATAGACCTGGCTGGCGGGGTCCTCCCCCACGATCACCACGGCAAGGCCCGGTCTGGTCTTGCCTTGCGCCGACAGGCCGGCCACCAGTGCCTTGACCCTGGCCACGACCTCGCCCGCCGCACTCCTTCCGTCGATCAGTTCGGCCACGGCCCATCCTCGCATCGCTGTTTCGTTCAAGCGACATTTCCCACGAAAAGGTGCTGGCGCGAGCCCGCCATTGCGCCGTCCGGTGCCGTAAACCGCACTCCGGATTGTCCGGTTACTCAGTTCACCGGGTTTTGAGGAGAAGTTGGGGTCAAGCCGCCTATTTCCTCCAGCATGGCGGCAACGCTTGCAATCATTGGAGACGTACAAATGATCAAGACAGTCTTGGCGGCCTTTCTTGTTCTCGGCCTTTCCGGCGCGGCGGTGGCGCGCGACGCGCATAGGCACCATGGTAGCGGGGACGACCGGTTCCCCGGAACCGACCCTGGTTTCAACCAGACCGTCACCGGAAGCATAGATCAGCCCTATATCACCAGGGTCGTTCCCTCGAACGGGCCATACGACCCTTACGACATGGGCCCGTGCGCCTCGAACATACCCGACCCCTATGGGAACGGCTTTTCGGGACAGAGCGACCACTATTGCGGCAAGTGAGCAGTTCATCGCAGCCGCGAGACGGCGGAGCGACTTTCAGCAGCAGCCGCGCCTTTAGCGGCCGGCTTCAGAGCCAGGCTTTGCGCGCGAGAGCTTCTGCCGTATCACCCGCCAGAGGAAGATCGGGTTGCCCAATATGTAGCGGCGCCACAGGCGACCGGGCTCGATCATCAGCCGGAACACCCACTCCAGCCGCAGCCTGCGCATCCAGACCGGGGCGCGCGGCACCGAGCCGCTCATGAAATCCAGCAACGCGCCGACGCCGATCGGCATGGTGCAGTGGCGTTGATCGATGTTGCGGGCGATCCAGAATTCCTGGCGCGGAACGCCCATCGCCACCAGCAATATGTCGGGATGCAGGTCGGCGATGCGCGCAATGACGCCCGGCTCCTCGGCGGAAGAAAAATAACCGTCATGGATGACGACGAATCGGTGCTGCGGCGTCAGAAGACCGAGCTTGCGCGAAGCCGCTTCCGCATTGGCGCGGGTGGCGCCGAGCAGGCCCACGGTCAGCGGCCGCGACGAGGCCCGCAGGAAGGCCGGTACGAAATCGGTGCCGTTCAGATTGGCCGGAAAAGGCGTGCCGTAGAGCAGCCTGGCAGCGATATCGACGCCGACGCCGTCCGGCAGCACCAGGAAATCGTCCAGCGCGGCGGCAAACTCCGGGTCGACCGAAGCGACATTGGCGTTGTGCGCGTTGAGAAAGCTGACCTTGGTGAAATGCCGGTCGCGCAGGAGACGGTTGAGCAGCCCGATCGCCTGGTCCCATTCGACGCTGGCGACGGAAACGCCAAGAATGTTCTTGTGCGCGCGAACATCGAATGCGACCGACTCGGCATGAACGTTCACGGCCACGCTCTCCCCGGCCCGAAACTTCCGAACTGTTCCAGCTTTTTCGTGAAGCGTTCTGCCAAAGGGCGGCTTGCCGCGGCGGATATGACAAACGACGGGTGCATCTCACCTTCCTGCGCAGCCTCGGCTATCAGGGCAGGGTGAACCTTTGCTTAAACCTTCGACAATCGCCGGGCGCGTTTCAACGCGAGGCCCGAACTGCCGCGCAAGATGGCTAACGAACCCTTTCGCCGACCGGCTCAATGCAGACGCCCGCGGTGAATCGCAGACGCGCGCGGGTCTTTCGCAAACGACGCCGAACGTCTATGGGAGGGCTTTCCAGGGAGGTTTCCATGCCGATCGAACTCGTCCTCGCCGGCTGCGGGAATATGGGCCGCGCCATGCTCGCCGGCTGGGTGAAATCCGGCAAGCTGCGGCCGCAGCAGGTCTTCGTGGTGGAACCGAACGACGATCTCAGGGCGCGCGCCGAAGCGCTCGGCTGCCGGGCCGCAGCCGACGCGGCCGCCATCCCGGCCGATGCGGCCCCGGCCCTGGTCGTGCTCGCGGTAAAGCCGCAGGTCATACGCGAGGTGACGGAAGACTATCGCCGCTTCGGCGACGGCCGCACCACCTTCGTAAGCGTCGCCGCCGGCACCCCGGTGAAAACCTTCGAGCGGATCCTCGGCGCGAAGGCGCCAATCGTCCGCTGCATGCCCAACACGCCGGCCGCGATCGGCAAGGGCATGATGGTCGTGTTCGCCAACGGGCTCGTGTCCGAAGTGAGCAAGCGGCAAGTGCTCGACCTTTTGTCGGCGAGCGGCGAAGTCGCGACCATAGACGATGAAGGCCTCATGGACGCCGTGACCGCGGTGTCGGGCTCCGGCCCGGCCTATGTCTTCCACTTCATAGAGTGCCTGACCGCCGCCGCCGAAAGCGCCGGGCTGGCGGCCGAAACGGCAAGGCTGCTGGCCATGCAGACCGTCTATGGCGCGGCCGCGCTTGCCGCCGAAAGCGGCGAGGAACCCGGCGAACTGCGCCGGCAGGTGACCAGCCCGAACGGCACGACCGCAGCGGCTTTGTCGGTCCTGATGGGCGAAGACAGGTTGAAGACGCTTGTGACGGAGGCCGTCGAGGCCGCGCGGCTTCGCTCGGTGGAACTCGGAAAATAGCCGCAGCGAAGTGCTATCCGGCGCCTGGCCTCAACGAACGCCCGTCGCGGCGAGACGCCGGACGGCGTCGTTGAATCGATAGATGAAGGCGGCAGGCCGTTCCGGCAGGGAGCGGCGCACGAACGCCACCTTCTTCAGGTAGCGGTCGATCTTCCAGGTTGCCCACGTTCCCGCCCGGAAATAGGCGACATCGCCGGCTTGCAGCGTGCGCGTGCGGCCGTCCTGATCGGTGACGTGGACGTCGCCCTCCAGAATGTAGACCGTCTCGTCCCAGTCGAAGCGCCAGCGGAAGGTTCCGGCCGTGGAATCCCACACAGCGGTATAGGCCGCGCGGTCGTCGCTGACGGAATGCTCGTACCAGCGGGCCTGCGGATTGCCTTCCAGTATCCAGTCCGGATTGATCGGCGAGGATTCCAGCGCCATCGACTCCACGCTTACGGCATGGAGCGGCGGTCCGTCGATGTCGTCGAGCATCAAGCCGGCAGACAGGACCAGAACCGCACCTGCAATCAACATCAACCGCATCCGTCGCCCCACCGCCCGACCGGTTGCCCGAGGGCAACAACCCCATGAATTTAAAAGTGTAACGAAATCAGGAAACATTCCTGAATACTTCGAACACTCAAAATATTCCCGCCTGCCGCAAATAATGCCCCTTCCATTAAGAACAGCTAAACATCGCCGTTGCCACCGAATGCATGAGCTGCAAATGCAGGCAGGCAGCTGCCGGCGGCGCCCGATGAAGCGGAGCGGCACGGATTTCCACCCATGCGTCTTGGCCGTTCGTTTCCGCTTCAATAGATTGTCATGTGGAACGTGAAGATGTAGCGGAGCGCGAACGGCATGGAGAAGAACGCGGCACAGGAAGGCCTCTCGCCCTCTCGATTGATTGACGCCCGAATCGAGGAACTCGGCGACTGGCGCGGAAAGACGCTCGCCCGGCTCCGGGCCCTGATCAAGGAAGCCGATCCCGAAGTGGTCGAGGAGTGGAAATGGCGCGGCGTTCCGGTGTGGTCGCACGCCGGGATCATCTGCACGGGCGAGACCTACAAGAGCGTCGTGAAGATGACCTTCGCGAAGGGCGCTTCCCTGGAGGACCCGTCGGGCCTGTTCAATTCCAGCCTCGAGGGCAATACGAGGCGGGCCATCGACATCCGCGAGACCGACGACATCGATGCGGAGGCGCTGAAGGCCCTTGTCCGCGCGGCCGTCGCCCTGAACACCTCGAAAGCGAAGAAAAAGTAAGCCGCAGGCAGTCCGGCGCAACGTTCGGCCGTAACGCCAAGCGGCCGAAGCGATTCGCGCAATCGCTTCGTCGGCGCAATCCGCGGGCAAGCATCTCGTGTTTCTGCGGCCAGGGATGACCAGAGGACGCAAAGCTTCAGGATCGGAAAGAAAATGGTGCTGCCAGAGAGGATTGAACTCTCGACCTCTCCCTTACCAAGGGAGTGCTCTACCACTGAGCTACGGCAGCGCCTCGAATGCGGCGGACTTCTGCCACAACGAATCGGGAAGCGCAAGGCGCTCTGTTCAATGCTGTGAAAAGCTGTTCGTCCGACACGGCGACGCCACAATCCGCGCTATCCATCAAACCAGGGACGGGACGATGAACAGCAAGACCAATCCACCGGACAAGCCGCAAGCGGCAAAGGGCGGCGACCGCAAGGCGAGGCTCGCGACCGAATTGCGCGCCAATCTGGCCCGGCGCAAGGCGCAAACGCGCTCGCGGCGGGCCGGCGAAGGCGATGCGCGGCCGGACGGGCTCGGCGAGGCATCGGCCGGGCGCGACACCGGCGGCGACGCGAATCCGAAGGATGCGTGAACGCCGCGCTGCGCGATGTTGCCCGAAGCCGTCATCGGCAAAGGGAAATTTTTCGCCTGATCGCCTGCGCCAGCCGGCCGGGAACGGTGTTCCTTGAACCGATCCGGCCGATGGTTTAGACGGGCAGATCACACTCAAACGATTGAAAGCGGCCATTCCGGCCGAGGGACGCTTCTCCATGGATCGAATCAGGATCGTCGGCGGCAATGAGCTGACCGGCACGATACCCATCTCGGGCGCCAAGAACGCGGCCCTGCCGCTAATGATCGCCGCGCTGCTGACCCCCGAGACGCTGACCCTGGAGAACGTGCCGCACCTTGCAGACGTGGAGCGGCTCATCCGCATCCTCGGCAATCACGGCGTGGACTATTCGGTCAACGGCAAGCGCGACCATCAGAACGGCTCCAACGGCTATGCCCGCACGCTGAACTTCACCGCGCGCGACATTGTCGACACCACGGCCCCCTACGATCTCGTGTCGAAGATGCGCGCGTCCTTCTGGGTCATCGGCCCGCTGGTGGCGCGCATGGGCGTAGCCAAGGTGTCGTTGCCCGGCGGCTGCGCCATCGGCACGCGACCGGTCGACCTGTTCATCGACGGCCTGCAGGCGCTGGGCGCGGACATCGACGTGGACAACGGCTATGTCGTTGCCAGCGCGAAAAACCGGCTGAAGGGCAATCGCTACGTCTTCCCGAAGATTTCGGTCGGCGCCACGCACGTATTGATGATGGCGGCCACGCTGGCGCGCGGCGAGACGGTGCTCGAAAACGCGGCCCGCGAACCGGAAGTGGTCAATCTTGCCGACTGCCTGAACGCGATGGGCGCCAGGATCACGGGAGCCGGCACCTCGACCATCACCATCGACGGCGTGGACGAGCTTCACGGCGCCAGCCTGCGCGTGATTCCCGACCGCATCGAGACCGGAACCTATGCCATGGCCGTTGCCATGACCGGCGGCGACGTGCTGCTGCAGGGGGCGGAGCCCGATCTGCTGCAGGCGGCGCTTGACGTGATCGAGCAGACCGGCGCCGAGATCACGCCGACCAATGAAGGCATCCGCGTCAGGCGCAACGGCGCCGGCATCTCGCCCGTAGACGTGACGACCGAGCCGTTCCCGGGCTTCCCGACCGACCTGCAGGCCCAGTTCATGGGCCTGATGACCATGGCCAAGGGCAAGTCGCGCATCACCGAGACCATCTTCGAGAACCGGTTCATGCATGTGCAGGAACTGGCCCGTCTCGGCGCGCACATCACGCTTTCGGGCCAGACGGCCATCGTGGAGGGCGTTTCCAAGCTGAAGGGCGCCGAGGTCATGGCGACGGACCTGCGCGCCTCCGTGTCGCTGGTCATTGCCGGGCTCGCGGCGGAAGGCGAGACCACGGTCAACCGCGTCTACCATCTCGACCGCGGCTTCGAGCAGCTGGAAGAGAAGCTTTCCGGCTGCGGCGCGGTGATCGAACGCATCAGCGGCTGAAATGCGGGACGCCAGAGGGTATCGGCCTGCCGGCCTGCGGAACAGACCCCTTCTGCCGCCTTGTTCCCCGGCCGCCTCTCTGCCCGTGCGGTTGCGTACGCTTGCAAGACCGCATAACAGAAGGTTCTTGAGTTGAACCTTCGCAAGCGCGGAATCCGCATGGACGCCCTCAAGCTGATAGCGCTCGACGCCGAGGATCTTGGCATCATCTCGGCGCATGTGCAGGATGCCGCCATGAAGGTGGGGGATCTGGAATATCTGCCGGCGGCAAGGCATTTCATCATGCCGATGAACCGCTTCGTCTGGGAGAGGAAGCCGGGATTCTTCCGCCAGCACAATGAGAGGCGTCGCGCCGTCCTGCATTTCGACCGCGTGCTGGGCGTCAAGACCAGCGGCATCCAGCGCGAAAAGCGCGACGAGGTGCTGTCGCTCCTGGCCATCAGCTTCGTGCCGCTCGCGCCGCCTTCCGGCCTTGTCGAGCTGATCTTCTCCGGCGGCGGCGCCATCATGCTGGACGTCGAATGCGTGGAGGCCCGCCTTGCCGACACGGGCGGCGCATGGCAGGCGACGTCCCGCCCCATCCACAAGAATTGAGCGTCATGGCCGTTACCCTCCGCACGTCCGACCCCGATTTCGAGCAGCGCTTCGCCGCCTTCCTCGCCACCAAGCGGGAAGTGTCGGCCGATGTCGATGCCGCCGTGCGGGAGATCATCGCCGGGGTACGCGCCGAAGGCGACGCCGCCCTCGCCGACTATACGCGCCGGTTCGACCGCACCGACCTCGGCAAGATCGGGATGGCGGTGTCGCGCGACGACATCGCGCGCGCCTACGGCGAGGCGGACCCGAAAACGGTCGAGGCGTTGAAGTTCGCGCGCGACCGCATCCGTACCTATCATGAAAAGCAGCGGCCGAAGGACGAGCGCCATACCGACGCGGCCGGCGTGGAACTCGGCTGGCGCTGGACGGCGGTGGAGGCGGTCGGCCTCTATGTTCCGGGCGGCACGGCGAGCTATCCCTCCTCCGTGCTGATGAACGCGGTGCCCGCGGCCGTTGCCGGGGTGGAACGCCTGGTCATGGTGGTGCCGGCGCCGGACGGCATGCTAAACCCGCTGGTGCTGGTGGCCGCGGACCTTGCCGGCGTTTCGGAAATCTACCGGATCGGTGGCGCGCAGGCCGTGGCCGCGCTTGCCTA
This sequence comes from Mesorhizobium sp. SP-1A, assembly GCF_032460275.1. Lineage (NCBI taxonomy): Bacteria > Pseudomonadati > Pseudomonadota > Alphaproteobacteria > Hyphomicrobiales > Phyllobacteriaceae > Mesorhizobium > Mesorhizobium sp. SP-1A. Next base: position 484,203 of record NZ_JAVXZD010000001.1, on the reverse strand, counting down.
TGGCACGCAGACCATCCGCCCCGTGGCCAAGATCGTCGGCCCGGGCAACGCCTATGTGGCGGCGGCCAAGCGGCAGGTGTTCGGCACGGTCGGCATCGACATGATCGCCGGGCCGTCCGAAGTGCTGATCGTGGCCGATGCGAGCAACAACCCCGACTGGGTGGCCGCCGACCTGCTGGCGCAGGCCGAGCATGACGCTTCGGCGCAGTCGATCCTGATCACCGACGACGCGGCTTTCGGCCGGGCGGTGGAAGCGGCGGTGGAACGCCAGTTGCGCACGTTGCCACGGGCCGAGATCGCCGCGGCAAGCTGGCGCGACTTCGGCGCCGTCATCCTGGTCGATACCTTCGACGCGGCGCTGCCGCTGGTCGACCGCATCGCGGCAGAGCACGTGGAACTGGCCATAGAGGACGCGGAAGCCTTCCTCGCGCGCATGCGCAATGCCGGCGCCGTCTTCCTGGGCCGGCACACGCCTGAAGCGATCGGCGACTATGTCGGCGGCTCCAACCACGTGCTGCCGACGGCGCGCTCGGCGCGGTTTTCCTCCGGCCTGTCGGTTCTCGACTTCGTGAAGCGCACGTCGATCCTGAAGCTCGGACCGGACCAGCTCAAGGCGCTGGCCCCGGCCGCGATCGCGCTGGCCGAAGCGGAGGGGCTCGCCGCGCACGGGCGTTCCGTTTCAATCCGGCTGAACATGTAGGCGGTCATGGCGACACCGGGCCAACAGAGCGCCAGACTGGTCGATGTCGAGCTGGACGAGACGATCGGACGTTCGACCCCCGACGTCGAGCACGAGCGCGCCGTGGCGATCTTCGACCTGATCGAGGAGAACAGCTTCCGGCCCGTCAGCGACGGCGGCACGGGACCGTACAAGCTGAAGCTCTCGCTGGCCGATTCGCGGCTGGTGTTCGCCATCAGCCGCGAAGACGGCACGGCGGTCGTCACCCACATCCTGTCGCTGACGCCGTTCCGGCGCATCGTGAAGGATTACTACCTGATCTGCGAAAGCTACTACGAGGCGATCCGTTCCTCCACGCCGAGCCAGATCGAGGCCATCGACATGGGGCGGCGCGGCCTGCACAACGAGGGCTCGCAGACGTTGATGGATCGCCTGTCCGGCAAGATCGAGATCGATTTCGACACTGCGCGCCGGCTTTTCACGCTGGTTTGCGTCCTGCACTGGCGAGGCTGACCTGACGGCCGGCGGCCCGCCCCGTTCGATCCTGTTCATGTGCGGCATGAATGCCGTGCGCTCGCCCATGGCGGAGGCGCTCGCGCACAAGATGCTGCCGCCCGCCACCTTCATCGCCTCGGCCGGCGTGCGCCACGGCGAGCGCGACCCGTTCGTGGATGCCGTGCTGTCCGAAGAGGGCCTGTCGCTCGGCGATCATCACCCGAGGACGATCGAGGAACTGGAAGACGACTATTTCGACCTGATCGTGACCCTTGCGCCGCAAGCGCACCACGCGGCACTGGAGCTGACCCGCTCCATGGCCGTGGACGTGGAATATTGGCCGATGCCCGATCCCACCACGGCGACGGGCACCCGCGAGCAGATCATGGCCGCCTATCGCGACGTGCGCGACCGATTGAGGGCCAGGATCGCGCAGCGTTTCGGATTGGCGCAGAAGAAGGCCGGTTCCCAATAAGCGTGTTCACAAGCGGCGGATAATCATATAGGTTCCGCGCCAAATCCGGCGGGCCGCCGGAATTCATCCAAGCAAAGGTATCGAATGCCGAAGGAAGAAGTCCTCGAGTTCCCTGGTGTCGTGACGGAGTTGCTGCCGAACGCGATGTTCCGGGTGAAGCTCGAAAACGAACATGAAATTATCGCCCACACCGCCGGACGCATGCGCAAGAACCGTATCCGCGTGCTGACCGGCGACAAGGTCCTGGTCGAGATGACGCCCTATGATCTCACCAAGGGCCGCATCACCTATCGTTTCAAGTAATTCGAGCCGGACAGTTCGGGTTTCGCGATGAGCTATCCGCATCCGCTCGTGCTTGCCTCGGGTTCGCCGCGCCGGATCGAGTTGTTGCAGCAGGCCGGCATCGAGCCTGACCGGGTGTTTCCGGCCGATATCGACGAGACGCCGCAGCGGGCCGAACATCCGCGCTCCCTGGCAAAACGCCTGTCCAAGGAAAAGGCCGAGAAGGCACTGGCTTCGCTGAAGGGCGAAACCGGCCATGCGCCGTCCTATGTGCTTGCCGCCGACACGGTGGTGGCGGTGGGCCGGCGGATACTGCCCAAGGCCGAAACGCTGGACGACGCCGCCTTCTGCCTGCAACTGCTTTCCGGACGCTCGCACCGGGTCTATTCCGGCATCTGCCTGATCACGCCCGAGGGCAAGCAACGCCAGAGGCTGGTGGAAACGCGGGTGCGCTTCCGGCGCCTGCCGCGCAAGGAGATCGATCGCTACATCGCTTCGGGCGAATGGCGCGGCAAGGCCGGCGGTTATGCGGTGCAGGGCCTTGCAGGCAGCTTCGTGGTCAAGCTGGTCGGCTCCTACAGCAATGTCGTCGGACTGCCGCTCTACGAGACGGCCGCCCTGCTTTCCGGCGAGGGTTTCGACGTCCACAGGGCGTGGCCCAAGGACGGCATTTCTTGAGCGGGACCGACAAGGCCGCCGTGACGCCGTTGCGGCCACGCCGTCCCTGCCCCGAATGCGGCAGGCCATCCGCTCGGGACAGCTATCCGTTCTGCTCGGCCCGCTGCAAGGACATCGACCTCAATCGCTGGCTGAAGGGCGCCTACGCCATTCCCGTGCGCGACGACGAAGAGACGCCGGAAGATCCCGATCCGAGCCGGAACGACGGCTGAGACTGCGCCTTACGGGCCGGCGCAACCCAGGATTCTCAAGCCTTTGCGGCATATCGGCAGGGCTTTTTCATTCCCGGTTGAAAATCGACATGGCACCGCTGGACAGAGGCGATTCTCGTGCTATAACCCACGCGCTTTCGAGGGTCGCCGTGGCGCTTTCGAAGACTGCGGGCAGCAGCCTGCGGAGCGAGGCCCAGGTAGCTCAGTTGGTAGAGCAGCGGACTGAAAATCCGCGTGTCGGTGGTTCGATTCCGCCCCTGGGCACCAACGTTTTCAATAACTTACAGGCAGACAGGCGACTTTCATGTCGCGTTCATGTTGCAACTGACTTTCCTTGATTTTTAAGGGTTTTGACTGACGCGCGGCTACTCGACGCGACATGAAACGCGACATGAAACGGCGGATACTTCTTTCACGTACTGCGGGGTCGCTAGGCCTCATCCAGGACCATGGTCATGTAAAAGCGCGCTCCTAGTTGGCAGGAACGTATCGGCGAACGATGTTTTCCACCGCCCGAGGTTGTGGCCCGCTGGGAAAAGTGAAATCGTAGATGCGGGTTTACGAAGGGCTTGGGAAATGACTATTCGGAAATGGGCGGCTTTGGCCGCCGCGCTATGCGTCACCTCGTCGTGCGCGACACCTCCACAGAACATCAAGGCCACCGCTTCGGACGGCAATGCCTGCACCGCCGCCGATCGCCAGCGCCTGTCCGACCTCTACCAGCAGCAGTCGCGTACTGCCACGCAGGACGCGCTCGGCGTGTTCATGATCGGCGTACCTCTCGGCGGCGCCGACCAGGGGCCCGAGATCGCCCGCCTGAAGGGCAGGTGCGGCGATCCGTCAAAGAAATAACCAACTGGTGGAGGCTTGCGAGTGCGGTCCAGAGGTAGCGGCGCGAGCGGGAAGGGAAATGCGAAGAGCGATCCAGTCGGACGAGGCGACAATTATTAACCTCGACACCGATTTGTGAATTGCGCTATGGAGAGGTGATATTACATGTGGTATCAGCGTGAGCCGGAATAAGAAGCTGATTGCGGATATCCGCAACAACCCGAAAGATGTCCGCTATGAGGATGCGTTGCGCGCTGCTGATCTGATTGGGTTCACCTCGACTGGCGGATCCGGGTCTCATTGCACGCGTTCACGGCCAGGAGAGCTGGTTCAGTTGAACTTTCAACGGATCGCAAACGGTCGAGCAAAGCCATATCAGGTTAGGCAACTGATCGAAATGTTGGACAAGTACGAGCACGAGATCGATGGCGAATAAGTATGCTACGGAGATTTTTTGGAGCGACGAAGACGAGGGCTTTATCGCTATAGCCCCCGATCTCCCCGGCTGCTCGGCCTTCGGTGAGACCATGGCGGAAGCAGCTACCGAAATCGAAGGGGCTATCTCGGCTTGGATCGAAGCTGCCAGAGCTGCGGGGAACCCAATTCCTCCCCCGATAGAGCGCAATCCGCTTCAAGAGGCCAGCGGAAAAACCCTTCTACGCATGCCCAAGGAACTTCATCGAGACCTTCAGCGAAAGGCTCAGCGGGAAAGCGTCAGCCTCAATTCATATATTTGCTTTCTTCTAACGCAACGTCACTATCACGCGCACGCTGTAGCTGAGTTTGGGAAGTCCCTTGAGTGGCAAGTTCTAAGTTCTCGACAGGGGGCGCAGTCGGCGCAAATTTTCGTGCTCAATTCTATGAATTTGAAGACGGTGAACGCGAGCACGCTTGATCAGAAACCAGGCGCGGTATCAACGCCGGTAGCCGGTATCGGGATGACCTTCAATGCCTGAAGTGAGCCAATATAACTTTTCGCTGAAAGAGGTTGGTACGGCATTGTTGAAGTCCGCCGGTATAGCCGAGGGCAAGTGGGCAGTGGGTGTTAACGTTGGTCTGAATGTTGGAAACATGGGGCCATCCCCAGAGCAGGCGGTGCCATCTGTGATGGTTCAAATTCAAGCCTTCAACCTCGCTCTCGTACCAGATGAGACACCGACCGGTGATGCGATCTTGGACGCCTCTAAAATTAGATGATCCCCGCCCCCGGCCCCGGCCGGGGTTTTCGTTTTAGGCAGCGGTGCTACGATCAGCACATGGCATTTGAAAAACTCCCCGGCATCTACCAGGCCGAAGTCGTCGCCGACCGCGATCCAGAAGGGCGCTTCCGCGCAAAAGTCCGACTGACATTCCTCGATCCTCCGAAAGAGCTTTGGGCCGAATGCTGTGCTCCGATCGAGCAGCGATATACGATGGCGGTCGCGGTCCCCTACATAGGCCAGACCGTATGGGTTATTTTCGAGGCCGGGGACTTGAGACGCCCAGTTTGGATGGGCTCGGCGATAACCGCTGTGGATGTCTCTCCAGCCCTCCCCCGCTAGTAGTAGCTCGATGCGACTACCGTCGAAACTGCGCGACAAACCTCCCAAGTGCTCTCATGTCGTCAGCACAGGTCGTCGCCTGGATGGACTATAACTGCTGCATGCTCGACAAGCTCACCTTTCTGTTGGCTTTCTCGATCTTCTTCGCCATCGGCGGCGCGCTGGCATGGGCGCTGCTCTGATGCGCGTTTCTATGCTCCTGCTCGCCGCCGTCGTCGCCTTCATGGTGGTCTATGCCATTACCGGCGGGTTTCGCCTCATCCTCGGCTAGGAACACATTCCTTTCCACTTGACAGATTGTCAGGATGAGAACATTTTGAGAACACGCCGGCCGATCGGTGGCGTGCGACATCCATCTTCAAATGACCGTTGGCGCGGCTTTGCCGGGCGACGGCGGAGCTTTGCCTTGCGGAAGCCTGACACCATCGAACGCCTCTATCTCGATTTCGACGGCTTCTTTGCAAGCGTCGAGCAGCAGGCCGATCGGCGCCTATGGGGCCGGCCGGTCGGCGTCGTTCCTTTTGAGGGGACGGACCGCACCTGTGTCATCGCCTGCTCGCGGGAGGCGAAGCTGTTCGGCGTCAAGAACGTCATGAACGTGTCCGAGGCGCGGGAGCGCTGCCCCGACATCGTGCTGGTGCCGCAGAAGCCCGATCTATATCGCCGCGCGCACAATACACTTCTGGCCGAGATCGAGAGCGTCATTCCGATCGACGCCGTTAAAAGCATCGACGAGCTGACCTGCCGGTTGGACGAAAGCGGCCGGCAGGATCCGGTCGGCCTCGGCGTAAGGCTGAAGTCGACCATCGCGCGCAACGTCGGTCCCTACGTTACCTGCTCCATCGGCTTCGCCGCGAACCGGCAACTCGCCAAGATGGCCTGCAAGGCTGGAAAGCGGTCGTACGACCGATATGGCGACGGGCTGATGATCTGGCGGCCGGAAGACCTCCCGGCGCCGCTGATCGCGCTGCCGCTTTCGGACGTGCCGGGCGTCGGCGGAAGGATGGAACAGCGCCTGGCGCGTGCCGGCGTCTACACCATGGCCGATCTCTACGTCCTCCAGCCGAAGCACATGCGCAAGCTGTGGGGCAACGTCAACGGCGAGCGGCTTTGGTACGCGCTGCATGGCTATGACATTCAGGCGCAACCGGCCGAACGCGGCATGTTCGGCCACGGTCGCGTGCTGCCGCCCGAGAGCCGGACCCTACCGGCCGCCTACGAGATATGCCGCCTGCTGCTCATCAAGGCGGCGCGGCGACTGCGGCGCGCCGGCTACTACTGCAACGGGCTGATGCTGTGGCTTGCGCTGCGCGGCGGCGAGTGGAGTGACCAATTGAAGCTGCCGATCGTCAACGACGATCAGGCCGTTCTCGCCGGCCTCGCCCGGCTGTGGGAGCGGGTTCGCCGCAAGCATTCGAACGGCACGCAGGTCTTCCGCGTCGGGGTGACGCTGTGCGAATTGAGCCTCGCCGACCAGCGGCAGCTCGACATGCTGATCAACGACGATCGCACCCGGCAGAAATGGGAGAGCGTGTCGACGGCGATCGACGGCTTGAACGCCCGTTACGGCCGCACGGTGATGAGCCTTGGACCTTGGAAGCCGCCCGCCGGCGGCCACGTTGGCGGCAAGATCAGCTACACGCGTATCCCGACGGCGGAGGACTTCTGGTGAGCACCTGGAAAGAGAACGTGCAGGTGCGCGACCTGGACGTTCGCGACAAGCTGGAGTTGACCTGCAAGAGCTGCGGCCATGTCCACTATCTGACGCGCGAGGCGATCTGCTCGTCGCCGGAGCGCGAGTTCCTATATCTGGACGAAGTTGAGAAGGAAGCGACCTGCCGGGCGCGCGGATGTCGCGGCGCCGTCAGGCTCGCAATGTCGCCTCGCGGTGACACCAGCGCATTCGTGGGCGGGCTGGCCTGAAAGGAGACGACGATGACAACAAGGATGCATCGTGGCGCCAACGACGACGACAATACAGAATTTGACTACGAGAACGACTACGACGAGCTTGAAGACGCCTATGCCCCAGTCGTCGGCATCGCGGTCGAACTGATCGAAGCGGGGCAGATGAACGAAGATCGGCCCGAGGATCGTGTCGCGTTGAAATTGAGCAGGAGCGGCGCCGCAAGCCTTACGGCTGACGAGATGGACGTCGTACATGAGCGGCTTAATCCACTCGTCGAGATGTATTGGAAGAAGGATCGAGCGGCTTTTGAGGCGGAGTTTTCCCGGCGGCGGGCGCCCGGCTTCTACGACGAGAGCGAAGCCGGCCATCTCGCGCGGAAACGTTTCCGCAAGGAAAACCCGCCCGAGGTCGAGTTCCGCGCAGCCGCGGCACCTGGATTGCCCGTTACCGCTCCGCAGGACGGATCATGGTTTGTGGGCAAGGACCGAGCCGGACATTTCGCACATGTGCGCTGGCGGAGCGACGAAGAACTGGAAAGCGGAGAAAATCCCGATTGGGTACGATGGGACACGGACGAGCATTTCGACCTGATTGCCTGGGTGCAGTCTTGTTGGACCGGTGATGACATGGCCGAGGCGTATGGCTAGGCTAGGGCCATGTGCGGCCGCTACACCCGATATCTGTCCTGGTCTGAAATCCATCGGCTCTATCGGCTGACGGCTCCTGCGGAAGGCTCCGGGCGCAATACCGAGGCCCGCTACAACATCGCGCCGACGCAATCGGTGGACTTCATCACCTGGAACGACGACGGCAACCACAAACTTCGCGAGGGCCGCTGGTGGCCCTGCCCGCGTAGCCGTTCCGCGGCCTGCCGATACTCGGTCGCCACCGGGTCGGACGCGCTCTTGGCAAAGGGAGCGCGAGCCTTGTTCAGCACGGCGGTTCCGAACCGCCCTGCTCCGCCGAAGATCGCGCCCATAAGAGCATCAGTTCCGGCTTCGCCGGCGGCGCGCGGCAGAACGTCACTCACGATGCTGGGTTCGGCCTCCCGGTTCTCGGGGAACAAGCGCCCGACGGTTTCACCGACAAGCTGTGCGCCGCCGGCGGACAGCGCGGCCGATGCGGGAATGCCCGCAGCGGGGCCAAGCGCATACGCGGGAACGGAAGCGCTCCCGCCCATAATCGCGCCGATCAGGTCGGGCACGCCGCCCGCAATGCCGGCTACGTCGCCCATATCGACGCCGGGAGGATTGAAGAGGTTTTCCGATCCGTCCGGGTTGCGCACGACACGACGATCGGTCGGATTGCCGAAGCGGTCGGCCAGCACATACCAGCCTTCGTTCTCGGGGCCGTATGTGTTCGTCAGATACTGATCTTTGGCTTTGTCGGTGTTCAGGAACGATGAATAGAGACGCTGGCCGAGCGGCGCACCGCCGGCCTGGATGCCGGGCGTATCGCCAATCTCTCGCGCCTCCCGCGAACCGGAGAGGCCATGCAGGATCGAGCCGACGAAATCGGACCCCATGAACGGCGTTTTGCTGGTCGGCAATCCGACCGCACTCAAAACGTTGTTCACCGCGTCGACGGGCGCACCGAGAACGGATGCGGACGCATCGATTGCCCGCTCGCCGAAGGACGCTGGCGGAACGGGGGTGATGTCGGGGCCGCCCGGAACGCCTGTGCTGTCGCGGCGATCTTCCGGCGGCTGCGAGGCTGACAATGCAGTGCCCGCATCAGGGAACGCGGCCCACGGATCGTCAGCCGGCTTCGCGGCCGGAGCGTCGGGGAAAGCTGCCCACGGGTCCATTATGGCCTCACTTTCAGGCGTCCGTCCGGTGTGCGGAACTGCGTGCCGGATGGCAGCGCGTTCGCCTCTTCCGGCGTCCGTACGGTCGGAATATCGCCCGCCGGCGCGGCGGCCGGGGCCGATTCCGGCGGTGCGGCGAGCTGCGTCGGATTGAAATCCCGTTCAAGTTCACCCACGCTCGGAATGCGGGTCGGGCCGCCGCGGCTCGCAGACAGCATGGTCCGCTGATATTCGTCCGCCAGCGCGGGCGTGATCGCGCCATCGTCCACCAGTTGGCCCAGCACGCTACCGTTGATCGGCGGCAAGGCCCCTCCACCTGAAGCCAGCGAACCGGCGAATTTCGCACGGTATGCGTTGAGCACGACGAGCGTCGCCAGTTTCGCCTTCGCACCGGGCAAGCTCTCTCCGAGGCCCTGACCCACCATGATATCTTCAGCCATGCGACGATCGGTGTCGGAAATACGGTTGTCGCCGGCGAGGCTTCGCGCCATCCGCATCGCCGTGGTCTGCATCTGTGTCCGCATCGCGGTCACGTCGCCGCGGGCCACGTTGGAGAACACCTGGGCGCCGTAGTTCGTCAGGAAGTCGTTGACGTTGCCCGCAACGCCCACGTCCGATGCCGTGATGTTGTCGAAGAGCGTTTGCAGTTCCCGCGCGCTCTGCGTTGCGGCGTCGCGCTGGCCTTGCAGGTTGGTCTGCTGGCTGATCGTATTACCGGCGCCGCCGGTGGTGAAGCGGACGCCGCCCTGACCGTCGGCCTCGAACGACATCCCGCCGCCCGTGCCTTCCTTGCGGATGACGTTCGGCACGACCTTCCCATCATTCGCATTGACGATCTGCCCGTTCGGCCCGACGATGCCTGGGAACCGAACTTCCTCGCCATTCGGGCCTAAGGCCAAGTAGTTGTCGACCTTCTCGGCGCTGGCCGCCTCATAAGGCTGTGCGCCCTGCCGGACGGCGGCTCCGGGAGACATGAATACGGGCTGGTGCGTGTTCGGATCGACCGCCTTGACCGGCGTCTTGTCGCCCGTGATAGCGTCCAGCAGATCGCTATCGGTCAACTGGCCGCCGTCGAGCAAGCGCTGGTTTTGGTTTGCCCGCCACTCCGTCTCGGACAGCGGCTTGGGCGCGCCGGCCGCTGCGGCGACCGCTGGAAGCTGAAGCGCGTCCATAAACTCGGATGAAACCTCCGGCCGCACCTGACCGGGGTTCAGCGGCTGAAAGAGCGTTCCGATGGCCGATCGTTGGTTATCGAGCCGATTGGTCTGGATCGCGCGCTCATTGTCTGCGGTGTTGTTTGCCCGCGATGTGGCCGCCTGCGTATCGAAGCCGTAGCGTTTCGTGGCGTCGTCCTTGTTGACCGCGTAGTAGCTCTGGCTCGGCGCGTAGAGGTTCGCCCCGACGCCCATGCGATCAAAGCGCTCCAAGTTGAAGTTCGGATCCGTCGCGTAGTCGAAGACCTGACCGCGCCGGTTCGTGTCCGCCTGTTTAGCGCTTGCGGTGGCCCAATTTGCGGCCTCTGCCCCGGACGGCGGCGCGAACATGGCGGCGATGGTGTCATAGGCTCGACCAAACGCTGGATTATTGAAAAACGGCATGTCGTTTCCTCAATGAACGGTCGTCGGGCCGACCGGATAGGGCGCGGCGATGACGGGAGTTCGGGACAGCGCGACCGCCAGGTCGATCTGGCTTCCGGCTGCGAGATAGTCTCGAAGATGAAGCGCGCGGATTTCAGCCTCCAAGATGGCCGCAAAAGCCATCAGGCCACGGAGGCGCTCGGCATCCACGTTTCCCATTGCGGCAGAAGCACAGCCAAGGGCCACGAAAATGTGTTCCGGCGCCAGGCGGCCGGACGCGGCGTCCGCGATGTGCGGGGCCGCCGCAAACAGAAGCCGCGAGACCTCGCCCGCAAGCTGCGGATCGAGAGGCTGTCCCGAACCCAGCGAATAGAACAGCGAACGCAGCCCCAACGCCCCGGTCAACAATGGCTTTTCGCCTTCCGCGGCGGCGCGCAGATGGTCGACGGCCTGGGCCAGGTGCTGATCGTGGGCTGCGGCGGTAGTCATCGAAACAACTCGTCTTCCGTCGGCTTCGCTGGCGCCAGCATCTTCCCGACGGTGGCGCGCTCACGCTCCCGGCGCCGCTTTTCGATATCGTCCTCGTACTGGCAAATCTGCGCGTAGTAGATCAGGATCTTGGCTCGCGCGGCAGCGTCCCGATGACGGTCATTGTCGATCGAACCGGAGCGCAGATCGTCAACGACCATTGCCGCCGCAAGCATTCCCGTCTGAAGCTGTTCAACCGGAATGCGGTCGCCAAGCGCACCGATCGCGTCTCCCAGCCCGCCGTAGATCGCGGATAACAGCCGCTCATGTTCCCGCTGGGTCAATGGGTTCCAGCCCGGAACCTCCGCGGTTTTGGGGCGCAGGGACAAGACATGTCGCAGGCCCATTTCGAGGGACATCGGCGTCGCGTCAGACAGCCAGTCCAATTGCCCGAACTGCACGATCGCGGTTTCGATCTTTTCGCTTTGATCCAGCACGGTATCCGCTCCGACTTTGCTTTTGTCGAAGTCTGGATCGCCTGGCTGCGCGGTTATAGCCCCACATTTCAGCAGGTTTTCGGCGAGGATTTCGGAAGGCAGGGCGGAAAGGGCCATAGTGCATCGCAAGGTCACGAACCGGATCGCGGAACAGGTGTCAGCGAGGTTGAGGTTCGATTGACAATTGCCCGGTTGGGCGGCGATGCGACTGCTCGATTTTCGCGATTTACCAGCAGGTGAAACGTAACAGAAAACGGCCGGTGAGACCAGCGTGAATTGCCCGACCTTTCGTCTCTTCCGGCGGGGTCCAACATCCAGCGGACGGCAAATTTCTACGGACGTGGACCGCCCCCGGTCAGTTTGCCATTGGACTGCCCGCCAGGGGTCGGGCCGGGGCACCACACCGGGCCAGCGCGGCGGCGCCTATCGCCCCTACCCGGCGCGATCGTTTCGACAGCGCTGCCTCATTGTGCCTGACCGTACGGGTATACCCATGCGGACGAAGTGCGACGAATAAATTTTATGTACGTACGGGTTGACAAGTCATCAACGTACATGATTTAGTTCGTACATAGCCCATACGTACAAAGGAGCCAACGCCATGAACACCGACATCCGCGCTTTCGAATATCAGACATTCCTCAACGCCCAACGTGAATTCTCGGACGCTGTTCAATCCGGCGACACCCGGACGGCGCGACTTGCGCTCGCCGAAATCGAAGGCGCCTGGATGCACACCGACTGGCCGCGGCTGCGCGATGCTTGCGCCACGTTCCTTCAGCGGCATTCGGAATATGCTGAACCTGCCGCAATCGCCATCTAACGCAACATGGGAGCGGCCGGCGCGAGCCGGCCGATAGTTTTAATGCGCACCATCTTCTATGCGCGCGTGTCGACGCGCGAGCAAACCATCCGCCATCAGATCGACCATGCCCGGCAAGCGGGTTTCAAATTCGACGATCGCGACGTGCTGATCGACGAGGGCGTTTCGGGCGTTTCTGTCCCGCTAAGAGAACGGCCGCAGGGCCGGCGCCTGTTCGACATGTTGCGGCGCGGTGACACGCTTGTCGTTCGCTGGCTTGATCGCCTGGGGCGCAATTATCAGGACGTCACCGAAACGGTTCGCGAGTTCATGGCGCAAGGCGTCGTCATCCGCACCGTGATCAACGGACTGACTTTCGACGGCGCCACGAAGGATCCAATGCAGAAAGCCATGCGCGATGCACAAATCGCGTTTCTGGCAGCCTTGGCCGAAGCACAGGCCGACGCGCTGAAGATCGCCCAGCGGGCCGGCATCGAACACGCGCGGGCAGACGCAGCAAGCCGGCCGCGCGTCTACAAAGGCCGAAAGCCGAGCTTCGACCGCGCGTCGCTCGATGTCGTCAATCAGATGCTTGCGGCAGGCGAAGGCCCGTCAGCAATAGCCGCGCGGACGGGGTTAACCCGCCAGACCGTGCTACGCATCCGGGCGGATCCGGCCGCCGCCGATGAAGCGTTGCTCGCATGGGGTGGATGATAAAATTCGACTATCGACGCCGAAGTCGAAACGGCGCCTCACCTAACGAAAACCGTTGGCGTCCCTTTCGCATCTTCATCGCTTACGTAGACGTGATTGAGAAACGCCGCGATCCCGGCTACCGGCCCTTCGACCCTCGACATGGCAGGATGGCGGTTGCTCCGTCCTTCCATCCTCCATTTCACGGCAAGCTTGCTGTCGTTCCGGTTCATTTCAAGGATCTGCGATACCCGGAGCATATGCGCAGGGATTTCCTCGACGCTCACGTCGATCACGCAAACCCCAAATCCTGGCGGGGTACCTGACTTTTGTTCGCTGGTTTTCATTTAGCTCTGCCTCTATCCGTCTTGTGGAAACGATTTTCTGACCGATGAGTGGCACTATAGAAGACAATTATTTGATTATTCAAGAGCAGATAGCTTATCATACTAAATGTATGTTTCGTATCTCAAAGTAAAATGACAAAAGTGACAAGGAATAATCTGTGTTCGATCTACTGACTGAAAAGGAAGTCGCGGACAAACTACGTTGCTCAACCTCGAAGGTGAAGCGCCTGCGGCTTGACGGGAAATTGGCCTACTTGCCTGGCCGCCCGGTAATGATCCGTGAAGGCGACCTGAACGCGTACATAGAAAGCGCGCTATGCCGAAATCCGCCGATCGAGGCGAAGGAGCAGTCAGCGCGCACGTCCAAGTCGCGGGCCGCGGTAAAGGAGAAAGGGTACGATCCTGCGGCAACGGCCCGAAGAATCTGGATCCTGAGACGGCTAAGGGCAAAAAACGGTGGTTGAAGGTCAGTCGAACGCGGTCTCTTCGCCTTCCTCCATTTCCGACAGCATTGCATCGCGGTCCTGCTCGATACGCGCCGTGTACTCGCGAAGCTCATCCAGGCTCATTTCATGAATTTCCTTATCCGGCGCGGTCGTGCCTTTGTCGAACAAGCCATTCGCACGCAAAAGCGCCGATCCGGCAGTTGACTTAGCGTTGGCAGGAGCCTGCTCGTCCCGACACACGGCGATCAGGGCCTCGACGGCCGCCTCTACACCTTCGGTTTGGAGGCGGCCTTTGGCCCGTTCCAGTGCCTCCCGGCGTTCTTTTGCGGATCTCATCCGAATACCCCTACTGGTTTGTTGTTCTCAATCTGGCGAAGCACACGATCGCGCTCGGCCTCGATCCGCTCGCGCTCGGCCTGCAAGGCCAAAAGCTCCGGTGATAGCGGACGAGCGTCCGCGCGTTCTGAGATGGCGCGGAACTCGGCGGCCGCTTTGAGATTGGCGCGCCGGCGAACCCTATCGGCGGCCGGTCCAGGCTTGTGATCGCGCTGCCATTTTTCGTGCGCTGCTCGTTTTTCTGGTGTCATTGCCGCCAGGCGCCGCTCTTTCGCCCGGCGGTTGCGTTCGGCACGCTTCAGCTTAGCGGCAAGCTTTCGCTCGGCGTCAGGCGCACTCCCGTTCGGCCACTGTATCTGACGGTATTGGTCGCCGCGCGGCGTACGACCGCCATGGCATCGGCATTTTCCGTTCGCCATGGCAAGGTTTAGACACGGCTCACCATCACGTTTTCGCCGGGCGCCGCATTTCGGAAGAGACGCCCGCTTCGCGTTCCACCTGCGGATGGCGGCGCGGCTGATTTCCCGCCACTGCGCAGACCGCTGCCATGAGTTCGGTTGACCCTTCTTCACCGCATATTCTCCCCAAGCGCCGTTGAGGTATCGCGGATTGAGCGCGCCATACCAGCCGCCCCGCCGATCAACGCGACACGACCAGATCCCACTCCCGCAGGGGGTCGCGCCCGGATCACGAGAAAACCCCTATCGGTCCAGACAAGATGTCCTTGCGGGTAGTGCGGGTATCTGCGGGTAGGTTTTCAACCCCTTCTATGTAACTGTCATCTATCATTATATTAGCATCTTCTAACCTGACAGTTCCCCACGTTAGGTTAGAAACATACCCGCTAATACCCGCACTACCCGCAGATTTTAGAACCCAAACCTTCTGCTTCGCGTGCCTGTCTTCCTCGGAAACGAATTTAAGGCCGGAGACAATTCGTCCTTTGTATTTTCCGAGCCAAGCCCCGAGCCGTCGAGCGTCGATAACGGCTCGATCACCGGCCACAGACATGAGCGCTGCGCGCAGGGCGGGATCAGCGTCGGCGCGCTCCTTCAACCCGCCGGCGCTCAACGGAACGTCTACCCCAACCGCAGACAGCCAGGCGCCCATGACGGCAGTCATGCTCGCCAGCACCGGATCTTCTGCGCGGGCCGTCTCCGTCGTCGCGACCGGATCGGCGCAACCGAGCCAGATGAGCGGCGAGCGCACGATCTTGGACCACTCATCGAAGGAAGCCATATCCCGCCGCTGGCCGGGAAAGCCTGCCGCTTTGTAGGCCAGCACGATCGTCAGGACCGCGGCGACGTACTTGCCCCGGTCGGCGAGAACCGCGTCGAACGGCTTGTCGTTGAACTCCCGTTTTTCGGGGCGTTCCAGGCCGGTGTCGATGGTGCAAACGACCGTGCGCCGAACAATGTCGCCGAGGAGATGCAGGTTGTTGCCTGTGGCAAAGACCGTGTGCTTGTTCTCGATGCGGACAAGCTCGCTGACCCCGAGCGGACGAACCTGCACCAATGGGCGCTCGACAATCTGGCAAAGGGCGTCGCCGCTCAATGCTCCGTTCAGGTTGTCGATCGAAACGAGTGACTGGCCGTATAACAGTGCTGCGCCGAGACGTTTCTCCAACTCCTTCTCATCGGGATGCGGCGTGATTACGGGGCACGGCTGACCGGTCGAGATGGCCGCGGCAAGGTCCGTAAGATAGCTCTTGCCGGATCCGGGCGACGGCGCGCGCACCGCATGGAGCGGAGCACAGCCCATGGCGCCGCGAACGACCGGCGTCATGAGCATCGACAAGGCAACGGACTTGTCTGCCTCGGCGACGAACGTGAAGCCGCGAACGAGACTTTGCAGCAGAGACAGCGCCTCTTGTGCCTGCGCGCGCGTCGGCTTCAGCGGAATTTCCGGCATCTTCGGCGGTCGACACAACAGAAGGCCGGTTGCCGCGTCGTAACCCGGCTCGGACAACATTGAAAGATCAGGCCGCAGCGTAGGCGTAGTGATAACCCCGGCCAGCTTCGGGAGTTTCCACTCACCATCGCGGGAAAGAATGATCTCGGCGATCTGTTTGGTCGGATCGGCGCGGACCATCTTTTTCGAGCGGCCATCGAACTTTTCCCAATCGGCAACGCGCGCCAAATGGTCGGTGAGGCTTTCCTTGCTCACCTTGACGGTGCGCGAGACAGTCGCTGTTCGGCCTCTTGCCGCCGGCAGGTCTTCGACGACGGGTCGGACGATTGCCCCGCCGCGCGTGTAGAGTTCCGCGCCGGCGTTCACCAGCGCCGCCTCGGCTTCGGTCGCGATGGACGCCAGATCCCCTTGGCGGATCGTGATCAGCGGGCGCTGACGCGGCGTCACATCGCCGTCGAGATCGCTTGATGATCCCTCAAACACTTGCGCGGGATCAACAGCCGCGCGGGGCGGTGCCGGTTCTGTATTCCCCCAGCATCGCGTGATCTCGCGTTCGGTCAGCTTTGCTTCAGGATCATCGCCCGGCTGCACCGCGTGGTCCCAGATCCACAAGAGCGAGGCGAAATCGTTCACATCGAAGCGTCCGTCCCGCCGCAGGCGCGACGCAAGGGCGAAGCGCCGACCTGAGCCGCTGAGGTCGCTGCCGTCATGCTCACCGGTTTCCCATAGCCGTTCGAGCTTCGTATTTGCCCGCCGCGCATCTTCAAATTTCTCCCGCAGCTCGGGGTCCAGGTCGTCATAACGAACTGCCTGGAACGCTGAGGCGAGATGCAATTCAGATTGGGCCGCTGCAACGGCGCCCTCACGGTTGGCCGATTTTCGGAGATTGGCGCGTGGTTCGAAGTGTTTAGCCAATGCGTCGATGGTGTAGAGCGCATCAGTGACGCCCAGCAGCTTCGCCTGCGCTTTTACGCGGCCTTTGCGCAGCTTAACCTCATTCGGGAGATTGATCGTGCCTGGTACTCGAAGAATTCGATCGATGTTTTGCGTCGCGTCACCGCCGATAACCGCAGCAATCCCCGCGCCCTGAGCTTCCGCCGCTTTGAGATGCGGATGATCCTCCGAGCCGCTGACCGGCAACTTCGTTTCCAGCTTCCACACCATCTGGACGCCGGAGCCGCTGTCGATGACAATCGAGGGCGGCACCGGTCCGGCCAAGAGATCGTCGGCAAGCTTGTGAAGCCGATTGCGCTCATCACTCAGAGCGAAGCCGTCTCTGGGGTCAACATCGATGAAAACAGCCCGCACGTTCTCGATTTGGGCTTTGCTCAGCTTGCCGTCCGGCGCATCCGGCCTGGGCTCATTGCAAGAAAAATACAAGTTCTCAACGCCATTCCAGACATTGATGTAAGCGGCGATGGCGTCCCAACTGCCAGGCGGAAAGCATCGCCCTTTGGTGAAGCCGGTTTTGGGATTGATACGCGTGATGTTGTGCCGGCCGTCAGCATCCAGCGCCTGCATACACAGAAGACCCGGATGCAAGCCGGCTTTCTCGGGCATTCGCGGCTCTGACGTCGCCGATAGCTTTCGCTCCGTGTCGTGAGCAGCCCTCACCTCATCCCACGTCGATCCTTGCTTATGGGCGGTGTTATGTTGTATAGTCATATTGTATCACCAAGTGCTTCAGACCCGTTCGCGTCCTGCCGGCGCGGCGGGTCGTCTTGTTTCAGGTATTGTCGACGGCGAGATAGATGGCCGACGGTTTAGGCTGTGCGCGGGGCACGGTCTCGACGCCCTCGATAAAGTCGATCAGACTGTGCACGGTGACGACGACAGGGCCGCCGGCCTGAAGCTGGCGCCCGACCAGGCGGCCCTCCCCTATGCGATTTCGAACCCAATCCGGCGAGCGGGCCATGATCTGCGATGCTTCGCGGATGCTGAGAAAAGCCCGGTCCCGCCATGGGATGTATGCTGCGGCGTTGGTCATTGCTTGGTCTCCTTGGTGAGGGGCAGGAGACTGGCGCGGGGCGTCGCGCCGATAAAGGAGACGTGGCGGCCAAACTTACGGCGGGCTTCCGCTTCGGCTTTCTCGGCGGCGATCTCCTTGGCGAAGCGAGTGAGTTCGAAGCGCGTCGTCGTCAGCAACCAGATGACGAAATAGCTCGCCCTCTCGACGTCTTCGCCGGTTCGGGACGCCGCCTCCCTGACGCCCCCGCCCCAGCGGAGGAAGGCTTTCAGCCCCTTCTCGACGCGATCCTTCGTGGCCGGCGCACCGAGAAACTTCGCCGCCCGGCGAGCAGCCTCGGCAATCGATAGGCCGTCGGCCTGCAACGTCACCGCGGCCGCATAGATCATGTTGGTGTCCAGGTCGTTCGCTGGCCTGCCGCGCTTGCGCGACGCGGCCTCGTCCTCGGCGATCTTGACGGCATCGCTGAAATCGCAGGTTACTCGCCCGATGGTGAACTCGACCAATGAAGGATCGCCAATGAGCTTGACGCCGTGAGCGGGCAAGAAGCGAATAGCCAGATTGCGAAGCCATTCCGCGCGATACTGGCCTGCTGCTTCGATCCGCTCCGGGGTCGCCTTTTTGAACTCGCGCAGCGCGCGCTGCATGACCGTTTCCGGCGCGGCACTCACGACAGGTGCTCCGACGCGGCGCGTTCGGGTCTGACAAGCGCGGTTCTGGCCGCACGGCCGGCGGCGCCCCGCTCACTCGGACGCCAGTCTTCAACATTGTCGATGAGATGCAGAAGACTGTCGGTCTTCACCAACGTCTTCCCGGCCAGGCGGCCGAAGCGCAGCCGTCCCTCTTTCTCCATCCGGTAGAGGAAAGCGCGCGAAACGCCGAGCAGGTCAGCGGCGAAGGCGATGGAAAGAAAAGGACGGTCCCGCCAGGGTGTTCCAAAAGATCGAGAAGAAGCGACAGGCGCATTCACGGCAGTCATGGCAGTCCCTTTATAAATTGGGTGCCAATCCGCACCCGTTACTAGGCGTCTCTGTTCATTTCGCACTCTCTGGACAGTTGGTCGTCTGTGCGGACAAAATTAACTGATATGCCTAATAGCTCAAGCGGAAAATTACGACAAAGTGCAAGTTACGCCTCTGTTTTTGTATGACATGTTCAAGCCAAAAGCGTATTTTTCTCTTGCACGACAACCATTTAGACTGTTGCCGGACGCATACGATTACCTTGAGAAATTCTTTTCTGGCGTTCGTTCAAAGTAACGATCCGATCATGGGGTGACAGATATGACGTCAGCCCGCGGCCCGCTCAGGCCGCGTCTTCCAGAAAGAATGCGATCAGCTTCTGCCGGCTCGCGACGTACCGCTCGCCAACCTGCTTCACCATCGGCAGGTGTCCGCTTTGGATCATGTGGTAGGTCTGCTGGTAGCTGCGGCCGATGAGATCGCCGATCGGCCCCACGCCCCAGATCAGATCCAGTTCTTCTTTCCGCTCGGGCATTAGCTCTCTCCATATGCAAATAGCGTGTGCGTCATCAGTGTGTCATTGCATGTGTGTCATTGGTGAGGCATATCTGTCAATGATTTTGTGTGGCATAGGTGAGGCATGGCGCGAGAAGACCTGCATTTCCGACTTCGGATACCGGAAGAATTGAAAAGCAAGGTGGATGAGGCCGCTGCGCGAAACGATCGAAGCATGACTGCGGAGATAGTTGACCGGCTCGAATTCAGCTTCAACGAAGGCGACCGCCAGAATTACGCCCGCCGCATCGACCTATTGCTGGATAACGAAGTGCGCCTTCGCGATGCTGTTACCAGAGCGGTTTCGGCGCTCGATCAAGGCGACGTCGGCAAAGCTCGGGAACTTCTCCTTGTCGGCGCATACTTCGATCGAAGGGCGGCAAATGAGCATCCGTAAGCGCACATGGCTGACCGGCAAAGGCGAAGAGAAAACCGCCTGGGTGGTCGACTATGTGGACACCAAGGGCACGCGCCGGCTGAAGACCTTCGCGAAGAAGAAGGATGCCGACCAGTTCGCGGCCACGGCCAAGGTGGAGGTTAAGGAAGGTGTCCACGTCGCAGACAGCGCCAGCGCTACGGTGAAGCAGGCCGGCTCCTTCTGGATGGCTTCGGCGCAGGCGGCCGGGCTGGAACGGTCGACCATCAACCAGTACCGCCAGCATCTCGACCTTCACATCTACCCGCTGATCGGCGACACGCTTCTGTCGAAGCTCACCGTGCCGGCCGTCCGCGACTTCGAGGACAGGTTGCGCGAGGCAGGCCGTTCCTCAGCGATGGTGCGCAAGGTGCTGGTGAGCCTCGGGTCACTTCTGGCGGACGCACAGGAACGCGGGCTGGTCGTTCGCAATGCGGTCAGGGAGAAAAGCCGCGCCCGCACCAAGGGCAAGGAACGGCGGCAGGAGAGACGCCACAAGGGCAAGCTCAAAGTTGGAGTGGATATTCCGACGCGCGAAGAGATAAAGGCCATTGTCGGGGCACTGGATGGCCGCTGGCGTCCGTTGCTGCTGACTGCAATCTTTGCCGGCCTGCGGGCCTCGGAGCTACGCGGGATGCGCTGGCGGGATGTGGATCTGGAAAAGCGCGAGCTTCACGTCAGGCAGCGCGCCGACAGGTTCAATGACATCGGCCGCCCGAAGTCGGAAGCTGGCGAGCGTACCGTGCCCATCCCGCCAATGGTCGTGAATACGCTGAAGGAATGGAAGCTCGGCTACAGCCGCCCGATCATCGGAAGGGACGAGGACGGCAAGGCCATCCGAGAAGATGCCAAGCCCGACCATCTTGTCTTCGCCAACGGCAGCGGCAACGTTGAGAGCCTGGGCAACATCATCAACCGCGGCCTTGTCCCGGTCCAGGTCGCTGCCGGCGTCAGCGTTGCGACGGACAAGCAAGACGAGGATGGCAACACCGTCATGGCCGCCAAGTACACGGGGATGCATGCGCTGAGGCACTTCTACGCCTCATGGTGCATCAACCGGCCACAGGACGGCGGGCTCGGCTTGCCGCCCAAGGTCGTACAGGAAAGGCTCGGGCACAGCTCGATCGTCATCACCATGGACGTCTACGGCCACCTATTCCCGCGCGGCGACGATGCCGATGAGATGGCCGCTGCAGAAAAGTCACTACTTGGCTGAGCAGGAGCGCCAATGAAAAAACGAGCTATTTTGTCGGTATCTATTCTCGCGTGGTCGACGGGCTTAAACGCGGCCGAACTCCCTAAAGCCTATGTCTGTGAATTCACCGACGTAACACGGGTGACGATCGAGCACGCCAAGCTAGCGCCATGGGTAACCGGAAAAGAAAAATACTCTCGCACCTACACCGCGATCGATTTGGAAAGAGGAACTGCGATGGCCGTTGGGGACACGGGAGTGGATGAAAACGTGTATGCGGAGCGGCGCGGCGGGCCCAAGATCGACTTCATCGAGCACTCAAAATCCGGGAATGTTTTCTTGACCACCATTACGGATCCCGATGAGAACGGCAAAAGCGTCATTGTCACCTCCGGCCACAAGGTAACCGGTCTTTCCGGATTGGCCTTCTTTGTGCAAAATCTTGGGACTTGCGACGCAAAGTTCTAGCGCGGTCGCTCAGTGCGACATAGACGCGACATGACAAGCTGAAAGCCTTGCGCTACAAGGCTTCCGCTCGGACTGAAAATCCGCGTGTCGGTGGTTCGATTCCGCCCCTGGGCACCATTTTTTTCACCTTACATGCATGTCGCCACGGTGAAGTGGATTCCAACTTCACGGGCTTCATTCGCGGCGAGATCAATCCATTGTCACAGCCGAGCCGTTCGTCGGCTCTTTGAAGAATGGGAGTGGGGGCCCGGAACGCGCGATTGCCGCTTCGCGGCGTGCACTCGGCACCAACCCGCCGATGTCGGAACTGGCTATCATCGCGCATGCCGGAGCAATCGGAAGTGCCTGGCCTGAGAATGCACGCAGCAAGCAAAGCCATTTGCGATCCTGGCCGGCGAGCGCCTTCCAGCTCGGGAAGAGGATAAGCGGGGAAAAGGACCCCGGCACATCGCTGGGCCGGGGCCAGTTGCCTAAAGGGACTGTAGCCAATGAGTCCTACAGCGCGCCGACACTGCCCTATCTGCGGCGCGGGAACTTTGCGGGAGATCAAACGAGCTTCGGGCGGAGCCCGCCGGCTAACCGGAAAACTCGGTCCTGGCTAAGCGTCGGCGCATGACCGAAACGCGCTCGCCAAGCCGCCAGGGTGCTTGCGGTTGCATGTCGTTCATCTTTTTAGAAGCGCATGACGAGCGTCTTCCAGGCTTGGCCGGTGGTTGCGAACAAAGGTCCGTAGCAAGACGCTCGCGATGCGATAGTTCGCGGGACGCGCAGAATATATGTTGATGGCTCCAACGTGCTTGCCGGGTTTTCTCGGAACAATCGACATGGTCTGCCGGTTTGCCTCTTGTCGCAATGCAGCGGCGCACGACGAAGGAGAAACCCCATGTTCAAGAAACTTGCGGCTGCATCCGCTCTGATAGTGCTCATCGGCGGCTCTGCGATGGCACAGACCGTCGTCGACGAGACGGATCATGGCGGTCGCTATATTGTGCCGACCGAACGGCCTTCGGTCGATACGATGACGACCGGCAGCATATATGACGATAACCAAGGCAGTCCCGGCGCCGTGACGACCGGCGTGGCAGGCCCTTGCGTTTCGGATTGGCATTCCACCGGGCCGGACGCGAACGCGTCGCTGAACGTCAACGACAGATATTGCGGCAAGTAGGCTTGCAATTCGACTTCAGTCCCGGAAAAGCCCGCCCAGATCAAAGGGCGGGCTTGATCTTCGAAGCGGGAAAATCTCTCACGTCTTCTTGATGATCGTTCCTTCTTTCAGGTCGAACACACCGCCACCTTTGGCCTGCCTGGAAAAACTCACTTCCATCTCACGCCATGTGCCGAGATAGGCGCCGCAATTGCTGCACCGAATAGGCGTATCGTCTTCGGGATTTTCCGGAATTTCCTGCTGGATGGTGCCGCACACCTTGCACTCCAGCTGTTCGTCCAATTTTTTTAAAGTCATGCAGGAAGTGTGTCCTAAAACCGCATGGCCGGCCAATCACATTATCGGTCCGGCCTATGATCCGCCTTCTGTGAGCAGAACGAAGCGAGCGGTGGCGGTGCCGTGCGAAACCGCCGGCATCAGAAAAACAAGGACTTAGAGCGTCTCGTGGGCAGACGCGCGTTAATCGTCTGATTCCAAGGCGCGCCTGAGTTCCAGGGTCGTCCGTTTCCCGGACTTGAAATAGATCATGGCCAGCCGTGCTGCCGCCCTGCGTCCCGGCAGATCCTCGATCTTGTATTTCCGGCAGAATTCGTTCGTCGCTTTGGTCAAGATCGCCTTCTGGCGAGACGGAATTGCCGCGGCCGGGTTCATTCCATGTTCCTTTCGTGAGACACCTCGCCCCGGCGCCAGGGGCGAAAAGCTAGGATGGCTGGCTACAGCACGCAAATCACATTGCTCGGCAACGTCCCCAAGATCTTGAAAAGGCACTGGCAGAGATGTGACCCCTCGCAATCGGCG
Organism: Mesorhizobium sp. SP-1A; assembly: GCF_032460275.1. Lineage (NCBI taxonomy): Bacteria > Pseudomonadati > Pseudomonadota > Alphaproteobacteria > Hyphomicrobiales > Phyllobacteriaceae > Mesorhizobium > Mesorhizobium sp. SP-1A. Next base: position 460,690 of record NZ_JAVXZD010000001.1, on the reverse strand, counting down.
GGAACGCCGGGCCAACGACGAGCCTGCAGCGTGGCATATCGAACGGCCGGTGACGGCGGCGGCCCGCGGGTTTCTGCCATCCGAGGCTTACGGAACCAAAGGGCGCCGGAAAAGTTCGGGCGCCGGCGGGTGGTCCAGCTTGAACAGGAGTAAGACATGCGACCCGAAATCCGCACCGCGCTCGTGGCGACGGCCCTGCTGGCCGTGATGGGAGCCGCTGCTGCGCAGGACGTGGTCATCGAACCGCAGCAGCAGACGGTCATCAAGGAGTATGTGCACAAGAAGCCGCTGGCCTCGATCGATCTGCCCGGAGTGCAGCTCAGCATCGGCTCAGTGCTGCCCGACACCGTCGAACTCCACCAGATCGAGGCCCCGGACGTGAAATACCGCTATGTCGTGGTCGAGGGTCGCACGCTGATCGTCGATCCTGAAACCCGCAAGGTGGTCGAGGTCCTGGAGTAGGCCTGAACCGCAACCCAGCCTGTCGATGCGGCCAGGATAGCGGCGCCGATCGGCGGGAGAACATGGAAGGCCCGGCCCGCGACAGACCTGTCGCGGGCCGATTTCTTTCCGGACTGTCGTCCGATCGGCCAAACCGTCGCCTTGCAGGGCAGGATTGCCGCTCGCGCGCACCGTCTTCTATCGGCCGTGTTTCGCGACGGGTCGCTTTTGTTGGCGCGCAGGGGAATTTTGCGGAACGATCCGTTCCATGGCGCATTCCTGTCCATTCGCATTCACACATCAGTCCGGTCGGGAGCGAGCATCTTGCCACCCTATGGCTCTGTCTTATCGAGTGCCGACGGCAGCGGCGAAACAGACACCGATTCCAGCGCCGACGCCGGTGCTATCGTCGATCTCATTCCCGCTTTGCGCGCCTTCGCCAGAACCTTCTGCCGCAATCCGGACGATGCCGACGACCTCGTCCAGGAAACGTTGATGAAGGGCATCGCCAACATCGACAAGTTCGAGCCTGGCACGCGCATGAAATCCTGGCTGTTCACCATCATGCGCAACACCCATTACACCCGCGCCAAGATCGCCGCGCGGGAATCGCCGGGCCTGCTCGACTGCGCGTCCTCGCGCACGGTCTCGGAACCCTCCCAGGAATGGTCGATGCAGAGCATCGAAGTGCGCGACGCCATCAACCGGCTGCCCACCCACCATCGGGAGGTGCTGGTGCTGATCGGCGTGCTGGGCGTGAGCTACGAGGAAACCGCCGAGATCTGCGGCTGCGCCGTGGGCACCGTGAAAAGCCGGCTCAACCGGGCCCGGCTGGGCCTGCTGGAGCATCTGGGCGAGTCGACCTCGGGCAGCCTGCTCGAGGCGCGCAACCGGTTGTCAGGCCCCAGATACATGGCCGACATGGAGCGCCGGCTGAACCGTACCTAGAACGCTTCACGGCCATGCGGACCATGGACCGTCCTGCGGCCTAGCCGCCGCGTCTTTTTTCCAGCAGCAGGGCCTGCAACCGGCCGGCAAGTTCCAGCAGCCGGTCAGGGACTTTTTCCCGTTCGATTTCGATCAGGATGGACGCAACCTGCTGATCCAAAGTCATGCGGCCCTGCGGCAGGTCCGATGTTTTGGCAATGTCTTCCAGCGCGCGCGACATTCGGGTTCCCGTTGCGGTTGTATCCCTTCCCCTTACAATGTGGAGATAAAGCCCAAAAGGCGCAAGCACCTATATCGACCCAACAGTTCTTCATCCTGCCTAGGCAGAACACCCGCCCCGGAGAGGGGACGGGCGTCCGCCGTTTCGCGCCGACACGTCATCCATCGGCCGGTTGGGCCGGCAATTCCGCCTTGAGGGCCGCGATCTCATCCGAAAAAGACCGCCGGAGATCGCGTTTTTCGCCGTCGTCCAGCCAGGTCGCGTCGACCCCGGCCAACGCAAGATCGGCCGCCTCCGCGGCGGAAAGGCCCAGCCATTCATGCGCGGTGACGTAGGATTGGCCGATGTCCGTGCCGAACATCGGCGGATCGTCGGTGGCAAGGGTGAGGTTGAGGCCGGCGTCGCGCATCTTGCGTACGCTGTCCCAGCGCTTCTGCATCCTGGAGGCGATGCAGGTATGGGTGCCCACCGTGCAAGCGATGCCGCAATCCCGGCACCGCCTAACCACAGCCGGATCGGCCAGCATGTTATAGCCGTGGTCGAGACGGTCGCAGCCGAGCAGGTCGAGACAGTCCATGACATGGGAGGGCGGCGCCTGCTCCAGCGTCTGGTTGTCCTCGCAGACATGGGCCGTACAGCGCAGTCCCGCCTTCCTCGCCATGGCGTAGGCCTCGACGAACAAATGCGGTTTTCCCTTGTATTCGGCGCAATCCATGCCGAGGCCGATCACCCTGTCGCGCGGCTGGCCGACGACGTCGCGCACCATGTCGAGGGCCGCGCCTGCGCCGAGTTCGCGGTTGATGGAAGGGATGAGCCTGCCTTCGACGCCGAAATCCTTCTGCGCGGCCTCCAGCCCCTCGATGTAGCCGTCCACCATGGTGGCGTAGGAGATGCCCTGCGGATAGTGGTACTGCGGATTGAAGAACAGTTCCGCATAGCGCAGGTTTCCTGCCCGGGCCGCGTCGCGCATCGCCTCATAAGACACGCGGGCGAAGTCGCCCTTGCTGACGATGCATCTGGCGATGCATTCGAGAACCTCGAGGAAATCGTAGAAATCCCTGAAGTCATAGATTTTCGTTTCATCCCAGTTCGGCAGATTCACGCCGTTCTTGCGGGCAAGGTCGAACAAGGTTCGCGGCTGGAGCGTGCCTGCTAGGTGGAAATGAAGGTCCACCTTCGGCAATCGACGCAGATACTGGTCCATATTCATTGGAAATCTTTCACGCTGTCGTGGGTTTGGCGACGAGGGCGACAGGACTGCGCGGCTTGCCGGCCGGCATGATCCGGCACAGTCCGAAGGTGATCGCCAGATTGGCAATGAAGGCGACGAAGCCGACATTCAGACCGCCGACATTCGCGCCGGTTGCAAACAGGACGACCGCGACCACCACGCCGACGACGAGGCCCAGCCCCACCGACAGCGCCGATACGCGCCGCCCGAAGAAGATCGCCAGCCAGCCCGCGCCGAACTGGATCGCGATATAGTTGGAGAAGTTGAGCACGCTCACCATCAGCTTCGGTACGACAAGGGTCAGCGCGGCAGCAACGATCAGGAAAACCGCGATGGTCAGCCGCGTCCATTGGCGCTGCGCCGAAACCGGAACGTTGGGGACGAGGTTGCGGGTGACGATCGCAGCGCAGTTGAGCGCGTTGACCGACAGGACCAGGATTCCGGCCAGGCAGGCGCCGGCGATGACGAAGCCGACGGCCCAGGACGGCAGCAGGCTGTGGGCGACATCCAGGAATATCCGATTGGCGTTCTCCACTCCCGGCAGGGCCGTCAGGGCATAGAGCGCGACCACGGCGCCGAACGGCAGCATGATCAGGTAGAGCGGCATGAAGACCGTCGCGCTCTTCACCGCAGCCTCCGACTTGCCCGTGAAGACGAAGGGGCTGACCGAAGGCTGGAGATAGAGGCCGAAGCCTTGGAACAGGATGGTCGAGATGGCGAAGGAAAGGGCGGGCATGCCCATGGTCAGGTGGCTTTCGGGCATCGACACCTGCAAAGGCTGCGCCGGCGTTCCCCACATCGTCCAGATGGCCGCGATCCCGACGGCGACGATGCCGAACATCATGGCCGTGTCCTTGATGCATGCCACGAAGGCCGAACCCTTGACCCCCGCCAGCCCGACATAGATGAAGGCGAGGCAGGCGGCGGCCGCAAGCAGCCCGGCCGGGCTGAGTTTCAGCCCCAGTTCGGTCAGCGCCACCTGGATGCCGACGAACTGGAACTGTCCCCAGGTCGCAACGGCGATCAGCGCGCCGATCGACATGACGATCTCGAGCCCGCGGCTTTCGAAGTGCCGGCCGAACACTTCCGGCACGGTCAACGCCTTGTGGCGATTGGCGGCACGCCAGATCAGCGGCGCGGTGAAATAGGCAAAAGGATAGGCGAGCAGCAGATAGCCCATGTACCAATAGGCGCTTTCCATGCCCTTGGCGTAGATGCCGGCCGGAAAGGCCAGGATCGAACCGATGCTGTAGACCTCGCCCACGGCAAGGATGAAGACCATGAAGGCCGGCATCGACCTGCCCGCCACCAGCATGTGGTCGATGTCGAGGTTCCTGATGCCGAGGCGCGCGGCCGCGGCCGCGGCGATGGACAGCGCCATCACCAGGGTGAACACGGCGATCATCATGGCCTGTCCTCCCCGGTCAGATAGCGGCGTCGGTCGAAACAGTACCAGCAGACGATGAGGCAGAGCGCGACGGCCGGAATGCAGAAAAACATCCACAGCAGCAGAACGGGTATGCCTGCCCATGTCAGGCTTGCGTCGTTCAGGAACGGCGGGACGATCACGACCAAAAAGATCGGTACGCCCATGCCGATGAGCATGGTCGGTAGTCTGTACACTGGTTTCCTCCCAGGATTGCGGTGTTGGTGCCTGGCCGGGCTAGTCCTCGCCCGAACTGTGCGCCGCCGAGGCGCGGCGGCGCAGATCCTCGAATATGAGCTTCAGCGCCCATTGGACGGTGTCGGCGACCTCGGAGCCGGACATGCCGAATTCCTCGCGCAGCGTGTGCCAGGCCAGAACGTTGTCGAGATACGCCACGATCGCCTCGGCGCGGCGCTGTTCCCTGTCATCGAGCCCCGCCATGAGCGGAGCGATGACCTCGCTGCTCGAAGCGATGAATTGCTTGCGGAATTCGCTGCGCGCGCTGCGGCCGACACGGCTGGTGGCGATGGCGCGGGCCAGGCGCGGGTGGCCGTCGAACAGCGCGCAGGCATCCCGGAACCCCCGTGGCAGGTCTTCCGGCACCTTCGACGGGATCAACCTGAAGATGTTCGTGCTGATCCATTCGCCGGCCGCCGCAACCAGGTCGGCCCGCGTCGGGAAGTAACGGAAAATCGTGCGCTCGGCGACATTGGCGGCACGCGCCAAGGCAGCCATGGAGACCTGATCGATCTCCTCCTTTTCCAGCAGATCGACCAGGGCGCGAACGATCCGCTCGCGCGTCATGGCCGCCTGCTCCTCCCTGAGGGTCGGCTGATGCTGCTCTGCACTCATGTCATAACTATGACATGAGTGCATAATCATGTCAAACGAAGCGCCGCGAACTTCGTGCTCTCCTGCCGGTCCCGCCGTTGCTCAATAGATGTAAGGGACAAGTCGCCACGTGCGGGCGCGATAGGCCTCATAGGCGGCGCCGAAATGCTGCGCCAGCAGCCTTTCTTCGGAATGGATGCGAACGATCAGAGGCGGAATGAAAAGCGCCGCCAGGATCAGGCCGACAGCCGAACGGAAGGCGAGAGCCCATCCGAACACGCTGACCAGCAGACCGAGATAGCTCGGGTTGCGGATAAGTCCGTAAATGCCGTCGGTGACCAGTTGATGGTCCTTCTGAATGGCCACGAGGCCGCTGAAGCGCCAGCCGAGAACGAAGACGGGCCAAAGCCTGAGCACACCTCCTGCAAGGAAGAACGCGACTCCGAGCCAGCGCACCCCGTCGCCGCCGAAGGTCCAAAGCCCGGTGCGGTCGCAATAGGCCGGCAGAAAGCCGTCCAGGATACCGATGATCAGGAAAGCGACAAGCACCCAGCGATTGTCGCTTTCCTCCCGTTCACCCGGGCTCAGATTGCCGCTGGTGAAGGACGCCGCTGCCGTGAGACCCAGCGTTACCGCAACCAGCGCGACGCGCGCGGGATGGGACAGGAATGGGCCGACCCCACCCCAGCCCCAGGCGGCCAGCCCGAGCCAAAGGATGACGGCGACAAGCGCGATGATGAAGGTAGCCATTCAGGACCTCCGGTCGTCGGCTGCCAACAGGTCTGCGCCCATTCCAACGGGTCTGCGCCCATTATAGCAATTAGCGGAAATTCGTCTTCCCGATCGCCGGCATGTTTGCCTGTTCAAAAGCCTTTTGCCGCTTGAATTTGATGATGCGCGGCCGGATTTATTAAGCTATTGCTCATGTATGCGGAGGGCGCTTGTGTTTGGGCGGGCGCAGGCTGGATATGTGCTTGCCCCACATGTCCGCTCTCGATGGTGTATGCGCCTCGAGCCTCCGCACGCCTGCCGGTTCCGCTCCGTGACATGCAAGGGCACTCCGAAGGTGGAAGCGGCCTAGTCCTTTTCATCAGATTGAAGGCTCACCGCAAACACGGGTAGCATGATCTTCGCTGCCTTGGCTTTCCCCGAGCCCCGCAGCCGGCCCGGCCGCCCCCATCCCCAGAAGCTTGCGGCCGGGCCCTTTCTCTCGTCGCGGATCGATCCTCGTACGAAACGGCCTGCAGAATGGGACCTTGGGTTTGACCTGGGTCAAGGCGGTTCGCCGATGGCGGTGCCCTTCATTCGCCGGAATGGAGGCCGCAATGTACAAGCATATACTCGTTCCGACCGATGGCTCCGAGACAGCCTGGCGCGGCGTGGAAGAGGGGCTGCGTCTCGCCAAGGCGCTGGGCAGCAAGGTCACGGCCGTTACGGCGACCGAACCTTTCCCGGCCTCGGGCCTTGCGCTCGGCGCAGGCTGGGTGCCGACGCAGGACGACATGGACTATTACAACACCGCGCACAAGCAAGCCGCCATGGACATATTGCAGGCGGTGAAGGCGTCGGCACAGGAGACGGGCGTCGATGCCGCCATCGTCTACGTCCCCTATTCAAGGCCGTCGGACGCCATAGTCGAAACGGCGCAACAGCGGGGCTGCGACGTGATCGTGATCGCGTCGCATGGCCGGCGCGGCATCAACAAGCTCCTGCTGGGCAGCCAGGCGACGGAAGTGCTGGCACGGGCCCGCATGCCGGTCCTGATCGTCAAATAGCCGGCGGCGAAGCCGGTCAGAAAAAGCCGTCAGGCGCCGCGCGCCTGCACCACCGTCAGCGCGATCATGTGATAGACGTCGTCCGCGCTGCAGCCGCGCGACAGGTCGTTGGCCGGGCGGGCAAGACCTTGCAACACAGGGCCGACGGCGACGGCGCCACCGATGCGCTGGGCGATCTTGTAGCCGATATTGCCGGCCTCCAGGTTGGGGAAGATGAAGACGTTGGCGTCGCCCCGGGTCACCGAGTCCGGCGCCTTGGCGCGGTTCACGCTTTCCACGAAGGCGGCGTCGAACTGCAGTTCGCCGTCGATCAGCAGATCGGGAGCCGCCTGCCTGGCCAACCGCGTCGCTTCCTCCACCTTGCTCACGCGCTCATGCCTGGCGCTGCCGGCGGTGGAAAAGGAAAGCATGGCGACCCTGGCGCGGTTGCCGGTCAGGGTTTCATAGGACCGCGCCGAGGCCAGCGCGATATCGGCCAGTTCCGCGGCGCTCGGCTCCACCACCAGTCCGCAATCGGCAAAGACGAAAACGCCCTTCTTCTGATGGTGCGGCTGGTTGAGCATCATCAGGAAGAAGGAAGACACGATGTTGCTGCCGGGCGCGCGGCCGATGATCTGGAGCGCGGCGCGCACCGTGTCGGCCGTGGTGGCCACGGCGCCTCCCACCGTACCGTCGGCATGGCCCAGCCGCACCATCAGCGCGGCGAAGCCGAGCGGCGACACGGCGACGTCATGCGCCGCCACCGCGCTGATTCCCTTGCTGCGGCGCATTTCGTAGAAAGCGGCGGCATAGCTCGCGATCATCGGCGAGCAGGACGGATCCACGATCTCGACGGCGGCGGCATCCGCCCCCAATTCCGCCAGCCTGGCTTTCACCGCCTCCGTCTCGCCCAGCAGGGTCACGCGGGCCAGGCCGTCGCGCACCGCGCGCAACGACCCCTCGACGATGCGCGGGTCCTCGCCCTCCGACATGACGATGTGTTTGGGCCGGGCACGCGCGGCCTCCAGAATGCGATCCAACGGTTGCATGCGTTCAATCCCGGAGATTTCAAAGGCAGCAGGGGCGGACCTGGTCCGCCCCTGACAAGATCGTCACGCGCCTTTCTGGTGTTTCATGTCGCCTTTTGAGATGCCGGCGACGGGGACGGGCTTCTTCATGGCGTCGCGGCGGAAGGGCTCGCCCAGTTCCTGGTTGAGCACGATCTCGACGAAGGTGGTGACGCCCCTGGCCTGGTCCTCGCAGGCGGCGCGGATGGCCTCGGTCACCTTCTGCGGCGTGTCGGCCACCACCCCCTTGAAGCCGCACGCCTCCGCCACCCTGGCGTAGCTGAAGTCGCGGTTGAGCTCGGTGCCGACGAAGTTGTTGTCGTACCACAGCGTGGTGTTGCGCTTCTCCGCCCCCCACTGGTAGTTGCGGAACACCACCATGGTGATCGCCGGCCACTCCTTGCGCCCGATCGAGGTCATCTCGTTCATCGAGATGCCGAAGGCGCCGTCGCCGGCAAAGCCCACCACCGGAACGTCGGGGCAGCCGATCTTGGCGCCGATGATCGAGGGGAAGGCATAGCCGCACGGGCCGAACATGCCCGGCGCCAGATATTTGCGCCCCGCCTCGAAGCTCGGATAGGCGTTGCCGATGGCGCAGTTGTTGCCGATGTCGGTCGACACGATCGCCTCCTTCGGCAGCCCCGCCTGGATCGCCCGCCACGCCTGGCGCGGCGACATCAGCCCGGCGTCGCGCTGCCGCGCCTCCTCGTTCCAGCGCGTGCCCGGATCGTCCTGCTCGTGGTCCATCGACGACAATTGCTGCAGCCAGGCCGAGCGCGTCTGGTGGACGAGCGCCTTGCGCTCCTCGCGCCCGGCGTCGCCCGCCGTGCCGGCCAGCTGCTCCAGGATCTGGCGCGCCACCTCCTTGGCGTCGCCGCAGATGCCGACCGTGATCTTCTTGGTCAGGCCGATGCGGTCGGGGTTGATGTCGACCTGGATGATCCTGGCCTCTTTCGGCCAGTAGTCGATGCCGTAGCCCGGCAGCGTCGAGAACGGGTTGAGGCGGGTGCCCAGCGCCAGCACCACGTCGGCCCTGGCGATCAGCTCCATCGCCGCCTTCGAGCCGTTGTAGCCGAGCGGGCCGGCGGCCAGGCGGTGGCTGCCGGGGAAGGCGTCATTGTGCTGGTAGTTGCAGCACACCGGCGCGTCCAGCCGCTCGGCCAGCGCCACCGATTCGGCGATCGCCCCGCCGATGACCACGCCCGCGCCGTTGAGGATGACCGGGAACTTCGCCTCCGACAGCAGCTTCGCCGCCGCCGCGATCGCCTCGCGGCCGCCCGAGGGCCGCTCCAGCCGCACGATCTGCGGCAGCTCCACGTCGATGACATGGGTCCAGTAGTCGCGCGGGATGTTGATCTGCGCCGGGGCGCAGCCGCGCCAGGCCTTCTCGATCACCCGGTTCAGCACCTCCGGAATGCGGGACGGATCGCGCACCTCCTCCTGGTAGCACACCATGTCCTCGAACAGCGCCATCTGCGGCACTTCCTGGAAGCCGCCCTGGCCCATCGTCCGGTTGGCCGCCTGCGGGGTGACGAGCAGCATCGGCGTGTGGTTCCAGTACGCCGTCTTGACCGCCGTCACGAACCCGGTCACGCCCGGACCGTTCTGCGCGATCGCCATCGACATCTTGCCCGTCGCGCGCGCATAGCCGTCCGCGATCAGCCCCGCATTGGTCTCGTGCGCGCAGTCCCAGAACGCTATCCCCGCCTTCGGGAACAGGTCCGAAACCGGCATCATCGCCGAGCCGATGATGCCAAACGCATGCTCAATCCCATGCATCTGCAAAACCTTCACAAACGATTCTTCCGTGCTCATCTTCATCGTGGGTTCCTTTCGTTCTTTTCGTTGCGCCGTTAGCCGGCGTCAGAGCTTTTCGTCCTTGAGGTAGTACCAATAATACATCGCGCGCTGGCCGATGCGCCGGAACGGCGTCAGCACCCCGTGATGCGGCAGTTCGGAGGTGAAGATCGGCAGGTCGAGGCCCTGCCCCTTGCCGGCGATCAGTTGCGCCAGGCGCCGGCCGGCCTGCGCCGAATACATGACGCCGTTGCCGCCATAGCCCATGGCGTAGAAGACGGTCTGCGCCGGATCGGGCCGGAAGATGCGCGGCATCATGTCGTGGCTGACATCCACCCAGCCCCACCAGGAATAGTCGATCTGGATGCCGCGCAGCGACGGGAACTTGCGATACATGCCCTCCAGCAGCAGGTCGAGATGCTTCTGGTTGGTCGCGTCCGCCCCGGTGATGGCGCTGCGGCTGCCGATCTGCACGCGGTTGTCGGGCATGAGCCGGTAGTAGTGGCGCAAGGTGCGCGTGTCGGTGAGCGGGATCTTCGCCTTGAAGTTCAGCGCCTCGCGCTCGCTGTCGGTCAGCGGACGCGTGACGACGGAGTTCGACAGCACCGGCATCAGCCGGTGCCTGGTCAGCGGATGCAGGCCGGGGGAGGTATAGCCGGCGGTGGCAAAGGCGACGTTGCGGGCCCGCACGGTGCCGCCGGGCGTACGCAGGTGGTGGATGCCGTTGCGCTGGCTATAGCCGACGACGGGGCTTGACGTATGCACCTTGGCGCCGAGCTTGCGCGCCAGCTTGAGGTAGCCGAAGGCAAGCTTGGCGGCATGGACACCGATGCCGTCCGGCTCGAGCATGGCGCCCCTGGCTTCCTCGTCGCGCACGAAGTCGCGATGGATCTCGTCGCGGCCGAGAATTCTGGTCCGGTAGCCGAACACCTCGTTCAGCAGCTTCGATTCCTTCTCCAGCGCCGGCATCATCTTTTCGCGATGGGCGATGTAGAGGTGGCCGCCGTCCTGCGGCAGGCAATCGATCTCGGGCTCCTTGATCAGCGCACGGAACAGGTCGAAGCCCTCGGCGATCTCCTTGTGCAGCTTCTTGGCCACATCCACACCCCAGCGCTCGATCCACTGCGAGCGCTTCAGGCGACCGGCGGAAATCTGCGCCTGCCCGCCATTGCGGGTCGAGCAGCCCCAGGCGACGCCGTTGGCCTCGAGCACGACCGCCTTGATGCCGTGCTCGCGCGCCAGGTGGATGGCGCAGGACAGGCCCGTATAGCCGGAACCGACGACGACGACGTCGGCGTCCATATCAGCGGTCACCGGCCCGTCGTCGGCCGGAGGCTCGCCGGCGGTGCCGATCCAGTAGGTGGGCGCATAGTCGCGTCCGTGGCCCGGATCGGGCGCCACGACCGGATCATAGGTCGGGTCGTAAGGCTTCTGGGCTCGATTCAGTTTGATTGCCTGGTGTTCCATGTTTCATGTCCTCCGCCCGTTCGGACGGTCGCTGTCATGCCTTGATGAGGGGCCGGTTCTTGCGGAAAGCCTGCTTCCTGACGATCTTGCCGTCGCGCAGCGTGAACAGGTCGCAGCCTTCCGCCTCGATGCGGCTGCCGTCGGCATTGGTGCCGGTGAAGGTCCATTCCGAAACCGCGCGGTCGCCGTGAACGAAATGGCTGTGATGGGCCCAGTTGGCGTCCTTCATCGCGCCCCATACGCCGGAGAACGCCGCCGCGATGGCGTCGGTGCCTTCGATGCGGGTGCCCCAGGCGTCCGGGCCGCCGACCGCGTTGAAGACGCAATCCGGTGCGAAATAGGCCATCACGCTATCGATATCGTGACGATTGAAGGCATCGAACAGCGCGGCGAGGTCGGTTGCCGTGATTTGCGGTGTCGTCATTTTTTGGTCCTTCTTCCAAGGGTCGGCGTGCGCGGATGCACGCCGGGGTTCGGGCAACGATCGCCCGTGATGCGGTTCATCGAGAAAGCCGGCGGGCGCCGCCTAGGGCGGCGGCGCTCCCGGCCGGGCCTCGCGTTCCATCAGACGCGTCCCTTCCAGGGAATGAAGATCTTCTCCAGGTAGCGGATCAGAAGATCGAAGGCGAAGGCGAACACGCCGATGACGATGATGCCCATGATGACCGTGTCGCTGGCCAGGTATTCGGCGGCGTTCAGCACCATGAAACCGAGGCCGCGGCTGGCGGCGACCATTTCGGCCGCGACCAGGGTCGTCCAGCCGACGCCGATGCCGATGCGCATGCCGGTGAAGATCTCCGGCAGCGCCGCCTTCATGATCACCTGGCTGATGACCTGGCTGCGGGTGGCGCCCATGGCATAGGCGGCGTGGATCTGTTCGATCGACACCGAGCGGACGCCGGCGCGGGCCGCGATCGCCATCGGTGCGAAGATCGCCAGGAAGATCAGGAAGACCTTCGGGAACTCGCCGATGCCGAGCCAGATGATGACCAGCGGCAGGTAGGCCAGCGGCGGCAGCGGGCGGTAGAACTCGATGATCGGATCGAGCAGGCCGCGAATGACCCGGTTGACGCCCATCAGGACGCCGAGCGGAATGGCGGTCACGCAGGCCAGCGCGAAAGCGCCGAAGACCCGGCCCAGACTGGCCAGCGTGTGCTGCGCCAGCGTGGAGTTGGCCACGCCCTCGGTCATGGCGATGACGAACTTGTTGTAAACCGCCATGGGAGACGGCAGGAACAGGGGCTTCACCCAGCCCATGCTGGTGACGAGGAACCACAGCGCGATCAGGACCAGCGCGGTGAGGAGGCTGATGTGGCCGCTATAGCCATCGCCGGGCGCGCCGTAGACCTTGCCGGGCTTTACGGATTTCGCCTTTGCCAAACGCTCAAGCATTGACCAACTCCGGGTTTCCTGAAGCTCGCTCGTCGCCATAGATGATCCCCAGAACGGTTTCCCGCATTTGAATGAAGTCGGGACTGGATTTGATCGCGCGCGCGTCCCCGCTGGCAAGGAAGCGCCGGTTGAAATCGAGTTCGTAGGTGTGGGTGATACGACCCGGACGCGGCGACATGACGATGAGCCGCGACGCCAGGAAAAGCGCCTCTTCCACGCTGTGGGTGATGAAGAAGAACATCTTGTGGGTATGCTGCCAGACCCTGAGCAGCAACTCCTGGATGGTTTCGCGGGTCAGCGCGTCGAGCGCCGCCATCGGTTCGTCCATCAGCAGCATCGCGGGGTCGCAGGTCAGCGCCCGGGCGATGCCGACGCGTTGCTGCATGCCGCCCGAGAGCTGGTAGATCATGTGCCTGTGAAAGTCCTGCAGGCCGACAAGCGCCAGGTTACGGACGGCACGCTCACGCCGCTCCTCCTTGGCCACGCCCTGCAGCTTCAGGCCGAACTCGGTGTTGTCGATGACGTTCAGCCAGGGCAACAGCGCATGTTTCTGGAACACCACGCCGCGGTCGGCGCCAGGGCCGTTGATGCGGCGGCCGCCCAAAGTGATCTCGCCGGCCGTCGGCGTCATGAAGCCGGCCATCAGGTTGAGAAGCGTGGTCTTGCCGCAGCCGGAGGCGCCGAGCGCCACCACGAAGTCGCCGCTGTTGATCGTCAGGTTGACGCCCTTCAGCGCGATAACCGCCTCATCCGAATGCAGGCCCGGATAGGTCAGGTTCACATTGCTGACGTTGAGAGTTTGCATATCATGCCTTCTTGGGTCACGCCCTTTGGGCAAAGCTCAAGGGTTACGGGATCCAAGCGGAACCCGTGGGGAAATCGCCGGCGGCCAAGCCGCCGGCAGGCATTTCAGATCGTTACTTGGCAGCCGCCGTCGCGAATTCCGCGTTCACAAAGCCGCTATAGTCCGGCAGCGCAGCGTCGATCTGCTTCTGCTCCACAAGGAACTTAGCACTTTCCGTGAGCGCGCGCACTGCCCCGCCTTTGACGCCGCCGCCGAGCCAGGCGTCGGAAGCCTGTTCCTGCACGGTCGGGAACACCAGAAGCTTCAAGGCCTCGACCACGTCCTCCGGTTTGCCGCCGATCATCTTGACGATGCCCTGGACCTCGGGAGAATCGGCGGTCCAGCTGGCGCCCTTTTCCTTGTAGCCGGCATAAGCGTCGGCCAGCACCTTGGCGAAGGCAGCCATGAACTTCGGATTGTCGGCGGCGAACTTCTTGTCCACGACGATGCCGTCGAAGGTCGGCACGCTGGCCTTGCCGATCACCTCGGAGTCGGAGATCACCTTGCCGCTCTTGAGGATTTCAGACAGGGCCGGCGGCCAGACGTAAGCCGCGTCGATGTCGCCGCGCTGCCAGGCGGCGACGATCTGCGGCGGCTTCATGTTGAGGATGTTGACTTCGCGCGGGTCGACCTTCCAGACCTTTTCGAGGCCGACGAGAAGATGGAAGTGGGAGGTGGACACGAAAGGCACGCCCACCTTCTTGCCCTTGAGGTCTTCCGGCTTCTCGATGCCCGAGCCGTTGCGCGCCACGAGCGCTTCGGACTTGCCGATATTGTCCAGGATCCAGAACAGCTGGAGGTCGACGCCACGGGTGGCGGCTGCAGCGGTGCCCGTCGAGCCCAGCACGCCGACCGGCACGTTGCCGGAAGCGAGAGCGGTCGAGATGTCGCCGCCGGACGAGAATTGCCGCCAGTCAACCGTGTAGCCGGCTTCCTTCAGCGCCTTGTCGAAGCTGCCGTCGGCGATGGCGCTGACGAACGGGCCCACGATCTGCTGATAGCCGACGACGACTGTCGTCTGCGCGAAGGCCGCCCCCGCGTAGAGCACGGAGGCCGCGACCGCGGCTACTCTCGTAAAACCTTTTATTGCCTTTACCAAATGCATCGAATTCCTCCCGATTGAGATGCAGTTCCTGTCGGAACCAGGATGATCTTATACCGCGACCTTGTCCTGATCCCGCTAAGAATATGCTCTTGAAGGGATATGACAGGGAACATCTTTGTCTTATATCCAGTCTGAAACTTGAATGAGTCCAATCGGACGGCAGAACCATTGGAACCGCATACGGCATCCGAGACGATCTTCTTCGTGGACCGGTCGCTCAGGACCAGCCTGCAAAGCCAGATCCGCGAAACGCTGGTGTCGGCCATATTGTCGGGGCGGCTGTTCCCCGGCGCGCGGCTGCCTTCCACGCGCCGGCTGGCCGAATACCTCAACATTTCGCGCATCACGGTGACGCTGGCCTACCAGGAACTCGCTTCGCAGGGATATCTGGAAGCGAAGGGGCGCAGCGCCTATCTGGTCGCCGGCGCGCCGCCGCTGACCGGGCTGGAAACGAGCGACGTCTTCGACGCCGAAGGCGCCGTGGACTGGCGCTCCAAGATCAGGGCGAAGTTCTCCATCGCCAAGCCTATCCACAAGCCGCTGGACTGGCGGCGCTATCCCTATCCCTTCCTCTACGGCCAGATGGATCCGACGCTTTTCGACCTCACCGCCTGGCGCGACTGCGCGCGGCGCGCCTTGGCCAAGGAGGATTTCGAACTGATGGCCGGCGACTTCGCCGCCGCCGACGACGTGCAGCTCGTCAACTACATCTGCACCCGTACCCTGCCCAGCCGGGGCATTCGCGCGCAGCCGGACGAAATCCTCGTGACGGTGGGCGCGCAGAACGCCATCTGGCTGGCGATCCAGTTGCTGCTCAAGCAGGGCTCGACCGCCGTCTGCGAGAACCCCTGCCACCCGGACCTTTCGGCCGCACTGCGCCTGAGCGGCGCGGATGTCGTGGCTGTCGATGTCGACAAGGAAGGCTTGCCCCCGTCGAACCTGCCGGCGTCGACAGACGTCGTGTTCGTCACGCCCAGCCATCATGCGCCGACCGCCGCCACCATGCCGATGCAGCGGCGCCAGGACCTGCTGCAGAAGGCGGAGGAGGAGGATTTCGTCATCGTCGAGGACGATTACGAGTTCGAGATGAGCTTCCTCAAGCCGCCCTCGCCCGCCCTGAAGTCGCTCGACCGCAACGGGCGGGTGCTCTATGTCGGAAGCTTCTCGAAATCGCTGTTTCCCGGCCTGCGGCTCGGCTATCTGGCCGCGCCCGCACCGGTGATCCGCGAAGCCCGCGCGCTCCGGGCGCTGATGCTCAGGCACCCGCCCGGCCATCTCCAGCGCATCGTCTCGTACTTCCTGGCGCTCGGTCACTACGACGCGGTCGTGCACCGCATGCGCACCGAATACCAGAAACGGCACGAGGTGATGGCCGGCGCGCTCGAACGCGAGGGGCTGAAGGTGGCCGGAGCCGCGGATTTCGGCGGCAGCGCCTTCTGGATCGAAGGACCCGAAGGGCTGGACGCCACGGCGCTGATGCATGAATTGCGCAAGGAAGGGGTGCTGATCGAAACCGGCTTCCCCTTCTTCGCCTATGACGACGGTCCCTGCCGCTATTTCCGCATGGCCTATTCCTCGATCCCCGCCGACCGGATCGCGCAGGGCGTGGCCCGCACCGCTTCCTGCATCGAGCGGATGACCGGCCGCAAGGCGGGGCCGATCATCGCCCGCTGACGCAGCGGCTGCCCGAGGCATCCGCGCAGCACACCCCCGGTAAACCCCGCCGAGTTGACATGGATCAAGGCGCCGGCCCGCGCCGTGCGTGATGGCTTCCGGCAAGGCCGCGAGCAGCGGCCATACGGAGAGTCGCGGGGTCATCCGATGAGATACGGAATCGAAATCACACTGCTGTGCATCGCAGCCTTTCTCGCACTCGCCGGTGCCGGCCTGGGCGTCGATGCGCCGTTCCGCGCCCATATGTGGGTGCTGTTCTTCGTGCTGGCCGGCGGCACGATCGTTCTCATGCGCAACGTGCGGTTCGCACCGCAGCAGGCGCCCGATCCTCACGCCTATATGGACGGGCCGGTGCGCTACGGCACCATCGCCACCGTATTCTGGGCGGTGGTCGGCCTGCTGGTGGGCGTCGTGATCGCGCTCCAGCTCGCCTTCCCCGACCTCAACGTGCAGCCCTGGTTCAATTTCGGCCGCATGCGGCCCCTGCACACTTCGGCGGTGATCTTCGCCTTCGGCGGCAACGCGCTGATGGCCACCTCCTTCTATGTGGTGCAGCGCACCTGCCGCGCGCGCCTGTTCGGCGGCAACCTCGCCTGGTTCGTGTTCTGGGGTTACCAGCTCTTCATCGTCATGGCGGCGACCGGCTATCTGCTCGGCATCACCCAGAGCCGCGAATATGCCGAGCCGGAATGGTATGTCGACCTCTGGCTGACCGTCGTGTGGGTGGCCTATCTGGCGGTTTTCCTCGGCACCATCTTCAAGCGCAAGGAACCGCACATCTACGTCGCCAACTGGTTCTACCTGTCGTTCATCGTCACCATCGCCATGCTGCATGTGGTGAACAACCTGGCGGTGCCGGCGTCCTTCCTCGGCTCCAAGAGCTATTCGCTGTTCTCCGGCGTGCAGGACGCGCTGACGCAGTGGTGGTACGGCCACAACGCCGTCGGCTTCTTCCTCACCGCGGGCTTCCTGGGCATGATGTACTACTTCATTCCCAAGCAGGTGAACCGCCCGATCTATTCCTACCGGCTGTCGATCATCCACTTCTGGTCGCTGATCTTCCTCTACATCTGGGCCGGCCCGCACCATCTGCACTACACCGCCCTGCCCGACTGGGCGCAGACGCTGGGCATGGTGTTCTCGATCATGCTGTGGATGCCGTCCTGGGGCGGCATGATCAACGGCCTGATGACGCTGTCGGGCGCGTGGGACAAGCTGCGCACCGACCCCATCGTGCGCATGATGGTAATGGCGGTCGCCTTCTACGGCATGGCCACCTTCGAGGGGCCGATGATGTCGATCAAGGCGGTCAACTCGCTGTCGCACTACACCGACTGGACCATCGGCCACGTGCATTCCGGCGCGCTGGGCTGGAACGGCCTGATCAGCTTCGGCGCCGTCTACTTCCTGGTGCCGCGCCTGTGGAACCGCGAGCGGCTCTACTCGATCCGCATGGTCAACTGGCACTTCTGGCTGGCGACGCTCGGCATCGTCATCTACGCGGCTTCGATGTGGGTGTCGGGCATCCAGCAGGGCCTGATGTGGCGCGAATACGACGAGCAGGGCTTCCTGGTCTTCTCCTTCGCCGAATCCGTCGCGGCCATGCACCCCTACTACATCATGCGCGCCTTCGGCGGCGGTCTCTACCTGACCGGAGCCATCCTCATGGCCTGGAACGTGACGATGACCATTCGCGGCTTCCAGCGCGAAGAAACCCCTGTGGGCGGCAAGCAGCCCGCCCCGCAGCCGGCCGAATAGGAGCAGACCCCAATGGCCTTGATGGACAAACACGCAATCCTGGAACGCAACGCGACGGCGCTGCTGGTCGGCTCGCTGCTGGTCGTCACCGTCGGCGGCATCGTCGAGATCGCGCCGCTCTTCTACCTCCAGAACACGATCGAGAAGGTGGAAGGCATGCGGCCCTATTCGCCGCTCGAACTGGCGGGACGCAACATCTACATCCGCGAAGGCTGCTATCTGTGCCACAGCCAGATGATCCGGCCCTTCCGCGACGAGGTGGAACGTTACGGCCACTACAGCCTCGCGGCGGAATCCATGTACGATCATCCGTTCCAGTGGGGTTCCAAGCGCACCGGGCCGGACCTCGCCCGCGTCGGCGACCGCTATTCCAACGAATGGCACGTCCAGCACCTGAGCGACCCTCGCTCGGTGGTGCCGGAATCGATCATGCCGAGCTACGCCTTCCTCAAGAACAACCCGATCGATCCGAAGGGCTTCTCCACCCAGCTCGTGGCCAATGTCGATGTCGGCGTTCCCTACAACAAGGAGATGATCGACAGCGCCGAGGCCGACCTGATGGCCCAGGCCGATCCCAACGCCGACACCTCCGAACTTGAGAAGCGCTATCCGAAGGCAAAGATCGGCGACTTCGACGGCAACCCGCAGAAGGTGACCGAGATGGATGCGCTGGTGGCCTATCTGCAGATGCTCGGCACGCTGGTCGACTTCTCGACCTACGACGAAGCCGCCGGCTACCGCTAGGAGCTGGTGATGGAAACCTACACCATGATGCGTCAGTTCGCCGACAGCTGGGGGCTGCTGGCCATGACGCTGTTTTTCGTCGGCGCGGTCCTGTTCGCTTTTCGCCCCGGCGCGAGCAGCAGCGCCAAGGAAGCCGCCCGCATCCCGCTTGAGGACGACAAGAAATGAGCGACAAGAAGATCGACGAAATCTCCGGCGTCGCCACGACCGGACACGAATGGGACGGCATCCAGGAACTGGACAATCCCATGCCGCGCTGGTGGCTGTGGACGTTCTACGCGACCATCGTCTGGGCGCTGGCCTATACCATCGCCTATCCGGCCTGGCCGATGCTGACCTCGGCGACCAAGGGCGTCCTCGGCTTTTCGAGCCGCGGCGCGGTCAAGACCGAGCTGGCCGCGGCCGAGGCGGCCAAGGACAAATATGTCGAGGCCGTGAAGGCCAAGTCGGTCACCGAGATCGAGGGCGACGATTCCTTGCGCGAATTCGCCGTCGCTGCCGGCGGTGCGGCGTTCCGCGTCAATTGCGTGCAGTGCCACGGGTCGGGCGCGGAGGGCTCGAAGGGCTTCCCGAACCTCAACGACGATGACTGGCTCTGGGGCGGATCGCCCGAGCAGATCTACAAGACCGTCACGCATGGCGTGCGCTTCAACACCGATCCCGACACCCACGTTTCCGATATGCCCGCGTTCAGCGAGATACTGGAGCCGCAGCAGATCACCGAGGTCAGCGCTTTCGTGGCCAGCCTTTCGGGTGCGGTTCGCGACCAGGCGATGGTGGCGCCCGGCAAGCAGATCTTCGCCGACAATTGCGCCTCCTGCCACGGCGAGGACGCCAAGGGCAATCCCGAGCTGGGTGCGCCGAACCTGACCGACGGCATCTGGCTTTACGGCAAGGGCGAGGATGCGATCGCCGCCCAGGTACGCCAGCCGAAGCTGGGGGTGATGCCGGCCTGGGGCGCGCGCCTCGGCGACGTGAAGGTCAAGGAACTTGCCGTGTTCGTGCATTCGCTGGGTGGTGGAAAATAGGGCTTAACGGCCCGTCCGATCCTCTCCCCCATCCAGCGACGAGGCTCGCCCCCACCAGGCGAGCCTCGACTTTTTGCCGCAGCCGTTGCCAGGGCCGCCATTCCCTGGGGCGCCGTGCGGGATTCTTGACCTGAATCAAGGCGAGCGCACGGCCGCAGCCCCACAAGCAGGCCAACTGGTGGAAACGATCATGCTCGACACGAACGAAGTAGAAACGCTCGAAGCGGAGGCGGTGAATTCCGCCGCCCGGCGCCAGCCGCTCTATGCGGCGCGCAAGAAGATCTTTCCCAAGCGCGCCTCCGGGCGCTTCCGCCGCTTCAAGTGGATCGTCATGGCGATCACGCTCGGCATCTATTATCTCACCCCATGGCTGCGCTGGGATCGCGGTCCCTACGCGCCGGACCAGGCGGTGCTGGTCGATCTCGCCAACCGGCGCTTCTATTTCTTCTTCATCGAGATCTGGCCGCAGGAATTCTACTATGTCGCCGGCCTGCTGATGATGGCGGGCATCGGGCTTTTTCTGATCACCTCCACCGTGGGCCGCGCCTGGTGCGGCTACACCTGCCCGCAGACCGTCTGGGTGGACCTGTTCCTGGTCGTGGAACGCGCCATCGAGGGCGACCGCAACGCCCGCATCAAGCTGGAGGCCGCTCGCTGGAGCCCGCGCAAGCTGGCCCAGCGCGTGTCCAAGCATGCCGCCTGGCTGCTGATCGCGGTCGCGACGGGAGGCGCGTGGATCTTCTATTTCGCCGACGCGCCCACCCTGTTCAAGGAAGTCGTGAGCGGCGAGGCGCCGTCGGTGGCCTACATGACCATCGGCATCCTGACCGCCACCACCTACATTTTCGGCGGGCTGATGCGGGAGCAGGTCTGCACCTATATGTGCCCGTGGCCGCGCATCCAGGCCGCGATGCTGGACGAGAACTCGCTGACCGTCACCTACAACGACTGGCGCGGCGAGCCACGTTCGCGCCATGCCAAGAAAGCGGCCGCCGCAGGCGAGAAGGTGGGCGATTGCGTGGATTGCAACGCCTGCGTGGCGGTGTGTCCGATGGGCATCGACATCCGCGACGGCCAGCAGCTCGAATGCATCACCTGCGCGCTCTGCATCGACGCCTGCGACGGCGTCATGGACAAGATCGGCAAGGAACGCGGCCTGATCGCCTACGCCACACTGAACGACTACAACGCCAACATGGCGCTGGCCACCGGCAACGGCAGCCATGCCGTCGACCCGGCCCTGGTGCGGGGCGCCGACGGCCGGCTTTCCGGCAAGGTCGCCGACTTCCATCTCGGCAAGATCTTCCGGCCGCGCACCTTCATCTACATGGCGGCATGGTCGCTTATGGGGCTGGCGCTGCTCTATGGGCTGATGACGCGCGAGCGCCTGCAGGTGAACGTGCTGCACGACCGCAACCCGCAATATGTGACGCTGTCGGACGGTTCGATCCGCAACGGCTTCACCGTCAAGCTGCTCAACATGGTCCCGGAGCCCCGCACGCTGGCCGTCGCCATAGACGGGCTGCCCGGAGCCGTGATGACGGCCGTCGGCGGCAGGGCAGAAGGCACCGAACTCACCATCCAGGCGGAGCCGGACATGCTGAAGTCGGTCAAGATCTATGTGCGCCAGCCGCGCAGGCTGGTGAAGGCCGGCGACGTCAATTTCCGCTTCCTGGTCCGGGACGCCGGGGGCACGGAAACCGCTTCCTACGTCGCCATCTTCCACGCTCCGGAGACACTGAAATGAACCGCCGCAGCACCTCTGGCGAATTCACCGGCTGGCACATGCTGTTCGTCATGGTCGCCTTCTTCGGCGTGGTGATCGCCGTCAACCTGACGATGGCGACCTTCGCGCGCACGAGCTGGACGGGGCTGGTGGTCGAGAACACCTATGTCGCCAGCCAGCAGTTCAACCGCAAGGCCGAGGAAGGCCGCGCGCAGGCGGCGCTTCGCTGGAAGGGCGCGCTCACGCTGGCCAAGGGCTCGATCCGCTACGAACTCTCCGATGCGAGCGGCAACCGGATCGTCCCGCGCGCGGTGACGATGGCCTTCCGCCATCCGGCCTATGAAGCGCACGATCGCACGCTTCAGCTCGAAAAGGGCGCGGACGGCGCCTTCCAGTCGAACGAGACCGTGCGCGACGGGGCCTGGATCGTCGAGATCGATGCCGATGTCGGGCGCGACACCCCCTATCGGCAGGTCGAACGCGTGCTCGTCAGGAACGGGGCGGTGGAATGACCTGCTGCGGACCAGCCGCCGAAGCCGCGCTCGATCTCGACCGGCTTTCCGAGCCCTCCAAGGACGAAATCCGGCTGGCCAGCCGCCCGGCCGGGCCCGGCCTGCTCCAGGTCTATCTCAACGTGCCCGGGGCGCATTGCGGCGCCTGCATCCGCAAGATCGAGACCGCGCTGGCGAAACTGCCCGGCGTGGAGGACGCGCGGCTGAACCTTTCCACCCGGCGGGTCGCCGTGCGCTGGCGCGAGGGCGAGATACCGCCGCTGATCGCCACGCTCGACCGGCTGGGCTACGAAGCGCATCTCTTCGACGCGGCACAGGACGACGGCCGCGACCCGGTCCTGTCCGAGCTGATCCGCGCCGTCGCGGTGTCGGGCTTCGCCGCAGGCAACATCATGCTGCTTTCGGTGTCGGTGTGGTCCGGCGCGGACGCGGCCACCCGCGACCTGTTCCACTGGATCTCGGCGCTGATCGCCATACCCGCGCTTGCCTTCGCCGGCCGCATCTACTTCCGCTCGGCCTGGAACGCGTTGCGGCACGGCCGCATGAACATGGACGTGCCCATCGCGCTCGGCATCAGCCTCGCCTATGGCATGAGCCTCTACGAGACGATGACCCACGGCGAGCACGCCTATTTCGACGCCTCGGTCTCGCTGCTGTTCTTCCTGCTGATCGGCCGCACGCTCGACCACGTCATGCGCGAGCGCGCCCGCGTCGCGGTAAGCGGCCTGCGCCGGCTGGCCGCGCGCGGCGCGACCGTGATCCGGCCGGACGGCACGCGGGACTATGTGCCCGCCGACGAGATCGGGACGGGCACCATGCTGCTGGTGGCCGCCGGCGAGCGGGTGCCGGTCGACGCGCGCGTGGTCAACGGCCTGTCGGAGATCGACTGCTCGCTGGTCAGCGGCGAGAGCGAGCCGCAGCGCGCGCAGGCGGGCACGCTGCTGCGTGCCGGCACCATGAACCTGACCGGCGCGCTAACGGTGGAGGCCGTCGCGCGCGCCGAGGATTCCTTCCTGGCCGAAATGGTGCGGCTGATGGAGGCCGCAGAGGGCGGACGGGCGCGCTACCGCCGCATCGCTGATCGCGCATCCGCGCTCTATTCGCCCGTCGTGCACCTGACGGCGCTGCTCACCTTCATCGGCTGGATGATCGCAAGCGGCGACTGGCACCGCGCCATCACCATCGCGATCGCCGTGCTGATCATTACCTGCCCCTGCGCGCTGGGACTGGCCGTGCCGATCGTGCAGGTCGTCGCGGCCCGCCGCCTGTTCGAAAACGGCATCATGGTCAAGGACGGCTCGGCCATGGAGCGGCTGGCGGAGATCGACACCGCCGCCTTCGACAAGACCGGCACGCTGACGATGGGCACGCCGCGCCTCACCGAGGTCGAACGGATCGAGCCGAAGGCGCTGGCCATAGCCGCCTCGCTTGCCGCCAATTCACGCCATCCCGTCGCGCGCGCGGTTGCCGAGGCCGGCAAGGGCATGGACGCCGCCATCCGTTTCGACGCCGTGCGGGAAGTGCCGGGCTGCGGGCTGGAGGGCGAATCCGGCGGCACGGTGTGGCGGCTCGGCCGGTCCGAATGGGCGCTGGCGGACGACACCGGCCATGCCGGCACAGTGCTCTCATGCGACGGCAGGTTTCAGGGCGCCTTCGCCAGCGAGGACCGCATACGCCCGGGAGCCGCGGAGGCCGTGGCCGACCTCGACGAACACGGCATCCATGTCGCGATGCTGACGGGCGACACGCGCGGCAGCGCCGAGGCTGTCGCAGGGCGGCTGGGCATCGCCGATTTCGAGGCCGGCATGCTGCCCGGCGAAAAGTCCGCCTGGCTCGGGGCATTTGCCGCCGACGGCCGCAAGACGCTGATGGTTGGCGACGGCCTGAACGATGCGCCGGCGCTCGCCGCCGCTTACGTCTCCATGGCGCCGGCGACGGCCGCCGACGTCGGCCGCAACGCGGCGGATTTCGTCTTCCTGCGCGAGAGCCTGGTTGCCGTGCCGCTGGCGCTCGACGTTTCCGGGAAGGCGGGACGGCTGATCCGCCAGAACCTCGCCTTCGCCGTGGCCTATAATGCGGTGGCCGTGCCGATCGCCATCCTCGGCCACGTCACGCCGCTGATCGCGGCCATAGCGATGTCGGGCTCTTCCATCGTGGTCATCGCGAACGCGATGCGGCTTTCAGAGCGCGGCGATCTTTTCGCACGCCGGAAGCCGGCCCGCGAGCGGCGAAATGCAGGCGCGCTGAGGCCGGCGGAATGAACAACCTCATCTTCCTCATCCCGGTGGCGCTGTTCCTGGGAGGGCTGGGGCTCGGCGGCTTCCTGTGGGCGCTGCGCAGCGGCCAGTATGAAGACATGGACGGCAGCGCCGAGCGCATTCTCCTGGACGACGATCCGCGAGACCGCGCCTAGCCGGTCGGGGCGTCCGTCCGCATCAAGTCTTCCTTCTTCAAATCCTCCCAAAGGGCGCGGGGCGGATCGGCGCTGAGAAGCGCGGCATTGTCCTCCACCTCGCGCGGGCTCTGGCCGCCGGGGATCACCGATACCACCGCGGGATGGAGCAGCGGGAAGCGCAGGGCGGCCTCGATCAGCCGCACGCCATGACCCCGGCATGCCGCCTCGATGCGGGCGACCTTGTCGAGCACTTCCTGCGGCGCCTCGGAATAGTTGTAGAACGCCCCCGGCTTCGGCCCGGTCGCCAGGATGCCCGAATTATAGGGCCCGCCGAGAACGATGCCGATGCCGCGCTTTTCGCACAGCGGCAGGAAGCTCTCCAGCGCCTCCTGTTCCAGCAGCGTATAGCGTCCGGCCAGCAGGAACAGGTCGAAATCACCCCGGTCGGCCAGCGCCTGCGCCGCCTGCCACTCGTTGATGCCCGCGCCGAACGCCTTGATGACGCCCTGGTCGCGCAGCGACAGCAGCGCGTAGTAGCCCGAGCGCATGAACTCGTCGATGCGGGCCAGCGCGGCCTCTCTGCTGCCGTGGTTGAAGGTATCCAGGTCATGCCCGAACAATATGTCGATACGGTCGACGCCGAGCCGTTCGAGAGACGCCTCGAAGGAGCGCATCACGCCGTCATAGCCATAGTCGTAGACCTCCCGGCGCGAAGGCGTGTCGAAGAACTTGCCGATGCCGGTGCGCTGATCGGGCGGACAGACCTTCAGCAACCGGCCGACCTTGGACGACAGCACGTAATCATCGCGGCTGCGGCCACGCAGGAAACGGTTCAGCCGCGTTTCCGACAGGCCGAGCCCATAGAGCGGCGCGGTATCGAAATAGCGGCAGCCGGCCGCCCATGCCGCCTCCAGTGTCGCTTGCGCCTCCTCGTCCGAGATGGCGCGGTAAAGATTGCCGAGCGGCGCCGTGCCGAAACCCAGTTCGGTGAAGGCGACGCCGCCATTGCCGATGCGCTCGAAATGCCGTGTCTTCATGCTGCCTCCCAGGAGTCGCTCGAACGTTGGACAGGATTTTTGCGCGTTGCTACCATGAACGAAAACAAGTCCTTCGGGGAAGAGCCCGGGCAAAAATTCAGACAAATGACGGGAGCGAGATCGATGACGCGCGAGGAAAAGCCCTTCGAGGCGGCGTTGCGCGAACTGGGTGACGTGCTGGGGCGCATGGACGATGGCGCGATCGACGAAGCCTGCCGCATGCTCACAGGCGCCCGGCGCATCGGCGCGGCCGGGTGCGGGCGCGAGCTTCTTCAGATGAAGGGCTTCGCCATGCGGCTCTTCCATCTCGGCATGCCGGTTGCCTTGGTGGGCGACGTGACCATGCCGCCGCTCGGCCCCGGCGACATATTCCTTGTCACGGCCGGTCCCGGCGAACTGGCGACCATGCTGGCGCTGATGAAGATTGCGCATGAAGCCGGGGCCAAAATCCTGCTGGTCACCGCGCAGGCCGAAAGCGCCGCCGCGCGGCTTGCCGATTTCACGCTGCTCGTCCCGGCGCAGACCATGGCCGACGACCGGGGACCCGCACGCACCTCTGTCCTGCCGATGGGATCGGTCTATGAAGGTGCGTTGTTCGTACTTTTCGAGGTGATGGTGCTGAAGCTGAAGGCGATGCTCGGCGTCGATGCCGAGGCCATGCGCGCGCGCCACACCAACATGGAGTAGCCCGATGCGTTACGAAACGATGCTGCCGCATCAGATCCGCCGCGCGATCGCGGAGAACTGGCCGACGGTGCTGCCGCTCGGCGTGCTGGAATATCACGGCGAGCATATGGGCGTCGGCATGGACACGCTGGCCGTGGTGAAGATGCTCGACCTGTTCGAGCAGGAAGCGGACATCGTCATACTGCCGCCCTTCTACTACGGCGCGGCGAGCTATGCCGTGGCCGCGCCCGAGGGCAGCGGATCGGTCCAGGTGAGCGGCAACGCGCTCGCCCCCTTCGCCGAGGAGCTGTTCTTCTCGCTGCTCAGGATCGGGTTCCGCAACATCCATGCCATCATCCACCACCAGACCGAGAATTTCGTGGCCGGCATGCCGACCGACCTGGCCTTCAAGACCGCCGGCAGGCAGGCGATATTCCGCTTTCTGGAGCGCGAACGCGGCGAAGGCTGGTGGGGCAGCCAGAACATGGCCGACTATTACGCCGAGCACGCCGAGGGCGAAAACCCGTTCAACTGGGTGCAGGTGCATCCGCTGATGCCGACCGGAACGACGCTCACCGAATATCCATTCGACCATGCCGGCATCGGCGAGACCTCGCTGATGCTGGCGCTTTGCCCTGAAGCCGTGGACATGGACCGCTTCGCCGACAATACGGGCTGGTACACGCAAACGGCGAAGGACGCTTCGGCGGAACTCGGCACACGGGGCCGCGACATGATCCTGGCGCATCTGCGGCAGATCCTGGCTCCGCCGAAGCGGTGAGATCGCCTATTTCACCGCGCCGGCCGTCATGCCCATGATGAGATAGCGCTCCAGCGCGATGCCGATGACAGCGAGCGGCGCGATGGCTGCGGTGGCCAGTGCCGCCATGGACCACCAGTTGATGCCCTGCGATCCGGTCTGGCTGGCGACCATGACGGGGATGGTCTTGGCGTCGGTGGAGGTCAGCAGGGCGGCGAAGAAATATTCGTTCCAGCACAGCACCAGCGCCAGGATGAAGGCCGCCACCATGCCGGGCAACGCGATCGGCACCACGATGCGGAAGAAGGCGCCCCAGATCGACAGGCCGTCGACCAGCGCCGCCTCCTCCAGTTCGACCGGGATCGAATTGAACTGGTCGCGCATGATCCAGATGACGATGGGCAGCACCATCAGCGTGTAGAGCAGGATCAGGCCGATGCGCGTGTCGAGCATGGCCAGTTCCTTGTAGAGGACCAGCATCGGCAAGGCGAGCACGACCGGCGGCAGGATGAGCTGCGACAGGAAGAAGAAGGAGATGTCCTCGTTCTTGAAGAACAGGAACTTGTAACGGAACCGGGTCAGCCCATAGGCGGCGAGACTGCCGATGACGATGGCGAGGCTCGATGCGCCGACCGAGGTGATGACCGAATTCAGGAAGCGCTTGAGGAATTCCTCGCGCACCGTGGAGGTCTGGCCGATCGAGTCCGGCGACAGGCCGAGCGAACGCCAGCCTTTCCAGTCCGGCATGAAATCGACGAAGGGCACCAGATGGCCCTGCGTGACATCCACCGCCGTCTTGAACGACGTCGTGACCGTCCAGTAGACCGGGAACAGGCAGACGAAGGCCCAAAACAGCAGAGCGCCGTAGATGAACACCCTGCTGGCGAAGAAGGCTGCCGGGGAGCGGACTTCGGCGGGGGCGTATTCGGTGGTCTGGACGCTCATTGCCGGTCAGTTCACGTTGCGGACGAAACGGTTCGCGACCTTCAGCAGCAGCGTCACGAAGATGATGATCAGGATCAGGTAGACCATCGCCAGCATGGTGCCGTAGCCGACATTCGAGCGGTCGCGATATTCGCGGTAGATGAAGGAGGTGACCGAATCCGTCGCGCCGCCAGGCCCGCCTGAGGTGACGGTGATGATGATGTCGGCCAGCTTCAGCTTGAAGATGATGCGCAGGATGATCGCCGTCAGCGAAACCGGCAGCATCAGCGGAAAGGTAACCTGCCAGAACGTCTGCCATGCGTTGGCGCCGTCCACCTTGGCGGCTTCCAGCACCTCGCGCGACATGGCCTGCAGGCCGGCCAGCAGCATGATCATCATGAAGGGGATGAAGGTCCAGGCATCCAGGATCATGATCGAGATGCGCGCCGTGATCGGGTTCGAGAAGAAGGCCGGATTGTCCCAGCCGAGATACCGGGCCAGAGTCGCCGCAGGCCCGAAGCGGTATTCCATCAGCGATTTGCCGATCATCCAGGACACGGCGACCGGCGACAGCATCAAGGGCAGGAGGAACACCACGCGGAAGAACTTGCGCGCGCGGATCTGGGCGTTCAGCAGCAGCGCCAGGCCGAAGGCGATGACGTACTCGACCAGCACGGCCAGCACGTAGAGCACCATGTTGAACAGGGCGTTGCGATAGTACGGGTCGCCCAGCATCTGCCAGAAATTGGCCAGCCCGTTGAACTTGCGGCCGGAGAACGAACTCAGGTTCCAGTCGGTCAGCGCGATATAGAAGCCGAACAGCGTCGGGAAGATCACCATGGCGATGGTGAACAGCAGCGCCGGCAAAAGGAACAGCGCCCGGTGGCCGTCCTCGCCGCGTATCAGCACCTGGCTGGCTCCGAGCGCCACGCCCCAGACGACATAGGCATAGACGATCGGCCGCCAGGTATCGAAGCCGAATTCGGCCGCGCCGTAGATATGAAGAAGCTGCGTGACGATCGCCGCCGCCAAAAGAACGGAGGCCAGCACGATCAAAAGCTTGCCAACGCGCTTGCGGCCGGATGAAACCGGGTCGAATGCCGCGCCAGCAGCCCAATCATCGGCAGTCGAAGTCCGCTCAGCCACGCATTCGTCCGTTCGCAAGGACTGGGATTGACGTCCGGCGGGCAAGCCCGCCGGACGCCGGATCGTTGCAGGCTACAGGCCGAGCGAGGCCTTGTAGAGCTTTACCTGCTTGTCGCGCCCGATCTGGTCGGTCAGTTTTTCCCAGGCGGCGGCGATGTTGTCGGCGCCCTTCTGCGCATCCACCTGCCCGGCGAAGATCTTGGCCAGCTCGTCCTCGGCGACCGAATAGTACTGGAAGATGCCGGGGATGCGGGGCTCGATCGCCGCGTTCGGATGGTTGTAGCTGTCCTGCTCCGACTTCAGGTAGGACGTGATGAACGCCTCGTCATAGCCGGCCTCGACCCATTCGGGGATATTGAACTGGCTGTTGCGATAGGGCTGGAAGCCGGACGGATACATCGCCGTCCAGATGGAGAGGTCCTTGCCGCCGAGATGCGCAGCCGCCGACCAGGCGGCCTTGTGCTTCTTCTCGTCGGAATCCACCCGCGCCATGACGTAGACGCCCCAGCCGAGATAGGCGCAGTTCGGCGCGAAGTTCGGGCCGCTCGCCAGCTTCTCCCACTTGGCTTCCTTGGCGTTGTAG
The DNA here is from genome assembly GCF_032460275.1 of Mesorhizobium sp. SP-1A. NCBI lineage: Bacteria > Pseudomonadati > Pseudomonadota > Alphaproteobacteria > Hyphomicrobiales > Phyllobacteriaceae > Mesorhizobium > Mesorhizobium sp. SP-1A. Next base: position 431,214 of record NZ_JAVXZD010000001.1, on the reverse strand, counting down.
ACGTCGTCGGACCCCGGCAGGATGGAAAAGCCGGTCACGTCGCCCACCACCGACGAATCGTTGGTCTTGACGTTGGAGCCGACATCGCCCCACCACACGACCATGGAGCCGGTGCCGGCGAGGAACTGCTGGAAGGCGGTGGTGTTGGGATCGGCGTTGATCTGGTCCGGCGGCTCCGAAGGCAGCGCGTCGATCACATCCTGGATGGCGCGCACCCAGCCTGGATTGTTGATGCGCGGCTTCATCGTGTCGGCGTCGAACAGCCAGGCCTTGTCGTCGGGGTGCTTCACATAGGCGGTGGCGCGGCTGCCGAGGAAATAGAAGCCGAAACCGCCCCAGGGCTTGGGCGCGTCCAGATAGCCGTAGACGTCCTGCCCCTTCATCTGCTTGCCCTTGAGGAACTTGGTGACGGCCTGCACCTGCTGCCAGGTCTTGGGCACGCCCCATTCGGCGAGGCCGGCCTTTTCGCCGCCGTCCTCCTTCCACGCCTTGGCGAGGTCGGCGTCGGCGAAGACATCGGTGCGGTAGTTGAAATTGTGCGCGTCGCCGTCCACCGTGACGCGGTACTGCTTGCCGTCCCAGGTACCGACCGGCGGCTTGAGATAGCTGACCAGGTCGTCAAAATCGATCTGCTTCTTCACCCAGTCGGGCATCTCCGAGGCAAGGCCCTTGCCGCAGACATCGCCCTCGAAGGGCGCGCCCATCTCGAGAATGTCGAAGTCGATGGTGCCGGTGGCGATGGATTGCTGGAGGCGCGCGTTGTAGTCGGCCTGCGCCAGGTCGATCCAGTTGATCTTGGCGCCCGTATAGGCTTCCCACGGCTTCAGGAAGCCGCGGAACAGCACGTTGTGCAGGTTCTGGTTGTTGAGGCCCATGAACGTCAGCTCGACGCCGGCGAACTCGCCCTGCTTGACGGCGGCCTTGGTGGCGCCGAGGCACAACTCGCCGACCTTCTGGAAGTCGGCATCGGTGGGCTGGCCCTTGCCGACGCCGGGAATCTGCAGGATCTGCTTGCGGATGTCGTCTTGCGCCCGCGCTTCGCGCGTCAAGGCCCCGAGGCCCGCGCCGGACGCCGCGGCAAGGGCCGCCATCGAGGCGGCGCCCTTGAGCACGTCGCGGCGCGTGGCGCCCGCGCGCACAAGCTGGTTGTATAGGCTGACCTTCATGTCTGTTCCTCCCAGGACACCAGTCGTTATTTCTTCGAATTATCCGCGTGATCTCGTGCGACCGCTCCCCTACGATCGATGACGGCTGCGGTTGTTTCCGCCTTTTTCGACTGCCGTCCCAATGCCAAGATCGCGATACTATTCGCGCAACCAGATGCCGTGTCAACGAGGAAGTTTTTTATCTATAAGGTACGATCTTGCCCTGACCGCAGGCCTTGGATAGCTTCGTCGCCAAACAGGCCCGCAAAGGGTCGGCAGGAGGGCCGCAAGGGGAGGACATGGCTCAGGTCGCGATCAGGAATGCAGCAAAGGCCTTCGGGCCGGTGAAGGTCCTTCACGACGTCAGCGTCGATATCCCCGACGGCGAGTTCGTGGTTCTCGTGGGGCCGTCCGGCTGCGGGAAATCCACGCTCCTGCGCATGATCGCGGGGCTCGAGGCGGTCTCGTCCGGCACGATCGCCATCGGCGAGCGGGTGGTCAACCACCTGCCCCCCGCCAAGCGCGACATCGCCATGGTGTTCCAGAGCTATGCGCTCTACCCGCACAAGACGGTGGAGCAGAACATGGCGTTCGCGCTCAAGCTCAGGAAGACCGACCCCGCCGTCGTGGCGGAGCGGGTGAAGCGGGCCGCCGACATACTGGACCTGACGCCTTACCTGAAGCGCTATCCGCGCCAGCTTTCCGGCGGCCAGCGCCAGCGCGTGGCCATGGGGCGCGCCATCGTGCGCAATCCGCAGGTGTTCCTGTTCGACGAGCCGCTGTCCAACCTGGACGCCAAGCTGCGCGTGCAGATGCGCACCGAGATCAAGGAACTGCACCAGCGGCTGAAGACCACCACCATCTACGTCACCCACGACCAGATCGAGGCCATGACCATGGCCGACCGCATCGTGGTGATGCGCGACGGCCATATAGAGCAGATCGGCGCGCCGCTCGAACTGTTCGACAGGCCGGCGAACCTTTTCGTGGCGGGCTTCATCGGCTCTCCGTCGATGAATCTTCTTAGAGGCATGACCAAGGGCGGGGGCGTCCAGCCCGCCGTTGAGATCGAAGGGCAGGCGTTCCCGCTTCCGGCCGCAACAGCGGTCGAGCCGGGCCGCGCGGTCGTTTACGGCATCCGTCCGGAGCATCTGGAATTGGCCGACGACGGCATCGAAACCAAGGTGTCGGTGGTGGAGCCGACCGGATCGGAGACACTGGTGTTCTCGCGTCTCGGCGAGAGCGAGATCGTCGCCCTGTTCCGGCAGCGGCATCACATCCGCCCCGGAGATGCGCTGCGCCTGAAACCGCGCCTCGACCAGGTGCATCTTTTCGACGCCGAGACGGGCAAGCGCCTCTGACCGGCGACCTTCACGGGAGAACATCCATGCTCAAGGGAATAAACCCGCTGCTCAATGCCGAGGTGCTGCATGCGCTGCGGGCGATGGGGCACGGGGACGACCTGATCATAGCGGATACGAATTTCCCGTCCGATTCCGTCGCCCGGCAGACCGCGCTCGGCAAGCTGTTGCGCATCGACGCCCCGGCGCCCGCCGTGGTCGAGGCGGTGCTGTCGCTCTACCCGCTCGACACTTTCGTGGACGACGCGGCCGCGCGCATGGAGATCGTCAGCGCGCCGAACGATATCCCGCCTGTGCAGCAGGAGGTGCAGAAGAAGATCGACGCCGCCGAAGGCCGCTCGCTGCCGATGGTGCCGGTGGAGCGCTATGCCTTCTACGAGCGTGCGAAGAAGGCCTATTGCGTGATCCAGACCGGCGAGCGCCGCTTCTACGGCTGCTTCGCCTTCCGCAAGGGGGTCATCCCCCCGGAAGCGGAATAGCGCGATGTCCGCCGGCAAGCCAATCATCATCCTCGGCGTGTTCGTGGCCGACACCGCTTACCGCGCCTTGCGCCAGCCCCGCATGGGCGAAACCATCCTCGGCTCCTCCTTCAAGCTCGGCCCGGGCGGCAAGGGCTCCAACCAGGCCGTCGCCGCAGGACGGCTGGGCGCGGACGTGACGTTCCTGACCCGTTTGGGCGTCGATCCCTTCGCCGACATGGCGAGACAGGCATGGCGCGAGGCCGGCGTGAAGGATGCGGCGATCCCGACGCCGGACAGCTATACCGGCGCGGCCTACATCTTCGTGGAGGAGACGACGGGCAATAACGCCATCATCGTCTCGCCGGGCGCCGCCTCGCTGATCTCCACAGCCGACATCGACGCACATGCCGACCTGATCCGCTCCGCCGGCGTCTTCGTCACGCAATTGGAGCAGCCGGTTGACGCGGCCATCCGCGCACTGGACATCGCGCGCCGAGCGGGCGTCGCCACGATCCTCAATCCGGCTCCCGCCGCGGCATTGCCGGATCACATGTTCGCGCTCTGTGACTACGCCACGCCGAACGAGACGGAAGCTTCCGAACTCACCGGCGTCGAGGTGCGCAGCCTGGACGATGCACGCCGCGCCGCCGACATTCTGCTGGCGAAGGGCATCGGCACGGCCATCGTGACGCTGGGCGAGAAAGGCGCGCTGGTGCATGGCGGCGGCCGTTCAGAACATGTTCCGGCCTTCAACGCCGGACCGGTGGTGGAGACGACCGGGGCGGGGGACGCGTTCAACGGCGGCTTTGCGGTAGCACTGGCGCGCGGAGAGGATGCGCTGCAAGCAGCCCGTTTCGCCTGTGCCGTGGCCGGCATCTCGGTGACGCGGCCGGGAACGGCCCCATCGATGCCGAACCTTGCCGAGGTGGAAGCTCTGCTTGCCGTAAGCTCCTGAGCCGCTGCGCCGGGTTCAGTTGCGATAGAGCAGCCCCTGCGGATCGATCTCCGGCTTGCGGCCGGCGACGAGGTCGGCGACGAATTTTCCCGAGCCGCAGGCCATGGTCCAGCCGAGATGGCCGTGGCCGGTATCGAGATAGAGGTTCCTGTATCTGGCGCGGCCGAACACCGGCACCGAACTCGGCATCATCGGCCTAAGACCGGCCCAGAGCTCCGCCTTCTTCTCGTCGAAAGCGCCGGGGAACAATTCATGCGCCGTCCTGAACATGGCGGCGAAGTTGCGGGGCGCATGGGTGCGGTCGAAGCCGGTGAATTCGGCTGTCGAAGACACGCGCAGACGGTTGCCCAGCCGGGAATAGCCGATGAGGCGGTCCTCGTCGGCGCCGCCCATCGTCGGGCCCCTCGCCTCGTCTTCCAGCGGGATCGTCGCGGCATAGCCCTTCACCGGATAGACCGGCAGGTCGATGCCGTAGCGGCGCCCCAGCAGCCCGCTTTCGGGTCCCATGGAGAGCACGATCGCATCGGCCAGGACCGGCCCTGCCGAGGTGCGCACCGCCCGCACCGTGTCGCCTTCGATATCCAGCCCCTCGACGGTCGTGCCGAACCGGAAATCGACGCCGAGCCTGTCGGCCGCGTAGGCGGCGAGCTTTTCCGCGAGCTGGCGCGAATCGCCGGTCTGGTCGATGGGCGAATAGATGCCGCCCGCGATCCTGTCCTTCGCCTGCGCGAGCCCCGGCTCGATCTCGGCGATGCGGTTGCGGTCGATCACCTCGATGGGCAGCCCGTGCTCGCCGAGGAAGCCGTATGTCCTGGCGCCATGCTCGAAACTCTGCTCCGAGCGCCAGAAATAGAAGATGCCCTTCTTGCGCTGGTCGTAGGCGATGCCGGTTTCCTCGGCGAGCGCATTGATGCAGTCGCGCGAATAGAGCGCCATGCGCAGCTTCACCAGCGTGTTGGCGCGCAGCCGCGCGGTCGTGCACTGGCGCAGGAAGCGCAGGCTCCACAGATAGAAAAACGGGTCTGCGCGCAGGCGCACCTTGATGCCGAGATCGTCGCGGAAGATGCCGCGCACGAAGGTCTTGAGCGCCGCCGGCGAAGCCCAGGCGGTGGCGTCGCCCGGCGACACGAGCCCGGCGTTGCAGTAGCTGGTGCCGCGCGCCACCGTCTCGTGGCGCTCGAGGACGGTGACCTCGTGGCCGTCGCGCGCCAGATAATAGGCGGCGGCGGTGCCGACCACGCCTGCGCCCAGGACCGCAACTTTCATGGACTTCCCCCGCCCCCGAATGCCAACCCAGATATCGAAGATGCGCTTATAGGGCGCGATCAGCCGCGCGACGAGTTCTTTGTGGCAAGGATGCGCTCCCATTCGAGAGCGTGGGTGACGATGAGGTCGAGATCGTCGCGCTGCGGCTTCCAGCCGAACTCGGCGCGGGCGAGATCGGAATTCGCAACCACCGCCGCCGCATCGCCGGCCCGCCGCTCGCCCATGCGCACGTCCAGGTCGTGGCCGAAGACGCGGCGTACCGCTTCGATCACTTCCAGCACCGAATAGCCGTGGCCGTAGCCGCAATTGGCGACCAGGTTGCCGCCGCCGGCGCGCAGCCGCTCCAGCGCCAGCCGATGTGCGGCGACCAGGTCGCCGACATGGATGTAGTCGCGGATGCAGGTGCCGTCCGGCGTCGCATAGTCGGTGCCGTAAACCTGCATGAAGGGCCGCTTGCCGAGCGCGGTTTCGCTGGCGACCTTGATGAGATGGGTGGCGCCCGGGGTGGACTGGCCCGTGCGCCCCTTCGGGTCGGCGCCGGCGACGTTGAAGTAGCGCAGCGCCGTGTAGCGCAGGCCATAGGCGGCCGCGGCGTCGCGCAGCATCCACTCGCTCATTAGCTTGGAGAGGCCGTAGGGCGATTCGGGCGCAAGGCGCGCGTCCTCGCGCACCGGCTCCAGCCCCGCGCCGCCATAGACGGCGGCGGTCGAAGAAAAGATGAAATTGGGCACGCCGGCACGCACCGCCGTCTCGATCAGCGTGCGCGTCTTGCAGGTGTTGTTTTCGTAATAGGCGAGCGGGTCTGCCACCGATTCCGGCACGACGATGGAGCCGGCGAAATGGATGACGGCATCGACGCCATGGTCGCGGATCAGTCGCGTCACGAGATCGCGGTCGCCGACATCGCCCACGACCAGTTCCGCTTCCGGCGCGACCGCCCAGTCGAAGCCGGTGGACAGACGGTCGAGCACGACCACTTTCTCGCCCGCGTCCAGCAATTCCCAAACCATATGGCTGCCGATATAGCCGGCTCCTCCCGTGACCAGAACCGCCATCATCAATCCTCTTGTTTTACGGAAAACTGTCTCAATCGCACCGCGTGTGCCCAACCTGCCCAAAAACTCTTAGGATGCAATGACCGACGCGAACCAATGAAATCTTGGGACCCGCTGAAAAGTAACGTGCATTGCCCGCACGAAGCATCATCCCGAAACATGGTTGATCCACATCAAAGCGCCGCACCTGCCGTTCGGGTTCGGTGACCGGCGTTCCGGGCGTGGCATTTTGACCGCTCGGGCCCGATGGACGACAGCAAGGCCAATGATTATGATCCCGCGCGAAACTTGGGACGACAGCATGAATTACCGGCGGTTCTTCGAGGAAGCGATCGATCAGCTCCACGCGGAGCGACGCTACAGGGTTTTCGCTGATCTCGAGCGCATTGCCGGCAAATTTCCCCGCGCCATCTGGCGCGCCAACGGCCGCGCTCAGGAAATCACCGTCTGGTGCTCCAACGACTATCTCGGCATGGGCCAGCACCCCGACGTCGTCGAAGCCATGCGGCAGGCGGCGGGCGGCATGGGCACCGGCGCCGGCGGCACGCGTAACATTTCCGGCAACAACCATCCGCTGGTGGAACTGGAAGCCGAGCTTGCCGATCTCCACGGCAAGGAGGCCGGCCTCGTCTTCACCTCCGGCTTCATCTCCAACGAGGCCGCGATCTCGACCATCGCGCGGCTTCTGCCCAACTGCCTCATCCTGTCGGACGAGCTGAACCACGCCTCGATGATCGAGGGCGTTCGCCGTTCCGGGGTCGAGAAGAAGATCTTCCGCCACAACGACGTGGCGCATCTGGAAAGCCTGCTGCAGGCGGCCGGGCGCGAGCGCGCCAAGCTGATCGTGTTCGAGAGCGTCTATTCGATGGACGGCGATATCGCGCCGATCGAGGCGATCGCCGATCTCGCCGAAAAGTATAACGCCATGACCTATATCGACGAGGTCCATGCCGTGGGCATGTATGGCGAACGCGGCGGTGGCATCACCGAGCGCGAGGGTCTCGCGCACCGCATCGACGTCATCGAGGGAACGCTCGCCAAGGCCTTCGGCACGCTCGGCGGCTACATCACCGGCACCGCCGCGGTCATCGACGCGGTGCGCTCCTATGCGCCGGGCTTCATCTTCACCACGGCGCTGCCGCCGGCCATCGCCGCTGCCGCGACCGCCTCCATCCGCCACCTCAAGACCTCCCAGGCCGAGCGCGACGCACAGCAGCGCCAGGCCGCCGAGACGAAGCGCATCCTCGCCGATGCCGGCCTTCCGGTCATGGAATCGGCGACGCATATCGTGCCGGTGCTGGTGGGCGATCCCGAGCTTTGCAAGATGGCGTCGGACCGCCTGCTCGGCGTGCACGGCCTCTACATCCAGCCGATCAACTATCCGACAGTGCCGCGCGGTACCGAGCGTCTGCGCATCACGCCGACGCCGTTCCATTCCGACGAACTGATCGCCGAATTGCGCGAGGCGCTGGTCGAGACCTGGAACGCGCTGGGCATTCCCTTCAACACCGTCGATCGCCCGGCGATGGCCACGAGCGACCGCATCGTGCCGTTGCTGGTGCCGAAATCGGGCGGCTGAAGCCGCTTCGGCACCAGTCTCAAGCTCTAATCGTTTTCAGGCCGTCCCGATCCAGCGGGCCAGCCGCTTGACCGCGTCCTCGACCTGGTCCAGACGGCGGTGGAAGCACAGCCTGAAGAACCTGTCCCATCCTTCACCGAAGGCCGAGCCCGGCGCCAGGCCGACATTAGCGCGGTCGACGATGTCGAACGCCGCCTGGCGAGAATTCTCGATGCCGTCGATGGAGAAGAACAGATAAAAGGCGCCCTGCGGCACGGCAAAGCGCGCCCTGCCGGTGCGGCCGAGCAAGCCGCAGGCAAGGTCCCTCGCCTGCCTTGCCCGCGCCACCTGCTCGGCGATGAAGGCATCGCCGTCTTCCAGCGCCACGACCGCACCACGTTGCATGAATTGCGCAACGCCGGAGGTCGAATACTGGATCAGATTCTCGAACACCTGCTGCAGCGCAGGATGCGCCTTCAGCCAGCCGATGCGCCAACCGGTCATCGCCCAGTTCTTGGAGAAACTGTTGACGTAGAGGATGCGGTCTTCCGCTTCCGCGATGTCGAGGAAGGACGGCGCACGGCCGCCCTCATAGTAGAAAAGCGAATAGATCTCGTCGGCGATGATCCACAGCCCCTTGCGGCGCGCGAGGTCGAGGATGGCGGCCAGCGTCTCCCTGTCGGCGGTCCAGCCGGTCGGGTTGGACGGGCTGTTGACGAAGACGGCCCGCGTCGCTGGGGTTATGGCGGCCTCGATCCTGTCGACGTCGCAGGACCAGCCATTGTCGGAATAGTCGAGCGGCACGGCAACCGGCTTCGCGCCGGCCACGCCGGCGGCCGCCGCCAGGTTCGGCCAAGCCGGCGAAAGATAGATGACTTCGTCGCCCTTGCCGGCAACGGCGTCGATGGCAAGCTGGATGGCATGCATGCCCGAGCCGGTGACGATGAATTCCTCCGGCCCGAAGCGCCGGCCGAAATGGCGCTCATAATAGCGGGCCAGAGCCTGCCGCAGTTCCGCGATGCCCTTCTGCCAGGTGTAGAAGGTTTCGCCCGCCACCAGCGCGCGGGCGGCCGCATCGGCGATGAAGGGCGGCGTCGGCAGGTCGCCCTCGCCCGCCCACAGCGGGATCAGCCCCTCGCGTCCGCGGCCGTGGTTTATCACGGCGACGATGCCGCTCTCGGGTGCCGCCAGCGCCTCCGCGCGAAGAGTTTCTATGATGGTCATGCTGCGCCTGTCCCCGAAATCGTGTCACAGCCTTTTACACCGGCCGGACATAAAAAACCCCGGCCGCCGCGGACCGGGGTTTTGGTCCAGACGGACAAGGGATTATTTTCTGGCCGCCAGAAGGTCCCGGATTTCGGTGAGCAAAGCGACATCGGCCGGCGGAGGCGCAGGGGCAGCCTCGGGCTTCTGCCTTTCGACGCGGCGGCGCAGGTTGTTCACCATCTTGACCATGAGAAAGATGATGAAAGCCAATATAATGAAGTTCAGGACGACGGTGATGAAGCTGCCATAGGCGAAGACGGCACCCTGCTTCTTGGCGTCAGCCAGAACGGGCGAAGTAACCGTAGAAGACAGGCCGAAGAAGTAGTTATTGAAATCCAATCCGCCGAAGATCGCCCCCACGATCGGCATGATGATGTCGTTGACGAGCGAGTCGACGATCTTGCTGAAGGCGGCGCCGATGATGACACCGACCGCCAAATCCATGACATTGCCTTTGGATATGAACTCCTGGAATTCCTTGAGCATCCGATCCTCCTTGTGACGACAGGCGGCAGCACCCGCCCGCCCGCGCGCGATTCGGCCGCGGGTGTCCACATTAGCAGAAACCTTTGGTTGCAGAACGGGCAAACGGCGGCGCGCCCGCTTTTGCCGGCCCGCCGCGACCACGCCGCCACAACCATGTCATGACGGTCCGGCGGCCGCTCCCGTGCTGCGAACGTCGCGATGGACGACGGGGCCAAGCTGTGATTGCCTTCGCGACAGCCGCCGGCCACCGGCAGCCGGTCGCGGCGGCGACAAGGGAGGAACGCGAGGCTTGCAGGGCTGGTTCATCGTCATCGTGGCGCTCGCCTATGTGACGTTCCTGTTCGTGGTGGCGAGCCTGGGCGACCGGCTTTCCAGCGGCCACGGACCGGGTCGGCCGCGACCCTTCATCTTCGCGCTCAGCCTGGCGATCTACTGCACCTCGTGGACCTTCTTCGGCTCGGTCGGCCTGGCATCCGAGCGCGGGCTCGAGTTCCTCGGCATCTATATCGGCCCGGTGCTGGTGTTCCTGTTCGGTTTCCCGCTGCTCAACCGCATCGTGCGGCTGGCCAAGACCGAGAAGATTACCTCGGTGGCCGACTTCCTCGGCGCGCGCTACGGCAAGAGCTTCACCGTGGCGGCAATCGCCACGCTGATCGCCACTATAGGCGCGGTGCCGTATATGGCGCTGCAACTCAAGTCGATCTCCGGTTCCGTCAGCCTGATGGTCGAGCATTATACGGGCGCGCCGCCCTCCTTCGATCCGTTCGTCAGCGACATCTCGCTCATCGTCGCCATGCTGCTGGCATTGTTTTCCGTGCTGTTCGGCACCCGGCATGCCGACGCCACCGAGCACCAGGACGGGCTGGTCCTGGCCGTGTCGGTGGAATCGGTGGTCAAGCTCGCGGCCTTCCTCGCCATCGGACTGATGGTGACGTTCATCATCTTCGACAGCCCGGGGGAAATGCTGCGCACGCTCGCAGCCAGCGGGCAGGTGCGCGCCTCGATGGGCTACGGCACCTCGCTCGGCACGTGGCTGGTTCTGACGGGGCTCAGCGGCTTCGCCATCCTGATGCTGCCCCGGCAATTCTACGTCACAATCGTGGAGAACCGCAGCGAAGTGGAACTGCGCACCGCGACCTGGGTGTTCCCGATCTATCTGGTCGCCATCAACCTCTTCGTGCTGCCGATCGCGCTTGCCGGGCTCACTATGGTCGGCGGGCGCACCAGCAGCGACCTCTACGTGCTTTCGCTGCCGCTTTTCACCGATCATGACGGGCTCGCGATCGTCGCCTTCGTCGGCGGCTTCTCCGCCGCCACGGCGATGGTGATCGTGGAAAGCGTGGCGCTGTCGATCATGATCTCCAACGACCTTGTCATCCCGCTTTTCGTACGCCGGCTGGTGCGTACGGCCAATTCCGAGAACGAGAACTGGTCGACGCTGATCCTCAACGTGCGGCGGGCGGCGATCTTCATCATCCTGTTCGTGGCCTTCCTCTACTATCGCGCCAGCACCGACAGCGCCCGCCTCTCCTCCATCGGCCTGATGTCCTTCGCCGCCATCGCCCAGTTCGCGCCGGCGCTGATCGGCGGACTGATCTGGCGCGGCGCCAACGGCAGGGGCGCAGCGCTTGGCATGACGGCCGGCATTCTGATGTGGGCCTACACGCTGCTGTTTCCCTCGCTGGTCGATGCGAGCAACTCCGTCGTCGCCCATGGGCTGTTCGGGCTGGAGGCGCTGAGGCCCCAGCAATTGTTCGGCACGGCGGCCGAGCCGCTGAACCACGGCGTGATGTGGAGCCTTTCGCTGAACCTCCTGTTCTTCGTGCTGGGCTCGCTGTCGCGCGCCTCCGCGCCGCTGGAGCGCATTCAGGCGTCGATCTTCGTGCCGCGCGAGGCGAACCCGATGCCCAGCCTGCGCCGCTTCCGCACCTCCACCACGGTGAACGACCTGAAGGACACGATCTCGCGCTATCTCGGCGTGGAGCGAACCGAACGCTCGTTCCAGTCCTTCGAGACCACCAGCGGCACCACGCTCCACGGCCATGAGCAGGCCTCCATGGAGGTCATCCGCTTCTCGGAACAGCTTCTGGCCAGCGCCGTCGGCTCGTCCTCCGCCCGGCTCATCCTGTCGCTGCTGTTCCGCCGCAACGACCGCGGCTCGAAGGACGCGTTCCGCCTGCTCGACGACGCCACCGAAGCGCTGCAGCACAATCGCGACCTGCTGCAGATCGCGCTGGACCAGATGGAGCAGGGCATCACCGTCTTCGACAAGGACTTCCGGCTGATCTGCTGGAACCGCCAGTACAGGGCGCTGTTCTCGCTGCCGGACGAGATGGGGCAGGTCGGCGTTTCGCTGGACCGCATCTTGCGCCATCTCGCCGAACGCGGCGACATCGCGCCCGAAAGCCAGGTGGCGATGCTCAACCGGCTGACCAGCTTCGACGGGCCATGGCAGGTCGAGCTGAAGACCAGCGGACGCACGCTGGAACTGCGCTCCGCACCGATGCCGGATGGCGGCGTCGTGGCCACCTATGCCGACATCTCCGCCGAGGTCGCCGCCGACCTCGCGCTCAAGCGCGCCAACGAATCGCTGGAGCAGCGCGTGCACAGCCGCACCGCCGAACTCACCCGCGTCAACGAGGAACTGGCGCAGGCGCAGATGCTGGCCGAGGAAGCGAACCTGTCCAAGACACGCTTTCTCGCCGCCGCCGGCCACGACATCCTGCAACCGCTCAACGCGGCGCGGCTCTATTGCGCCTCGCTGATCGAGAAGGCCGGCAAGGGCGCGGCCGGCGAGGCGGCGGCGAACATCGAATCCTCGCTGGAATCGGTGGAGACGATCCTGGGGGCGGTGCTCGACATCTCCCGCCTCGACGCCGGCGCCCTGAAGCCGGAGGAAAGCTCGTTCCGGCTCGACGGGCTGCTGCGCCAGATCGGCACCGACTTCCAGCCCATGGCGGTGGCCAAGAAACTGGATCTGAGGATCGTGCCATCTTCCATCTGGACCGAGACCGACCGCAACCTGCTGCGGCGGGTGGTCCAGAACCTCGTCTCCAACGCCATCAAATATACGAGGCAGGGCCGTGTCCTCGTCGGCGTGCGCAGGCGCGGCGAACTGGTCGAACTGCAGGTGATCGATACCGGCATCGGCATCCCGCCGGACAAGCTGAACACCGTGTTCCGCGAATTCACGCGGCTCGACGAGGGCGCGCGCGAGGCGCAGGGCCTCGGGCTCGGGCTCTCGATCGTGGACAGGATCGCGCGGGTGCTGCGGCTGGAAATCCGCATCTTTTCCGAAACGGCCAAGGGCACGCGCTTTTCCGTGCTGCTGCCGATAGCGCCGGCCCAGGCGCCGGTCGGGGAACCCGTCGCGCGCGCACCCTTGAAGGCATCGGCGACACTTGCGGGACTGGAGGTGGCCTGCATCGACAACGACGCACGCATCCTGGACGGCATGCGGCTGTTGCTGGAGGGCTGGGGCTGCACCGTGGCCACCTATACGGGCCTGGCCGACGTGGAGGCGCATGCGGGATCCGGGCGACGTCCCGACATCGTGCTGGCCGATTACCACCTCGACGGCGCCACCGGACTCGACGCCGTGGCCATGTTGCGGGCCGTGCATGGCGAGGACCTGCCGGCGATCCTGATCACGGCGGATCGTTCCGCGGAAGTGCGCATGGCAGCCGCGGGGCTCGACGTGCCGCTGCTCAACAAGCCGGTGAAGCCGGCCGCGTTGCGTTCCATTCTGGCGCGGCTGAAGCCGCTGGCGTCGGCTGCGGCCGAATAGATCGCTCAGCCAGCCGCCTGCAGCGGGTCGCCGCCGATCTTGCCCAACTGGATGACCGCCTGGGTGCGGCTGTCGACGCCGAGCTTCTGCAGGATGGCCGAGACATGCGCCTTGATGGTGGCTTCCGAGACGCCCAACTCGTAGGCGATCTGCTTGTTGAGCAGCCCTTCGGCCAGCATGCCGAGCACGCGCGTCTGCTGCGGCGTCAGGGTCTGTAGGCGGCGGATCAGGTCGGAGACCTCCGGGTCGCGTTCCACGCCCAGGTCCATGCCGACGGGCGCTGCGATATCGCCTGCCAGCACCGCGCGCACCGCGGCGCGGATGTCGTCCATGCTGGCGGATTTGGAGATGAAGCCCGAGGCGCCGAGGTCGAGCGCGCGGCGGATGGTGACGGGATCGTCATGCGCCGACACGATCACCATCGGCACGGTGGGATGGATGCCGCGCAGCGAAATCAGGCCGGAAAGGCCGCTGGCGCCCGGCATGGACAGATCGAGCAGCACCAGGTCGATGTCCTCGTTTGCCTGCACCAGCGCCTTGGCGCTTTCGAAATCGCCCGCCTCATGGATGACGGCTACATCGCCGAGACCGGACAGGGCCTCCTTCAAGGCGCCGCGAAACAAGGGATGGTCGTCGGCGATGACGAAGCTGTGGCCTGCCGGCAAGTTATTCCTCCCCAATGCCCCTGCTCCGCACGTTCGCGAAGGCCCGCCCGCCGATCCCGGCGCACGGCAGCGGGATTATGCGGCCACGGACGGCGTTTTCAAGCGGCAATGGGCGTGTAACAAGCGAAACGAAGCCGGATTCGGGATACAATCGCGACGAAACCAGGCCCGTGAAGCTATGTCCTGTCCGGCACCGCCTTGTTCGGGGTGGCGTTGTCTTCCTTGTTGAAGTCCCTCGCCATGTCCATGAAGCGACGCATGAAACGCTCCATGTAGCTCATGGTCTTGTTGAAATCTTCCTCGCTCGGCAGGCTGGACTCAAGCCGCGCCGAGAGGGAATTCTCCAGTTTGGCGACGCGCGCGTCCAGCGCTTTGATCGAGCCCTGCAACCGGTCTATCTCGTCCTGAAAAGCACCGCGCTCGTCAGCGGCGACACGGCAGACCAGTTGGCCGGACTTTTCCTGGCACAGCGACATGGCGCCCGTCTGCGTGTCCATGCGCACATAGCCGTCATCGGTCTTCTCCAGCCGGTAGCGCTGTTGATCCTCGGCCTGCCCGGGAACCGCCAGCATCGGCACGGCGAACAGGGCCGCCATGGTGGAAAGCAACATGAGTTTCGGGCGCATCTCGGCCTCCTTCGCGAATATCGCCACCATGACGACGATTTATGCCGGAAATGGGGACGGCGTGCCCTTCCCCGGTCCCGTCATTCGGATTATAGCGCAGCCATGTCACGATTGATCTACAAGATCGCGCCGGAGCCGTTGTGGCGGGACGCGGAGCGCGCGGGAACCTTCGCCGGCGCGCCTGTCGACCTCGCCGACGGCTTCATCCATTTCTCGACGGCGGAGCAGCTGGCCGAAACCGCCGCCAGGCATTTCGCCGGGCAAGACGGCCTCGTTCTGGTGGCCATAGACGAGACCCGGCTTGGCGACGGCCTGAAATACGAGCCGTCGCGCGGCGGCGCGCTGTTCCCGCATCTTTACGGGCCGCTCGACCTCGCCGCCGTCGTTTGGGTGCGACCCCTGCCGATAGGCGCCGACGGCAGGCACCACTTCCCGCCGCTGGAGCGGCCATGAGCCTCATCGACCGGCTGGGCCGGCAGTTCCTGTTTTCCTTCGACCCCGAAACCGCGCATGGCTTGTCGATCTCGGCGCTGCGCTGCGGCCTGCCCGTCGCGGGCCGCGCACCGCGCGATTCGCGGCTGAAGGTCTCGATCTGCGGACTGGACTTCCCCAACCCGCTCGGCATGGCCGCCGGCTACGACAAGAACGCGGAGGTGCCGGACGCGCTGCTGGGGCTCGGCTTCGGCTTCGCCGAGGTCGGCACGGTGACGCCGCTGCCGCAGTCCGGCAATCCGAAGCCGCGCATCTTCCGGCTGACGCGGGACGAGGCGGTGATAAACCGGCTCGGCTTCAACAATGAGGGCCACGACGCCGCCGAAGGCCGGCTTGTCGCCCGCAAGGGCAGGCTTGGGATAGTCGGCGTCAATATCGGCGCCAACAAGGACAGCGCCGACCGCAGCGCCGATTATGAAAAGGGCGTCGTCCGCTTCGCGGCGCTCGCTTCCTATCTCACCGTCAACATCTCTTCCCCCAACACGCCCGGCCTGCGCAACATGCAGGCCCGCGAGCAACTGGCCGAACTGCTCTTGCGCGTCATCGCCGCCCGCGAGGCCGCGGCGGCAAGGCCGCCGGTCTTCCTCAAGATCGCGCCGGACCTCGTGGAAGCCGAGCTGGAGGACATCGCCGCCGAGGTGACGCAAAAGGACCTCGACGGCGTGATCGTCTCCAACACCACCATCTCGCGCCCGCCGCTCAGGAGCGGCGCCCTCGCCGGTGAGACCGGGGGGCTTTCGGGCAAGCCGCTGTTCGAGCGCTCGACCGTCGCGCTTGCCAAGATGCGCAAGCTGCTCGGGCCCGAACGCGCGCTGATCGGGGTCGGCGGCGTGGACAGCGTGGAAACGGCGATGGAAAAGATCCGCGCCGGCGCGGACCTCGTCCAGCTCTATACCGGGCTGATCTATGGCGGGCCGGCCCTGCCGGGGCGCATCCTCAGGGACATGGTGCGGGCGATGGATCGCGAAAAGCTCTCCTCGATCCGCGGCCTGCGCGACAGCAAATTGGACGTCTGGGCCGCAAAACCGCTGTAACGGCAGTTCAGAAGGCCGTTCTCGCGCGCACGCGCAGCACCGAGAACAGGCTGAGGCCGCGCACCAGCAGGAAGGTATGCAGGGCTGCCCAGAGGCCGTGATTGCCCAGCAGCGGCGTCAGCGCCAGCATGGCGGCCACGAAGGCCGCGAAGGACAGCAGCATCATGTTGCGCATGTCGCGCGACCAGGTGGCTCCGATGAAGACGCCATCCATCTGGAAGGCGAGCACGCCGCTCAACGGCGTGAGCGCGGCCCAGGGCAGGTAGGTGTCCGCCATGGCCTGCACCTCCCTGGAGGTCGTCACGATCCCGACCAGCCCGGTCCCGAATGCCAGCATCGCCAGCGCGGCGAAACCGGACAGGCCGAGGCCCCACAGCAGGGTGAGGCGCACGGCTTTTCGGAAGGAGGCTTCGGCGCGCGCGCCGATGGCGCGGCCGGCAAGCTGCTCGGCCGCGGTGGCGAAGCCGTCGAGGAAATAGCCGGCGACAAGAAAGAAATTCATCAGCACCGCGTTGGCCGCCAGCGTGACCGTGCCGAACTGGGCGCCCTGACGCGCGAACAGGGCGAAGGCCGCGAGCAGGGAAAAGGACCGGATCATGATGTCGCGGTTGAGGGACATCATCGACAGCAGCGCCGGCAGGTCGAGCACGCGCGCGAACGGCAGCCTCGGAGCCGAGCGGAAGCGGCGGGCGACGATGGCGAAGCCGAGCAGCATCGCGACCAGCTCGCCCCCGAACGTCGCCCAGGCGACACCGGCGACGCCCCAGCCCATTTCGAGGCCGAGGACGAGCGACAGCACGATGTTGATCCCGTTCAGGACGAACTGCAGGAGCAGGCCGAAGGAGCCCTCGCCGCGCCCGAGCACGAAGCCCAGGATCGAATAGTTGATGAGGGAGAAGGGCGCGGCCAGCATGCGGATGCGCACATAGGTGTCGAGCGCCTCGTTGACGCGCGGCTCCGCGCCCATGAACCATTTGCCGCCGGCCGCCGCCAAGGGCGCACACGCGGCCAGCACCACCCCCGCCACCAGGGCCACGAGAATGGCGCGCCAGAATACGGCCTGCTGTTCGGCGGCATCGCCCCGCCCGAACGCCTGCGCGACCAATCCCGTGGTGCCGGAACGCAGGAAGTTGAAGGTGGTGAAGACCACGTCGAACACCAGCGCCCCCGCAGCCAGGCCGCCAAGCAACGCGGCGTCGCCGAACCGGCCGACGACGATGGTGTTCACCAGCCCGAGCAAAGGCGTCGTCAGAAAGGCGAGCGTCATCGGCACCGCGATGGCGAGCACCGAGCGGTTGGAGACGGCGAAGGGTCGCGTGCCTGCCGATGACGCCTGGTTCAGACGAGCCTCCTCCCGTGCCGCCGCTATGCGGCCGACCTATTTGCGGTAGCTGAGCAGCCGCAGGACGATGAAGGCCGGAATGACGATCGCCGCGCCGAGAAGGAAATAACCGAAGAAGCGGCCGAGCGCACGGAAGCCCATGTGCCAGATGTCCAGGAAGAAGTCCCGGATGCCGTAAAGCACGTCATAGGGCGTCCAGCCGAAGGCGTGCATGACCAGGCCGACCAGAAACGAGACGACGATGAGTTTGACGATCACGCGAAGCGGCGTGTCGCCGAGAAAGCGCTGCAGTGCGGACAAACCCGATCTCCGGCGTTCAGGAACACACCGACAGATACGCGCTGGAACGTGAGGCTTCAAGCCGCGGAAAGCTTTTGCGGCAGGACGGCCAAACAGCGGATCGGGAGACGGATTGGGCGAAAGTATAACAACATTCCACGCGCTCCGGATGCCGGCGGCGGGAACGGACTCGCGTTTTGCGTGTTAATGCAGCAGGGCGACGGGGGTTCCGGCGCGCCCGCATTCGAGGAGGAATTCATGTCCAGAACGATCGTGCGTCTCGCCGGCGCGCTCCTGGGGGCTGCGGTCGCATTTTCATCGCTGCCGGCCCAGGCGGCCGACATCGTACTCGGCGCATCCGTGCAGCTTACCGGTCCCGAATCCAACACCGGCCGCTATTACAAGGACGCCTATCAGTTCACCGTCGACAAGATCAACGAGGCGGGCGGCGTGAAGGTCGGCAACGAGCAGCGCAAACTGGCGTTGAAGATCTACGACAACCAGTCGGACGTGAACCTCTCCGTGCGCCAGTACACGCAGCTCGTGTCCAAGGACAAGGTCGACCTGCTGCTCGGGCCGTTCGCCAGCAATTTCGCTTTGGCCGACTCGGCGGTCTCGGAGAAATACCGCATTCCGATGATCCAGGGCGGCGGCGCCTCCGACCAGATTTTCTCGCGCAAGTTCAAATACATATTCGGAACGCTGGCACCGGCCAGCAATTATTTCGGCTCCACCGTGGAGATGCTGACCAAGCTCGACCCGGCGCCGAAAAGCGTCGCGCTCCTCTATGCCGACGACGCCTTCGACGTTTCCGTGGCCGACGGCACGCGGCCGCTGCTCCAGAAGGCTGGGCTGACGATCGCCATAGACGAGCGCTACACCTCCAACGCCAGCGACTTCAATTCGCTGCTGTCGCAGATCAAGAGCGCCAATGTCGACGTCGTGCTCGTTGCCGGGCACGAGACGGAAATCCTGAATTTCGTGCGCCAGGCCAAGAGCCTCGCCGTCGCGCCGAAGCTCTATTCCTTCACCGTCGGCGTGCCGAGCGAGGATTTCCGCAAGGCACTGGGCGCCGACGCGGACTATGCCTTCGGCATGTCTGCCTGGCTGCCTTCGGCAGAGCTGAAGGATCGCTGGTTCGGCGACGCAGCGAAGTTCGCCGAGGCCTACAAGGCCAAGTACAACTACGATCCGGACTACCACGCCGCCTCCGGGGCAGCCGATGTCGAGGCGCTGGCGCAGGCCATCGAGAACGCCGGCACGGTGGACCCGGCCAAGGTTCGCGACGCGATCGCCGCGCTGAGCTTCGACAGCCTCTACGGCAAGATCGCCTTTGCCGAAAACGGCCAGATCAACCTGCCGCAGACCGTCATTCAGGTGCAGGGCGACAAGCTGGCGGCGGTCTACGGCGCCAAGGGGTTCATGGAGAAGCCGAAATATCCCATGCCGGCCTGGGATAAGCGCTAAACTGCAAATTCGATGGTCGCGAGAGGGGGCGACATATGGACCTGCTTGCACAAATCCTGGTCAACGGTGTGCTCCTGGGCGGGCTCTATGCGGTGATGGCGCTGGGCCTTGCCCTGGTCTGGGGCGTGCTCAACATCGTCAATCTGGCGCACGGCGCCTTCATCATGCTCGGCGCCTACCTGTCGTGGCATCTCTACACCTATCTCGGCATAGACCCGTTCCTCGGCCTGCCGCTCACGGCGGTGGTGATGTTCGGCGTCGGCTACGTGCTGCAGCGGGGCCTGCTCAACCTCGTCGTGCGGGCGCCGATGTTCAACACGCTGCTCATCACCTTCGGGCTGGAGGTGGTGCTGACCTATCTGGCACAGATGGCCTTCTCGGCGGATTTCCGCACTATCAATCCTTCCTATGCCGGCAGCAGCATCGTGTTGGGGCCGGTGGTGATCCCGATGGCGCGACTGGCCGCCTTCGGCGTCGCCGTGGTGCTGACCGTCGGCATGTGGCTGTTCCTGCTGCATTCCAGGCTCGGCCGCGCCATTCGCGCGACCGCGCAGAATCTCGTGGCCGCGCGCCTCTACGGCGTCGAGCCGCGCCATCTCTACGCCGTCACCTTCGGCATCGGCATCGGGCTGGCGGGCGCGGCCGGCTGCCTCTACGGCACCGTGTCGCAGATCAATCCCTATATCGGCGCGACGCTGACGGCGAAGTCCTTCGCCATCGCCATCATCGGCGGACTGGACAATCCGCTCGGCGTGCTGGTGGGCGGGCTGGTGCTGGGCATCATCGAATCGCTCACCGTGCTCTATGTCGGCGCGACGTTCGGCGACGTGGCGAGCTTCGGCGTGCTGGTCCTGGTGCTGATCCTGCGGCCGAGCGGATTGCTGGGGAAGACGGCATGAGCGGCTGGCGGCTTGTGCTCATCGCCATCGGGCTGGCCGTTCTGGCTGCCCTGCCCTGGTTCGGCTCCGACGTGCTGGTGCAATTCGGCATCAACGCCCTGCTGCTGGCCGTGCTGGCGCAGGGCTGGAACATCATCGGCGGCTATGCCGGCTACGCCTCCTTCGGCAATTCCGTGTTCTACGGCCTGGGCAGCTACGGTGTGGCGATCGCCATGGTGCAATGGGAGCAGCCCTTCGCCGTCGGCATGGTGTTCGGGGTCGTCCTCGCCGTCGCCTTCGCCTTCCTGCTCGGCCTGCCGGTGCTGCGCCTGAAAGGGCACTACTTCGCCATCGCAACGCTGGCGCTGGCGCAGGTGATGATCGCCATCGTCTCAAACATCGGCATTGCCGGCCAGAACATCGGACTGGTGCTGCCACCGCTCAACGACGACCTGCTGTTCTACGAGCTGTCGCTCGGCCTGCTGGTGCTGGCGACGCTGACCGTCTTCTGGCTGACGCGCAGCCGCTTCGGGTTCGGGCTGATCGCCATCCGCGAGAACGAAGAGGGCGCGGCGGTGATGGGGGTCAACACCACGCTCTACAAGGTGCTGGCCTTCGCACTTTCCGGCCTGTTCACCGCGCTTGCGGGCGGCATCCATGCCTATTGGATCACCTTCCTCGATCCGGCCAGCGCCTTCGACATCAGCCTGAACGTCAAGATGATCATCATGGCCGTGTTCGGCGGGCCCGGCACGGTGCTCGGTCCCGTGCTCGGGGCGTTCGTGCTGTCGGGCATCTCGGAAGTGCTTTCCAGCGAGATCACCAGCGTGGCCGGCCTGTTCTTCGGCCTGGTCGTGGTGGCGGCGGTGGTGTTCATGCCGCGCGGCGTGGCCGATCTGGTGCGCCGCTTCCGCAAGACCGGCTGGCGCTATTTCGCCGAGAACCTGAAGGCATACCGGCTGTGAGCGCCGTGCTGCAGGTCAGCCATGTCACGCGCCGCTTCGCCGGGCTTATGGCGGTCAACGACGTCAGCTTCAGCCTCGAACAGGGCGAGATCCTCGGCGTGATCGGCCCCAACGGCGCGGGCAAGACCACGTTGGTGAGCCTGATTTCCGGCACGCTGGCGCCAAGTTCTGGTGACATCGCCTTCGAGGGCAGCTCCATCACCAACCTGCCGGCTTTCCGGCGGGCGCGGCTCGGCATCGGCCGCACCTTCCAGATCATGCGCCCCTTCCCTGGGCTGACGGTGCTGGACAATGTCGCGGTGGGCGCCCTGTTCGGCCATGGCGACGAGGCCAATCTCGCGCTCGCGCGCGACCAGGCGCGCGAACAACTGGAGTTCGTCGGGCTGGGCCGCTTCGCCGACCAGCGCGCCGACGAGCTCGGCGGACCGGGCCGCAAGCGGCTGGAACTGGCCAAGGCGCTGGCGATGCAGCCGAAGCTCCTGCTGTGCGACGAGGTGATGGCGGGCCTCAACCTGGTCGAGATCGACGAGGTCATCGCGGTGCTGCACAAGGTGCGCGCGCAGGGCATCTCCATCCTCGTCATCGAACATGTGATCAAGGCGATCAGGAGTCTGTCCGACCGCCTTCTGGTGCTGCATCACGGCGAAAAGATCGCGGACGGCGATCCCGAAACGGTGCTTTCCGACACGCGGGTGGTGGAAGCCTATCTGGGGCGGAGGCGGGCATGAACGACATTCCCGGCAGGCCCGGCGCGCCGCTGCTTTCCGTCACCGGGCTGAGCGCCGGCTATGGCGAGATGCCGGTGCTGCGCGACGTCTCGCTGGAGGTGAACCGGGCCGAGATCGTGGCGCTGGTGGGCTCCAACGGCGCCGGCAAGACCACGCTTCTGCGGGCCTTGTCGCGGATCATTCCCTGCACGGGCCGCATCGTCTTCGGCGAACTCGACCTGATGCCGATGACGCCCGACGAGGCCTTCGGCGCGGGCCTGGTGCAGGTGCCCGAGGGCCGCCAGCTCTTCGACCGCATGACGGTGGAGGACAATCTGCTGATGGGCGCCTATCGCCGCACCGACAAGGCTGCGATAGCGCAAGACATGGAGCGCATGTACGGCCTGTTTCCGCGGCTCGGCGAACGCCGGCGCCAGCTCGCGGGCTCGATGTCGGGCGGCGAGCAGCAGATGTGCGCCATGGCACGCGGCCTGATGGCGCGGCCGCAGCTTTTGATGATCGACGAGATGAGCCTCGGGCTGGCGCCGGTGGTTGTCGAACAGCTCATGCAGGTTCTGGCGACCATCCGGGGCGAAGGCGTCACCGTGCTTCTGGTCGAACAGGACGTGCATCTGGCCCTGTCAGGCGCCGACCGGGGCTATGTGATGGAAACGGGAACGATCGTGCAAGGCGGCCCGGCCGGCGAACTGATCGACGATCCGGGCGTGCGCAAGGCCTATCTCGGCCTTTGAGCGCTCGGCGACGAGCGTGCCACCCGGCAGCGGAATTTCTATGATTGCCGGCAGGCCGACCGGCATGCTAACGAAGCGCTCGCGCGGGTATGATGTAATGGCAGCCTGTCAGCTTCCCAAGCTGAACGCGCGGGTTCGATTCCCGCTACCCGCTCCAGGCTCTCCGTCAAACACCGAGTTGCGCGCGGAAACTCCGGCTTCAGCAGCACATTCATCGAGAACGCTGTTCCAGACCGACGGTGCGCCGTGATCTTCTATTGGCGGGTGCCGGGATACATCTCGTGGAAGCGGCAGATGGCCGTGTCCAGTTTTTCAATGGACTTTGCCTTCACGGCCTTGTCGGGTTTCACGAAAGGACCGTGCTTCAATTTGAACAAGTCACGCTGAAGCAATCCTATGGCGGAATGTGTCGCCCGCTTGACCGGAAGGTATTTGTACTTGGCCTTGCCGATCCCCGCTCTGGCGAGAGCATATTTCATCACATTCGTTGGGCGCACGATCCCGTCGAAGGCGATATTCCTGCTGATGTCGACCGGCCAGTAGTCATTCCCGATGGTTGCGGCGAAATCGCGCCATTTGCTCTCCAGCACCTTGCTGCCGAAGATCACCGGAACCCAAGGAACACCATAAGATTCCGCGACGACCGCGCCGTGGAGGGCTTCGGCAATGACGCAGGACGATCCGGCAATCTGGGATATGATCGTCTCTGCATCGTCAAGCGGCGAAATATACCTGATGCCGATATCTCCGCAGATCGCCTCCAGAGCATCCCCGGCGGTTGAATGTGTATGATGATGAGGCATGAAGGCCGGACCTGTCGTTCGCGACTTCGTAAAGAAGCGGGACGTGAGGATTGCGGGATCGATGGCGGCATGTAACCTGTCGATGCCCAGCATATCGCAGGTAAGCGGCCCACGAACGCAAAGCACGGTCCTGTTGTCCACCGAATAGCGGCCACGCTTGTAACCGGCGCCGGCGCCGACCACTATCTCATGCGAGCCGGATTGCGCGGAAGGTTCGATGATAGTGCCTATAAACAGCACCTTTCTGGTTTCATCATCGCTGAAGATGTCACCGAATACCCGTTCAGCGAGAAGCGGATTGAGCGCGTCACCGAAATTCGGCAACTGCCGATAATATTGAAGATACATATTCCCGCCCCCGGCGCGTATAGCAGACAGTACTGACGCAGCCGGAACAAAGTGATGGACCGGCGCGGCATCTGCAAGTTGAAAAGATCGCGATAACCGGTTTTTCCCATAAGCAAGAATCCGGCCTCACGCCTTGCTTAGCTCACTTCCTTCAGGATGAAATCATAGAGCATCCGCGCGGCCGGCGAGAGCACGCGGTTGCGTATGGTGATGAGGCTGTAGGGCCTGACCTCGATGTCGAACTCGGTGGGAACGACATCGATCGCCCCGGCGAGCCCTTCGGGGCTCTGGATGAAGCGGGCGACCTGGACCGAGACCGGCGCGATGGCGTCGGACTGGGCCACCATCACCAAAGTCAGCAGTAGCGACGAGGTGTTGAGGATGCGCTCCGGCAACGCGATGTTCCGGTTGAGGAAATTCGCCTCCATCGCCTGGCGCAGCGGCGAGCGGCCGGACTGGAACACCCAGTCGTAGCCGGCCGTCTCCTCCAGCCGCACGGCGCGGCCGCCGGCCAGCGGATGGCCGCGACGCACGATCAGGCAGGCCTTCTCCACACCGATGACGCGGCTGTCGAACAGGCGCGGGTTGAGGTCGTCCGGCACCCGGGCGATGATGAAGTCGTGGCGCGAGGCGATGAGTTCGCGCGCCAGCACGTTGGAGGTCTCCACCTGCATGGTGATCTCGATGCGCGGGTAAAGCCGCCGTATCTCGCGGATCGCCGGCACGGCAAGCTCGATGGCCGGCGCCGTCACCGCGCCGAGAAACACCGACCCGCCCTTGCCGGCCTTCAGTTCGGCGATCTCCCGGTCGGCCTCGCGCATCTCCAGCAGGATCGAACGCGCGCGCCTGGCCAGCGCCTTGCCGTAGGGCGTGAGCGCGACACCGCGCGGCAGTCGCTCGCAAAGCCGGGCGTCGAGCACGGATTCCATCTCGGCGATCATGCGCGAGGCCGCCGGCTGCGAAATATTCATGACCTGGGCCGCGGCGCTGACGCGGCCGTGATCGTCCAGCGCCACGATCATGCGCATGTGCCTGAGCGTGAGGCCGCTGCGCTGCAGGGGCGATCCGTCGGCCTCCGCGGCGCCCGGCTTCGGCCGCGGCGCGTGGTCCACCTCTTTCTGCACCGTCATCGCCGCTCTCCTCCGGCCCACTCCAAGCATACCAGATATGATATAGCAATCATCGAAGATCGCATTTGACAGTTATACGAAAGCGCCACACCTTTTCGCGACCCTGGGGGAAGACAGGCGCCGAGCCGGCGATCACGGATCGGAATGGAGCCTCAGGGGCCGATCGGGAGGAGTCCTGCGAGCCGGACGCACGGAGCTGCAGCGCCAGACCGTCAAGCCCGCGTTCGCGGACATGCCCGTCAACCAGGGAGAGAGCAAGTGAAGATCATCAAGACTTTGGTAGCCGCCTTGGCGGTCGGCCTCGCGGCCACGACCTACCAGGCGAACGCCGCGGACAAGGGCCTGATCGGCGTGCTGATGCCGACCAAGACCTCGCAGCGCTGGATCAACGACGGCGACGCCGTCAAGAAGCAGCTCGAGGAAAAGGGCTACACCGTCGACCTGCAATATGCGCAGGACGACATCCCCAACCAGCTCAGCCAGCTCGAGAACGAGATCACCAAAGGCCCGAAGGCGCTGATCATCGCCTCCATCGACGGCACCACCATGGGCGACGCTTTGCAGAAGGCCAACGACGCGGGCGTCGTGGTCGTCGCCTACGACCGCCTCATCAAGAAGACCCCGAATGTCGACTACTACACCACCTTCGATAATTTCGGCGTCGGCGTCATCCAGGCCAACTCGCTGGTGAAGGGCCTCAAGGAGCGCTTCCCCAACACCAAGCCCTGGAACGTGGAACTGTTCGGCGGCTCGCCCGACGACAACAACGCCTTCTTCTTCTACAACGGCGCCATGTCGGTGCTGCAGCCGATGATCGACGACGGTTCGATCAAGATCAAGTCGGGCCAGATGGGCATGGACAAGGTCGGAACGCTGCGCTGGCTGGCCGCGACGGCCCAGGCGCGCATGGACAACCTGCTCTCCGCCTATTACTCGGACGGCAGCCGCGTCGACGGCGTGCTGGCGCCCTATGACGGCCTCTCGCGCGGCATCATCGCCTCGCTGCGCGCCGTCGGCTACGGCAGCTCCAGCCAGCCCTGGCCGATCGTGACCGGCCAGGACGCCGAAACCGCGTCGGTCAAGGCCATCATCGCCGGCGAACAATATTCGACCGTGTTCAAGGACACGCGCGAACTGGCCAAGGCGACGGTGGAACTGGTCGACAAGGTGCTTTCGGGCGGCAAGCCGGAAGGACTGGACGAGAAGACCTACAACAACGACGTCAAGGTCGTGCCTTCCATCCTGCTGACGCCGGTCGAGGTCGACAAGTCGAACTACGAGAAGCTCGTGGTCGACTCCGGCTACATCAAGGCCGACGAGCTGAAGTAGGATCGCGCATGGAAAGGGGATCCGCCGCCGCGGGCCCCCTTTCCGCCGGCGCACGACGCCGGTAATGTTGCGGCTGCGCAGGAGCGATATCGCGATGGCTTCCACGATCCTGGAGATGCGCGACATCACCAAGACGTTCCCCGGCGTGAAAGCGCTGTCGAACGTCAACCTCAGCGTCGAGGAAGGGGAAATCCACGCCATCGTCGGCGAGAACGGCGCCGGCAAATCGACGCTGATGAAGGTGCTTTCGGGCGTCTACCCGACCGGAAGCTATGACGGCAAGATCGTCTATCGCGGCCAGGACTGCCACTTCAAAGGCATCCACGACAGCGAGCGCGTCGGCATCGTCATCATCCACCAGGAACTCGCCTTGGTGCCGATGCTGTCGATCACCGAAAACATCTTCCTCGGCAACGAGCACGCCCGCCATGGCGTGATCGACTGGAACGCCAACGAGAAGCGCGCCCGCGAGTTGCTGAAAAAGGTGGGGCTGAACGAAAGCCCCGGCACGCTCATCACCAATATCGGCGTCGGCAAGCAACAGCTCGTCGAAATCGCCAAGGCGCTCAGCAAGGAAGTGAAGCTGCTGATCCTGGACGAGCCGACGGCCAGCCTTTCGGAGAAAGACAGCCAGGCACTGCTGGACCTGCTGCTCGAGTTCAAGAAGCAGGGGATGACCTCCATCCTGATCTCGCACAAGCTGAACGAGGTCAGCCGCGTCGCCGACCACGTCACCGTCATCCGCGACGGGCAGACGATCGAGACGCTGGCGCGCAAGGACGTGACCGAGGACCGCATCATCACCTCGATGGTGGGACGCTCGCTGGAGGACCGCTACCCGCCGCGCACGCCGAACATCGGCGACGTCGTCTTCGAGGTGAAGAACTGGTCGGTCTACCATCCTCTCCACTCCGACCGGCAGGTCATCAAGAACATCGACATGAACATCCGCAAGGGCGAGGTCGTCGGCATTGCCGGCCTGATGGGCGCCGGCCGCACCGAATTCGCCATGAGCCTGTTCGGCCGCTCCTATGGCCGCGCCATCACCGGCGAGGTGCGGCTCGGCGGAAAGCCGGCCGACGTCTCCACCGTGGGCAAGGCGGTCGAGCAGGGCATCGCCTATGTCACCGAGGACCGCAAGACCTACGGCCTGAACCTCATCGACCACATCAAGCACAACATCACGCTGGCCAACATGAAGGGCGTGTCGAAGCATCACGTCATCGACGACCTGCGCGAACTGGCCGTCGCCAACGAATACCGCAAGCGGACCAATATCCGCGCCTCCAGCGTTTACCAGCTCACCGGCAATCTCTCCGGCGGCAACCAGCAGAAGGTGGTGCTGTCGAAATGGCTCTTCGCCAATCCGGAGGTGCTGATCCTGGACGAGCCGACGCGCGGCATCGACGTGGGCGCCAAATATGAGATCTACACGATCATCGCGCGGCTGGCCGCCGAAGGAAAGGCGATCCTGGTCATCTCCTCCGAGATGCCCGAACTGCTCGGCATCACCGACCGCATCTACGTCATGAACGAGGGCCGCATGGTCGGCGAGATGCCGATCGGCGAGGCGAGCCAGGAAAAGATCATGCGCGCCATCGTGCGGGGAGAAGGAAAAGCAGCATGACAATCGACAGCGCCCCGGCGCCCCAGAGCGGCGTCGCCGAAGAAGCACAGAGGCAGCGCGTGGCCGTGTCGGCGCTGGTGACGAACCTGCGCGAATACGGCCTCGTGCTCGCGCTCATCATCATCATGCTGTTCTTCCAGTTCACCACGGACGGCACGCTGTTCAAGCCGCTGAACCTTTCCAACCTGGTGCAGCAGAACTCCTTCATCATCGTCATGGCGCTCGGCATGCTGTTGGTGATCGTGTCGGGCCATATCGACCTCAGCGTCGGCTCGGTGGCCGGCTTCATCGGCGCGCTCGCAGCCAACATGATGGTGACCTGGCAGCTCGGCCTGCTGAGCAACCCGCTGGTGGCGTCCCTCGTCTGCCTGGTGGTGGGCGCCGCCATTGGCGCTGCCCAGGGCTACTGGATCGCCTACCACCGCATACCCAGCTTCATCGTCACGCTGGCGGGCATGCTGATCTTCCGCGGCCTGTGCCAGGCCATGCTCGGCGGCGGCCTTTCCGTCGGCCCGCTGCCGGTCGCCTTCAAGGAACTCAGCTCCGGCTTCATCCCCGAGGTGCTCGGCACCTGGACGCTGGTCGCACCGACGGTGAATGCGGCCGGCAAGACCATCGTCGGCAGCGGCATCCAGTTGCAGATGACCTCCGTGGTCATCGGCCTGATCGGCGTGCTCGCATACGCCTATTTCGGCATATCGGCGCGCCGCACGCGCGAGCGCCACGGCTACGAGGCCGAGCCTTTCGGCCTGTTCCTCGTCAAAACGGTGGTCATCAGCCTGCTCGCATTGTTCCTCATCTACCAGTTCGCCACCTACAAGGGCCTGCCGATCGTGCTGGTGGTGATGGGCCTGCTGATCGCCCTGTTCGTCTTCGTCACCCGGCGCATGGTGATCGGCCGCCGCGTCTACGCGCTCGGCGGCAATCCCAAGGCGGCGCAGCTTTCAGGCATCAAGACCGAGCGGCTGACGCTGATGGTGTTCATCAACATGGGCGTGCTGTCGGCGCTCGGCGGATTGATCATCGCGGCCCGCCTCGGCCAGGCCGTGCCGGCGGCCGGCCTCGGCAGCGAACTGGACGTCATCGCGGCCGTCTTCATCGGCGGCGCTTCCGCCATGGGCGGCGTCGGCCAGGTCATCGGCTCGGTGGTGGGCGGCTTCATCATGGGAGTGATGAACAACGGCATGTCGATCATGGGCGTCAATGTCGACTGGCAGCAGGTGGTGAAAGGCCTGGTGCTGCTCGGCGCCGTGGTGTTCGACGTCTACAACAAGAACAAAGGCTGAAGCGCGGCGTCCCGGCGACCGGGACGGGACACACGATCATCGAAGAATACCGAAACGCGGCGCAGGCTTGCGCGGCGCGGAAGAGAGTTTGCCGGCGCTCTCGGCCGCACGGACAGGGAAAGGAATGCTTCCATGCTGATCTCGCAGATTCTGGACGGAGCCGACACCATCCGCGTCGTCGCCCGCAACGGCAGCGGCAAGGCGCGCGTGGTCAACGGCGCCCGCAGCGTCTATTCGCTCGCCATGGAGGCCGCGCGCACGGGCACCGGCCTTGCCGCCCTGATCGAGCGCAACGGTTTCGGCGAGACCGTCGATCTGGAAACGGCCTACCGCAAGGGAGAGATGCTTTCCCCGATCAATCATCCCGACCCCGCTCATCTTCACCTGACCGGCACCGGCCTGACCCATCTCGGCTCGGCGGCGACGCGTGATGCCATGCACAAGAAACTCGATGCCGAGGGCGAGGCACAGCTCACCGATTCCATGAAGATGTTCCGCATGGGACTGGAGGGCGGCAAGCCTGCCAAGGGCCAGGCGGGCGTGCAGCCGGAATGGTTCTACAAGGGCAATGGCACGATGGCGGTGGCGCCCGGTTCGCCGCTGCTTTCGCCCGCTTTCGCGGCGGACGCGGGCGAGGAACCGGAAATCGCCGGCATCTATGTGATCGGCGACGACGGCATGCCCTTCCGGGTCGGTTTCACGCTGTCCAACGAGTTCTCGGACCATGTCACCGAACGGGTGAACTATCTCTATCTCGCCCATTCCAAGCTGCGGAACGCCTCGTTCGGGCCAGAGCTGCTGGTGGGCGACCTGCCGGCAGACATTCGCGGCACTTCGCGCATCCTGCGCGCCGGCGGCACCCTATGGGAAAAGCCGTTCCTTTCGGGCGAGGCGAACATGTCGCACACCGTCGCGAACCTGGAGCACCACCACTTCAAATATGCGGTGTTCCGCCAGCCGGGCGACGTTCATGTGCACATGTTCGGCACAGCGACGCTGTCCTTCGCCGACGGCGTCAGAACCGAGGCTGGCGACGTGTTCGAGATCGAGGCGGCGGATTTCGGCCTGCCGCTGCGCAATCCGCTGGAGATCGAGAAGCCGGCCGAGGTGACGGTGAAGGCGCTGTAGGACAGGCCGCAGGGTCACCGTCCAGGCGCCGGCCGAAAAAATGGTCAGCGCGCGGTGCGAAAATGCTTGGACAGCTTGAGGCCCTGCGCCTGGTAATTGGAGCCGAGATCGGTGCCGTAGAGCGCCTGCGGGCGATCCAGCATATGCTCGTAAACCAGCCGGCCGACGATCTGGCCATGGTCGAGGATGAACGGCACTTCGTGGCTGCGCACTTCCAGAACCGCGCGGCTGCCGGCGCCGCCCGCAGCGGAATGGCCGAAGCCGGGGTCGAAGAAGCCGGCATAATGGACGCGGAACTCGCCGACCAGCGGATCGAAAGGCGTCATCTCGGCAGCGTAGAGCGGCGGCACATGCACCGCCTCGCGGCTGACGAGGATGTAGAATTCATCCGGATCGAGCACCAGTTCGCCGGCACGGCTCTTGTAGATCGGCTCCCAGAAGTCGGCGACGTCCTGCGCGGCGCGCTTGTCGACGTCCACCAGCCCGGTATGGTGCTTGCCGCGATAACCGACCAGCCCGTCCTTGTCGCCAGCGAGGTCGATCGAGAGCGCGATGCCGCCGCCCGAAATGTTGGGCGGATCGGTGGCCACGAGCATCTCGGAGCGGTGCAGCGCATGCAACTCGTCCTCCGACAACAGGGCGTTGCCGGTGCGGAAGCGGATCTGCGACAGGCGCGAGCCGGCACGCACGACGATGGGGAAGGTGCGCGGGCTGACCTCCATATAGAGCGGACCGCCGTAACCGGCGGCGATCTTGTCGAACTCGCGGCCATGGTCGGTCATGACGCGGGTGAAGATGTCGAGCCGCCCGGTCGAGCTCTTGGGATTGGCCGAAGCCGAGACATGCGCCGGCAGGGCGAGGCTTTCCATCAGCGGCACGATGTAGACGCAGCCCGTTTCCAGCACCGCGCCCTGGCTGAGGTCGATCTCATGCAGCTTCAGCCGGTCGAGCTTGGCTTCCACCGTGCTTTCCGGGCCGGGCAGGAACGAGGCGCGCACGCGGAAGGCGCGGTCGCCCAGCCTGAGGTCGAGGCTGGCCGGCTGGATCTGGTCGGCGTCGAGCGGCCGCGGCGATTTCAGCGCGCCGGACCGGAACAGCGCCGCGATGTCCTGGTCGGGAAGAATGCCTGTCTGCCGCAAAAGGTCGCTCCGAAGGCCGGCGAGAACTGGATCATCCCTCTTAGCCAAGCCACCGATTGACGCAAGCCGGGCACGGGTCTAAAGGGGCGTTATCCCGTGGTGATTTGGCCGGTCGGCTTGCAGCCACGTTAAAAAAGTCGCTAAAGGACCGCCTGGCCGCAGAGGCCGTATGGACCGGTTGCGACTTTCGCGGCCGGTTTTTTTGTTGGAACAAGGTCCGATGACGAACGATACGCGCAATTGGAAGCCCGCCACACAGCTTGTCCACGCCGGAACATTGCGTTCCGGTTTCGGCGAGATGTCGGAAGCGATGTTCCTGACGCAGGGCTATCTCTACGAAACAGCGCAACAGGCCGAGGCGCGCTTCAAGGGCGAGGAACCCGGCTTCATCTATTCGCGCTATGCCAACCCGACCGTCGACATGTTCGAGAAGCGCATGTGCGCGCTGGAAGGAGCGGAAGACGCCCGCGCCACCGCGTCGGGCATGGCGGCCGTCGCCGCGGCCGTGCTGTGCGGCCTCAAGGCCGGCGACCATATCGTGGCCGCACGCGCCCTGTTCGGCTCATGCCGCTGGATCGTGGAGACGCTGGCGCCGAAATACGGCATCGAGGCGACGCTGATCGACGGCCGCGAGATCGCCAACTGGGAAGGCGCGGTGAAGCCCAACACCAGGCTGTTCTTCCTGGAAAGCCCGACCAATCCCACGCTCGAGGTGGTCGATATCGCCGCCGTGGCTTCCCTCGCCAACTCGATCGGCGCACGCGTGGTGGTGGACAACGTGTTCGCCACGCCGCTGCAGCAGAAGCCGCTGCAGCTCGGCGCGCATGTCGTGGTCTATTCCGCGACCAAGCATATAGACGGCCAGGGCCGCTGCCTGGGCGGCATCGTGCTGTCGGACAAGAAGTGGATCGACGAGAACCTGCACGACTATTTCCGCCACACCGGCCCGTCCATGTCGCCCTTCAACGCCTGGGTGCTGCTGAAGGGACTGGAGACGCTGCCGCTACGCGTCGGCCAGCAGACGGCGTCGGCCGGCCGCGTCGCGGATTTCCTCGCCGGTCATCCCAAGATCGCGCGGGTGATCTATCCCGGCCGCGCCGACCATCCGCAGGCCGTTATCGTGAAAAAGCAGATGTCGGGCGGCTCGACGCTGATCTGCCTGGACGTGAAGGGCGGCAAGGAAGCCGCCTTCGCGTTCCAGAACGCGCTGGAGATCGTGAAGATCTCCAACAATCTCGGCGACGCCAAGAGCCTGATCACCCATCCCGCGACGACCACGCACAAGAACCTGACCGACGAGGCCCGCGCCGAACTCGGCATGGGTCCCGGCACGCTCAGGCTCTCGCTCGGGCTGGAAGATGCCGACGACCTGCTCAAGGACGTGGAACAGGCGCTGGCGAAGGTGTAGCTCTCCGAAGGAAGCCGAAGCCGCCCGGCATAGGCCGCGCGGCAGCGTTCACAGCAAGGACTTTGGCGCCACCGACCGCCATGCCAGGCTCATGGCGTGGCGCAGCGTGTCGGCGTCGATCCTTTGCAGGATCGCCAGCGTCCACCCTTTACCGCCCCACGACCCCGGCACGGGCTCCAGCATTCCTTTTGCGGTTTCCAGGAAAAGCCGCTGCTGGTCCGGCGACAGCTTCAGCACGGCCCTGCCGTCTTTTTCGCGATAGGTGGCGAAGATCGTGCCGCGCACCCGAAAATCGGTGACGTCGAAATGGCTGCCCTGCTCCACTGCGGGAAAGCTCAGCGCCATCTCCATGAACTGCTTTTCGGCCAGCATGGAACCACCTCCGTCCCGCATCCTGCCGCACAGGCGGAGGAAAGGCCATCGGGATCACCAAGGTTGACCGTCGCAAGCCGCCGGACGATGCTGTCCACGAAAGGAATGCGCATGTATCGGGCCACCACCCGCGATATCGAAGTCAGCGTGGAACCCTTTTATCTGCCGGAGCGGTCCGATCCGGAAGCCGCTATGTCTGGGGTTACCGCGTGACGATCGAGAACCGGTCGGAAGAATTCGTGCAGTTGCTGGCTCGCTACTGGCACATCACGGACGGCGCCGGCCGGATCGAAGAAGTGCGCGGCGCCGGCGTGGTCGGCGAACAGCCGGAACTCAATCCCGGCGACAGCTATCAATACACGTCCGGCTGCCCGCTCTCGACGCCATCCGGCATCATGGTCGGCCGCTATACGATGAAAAACGCCGAGGGCGACCTGTTCGATGTCGCCATCCCGGCATTCTCGCTGGATGTGCCGAACGGCAGGAGAACCGTGAACTGAACCGAGCCGCCCGCTCCTGACGGCGCGGGCGGACGGTTATTCCGCGGCGAATTCGGCGGGATCGAATTCGTAGCTGGTCGAGCAGAACTCGCAGGCGACGTTGATGGCGCCGTCCTGCGTGCTTTCCGCGATCTCCTCGGCGGAAAAGCCGGCCAAAATGCCGCGGATCTTCTCGCGCGAGCAGGAGCACTGGTCGGCGACCCGGACGCCGCCGAACACCCGCACGCCATGCTCGTGGAACAGGCGGAACAGCAGGCGCTCCACGCCGACGCTGGGATCGATCAGCTCGATCGGCTCGACCGTGGCGAGCAAGGCCAGCAATTCCTGCCAGGAATCGTCGATCAGGTCGCTGACAGCCTCGACCGGATCGCCGTCGCCGCCGGGCAGATCGGGAATGCGCATGCGTTCCGGCGCTTCGGGAAGGAACTGCGCCAGCACGCCGCCGGCGCGCCATTGTTCATGCCCGCCCGGCATCACCTGCTTGGCGACGCCCAGCCTGAGGTCGGTCGGAATCTGTTCCGACTGTCGGAAATAGGTGCGCGCGGCCTCTTCCAGCGACGTGCCGTCCAGCTCGACGATGCCCTGATAGCGCTGGGTATGCGAGCCCTGGTCGATGGTCAGCGCGAGCACGCCGGAGCCCAGCAGGGTTTCGGACCTGGTCTCGCCGCCGGCCACAAGCGCCGCGACGCGTTCCGCGTCGAAACGGGCATAGGCGCGCAGCGCATGCGGGGTGGTGAAATCGGCCACCAGCATGTCCACCGGCCCGTCGGTGCGGGTCTGCAGGATGAACTTGCCTTCGAACTTCAGGGACGTGCCGAGCAGCACAGTCAGCACGCAGGCCTCGGCAAGGAGACGCGCGACGGGCTCGGGATAGTCGTGGCGCGACAGGATGGCGTCCAGCATCGGGCCGAGTTGCACGGCGCGGCCGCGCACGTCCAGCGGGCCGACCTCGAACGGCACGACGTGGTCGTCGCCGGCATGGCCGAACTCGCCGAGCTTGGGTTCGTGTTCAGTCAATTCGATAGCTTCCAGCATGACAAATCTCCGGCCGGCCGATCCGCCAGAGGCAGCGGCCGCCATGCATCGATTGTTCGGGTGATGCGCCGGAGATAGGCATCGCCCGCAATAGGTTCAAGCTTGCCGGTGGGCCGACGGCCGCACCGCCGGCTTCACGCGCCCAGGCACTTACGCGCCCAAACACCAGGCGAGCACCGCCTTCTGCGCGTGCAGCCGGTTCTCGGCCTCGTCGAACACCACCGAATGCGGCCCGTCGATGACCTCGTCGGTCACTTCCTCGCCGCGGTGCGCGGGCAGGCAGTGCATGAACAGCGCGTCGGGCTTGGCCTTGGCCATCAGCGCCGCGTTGACCTGGTAGGGCAGGAAGACGTTGTGGCCGCGTGCGCGGTGTTCCTGGCCCATGGACACCCAGCAGTCGGTGACGACGCAGTCGGCGCCGGTCACGGCCTCTTCGGCGGAGCGCGTGAAACGCACCTGGCCGCCATTGGCCTTCGCCCAGTCCACATAGCCGCGTGCCGGCTCGCTGCCTTCCGGCACTGCGATGTTGACGCCGAAGGAAAACCGCGCGGACGCTTCGACCAGCGAATGCAGCACATTGTTGCCGTCGCCCGTCCAGGCGAAGGTCTTGCCCGCGACCGGGCCGCGATGTTCCTCGAAGGTGAGGATGTCGGCCATGATCTGGCAGGGATGGGTGTCGTCGGTCAGGCCATTGATGACCGGAACGGAAGCGTTCTCGGTCAGTTCCAGCAACCGCTGATGCGAGGTCGTGCGGATCATGATGGCATCGACATAGCGCGACAGGACCTTGGCGGTGTCGGCAATCGTCTCGGAGCGGCCGAGCTGCATCTCCGTGCCGGTCAGCATGATGGTCTCGCCGCCGAGCTGGCGCATGCCGACGTCGAAGGACACGCGCGTGCGCGTGGACGGCTTGTCGAAGATCATCGCCAGCACCTTGCCGTCCAGCGGCCTGGAGCGCTCGCCGGCCTTGAGGCGGGCCTTGCGGCGCGCGGCGTCGTCGAGAATGCCGCGCAGGTCGCTCGCGGAAACGGCGGACAGATCGGTGAAATGACGCAGGCTCATGGGATCGGCCCTGTTACTCGACGGCGGCGGCCACAGCGCCGGCCAGCCCGGCGGCGGCGGCATGAATGCGATTGAGGCCTTCGCGGATCTCGTCGTCGGTGACGTTCAGCGGCGGCAGCAGGCGGATGACGTTGTCGCCGGCCGGCACGGCCAGCAGATGCTGCCCGCGCAAGGCCTGGTTGACCTTGACGTTGGGCATGGCGCATTTCAGCCCCAGCATCAGGCCGGTGCCGCGGATCTCCTCCACGACTTCGGGGAATTCGTCGGCGATCCCGGCAAGACCCTGCTTGAACAGCAGCGCCTTGCGCGCGACCTCATCGAGGAAGCCATCCTCCAGCACCACGTCGAGCACTGCGTTGCCGACCGCCATGGCGAGCGGATTGCCGCCGAAGGTGGTGCCGTGCACGCCCGCCGTCATGCCGGCGGCAGCGGCGGCGGTGGCGAGGCAGGCGCCGACGGGAAAGCCGCCGCCGATGCCCTTGGCGATCGCCATCAGGTCAGGCGCCACGCCGGCCCATTCATACGCGAACAACTTGCCGGTGCGGCCGATGCCGCATTGCACTTCGTCGAAGATCAGCAGCAGGCCATGCCGGTCGCACAATTCGCGCAGGCGCTTGAGGGCCGGCGTCGGGAAAGTGCGGATGCCGCCCTCGCCCTGCACCGGCTCCACCAGCATGGCTGCCGTTTCGGGCGTGATCGCCTTTTCGGCGGCGTCGACGTCGGCGAAGGGCACCTGGTCGAAGCCTTCCACCTTCGGGCCGAAGCCCTCCAGATATTTCTGCTGGCCGCCGGCCGCTATGGTGGCCAGCGTGCGGCCGTGGAAGGCGCCCTCGAAGGTGATGATGCGATAGCGCTCCGGATGGCCGTTGACATACTGGTAGCGGCGCGCGGTCTTGATGGCGCATTCCAGCGCCTCGGCGCCGGAATTTGTGAAGAACACCTTGTCCGCGAAGGTCGCCGCCGCCAGACGCTCGCCGAGGCGGCTCTGGCCGGGGATTTCATAGAGATTGGAGACGTGCCACAGCTTGCGGGCCTGCTCGGTCAGGGCCGCCACCAGATGAGGATGGCCGTGCCCCAGCGAGTTGACGGCGATGCCCGCGGCGAAGTCGAGATATCGCTCGCCTGTGTCGGTGACGAGCCAGGCGCCCTCCCCGTGATCGAAGGCCAGGGGGATGCGGGCAAAGGTCTCGTAAAGCGCCGAACCGCTCATTATATGCGTCTCCGGAACCGGAAAAATCAAAAAGCCGCCAAAGCGGCGGCTTTTGGTGGCTTATCGGGGTTTTCGGCCATGAAGTCAACGAAAACGTAGCGATAGACACCGGCAGCTTCCCCAGCGGCAATCTGAAGCATTGCGGATAGTCAAGTTGGGGAAAACCGAAAAAACCGAATCCTGTTGCAGCCGGGACTCTTGTCACAGAGTCACCGCATAAGGTATTTGTGGGCTTGGAAATAACTAGATTTCGTGCGGCGGATCTAATCACCCCAGTAGATGTGGTGCCCGCCCGGCGAGAGCCGGATCGTGGAAGGATTCCGAAAGCCGCAGAATTCAAAGGAGCGCAGTCTCATGAACTGGACTGACGAGCGGGTCGAACTCCTGAGGAAACTTTGGTCGGAAGGTCTGAGCGCCAGCCAGATCGCGGCGCAGCTCGGCGGCGTCAGCCGCAACGCCGTCATCGGCAAGGTGCACCGGCTGAAGCTCTCCAGCCGGGGCCGCGCCACGGCCGCGCCGGCACGCCAGAAGAAGACCGCAGCACAGGGCACGATCACCAAGACGGTGACGCGCGCGGCCAGCACGCAGCGCCATACGACGGTTTCGATCGGCGCGACGGCGCTGCAGGTGCAGTTCGACGCCGAGCCGGTCGCGCGCCAGTATATCCGCCCGGTCGAGAACGTGGTGGTGCCGATCTCGCGCCGGCTCCAGCTCGTGGAACTGACCGAGCGCACCTGCAAATGGCCGAACGGCGACCCGTTGTCGGAGGATTTCCATTTCTGCGGCAACGACGCGGCCGAGACCGGGCCCTATTGCGCCTATCATTCCCGCGTCGCCTTTCAGCCGGCTTCGGAGCGTCGCCGGGCGAGATAGGCGCGCAGGGGGTGGAAGGCGTAGCTTTCGGGTGGCGAAGGACAGCCGGTGCTTTCCCTGCTGACCTGCTCCCGTAACTGCCCGTTCCCGTCCTAAAGCCAGCCGTTCTTGCGGAAGCGCCAGTAGAGCACGCTGCAGATCAGCGCGATCACGATCAGGATCGTGGGATAGGCATAGGGCAGTTTCAGTTCCGGCATATCGACGAAATTCATGCCGTATATGCCGGCAAGTGCGGTCGGCACGGCCAATATGGCCGCCCAGGCGGCGAGCTTCTTGGAAATCGCGGTTTCCTGGCTCTGGCCGACCAGCAGGCTCGCCTCGAAGGCGAAGGCCAGCACCTCGCGCAGGCTGTCCACCTTCTCCTGCACCGAACGGATATGGTCGGTCACGTCGCGGAACAGCGGGTGCATGGCGGCATTGATCTGCGGCAGGTCGGTTCCGGTGAGGCGCCGGCACACCTCCACCAGCGGAACGGCGGCGTTGCGCAGGCGCAGGAGGTCGCGCCGCAGCATATAGAGCCGTTCGATGCCGGCGGAATTCATCGGCCTGACGAGGACGCTGTCCTCGATCTCCTCCACCTCGTCTTCGATCTGTTCGAGGACGGGCATGTAGTTGTCCACGATGAAGTCGAGGATGGCGTAGAGGACGAAGTCCTCTCCCTTGGCCAGCGCATGCGGGCAGGACTCCCAATGCTGGCGCACCGTCGTGTAGGAGGTCGAAGGGCCGTGCCGCACGCTGACGATATAGCCCTTGCCGAGGAAGATATGCGTCTCCCCGAAGGTGACGCGCCGGTCGACCAACTGCACCGTGCGCGCGACGACGAAGAGCGCGTCGCCATATTGCTCGACCTTCGGCCTTTGATGGGCGTGCTCGGCGTCCTCGATCGCCAGGTCATGCAGGCCGAACTGCGCCTGCACGCGCAGGAGAAGCTCGCGATCCGGCTCCAGCAAGCCGATCCAGACGACATGGCCCTCCTTGCGGGCCCATTCGCCGGCCTGCTCGATGGGGATGTCGGCGACGCGACGGCCGGCGGAGTACACGCTCGACGCGACGACGCCAGCGGCCGGTTGCGCGGACGTGAAGGAACGTACGGCTTCCATGTCATCCTCCCGCCCTGAAAATAGCGCGGATCGCCACGCCCGGCGAGCCTTGCTGCTATTTCGGCGACCCGGCGTCGATCACCAGACGGTCCGTCCTGTCGTCCTTGGGGCGTTCCACCGGCATCTGCTCGCCGGTGACGATGTAATAGATGGTCTCGGCGATGTTGGTGGCGTGGTCGCCGATGCGCTCGATGTTCTTGGCGCAGAACAGCAGATGTGTGCAGGGCGTGATGTTGCGCGGGTCTTCCATCATGTAGGTCAGGAGCTCGCGGAACAGCGAGGTGTACATGGCGTCGATCTGGTCGTCGCGATCGCGCACGAAGCCGATGCGCTCGACCGAGCGCGAGGCGTAGACGTCGAGCACTTCCTTGAGCTGGGTCAGCGCCATGTTGGCCAGCGCCTCGATGCCACGGAACAGGCTGGTGGGCTGGCCGGCATCTGCCACCGCCATGACGCGCTTGGCGACGTTCTTGCCGAGGTCGCCGACGCGCTCGAGGTCGGCGGAAATGCGTATGGCGCCGACGATCTCGCGCAGGTCCGTCGCCATCGGCTGACGGCGCGCAATGATGATGATGGCCTTGTCGTCGATCTCGCGCTGGGCTTCGTCCAGCACGATGTCGTCGGCCACGACCTTGCGCGCGAGTTCCGGATCACCGCTCACCAAGGCGGCGACGGCCTGCTCGACCATGCGCTCGGCATGGCCGCCCATGGCGGCGATGCGCTTGGCCAGATATTTCAGCTCCTCGTCATAGGCGCTGACGATGTGCACCGACTGCATGGTGGCAAGCCTTCCGAAACCGCGCCGATTCGCGCTCTTTCGACCGCTCTACGCCTGTCATGTGACAAGCTGACGAAGGGTCAACCCAGCTTTAGCCCGGGCCGGCAGGCAATGCCAGCCCGGCGGTTGGCGGACAGTTGCACGCAAGCATTCTAGTTCGACGGCAAATGGACGGTGAAGGCCGAACCCTTGCCGATCTCCGACTTGATCGACAGGCGCGCATGATGGCGGGTGAGGATGTGCTTGACGATGGCGAGCCCCAGCCCGGTGCCCTTCTGGGCCCGGCTGGCCTCGGCGTCGATCCGGTAGAAGCGCTCGGTCACGCGCGGGATGTGCTCCTCGGCGATGCCGGGACCGAAGTCGCGCACGGTGACCTCGACGGCCGGTTCCGGGCCTTCGGTGCCCGGGACGATGCTGACCACGACGCGGCCGCCCGAGCGGCCGTATTTGCAGGCATTCTCGAGCAGGTTCTCGAACACCTGGAACAGTTCGTCGCGGTCGCCCGGAACCTCGAGCGGTTCGGCGGCGTATTGCCGCTCGATCACCATGCCGTTGTCGGCGGCGAGCGGCGCCAGCGAGTCGATCACGCTCTCGATGATCTGGCGCAGGTCCACGTTGGCGCCCGAGCGCAGGAAAGGCTTCATCTCCAGCCGCGACAGGGACAGAAGATCGTCGATCAGCCGCGACATGCGTTCGGTCTGGCTCTGCATGATCTGCAGGAACTGTTCGCGCGCGGCGGAATCGTTGCGGGCGGGGCCGCGCAGCGTCTCGATGAAGCCGGCGATGGAGGCCAGCGGCGTGCGCATCTCGTGGCTGGCATTGGCGATGAAGTCGGCGCGCATGCGGTCGATGCGGCGCGCCTCGCTCTGGTCCCTGAAGATCAGGACATGAAGGCCGGTGCCGTGGCCGACGGAGGTGGCGTCCACGCGATAGACACGCTCCACCGGCAGTTTCTCGACATAATCGACGGCTGCTGTGGAGACGGTGCCGGACATTACATTGTCCAGCAGGGTCTGCATCTCCGGCGCGCGGAATTTCAGCGGCAGCGACAGGCCGGGCGGCAACGTCCCGAAAGCGGCGACCGCCGCCGCATTGGCATGAACCACGCTGCCCGCGCGGTCGAAAACGATGAGCGGCGCGGGAACAGTCGCGGCCAGATATTCGCCCGACAGGAGTTGCAGGCCCTCGCCCTCCGCATTGCTGAAGCCGGAAGCGGTTTCCTCGAGCGAGCTGCGCAGCGAGAGCACGGCGGCCACGACCAGGAGGAGCGCCAGCGGCACGACATAGGCCCAGCGCCCGGCGAACAAATAGGTGACCAGCACAGCCCCCACCCCTGCAAGGGTGAGCCAGCGCGCTTCCCAAAGCCGATGGGCGATTTCGGCGGCCACGTGCCGATCCCGGCCGCTTGGTTCAACCATGCACGCTCCATGCGTCGTGACGCGCCGGCACGCAATCCTGACGCGAACTTCGCGCTGGACGCTGCCGAAGGCTCCCCATAGCATGAGTTCGCAAACTGTGAAGGGTGCGACCGACATGAAAGAGACCGACGGCACGCCGGACGAGAACGTCGCGGCCACCAGGACCGTGGACACGCTGCCGGATACGCCGATCCCGCCGATACAGATCAAAGTGAACGGCAAGGAGCGGGAGTTCGACGTCGAAGCGTCCGAATTGCCCGACTGGATCGAGAAGCACAAGCTCTCCGCCGGCGGCTATCCCTACGACAAGAAACTGAAGGGCGACGAGTACGATAAGACGCTGGAACAGTTGCAGATCGAACTGGTCAAGGCGCAGAAATGGCTGCAGGCCACCGGGCAAAGGGTGATGGCGCTGTTCGAGGGGCGTGACGCCGCCGGCAAGGGCGGCACGATCTTCGTGCTGCACCAGTATCTGAACCCGCGCAGCGCCCGCAACGTGGCGCTCGGCAAGCCCACCGAGACGGAGCGCGGCCAATGGTATTTCCAGCGCTACGTCACGCATTTCCCGACCGCCGGCGAATTGGTGAGCTTCGACCGCTCCTGGTACAACCGCGCCGGCGTCGAGCCGGTCATGGGCTTCTGCACGCCTCAGGAGCACGAGCAATTCCTGGAGGAAGTGCCGAATTTCGAACGCATGATCCGCCAGGACGGTGTTCATTTCTTCAAGTTCTGGCTGGATATCGGCCAGGAAACGCAGCTCGACCGTTTCCACGACCGCCGCCACAGCCCGCTGAAGAACTGGAAGTTCTCGCCCATCGACGTCGCCGGCCTGAGCAAATGGGACGCCTACACCAAGGCGCGCGACGAGATGTTCAGGCGCACTCATTCCGACAAGGCGCCCTGGATCGTGGTGCGGGCGAACGACAAGCGGCGCGCGCGGCTGGCCGTCATCCGCCGGCTCCTGCTCTCGCTTGCCTATGAGGGACGCGACAAGGAGGTGATCGGCAAGGAGGACAAGAAGATCATCGGCGAAGGTCCTTCCTTCCTCTCCAAACAGGCAAAGCAGGCCTAGGCGCGCTCTGGGGCGGACCGTCCCTGCGGGGCGACGGAGCCTGCCGGCCAAACGCAGACGGGGCACGTTCGTGCGGCGTCTTCTCCCACAGATGCGGCTGGCGCCACAATTGCCACAGGGCACGCCAGCCCGCGCATGACATCATGGCCCAATAGGGCAGCGTCAGCAGCACGACCTTCCAGAACCCGCGACGCTCCGTCCGCGTCAGCGTCTGCCAGCCGAGCAGGAGGAAGGAAAGGTAGCCGCAGGCTATGTTGACCGTATCGACGGTAAGCAGGACGACATCCATCCCGTCGGCCGGCACCGCCGAGACGAGACCGACCA
This sequence comes from Mesorhizobium sp. SP-1A, assembly GCF_032460275.1. Lineage (NCBI taxonomy): Bacteria > Pseudomonadati > Pseudomonadota > Alphaproteobacteria > Hyphomicrobiales > Phyllobacteriaceae > Mesorhizobium > Mesorhizobium sp. SP-1A. Next base: position 388,725 of record NZ_JAVXZD010000001.1, on the reverse strand, counting down.
GCAGAAAAAGAAAGGTCCCCAATAGAAGCGGATGAAGCAGGACCGAAGCCAGCATGCCGGCGAAAAGCACCTGCGCGACCAGAAACGAACCGAAGCCGAGATCGCGGGCCAGCACGACGGGACTGCGCATATGGACCAGCCAGGTCTGCGTCCAGCCCTTGAACCAGCGGGTGCGTTGCGGCAGCCAGACGCCGAGCCTTTTCGGAGCGGGCTCGTAGGTCGGGCTGGAGATGGTCTCCGCGCGATAGCCGAAGCGGGCCAGCCGCATGCCGAGATCGGCGTCCTCGGTCACGTTGAACGGATCCCAGCCACCCACCTTGTCGAGAGCCGCGCGCCGGAAATGGTTCGACGTGCCGCCGAGCGGCAGCATCAGCCGGCGCTGCGACAGCCAGGGCAGGAGCCCGCGGAACAGGCCCGCATATTCGAAGGCGAACATGCGCGCGATCATGCCTTCGCCCCGGTTGGAGATTTCCAGCGGCGCCTGCACCACCGCCAGGTCGGGGCCGCTTTCGCGGAAGCGCTGCCAGGCTTCGACAAGCTGCATGGGGTGCGGCTCGTCTTCCGCATCGTAGAGGGTGACGAAATCGCCGCCGGTCATGGGCAAGGCGTAGGACAGGGCCTTGGGCTTGGTGCGCGGCTGGCCGGGCGGCACCTCGACCACCTCCATGTGGGCCGGCAGCCGGCAGGCGCGAAGGGCAGCCAGCGTGGCTTCGTCGTCGGCTTCGCACACCAGCTTGATCTCCAGCCGGTGGCGCGGCCAGACCAGATGGTCCAGCGCCGCAAGGAGGCCGGGCACCATGGCGGCCTCCTTGTAAAGCGCCACCAGCACGGTGAAGACCGGCGCGTCGCCTTTCGGAACCGCGATCTCCTTTGCCCGCCGCTGCGCGCGGATGGACGCGACGGCGGCAAACCGCAGGGCCACGCAAGCGAAGAAGAACAGCGTGGCGAGAACGTGCAGCGTCCCCAGCACAAGGCCAGGCGCCAGGACCACGCCGACCGGCAGCGCGGTCAGCGCGATGCCCACCACGGTGCCTTGCCAGGCGCTGGGCACGATGCGCGCGGACATCGCCGGAAACTGCTCGAACAGCCCGTTGACCGCGGTCTTGGCAAGCTGCGGCCGGGCGCGCGCCAGCATGGCGACACGCATCGCCAAGGGGTCTGCGAGCTTGATGCGCGCGCCCAAGGAAGGAGACGTTTCCAGCTTCCGACGCATCACGCCCAGCGCGAAACGTTCCAGCGACATGACGAAGGAGATGCTGCCGTCCCTCTCGATGACCCTGACGGGAATGTGACCTGCACGACGCCGCAAAAGCAGGATCGCGTCTTCATCGCTGACAATCAGCCGCCGCGGATCGATCTCGTCCATGAGCCCGACGCCAAGATGTGCCGCCACCGCGCGCAGCACGGCGCGGCGGGCCACGACCTTGGAGTTCAACAAGCCGTCCGCAAAGCTGGCGCCCTCACCATGTGCGCGGGCAGCGATCGCTATCGCCATCTCCCGCGAAATGCGCAGCCGTTGCAGCACCGGCTGCCATTCGGCCAGTTCAGGGAAGGCGGTTTCGGCGAGCCCTGCCCCGTCATCCATCGGCCGCGGCGAACCGCGCGTCCTCGCTGCCGCGCCGTTTCCGGCGTCCAGATCCGTTATTCGCATGAGGTTTCCCGCCCGCGCCGTGGGTGCGCAGGCTCCTGCGAGCCCGCACTTGGCCAGTCTTCAGGATTTTGTGATCCCGACGCCTACCGGTACAGCGTCATTCGGAGCCGCGGCGGCCCTTCATGGGAAAGATCGCGCCGTGCTTTCGGTCGGACCCAAGGGGCCGAACACGCATTCTGTCGGAAAAACGTCCGCTCGTGAACGAAACTATACATCGCAACATCCACCCCATGTTGCAGGTCGATCCACGCGACCAATGCCCAACTAACCGTCGATCCGGCAACCCCTCGCCCGACCGCCGGCACCCCAGCTTCATGACAATAGCCGCAATTTTCGTCGTTGAAACCAAAAACCGTTGAGGCCGCCACTTTTTCGTTCCACAAGCATTGCGGGTTCGATGATGGGAATCTTGTTCGTGCTTCGGCGACTCGCTTTCGCACTGATTTCAATGTTGCTGGCCGCAAATGCCGTCCATGCGACGGAACCGCAGCCGCCCATATTCTGGGATGCCAACGAGCGCCTGGCCAAGCCGGACCTCAGCGCCTTGCCCAGGCTGCGGTTCCTGACCACCACGGACTTCCCGCCGTTCAATTTCCTCGACCAAGAAGGCCGCCTTTCAGGCTTCCATGTCGACCTTGCGCGCGCGATCTGCGCGGAACTGGCATTGGCCGACCGCTGCCAGATACAGGCGCTGCCCTGGAACGAACTGGACGCCGCGCTGGAGAAGGGCGACGGCGAGGCGATCATCGCCGGCATCGCCGCAACGGCCGAGACGCGGCTGAAATATTCCTTCTCGCACAGCTACCTGCAATTCCCCGCCCGCTTCGCGATGCTGAAGACGAAGGCGCTGTCCGAACCCCTTTATCAGGGGCTGCGCGGCAAGCGGGTCGGCGTTCTGGCCGGCTCGGCGCATGAGCAGATGCTGCGCGGCTATTTCGGCATGGTCGAGGCCGTCACCTATTCGAAATCCGACGACCTCTATGCCGATCTCAAGGCCGGAAAGATCGACGCCGTGTTCGGCGACGGCATGCGGCTGGCGTTCTGGCTGGCCGGCTCGGAAGCCGGGGGCTGCTGCCGTTTCGCCGGCGGGCCCTATCTGGCTCCGGAATATCTTGGCACGGGCCTTGCCATCGCGACCAAGCCAGGCGACGACAAACTGACCGATGCCTTCGACTATGCGCTGCAGCAGATTTCCGTCAAAGGCACCTTTGCCGAACTCTACCTGCGGTATTTTCCCGTCAGCTTCTACTAAGAAGCGCGCGGCAGGCCGGAAAAACGCGCGCAATCGTTGACGCTCCGGTCTGCGGCGCATAGAGCGGAGCGGTCGGTTTCGCCCGACAGAACCGCAGGACGCTTGACATGGCTGAACTTCCCCCGATCGATCTCAACCCCGAACTTCTGGCCGCGGCCGCCGAGAGCAAGGCGTGGCCGTTCGAGGAAGCCAAAAAGATCATCGCACGCCATGCCAAGACGGGATTGCCCGAAACCGTGCTGTTCGAGACCGGCTACGGCCCGTCCGGCCTGCCGCATATCGGCACCTTCGGCGAAGTCGCGCGTACCACCATGGTGCGCCACGCCTTCCGCGTGCTGACGGAGGACAAGGTCAAGACGCGGCTCCTGTGCTTCTCGGACGACATGGACGGGATGCGCAAGATCCCCGACAACGTGCCGGACCGCAAGGCGCTGGAACCCTTTCTGCATATGCCGCTGACCTCGGTGCCCAATCCGTTCGGCGGCAATTACGAAAGCTTCGGCCACCACAACAACGCGATGCTGCGCCGTTTCCTCGACACGTTCGGCTTCGACTACGAGTTCGCCAGCGCCACGGATTATTACAAGTCCGGCCGGTTCGACGACGTGCTTTTGCGCGCGGCCGAGCGCTATGACGACATCATGGCGGTGATGCTGCCGACGCTGGGCGAGGAACGGCAGGCGACCTATAGCCCCTTCCTGCCGATCTCGCCGAAGACAGGGCGCGTGCTCTATGTGCCGATGAAGCAGGTCGACGCCAAGGCCGGCACCATCACCTTCGACGACGAGGACGGCACGGAAACGACCCTGCCCGTCACCGGCGGCAGGGTGAAGCTGCAATGGAAGCCGGATTTCGGCATGCGCTGGGCCGCGCTCGGCGTCGATTTCGAGATGTTCGGCAAGGACCACCAGACCAATGCGGCGATCTACGACCGCATCTGCGTGATCCTCGGGGGTCGCGCGCCGGAGCATTTCGTCTACGAGCTTTTCCTGGACGAAGTAGGCCAGAAGATCTCCAAATCGAAGGGCAACGGGCTGACCATCGACGAGTGGCTGACCTATGCGCCGACTGAAAGCCTCGGCCTCTACATGTTCCAGAAGCCGCGCGTGGCCAAGAAGCTCTATTTCGACGTCATCCCGCGTGCGGTGGACGAATACTACCAGTTCCTTTCGGCCTATCCGAAGCAGGACTGGAAGAACCGCCTCGGCAATCCGGTCTGGCACATGCACAACGGCAATCCGCCGGCCATCGACCTGCCGGTGCCGTTTGCGCTGCTGCTCAACCTGGTCAGCGCCTCCAACGCGCAGAACAAGGACGTGCTGTGGGGCTTCATCTCGCGCTATGCGCCGGGCGTCACCCCCGCCACGCATCCGGAACTGGACAAGCTGACCGAATACGCAATCCGCTATTTCGACGACTTCGTGAAGCCGACCAAGGTGTTCCGCGCGCCCGACGAGATCGAACGGGATGCACTGGAAAAGCTGGCGGCCGCGCTATCGGCGCTGCCGGCCGGTGCCGACGGCGAGGCGATCCAGACTGCCGCGCTCAATGTGGCGCGCAAGATCGAGCGTTACCAGGACCATTCCAAGCAGAGCCCGGAAGGCGGGCCCGGCGTGTCGGTCGCCTTCTTCCAGATGATCTACCAGGTACTGCTCGGACAGGAACGCGGCCCGCGTTTCGGCTCCTTCGCGGCGCTCTACGGCGTGGCCGAAACCGTCGCCCTCATTCGGCAGGCGCTGGCGGGAAGCCTGGCGGTGGCGTAGCCGCAGGCCCGGCCGGCGGCGCGGTCGTCGTGCCGGACAGGTCGAGGATCGAAGATGGCCGCTGCCCTTCGCCGGGCAGCGGCGCGACGACGACCGACGGTTCCGGCGGCAGGTTGGAGAGGTCCGGCGCCGGACCGAAAACGCCCTTCTTCGCCTCGCTGGCCGTCTTGCCCGCATCGGCGTAGGGACCGCCTGCCGCCGCGCGCGCCCAGCCGTTCTCGACCAGCCATTGGCCGATATCCTCCTTGCCGATGCGGCATTGCGTCCGGACAGGTCCGGTGCCGCTGCCTTCGGGCGCGTCGCAGGTCACGGCACGCCCGCGCAGGAAGGCGCGGAACGCCGTGCGCGCCCTGAGGCCGCAGGCCCATTCCTTGCCGGCATCGTCCGTGCAGGTTTCATCCGGCTTCACCACATCGATGCCGGAAAGCTCGACGGAATGTCCCTTCGATTCGATCTCGCCTGCGGCATTGGCGACAGGCTGGAACAGCGGCTCGCCCTTCCATTCGTCCTGTTCTTTCGCGGCCGGTTCGCCCGCATCCGGCTGCTTCGGCTTCAAGGGACCCGCCAGCGACAGGTCGCTCAGCGGCGGTCGCGGCGCCACCCGCTCCAGCGGGCCGGATGCGTCATCGGATCGCGGCGCCATTTCGGGATCGATCGAGCGCGTCGGCGACTGGGGCGCCGGAGGTGCCGGATCCGCCTGCGGTTCATCGGCCGTTGCGTCCGCGTCCGGGACAGGCGGCATCTCGTCGGAGCCGTCATCGGCCGCAGGCGGCAAATCCTGCGGCAGGTCGGTCTCGATCTTGACCTCGTTGCGCGCCAGATGCTGGCGGCCGGCCGAAACGGCCACGAAGCCGGCCAGCAGCATGGCGACGGCAAGCGCTATATGGGGTATCCGCATGCGTCTCGGCCTACTGGCTCGCCCAGACGATGCGCGCCACCCATTCGACCTCGGCCATGGGCAGGTCGCGATCGGGATGGGCGGGATTGAGCGAGACCAGCGAGATGGAACGCGCCGTCTGCCGTTCCAGCACCTTGGCCATGACCTCGCCCGTGCTGGTCTTGACCACGACGCGGTCGCCCTTGCGAACGGCAGCGCCCGGCTCGACGATCAGCACGTCGCCGTCGCGATAGAGCGGCAGCATGGAATCGCCCTGCACCTTGAGCGCGTAGGAGCCGTCCCTGGACTGCGCCGGAAGTTCGATCAGGTCCCAGCCCTGGCCGACGGGAAAGCCGGCGTCGTCGAAGAAGCCGCCGGCGCCAGCCTGGGCGAAGCCGACCAGCGGCACGCCCTGCCGCCGCGCCGCGATGTTCCGTTCCGGGCGTTGCAGCATGCGGTCCTCGACCAGGGCGATGAACTCGTCCAGGGTGGCGCCGGTCGCTTCCATGATCTTGGCCAGCGATTCGGTCGACGGCCAGCGCGGGCGGCCGTCCGAGGATTGCCGCTTCGATTTGTTGAAGGCAGTGGAATCGAGGCCCGCACGCTTGGCGAGCCCCGAGGCCGAAAGCGAATGCCGCTCGGCCAGAGCGTCGATGGCGGCCCAGACGCGATCATGCGAGAGCATCAAGCCCTCCCGGACAGGAAAAAATACCTTTCCCTTCTAGCGTCCGCATCCGGGCTTGTCCATGAGGAACTCCCCTTCAGGCCGCCTCTCTCGACGCCGGCTTTGTATAGGGATCGAAGCGCTGGTAGAAGGTCTCGCCCTTCTGCGCCATGTCGTGGAGCAGCTTCGGCGCCTTGAACTCGGCGCCGTATTTCTTCTGCAACCGCTTGGCCAGCTTGACGAACTTCTCCGCGCCCATGCCGTCGATGTAGGACAGCGTACCGCCGGTATAAGGCGCGAAGCCGAAGGCCAGTATGGAGCCGACATCGGCCTCGCGCGGATCGGTGACGATGCCTTCCTCCATTACGCGCGCCGCTTCCAGAGCGATGACGACCAGCAGGCGCTGCTTCAATTCCTCGAAGTCGATCGCGTCGGGATCCTGCTGCCTGTAGAGGTCCTTCAGTCCCGGCCACAGCTTCTTCTTCGCGGGCTTGGCGGGATAGTCGTAGAAGCCCTTGCCGTTCTTGCGGCCGAAACGGCCATGGGTGTCCACCATGGTGTCGATGAGCTTCATCTGCGCGGGATCGATCGCCTTATCGCCGAGGTCGCGGATGGTCTGGCGCATGATCTTCTGGGCGAGGTCGATGGCCGTCTCGTCGGTGAGCGCGAGCGGCCCGACCGGCATGCCGGCCGCACGGGCGGCGTTCTCGATCATCGGCGCCGGCACGCCTTCGATCAGCATCTTGTAGGCTTCCGACATGTAGCGCAGCACGCAGCGGTTGACGTAAAAGCCGCGCGTGTCGTTGACGACGATCGGCGTCTTCTTGATCGCCCGCACATAGTCGATCGCCACCGCCAGCGCCTTGTCGCCGGTCTTCTTGCCGAGGATGATCTCGACCAGCATCATCTTGTCGACCGGCGAGAAGAAATGGATGCCGATGAAGTTCTTCGGCCGCGCCGAATTCTTCGCCAGCGACGTGATCGGGATGGTGGAGGTGTTGGAGGCGAAGACGGCAGCGGGCTTCAACGCCTGCTCCGCCTGCTCGGTCGCAGCCTTCTTCACGGCGGAATCCTCGAATACCGCCTCGACCACGAGGTCGGAGCCGGCAAGATCGCCGTAGTCTGCGCTCGGCGTGATGAGCGCGAGCAGCTTGTCCTTGTCCTCCGGCCTGGCGCGGCCCTTCCTTATGAGCCCGTCCATCAGTTCGGCGGAATGCGCCTTGCCCTTCTCGGCGGAAGCCATGTCGCGGTCGACCAGAACGACCGGAATGCCGGCCCTGGCCGTCACATAGGCGATGCCGGCGCCCATGAAACCGGCGCCGATGACGCCGATCTTTTTGAATTTGGTCGGCGCCACGCCCTCGGGACGGCGCGCGCCCTTGTTGAGTTCCTGCAAGGAGACGAACAGCGAGCGGATCATCGCCGCCGCTTCCTTCGACTGCATGATCTCGGTGAAATAGCGCGTCTCGATCCTGAGCGCGGTGTCGAACGGCACCAGCAGCCCTTCATAGACGCATTTCAGGATCGCGGCTGCGGCCGGATAGTTGCCGTAGGTCTCGCGGCGCAGGATGGCGATGGCCGGCGGCCACAGGTTTGCGCCCGCCGCCGAATAGACCGGACCGCCGGGCAGCTTGAAGCCCTTCTCGTCCCAGGGCTGCACCGGCCTGAGGCCGGCCGCGATCATCGCCTTGGCCGCGTCGACCAGCTTTTTCGGCTCCACGACGTCATGGATAAGGCCCATGGCCTTGGCCTTCTGCGGCGTCAGGTTCTGGCCGGAGGTGAGCATCTGCAACGCCTGCTGCTGGTCGGTCAGGCGCGGCACGCGCTGCGTTCCGCCCGCGCCGGGGAAGATGCCGACCTTGACCTCCGGCAACGCCATCCGGACGCTGTCGGAATTGGCCGCGACACGGCCGTGGCAGGCCAGCGACATCTCGAAGGCGCCGCCCATGCAGGTGCCGTTGATGGCCGAAACCCAGGGCTTGCCGCAGGTCTCGAGCTTGCGGAACAGCCGGCTCATATAACCGGCGGTATCGAACAGTTTCTGCGCCGCGGCGGCGTGGTCCTTGCGGCTTTCGGCCGCGAAAGTGGCGAGCATCTTCTGCAGCATGGAAAGGTCCGCGCCGCCGGAGAAACTGTCCTTGCCGGAGGTGACGACCGCGCCCTTGATGCCGGCGTCGCCCGCCACCTTGTCCACGATGGCGTTCAATTCCTGCATGACCTCTTCGGTGAAGACGTTCATGGAACGGTCGGGCATGTTCCAGGTGACGAGGGCGATGCCGTCGGCGTCGATGTCGAGGGTGAAGTTCCTGTAGTCAGCCATTTGCCTGCCCCTCAGTAAAGGATCGGTTCGATGGTCAGGGTGGCCGTGCGGCCGCCCCGGTAGCGCTGCTTGGAGGTGTTGATCGCGGTGAGCCGGCCATTGCGCTCGAGCCGCACGGTGAAGCCCGGATCGGCCGCCCTTGCCAGCGCCGCGCGCGGAACGTTCATCTCGAACGGCACCGTGCGACGGCGGCCGTCGCTGCGCACCCTTGCAGAAGCGATCTGCCGGGCAGCCTTGTCCATGACGCCCTGCTCTTCCAGCCGGATGGTGAGCACGCCCACCGGCAACGGGCCGTTGGCGGCATAGCGCACCACGCCGCGCAGCCGCAGCAAACCGCGTTCGCGCGCGGGGCTCACCGCCTGTGCCAAGGTCGTGCCGGCGGCCGTCGCAACAGTCGCAAGCCCGAGCATCGAAAGCAGGGCGCGTCGTGTGATCGCGGCCATCGTCACACTCTCTCGATGATGGTGGCGGTGCCCATGCCGGCGCCGATGCAGAGCGTGACCAGCGCGGTGTTGAGGTCGCGCCGCTCCAACTCGTCCAGCACGGTGCCGAAGATCATCGCGCCGGTAGCGCCCAGCGGGTGGCCCATGGCGATCGCTCCGCCGTTGACGTTGATCTTGTCGTGCGGAATGTCGAACGCCTGCATGTAGCGCAGCACGACGGAGGCGAAGGCCTCGTTCAGCTCGAACAGGTCGATGTCCGAGAGCTTCATCTTGGCGCGTTTCAGCAGCTTCTGCGTCACATCGACGGGCCCGGTCAGCATCATGACCGGCTCGGAGCCGATATTGGCGAAGGCGCGGATGCGGGCGCGCGGCTTCAGACCCATGGCCTTGCCGCCCTTCTTCGAGCCCAGCAGCACCGCGGCCGCGCCATCGACGATGCCGGAGGAATTGCCGGCATGATGGACGTGGTTGATCTCCTCCAGCTCCGGATAGCGCTGGACGGCGACGGCGTCGAAGCCGCCCATCTCGCCGGGCATGACGAAGGACGGGTTGAGCGAAGCCAGCGCCTGCATGTCGGTGGCGGGACGCATATGCTCATCATGGTCGAGGATCATGAGACCGTTCTGGTCCTTGATCGGGATGACGGAATGCTTGAACCAGCCTTTTTCCCACGCCTTGGCCGCCCGCTTCTGGCTCTCGACCGCATAGGCGTCGACGTCGTCGCGCGAGAAACCGTATCTGGTGGCGATGAGGTCGGCCGAGATGCCCTGCGGCACGAACCACGCCGGCAGGCCCACCGAAGGATCCATGAACCAGGAGCCGCCCGACATGCCCATGCCGACGCGGCTCATGCTCTCCACGCCGCCGGCAATGACGATATCGTCCGACCCTTGCGCGATCTTGGCGGCGCCGAAATTGATCGAGTCCAGCCCGCTGGCGCAGAAGCGCGAGATCTGCATGCCGGGCGCCTTGTTGTCGTAGCCGGCCTCGAAGGCCGCGGCGCGCGGGATGACCGAGCCGGCTTCGCCGACCGGATCGACGCAGCCGAAGATGATGTCGTCCACCTCGGCCGTGTCCAGTCCGTTGCGGTCGCGGATGGCTTCCAGCGCGCGGGCGGCAAGCCGCACGGCCGGCACCTCGTGCAGGGAGCCGTCCTTCTTGCCCTTGCCGCGCGGCGTGCGCACGGCGTCGTAGACATAAGCTTCAGCCATTTTCTTCTCCTTTGCCGCCGCACCCGGCTGCGGGCAGATTCATTCCGGACACCCTAGAGGCTGCGCGCGATCAGCAGTTTCATGATCTCGTTGGTGCCGCCGTAGATGCGCTGCACGCGGGCGTCGCGATACATGCGCGCGATGGGGTATTCGTTCATGTAGCCATAGCCGCCGAACAATTGCAGGCATTCGTCCACAACTTTGCCCTGCAGGTCGGAGAGCCAGTATTTCGCCATGGAGGCGGTCGCCGCGTCCAGCCCGCCCGCCACATGGCGCGCCACGCAATCGTTATAGAAGGTGCGGCCGATGGTGATCTCGGTCTTCAGTTCGGCGAGCTTGAACTGGGTGTTCTGGAAATCGAGGATCGGCTTGCCGAAAGCCTTGCGCTCCTTGACGTAGTCCAAGGTCGCGGCAAGCGCGCGTTCGGCCATGGCCACGGCCTGGCCGCCGATCAGAAGGCGCTCCTGCGGCAATTGCTGCATCAGTTGGATGAAGCCCTGCCCCTCCTCGGCGCCCAGCAGGTTGGAGGTCGGCACGAAAACGTCGTTGAAGAACAGTTCCGACGTGTCGTTCGCCTTCAGCCCGATCTTGTCGAGGTTGCGCCCGCGCTGGAAGCCTTCCACCTCGTCGGCCTCCACCACGATAAGCGACGTCCCCTTCGCGCCCTGCGAGGGATCGGTCTTGGTGACCACCACGATGAAATTGGCGTTCTGGCCGTTGGTGATGAAGGTCTTGGAGCCGTTGATGCGGTAGCGGTTGCCGTCCTTCTGCGCACGCGTCTTCACGCCTTGCAGGTCGGAGCCGGCACCCGGCTCCGTCATGGCGATCGCGCCGATCAGTTCGCCCGTCGCCAGCTTCGGCAGCCACTTCTTCTTCTGCTCCTCCGAGCCGTAGTGGAGAATATACGGCGCGACGATGGCGTTGTGCAGCACGATGCCGAAACCATCGACGCCCGCATGGCCGACGGCATCGATGATGGCGCTCTCATGCGCGTATGTGCCGCCGGCGCCGCCATATTGCTCGGGCATGGATGCGCAAAGCAGGCCGGCCGCGCCCGCCTTTTCCCAGGCCGAGCGGTCGACGATCTCGTTCTTCTCGTAGTCGTCGTAATGCGGAACGATCTCGTCTTCCATGAAGCGCCGCGCCATGTCGTAGAGCATGGCGACGTCTTCCGTGACCCATGCGGGCTTCGGCAGGGCGAGCACTTCGGCGGGATCGGTCATGGAACGCCTCCTTCGCCTAGCCTAGAACGCCTCCACTGGCAGCGCCATCATGCTGTCGGCGCCGGACGCGATGCGGGCCAGGTGGGCGGCGGTTTCGGGCATGACGCGCTCTATGAAGAAGCGCGCGGTGACCAGCTTCGCCTCGTAGAAGGCGGCATCGTCGCCGGCGCCGTCGGAGAGTTTGTCCTGCGCGGCCTTCGCCATGCGGGCCCACATGTAGCCCAGCGCCACCAGCCCGAAGAGATGCAGGTAGTCGGTCGAGGCAGCACCTGCATTGTCGGGCTTCTGCATGGCGTTCTGCATCAGCCAAAGCGTCGCCGCCTGCAGGTCGTTAAGCCCTTTCTTCACGGCCTTGGTGAAGGGCGCCATCTTCTCGTCAGATCGATGCTCCTCGCAGAAGTCGCCGACCTCCTTGAAGAAGGCCTGCACGGCGCGGCCGCCGTTCATGGCGAGCTTGCGCCCGACCAGGTCGAGCGCCTGGATGCCGTTGGCGCCCTCGTAGATCATGGCGATGCGGGCATCACGCACGAACTGGCTCATGCCATGCTCTTCGATATAGCCGTGGCCGCCGAACACCTGCTGCGCCATCACCGCATGCTCGAAGCCCTTATCGGTGAGCACGCCCTTCACGATCGGCGTCATCAGGCCCATGTGGTCGTCGGCCGCCTGGCGGTCCTTGTCGTCGCCGGAGCGATGCGCCACGTCCGACTTCAGCGCCGTCCACAGCACCAGCGCGCGCCCGGCCTCGTTGAAGGCACGCATCGTCATCAGGCCGCGACGGATGTCGGGATGGACGATGATCGGATCGGCCGGCTTTTCGGGCGCCTTCGGCCCGGACAGGGAGCGGCCCTGCAGGCGCTCCTTCGCATAGGAAACCGCGTTCTGGCTGGCCACCTCGCCCATCGAAAGGCCCTGCAGGCCGACGCCGAGCCGCGCCTCGTTCATCATGGTGAACATGGCCCTCAGGCCGCCATTCTCCTCGCCGAGCAGATAACCCTCGGCCTCGTCATAGTTCATGACGCAGGTGGCGTTGCCGTGGATGCCCATCTTTTCTTCGATGGAGCCGCAGGACACGCCATTGCGCTCACCCGGATTGCCGGAAGCGTCCAGCCGGTACTTGGGCACGATGAACAGCGAGATGCCCTTGGTGCCGGCGGGAGCGCCCTCGATGCGCGCCAGCACCAGATGGACGATGTTGTCGGCCATGTCGTGCTCGCCGGCGGAGATGAATATCTTCTGCCCGGAAATCCGGTAGCTGCCGTCGCCGTTCGGCACCGCCCTGGTGCGCAGCAGGCCCAGGTCGGTGCCGCAATGCGGCTCGGTCAGGTTCATGGTGCCGGTCCATGTCCCGTCGATCAGCTTCGGCAGCCAGGCGGCCTTCTGCTCGTCGCTGCCATGGGCAATGAGCGCCGCGATGGCGCCCTGCGTGAGGCCGGCATACATCATCAACGCCATGTTGGCGGAGGAAAGATATTCGCCGACCGCCGTATGGAGAACGTAAGGCAGGCCCTGTCCTCCATATTCGACCGGCGCGGCCAGCCCCATCCAGCCACCGGCGCGGTATTGGTCGAAAGCCTCCTTGAAACCCTTCGGGGTCGTCACCGAGCCGTCGTCGTTGCGCACGCAGCCTTGCGTGTCGCCGACACGGTTGAGCGGATGCATGACGTTCTCGGCCAGCTTCGCCCCTTCGGCCAGGATCGCCTCCAGCACGTCGGCGGAGGCGTCGGAGAAGCCGGGAAGATTGGCGTGGCGCTCGTAGCCGAGAACCTCGTTCAACACGAACAGCGTGTCCCGGACGGGAGCTGCATAAACCGGCATCGCGTCTTCCTCCAAAGGTGCCAAGGACAGCGACCGCCACCGTGGACGAGGCATCGGCCGATGTCGAGGGCCGGGATATCAAATATTGACGTTTGCGTAAACGTCAATCTGATGGCGGTGAAAAATTCCGAAGCAGCCGGTCACCTATCGGCGCCGACACCAATCCCGACGAAGCCTCGGCTGCGCCCCCTTCAGCGGGCGCCGGTACGGACATCGCACTAAAGCGGCAGATGTATCCTGAAGGGATGCCGGCGGAACGAAACGGCGGTCATCCGGGACAAGGAGTTGAAGAGGAAGATCGGACGCGCGCCCGGATCTCGGCAGCGCCGGCCGCCGGAGCCGGCCTCAGTTCGCGGCGGTCGAGCCCGTCGCGCCGCGCTCGGCCAATTGGTGCCGCACCGCCGACATGACGTTCTCCAGTTCGCCGACGGCGTCATCGATCAGCTCACGCTGCTTGCGCAGCCGAACGAGCTGCTTTTCCGACTTGTCCAGCGCGAGCTTGAGCTGGCGGACATTCGAGCCGCGCGGATCATAAAGGTCCAGCATCTGCTTGACGTCGCGCAGCGAGAAACCGACCTTGCGGCCGAGCAGGATCAGTTTCAGCCGCACCCAGTCGCGGCGGCTGTAGAGGCGGGTCGCCCCCTCGCGCTTCGGGCTGAGCAGGCCCTTGTCCTCGTAGAAGCGCAGCGCGCGAAGCGTCACGCCGAAGGCCTTGGCCATCTCGCCGATGCGGAAGACCTCCTGGTCGGGATTGTGCGGCAAATCGGTAAGGTCGGCCGCGGTTTCGGCAGCAGTCATAGACGTCATGGTTTCATCATCCAGATGCGGCGGGCACGTGGCAGCGCCTGGATTACGGGCGGTCCGACCGCCCGGCGCCGCGGTTTTCAACACGGAAACCCGCAAGCGGCACATTAGATGCCACTTACGTTTACGTAAAGGATGTACCGCAATCGGCGGGGCTTGCGCAAGCCTTGCGCGTCAAAATGCCCTTTCGTCCCGCCGGTCCATTTCCTGCGCCTCCTTAAGCTTGGTTAACGCCTTGTTTACCTTGATGAGTGAATTGTGCGCATGTCGGTCTCCCGTGTTTATCTCGTATCGAATTTTTCACGGTTTCTCGGAGCGCGGGTGAACAGCCCGGGAAGCACGCTTTCGCTGCTGCATACGGCACAGCCGCTTTGGTCCCGACGGGGATTTGGGGACAAGCCGGTCAGGAACCGGCCATTTCGAAACGGGCGTGTCGATGAACACCAAGCGGTCCTACCTCGAAACTCTCAATGCCGGCAGGCAGCGCAAGCCGTACACCACGCTGGAACAGCTGAACCGTTCGCTCGAGACGCTGGAGCAGCGCCTGGAGCGCGGCCGCGAGGAACTATCCGGCAGGTCGCCCCGTGAAGAGACGCCCGCCGCCGAGCCCCGCTACGCACGCGCGGAACCCTATGGCCAGCAGCGGATGCGAGGCTTCGAGTCGCCCCGCGTCCCGCAAGGCAGCTACGAAACCTACCGCGCAGCTCAGCGCCCCACCGAGGGCGCTGCGCGCTACGAGCAAGGCTACCAGTCGCTGGCGCGCGATCTCGACCGCATGCGCGGACAGGAGGACGGCACGGCGGCGGCGAGCCGCATCGCCGGTGAATTGCGCGACCTGCGCCAGGAATTGCACCACCAGATGACCGCCGGCCTGCATCGCGAGTTCGAGGCCCTGCGCCGCGACATCGAGCGCGCCATGCATTCCGCGCCCCAGGCCCGCGACAGCGCGGCGCTCGGGCTGGAATTCGAACGCCTGTCCGGCGCCATCCGCACCCTGTCTGAAAAGAGCGACGACAAGGGCATCAACCTCATGCGGCTGGAGATGGAGCAAATGCGCTCCGCCATCGACACGCTGGCGCGCGAGGAAAGCGTGCAGGCCGTCGACCGCCGCTGGGACGATTTCGACCGCCGCTGGGACGCGCTCGAGACCCGGGTCGAAAAGATCGACCGCCGCGCCGACGATCCCGCCATCGCCCTGCTGGCCGAACGCATCGACCAGATCGGCGAGACGCTGGCCAAGCTGCCTGAATCGCTGTCGCTGCGGTCGCTGGAAGAAAAGATGCGCACGCTGGCCGGCGCCGTGGATCATTTCGTCACCCAGCAGGGCGGTCGCGCAGGCGACACCTTCGCCATGATCGACGAGCGGCTGGATGAAATCTCGCGCGCCATCGTGGCCTCCAGCATGGCCGCACAGGCCAGCACTTCCGACCAGACGGCGTTCGAGCGCGTGGAACAGCGCGTCGCCGAATTGGCCCGGCAGATCGAGGAGGTCGCGCAATACCGGCCCGGCAGCGAGATGCTGGAGCGCCTCGCCTTCCTCTCCAGCCGCATCGACGACATCGCGGCACGCGCCGACCTGCCCGAGCAGATCCTCGACCGCCTCGGCCGGCAGATCGCCCTGATCGCCGAGCGGGTCGACCAGGCTCCCGCCGTCCCCGACATGTCGCACATCTTCGGCGAACTGGAGCAGCGCTTCGAACTGCTTTCCGCCACGATCGAGCGCAGGCAGGGGGACGTGCTGGAACAGAGCCACGTGCTGTTCCGCGACCTCGAGCACCGTCTCGACGAAGTGGCCGACAAGCTGGATCGCCGCATGTACGAGCCGGCGTTCGACGGCGCGGGCTTCATGGAAGCCATCGACGCGCGTTTCACCGCCCTGGCGCAAAGCCTGGAAGCGACCGCTTCCAACAATGCCGGACAGGCAGCGCTGCGCGGGCTGGAAAGCCGGCTGGAGGATATTTCCAACCGGCTGGATACGTCCGCGACGCAGGTCGCGAACGTCGATCCCGACCTCATCCGCAGCCTGGAGGCGCAGGTTGCCGGACTGGCCGAGCATCTTTCCAAACCCGGGACGCCCCTGCCCGAATTCGAGGATATCGCGCCGCGCATCGAGAAGATCGAGCAGTCGCTGGCCGAAAACCGCGGCTCCATCCTGGAAGCCGCGCGCGAGGCGGCCGAAAGCGCGGTCCGCTCGCTTGGACCGTCCGCCGCGGCGGCCCCCGCCGTCACCGGCCTCGCCCAGGACCTCAAGACGCTGGAATCGCTGACGCGGCGTTCCGACGAGCGCAACGCCCGCACCTTCGAGGCCATACACGACACGTTGCTCAAGATCGTCGACCGGCTGGGATCCCTGGAAGGCGGCGCGGGCGAACCGGAAGAACAGGTTTCGCGAAAGATCGCCGTGCCGGATGCGCCGACGATCGCGCTCGACGAGCCATTGCCCCTCGACGCGGCCACGGGATCGGCCGCCATGCAGCTCACTCCGGCACAGGCCGCGGTGGCTGCGGCGCAGGCAGCGCTCGGCACGGAAACCATCGCCGACGGCGCGCAGCAGGCCGGTCGCAGGAAGTCCATGCTGGGCGGACTGGCGCGCGCCTTCAGCGGGCGCAAGGGCACGCCCGAAGCCCAGCCGGAACCGGCCGTCGAGCCGACGCTCGACACGGGGAGCGTGGGGCTGGACCAACCACTCGAGCCGAAGCTGATCAACCAGCCGCTCGAGCCCGGCTCGGGCGCGCCGGACCTCAACGCCATCATGAAGCGCGTGCGCGACGAGCGCGGCCAGCCTGCCAAGCGGAGCGAAACCGATGCTTCCAAGGCTGACTTCATCGCCGCCGCCCGGCGGGCGGCGCAGGCGGCTGCGGCAGAAGCCGAGTCGCTGAAGAAACAGGCCGCCGTGCGCGGCCCGGTCAAGGCTTTGCGCCTGGGCGACCTGCTGAAGGCACGGCGCAAGCCGATCCTGATGGCGGCGGCGGCGATCATGCTGGCGCTGGCCGGCCTGCAGCTCGGCAAGGCGTTTCTCTCCAGCCCGGAACGGACTGCCGTCAACGACGCCCAGCCGGCTGTCGAGCAGACCGCCAAGATCGCCCACGCCGACCATCCCGCCCAGATCGCGGCGATCGGCAAGGCCGGCGAACCGGCAATGGCCGACACGCAACCCGGGCAGCCGGTCCGGACCGTCGGCCAAAGCGGACCGAATCAGCCCGGACCCAAGGCGGAAGCGACCCCGCCGGCGCCCTCCGCCGCCGCTGCGGGCGCAACACCGGCAGCCGTGGCCGATCCGCAGCCGGCGGCCAGCCAGCCGGCGAACGTGCAACTGATCGCAACGCCGGTGTCGCCCCTGTCCCAGGACGAGGCTGCACCCTCCGAAGCCGGCAACGACCCGGCCACGGACAACGCAGCCGAGACGGCGCCGGCCGCCAGCCCGACGGCAGCGGCGGCTCCCGTCAGGCTCGACGTGCCGGCCGAAATCCAGCCGGCGGCGCTGCGCGACGCGGCGGCCGGCGGCGACGCCAAGGCGATGTTCGAGATCGCCTCGCGCTATGCCGAGGCGCGCGGCGTGAAGGAGGACATGGCGACCGCGGCCAAATGGTATCAGAAAGCGGCCGAGCAGGGCTTCGCGCCAGCCGAATACCGCATCGGCAATTTCTACGAGAAGGGTCTGGCAGGCGAGCGCGACATCGCCAAGGCCAAGACCTGGTACCAGCTTGCCGCCGAGCAGGGCAACGCCAGCGCCATGCACAATCTGGCCGTGCTGTTCGCCATGGGTCCCGACGGGACCGCCGACAACCAGTCCGCCGCAAAGTGGTTCCAGCGCGCGGCCGAACTCGGCGTCAAGGACAGCCAGTTCAATCTCGGCATTCTGGCCGCGAAGGGCGTCGGCGTGCCGCAGGACCTGGAAGCATCCTACAAATGGTTCGCCCTGGTGGCCAAGGGCGGCGACAAGGACGCGGCGGCCAAGCGCGACGAAATCGCCAAGGCGCTTCGTCCCGAGCAGCTCGAACGCGCGCGCCAGTCCACCGAACTGTGGAAGGCCAAGCCGCTCGACCAGGCCGCGAACGAGGTAGCGATCCCGGCCGCGTGGGAGGATGCGCCCGCCACCACCGCCAGCGTCGACATGAAGAAGGCGGTACAGAACATCCAGCGCATCCTGAACAAGAACGGCTATGACGCCGGCGGCATGGACGGCGTGATGGGCGACAAGACCAAGAAAGCGATCATGGCCTTCCAATCCGACAGCGGCCTGGCGGCGACCGGCGAGGTGGACCAGCAACTGGTCCAGGCGCTGCTGGCGCGCAAATAACGACCCGGGCGTCGCTTTCGGCGGGGCCTTGCCTTAGATTCGCCCTTAACTGATTGAGTTGTTTTCGTGTTTCGACACCCCCGCGGCGCAGGCCGGCGGGGGTGCCGGTGCAAGAACAGGTTAGCTTTTCGGTGATATAGGTCGTGGCGGGGGCATTCGCCTCATTGCAGCAAGGGTCGAGACCAGACGGGTGGGCATCTATCTTCCGATCGCAGAAATTTCGGTCAACGTCTTCGTCATCCTGGCGATGGGCGCAGCGGTCGGCTTCCTGTCGGGCATGTTCGGCGTGGGCGGCGGCTTCCTCATCACGCCGCTGCTGATCTTCTACAACATCCCGCCGGCCATCGCCGTGGCGACCGGCGCAAACCAAGTCATCGCCTCGTCCTTTTCGGGCGCGCTTTCGCACATGAAGCGCGGCACGCTCGACTTCAAGCTGGGCTTCGTGCTGCTTGCGGGCGGCGTGGTCGGCTCTACCGCCGGCATCTACGTGTTCGCGCTGCTGCGAAGTCTCGGCCAGCTCGACCTGTTCATCTCGCTGCTCTACGTGGTGCTGCTGGGCTCGGTCGGCGGGCTGATGCTCTACGAAAGCGTCAACGCGCTTCGCATCGCGCGCAGCGGCGTGGTTCCCGCGCTGAAGAAGCCGGGGCAGCACAACTGGATCCATCGCCTGCCCTTCAAGATCCGCTTCCGCGCCTCCAAGCTGTTCGTCAGCGTCATTCCGGTGATAGCGCTCGGCGCGGCGATCGGCTTCCTCTCCTCCATCATGGGCGTCGGCGGCGGATTCATCATGGTGCCCGCCCTGATCTACCTGCTGCGCGTGCCGACCAACGTCGTCATCGGCACCTCGCTGTTCCAGATCATCTTCACCTCGGCCTATACGACGCTGGTGCACGCCAGCACCAACTACACCGTGGACATCATGCTGGCCTTCGTGCTGATGGTGGGCGGCGTGGCCGGGGCGCAATATGGCGCCAAGGCGGGGCAGAAGCTGCGCGGCGAGCAGTTGCGCGCGCTGCTGGCGCTGCTGGTGCTGGCCGTGGCGCTCAGGCTGGCAGTCGACCTTTTCGTGACGCCGCCCAATCGCTATTCGCTTTCGCTGGAAGGCCTGGGCTGATGCTGCGTTCGGCGGTCTGCGCGGCACTGCTGGCCCTTTCCTTCGCGTCCGTGCCCGCCCGTGCGCAGTCGCCGCACGACGAAAGCATCCAGATCGGCCTTTCCACCGACACGATCACCATCACCGCAGGCTTTTCCGGCACCGACCTCACCATCTTCGGCGCGCTGGCCGACACCGATCCGCTCATCGCCCGCCAGGGCCGCTACGACGTCATCGTGGTGCTGGAAGGCCCTGCCCGTCCGATCGTGGTGCGGCGCAAGGACCGCGTGCTGGGCATGTGGATCAACATGCAGTCGGAGACGTTCGAGAACGTGCCGATGTCCTATTCGGTCGCCACGACGCGTCCGTTCCAGGACATCACTGAACCGAACAGCTACAAGCAGCTTTCGCTCGGCGTCTCCTATCTCTACCTTCAGCCGGCCGAAGCGGACCAGAGCCCGAAAACCATCGAGGAGTTCACCGCGGCGCTGCGCCAGCGCAAGGGGGCCGTAGGCCTCTACAGCGAAAATGTCGGCGGCGTGCAGTTCCTGTCGCAGAACCTGTTCCGCGCCACCGTGCGGCTGGCTCCCGACGTTCCGGTCGGCACCCACAAGGCGCGTGCCTTCCTGTTCAAGAACGGCATCTTCGTGCGGGAAAATTCCGCCCAGCTCGAAATCCGCAAATCCGGTTTCGAGCAGACCGTCTACAGGCTGGCGCACAATCACGGGCTTTTCTTCGGCTTCCTCGCCGTCGGCCTCGCCATGTTCACGGGCTGGGCCGGCCGCGTCGTCTTCCGCAAGGATTGAGGCGGCAGTCGTTCAGCCCGGCCGCAGCATGCCGCCCGAAATGGCGAAGACCCGTGCGGCCCCCAGCATGTAGGCCATCAGGCTCTCGCGGCGGAACAGGCCGGCATAGGCTCGGTCCAGCACGTTGAGCGACCCGGTATAGGCGCCGAAGGCCGGCATGATCATGCGCGCGCCATCTGCCGCGAAGCAGCGGCGGCGCACCGAGCGGCCGCGCTGCACGATGCGCGCGCAGGGGTGCAGGTGGCCGGCGATCTCGCCCTCGATCGGCGTCCGCGACGGCTCGTGGCGAAAGACCAGCGCGCCGAGCGCCAGTTCCTGCACGGTCTCGCCGGGAAGATCGGCGGGCGCCTCCGGATCGTGATTGCCCGCCACCCAGAACCACTCGCGACCGGCCATCAGCCCCTCGAGCCGTCCGCGGAACGCCGGATGCAGGCGTGTCGCGCCCTCGCCGTCATGGAAGGAATCGCCGAGACTGACCACGATGGCGGGCCGGTAGTCGGCGATGGCGGCCTCCAGCCGCAGCAAGGTGGCCGCCGTGTCGTAAGGCGGGATCAGCGCGCCGCGCCGGGCGAGCGACGACCCTTTTTCCAGATGCAGGTCCGACACGGCCAGAAGCCGGAATTCGGGAAAATAGAGCACGCCGCGCGCATCGCACAGCGCGCGCTCGCCGGCGATGCCGACAAGGCCGGCGTCCGTGGTCGAGATATCGCGCAGAAATACCGTCATCTGTCCCTCAAGGTGCGGCGCCCGTAGTCGGCGGTGCCGACACCGCCCTTTCCGGGCCTCGTCGCGGTCCCGTGCAGCATCACGGTCGGTCCGTTGCGCGCGGGCGCGCCATCGTCGGCCGCTCCCATTGCTTCCTCGACAAGATCGGCCGCTTCCATCAGGAGGCTCTCATTGGCGTCGCCATTGACCGACTCGCGGCCGATCTCCAGCATCACCGGCACGGCGAGCGGCGAGATCTGCTCCAGATGCTTATGCACGATTCGCCCGCGGATGCGCGAGAGCATGTCGGCAAGCCTGCTGACATCGAGCAGGCCGGCGGCTGCGTCCGCGCGCGTCGCCTGCAACAGGATGTGGTCCGGCTCGTGGCTGCGCAGCACGTCGTAGATCAGGTCGGCCGAGACCGTCACCTGCCGGCCGGTCTTTTCCTGGCCGGGGAATTTCTTCTCGATCAGACCGGAGATGACGGCGCAGGTTCGGAACATGCGCTTCAACATCCAGGAATCGTTCAGCCAGGCTTCCAGGTCGTCGCCCAGCATGTCCTCGTCGAACAGTTCCGCAAGCGAGGGCTTGCCGGCCTTGAACAGCGCGCCCATATCGTCCAGCGCCCAGACGGCGAGCGAATAGTCCGTGGCGACGAAGCCGAGCGGCCGGGCGCCCACGCGCTCCAGCCGGCGGGTGAGCAACATGCCGAGCGTCTGGTGCGCCAGCCGTCCCTCGAAGGGGTAGCAGACCATGAAATGGCGGTCGCCGCGCGGGAAGGTCTCGACCAGAAGGTCGCCGCGCTTCGGCAAGACAGACTTCTCCTTCTGCATCCGCAGCCAGTCCGACACCTGCTCAGGCAGCGTGCGCCAGCGCTCGGGATCGGCCAGCATGGCCCGCACCTGGTCGGCCAGATAGGTGGAGAGCGGAAATTTGCCGCCGGCATAGCTCGGCACGATGATCTGGGCCCCGCCGCCGGCCGAAACGATGCATTCGTTCTCGCGTATGCCTTCGAAGCGCAGCACCTTGCCGGCGAACAGGAAATTGTCGCCCGGACGCAACGTCTCGGCGAAATACTCCTCCACCTTGCCCAATATGCGGCCGCCATGGCCGGCAATCCCCCGGCTTTGCCGCACATAGCGCACGTTGAGTTCCGGCATCTCGACGATGGTGCCGACATTGAGCCGATATTGCTGGGCAATGCGCGGATGCGTCACCCGCCACAGCCCCTCCTTCGTCTTGCGAATGCGGGCGTAGCGCTCGTAATTCTGCAAGGCGTAACCGCCGGTGGCGACGAAGTCGACCACGCGGTCGAAGGTGTGCCGGTCCAGCCCGGCATAGGGCGCGGCGGAGCGCACCTCGTGGTAAAGCCGGTCGGCGTCGAAAGGCGCGGCGCAGGCCGTGCCCAGCACGTGCTGCGCCAGCACGTCAAGCGCGCCGGCAAGCAGCGGCGGCGTATCCTGCGCGCCGAGATAGTTGGCGTCGAGCGCGGCGCGGCATTCCAGCACCTCGAAGCGGTTGGCGGGGATGAGGATCGCCTTGGAAGGCTCGTCCATGCGGTGGTTGGCGCGGCCGATGCGTTGCGCCAGCCGGCTGGCCCCCTTGGGCGCGCCGACATGGACAACGAGATCGACGTCGCCCCAGTCGATGCCGAGGTCGAGCGTCGAGGTGGCGACGATCGCGCGCAGCGCATTGTCGGCCATGGCCTTTTCGACCCGCCGCCGCTGGCCGACATCGAGCGAGCCATGATGCAGCGCGATGGGCAGCGAATCCTCGTTGGCCCGCCACAGCTCCTGGAACAGCATCTCGGCCTGGCTGCGGGTGTTGACGAAAAGCAGCGTCGTCCGGTGCCTTCGGATCGCCTCATAGATCTCGGGAATGGCGTAGCGGGCGGAATGCCCGGCCCATGGCACGCGTTCCTGCGATTCCAGGATGGAGATATCCGGCTTGGCCCCGCCTGAGACGGTCACCAGGCCTGCAATGTGGTTGGCCGCGTTCTGCGAAACCAGCCAGCGGCGCAGCTCGTCCGGTTCGGCCACGGTTGCGGACAAGCCAATGGCGCGCAGGCCCGGAACGAAACTGCGCAACCTTGCCAGGCCAAGCGAAAGCAGGTGCCCCCGCTTGGAGGTGACCAGCGAATGAAGTTCGTCGAAGATCACATAGCGCAGGTCCTCGAAGAAGCGCTTCGCGTCCGAGCCTGCGATCAGCAGCGCAAGTTGCTCCGGCGTGGTCAGCAAAATGTCGGGCGGCGCCAGCTTCTGGCGCTGGCGCTTGTGTGCCGGGGTGTCGCCGGTGCGCGTCTCGATGGTTATGGGCAGGCCGATCTCGGCGACCGGCTTGCCGAGATTGCGCTCGATGTCCACCGCCAGCGCCTTGAGCGGCGAGATGTAGAGCGTGTGGACCCCGCGACGCGCTTCGCCCGGCTTGCGTTTCGGTCGTGCCGCCAGTTCCGTCAGCGTCGGCAGGAAGCCGGCAAGCGTCTTGCCGGCGCCGGTCGGCGCGATCAGCAGCGTCGATTGCCCGGCCTGCGCGCGCGCCAGAAGTTCGATCTGGTGGGCGCGCGGCGACCAGCCCTTCTGCGCAAACCATTTGACGAACGGTTCGGGCAAAAGCACGGCGGCGGTTTCTGCGGTATCGGTTTCGCCGACTGGGCTAGGCTTCGCGGTCACGCACCAGAGGTAGCGCGGCATGGCTTGATCGCCAAGCGAAATATAGAACAAAAGGGGATCGGCTATCGCCTCGCAACTACGACCAGCCCGACGATCGGCTCGCCGCGATCCTGCCGCAGGATCCTTTCCTCCAGGGACAGAAGCGACAGTCCGTTGGCTTCCAGCAGACGCCGGACATAGTTTTGCGAATGCGCGTAGCGGCGCGAGGGCTGAAGCGCGAAGTCGCCGTCGCCGGCCAGCTTCTCCAGCGTGAAGGCGAGCAGACCGCCCTCCTCCAGAAGACCGGCGGCGGTGGCCATCACCTTGTCCAGCGCTCCCAGATAGATCAGCACATCGGCGGCAACGACGAGGTCAGCCTTCGGCCCCTCATAGGAAAAGGCCGAAAGGTCGGCCTTGCCGAGGTGGTCGTAGATGCCCTTTTCGGCCGCCTTGCGCAGCATGCCGGCCGACAGGTCGTAGCCTTCCAGCCGCCCGACGTGAGGGCGCAGCTTCTCTCCCATCAGGCCGGTGCCGCAACCGAGATCGAGCGCCAAGCCGAAGCGCCGCTCGCCCTGCGCGCGGATCGCTTCCAGCAGGTGATCGGGCGCGCTGTAGCCAAGCTTGCCGACCAAGGACGTGTCGAAAGTGCCGGCATACTGATCGAACAACGCTTCCACGAAGGCGCTCGGCGCGGCATCCGCCGGCGGAGCGCGACCGATCAGCACGAGCCGCAAAGTTGCGCCGGGACGGTCCGCCGGCTCCAGCTCGAGCACGCGCGTCCAGGCCGCCGCCGCCCCGTCCACATCGCCCAACGCCTCCTGCATCTCGCCCAGCCGGAACCAGCCGAACACCCAATGCGGCGCCAGTTCCAGCGCGCCCTGCATCAGTTCGACGGCGGCGGCGAGATCGCCGGTTGCGAACAGCATTTCCGCGTAGTCGGCGCGACGGTCGGCGATCACGTCGCCGGACGAGGCCTGGAGCGGTTTCATGTCGATGGGTTCCGCCGGCGGGGATCGCCGGGACGCTTCCTATGATCCAGAACCACGCGCTTTTCAACGGGCTTCACGCGGCACGGAAAAAACCTATCTTTCGGTGATGCGTGCCCGCGACCTGCTCTGCCCCCGCCCCGAAGGTCTTTACTGTCCGCCCGGCGATTTCTTCATCGATCCGGTGCGGCCGGTCGCACGCGCGCTGATCACCCACGGCCATTCCGACCATGCCCGCGCCGGCCACGGCGCGGTGCTGGCGACGCGCGAGACGCTCGACATCATGGGGCTGCGCTATGGCGAGGATTTCGCCGGCTCCACACAGGCCGCCGCGCTTGGTGAAACCATCATGCTGGACGGCGTCGCCGTCACCTTCCACCCGGCCGGACACGTGCTCGGCTCGGCCCAGATCGCCGTGGAGCGGGACGGGCTCCGCATCGTCGCCTCGGGCGACTACAAGCGCACGCCCGATGCCACCTGCGCACCGTTCGAGGTGGTGCCGTGCGACGTGTTCATCACCGAGGCGACCTTCGCCCTGCCGGTTTTCCGCCATCCCCCGCCGCAGGAGGAGATCGCGCGGCTGCTGAAATCGGTCGCGCAGTTTCCCGAGCGCACGCATCTCGTCGGCGCCTATGCGCTCGGCAAGGCGCAGCGCGTGATGAAGCTGCTGCGCGGGGCCGGCTACGACAAGCCGATCCACGTCCATGGCGCCCTGTCGAAGATCAGCGACTATTACCGGCAACGCGGCGTGGACCTCGGCGAACTGGAACCGGCCACGGTCGAGACCGGAACGAAGCGCGAGTTTGCCGGCGCCGTGGTGATCGGCCCGCCAGCCGCCTTCTCCGACCGCTGGGCGCGGCGCTTTCCCGATCCCATCGCCTGCTTCGCCTCCGGCTGGATGCGAATCCGGCAGCGGGCGAAGCAGCGGGGCGTGGAACTGCCGCTGATCATTTCCGACCATTGCGACTGGGACGAGCTTTGCGCCACCATCACCGAGACCGGCGCTTCGGAAGTCTGGGGCACGCATGGGCGCGAGGAGGCGCTGGTGCGCTGGTGCGAACTGCAAGGCATCGCCGCCCGCCCGCTGCATCTGGTCGGCTACGAGGACGAGGGAGATTGATGCGCCACGACCGCCGCGCGATCGCTTTCCCCCACCCCTTCTGGCCCGAGGGGACGCAACAAGTGGCGAACCACGGCGAAGTGGCGAGGCATATTTGCCATGAACCGTTTCGCTGAACTGCTCGACCGCCTCGTGCTGACGCCCTCGCGCAACGGCAAGCTGCGGCTGCTGACCGACTATCTTCGCGAGACCGAAGATCCCGATCGCGGCCTTGCGCTGGCCGCCATCACCGGCGACCTGTCGATCGCGGCGGTGAAGCCGGCAATGCTGCGGGTGCTGGTGGCGGAGCGCATGGACCCGGTGCTGTTCAACTATTCCTACGACTATGTCGGCGATCTCGCCGAGACCGTCTCGCTGGTGTGGCCGGCGCCGGTCGACCCTCCTGCCGGGCACCACATGACGCTGGCCGAGGTGGTGGCAAAGCTTCAGGCGGCGAGCCGCTCCGACGGGCCTGCCGTGCTGGCCGGCCTGCTCGACAACGCCACCATCCCCGCCCGCTTCGCCATCATCAAGCTGGTGACCGGCGGGCTGCGCATCGGCGTCTCCGCCCGCCTCGCCAAGCAGGCCCTGGCCGATCTCGGACCGGTCGAGGTGTCCGAGATCGAAGAACTGTGGCATGGGTTGGAGCCGCCCTATACGGAATTGTTCGCCTGGCTGGAGGGCCGCGCGCCCAAGCCGGAGCGCGCCGCCAAAGCGCTGTTCCGGCCGGTGATGCTGGCCAACCCGATCGGCGACGGCGACCTGGAAAAGCTCGACCCTGCCGATTATGCGGCCGAATGGAAATGGGACGGCATCCGCGTACAGGTAGCATCGGAGGGTGGTGTGCGCCGGCTCTATTCGCGCACCGGCGACGACGTGTCCGGCGCCTTTCCCGATCTCTTCGCCGCAGTGGATTTCGATGCCGTGCTGGACGGGGAGCTTCTGGTGGGAACGCCGTCGGCGACCGGCACCTTCTCCGACCTGCAGCAGCGGCTGAACCGCAAGACGGTTTCACCGAAGATCCAGGAGCAATATCCCGCCTTCGTGCGCTGCTACGACCTGTTGCAGGTCGAGGGAGAGGATGTGCGCGGCCTGCCCTTCCGCGAACGCCGGGAAAGGCTCCGCGACTTCGCGCAGAAGCTCGATCCCATGCGCTTCGACCTGTCGCCGCTGGTGAATTTCAGCGCGTGGGGCGATCTGGAGGCTTTGCGCTCGGCGCCGCCGCATCCCATCATCGAAGGGGTGATGCTGAAACGCTGGGATTCACCCTATCTCGCCGGCCGGCCGAAAGGGCCATGGTTCAAGTGGAAGCGCGACCCACATACGGTGGACGCGGTGCTGATGTATGCCCAGCGCGGCCACGGCAAGCGCTCCAGCTTCTATTCCGACTATACGTTCGGCGTCTGGTCTGGACCGGAGGGCGCGGAGGAACTGGTGCCGGTGGGCAAGGCCTATTTCGGCTTCACCGACGAGGAACTGCGCCAGATCGACAAATATGTGCGCGACAACACCGTCGAGCGTTTCGGCCCGGTGCGTTCGGTGCGCGCCGACCGGCGCAGCGGGCTCGTGCTCGAGGTTGCCTTCGAGGGGCTCAACCGCTCGACGCGGCACAAGTCCGGCGTCGCGATGCGCTTTCCGCGCATCTCGCGGCTGCGCTGGGACAAGCCGGCCGCCGAGGCCGACCGCATCGAGACGCTGCAGGCGCTGCTCGACGAGTAGAACGGCCCGGTGCTATTGCTGCACCGACACCCGGATCGAATAGATGTCCACCGACTTGCCCTGCTTGTCGAAGTCGGAATTGACGGCGATCGTGCCGGCGGCGCCCGGCTGCTTTTTGGGAAACTCGACCTCGAACAGATATTCGTTGCGCTCGTGGCCGACCGCGTAGCGCTTGCGCCCGCAATCACCCAGTTCGCCGAAATTGCAGTCCACCGACATCTGCGTGTCCTTGCCGTCCTCGGCGCGGGCGATGATGTCGAAGATGGCGTGCTTGCCGACGAGCTGTTCAAGCACGCCCTGGCCGACGTCGAAGCTGACCGCCGAACCCGAAGCGCCCGACTGGATGCGCAGGAAGGAGCCGGTATCGTCCTTCATCACCTGCGCCTTGGCGTCGGAGGGCGCGGTGACGGCCGCCGGGTCGTCCGGCGAGAACACGTTGATCCAGTTGCGGTCCTGGTCTGCCTCGCCGGGCCTGAGGGGCGCCGAGGCATTCTGGTCCGGCGAATAGTCGTCGCCTTCCACGGTCGGCGTCGGCGACGGCGGCTGGCCGAGTTCCTCCAGCGTCTTGAACGCGCCGGTCTGCGTGGCCCACCACAGGCCGATGCCTATGGCGGCAAGCAGGGTCACGCCGAAGAAAATGGCGGTAAGCGGCAGCCGGCGACCGTGGATGCGCCGGGCATCGCGGTCGGGCGCCACCTCGGCGATCTCGTCGGGCGCGGGACCGGGCGGCGTCCGGTCCGGCATGATGTCGGGCACAACGGGCAGGACGCCGGATGCCGGCGCATCGGCCCTGGCCGACTCGCGCTCCCCGTCCAGCGTCGGCATCTGTGCCGTGCGCTCACGCGGCGGCATCGCTCCGGAACCGCCGCCCGCCGGCTCAACGGCCGGCGCATCGTCGGCGGAGGCTTCCGGCGACGGCCCCACCGCCGGCAGGAATTCCGATTCGATCTCGGCGATCTTGGCCTGCATGGCCTTGCGCCGCTTGATCGCCGCTTCGACGGTGACGCCGGGATTGGCCATCAGCGCCCGATCGAGCGCGGCGAAGGCCGAGCGATAGACCTTCTCGCGAAAGGCGCGATCGTCGGCGTTGCCCTTTTCGAAAGCGTTGCGGATCGCTTTTTCGATCGCGTCCAAACGAGATCCCCTTTCGCGCGACGGCCAGGTTGCATGATGGTTAGCCGCAGCCACGCCGTCAATCAACGGGCCGCGCATCATTCATGCCGCTCCAGACATGCAAGCGGCGGTTTTTCTACCGCTTTCTTGTCTCGAGATCCGCCGGCCCGTCACGGCGAGCCGCGCGCGGTTGCGCGCAAATCGCAGAAAACCATCTTGAATTCGCGCGGGGTTGCGTCTATCACCGCCGCATTCTGGCGGGTTCCAGCCTGCCCGGGCCGCTTTAGCTCAGTTGGTAGAGCATCGCATTCGTAATGCGAGGGTCGCGTGTTCGAGTCACGCAAGCGGCACCAGATTTCCCACAATGCTCCAGACCGCGATGGGCACAGGCACGTCCCGGCCATTCTTGCGGGCAAGCCGCCGGCAACCCAGGCGAGCAGGATGCAACCTGAGAAAGCGTTAAACTACCGCTAGTTGACAAACTGGCCGTTCGAGCGGAAAATTCGCCCGCTCAGATGTACGTGGGCCCTCATCCCGTGGGGGCAGTTCATCCGGCCTGGGCCTGAACGCAAGCTCATCGTTTGCGCGCGGGCTCGGCTATATCCATTCCATCCTATCCCGATCCCGCATCGTCCAGTTCAACCGCGTCGAACAACGGGGATAGAGATGCGTATGAGAGTGAGACCCGCCAAGCGCGAGGGAGCCAACAGGATCATCTTCGACAAGGAACTCGGCGGCGATGCGATAAGCTTCGGTCCGGAAGGGATCGCCATCTCGGTCACCGCCGAATCGCTGCACAAGAAATCACGCTATCGGGACAATTCGAGCTATCGCTACGACATCGTTCTCTCAGCCGCCGAGATCGCGGAACTTGCGCGTCAGATCGGCGCTTGAACGACGAAAATGAGGCGGGACAAGCCTGCATCCGCGCAGGGCGGGACAGCGCGGGCTTGTGTCAGGGCACACCGGATTCCATCGTCGGCACATGCCTGCCATGAACGGCGCCGCCGGATCGGGCGTGCGGCGCGCCGCACCATACTTCACACGAAAACAGGCGCTTGCATTTCGGCGCGGCAGCAGGCTGGCCACAAAACCGTTCATAAAAAAGCAATAAAGGCCTGAGATCGTCGCAAGAGCGGGGGCTTACAGCCCTGGGATTCGCGCGTGCAAGATTTACTGATCGTGGTCGTACCCATGCTTCTGGCGCTGGGCGCGACGATTTGGATCGACTCCTTCTAGCCCATTTTCGCAACCGAGGCGGCATCGCCCGGCGTCGCGCAAATATGCCAAAGCAAAATCAACAGGCAGGGAGCGGCCCGAAGCCGGATAGCTGCCGTTTCAGAGCCACAAGTTTCCGACCGTTCGCGGTACCAGCGCGCCGCGCGCCTTCTCCCTTTTGATGATGCATCCAAGCCCTCCGGCGCCATGGCGCCGGCGGCCGGCGCAGGCGATGATCGGTCATGACCTCACAAACGCGTCGCCATCTTTCTTCATTTGTGACGGACCCGATCAAGCTGTCGCCCGTTTCCTGCGCTGCAAGGAGCTTCCCACGACCCCATGAAAGGAGTGCGATTTCATGACTGATTCCAAGTTCGCCAAGCCTGTATCGGTTTTCGTCGGACTGGGCTTTCCGCACGAGGTTACGGGAGTGCTCGACGCCTATCGCCTGCTTCTGGAATGGAGCGGAATCCCGGACATGGATCGCGACGGCGCACTCGAAACCTGCCGCAAGGCGCTCAATGGCGGCCGTACCGCCGAAGAGGCGCGGCGCGCCTTCGAACGTTTCGCCCACAACAAGGGCATCCTTGCCGAGGAAGCGATCGACCGGGCGGCCTCCAATTTCGCCGCCGAATGGGCCCGGCCGCGGGCCTGAAGCCAACCACATCGCCGACCGGCGATTGCTCCAGAAGCGCGTCGCAACCTTTCAGGTTCGCCGACGCGCTTTGCACATATTCCGGAAGTTTGCCTGTCGAGGCGGGCCTCAGGCTTCCACCTGTTTGCGTCCCTCGCGGAAATCGCTGGCGCGATAGACGCCCAGGATGCGCACCTCGCGCGAAAAGAAGCGCAATTCCTCCAGCGCGCGCGCCACGGGCGCATCGTCCGGATGGCCTTCGACATCGGCGTAGAACTGCGTGGCGGTGAACTCGCCGCCCAGCTGGTAGCTCTCCAGCTTGGTCATGTTGACGCCGTTGGTGGCGAACCCGCCCATGGCCTTGTAGAGCGCGGCCGGAACGTTGCGCACCCTGAACACGAAGGTGGTCATCATCTTCACCGCCGGGTCCCGACGTTCGGCCCAGTCCTTGCCTTTGGAAAGCACGACGAAGCGGGTGATGTTATCCTCGGTGTCCTCGACATTCTCCTCGATGATGTCGAGCCCATAGAGCGAGGCGGCGAGTTCGGGCGCGAGCGCGGCCATGGTGCGGTCCCCCTCCTCCGCCACCAGCTTGGCGGCGCCCGCGGTGTCGCCAGCCACGATAGGCTTCCAGCCGTTCTTGCGGATGTATTTGCGGCACTGGCCAAGCGCGTGGATATGGCTGTGGACGCTTTTGATCTCCTCGCGCCTCACGCCGGGCAGCACCATGAGTTGGAAGTGGATGGGCAGGAAATATTCGCCCACGATGTGCAGCTTCGATTCCGGCAGCAGGTAGTGGATGTCGGCCACCCGCCCGGCGATGGTGTTCTCGATCGGGATCATGGCGAGGTCGGCCTTGCCGGTCTCGACCGCGTTGAAGGCATCCTCGAAGGTCGGCCGGGGCAGCGGCTCCATGGACGGGTAGACGTTGCGGCAGGCGGTGTCGGAATTGGCGCCCGGCTCGCCCTGGAAGGCAATTCTGTTGGTCTTTTCCGCCATGCTCAGGCCCTGCCCCGGTTCGATAGGATTTGTCGCGCACGTTCGAGATCCTCGGGCGTGTCGACGCCGAGCGGAACGGAACGCACGATCTCTGCATCGATACGCATGCCGGCTTCCAGCGCGCGCAACTGCTCCAGACGCTCGCGCTTTTCCAGCGGCGAGGGCTTCAGCGTCACGAACCGTTCCAGCGCGGCGCGGCGATAGGCGTAGAGCCCGATATGATGATAGAGCGGCCCCTCGCCCCAGGGTGCGGTGGCGCGCGTGAAATAAAGCGCCCTGAGCCGGGTTTGCGAACGGGGCGAGCCGACGATCTTGACCACGTTGGGGTTGGTCTTTTCCTCGTCGCGCGTAATCTCCACGCCCAGCGTTGCGATGTCTACCGCCGGATCCTCGAAAGGCTTCAGAGCCGCGCCTATAAGTTCCGGCTCGATGGTCGGCAGGTCGCCCTGCACGTTGACGACCGTATCCACGCTGCCATCCGGATCGATGGCCGTCAGAGCCTCGAAGATGCGGTCGGAACCCGATTCGTGATCGGCGCGCGTCATCGCCGCCTCGAAACCTGCCGCCCGCACCGCCTCGGCCACCGCCGACGTGTCCGTCGCGACGACGACCCGGCCCAGACCGCTCTCGGCGGCACGGCGCGCCACATGGACGATCATGGGGGCTCCGGCGATATCGGCCAGCGGCTTGCCAGGCAGGCGCGTGGAAGCCATGCGGGCGGGAATGAGGATCAGCGTCGACATGTGCGGCAGGACGGCGAGGCTAAGTGGAAAAAAGTGGCAAAACGTCTCATAGGATGCGTCCTTATAGGTGTTGCAACGAAAGAGCAAAAGACCTAGTTTCCGCCCGATTTGACCGCCTCCCTTCGGGAGCGGATGGAGATGCCGTCGGTCCGTCAGGACGGGTCGGGTCCGACGGAAAAGGGAGCAGGGGTGAATGGACTCTTTTGAAATCAACAAAGTACTCGGTGGACTGCTGGGAACCTGCTTCGTCGTCTTTTCGGTAGGCATCGTTTCCGACTCGCTGTTCGCCTCGCCGACTCCCGAAAAGCCCGGCTTCGCCATCGAGGCGGCCGAGCCGACCGAAGGTGCCGGCGGCGGAGCCGCACCGGCGGCCGAGAAGCCGATCGCCGACCTGCTCGCCACTGCCGATCCCAAGGTCGGCGAAGGCATCTTCAAGAAGTGCCAGGCCTGCCACTCGGGCGAGAAGGGCGGCCCCAACAAGGTCGGCCCGGACCTGTGGGACCTGATCGACCGTCCGGTCGCCGAGCATGAGGGCTTCTCCTATTCGGCCGGCATGAAGGATTTCTCCAAGGGCGGCCAGGAGAAGTGGACCTATGAGAACCTCAACCACTTCCTGACCTCACCGAAGAAGTTCGTGAAGGGCACGGCGATGGGCTTCGCCGGCCTGCCGAAGGAAGAAGACCGCGCAAACGTCATCGCCTATCTGCGCACGCTTTCCGACAATCCGAAGCCGCTGCCCGCGCCCGGCGCGGCACCGGCTGCTGCCAGCGACGCCTCGGCCAAGCCGGCCGAAGGCGCCAAGCCTGCCGAAGGTGCCAAGCCCGCGGAACCGGCCAAGCCTGCGGAAGGTGCAAAGCCGGCAGAAACGCAGCCTGCCGCGCCTGCGGAAAACAAGCCGGCCGAGGCCAAGCCGGCACCGGCGCAGTAACGCCGCTTTTTCCGACTGTCTTCATGAAAAAGCCGGGTTCTGCCCGGCTTTTTCTTTTCCCGCGCCCCGCGCCCGGTTCCCACACCGGCAGAATGGGTTAGATTGCGGGCGAAACGGCAGGACGAAGGACGGCGAATGCGATTTTATCGGGCGGGAGCGGGTTCCAGGTTCCTGATGGCGGCTTTGGTCGCGGGCAGCCTGGCCGGTGCCCTGGCGCCGGCTAACGCGGAGGAATGGCGCACCACCTCGTCCCTGCTGGGCGATTCCAAATATGGCGAAAACTTCCAGCGCTACGACTACGTCAATCCCGACGCCCCGAAAGGCGGTACGCTGAACTCGACGGTGCAAGGCACCTTCGACAGCTTCAATCCCTATATCGTCCAGGGTTCGCCGGCGGCAGGCTTCTCGCAGTTCGGCGGCGGGCTGCTCTACGACACGCTGATGGAGCAGGCGACCGACGAGGGCAGCGTCTACCACCCGCTCGTCGCCGAGGCCTACAAATATCCGGACGACTATTCCTCGGTGACCTACCGGCTCAATCCGAACGCGAAATGGCATGACGGCAAGCCCATCACCGTGGAAGACGTGGTGTGGTCCTTCAACATGCTGAAGGCCAACAGCCCGATGTACAACCGCTATTTCGAAAACGTGACCGAAGCGGTGGCGACCTCCGAGCGCGAGGTGGAGTTCCGTTTCAACCAGAAGGGCAACCGCGAACTGCCCAAGATTCTGGGCGATCTCGTGGTGCTGCCCAAGCACTGGTGGGAAGGCACGGACAAGAACGGCAAGAAGCGCGACATCGCCCGGCCCACGCTGGAGCCGCCGCTCGGCTCCGCGGCCTACAAGATCAAGAGCTTCAAGCCGGGCGCCGAGATCATCTGGGAGCGGGTGCCGGACTATTGGGGCGCCAAGCTGCCGGTGAAGATCGGCCGCGAGAATTTCGACGCCCGTCGCTACACCTATTTCCTCGACGAGAGCGCGTCCTGGCTCGCCTTCATCAAGGGCGGCTTCGAGGACATAAACAGCGAGAACAGCGCCCGCCGCTGGATGACCGTCTACAATTTCCCCGCACTGAAGGCCGGCGACGTCATCAAGAAGGAATTCAAGGCAAATTCCCGTGCGGCGATGCAGGGCTTCGTGATGAACACGCGCCGGCCGCTGTTCCAGGACAGGCGCGTGCGCGAGGCGCTCAGCTATGCCTTCGACTTCGACACGATCAACCGCACCCAGTCCTTCGGGCTCAACACCCGCATCACCAGCTATTTCATGGGCAGCGACCTTGCCTCCAGCGGACTGCCGCGAGGCGAGGAATTGAAAATCCTCGACCAGTACAAGGACCAGCTGCCGCCCGAACTGTTCACCCAGGAATTCAGGCTGCCCGTCTATGATACGCCGCAGGCCGAGCGGAAGAACCTCAAGGCGGCGGTCGACCTCTTCGCCCAGGCCGGCTGGGTGATCAAGAACGGCAAGATGGTCAACGCCAAGACCGGCCAGCCCTTCGCCTTCGAGATCCTCGACCACCGGCAGGGCGCCGAGCCGACGATCAACCCCTATATCGCCAATCTGCGCAAGATCGGCGTCAACGCCACGCTGCGCCTGATCGACGACACGCAATATATCAACCGGGTCAACAATTTCGACTTCGACGTGATCACCGCCGTCCTGCCGCAGTCCGACTCCCCCGGCAACGAGCAGCGCGACTACTGGAGTTCGAAGGCCGCCGGCACGGCCGGTTCGCGCAACTATTCCGGCATCAGGAGCCCGGTCGTGGACGCGATGGTCGATCGCGTCATCTTCGCCAAGGACCGCAACGACCTGATCGCGGCGACCCATGCGCTCGACCGGGTGCTGTTGTGGAACTATTATGTGGTGCCGCAGTTCACCCGGCCCGACGTCTGGCTGGCCTATTGGAACAAGTTCGGCCTGCCCGACAAACAGCCGACCTATCTGGGGCCGGACGTCGAATCCTGGTGGGTCGACCTGGACAAGGAAAAAGCCCTGGCCGCCAAGTACAAGAGCGCCGACTGATGCGCGGACTGCCTCGCCGCGACTTCCTCGCTCTGGGCGCTGCCACCTGCGCGGTTGCGCTGGTGCCGGGCGCCGCCTTCGCCGCCAGCCCCACCGGCACCAGGCTGCACGGGCTTTCGGTGTTCGGAGACCTGAAATATCCGCCCGATTTCAAACAGTTCGATTATGTGAACGCGGACGCGCCGAAGGGCGGCAGCTTCAACTTCCCGCCGCCGAACTGGGCCTACAACCAGAGCCCTTTCACTTTCAACACGCTGAATTCCTTCACGCTGAGGGGCGATGCGCCGCCGCGCATGGAGCTGTGCTTCGACGCGCTGATGACACGCGCGGCGGACGAGCCGGACGCCATCTATGGGCTGCTGGCCGAAAGCGTGACCATTTCGGCGGACCGCAACAGCTACGACTTCGCGCTGAGGCCGCAGGCGCGCTGGCACGACGGCACGCCCATCACGGCGGAGGATGTGGCCTTCTCGCTCATGCTCTACAAGGACAAGGGCCATCCCGATCTGCTGTTGCCGCTACGCGAACTGACCGGGGCCAAGGCGCTCGACGCGCGCGCCGTGCGGCTCACCTTTTCCGGGAAGCAATCTTCGCAGACGCTGCTGACGGTCGCCACCATGCCGGTCGTGTCCAAGGCGTACTACACGGCCAATGATTTCGAGGCCGGACGCATGACGCCGCCGCTCGGCTCCGGCCCCTACAAGGTCGGTCGCGTCTCGGCGGGGCAATTCATCGAATATGAACGCGTGGCCGACTATTGGGGCAAGGACCTGCCCGTCAATCGCGGACAGTACAATTTCGACCGCATCCGCATAGACTTCTACCAGGAGCGGCAGGCGGCCTTCGAAGCGTTCAAGAAGGGCGATACGCATTACCGCGAGGAATTCACCGCCCGCGTCTGGGTCAACGACTATGATTTCCCCGCGCTCAAACAGGGCAAGGTGGTCAAGCGCGAATTCCCCGGCGAGAAATGGCCGTCCATGCAGGCCGTCGCGCTCAACCTCAGGCGTGCGCAGTTCCAGGACGTGCGGGTGCGGCGCGCGATCGGCATGTGCTTCGACTTCGAATGGACGAAACGCACGTTGTTTGCCGGATCCTACGACCGCTCGCAGTCGAATTTCGAGAGATCCGAATTCCGCGCCGACGGCATGCCCTCGCCGCAGGAACTGGCGCTACTGGAACCGTTCCGTTCGGAACTGCCGCCCGAGACCTTCGGCGAGGCGGTGAAGCAGCCGGTTTCCGATGGCTCCGGCCGCGACCGCAAGCTGCTCGGCGCAGCCGTCAAGCTGCTCACCGAGGCAGGCTGGAAACGCAGCGGCGACTTCGCCGTCAACGCCAAGGGCGAACGGCTGAAGGCCGAAATACTGTGCAACGAAGACGGGCTGGCGCGCATTTTCCTGCCCTGGGTGGACAACATGAAGGCCGTCGGCATCGATGCGTCCGTACGCATGGTCGATTCCGCCCAATACCAGGCTCGCCAGAACGGATTCGACTTCGACCTCATCATGGCCGCGATCTCGGTCGGCGCGACGCCGACCTTCGACGGGCTGGAAACGATCTATCATTCGCGCGCCGCCGACCGGCAGGGCACGCGCAACTATCCGGGCACCAAAAGCCCGGCTGTCGACGCGCTGGTCGAGGCCGCCGGCAAGGCGCAAAGCCGCGAGGAACTGGTGACGGCCCTTCGCGCGCTCGACCGGGTCTTGCGCGCGCGGCTCGACTGGATTCCAACATACTATCTGGCGAATCACCGGGTCGCCTATTGGGACATGTTCGGCTTCAAGGAGCCGAAGCCCGATTACGGTTTCCCGGTCGAGACGTTGTGGTGGTTCGACAAGGACAAGGCGGCGAAGATTGGCAAAGCCTGACAATCCGGTTGGAACAGGGGTCTGATGGGCGCCTATATCCTTCGCCGCATCCTTCTGATGATCCCGACCCTGCTCGGCATCATGGCGATCTCCTTCGTCGTGGTGCAGTTCGCGCCGGGCGGACCGGTCGAGCAGGTCATCGCCCGGCTGACGAACCAGGGCGGCGATTCCTCCGACCGGCTCGGCGGCGGGGGCGGCGGCGACACGATGGGCGGCGCCGGATTCGATGCCGCCAGCGACATCAACTCAAAATATCGCGGCGCGCAGGGGCTTGATCCCGAATTCATCGCCAAGCTGGAAAAGCAGTTCGGCTTCGACAAGCCGCCGCTCGAACGCTTCGGCCTGATGCTGTGGAACTATGCCCGTTTCGACTTCGGCGACAGCTATTTCCGCGACATCTCGGTGATCGACCTGATCCTGGAGAAGATGCCGGTGTCGATCTCGATCGGGCTGTGGATCACGCTGCTCTCCTACCTGATCTCGATCCCGCTCGGCATCCGCAAGGCGGTGAAGGACGGCTCGACATTCGACACCTGGACCAGCGCCATCGTCATCGTCGGCTACGCCATTCCCGGCTTCCTGTTCGCCATCCTTTTGATGATCCTGTTCGCCGGCGGATCGTTCTGGGACTGGTTCCCGCTGCGCGGGCTGACGTCCGACAACTGGTCGCAACTTTCCTGGCCAGAGCGCATCCTCGACTATTTCTGGCACATCACCCTGCCGCTCACGGCCATGGTGCTGTCGGCCTTCGCCACCACGACGCTGCTGACCAAGAACTCCTTCCTGGAGGAAATCCGCAAGCAATATGTGGTGACGGCCCGCGCCAAGGGTCTCAGCGAACATCGCGTGCTTTACGGCCACGTCTTCCGCAACGCCATGCTGATCGTGATCGCCGGCTTTCCAGGCGCTTTCATCTCGGCCTTCTTCACCGGCTCGCTGCTGATCGAGAACATCTTCTCGCTCGACGGGCTCGGCCTTCTCGGCTTCAAATCGGTGGTCGACCGCGACTATCCCGTCGTCTTCGCCAACCTCTACATCTTCTCGCTGATCGGCCTGTTCATCAGCCTGATCTCCGACCTCATGTACACCTGGATCGATCCGCGCATCGACTTCGAGCGGAGGGATGTCTGATGTCGGACATCCAGTTGAAGGCAGCGGTCGAAACGCAGATCGAGGAGCGCAGGCCTCGGCCGCGGCTTTCGCCGCTGAACCAGCGCCGCTGGGCCAATTTCAAGGCAAACCGGCGCGGCTACTGGTCGCTGTGGATCTTCCTCGTGCTGTTCGTGCTGTCGCTGTTTTCGGAATTCATCGCCAACGACAAGCCGATCCTCGCCTCCTACAAGGGCGAGATCCTGTTCCCCGTCCTCGTGGCCTATCCGGAGGAAAAGTTCGGTGGCTTCTATGCCGTGACCGACTACCGCGACCCGGTGATCCGCGACGAGATCAACGCCCATGGCTGGATGATCTGGCCGCCGATCCGCTATTCCTATCGTACCGTCAACAACGCCGTGCCGGAGGCGGCCCCGGCGAAACCCTCCTGGGAATACGACGCACGGAAGCGCTGCGCGCAATATCCGCAAGGTTCGAACGATCCCGACTGCATCGTCGGCAACTGGAACTGGCTGGGCACCGACGACCAGGCGCGCGATGTGCTGGCGCGCGTCATCTACGGTTTCCGCATCTCGGTGCTGTTCGGGCTCATCCTCACCATCGGCTCGGCCCTCATCGGCGTGTCGGCCGGCGCCATCCAGGGTTATTTCGGCGGCTGGGTGGACCTTCTGTTCCAGCGCTTCATCGAGATCTGGTCGGCCATCCCCGTACTCTATCTGCTGCTGATCGTGGCAGCGGTGCTGCCGCCCGGCTTCTTCATCCTGCTCGGCCTTATGCTGCTGTTTTCCTGGGTCGCCTTCGTCGGCGTGGTGCGGGCGGAATTCCTGCGCGCGCGCAACTTCGAATATGTCAACGCCGCCCGCGCGCTCGGCGTGCCCAACCGCACCATCATCTTCCGGCATCTCCTGCCCAACGCCATGGTGGCGACGCTGACCTTCCTGCCCTTCATCCTCAACGGCTCGATCTCG
This sequence comes from Mesorhizobium sp. SP-1A, assembly GCF_032460275.1. Classification (NCBI taxonomy): domain Bacteria; kingdom Pseudomonadati; phylum Pseudomonadota; class Alphaproteobacteria; order Hyphomicrobiales; family Phyllobacteriaceae; genus Mesorhizobium; species Mesorhizobium sp. SP-1A. The sequence goes on along the minus strand of NZ_JAVXZD010000001.1, from coordinate 349,734 downwards.
ACGCTGACCTCGCTCGACTTCCTCGGCTTCGGCCTGCCGCCCGGCTCGGCTTCGCTCGGCGAATTGCTGAAACAGGGCCAGCGCAATCTCAACGCGCCATGGCTCGGCATCACCGGCTTCGTCACGCTCTCCGTCATGCTGTCGCTGCTGATCTTCGTCGGCGAGGCCACGCGCGACGCCTTCGATCCGAGGAAGACGTTCCGGTGATGGTCGCGATATGGTATAAAGCAGCAGACTTTCTACCGTGGAAGCTGCAATGGGCATGAACATCAAGAACTCCACCGTGGAGCGCCTGGCACGCGAATTGGCGAAAGAGACGGGCGAGACGATCACTTCTGCCATTCAACATGCGCTGGAAATGCGTCTGGAGAGGATTCGCAAGGACCGCGACATCGAGCGCCGGAAACGTGACCTCGAAGAATTTCTGGCGAAGCTTCCGCCCCCGCCGCCGGGCCTCACCAGCGATCATTCCGACCTCTACGACGAATGGGGACTGCCCAAATGATCGTGGATGCCTCGGTGATACTGTCGATCCTGTTCGAGGAGCCGGATCGAAGGCGCTACAGCGACACTCTCATGAACTACACGGGCGACGCGGTCATATCGCCCGTCAACTATCTGGAGCTAGCCTTGAAGCTGGATCGCGGGAATACGCCCGAGCTTTCGGCCGCCATCGATCCGCTGCTCGACAAACTCGGCATACGTCTCGTTTCTGTAGAGCCCGAACAGGCCCGCCTCGCCCGTGAAGCCTACCAGACTTTTGGCAAAGGCAACCACAAGGCCAAGCTCAACCTCGGCGATTGCTTCGCCTATGCGCTCGCCAAGGCACGCGGCGAGCCACTGCTGTTCAAAGGCGACGATTTCCGGCACACCGACGTCGAGGCTGCCGTTTGACCTCTCCCCTGCTTTCCGTCCGTGATCTTTCCGTCGCCTTCGCGCAGGGCGGTTCGACGTCGCTCGCGGTCGACCACATCTCCTTCGACATCGCCAAGGGCGAGACTGTCGCGCTGGTGGGCGAATCCGGCTCGGGCAAGTCGGTGTCGGCGCTGTCGGTGCTGAAGCTTTTGCCCTACCCGACCGCCAGCCATCCCTCCGGACAAATCCTGTTCGACGGGAAGGACCTCATGGCCCTCGGCGAAAGGGAACTGCGCAGCGTGCGCGGCAACAAGATCACCATGATCTTCCAGGAGCCGATGACCTCGCTCAATCCGCTGCACACGATCGAGCGGCAGATCGGCGAAATCCTGTCCCTGCATCAGGGGATGGGCGAGAAGCAGGCGCGCACGCGAACGCTGCAACTGCTCAACGAGGTCGGCATCCGCGAGCCGGAAAAGCGGCTTTCGGCCTATCCGCACCAGCTTTCGGGCGGCCAGCGCCAGCGCGTCATGATCGCCATGGCGCTTGCCAACGAACCGGAACTGCTGATCGCCGACGAGCCGACCACCGCGCTCGACGTCACCGTGCAGGCGCAGATCCTGGAGCTTCTGGCCAGGCTCAAGGAAAAGAACGGCATGTCGATGCTGTTCATCACCCACGATCTCGGCATCGTGCGCAAGATCGCTGACCGGGTCTGCGTGATGACCAAGGGCAAGATCGTCGAGACCGGCCCGACCGCGGACATCTTCGCCAATCCGCAGCACGCCTATACCAGGCACCTGCTCGCGGCCGAGCCGAAGGGCAAGCCGCCCGTGGCCGACCCGGAGGCAAAGCCGGTGATGCGCGGCGAGGACATCAAGGTCTGGTTCCCGATCAAGCAGGGCTTCTTCCGCCGCGTGGTCGACCACGTGAAGGCCGTGGACGGCATCGACGTCACCGTACGCGCCGGCCAGACGCTGGGCGTGGTGGGCGAATCCGGCTCCGGCAAGACCACGCTGGGTCTGGCGCTCGCCCGCATGATTTCCTCGACGGGGCGGATCAAGTTCGAGGGACAGGACATCAACAAGCTGTCCTTCAACGAGATGCGGCCGCTGCGCAGCGACCTGCAGATCGTGTTCCAGGATCCGTTCGGCTCACTCAGCCCACGCATGTCCATCGCCGAGATCATCGAGGAAGGGCTGAAGATCCACGAACCGAAACTCGACGCGGACGCGCGTGACCGGCGCGTGGTGGACGTGCTCAACGAAGTGGGGCTCGATCCGGCCACCCGCTTCCGCTACCCGCACGAATTTTCCGGCGGCCAGCGCCAGCGCGTGGCGATCGCCCGCGCCATGGTGCTGAAGCCCCGCTTCGTCATGCTGGACGAACCGACCTCGGCGCTGGACATGAGCGTGCAGGCGCAGGTGGTGGACCTGCTGCGCGACCTCCAGGCCAAGCACGATCTGGCCTATCTGTTCATCAGCCACGATCTCAAGGTCATCCGCGCGCTCTCCAACGACGTCATCGTCATGCGCAACGGCAAGGTGGTCGAGGCCGGGCCGTCCCGGCAGATTTTTGAAAACCCGCAAACCGATTATACTCGGGCCCTGATCTCGGCCGCCTTCCGCATCGAGACGGCACCGGCCGGCGTGGTCAGCGACTGATTTGGATTTGGAGATTTTCCGGAAAATGCCTGACATGGACAAGGGTCGCGTCCTGCTTGCCGTCACCGGCTTCCACCCGCAACGATGGCACGAACTTCTTTCGACTGAGCGCGAGGTCGTCACCGAACCGGACGGTCCCGCGGACCCGTCCATCGCCTACGCCGTGGTGTGGAAGCAGCGGCCGAACCTTCTGTCCAGGCTGCCCAATCTCAAGGTGATCTTTTCCATCGGCGCTGGCGTCGATCATATCTTCGCCGACCAGACCATTCCGGACGTTCCGATCGTGCGCGTGGTGGCCGACAATCTCAGCCGGCACATGACCGAATACATAGTCTGGCGGGTACTCGACCATCATCGTCAGGGGCTGCTCTTCCGCGGCCAGCAGGCCAAGAAAGTGTGGCGCGAGCCCACGCAGCGGACGGCGGAAGACGTTTCGGTCGGCATCATGGGCCTCGGCAATCTCGGCCGCGCCGCCGCATCGGCCTTGCATGCGCTGGGCTTTCGCCTGAACGGCTGGTCGCGGCGGGAGCAAAAGATGGAGGGTGTCACCACCTTCCACGGCGAGGCGGGCCTGATCCCCTTCCTCAACGCCACGGACATCCTCGTGGTGCTGCTGCCGCTGACGCCGGCAACGCGCGGCATCGTCAACCACAGCCTGCTGAAACACCTTCGCAAACGCAATGCGCTCGGCGGCTCGGTACTGATCAATGCCGGGCGCGGTCGGCTGCAAAAGGATGCCGACATCCTGCGCGCGCTGGACGACGGCACGCTGAAGGAGGCGAGCCTCGACGTGTTCGAGGTCGAGCCCTTGCCCAAGACCAGCCCACTCTGGGGCCATCCGAAAGTGTTCGTCACCCCGCACGCGGCGGCGACCTCGGATCCCAACCATCTGGTGCCGATCATGCTGCGCCAGATGAACGCCTTCGAACGCGGCGAGAAACTGGAAAACGTCGTGGACCGCGAAGCCGGTTATTAGACGAGCTTCGGATGCGCCATCGCCTTACGCCGATGGCTTCTTCGGCGCGCCGGCGCATTGGCGGCGCATGAGCGAGCGGTTCATGGCGTCGATCTCGCCGGCAGCCTTCTGCTTGTCGCGTTCGGCAGCGGACCGGATGTCGGGAACGACAGTGCCGAAACCGGCGGGGACGTTGGAGAAGGCCGGCTTGGCCTCCTGCGGCAGGCCGTAACGCTGCGCCAGCGCGTTACGCTGCGAGAGCAGCGGGCCGCACGCCATCTTGTCGTATTGCAGGGACGACTGCACGTCGCTGTCTTCGGCGGAAGCCAGCGAATTGGCGCCGCAGCCGCCAAGAGCAAGCAGGCAAAGCAGAAGCGCGGCACGATCGAGCATCAAGTGTCCTCCAAATCCGACCCACTCTGCGGCCAGTGCTTTCAATCAGTCAAAAAAATCCGGCTTTGTCGAGATGGGCGGCGCAACGAATGCCGTGCAACATGCGCGGAGAACGGCTTTTTGTTGTCGACAAGCAATGCCGCTGCGACTAAAGCGCGTCGCGAGCAGACGGATTCAAACGACGCGCTTCAAGTTCTTGTCCCAGGCATGTCGTTAGGAGCGCATACGGATATGACCAAGACCCTGATCGCGCCATCGGTGCTGGCGTCGGATTTCTCGAAACTCGGCGATGAGGTTGAGGCGGTGGCGGCAGCCGGCGCCGACTGGATCCATCTCGACGTGATGGACGGCCATTTCGTGCCGAACATCACCTTCGGCGCGCCGGTCATCAAGGCGATCCGCGGCCGCACGACCAAGTTCTTCGACTGCCACCTGATGATCGCGCCGGCGGACCCCTATCTGGAGGCGTTCGCGGAAGCCGGTTGCGACGGGTTGACCGTCCATGCCGAAGCGGGCCCGCATCTCGACCGCTCGCTGCAGACGATCCGCAACCTCGGCCTGAAGGCAGGCGTGTCGCTCAACCCGGCCACGCCCGAGAGCGCCATCGAATATGTGCTCGACCGGCTCGACCTCGTTCTCATCATGACGGTCAATCCCGGCTTCGGCGGACAGGCCTTCATACCGGCCATCGTCGACAAGGTGCGGCGCGTGAAGGCGATGATCGGCAACCGGCCGATCCGCATCGAGATCGACGGCGGCGTTTCGCCCGAAACCGCGCCGCTCGTCACGGCAGCCGGCGCGGACGTGCTGGTGGCGGGCGCGGCCGTGTTCAAGGGCGGCAGCGTCGAGGCGTATCGCAACAATATCGAAGCGATTCGTTCCGCCGCCGACGCGGCTCGGAAATAGCCGGCTTTAGCCGCCGAAAACCTGCCGGGCGCCGATCCAGACGCCCCTGACGTCCAGATTATCCGACAGCGAGACCATGTCGGCGGCCATGCCCTTGGCGAAGCGGCCGAGCCTTTGCCCCTGCCCCACCGCCTCGGCCGGATAGGCGGAGGCCATGCGCAGCGCCTCTTCCAGTTCGACACCGATGACCCGGTGGATGAAGCGCACGGCCGAGATCATGTCGAGATCGGCTCCGGCCAGCGTGCCGTCGGCCAGCCGCAGGCTGCCGTCCTTGCGGTAGATGGTGCGGCCGTTCAGCGCGAAGGAGGCCATGTCCGTGCCGATGGTGGCCATGGCGTCGGTGACGAGGAAGACATGCCCCGGGCCCTTCTTGGCGCGCAGGGCAGCGCCCATGGTCGCCGGATGGACATGAATGCCGTCCGCGATCAGCCCGGCAGAAAAAGCGCCGCCATCGATGGCCGCGCCGGCAAGCCCCGGCTCGCGATTGCCGAGCTGGCTCATGGCGTTGAACAGATGCGTGGCCATCGACGCGCCGGCGCCGGCGTAACCCGTCGCAACCTCATAGGACGTGTCGGAGTGGCCGAGACTGACGACGACGCCGGCCTTCGCCAGCGCCTCGACCCGCGCGGCATCGACCGATTCCGGCGCGATCGTGGTGAGCAGCACCGGCATCTTCTTGCGCGCCGCGATCAGCGCGGCCTGATCGGCGTCGGTCATGGGACGGATCAGCTTCGGGTCATGCGCGCCCTTGCGGGCCAGCGACAGGTGCGGGCCTTCCAGATGCAGGCCGAGGAAGCCCGGCACCTTGGCGGCCGCCGCCTGCTCGCCGGCCGCGATGGCGGCCCTGGTGATCTCGGGCGTGTCGGTGATCAGCGTCGGCAGCAGCGCGGTGGTGCCGAAAGGCGCGTGCGCTGCGCAGATGGTGCGGATCGAGTCCAGATCGGGATGGTCGTTGAGCATCACCCCGCCGCCTCCATTGACCTGCAGGTCGACGAAACCGGGCACCAGCATGCCGCCGCCGAGATCGACGGCCTGCACGCCGCCACCGATGTCGGCACGCGCGACGATGGCCTCCACAAGCCCGTCGGCGACAACCAGCGCCGCACCGTCATGCCAATGGCCGCCGTCGAAGATGCGGGCGCCGGTGAGCGCAAGCCTCGTACTCATACCGTCTCCGTCACCTTGCGCAGATTGGGCGGCGCGTCGGGGTCCAGCCCGCGCCGGCGCGCAAAAGCTTCCACGAAGGCATAGAAGGACACGATCAGCGTCAGCGGGTCGGTCAGCGGATGGCGGGTCGCGACATGCGGCAGCTTGCGCGCCGCCCTGGACAGCGCCGAAGTGACGAAGGCGGTCGCGCCCTTGGCCGCGAGGCTGTCGGCGGCCTCGGCGAGCGAGGCCTCCGCCGCATCGCGCGCGGCCAGCGCCAGCACGGGGAAGGTCGGCCCGACCATCGCCATCGGCCCGTGCATGACCTCCGCCCCGCTATAGGCCTCGGCGTGGTAGGCGCAGGTTTCCTTGAACTTCAGCGCCGCCTCCGAGGCGATGGCCAGCGACGGCCCGCGCCCGAGGATGAACAGGGAAGTATGGCCTTCCAGCGCACTCGCCAGTTCCATCCAGTCGCAATGCACCGCCTCGCGGAACTTTTCCGGCAGGCCCCGCAGCGCCGCAAGCAGGGCCTCGTCGCCAGTGCAATGCGCCATCAGCGCCAGCCCCGCAACGGCCGAATTGACGAAGGTCTTGGTGGCGGCAACGCTGCGCTCCGGCCCCGCCAGGATGTCGATGGCGTAGTCCGACGCGGCCGCCAACGGAGAATCGGCGGTATTGGTCAAGGCCACGGTGAGCGCGCGGCGGGCGCGGGCGCTCTCGACCATGGCCAGAATGTCCGGGCTCTTGCCCGACTGCGAGATCGCCAGGCAGGCGGAGCCTTCCAGCCGCAGCTTCGCGCCATAGATGGAGGCCACGGAAGGGCCGACGGACGCGACCGCCAGCCCGGCGGTCAGCTCCACCGCATATTTCATGAAGGTGGCGGCATGGTCGGAGGAGCCGCGCGCCACCGTCACCACGAAATGCGGATCGCGGGCGCTGATGCCGCGCCCCGCTTCCGTCAGCGCCGGGCCCGAACGCTCGAGCAGGCGCGCCGCCGCCTCGGGAATCTCCTCGATCTCGCGGCGCATATGCGTCTTCGTCATCCGCGACCTCCACCATCTCCATCGGCCTCGCCGAGCCGCAGTTCCGCCACGAAATCATAGGCATCGCCGCGATAGACCGAGCGGGTGAACTCCACCACCTTGCCGCTGGCCAGATAGGAAATGCGTTCGATGCGCAGGCTGGCCGAGCCCGAGGCCACTTCCAGCAGCCCGGCGTCAGTCTCACCCAGATTTATGGCCGAGATACGCTGCACCGCCCGAACGGGACGATTTCCGGTCTTTTCCAGCGCGCTGTAGAGCGAGGGACCGACCGTTTCGGGGTCCGGCAGGAGTCGCGCCGACAGCGAGGCGCGCTCGATGGCAAGCGGCGTATCGTTGGCGATGCGCAGGCGTTCCACCCGCGCCACCTGTTCGCCCGAGCCGAGGCCGAGCACCATGATCTCTTCCGGCGAAGGCGCATAAAGGCCGCGCTCCAGCCATCGCGACTGCACCGCCATGCCGCGCCGGGCCATGTCCTCGGTGAAGGAGGTGAGCAGCGAAAGCGACTGTTCCACGCGCTCCGGGCGCGGGGCCACGAAGGTGCCCGAACCGTGGCGCTGGACGAGCACGCCGCCCTTGACCAGGTCCTGCACGGCCTTGCGCACGGTGACGCGCGAGATGTCGGCGCGAGAGGCGATGTCGCGCTCGGAAGGCAGCGCGTCGCCCGGCCCGATCAGGCCGCTGCGCACGGCGTCCTCGATGCTGCGGCGAAGCTGGAGATAGAGCGGCGCGCCGCCTTGCGCCGATTGCTTCAGCCGCCCGAAGATATGGTCGGCGACGTCGGTCACAGCGCCGCCTCCGGCCCGGCGGCGAACACGCGCGCGGCCATGCGCACGGCGCCGCCCAGCGCGTCGTCCAGCGGGGCCTTGAGCAGGTCGCGGTAGCGGGGCGACAGGCGCGGCGCGTAAAGCGGCGCCAGGCCGCCGAGCAGGCAGAGCGTGTCGCCTTCATGCAGGCCGAGCACGGCAAGGGACGCCTCGACGTCGGCCACCGCCTTGGCGACGATCCAGACGGCCACCTCGTCGCCCTTTTCGGCGGCATCGAACACTTTCGGCGCGAAGCCGCCGAAGTCCCCCGGCTTGGCGTTGGTGGTGAATTCCACCACGTCCTGCGGGTCGTTGCGGAACACGCAAAGCATCTCGCGCGTCAGCGGCGAAGCCGCGCGGATGCCGTCATAGGCGAGCAGGGTCTGCTCGAGCAGGTCGCGGCCGATGCGCGCGCCGCTGCCTTGGTCGCCGACCTGGAACCCCCAGCCGCCGATCGCGCGCGAGACGCCGTCCCGGCGCACCATATAGGCCGTGCCGGTGCCGAGGATGGCGATCGCGCCGTCATTCGGCCCGACCGCGCCCTCCAGCGCGATCTCGGCATCGGTTTCGACGCGGCTTTCGACGAAAGGCAGGATCGCCGCCAATTGCTGGCTGTAGGTGCCGACATTGGCCCCGGCCAAACCGAGGACGGCGGGCGTGCGCGGAATGAGATCGGGGTCCTGCCCGGCTGCCAGGAACGCCTGGCGCGCGGCATCCACGATATTCGTGCGAGCGCCGGTGAGGTCGGTGCGGATATTGGCCGCGCCGCTCTTGGCGCGACTGAGCACAACGCCGTCCGGCGTTGCCAGGGCGGCGCGACAACTGGTTCCGCCGCCGTCGATGCCGAGCACGAATTGCACGCAAGGTCCTCCTCGCGAAGATAATACCAATAAAATACCAATAGCCAAGCGCTTAATTTTTCTTGCGGAAAAGTTAAGCGCAATTTGTTGAAATTATGCGTGAATTTGCCCCCGGCAGACCGGAGCGCCGCAAACTTCTTAATGCCGGTGGACAAGTGGTATTTTTTTGGTATTGTCACTGGAGTGGAGGAAACAGGATGGCGCTATCGCGCATCAGGGCGCAGTGCTGCGACGCAGGAAAGCCGGCCGACCGGCGGCTTCGTGCCGTTCCCCATTCATTGCCGAAATCGCAAAACCTCGCGCGGGATCCCGTGCGCAACCCTCACCTGCCGCCCCTGCGCGGCCGGAACGATTGCGCGCGGCCGATTGCAGCGGACGCTTTGCGCCAGCCGAAGGGAACAGGGGGCTGAACACCTCCGATCTCGTCAAATCCAATAATGACAAGGTCAACAGGGAGACTGAGCATGAAACTGAAACTGCTGACGGCGCTTCTGCTGGGTTCCAGCATCCTCGGCGCGGCAGGCGCCGCGCAGGCGCAGGACGTGACGCTGAACGTCGAGAGCTGGCGCAACGACGATCTGAGCATCTGGCAGGAAAAGCTGATCCCCGCCTTCGAGGCGAAGAATCCGGGCATCAAGGTCACCTTCTCTCCTTCCGCCCCGACCGAGTACGACGCCGCGCTGGGCGCCAAGCTGCAGGCCGGCTCCGCGGGCGACCTCATCACCTGCCGCCCGTTCGACAAGTCGCTGGAGCTCTACAACAAGGGCAACCTCACCGACCTGACCACGCTTCCCGGCATGGAGAACTTCTCGCCGGTCGCCAAGGCGGCGTGGACCACAGATGACGGCAAGGCCACCTTCTGCGTGCCGATGGCCTCGGTCATCCATGGCTTCATCTACAACAAGGAAGCCTTCGACAAGCTCGGCATCAAGGTGCCGGAGACCCGCGACGAGTTCTTCGCCGCGCTCGACAAGATCAAGGCGGACGGCACCTACACCCCGATGGCCATGGGCACCAAGGACCTGTGGGAGGCCGCGACCATGGGCTACCAGAACATCGGCCCGAATTACTGGAAGGGCGAGGAAGGCCGCCTGGCGCTGATCAAGGGCGAGCAGAAGCTGACCGATCCGGACTGGGTGGCGCCGTTCAAGGAACTGGCCAAGTGGAAGCCCTATCTCGGCGACGGCTTCGAGGCGCAGACCTACCCCGACAGCCAGAACCTGTTCACGCTCGGCCGCGCCGCCATCTATCCGGCTGGCTCGTGGGAGATCTCGGTGTTCAACAGCCAGGCGCAGTTCAAGATGGGCGCCTTCCCGCCGCCGGTCGAGAAGGCGGGCGACACCTGCTACATCTCCGACCACAACGACATCGGCATCGGCCTCAACGCCAAGAGCAAGAATCCGGACGCAGCCAAGAAATTCCTGTCCTGGGTGGCCTCGCCGGAATTCGCCGAGATCTACGCCAACGCGCTGCCGGGCTTCTTCAGCCTGAACTCCAAGCCGGTCGACATGAAGGACCCGCTGGCGCAGGAATTCGTGTCCTGGCGCGGCAAATGCAAGTCGACCATCCGCTCGACCTACCAGATCCTGTCGCGCGGCACGCCGAACCTCGAGAACGAGACCTGGGTCGAATCGGCCAACGTCATCAACGGCACCGATACGCCGGAGCAGGCGGCCGAGAAGCTGCAGAAAGGCCTGGACGGCTGGTACAAGCCGGCGAAGTAAGGCTCTTCCTCGCGCCCTCCCCCTTGGCGGGGAGGGCGACGGAGAAGGCCAGGGCTGAGGAACGAGGAAGGTCTGAGCCGACCTTCATCCGTCCTCCCGCACCATAGCCAACCTACACTTCATCGCGTTTGCTTTCCGGCCTTCCTCATAAGAGGATGCGAACGGGATCGGCGCGCCGCATCCCGACAAGGGCGAGCGGACGGGAACCGCGTTCATGGCCACAGAAGCAGCACCGAAAAGACCTTTCCGCTGGCACATCGGCGTGTTCCTGGCGCCGGCGGTGATCGTCTACACGGCGGTCATGATCCTGCCGCTGTTCGGTACGCTGCAACTTTCGCTGTTTCGCAGCGTGGAGAACGCGCAGACTTTCGTCGGGCTAGGCAATTTCCGCATCCTGTTCGGCGATCCGAACTGGTCGGCCGGCTTCTGGAACGCGCTGCGCAACAACATCTGGTTCTTCATCATCCACATGCTGGTGCAGAACCCGATCGGCATCCTGCTGGCGGCGCTGCTTTCCAGCCCGCGCCTGCGCTTCGCCGCCTTCTACCGCACCGCCATCTTCGTGCCGACGGTGTTGTCCTTTGTGATCGTCGGCTTTACCTGGAAGCTGATCCTGTCGCCGCTGTGGGGCGTGGCGCCCAACCTGCTCGACCTGATCGGCCTGAAAAGCCTGTTCACGCCATGGCTCGGCAAGGAAGCCTATGCGCTCACCGCGCTCAGCCTGGTTTCGGTGTGGCAGTTCGTCGGCATACCGATGATGCTGATCTACGCCGCGCTGCTCTCCATCCCCGACGAGGTGATCGAGGCGGCCGAATGCGACGGCGTCACCGGCATGGCGCAGTTCTGGAAGATCAAGCTGCCGCTAATCCTGCCCGCCATCGGCATCATCTCGATCCTCACCTTCGTCGGCAATTTCAACGCCTTCGACCTGATCTACACCGCGCAGGGCGCGCTGGCGGGGCCGAACTACTCCACCGACATCCTCGGCACCTTCCTCTACCGCGCCTTCTTCGGTTTCCAGTTGCAGGTGGGCGATCCGAACATGGGCGCGACCATCGCCACCATGATGTTCCTCATCATCCTGGCGGGCGTGTGCGCCTATCTGTTCCTGATCCAGACGCGGCTGCGCCGGTATCAGTTCTGAGGAGTGCCGAGATGAGCCGCGCCACCAATTCCCTGCCCCGCACCATCGGCGCTCACGCGGTACTGATCGTCTACACGATCATCGCACTGGCCCCGGTGATCCTGGTCATCATCAACTCCTTCAAGTCGCGGCAGGCGATCTTCCGCGAGCCGTTGATGCCGCCGACCGGAAGCACCTTCGACCTGATCGGCTACGAGACCGTGATGAAGCAGGGCGATTTCCTGCTCTATTTCCAGAACAGCCTGATCGTCACCGTCGCCTCGCTGTTCTTCGTGCTTTTGTTCGGGGCGATGGCGGCCTTCGCGCTCGCCGAATACCGCTTCCGCGGCAACACGCTGATGGGCCTCTACCTGGCGCTCGGCATCATGATCCCGATACGCCTCGGCACCGTGGCCATCCTGCAATTGATGGTGGCCTCCGGGCTGGTCAACACGCTGACGGCGCTGATCCTGGTCTATACCGCGCAGGGACTGCCGCTGGCCATCTTCATCCTGGCCGAATTCATGAAGGGCGTGTCCGACGATTTGAAGAATGCCGGCCGCATCGACGGGCTTTCGGAATACCGCATCTTCTTCCGGCTGGTGCTGCCGCTGGTGCGGCCGGCCATGGCGACGGTCGCGGTGTTCACGATGATCCCGATCTGGAACGACCTGTGGTTTCCGCTGATTCTCGCGCCTTCGGAATCCACCAAGACGGTAACGCTCGGCGCGCAGCTCTTCCTCGGCCAGTACGTCACCAACTGGAACGCCGTGCTGGCGGCGCTGTCGCTGGCGATCCTGCCGGTGCTCATCCTCTACGTCATCTTCTCGCGGCAACTGATCCGCGGCATCACCTCGGGAGCCGTCAAGTGAACTCGCAAAAACCACTGCGCGTCGTCGTCGCAGGCCTCGGCAATATGGGCCGCAGCCATGCGCTCGCCTATGCGAAGAATCCCGGCTTCGAGATCGCGGCGCTGGTCAACCGCTCCGACGTGGCGCTGCCCGCCGAGCTTGCCGGCCATGAGATCCACCGCTCCTTCGAGGAGGTGCTGGCATCGGAGAAGCCCGACGTCGCGGCCATCGCCACCTATTCCGACAGCCATGCGGACTATGCCGTGCGCGCGCTGGAGGCGGGCTGCCACGTCTTCGTGGAAAAGCCGCTGGCGACCACGGTGGCGGACGCCTGCCGCGTGGTCGATGCGGCCAGGGCCAACGGCAAGAAACTGGTGATCGGCTACATCCTGCGCCACCACCCTTCCTGGGTGCGGCTGATCGCCGAAGCGCGCAAGCTCGGCGGTCCCTACGTGTTCCGCATGAACCTCAACCAGCAGTCTTCCGGCCATAGCTGGGAAACGCACAAGCAGCTCATGCAGACGACCTCGCCGATCGTCGATTGCGGCGTGCACTATCTCGACGTGATGTGCCAGATCACAGACGCGAAGCCGGTGGAGGTGCGCGGCATGGGCGTCAGGCTCTCCGACGAGGTGGCGCCCACCATGTACAATTACGGTCATTTGCAGGTGCTGTTCGCGGACGGCTCGGTGGGCTGGTACGAGGCCGGCTGGGGGCCGATGATCTCGGAGACCGCCTTCTTCGTGAAGGACGTGATGTCGCCGAGGGGCTGCGTCTCCATCGTCATGGCCGAGGGCGCGAAGTCGGACGACATCGACACGCACACCAGGACCTCGACCATCCGCCTGCATTCGGCAGCCACAGGTCCCGACGGCAAATTCGTCAAGCCGGACGAGCTGCTGTCCATGCAGGGCGAGCCCGGCCATCAGGAACTATGCGACCTCGAGCAGGCGTTTCTGCTGCGCGCCATCCGCGAGGACATCGACCTGACGCGCCACATGGACGACGCAGTGAAGTCGCTGGCCGTATGCCTCGCCGCCGACGAAAGCGTGCGGACCGGAAAGGCGGTGCGGCTGTGAGGAGCGCCGCGCTATACCCTCCCCTTTGTGGGGAGGGTCGGCTGGCAAGCGGAGCGCAGCATAGTTTGCGAGACGGGGTGGAGGTCATGAAACCGGCGGAAAGGAAGCGTGTGGCGATACATCGTACCCCCACCCGGCTCACTTCGTTCGCCACCCTCCTCACAAGTGGGAGGGTAGGAGGCTGAGATGGGCTCGCTGAACATCGAAAACGTGAAGAAATCCTTCGGCCCCGTGGAAGTGCTGAAGGGCATTGACCTCGAGGTCTCGGACGGCGAGTTCGTCGTCTTCGTCGGCCCGTCCGGCTGCGGCAAGTCCACACTGCTGCGCGTGATCGCGGGGCTGGAGGACCCGAGCTCCGGCGCGGTCAGGATCGACGGCGCCAACGTCACCGCCATGCCGCCGGCCAAGCGCGGCATCGCCATGGTGTTCCAGACCTACGCGCTTTATCCGCATCTTTCCGTGCGCGACAACATGGCGCTCGGCCTGAAGCAGGCGGGCGAGCCGGCGGCAGAGATCGACAAGCGCATCGCCGCAGCCTCTGCCATGCTGTCGCTGGAGCCCTATCTGAAGCGTCGCCCGGCCGAACTGTCCGGCGGCCAGCGCCAGCGCGTCGCCATCGGCCGCGCGGTGGTGCGCGAGCCGAAGCTGTTCCTGTTCGACGAGCCGCTGTCCAACCTGGACGCGGCGCTGCGCGTCAACACCCGCCTCGAGATCGCGCAACTGCACCGCCGGCTCAAGGCGACGATGATCTATGTCACCCACGACCAGGTCGAGGCGATGACGCTGGCCGACAAGATCGTGGTGCTGAATGCCGGCCGCATCGAACAGGTCGGCGGCCCGATGGAACTCTACAATTCGCCGGCAAACGAATTCGTCGCCGGTTTCATCGGCTCGCCCAAGATGAACTTCATCGACGGCGCGCGGCTCGGCGAAAGCGTCAAGAGCGTCGGCGTGCGGCCGGAGCACATCTCGGTCGACAGGCAGAAGGGCGACTGGAAGGGCACGGTGGTGCATGCCGAACATCTGGGCGCCGACACCAACCTCTATCTCGACTGCGAGAAGGCGGGGCTGATCACCGTGCGTATCTTCGGCATCTACGACGCCGAGCCCGGCGCTGTGCTCTATGCCACGCCGCAGCCCGATCGCATCTACCGCTTCGACCGGGACGGCAAGGCGGTGAAATAGACGCCGAGCAAACGCCCCGCCTCAGGCGACCTGGCACAGGATGCGCGCAAACAGCCGGTCGCGCGGATTGTAGTCGGGGTGGTTGCGGAAGAAGCGATGCTCGGTCACGGCAAGCGCCGAGATCTCGTCCACGACATAGCTGCGGAAGCCGGTGCCCGAACCGCCGGCAAACTGCACGCCCGACAGGGTCGGCACGCCCTTGGCGTCGAGCCCCAATATGTAGGGCGCGACCGTTCTTTCATCACCCTTGTAGGTGAAGGATAAAAGATGGCGCGAGCGGATCGCGCGGCAGATGGCGTCGGCGGTCGTCACATTCACCTCGGCGTTACACCGAGGAAAACATATGGCGCGATGGCGCTGCCGCCAGTGGCGGCTTGCGCGCCGTCCGAGATGTCGGCAGGAATCAGCCGACGAAGGCGCGCTCGACGACGAAGGAGGCGGGGCTGGCCAGCGAGCCCTCGACGAAACCGAGGCTTTCCACCAGTTCCTTGACGTCCTTCAGCATGTGCATGGAGCCGCAGATCATCACGCGGTCGGTTTCGGGATCGAGAGGCGCGATGCCGAGGTCGGAATAGAACTTGCCCGAGCCGATCAGCGCGGTGATGCGGCCCATGCGGGGCGACTCCTCGCGCGTGGTCGAATTGTAGAGCGTGACGCGGCCGGCGGCGAACTCGCCGATCAGCGGGTCTTCGGTGAGCGACGCGACCAGTTCCTGGCCGTAGGCCAGCTCGGCCACGTCGCGGCAGGTGTGGGTGATGAACACCTCGTCGAACTTCTCGTAGGTGTCGGGATCGCGCAGCAGGCTGGCGAAAGGCGCAATGCCAGTGCCGGTCGAGATCATGAACAGGCGCCTGGCCGGCGTCAGCGCGTCAAGCACCAGCGTGCCGGTCGCCTTCTGGCGCATCAGGATGGTGTCGCCCGGCTGGATCTTCTGCAAATGCTGGGTCAGCGGACCGTCCGGCACCTTGATGGAGAAGAACTCCAGTTCGTCGTCCCAGGCGGGGCTGGCGACGGAATAGGCGCGGAACACCGGCTTTTCGGCATTGGGCAGGCCGATCATGACGAACTCGCCCGAGCGGAAGCGCAGCGTTTGCGGCCGCGTGACGCGGAAGGAAAACAGCCGGTCCGTGTAGTGCTTCACCGACACGACGGTCTCGGCATAGACGTTGGCCGGGATCGGGAACGTCTGCTGTGCGACCGTAGTCTGTGCGGAGGCGATATTCATCAAGCCTATCCTGTCCTGCTGCGGCCGGTGCCGCCAACGCTCCAGATATGGGGCTTCCGGATATGGGTTGGAACCGGCCGTTTCACGAAATCTTGCGCACGGGACAAGCCTTTGTGCGCCGCACAACTTTTAGTATGGCGATGAACGCAGCGTCAAGATTATGCCGGGGAACGGCTTTCCAAACTGATCCAGATCAACAGGTCGCGGTTTTCGGGTTTCCGGCGTGACGCAGAAGATTTCGGCATCCGCGCAAAAACCGGTGCACCATGGAGCCGGAAGCCATAACCATGCCGGCCGGGTTGCGACCCGACAGCGCAAAGGCCCATCGCAGGTTGACGCGGCGCGGCATCTGGTCGAATTTCAGCCCCGGTGAAACGGAAAAGGAAGCTGGATGGCCGAAACAGACGCCCTGATCGTCATAGACCTGCAAAACGACTTCTGCCCCGGTGGGGCATTGGCCGTTACAGGCGGCGACGAGATCGTGCCGCTGGTCAACGACATGATCCGTCATGCAAACCATGTGGTGATGACGCAGGACTGGCATCCGGCCGGACATTCCAGCTTCGCCTCCAGCCATCCGGGCAGCAAGGCGTTCGACCATATGGACATGCCCTATGGGCCGCAAACCTTGTGGCCCGACCATTGCATACAGGGCAGCAAGGGCGCGGAATTCCATTCCGGTATCGCCTGGACTAGGGCCGAACTGATCGTCCGCAAGGGGTTCCGTCCCGCCATCGACAGCTATTCGGCCTTCTTCGAGAACGATCACAAGACACCGACCGGCCTTGCCGGCTATTTGCGCGAGCGCGGCATCGGCAAGCTGACGCTGGCGGGACTGGCGACGGATTTCTGCGTCGCCTATTCGGCGCTGGACGCCGTCGGCCAGGGCTTCAAGGTCACTGTCCGGCTGGACGCCTGCCGCGGCATCGACCTCGGCGGCTCGCTGGACAAGATGCTCGGCCGCATGCGGGCGGCCGGCGTGACGCTCATCTGACAGGCCGGCCCTCCCGGCCGTCCTTCACAGGACAAGTTCGAGATCAAACGATCCGCCGCCCGAAGCAAGGACGGCGGCACTTCGGAAACGGAGATCAAGAGTGGAATTTGCCAAGAAACTGGCTGTCATCGGCGCGGCGCTTTTCGGCCTTCTCCTGGCCGGTCCGGCCTTCGCGGCCGAAGAGGCCCACGGCCTGCCCGGCGCGACGATGTCGCTGTTGTGGGCGCTGCCCTTCGCCGGCCTGCTGCTTTCCATCGCCGCCGGCCCCCTGCTCTTCCATCATTTCTGGGAGAACCACTACGGCAAGATCACCATCGCCTGGGCCGCCCTGCTCGTGATCCCGCTGATGGCCTCGTTCGGCTTCTCGCTGACCTTGGAATCGGTGCTGCACGCGCTGCTGACCGAATACATGTCCTTCATCATCCTGCTGTTTGCCCTGTTCACCATATCGGGCGGCATATTGGTGGCGGGCAACATCCACGGCACGCCTTTGGTCAATGCCGGGCTGCTGCTGATCGGGGCGGCGCTCGCCTCGGTCGTCGGCACGACGGGCGCGTCCATGATCATGATCCGGCCGATGATCCGCGCCAACGACAACCGGCCCTTCAACGCCCATGTCGTGGTGTTCTTCATCTTCCTGGTGTCGAATATCGGCGGCTCGCTGACACCGCTGGGCGACCCGCCGCTGTTCGTCGGCTTCCTGCGCGGCGTGGACTTCTTCTGGACCACGGTGCACATCCTGCCGGACACGCTGTTCGTCGGCGGCGTGGTGCTGGCAGTGTTCCTGGTGCTCGACACGATCCTGCACCAGCGCGAAGGCGGCCTGCCCAAGATCAAGGACCCGACGCCCGATTCCAAGGTGCGCATCCGCGGCCTGCCCAACGTGCCGCTGCTGGCCGGGGTGATCGCCGCGATCCTGATGTCGGCCGTCTGGAAGCCAGGCGTGAGCCTCACCGTTCACGGCGTGGAACTGGAACTGCAAAACCTGATGCGCGACGCGATCATCCTGGTTCTGGCGCTGATCTCGCTGGCCGTCTCGCGCAAGGAATACCGCGCCGCCAACGAGTTCAACTGGGGGCCGATCGCCGAGGTGGCCAAGCTGTTCGCGGGCATCTTCGTGTGCATAGTGCCGGTGGTGGCGATCCTCAGGGCCGGCATGGACGGCGCGCTGGCGCCGCTGGTGTCGCTGGTGTCCACGCCGACCGGCGAGCCCAACGACATGGCCTATTTCTGGCTGACGGGCATATTGTCGTCCTTCCTCGACAACGCGCCGACCTACCTGGTGTTCTTCGAGATGGCCGGCGGCGACCCGCAGCATCTGATGACGGAGTTCGCCTCGACTCTGGCCGCGATCTCGGCGGGCGCGGTGTTCATGGGCGCCAACACCTATATCGGCAACGCGCCGAACTTCATGGTCTATGCCATCGCCCGGCACCAAGGCGTGAAGATGCCGGGCTTCTTCGGCTACATGCTGTGGTCCGGCGCCGTGCTGATCCCGATCTTCGTGGTGTCGAGCCTCATCTTCTTCGAATGAGGCCTCACACCTTCACGAGCTGCTTGACGCGATCCTGCTCGCCGAAAATGCGCAGATAGCGCCTGATCTCGGCAGGATCGCCGGTGGCCTTTTCGGGATTGTCCGACAGCTTGATCGCCGGACGCCCGTCGGCCTCGGTGACCTTGCAGACCAGGGAGATGGCGTTCAGCCCCTCCGTGGGCACCGGCGCGCAGCCTTCGAAATCGTTGGTGAGATTGGTGCCCCAGCCGAAGGACATGCGCACCTTGCCCCGGAAATGCTTGTAGGTGTCGATGATGGTGTCGACCTCCAGACCGTCGGAGAAGATCAGCAGCTTCTTCTTCGGGTCCTTACCCATCTCGCGCCACCAGGCGATGATCTTCTCGCCGCCTTCGATGGGCGGGGCCGAATCGGGGCGGAAGCCGGTCCAGTCGGCCACCCATTCGGGCGCGTCGCGCAGGAAGGCCGAGGTGCCGAACGCATCCGGAAGCACGATGAGCAGATTGCCGCCATAGTAGCGCTGCCAGTCCTGCAAGACCTTGTAAGGCGACTTCTTCACCTCCTCCTCGCTGTCGGCCAGCGCCGCCAGCACCATCGGCAATTCATGCGCGTTGGTGCCCAGCGCCTCGAGGTCCGTATCCATGGCCAGGAGCACGTTCGAGGTGCCGGTGAAGGCGTCGCCGATGCCTTCCTTCAGCGCCTCCACGCACCAGCGCTGCCACAGGAAGGAGTGGCGGCGGCGGGTGCCGAAATCGGAGATCTTGATGCCCGGCAGCTTCTTCAGGAGCTCGGTCTTGTCCCACAGCTTGGCCTTGGCGCGGGCATAGAGCACGTCGAGCGCGAAGGGACCGAAGGCCTTCATGGCCGAACGCGAACGCAGTTCGTTGATGATGGCGAGCGCCGGGATCTCCCAGAGCGTCGTATACATCCACGGCCCGGCGAAGCGCAGTTCATACTGGCCGTCGCGCTTTTCCAGCTCGTATTCGGGCAGGCGGAAATCCTCCAGCCAGGACAGGAACTCCGGCTCGAATATCTGCTTGCGGCCGTAGAAGGTGTTGCCGCCCAGCCAGATCATCTCCTTCTTGGTGAAGCGCAGCGAGCGGGCGTGGTCGAGCTGCTCGCGCAGCTCCCGTTCGTCGATCTCGTCGGCGAGCCGCACCGGCGATCGGTTGATGAGCGAGAAGGTGGCGTCCACGTTCGGATACATGCCCCAGATCATCTGAAGCATCAGCAGCTTGTAGAAATCCGTATCCAGCAGGGAGCGGACGATGGGGTCCAGCTTCCAGGTGTGGTTGTAGACGCGCCGGGCGATGTCGGTTCTTGGCATAGCGTGACCCTTCGCAGCCTTGCTCGTTTCCGCCGTGCCGTCTTAACATCGAAATCGGCGACGCGCTGCCCGCTTCGCATTGCCTGCCGGAAAAAACGCTCGGGCCAGATGCCTGGCCAATTCGCGCGCCGGGCGAGACGAGTGCGGTGAAAAAGCGTATAGAACCAATAGAACAACGCCGGAATCCGACCGGCAATGCGGGAGGTAGGAATGAAGAAATTGCTGGACACGTCAATCAGCCGGCGCTCGGTACTCGCCGCAGGCGCGGCCGTTGCCGGTGCCTTGGCCATGCCGTCGATCGTGCGGGCGCAGGACAAGTCGCTCAAGGTCGGCGTCTATGGCGGCTATTTCAAGAAGTCGTTCGACGAGCATATCTTCCCCGAATTCACCAAGGCGACCGGCATCGCGGTGGAATCTGTGGCCGAACCTACCGGCGAAGCCTGGCTGGTCCAGCTCGAGCAGGCCGCGCGCGCCGGGCAGGCGCCGGCCGATCTTTCGATGATGTCGCAGACCGCCACGCTCAAGGGCCAGGCGAGTGAACTTTGGACGCCGCTAGACTCATCGAAGTTCAAGCATTTCGGCGAGCTCCTGCCGCGCTTCATCAACAAATATCCGGACGGCCGGGTCGCCGGCATCGGCGCAGTGGCATGGTACATCACGCTGGTTTCCAACACCGACGTGTTCAAGGAGGCGCCGACCTCGTGGGCTGCGTTGTGGGAGCCGGACAAGAAGGACAAGCTCGGCCTTCTGGCGCTGGCCTCCAACTCCTTCCTGCTGGACGTGACCGCCAAGACCTTCATGGGCGGCTCCAAGGCGCTCGACAGCGACGACGGGCTGGATAAGGCCTTCGCGAAGCTGGCAGAGGTGAAGCCGAACGTGCGGCTGTGGTATCGCGACGAGGCGCAGTTCGAGCAGGCGCTGAAATCGGGCGAAATCCCGATGGGGCAGTATTATCACGACGTGACCGGTCTCGCGATCGCCGACGGCTTCCATGTGCGCTCCACCTTCCCGAAGGAAGGCGGCATCCAGGATTCCGGCAACTGGGTGCTCTCCAAGGCATCGAAGAAGGTGGACGAGGCGCATGTCTTCATCGACTACATGACGCAGCCGTCCATCCAGGGCCTGATGTCGCGCAAGGTCGGCACCGCGCCGACACTGGAGCGCAAGGTGCTGGACCTCACCGACAAGGAATTTGCGGCTGTGTCGTCGGAGATCGAGCCGATCATCCCGCGCTACGACCTCTATGTGTCGAAGGCCGACTTGATCAACCAGAAATGGACCGAGCTGATCGTGGGGTGAGTGACTTTCCGACCCTCCCAACTTGGGGAAGGTCGGGGAACGATCTTTGCGAAGCAAGATCGCACGCAGGGGTGGTTTTCTCGTCCGTCCCCCGCCCCGCTCCGTAAACCGCCGCTGCGGTTCACTTCGGGACCCTCCCCGCAAGGGGGAGGATAAGGCAACGCCAACAACGCCCGGGACCAGAGCCTTCCAGGAGAAGCAATGTCCGGCCTTTCCATCAATGCCGTCACGAAACGCTTCGGCGACTTCAACGCAGTGGACGATGTCAGCCTCGCGGTTCCGCACGGCACATTCGTATGCCTGCTCGGACCTTCCGGCTGCGGCAAGACCACGCTTCTGCGGATGATCGCCGGACTGGAGGAGCCCAGCGCCGGGACCATCGCGCTCGACGGCGCCGACATCACCGGCGTGCCGACCCACAAGCGCAATTTCGGCATGGTGTTCCAGTCGCTGGCGCTGTTCCCGCATCTGTCGGTGGGCGAAAACATCTCCTATGCGCTGCGCATCCGCGGCGCCCCGAAGGAGGAGCAGAAGAAGCGCGTGGAGGAGTTGCTCGCGCTCATCGACCTGCCCGGCTTCGCCGACCGGCCGGTGGCCAAGCTCTCCGGCGGCCAGCGCCAGCGCGTGGCGATCGCGCGGGCTCTGGCGCTCTCGCCCAAGCTGTTCCTGCTGGACGAGCCGCTTTCGGCGCTCGACGCCAAGCTGCGCGAGACCATGCAGGTGGAGTTGCGCCAGCTCCAGCAGCGGCTCGGCATCACCACCATCGTCGTCACCCACGACCAGCGCGAGGCCATGACCATGGCCGACCTCGTCGTGGTGATGGGCAAGGGCCGCATCCTGCAGGCCGCGCCGCCGATCGAGATCTACCGCAAGCCGGCGGACGCCTTCGTCGCCGATTTCATCGGCATCACCAATCTTCTGCCGGCCGAGACGGACGACGCCGGCCGCGCGACCGTGCTGGGACAGGCGATCGCCGGGCTGAAGCTGCCGGCCGGAACGACGAAGGCTTCGCTTTCCGTGCGACCAGAGGATGTGCGCATCACGGCGCCCGGCGCCGGCGCCTTGACCGGCACCGTCAATTTCGTGCGC
Source organism: Mesorhizobium sp. SP-1A (assembly GCF_032460275.1). Taxonomy (NCBI): domain Bacteria; kingdom Pseudomonadati; phylum Pseudomonadota; class Alphaproteobacteria; order Hyphomicrobiales; family Phyllobacteriaceae; genus Mesorhizobium; species Mesorhizobium sp. SP-1A. The sequence continues at coordinate 327,700 of NZ_JAVXZD010000001.1, read as the reverse complement.
GATCTCGGCGGCACCATCGAAACCTTCGTGGATGTCGGCGGCAAGACCGTCATATCGGTGGCCACGCCGCGGGAGCGGCCGGAGGTCAGCGTGGGCCAGCAGGTCGGGCTCGTGCTGCCGCCGGAAAGCTGCGTGGTGCTGAAGTCATGACACGCGAGCCGCCCAGAACGCTTGCCGACTATGCGCCGCTGGCTTTCCCGGCGCTGATGCTGATCGTCTTCTTCGTCGCGCCGTTCTCGATCATGATCGCGGTGAGCTTCTTCCGCCGCGACCCGGCCGGCTTCTACAAGCCTGATTTCGTCATCGACAACTATGCGCGCTTCCTCTCCACCTTCTTCGGCTCGGTGCTCGGTTTCTCGCTGATGCTGGCGGTGATGGTAGCGATCTGCTGCGTGGCGATCGGCTTTCCCTTCACCTATCTTCTGACCCGCTGCGGCCGGAAGGTCCAGACGGCCTGGCTGGTCTGCCTGCTGTCGGTGCTGTCGCTCTCCGAGGTCATTATCGGCTTCGCCTGGTCGACGCTGTTCTCGCGCACGGCCGGCATCACCAACATCTTCGTGGCGCTCGGCCTGATGGACCAGCCGGTGGCGCTGTTGCCGAGCTTCGGCGCCGTGCTGACCGGCATGGTCTACCAGGCCCTGCCCTACACGATCCTGGTGCTCTATCCCGCCCTGGTGCGGCTCGACCCGACGCTGATCGAGGCCGCGCGCACGCTCGGTGCCTCGCCGATGCGCGCCTTCCTCAACGTCGTGACGCCGGCCTTGCGCAACACCATCGTGGCGACGCTCATCATGGTGTTCGTGTTCGCACTCGGCTCCTATCTGCTGCCGCAGATCCTGGGCCGGCCGAGCAACTGGACGCTTTCGGTGCTCATCACCGACCAGGCGATCTACCAGTCGAACATGCCTTTCGCCGCGGCGATGGCGGTGTTCCTGGTGCTGATCTCGCTGTCGCTGGTCGGACTGACGCTGATGGTCGGGCGGCGGGAGCACGCCCTATGAACACGTTGCTGCGCCGCATCTACTTCGTCGTCGTGGCGCTGTTCCTGGCAGCGCCGCTGATCGTTGTGGCCGGCGTTTCGGTCAACCAGCGGCAGGAACTGACCTTTCCGCCGCGCGGCTTCTCGGGCGCATGGTACGCGCAGATCTTCACCGATCCGGAGTGGCGGCTGGCGCTGATCCATTCGCTTACGCTCGCCATCTCCTCGGCAGCGATCGCGGTGGCCATCGCGCTGCCGCTGTCGTGGTTCCTGTGGCGGCGCATCGCGCCGTGGGCGAATGTGTTCCGGGTGCTGGGGCTCGCCCCCTTCATCCTGCCGCCGGTCATCACGGCGCTCGGCTTCCTGTCGTTCTGGGCGACGGTGGGGCTGTTCGGCCAGTTCTTCACCGCCATCATCAGCCACGCCATCTTCTTCGTGACGCTGCCGCTGGTGACGCTGTCGCTCGGCTTCGCCTCGATCGACCGCTCGCTGGTGGAAGCGGCCGCCACAATGGGCGCCGACGACCGCACGGTGGCGCGCACCGTCGTGCTGCCGCTGATCCTGCCCTATCTGGTCTCGGGCTACGCCTTCGCCTTCGTGCTGTCGCTCAACGAATATATCGTTGCCTACATGACCATCGGCTTCACCACCGAGACGCTGCCGATCAAGATCTTCAACGCGCTGCGCTACGGCTATACGCCGACCATGGCGGCGGTGTCGGTGTTCTTCGTGGCGGTCGCGGCGCTGGTGTTCGGCCTGATCGCGCGCTTCGGCGACGTCCGCAAGCTGCTCGGCGCGATGGGTTCGGCGGAGTAAGCCGGGTCCTATCCGAACGCAGGCATGGACGCCAGCCGGTCGCGCCGCGTCCATCGCAGCAGAAGCAGCGCCGCAACGACGGCAAGGCCCGCTGCCAGACCAATCCAGATGCCGGCACCGGCGAAACCGAAATGGAAGGCCAGCAACGCGCCGAGCGGCAGGCCGACGCCCCAATAGCCGACGGCCGCATAGATCATCGGCACCTTGGTGTCGTGCAGGCCGCGCAGCATGCCGGCCGCCACCGCCTGCGCTCCGTCGAAGATCTGGAACAGCGCCGCGAAGACCAGGAACGACACCGCAAGCCCGACCACGCGGGCGTTGGCGGGATTATCGACATCGATGAACGCGCCGATCAAAAGGCGCGGCACCGTGATCATGACGAGCCCGGTCAGCGCCATGAAGGAAACGCCAAGGACGTAGGAAGTCCAGCCGGCGCGGCTGACGCCGTCCGCATTGCGGCCGCCGAAGGCCAGGCCGACGCGCACGGTGACGGCCTGGTTGAGGCCGAGCGGCACCATGAAGCTGATCGAGCAAAGCTGGATGGCTATGGCATGCGCAGCCAGCGAATCCGCATCGATCAGGCCCATGAGCAGGGCCGAGAAATTGAACACCGTGACCTCGAAGGCGAGGATGCCGGCAATGGGCAGGCCGAGCCGCAGCAGAGCGCGCAGGCGCGGCCAGTCCGAACGCCAGAAACGGCCGAACAGCCGATAGCGGCGGAACTTCCGCTCCGTCAGTACCACCGCCACCATGCCTGCGAACATCAGCACTGAAGACAGGGTCGTCGCCAGCCCCGATCCGGCGATGCCCATGGGCTTCACGCCGAGATTGCCGAACATGAACACCCAGTTGAACAGCACGTTGCACGATACCGCGACGAAGACGATGACCAGCGCCCAGCCCGGCCGCTCCAGCGCCGAGATGAAGGAGCGCAGCACGATATAGCCGTAAAAGGGCAGCACCGCCCATTGCAGCCAGCGCAGATAGATGCCGGCCTGGTGCGCCAGCGCCGGCTCCTGTCCCATGGCAAGCAGCACCTCCTCGCCATGCCACAGGAACAGCCAGATCGGAACGGCGGCGAAGACGGCCAGCCACAGCCCCTGGCGTACGGTGCGGCGCAGGTCGCGGACCGAATGGCGCTTGCGGCCGAGTTCGGTCGCCATCATCGGCGAGGTCGCCAACATGAGACCGAGGCCGAAGATCAGCGGCATGAAATAGAGGTTGGAACCAAGCGCGCCCGCCGCCAGCGTTTCCGGGCCAAGCCGGCCCATCATCATCACGTCCGTCGCGGTCATGGCCGTCTGGCCGAGATTGGTGAGCACCATCGGCCAGGCGAGCGCGATCGTCGCCTTGATTTCGGAGCGCCACAGATGTGCCGGTGCGCGCGCGCCAGCTTCGATCGCAGACATTGTCATCTTCCGGTCGCGGCGCATCGGCACAACGCCGGAAGCCGCACGTCAGAGCGGCCATACGTCGACAAGGACGTCGCGCCGCTCCGGTTGGTCTAAACTCTCGCCACGCGCGAGCATATCCCCTCAGCGCGTGACAGGGTTGTGCGTGAAACCGCCCGGCTTGGCAAGAGCGACCATGCAAGGAAGCGCTATGCCAGCGCCTGCGATGCGCTTCAGTGCGGCAAACGCCTACCGGATCGCGTCCAGCGCGCTGCGCTGCCGATGCATCTCCAGAAAGACGCGGTAGTCGCGGTCGAAGCGCGATCCGGCCGACGGATTCGCCTCGCGCCGGCGCCCGCCCTGCCGCATGGCCATGCAGGCGCCGGCAAGATCTGGGTAGAGCCCGGCGGCGGTGGCGGCCACCATGGCGGTGCCGAGCAGAACCGACTCGTCGGCCTCCGGCTCGACGACCGTGCAGCCCGTGGCATCCGCGTAGAGTTCCATCAGCAGCGGGTTCTTGGTGTGGCCGCCGGTGACGTGCAGCGTGTCGATCAGATAGCCGTTTTCGTTCAGTGCCTCCAGCACGTGGCGCACGCCGAGCGCGATGCCGACAGCGGTGCGCCAGTACAGCGCGCAGAGACTGTCGAAGGAGGAATCCAGCGTCAGGCCGCTGATGACGCCGACGGCATGAGGATCGGCCAGCGGCGAGCGGTTGCCGTGGAAATCCGGCAGGACATGCAGCCGGGCAGCGAATTCCTCGCCCTGCGCGGCGCGCAGTTCCATCACCCGCCGCGCGATCCTCGCATGCATGGCCGCGTCGGGCTCGCCGCCGGCGCCGTGCCAGCGAATGATATGGTCGAGCAGAGCGCCGGTGGCCGACTGGCCGCCCTCGGACAGCCACAGCCCCGGCAGCGCAGCACCGTAATAGGGACCCCAGACGCCGCGGAAAGGCTGCGGATCCGGCGACATGGCCATGACGCAACTGGAAGTACCGGCAATCAGCGCCAGATGCCGGCCGATATTCTTCTCGTCGCCGGCAAAGCCGCCGAGGACGCCGAGCGCACCGGCATAGGCGTCGATCAGGCCGGTTCCGACGCGGCAGGTTTCGGTAAGGCCGAGTTCCCTGGCCGCCTCCGGCGTAAGCGGGCCGAGATCGGCGCCGACCGGGCTCGCCTTCTGCGGCAGGCTGCCATGCTCGAACAGATCGTCCAGACCGACCTGCGCAAAGAAGTCGCGCTGCCAGCCGGGCTGCTCATGCGCGAGATAGGTCCATTTGGCGGTCAGCGTGCATTGCGAGCGCGCCAGCGAGCCGGACGCCTTCCAGGTCAGGAAATCGGCAAGATCGAAAAGATGGAAGGCTTGCGCCCATGTCTGCGGCAGATGCCGCTTCAGCCACATCAGCTTCGGCGTTTCCATTTCCGGCGACATCACGCCGCCGATAAAGTCGAGAACCCGGTGACCGCTCGCCGTGCATTCGTCCGCCTCGGCGAGCGCGCGATGGTCGAGCCACACGATGGTGTCCCAGCGCGGATCGCCCCCGGTCGAGACGCTGATCTGCCTGCCCTGCCGGTCACGCACCACCAGCGAACAGGTCGCGTCGAAGGAGATGCCGACGATTTCGGCGGAGGCGACGCCCGCCTTTTCGCGCGCCGTGTTGACCGCCGCGCAGACGGCCCGCCAGACGTCTTGCGAATCGTGCTCGGCATGGTCCGGCTTCGGCCGGTTCATGGCGATGGCGTGCTCGGCGCGGCCCAGCAGCTTGCCGCGCGCATCGAGAATGCCCGCGCGGGCGCTTCCGGTGCCGACATCGACCGCGCAGACAAATCCGCTATTCAAGACGCTGTTTCTCTCGCTCCCGGCGCTGCGGATGCAGCCGTGGCGAAACTATAAGCGGCCGGCATAACGAAGCAAGACGGTGCCGGCAGGCCGGCATCCGGGGCGAAGCAAGACAGTGCCGGCAGCCGGCATCCGGGGCGAAGCAAGACAGTGCCGGCAGCCGGCGTCAGGGGCGAAGCAAGACCGTGCCGGCAGGCCGGCGTCCGGGGCGAAGCAAGACGGTGCCGGCAGGCCGGCGTCCGGGGCGAAGCAAGTTCAGAGGCGGCCGCCCAGATAACGCGTCAAGGTCTCGCGCGTGCCGTTCGCCCAGAGTTCCTTGAGCGCATGGGAAAAGGCTTGCACGAAGGCCGGCGCATGCCCGACATCGCCGTAGATGTCCTCCATGGCGAGCCAGGCCGAAGGATCGTCCTTCGCCTTCTTCGCCGTCGCCTGCATACGGTCCCAGTTCGGATCGTTGGGCTCGGTGACGGCGCCGGAATCGGTGGTGCCGAAGCAGTAGCGGCACCAGAGCGCCGATTCCAGCGCCAGTCCGGCGACACCCCGACCCGCCTTCAACCGGTCGGCGATGGTGGGGATGATGAATTTGGGCTGCCGGTTGGAGCCGTCGAGGCAGAGCCTGCGCACCGTGTCGCCGATTTCGGGATTGGCGAAGCGCTTGACGATCAGCCGGTAGTAATCTTCCAGATCGGTGTCCGGCACCGGCGGCACCACGGGGATGATCTCCTCATGTTCGAGCTTGTCGAGGAAGGCCGCGACCAGCGGTTCCTGCATCGCCTCGTGGACGAAATGGACATCCATCAGGCCGGCAGGATAGGCAATGGTGGCATGGCCGCCGTTCAGGATGCGGATCTTCATCGTCTCGTAGGGCGAGACATCCTTGACGAACTGCACACCCACTTTTTCCAGCGCCGGGCGGCCGTTGGTGAAGCGATCCTCCAGCACCCATTGCCGGAACGGCTCGCAGAACACCGGCCAGGCATCGTCCACGCCGAACTCGCCGGCCAGTATCCTGCGCTCGCGGTCGCTGGTCGCGGGCGTGATGCGGTCGACCATGGCATTGGGGAAAGCGACGTTCTTCTCCACCCAGCCGGCCAGATCCTTGTCGATCAGGCGCGCAAGGCCGATCACGCCTTCGGAGGTGACGCGGCCGTTGTGGGGAATGTTGTCGCAGGACATGACCGTAAAGGGCGCGATGCCCCTCGAACGGCGCCGCACCAGCCCCGCCAGGATGAGGCCGAATACCGTTTTCGGCGCGGCCGGGTTGCTGGCGTCGGCAACGATGTCGGGATGTGCGGGATCGAAATGGCCGGAGGCCGGATCGATGAAATAGCCTCCCTCGGTGATGGTCAGCGACACGATCCGGATCGCCGGATCGGCCAGCCGCGCAACGATGGCCGCAATATCGGCCGGCTCGACGAAATCGATCATGGCGCCGGTCACGCGGGCCGACCTGCCGTCCTCGTCCTGTTCGACAACCGTGGTCAGCCAGTCCTGCGCGGCGAGCCTGTCGTGCCCGGCCTTCTCGCCCGCGAACACCCCCGCCCCGACGATCGCCCAGTCGTGGCCCTCGCCCGTGTTGAACAGGTCGTCCAGATAGACCGCCTGATGCGCGCGATGGAAATTGCCGACGCCGAAATGCATGATGCCAGGCGTCAGCGCGGCGCTGTCGTATTGCGGGCGGCCTACCTTTGCGGGGAGGCCGGCCAGGGCTCCGGCCGAGAGCTTGGTGGTCATGTTCGCGATCCTCCCGACGGCGTCAGCTCATCCATTGGCCGCCGTCGACATTGTAGGTCTGGGCGACGATGTATTCGGCCTCGTCGCTGGCCAGGAACACGGCCATGCCGGTCAGGTCTTCCGCCCGGCCCATGCGCCCATAGGGCACGCCTTCGCCAACCAGCCTCTTCTTCTCGCCGAGCGGCCGGTTCTCATATTTGGCGAACAGGGAATCGACATGGTCCCAATGTTCACCATCGACCACGCCCGGCGCGATGGCATTGACGTTGATGCGGTGCTTGATGAGGTCGAGCCCGGCCGACTGGGTGATGGAGATGACGGCGGCCTTGGAGGCGCAATAGACCGCTACCAACGGCTCGCCGCGCCGTCCGGCCTGGCTCGCCATGTTGATGATCCTGCCGCCCTTGCCGCGCGCGATCATGGAGCGCGCCGCCGCCTGCAGCATGAACAGCGTGCCCGCGACGTTGACGCAGAACAGCTTCTCGTAGCTCGCCCGCGAGATCTCCACGATGGGCGCGGCGTCGAACAGCGCGGCGTTGTTGATGAGGATGTCGAGCCCTCCGGCCCGGTGCTCGACTTGCCTCACCGCAGCGTCGATGGAGGCCTGGTCGGTGACGTCGAGCCTGACCGCATAAGCCTTGTCGCCGATCTCGCCGGCCGTCTTTTCCGCCGCATCGAGGTTGATATCGGCGATGGCGACGGTCGCGCCCTCGTGCACATAGGCTTCGGCGAAGGCCCGCCCGATACCGCGCGCCGAGCCGGTGATCAGCGCCGATTTGCCCGCAAGCCGCATCACAGCGTCTTCCCCTCGGCCGTGAAGCGGTGCACGCGCCGCGGATCGGGCGTGAGATAGACCGTATCGCCGTGGCTGACGCCAACCTCGCCGTCGGCGCGCACATTGATGGTGCCGTGGTCGGTGTGGACGTGGATGAAGGTGTCGGAGCCCAGATGTTCCGCCACGCCGACGGTGCCCTTCCACTCGCCTTCGGTGGTCGAGATGGCGATATGCTCGGGCCGGATGCCGATGCGCTTCGCGCCATGTTTCGCGGCCGCGGGGCCTTCCACGAAGTTCATGCGCGGCGAACCGATGAAGCCGGCGACGAAAAGGTTCGCCGGCTTGCGGTAAAGCTCCAGCGGCGAGCCGACCTGCTCGATATTGCCGGCGTTCAGAACCACGATCTTGTCGGCCATGGTCATGGCCTCGACCTGGTCATGGGTGACGTAGATCATGGTGGTCTTGAGCTGGTGGTGCAGTTCGGAAATCTCGAGCCGCATGGTGCCGCGCAAGGCCGCGTCGAGGTTGGAAAGCGGCTCGTCGAACAGGAACGCCGAAGGCTGGCGCACGATGGCGCGGCCGATGGCGACGCGCTGTCGCTGGCCGCCGGAGAGCTGTCCCGGCCGGCGTTCCAGATAGTTGGTCAGGTTGAGCACGCGGGCGGCGTCGGCCACCTTCTTGTCGATGACCTCCCTGCTCTCGCCCGCCATCTTGAGCGGGAAGGCGATGTTCTTGGCCACCGTCATATGCGGATAAAGCGCATAGGACTGGAACACCATGGCCAGCTTGCGCCTCGCCGGCGCCTCGGCGGTCACGTCGCGGCCGTCGATCATGATGGTGCCGGAACTGGTATCCTCAAGCCCGGCGATCAGGCGCAGCAGCGTGGACTTGCCGCAGCCCGACGGCCCGACGAACACCACGAACTCGCCGTCCTCGATCGCAAGATCGATGTCGGGAATGATGGTGGTGGCGCCGAAGGACTTGCTGACGTTCTTCAGGACGATGTTGCCCATGTCGTTCCTCTCCTATTTCACCGCGCCGAAGGTCAGCCCGCGCACCAGCTGGCGCTGCGAGAACCAGCCCATGACGAGGATCGGCGCGATGGCCAGCGTCGAAGCCGCCGAGAGCTTGGCCCAGAACAGCCCCTGCGGGCTGGAGAAGGAGGCGATGAAGGCGGTGAGCGGCGCGGCGTTGGCGGTGGTGAGCCGGATCGTCCAGAAGGATTCGTTCCAGGCCAGAATGATGTTCAACAGAAGCGTCGAGGCGATGCCGGGCACGGCCATCGGGGTCAGCACATAGACGATTTCGCCCCAGAGCGTGGCGCCGTCCATGCGCGCCGCCTCCAGGATCTCGCCCGGGATCTCGCGGAAATAGGTGTAGAGCATCCATACCACGATGGGCAGATTGATGAGGGTGAGCATCACGGTGAGGCCGATGCGGCTGTCGAGCAGGCCCCAGTCGCGGAAGATGAGATAGATCGGCACCAGCACGGCGACGGCCGGCATCATCTTGGTGGAGAGCATCCACATCAGGATGTCCTTGGTGCGCTTGGTGGGCGAGAACGCCATGGACCATGCCGCCGGAATGGCGACGATGAGCGCGAGGACGGTGGAGCCGACCGACAGGATGACCGAATTGAAGAAGGGCTTGAAATAGTTGTACTGCGCCTGCACCTCCCGGTAGCTGTCCAGCGTGCCGGAGGGGATCAGGTTGAAGCCCGCGATCGCCTCCGGCTCGGTCTTGAAGGAAGTGACGATGGTGTAGAGGATCGGGAAGAAGATCAGCAGCGCAACCACCCAGGCCGCGACGGTCCAGCCGATCCTGCTGCGTGTCGAGACGGAGCGCGCCATGATTCTTCTCCCTATCGATCCAGGTTCCTGCCGACAGCGCGCATCAGGAAGAACGCGACGATGTTGGCAAGCACGACCGCGATGATGCCGCCGGCCGAGGCGCCGCCCACGTCGTAGCCGAGCAGGGCGGTGCGGTAGATCAGGAACGGCAGGTTGGTGGAGGCGTAGCCGGGGCCGCCATTGGTGGTGACGAGGATCTCCGCATAGACGGCCAAAAGGAAGATGGTCTGGATGAGGATGACCACGGTGATGGCGCGCGATATGTGCGGGATCGTCAGGTAGATGAAGCGGCTGACGGCGCCGGCGCCGTCCATCTCGGCCGCCTCCATCTGCTCGCCGTCGAGCGATTGCAGCGCCGTCAGCAGGATCAGCGTTGCGAAAGGCAGCCATTGCCAGGCGACGATCAGCACGATCGAGAACAGCGGATAGGCAGCGAACCAGTCCACCGGCTGCATGCCGAGCGATCGCGAGATCGAGGCGAAGATGCCGTAGCCGGGATGCATGATCATGTTCTTCCACACCAGCGCCGCGACCGGCGGCATGACGAAGAAGGGCGAAATGACCAGGATGCGCACGATGCCCTGGCCGAACATCGGCTGGTCGAGCAGCAGCGCCAGAGCGATGCCGCCGATGACGGTGATCAGCAGGACCCCGACCACGATGACCAGCGTGTTCCGGATCGACTGGAAGAAGGCGGGATCGGTGTAGAAGAAGCGATAGTTGATCAGGCCGGCGAAATTGACGTTGACCGGATTGAGCAGATTGTAGTTCAGGAAGGAGAACCACAGCGTCATCGCCAGTGGCACGATCATCCAGATCAGCAGCAGGATGACGGACGGCGCCATCATGAAACGCGCCAGCGTGCGGGTCTGTCGGGTGGCCATGGTTTCAACCTCGCGACCGTATCGAAAATACGCCAAGGCGGCCGCCCGGACCGGGCTCCGGACGGCCAAGGCACCGGGAGGGGCCTTATTTGATGTAGCCGGCCTTGGTCATCTCGCGCACAGAGACCTGCTGGGCCTGCGCCAGCGCGTCGTCCACCGACATCTGCCCGGCGAGCGCCGCCGAGAAGAGCTGGCCGACCGTGGTGCCGAGCCCCTGGAATTCGGGAATGGCCACGAACTGCCCGCCCGTATAGGGCACCGGCTTGACGCTCGGCTTGGTGATGTCGGCCGCGTCCATGGCCGCCAGCGTCGGCGCGGCGAAAGGCGCCGCTTTCTGGTACTCAGGGTTCTTGTAGAGCGAGGTGCGGGTGCCGGGAGGTGCCGAAGCCCAGCCCTCCTTGGAGGCGACCAGTTCGGTGTACGCCTTGTCGGTCGCCCAGGCGACGAACTTCTCCGCCGAGGCGGCCTTTTGCGAGGAGGCCGGGATGGCGAGATTCCACGACCACAGCCAGTTGCCGTGATTACTGGTGCCCTCGTCCGGGAAGATGGCGTAGCCGACCTTGTCGGCGACGGTCGAGTTCTTCGGATCGGACACGAAGGACGCCGCCACGGTGGCGTCGATCCACATGCCGCACTTGCCCTGCTGGAACAGCGTCAGGTTCTCGTTGAAGCCGTTGGAGGAAGCGCCCTCAGGTCCGGCGTCCTTCATCAGCTTCACGTAGAAGTCCATGGTCTTCTTCCATTCGGGCTGGTCGAACTGCGGCTGCCATTTCTCGTCGAACCAGCGGCCGCCGAAGGAATTGTCCATGGCGGTGAGGAAAGCCATGTTCTCGCCCCAGCCGGCCTTGCCGCGCAGGCAGATGCCGCTGACGCCGGCCGAGCGGTCGGTGAGCTTGCGCGCCGCATCGCCGATGAAGTCCCAGGTGGGCTTCTCCGGCATCTTGAGCCCGGCCTTCTCGAACAGGTCGGTGCGGTACATGATCATGGCGGACTCGCCGTAGAACGGCGCGGCATAGAGCTTGCCGTCGACGGTCAGGCCGCCGCGGATGGCCGGCAGCAGGTCGTCGACGTCGTAGTCCTTGCCGAGATTGTCGAGGGCGAGCAGCCAGCTCTGCTTGGCCCAGATCGGCACCTCGTAGTTGCCGATGGTGACGATGTCGTATTGCCCGCCCTTGGTGGCGATATCGGTGGTGACGCGCTCGCGCAGGACGTTCTCCTCCAGCGTCACCCATTGCACGTCGATGTCCGGATTCTTCTTCTTGAAGTCGTCCGTCAGCTTCTGCATGCGGATCATGTCGCCATTGTTGACCGTGGCGATGGTGATCGTTTCGGCATGGGCGGCGAAGGCAAACAGGCTTGCAGAGCACAAGCCGAGCATGAAGGTGCGCAGTCTCATCAAAATCCTCCCAAAAGCGAAATGAGCATTTGCCTTTCTGATGAGCAATTACTCATTCTCCGTGATTTATGTCAAGACGGATTCGTTGCTGCGGCGCAGCAAGGCGAACGGCCGCGCGGCTGGGAGGCGACGCCCGAACGCACGGGCGACGGCAAAGTCGTCCATTGGCTTGAACCGAACGAGATACGACCAAGGGCAGATATGGGGGGTCAGTCGACCAGGGCGGCGGCGGTGCGCTCGTCGGTGATGAGGCCGTTGACCAGCCGCCGGGTGACGGCGGCAAGGATGCCGGGCAGCTTGCGCTCGCCCATGGCCAGCGCGATCACCAGCGATTTCTCGCGCGAGGGCAGCGGCGCGGAGGAGACGCGGTCGTTGGTGATGCCGTCGATCAGCCTGCCGTCGCGGTCGAACACCCAGCCGACGATCTCGGCGATGCCGCCGGCCTTCTGCAGCGCCTTCAGTTCGGCCTCGGAGATGAAGCCGTCCTCATAGAGCGGGGCCCTGGGTCCGAGATCGCCGATACCGACGAAAGTGACGTCGGCGCGGGCCGCCAATTCCAGCGTCGGCTGGATCATGGGCTGGCTGAGCAGCATTTCCCGCTCCTCCGGAGAGGAGGCGATGACCGGCAAGGGCATTGGAAACGAACGCGCTTTTATGCGGTCGGCCATGGTGAAGATGACGTTGTAGAAAGCTGCGGAGCCGTCCGGCGAGATGTTGCCGGTCAGCGACACGACCTTGTGCTGCGGGCACTCCATGGGCGGCAGTTGCTCGATCGCCGCCTTCAGCGTGCGGCCCGTGCCGATGGCCATGACGATGGGCGTTTCCGAGCGCAGGCGCCTCTCGATCTCGGCGGCGGCCGCCTCGGCGATGCCGATGGTGGTGGAGGCGGATTCGGGGTCGCTCGGCACCACCTCGACCAGATCCAGCGCGAAGCGCGTCCGCAGCCGCTCGGCAAGTTCGAGGCATTGCGCGATGGGATGGTCGACGCGGACCTTGATCAACCCCTCGGAGACGGCCAGCGACACCAGCCGCTGCGCGGTCTGGCGGGAAGTGCCGAGCTTGGCGGCGATCTGGTCCTGCGTGTTGCCGGCGACATAATAGAGCCAGCCGGCGCGGGCCGCGTCATCAAGCCTCGTGCTGCCGCTTTCCTGCCGCGCGTTCATCGCACCGTCCTCCAGTCATATACATTCGCAAACAATTGCGTATTGCGCAATTATCTAGTTCATGCGTCAATTGCTCACAACGGCGATGCCGGACGAACGGCGGCTGGCGGGCATTGCCCACAAGCTTTAGCCAACCGTCCGGCGGATCGGAAGCCCGTCGCGACCGGCAGGCCGAGAAACGCGTCGCGCCGACGCCGGCAATGCGTTATGAGGCCCATGAAAGGAAACGCCAATGATGCCGCAAGCGGTTTTCTGGGACATGGACGGCACGCTGGTGGACAGCGAGCCCCTGCACGACGCCGCGCTGGTGTCGGCGATGAAGAGCGTCGGCCTCTCGCCGCCCGACGACCTGCACCAGCGCGTGCTCGGGCAGACGGCCGCCCATGTCTACGCCATGATGCGCGACGAATTCGGCCTGAGCCTGCCCTTCGAGGAATGGATCGCGCTGAAATACAATTTCTATCTCACCAATGTCGGCGGATTGCAGCCGAGGCCGGGCGCCATCGAGATCTACAAGGAACTACGCGCGCGCGGCGTGCCACAGGCCGTCGTCTCCAATTCCGACCGGCTGATCGTGGACGCCAATCTGCGCACCGTCGGCCTTGCCCATGCGGGCATGAAGACGGTGAGCCGCAACGACGTGCGCGAAGGCAAGCCTCATGCGGAGCCGTTCCTGCGCGCGGCGTGGCTGGCCGGCGTCGATCCCGGCCATGCCGTGGCGGTGGACGACAGCGTGACCGGCGCATTGGCCGGGCTGGCCGCGGGAATGCGCACCCTGTTCTGGCCGGAGCAGCCCATGGCGGGGCCCCTCGGCGCCATCGTCATCGACAGCGCCGAAATGCTGCGGGCCGAACTGGGGCTCTGACGCGCGCCGCCCGGCGCGTTTCGGATTCATGAGGCTCTGCTTCGCGGCACCGGCCAAGCCGGGCGGAAAACCGATCAGTTGCGGTAGGCCGGCTCCTGCTCGTCCAGGATCGCCTTGAGCTCGGCGAGGTGCCGCTCCGCCTGGCCGGGATAATCATCCAGCTCGGAAGCGGTCTTTTCCGCGATCTCGTCGGAAAGCACGCGCAGCGGCCTGCCCGTCCACAGCGCCTTGATGTAGGTTTCCGCAGCGCGCTCGAAATAGAACATGCGGTTGAACGCGTCGGCCACCGTGTCGCCGATCACCAGAACGCCGTGGTTGCCCATCACCATGACCTTGTGCTTCGGATCGGCGAGCAGCGCCGAGCAGCGCTCGCCCTCCTCTTCGAAGGCCAGGCCGCCATAATTGGCGTCCACGACATGGCGGCGGAAGAACGTTGCCGAGTTCTGGTCGATCGGCGGCAGGGTCGAATCCGCCAGCGAAGCCAGCACGGTGGCGTGGATCGAATGCACATGCATGACGCAGCGCGCATGCGGACAATTGCGATGGATCGCGCCGTGCAGGCCCCAGGCGGTCGGATCGGGCGCGTTCGGGCCCGACAGCGTCTCGGGATCGTTGGCGTCGATCAGCAGAAGATCGCTCGCCTTGATGCGCGAGAAATGCACCTGGTTCGGGTTCATCAAGAAGCGCGTGCCGTCCTCGTTCACCGCCAGCGAGAAATGGTTGGCCACCGCCTCGTGCATGTTGAGCCGCGCCGTCCAGCGGAAGGCGCAGGCCATGTCCACGCGTTCCTCGTAGAAAGGCAGGTTGGTCAGGACTTCCTTCTTCAGGCTGGCAAGGCTCATGGGCAACTCCTCCGTCTGGCAGCAAGGATGCCTGCGTGCGGCGGCGACCGCAACGGCAAAGCGCTGGTCCAGCACACCGGCGGTTCAGATGATGTTGTCGAACAGGCGCAATATCCAGGAGATCTGGTAGATCAACGTGAACGCCACGAAGGCGACGTGGAAACGGCGGTCGCGCACGAGGACGGCCGCGAGGCACAGCCCCACGAACAGCGGTGTCCGGATGAGATATTCGTGGCCGAAGCGGGCGAAGTGCTCCGCGCCTTTCAACAGCGTGTCGATGACGTCCAGCAGGTAGGTGACGGCAAGCACGCCGAAGAACCAGCCCCGCCGCGCGTAGAAATAATCCTTGTAGCTGCGGTAGTCCTGCATGCTGTCGGGAAACAGCAGCGCGCACAGGAGGAACAGGGTGACGGCATAGAAGATAATGAAAAGATATTTGCCGAAGATCCACGCCTCGACCCGGTAAAGGCCGAACTCCCACCACCAGAAATGCACCAGCATGAGCAGCACCGAGGCCACCCAGGCGAGATGGACCGGATAGAGCCGGTACTGGCCGGGATGCTGCACGAGGCGGGCGAGCCCGGAAAGCAGGCGGGTGACGCCGAGACCGATCACCATGCCCATGACGATGCGGATGTGCGGAAAGATGTCGTGGGCGGAAATCGCCGTTTCCTGCGCCATAGCTCCCTCTCTGCCGTGGCTCCGTGGCGACCGTTACCGATCCTGCCGAAGAAGGAGCACAATTGAACGTGATGTCAATCGTCCGGACCCTTTCCAACGGGAGCGGAACCTTGCGACCGGCTTGCCGTTTCCGAAAGACGGATCGCCGGTCCTTGCGACACGGCGTGTTTCGCCATGCCCAAACCAGGGAGAAATATTCTTGCATCGCATAATCGCAGCCGCCTTCACAGTTCTTTTCCTCGCGCCGGCGACGGTCCCCGCCATGGCGCAGGCGCTGGGCAGCAATACGGAGAAGGCCATCGTCGGCGCCGACGTCAAACAGGAAGAGACGACGGCCGCGGCCAAAGAAGACAAGGTGGTGGCGGCGATCGAAAAGACCGCCGAGGCGCTCAGCGCGGTGCGCAAGACCTCAAGTACGGGGCGGGTGGACATCGTCTTCCTCAGCGACGCGGCCCGCGAGAAGGGCGGCGGCCTGCCGCCCAGGATCGAGGGCAGCCTGAAGAAGCATGAGGGAGAGATCACCCAACTCAGACAGGAAATCGAGGCCAACGCGCTGTTGTATCACGCCATCGAATCCCAGCGCGTGCAGGCGCAGGACGTGGTTGCCGTGGATTTCGGAACCTCCGGGCGCGTCGTCATCTACGCCGCGGCAAAACCGGCGGGTTGAAGATGGTTCGGCGCGCCGAACGATATCGCTTGTTGCCTCGCAGCATTTCCGTTCCTATAGAGAAATCGGACCTTTCGGTGCCTGCAAGAATATCGGTCAGAGCCTTGAAGGGGCGTTCGGGCGCGTCAGCGTCGCATCGGGATAGGCTTTTTGGGGAAGGAACCGGATGGCTGACGAGCTGGCAAACGAGATCATCGACAAGATCAAGGCGCATGCCGAGCCCGGCGGCGAGGAAATCACGACCAACACCGAATTGACGGCGCTCGGCATCCATTCGCTGGAGCTGACCGAGATCATCTTCGACCTGGAGGAGGCCTACGGCATCGAGATCGAGATGAACACGGTCGATGCCTGGAGCAATCTGAAGAACGTCGGTGACATGGTCGAGGCGGTGCGCGGCCTCATCAATAAAAAAGCCTGACGACGTACATGTCCCAGCGCGTCGTCATCACCGGCATAGGCGGCATCTGCGGCCTGGGCACCAACGCCGCTTCCATATGGGAGGCGATGCGTGCCGGGCGTTCCGCCATCGGCCCCATCGAGAACAACGAACTGCACGAGTTGAAGGTCAGGGTCGGCAGCGAGATCAAGGCGTTGCCGGACCACGGCATCGACCGCAAGCAACTCGTTTCCATGGACCGTTTCAGCCTTCTGGCCGTCATCGCGGCGCGCGAGGCCATGGCGCAATCGGGCCTGGCGCCGGACGACGCCGGCAGCTACCGCATGGGCGCCACCGTCGGCGTCGGCGTGTGCGGCTGGGAAGCGATCGAGGAGAATTATCGCGCCCTCTTGCTGGAAGGCAGGAACCGGGCCGGCATTTTCACCGTGCCCAAGGTGATGCCGGGCGCCGCCGCGGGACAGGTCAGCATTAACCTCAACCTGCGCGGGCCGGTGTTCGGCGTGACGTCCGCCTGCTCCTCGGCCAACCACGCGCTGGCCTCGGCCGTGGACCAGATCCGGCTCGGCCGCGCCGACGTGATGCTGGCCGGCGGCTCTGACGCCCCGCTGATCTGGGGCGTGCTGAAGGCATGGGAGGCGTTGCGCGTGCTGGCCCCCGAAACCTGCCGGCCGTTCTCGGCCGACCGCCAGGGGCTGGCGCTGGGCGAAGGTGCGGGCATGGCCGTTCTGGAGAGCTACGAGCACGCCAGGGCGCGCGGGGCGACGATCCTCGGGGAGATCGCCGGCGCCGGCCTGTCGGCCGACGCGTCGGACATCGTGGCGCCCACGGTCGACGGGCCGGCATCGGCGATGAGCGCCTGCCTCGCCGATGCCGGGCTGAAGCCCGAGGACGTGGATTACCTCAACGCCCACGGCACGGGCACCAAGGCCAACGACCAGATCGAAACGGCGGCGATCAAGCGCGTTTTCGGCGAACACGCCTACAGGATGTCGATTTCGTCGACCAAATCCATGCACGCGCATTGCCTCGGCGCCTCGGGCGCGCTGGAGATGATCGCCTGCGTGATGGCGATCCGCGAGGGCCTGGTGCCGCCGACCGCCAACTATCGCGAGCCGGACCCGGAGTGCGATCTCGACGTGACGCCCAACGTGGCGCGCGAACGCAAGGTCAGGGTCGCGCTCAGCAACGCCTTCGCTTTCGGCGGCACCAATGCGGTGCTGGCATTCAAGGCCGTATAGACGGCCTCGTCCGGCTTCGAGGAGTTCCAGATGGCCGATTTCTCCGCCTTCCCGATCAATTCCCGCTGGCCCGCCAAGCACCCCGACCGCCTGCAGCTCTATTCCACGCCGACGCCCAACGGCGTGAAGGCGTCGATCATGCTGGAAGAGACCGGCCTGCCCTACGAGCCGCACTACATCAACCTGGGACAGGACGAAACCTGGACGCCGGAGTTCCTGTCGCTCAATCCCAACGGCAAGATCCCCTCGATCATCGATCCCAACGGCCCGGACGGCGAGCCGCTGGCGCTGTTCGAATCCGGCGCCATCCTGCTCTATCTTGCCGAAAAGACCCGCAAGCTGCTGCCCACCGACGCCGCGCGGCGCTACGAATGCATCCAATGGGTGTTCTTCCAGATGGCCGCGATCGGCCCGATGTTCGGCCAGGTCGGCTTCTTCCACAAATTCGCCGGGCGCGAGATCGCCGACAAGCGCCCGCTGGAGCGCTATGTCGCCGAGTCCCGCCGCCTGCTCGGCGTGCTCGACCAGCGGCTGGACGGACGCAACTGGATCATGGGCAGCGACTACACCATCGCCGACATCGCCACGCTGGGCTGGGTGCGCAACCTCGTCGGCTTCTACGGCGCGGGCGAGCTGGTGGGCTACGCCGATTTCGGCAATGTCGCCGCCTGGCTGGAGCGCGGCCTCGCGCGCCCGGCCGTGCAGCGCGGGCTGAACATTCCGGCCAAACCCTGATTGCAGTTGCGCAGGCAGTGCGAGCGCGCCGCCTCAGCCCGTCTCTTCGTGCAGGACGAGATCCGCGGGGCGACGGCGCGCCAGCACGCGCTCGACATTGGGCATGTCGTTGGAAGCGATCCAGGCCAGCGCATCGTCTTCGGTGCGGCCATGTTCCTGCCAGCGCTGGCGCAGGCGCCGTTCCAGCTCGCCGCGCGGCACGTCGAGGAAGATGGTGAAGTCGAACAGCGGCGCCAGCCGCGACCACGGCTCCTCGTCCAGCAACAGGTAGTTGCCTTCCACCAGGATGAAGCGGACGTCGCCGCCGATCGTGGCTGCGGCGGCGCGCGACAATTCGACGGAACGGTCGAAGACCGGAATGGCGATATCCGGCTCGCCGGCGCGGATGCGCTTCAGCAACACCTCGAATCCGGCCAAGTCGAAGGTTTCGGGCGCGCCCTTGCGTGAGCGCAGGCCGCGCTTTTCCAGCACGACATCGTCATAATGGAAGCCGTCCATCGGCACGATTTCGGCCGCGCCTTCCGGCAGCACGTCGTGCAAGGCGGCCGACAGCATGGACTTGCCGGCAGCGGGCGGGCCGGCAATGGCGACGACGAAGCGCTTCGCCTTGCCGGCGCGCTTGAAGATGGTTGCGGCGATGGTGGCGATTTCCGACATGACACGCTCCGCGTTTCCCCATCCCGCGACAGCTTCCGAAAAATCCGTTGCGGCGGCAAGCCCGGACGGACTCAGGTCGTGCCGACGCGCAAAAAACCGCCGTCGAAAGGCACGTTGCTCGCCTTGCCGCCCGGCATCTCCAGGCTCAGCCGCTCCGGGTGCATCGCGATGGACAGCGGAGGGGTCTCCGCTTCCAACGGCACGACGCCGATCACCTGGCGAAAGGCCACGCGACCGCCGGGCGAAAGATCGAACGCGGTGGCCACGCCTTCGCGCTTCAGCCAGTTGTCGCCCAGCGAAGCGGCGTGGCCGATGGCCGTGCGCCCGTCCTCGATGCCCAGCACACCGCGATGGCGGCCGTTCCACGGCGCATAGTCGCGTCCGCCGTTGCTGATCCACAGCATGGTGACGGGCAGTTCGGCCGCGTTCTTGAGCACCAGGACCAGGTCGCGCTCGGCGCGGCGCGCCACGGCCGTCCAGCCCGGGCCGCCATGATCGGCCTCGACGAGCGTGACGAAATCCTCGTGACGGCGATCCATCCGATAATCGGCAAGGTCCACATCGCCACCGGCCGCCGCCGGGAAGCGGGAAAGATCGCCGCTGCGCGCCGGATAGGCCAGCAGAAAACGCCCGCGCGCGGGATCGGGCTCCAGCGGGTCGCCGGGCGTGGCGGCCATGCGCTTCGGCGAAAACGCGAGCCGGCCGCCTTCGCGCATGACCGTCATGGCATGGTGCGCGACGGAAATGGCGCCGGAGCCGCCGATGAAGGCATGTTCCTGATAGAGGAACGGGTGGCCGTCGCGCAGGATGAGCGTCTTCTCCACCGTGGCGCCCATCACCTTGCGGCGCAGGCGAAAGACAACGCGCCGGCCGTCGCCGGTCGAGGCGCTTTCGATCAGGTCCCATGGGCTGTTGGCCGGCCAGCCATGCAGCGGCGCCTCCTCCACGTCGCTGCGCGAGAACGGCGCGCAGAGGAAATCGCCGGACAGGCGCAGCACGCCGTCGGGCAGGTTTTCGGGAAGGCTTTCGCGCGGCTCGTCCAGCCAGGGCGCGCGGTGCAGCGGGCGCAACATGCGCTCCCCCGCCTCGACCGTGAAATCGGCGAGATGGCCGACCGCCGGGTCAAGCGCGACCGATATTCCCTTTGCCCGGATGGCGATCGTTTCCATGGGGTCCACCGATTCGTTGGCTCGCGCAAGCAAAGCGCGACGGGTTGCCGCCGCGCAAGCCCGTTCGAAAGCTGGGCACAGTCCTGTCTGAAGGGGCGAGTGAAATGGACGGCAAAGCAATGCTGGGCTAGGCTCGCGCAATTGCCTGCCGCATTTCAAGACCTTCCCACCAAGAACGACAGCCTTGCCGAAGCCGCACTTCTTCCTGTTCGCCCTGAGATGTCTTCTGGTTGCCGCGTTCGCCGTGGCGATGACCGGCTGCGCCACGACCAGTCCGCCCGAAGCGGTGCTGGCGGTGCCCGCGCCGGCGCAAAAATACGCCGCCATCGTGGTCGATGCAAAAACCGGCAAGCAATTGTTCGAGATGAACTCGACCTCGCCGCGCTATCCGGCCTCGCTGACCAAGATGATGACGCTCTATCTGCTGTTCGAGGCGATGGATTCGGGCCGCGTCACCAAGGAAACGCTCATTCCGGTGTCGGCGCACGCCGCCTCGCAGCCGCCGACCAAGCTGCGTTTCCGGCCGGGCGAGGCCCTCGACGTGGATTCGGCCATCCGCGCGCTGACGGTGAAATCCGCCAACGACGTGGCGGTCGCGGTGGCCGAATATCTGGGCGGCAGCGAGGAGGCCTTCGCCGCGGCCATGACGGCCAAGGCGCGCCAGATCGGCATGCTCAATACGGTGTTCCGCAACGCGTCGGGCCTGCCGGACGACGACCAGCACACGACCGCGCGCGACATGGCGGTGCTGGGCCTGGCGCTGCGCCAGCGTTTCCCGCAATATTATTATTATTTCTCGGCCACCGACTTCATGTCCCGCGGCAAGCTGGTGCGCGGCCACAACGACCTGCTCGGCCGCGTGCATGGGGTGGACGGCATCAAGACCGGCTATATCCGCGCTTCCGGCTTCAACATCGTCACTTCCTACGATGCCGACGGCCGGCGCCTGGTCGTGGTCGTGATGGGCGCCGACACCGCCCGCGCCCGCAACGCGCATGTCGAGGACCTGCTGCAGCGGGCGCTCGCGCCTGGCGCCGGCTCGCCGCAGCTGGTGTTCAACGATCCTTGAACGAGCGGCGCCGAAGGCCCGCCAGCTCAAGGTTGGCTTCCTGAAAGGTTCCGACGCTGGAATTGCGGTGCCGTAGCGCCTTGCGGGGCGCCGTCCAGCGCCCCTTACCGGGCCGTGGCGCCTCAGGAGGCGTGTTTGCGTATCTTGCCGTAGACGATGTTGCGGTTGGTTCCGTAGTACACTTCGGCGTCCACGAGGTTCCTGTCGACCGCGGCGTTGATGATGTCCCACATGTCGTCGGCAGAGCGCAGGATCAGCGGCCAATCCATGAAGGTTTCCATATAGCCGTCGGTCGTGATCTCGTCGCTGAAATTGGCGAAGAGGAATTCGCCGCCCGGCTTGACCAGCTCCATGGCCCTCTGCAGCAGGCGGATGCCGATCGCGCGCGGCAGGTAGTCGTAGAGTCCCGACGCATAGACCAGATCGAAGGTGCCGAGATCATAAGCGCGGCGCAGGATGCCCTTCACCGAGCCGTCCACTGCCGACACCGCCGTGCCGGCCAGGTCGCGGGTGACGATGCCCACGCTGGTCGGGTCCTGATCGAGACCGACCCAACGCTTCAGCCTGCCCCGGGCAAGGGCTTCGGAAAGCTCGGCCTCGCGCAAATGGCCGCAGGCGATCGCCAGGATTTCCGCGTTTTCGACCCGGTCGGCCGTTTCGTCCACCGTTTTTGCCAATATGTCGCGCCGCTCGCGTCCCGCGACGGAGCTCGCCGCCTCGCTGGTATAGGCGTAGATCTCGCGCCCGAGCGCAGTGGACGACGCGACCTCTTCCGCGGCCGCGGGATGCTTGTAATAGATGTCGAGCAGGCCGGCATCGCCCGAATAGCCGCGCGGCTTCTCGCAGGACCAGCGCGTGAACGGATCCTGCATCAGATATTCAGCGACACGATGCTGCTGGGCCAGGGGGATCAGCTGCTGCCAGACTGCCGGGCTGGTCGTTCCGCGAAGTTCGTGCAGGCGCCCGGCGAGACGCTCGACGATCACGGCGGCCGGCTGTTGCCGCACGAAAGCCTGGTGCGCGAGGTTCAGCGCAAGCGCCAGACGCGCGGTCGCGTCCCTCAATTCGTCCGCATCGGCAACGCCTTCCGATGCCGGCCCATGCTGCTTGATCAGCTTGGCGGTCACAAGACTGTACTGGTCGAGCTTCAGCTCTGCATTCGACATGCGATATCCCCTTTCGATCCACCCCGGCGCGAACTATAGGGGCTTCGTTAAAAGATACGAAGTATTTTCATAAAATTTAGCTTATTTAGCCATCGTCGCCGCATTGAAGGCAATTCACTGCCCGTTTAACACTCGGTTAGCGACATTCCGTTTGTGATGCTGGCAGCTATGTCTGCGCTCTGCACAATGGCCGGTCCGATTCCTCGACGCGACGGCAGTCGCGAAGGAGCATTGCGATGCAACTGAGCACGGACATTGCGCAAAAAGTGGTCGATGCGATGGCCCGGCCGCGGTGGAAGCCGGCCGACCCCACGCTTCTGGCCCTGCTGGCGCAACGCAACGCGGAACAGAACCGCAAGGTGGTGCGCTGGGGCATCCTGGCGGCGGTGGTCAGTTACGTCGCCTATGGGCTCTTCGACTGGTTCCTGTTCCCGGACGTCGCAATCCGCCTCATCATCGCACGCGTGGCGATAGGCTTCAGCTTCCTGGCGCTGGTCGAGATCGGCGCCCGCCGCAATGCGCCGCTGCCGATGCTGCATCTCTTGGCCGCATCGGCGATCGTATGCGGCGCGGTGGGGTGGCTTCTGATCGCGCTTGGAACGAAATACCAAGCGGCCCTGTCCATTTTCATGGTTTTCGGCACGGTATTCATCCTTGGCGCGAACCTGTTCTTCAACTTCCGCTTCTGGTTGTCGGTCGTTTCGTCGGCGACGGTGGCCGCGGTTTTCATCGGCGCGGCGCTGTTCGCCCTTGATGCCGATCTGGTCGGCCGCATCGTGATGGCTGTCTATTTCGCGAATTCGCTGGTGCTGTCGCTCTATCTGTCCTGGCGCCTCAGCCTGGAGCGGTACCAGACCTTCCTGCACGCACTGCGGGCGCAATTCCAGGAACAGGCCGCCATCGAAAAGGGACAAAAGCTGTTCGAGATCGCCGATACGGACCCGCTCACCGGACTGAAGAACCGCCGGGCGATCACGCGCGAATTTCCCGAACTGCGTGAGGAATGGGCCAAGGACGACCATGAGATCGGCGTCGTCCTCATCGACGTCGACCATTTCAAGAAGTTCAACGACCGGCTGGGGCATCAGGCCGGCGACGACTGCCTGATCCGGCTTGCCCATACGTTCTCGGAAACGGCGGACGCGAACAACGCGATCGCCGCGCGCTACGGCGGCGAGGAATTCGTCATCCTGTGCAAGGTCAGCAGCCGCGGGCATCTCGAGGAGATCACCCGGCAGTTCTGCCGTGCCGTCGACGGCCTGCAGATAGCGCATCCCGACAGGGACGATAAGCTCAACATCGTCACGATCAGCGCCGGCGCCACGCTGACGCGGGCCGACCAGAGCATGGAACTTCGCACCCTGTTGCAGGAAGCAGACCGGGCGCTTTATGCGTCCAAATTCGCCGGACGCGCGACGTTCACGATCTACGATCCCCAAGCCACCGACCAGGACAGTTCCAGCAAGAACCTGTCGGAGCTTTTGCAGCTCGCCATCTCCCGGCAGCTCGTATCCGTCGCCTACCAGCCAATCTGCGATGCGGTGTCGGGAAAGGCGATCGGGCACGAAACGCTGATGCGGCTGCGCGATTTCGACGGCAGCGCGATCAGTCCGGCCGTCTTCATTCCGGTGGCCGAACGCACCGGCGCCATCGTGGAACTCGGAACATGGCTGATCGACCAGGCCTGCAGCGACATGAAACAATACGGGCTGGGCTCGGTCGTGTCGGCGAATGTCTCCGTGGTTCAGCTCAAGGCACCGAATTTCTGGCTGCGGGTCGCCGAAATTCTCGGCCGTCATGGCCTCGCGCCGCAGAGGCTGGCGCTGGAGATCACCGAAGGCAGCGACATCTTCCTGGAGGCGCAGGCGATCAGGAACATCGAGCAACTCCGCAACATGGGCGTCCAGATCTGGCTGGACGATTTCGGCACCGGATATGCCGGGCTGGCATCGCTGCGCCGCTTCAAGTTCGACGTCGTGAAGATCGATCGCGGCTTCCTGAACGAATGCGAGACGGCCCGTGGCTTCAGCCTCCTGCAGGATATGGTCCGGCTGCTGCGCAACCTTGGCCACATCGTGCTTGTCGAGGGCGTCGAGACGATGGAGCAGCAGATGGTGCTGCAGCATCTGGGCGTGCATCTGGTGCAGGGCTTCCTCACGGGACATCCCGTCCCGATCGAAAAGATACGCCAGATCATGCCGGGGCTGGTCGCCTGACGGCAAGCGGCCGGTAATGGGCGGGATACCCCCGCCCGCCCCAGGTCATGAATTCGCGAAGCCGAACGAAACGGCTGGCCATGAGGCCGGCCAGCGACGATCAGTCCAGATCGTCGCGATCGGCCGCATGATCGCGCTTGCCGAGCAGGATCTCGCGTTTGCCGACATGGTTGGGCGCACCGACGAGACCCTCCTTCTCCATGCGCTCGACCAGCGAGGCGGCACGGTTGTAGCCCACGCCGAGACGGCGCTGGATATAGGAGGTGGAGCACTTCTTGTCGCGCATCACGACCTTGACGGCGTCCTCGTAGATCGTGTCTCCGTCCTCCGCAGCGATCGCGCCCTTGTCGAACACCGGACCCTGGTCGGCCTCAGGCTGTTCCTCCTCCTCGTCGGCGGTGACCGTTTCCAGATATTCCGGCCGGCCCTGGGTCTTCAGATGCGCCACGACATGCTCGACCTCCTCGTCGGATACGAAGGGGCCGTGGACGCGGGCGATGCGCCCGCCGCCGGCCATGTGCAGCATGTCGCCCTGGCCGAGCAATTGCTCCGCGCCCTGTTCGCCCAGAATCGTGCGGCTGTCGATCTTCGACGTGACCTGGAAGGAGATGCGGGTCGGGAAATTGGCCTTGATGGTGCCGGTGATGACATCCACCGACGGACGCTGGGTGGCCATGATGAGGTGGATGCCGGCGGCGCGCGCCATCTGCGCCAGGCGCTGGATGGCGCCTTCGATCTCCTTGCCGGCGACCATCATCAGGTCGGCCATCTCGTCGACGATAACGACGATGTAGGGCATCGGCGCGAGATCGATTTCCTGTTCCTCGAACAGCGGCTCGCCGGTGCCCTTCTCGAAGCCCGTCTGCACCTGCATGACGACGGTCTCGCCCTTGTCGCGGGCGGCCGCCGCGCGCTGGTTGTAACCGTCGATGTTGCGCACGCCGAGCCGCGCCATCTTGCGGTAGCGGTCCTCCATCTCGCGCACCGCCCATTTCAGCGCGGTGACCGCCTTCTTGGGGTCGGTGACCACGGGCGTGAGCAGGTGCGGGATGCCGTCATAGACGGAAAGCTCCAGCATCTTCGGATCGACCATGATGAGGCGGCACTCCTCCGGCTTCAGCCGGTAGAGCAGCGACAGGATCATGGTGTTGATGGCGACCGACTTGCCCGAACCCGTGGTGCCGGCCACCAGCAGATGCGGCATCTTGGCGAGTTCGGCGATGACCGGCTCGCCGCCGATGGTCTTGCCGAGGCACAGGGCCAGCTTGGCGCTGGTGCGGCGGAAGCCGTCCGAGCAGATCAGCTCACGGAAATAGACCGTCTCGCGCGTCTCGTTGGGCAGTTCGATGCCGATGACGTTGCGGCCCGGAACCACTGCGACGCGTGCGGAAACGGCGGACATGGAGCGCGCGATGTCGTCGGCCAGGCCGATGACGCGCGAGGACTTCACGCCCGGCGCCGGCTCGAACTCGTAAAGGGTGACCACCGGCCCGGGGCGGACGTGGATGATCTCGCCCTTGACGCCGAAATCCTCGAGCACGCTTTCCAGAAGGTCGGCATTCTGCTCCAGCCGCTCCTGCGACATGTAGAAGCCCTGGCCCTCGGGCGGAAGTTGCAGCAGTTCCTCCGACGGAAACTCATAGCCTTCCCCCGACAGCACCCGTGCGACCTTGCCGGCCATCGGCAGCGACGGTGCGCGCGGGGCCGGCATGGTGATCTCGACATTGCGCGCAGCCGGAGCCGGGGCGGCCGGGGTGGCCGGGGCGGGTTGTGCCGCCTGAGGCGCGGTCTCGTCCGGCGCAATTCCGACCGGAGATTGCACGGGCGCCGAGGTCTGCACCAGGGCGGTGGGGACTTCCGGCGTTCCGAAATTCCATTCGACGATGCGGTACAGCGAGGTGACATCCACCGCCGACATGGTTTGAGGCGCGACAGCCTGGGCCGGCACCTGCCGCACCGGAGCCGCAGCCGGACGTAGCTCCGCCGAGGCCGGCCGATGCACTGTTGCCGGGGCGGCGGAGACACGCGCTGCATCGTTCGGGCGGGCCCGGGAAAGGCGCTCGGCCAGGAAAGGCATGCCGAACTCGAAGAAGGCATGGTCGGAAAGATAGGACCAGCGGGCGCCTTCGGCGTGGTGCCTCGATGACACGGCGGCGACTTGCGCGGCGGTGCCGGCGGCGCGATCCGTCGCCGGCTGCCCGGCGGGCGGCTGCGGGCGACGGGACGCGGCTGGCGCCACCTTGGCGGCCTGCGCCGCAACGGCGGCATCCGGATCCATGCGGGCCGGTGCCGCAGGAATAGGGACGGATGCTCCACTCGGCGCGAAATGCGGTTCGATCGGCTCGGCCGCCGCCGCCGCATCGCTTGCCCCGCCCTGGTCGTCCACGTCTTGCGATGCTTGCCGCTTTGCGTGGTCGTAGTCGGGCGTGCGGGTAAAGCGCACATTTGGCGCGAGGAAGAAATAGTTCTGCCAGGCAGGCAAGGGACCTTCGCCCTCACCGACGGCCGAATCATGCGGACCGGCACGCGCGTCCGTCGGCGCCGGACGAGCGGGCTCGCGCAGCGCCACGACATGTGCCGAGGCGGCCGGCGGGAGCGTCGCGGCATGCCCTTGCGATTCCTCGAGACGATGGGGTCCGTCCTGCTCGCAGGCGGACGCAGCGGAAAGATTTGCCCGAGAAAGATGCATGGAGGCCATACCCAAGACTCGCCGATTGAACGTCTCCCGAGACATAGGAAGCGATGGTTAACAGGTCCTTCCGGCGAAGGCTTCCGTCACCCGCAAAAGAGCCGCCGCGACCGAAGGGTGCGGCGGCTTTTCGTTCTGTTTCAAAGGTTTGCTGACGAGGAAATTTTAATGAGACGCTTTGACGGCGCCGGCGAAGCCCGCCCGAGGCAGGGCGGGCTCCGCAGCCGGCGTCACTTGGCCTTTGGCGCCGCGCCGGCGAATTTCAGGTCGACACGGCGGCCGTCCTCGCCGTCGACCTCATGGTCCCTGAAAGGCTGGTCCGGCCGCATCCACAAGGCCAGCACCGCGCCCGCTAGGAGCAGCACGAGCGATGCCGCGAACGGCAGGTCCCACCGCCCGGTCATGTCGATGACGAGGCCGAACACGACCGGAGAGATCATCCCGGCCAGTCCGAAGCCGAAATTCATGAACCCGCTGGCGGTGCCGGAATAGCGCGGCGCGATATCCATCGGGACCGCCCAGATCGGTGCGACGATCAGCTCCGCAAAGAAGAACGCGGCGCTGAGGCTCAAGGCCACCGTCAGCAGGTCGGCCGAGAACAGGACCGGCAACATGCACACGAAAGCGCCCAGGAATCCGAAGATGATGACGCCGGTGCGTGCCAAGGTGACGTTCCCGGTCTTGCGCAGAATGCCGTCGCTGATCCAGCCGCCCGCCAGATCGCCCACGACGCCTGCAAGGAACACGCCGGCCGAGAAGATGGCGGACTTCTTCAGGTCGAGATTGTACTGGTGCAGGAAATAGGACGGGATCCAGTTCAGGAACAGCCAGAGCGTCCAGCCGTAGCAGAAGTCGGTCAGCGTCACCGGAAGCATCCGCTTCAGCAGCCGGCCCCAGGGGACGGTCTTTCGCTCGCCCGCGATCTTTTCCTGCGGCAGCGCCGCCAGTTCTTCCTGGGTGACGCCCTTGTGGTTGCGGGGGTCGTCGCGGAAATACCACCACCAGACCCCGACCCAAAGGAAGCTGACCAGGCCGACGATGATGAAGGAATCCCTCCACGACAGCGTGATAACCAGGAACGCGATCAGCGGCGGGGTCAGGGCATTGCCGAAGCGGGCGAACGCATGGGTGATGCCCTGCGCAAAGCCGCGCTTTTCCGCCGGCATCCAGTTGGACAGGGCGCGCGTGGCGGTGGGGAACGCGGAACCCTCGCCAACCCCGAGCAGCAGCCGGGCGATGACGAGGGAGATCGCGCCTTCCACGAAGCCGATCATGATGGTGGCGGCCGACCAGATGCCGCCGCAGATGATCAGGGTCTTGTGCGGCCCCAGCCGATCGCCCAGCCGCCCGCCAAGTATCTGGAAAAGGGCGTACGGATAAGCGAAGGCGGAAAAGGCCAGCCCGAGCTCGAAGTTCGACAGGCCCAGTTCGGCCTGCATGGCCGGGGCGGCGGTGCTGATGTTGACGCGGTCGATATAGGTGACCAAATACATCAGGCAGATGATGAACAG
The DNA here is from genome assembly GCF_032460275.1 of Mesorhizobium sp. SP-1A. Taxonomy (NCBI): domain Bacteria; kingdom Pseudomonadati; phylum Pseudomonadota; class Alphaproteobacteria; order Hyphomicrobiales; family Phyllobacteriaceae; genus Mesorhizobium; species Mesorhizobium sp. SP-1A. Next base: position 298,971 of record NZ_JAVXZD010000001.1, on the reverse strand, counting down.
GACGCGATCCGTCGTCCTGAAGCGTGTAAGCCGTAGCATGTCTCCTCCCTGGATATGCTTACCCTTGGCGTCGAACGGCGCTCATGAGCCGTTTTCCGGCCGTTGTTGAAACCCGCCCTCCTCCGGCGGGATTTCCGATCCCGGTATTCGGCCAGGAACCCCGAACTGTCCGCTCCTTTCAAATCCTGCGGTCGACCTTGTTCGGTCGGGAATCCGCCGCGCCGCCGGACCGAAGGCCGGAGGACGCAGCGGCTCGATCGTCACGCGCCTTTCTGGTGTTTCATGTCGCCTTTTGAGATGCCGGCGACGGGGACGGGCTTCTTCATGGCGTCGCGGCGGAAGGGCTCGCCCAGTTCCTGGTTGAGCACGATCTCGACGAAGGTGGTGACGCCCCTGGCCTGGTCCTCGCAGGCGGCGCGGATGGCCTCGGTCACCTTCTGCGGCGTGTCGGCCACCACCCCCTTGAAGCCGCACGCCTCCGCCACCCTGGCGTAGCTGAAGTCGCGGTTGAGCTCGGTGCCGACGAAGTTGTTGTCGTACCACAGCGTGGTGTTGCGCTTCTCCGCCCCCCACTGGTAGTTGCGGAACACCACCATGGTGATCGCCGGCCACTCCTTGCGCCCGATCGAGGTCATCTCGTTCATCGAGATGCCGAAGGCGCCGTCGCCGGCAAAGCCCACCACCGGAACGTCGGGGCAGCCGATCTTGGCGCCGATGATCGAGGGGAAGGCATAGCCGCACGGGCCGAACATGCCCGGCGCCAGATATTTGCGCCCCGCCTCGAAGCTCGGATAGGCGTTGCCGATGGCGCAGTTGTTGCCGATGTCGGTCGACACGATCGCCTCCTTCGGCAGCCCCGCCTGGATCGCCCGCCACGCCTGGCGCGGCGACATCAGCCCGGCGTCGCGCTGCCGCGCCTCCTCGTTCCAGCGCGTGCCCGGATCGTCCTGCTCGTGGTCCATCGACGACAATTGCTGCAGCCAGGCCGAGCGCGTCTGGTGGACGAGCGCCTTGCGCTCCTCGCGCCCGGCGTCGCCCGCCGTGCCGGCCAGCTGCTCCAGGATCTGGCGCGCCACCTCCTTGGCGTCGCCGCAGATGCCGACCGTGATCTTCTTGGTCAGGCCGATGCGGTCGGGGTTGATGTCGACCTGGATGATCCTGGCCTCTTTCGGCCAGTAGTCGATGCCGTAGCCCGGCAGCGTCGAGAACGGGTTGAGGCGGGTGCCCAGCGCCAGCACCACGTCGGCCCTGGCGATCAGCTCCATCGCCGCCTTCGAGCCGTTGTAGCCGAGCGGGCCGGCGGCCAGGCGGTGGCTGCCGGGGAAGGCGTCATTGTGCTGGTAGTTGCAGCACACCGGCGCGTCCAGCCGCTCGGCCAGCGCCACCGATTCGGCGATCGCCCCGCCGATGACCACGCCCGCGCCGTTGAGGATGACCGGGAACTTCGCCTCCGACAGCAGCTTCGCCGCCGCCGCGATCGCCTCGCGGCCGCCCGAGGGCCGCTCCAGCCGCACGATCTGCGGCAGCTCCACGTCGATGACATGGGTCCAGTAGTCGCGCGGGATGTTGATCTGCGCCGGGGCGCAGCCGCGCCAGGCCTTCTCGATCACCCGGTTCAGCACCTCCGGAATGCGGGACGGATCGCGCACCTCCTCCTGGTAGCACACCATGTCCTCGAACAGCGCCATCTGCGGCACTTCCTGGAAGCCGCCCTGGCCCATCGTCCGGTTGGCCGCCTGCGGGGTGACGAGCAGCATCGGCGTGTGGTTCCAGTACGCCGTCTTGACCGCCGTCACGAACCCGGTCACGCCCGGACCGTTCTGCGCGATCGCCATCGACATCTTGCCCGTCGCGCGCGCATAGCCGTCCGCGATCAGCCCCGCATTGGTCTCGTGCGCGCAGTCCCAGAACGCTATCCCCGCCTTCGGGAACAGGTCCGAAACCGGCATCATCGCCGAGCCGATGATGCCAAACGCATGCTCAATCCCATGCATCTGCAAAACCTTCACAAACGATTCTTCCGTGCTCATCTTCATCGTGGCGATCTTCCTCACTCGTCTCATTCAAGGCACCGTCGCCGGAACCGTGTCCCGGCCGGCTTCATTCCGTCATTTGGGCCAGTTTCAGCCGCTGGATCTTGCCCGACGGCCCCTTCGGCAACGCGGCCATCAGATGGATGACCTCGGGCGACTTGAACTTGCCCAGCCTCTCCTCGCAGATGGAAATCAGGTCGGCCACGCGCAGGGTCGAGCCCTGGCGCAGGATCACCGCCGCCTCGACGCGCTCGCCATATGTGGCGCATTTGCGGGCGAAGGCCGCGGCTTCGACGACGTCGGGATGGGCGTAGAGCGCCTCGTCGATCTCGCGCGGGGCGATGTTCTCGCCGCCTTTGATGATGAGTTCCTTCAGACGCCCGGTGACGAAGACGTAACCGTCCTCGTCCCGACGCCCGAGATCGCCGGTCCTGAGCCAGCCGTCCGGGGTCAGCGCCGCGCCGGTGGCCGCGCTGTCGCCGAGATAGCCCCGCATGACATTCGCGCCGCGCACGGCGATCTCGCCTTCCACGCCGGCCGGCAGCGGCACGAGATCGGGGGACAGGATGGCGATCTCGTTGCCGACGGCGCGGCCGGGAGAGCCGACCTTGCGCGTTCCCGGCGGCAACGGGTTCGACAGGATCTGCGCCGCGGTTTCGGTCAATCCCATGGTCTCGATTATCGGAATGCCGAAGCGGCGCTCGAAACCGTTCTGCACCTCCGGCGCCAGCGCCGCCGAAGCCGAACGCCCGAAACGGATGCGTGCCGCGCAGGACGGCTGAGGCGCGCCGTCTCCATGCAGGAGATGCGAGATGATCGTCGGCACCACCGAGAACCAGGTGACGGCATGTTCCTCGCAAGTCGCCCAGAACTGGCTGGCGGAGAACCTTTCGCACACAACCACCGACCCGCCCGACAGCAGCGGTCCGAGGATCGTCACGCACAACCCGTTGATGTGATAGACCGGCAGGACGCACAGGGCGCGGTCCTGTGCCGTCAGCTCATGCGCCAGCGCCGTGTTCCAGCCGCCGGCAAGCAGGCTGGAATGGCTGTGGACCACGCCTTTCGGCCGCCCGGTCGTTCCCGAAGTGTACATCAGGAGCGCGTCGTCCTCGGCGTCATGCGCATGAAGCGCGGCCGGTTCGACGCCCTGGGGCCATTCGAAGCCGGCGTCGACCTCGATCAGGATCGGCGCGGCGGAATGAGCGGCCAATGCGCTGTCCAGCAATTGCCGCTGCCCCTTGTCGAAGAGCAGGGCTTTCGCGCCGGAATGCGACAGCGCGTAGCCGATCGCATCCGCCCCGGCCACCAGATTGATCATGGTGGTGCGAAAGCCGCCATAGAGCACGCCGAACAGACCGAGCACGGCGTTGCGCCCGTTGGGCATCATCAGCGCCACGCTGTCGCCGCGCGACAAGCCGAGGCCGGTCAGGTGGCGCGCGATCCCTGCGGCGGCATCGCGCAATTCCTTCCAGGTGAGCGCGGCGCCCCCTGCGGGAAACAGATGGCTGACCGCCTCGCCCTGGCAGTCGGCGCGATGGTCGAGCCAGTCGCGGACGGTGCCCTGCGGCGGGCGATGCGGATCGACCGTCACTTGCCGGCCTCCTTCCAATAGTCGGAGAAGACCTCTTCGAGCTTCGGCTCGCGTGGCGGAATGGGCCGCACGATGCGGGTACGCTGCATGAAATGGCGCCAATGCAGGTTGGCGTCGATCGAGTTGCCGCCCCAGCTGCCGCAGCCCATCGACAGGGAGAACGGCAGGCCATTGTCGAAGGCGCCGCCGGTGGCGAAGCAATGGGCCTGGTTCACGATCACCCGGCAGACGGGCAGGCTGCGGCCGAGGGCGACCGAGCGGTCCGCGTCGCGCGAATGCAGGCCGACGGAATGGCCGGCGCCCTGATGCAGCAGGATGCGCCGCGCCAGATCCGCCGCATGGTCGAAGTCCCGCGCCCGGTAAAGTGCGGCGACGCGGCTGAGCTTTTCGCCGGAGAGCGGATGGTCGGGCCCGATGCCCTCGGTCTCGACCGCAATCAGCCGCGTTCCGGCCGGGACCTTGCCGGAAAGGCCGAGTTCCCGGATCGTTACGTCGGCATCCTGCGCGATGATCTCGCGGTTGAGATGCCCGTTCTTCCAAAGCCGGTCGATTATGCCCGCCGCTTCCGACGAGGGAACGACCGCGCCGCCTTCAGCCGCAAGTACCGCAAGAAAATCGTCATAGACCGCATCGACCACGATCAGCGCGTTTTCCGAGGAGCATGAGGTCGCGTTGTCGAAAGTCTTCGAGAGCGCGATCTTGCGCGCCGCCCCGGCCAGGTCCGCCGTCTCGTCCACGATGACGGCGACATTGCCCGCGCCCACGCCGATCGCCGGCGTGCCGCTTTCATAGGCCCGGCGGACATTGTCCTGGCTGCCGGTCACGACCACCAGGTCGGCCGTTTCCAGCAGCCGCTGCGTCTTGGCCTTGCCGCCCGCGCCCGGCAGCATCTGCACCAGGTCGCGGTCCTCGCCGATCTTGTCGAACTCGGCATGGATGAAGCCCAGCAGCATCTCGCAGCAGGCCGCTCCCTTCGGCGAGGGCGACAAGACGATGGCGTTGCCGCATTTCAGGGCGTTGATGATGTTGTTGGCGGGCGTCGCCGCCGGATTGGTCGAGGGCACCACCGCGCCGATGACGCCGATGGGCCGGGCGATCTCGACAATGCCGGTGTCCGCATCGTCGGACAGAACGCCCCAGGTCGGGACACCCTGAATGTCGCGCAGGAGCCCGAGCGTCTTGCGATGGTTCTTGGTAATCTTGTCGGCCACATTGCCGAGCCCGGTGGTGCGCACCGCGAGTTCCGCAAGGCGGCGATTGCGCTCGGGCTGCATGATCGCCCAGCCGGCCGCCTGCGCGGCAAGATCGTAACGGCGCTGGCTGCCATGCGCCTCATAGGCCGCCTGCGCGACACGCGCCCGTCCGATCACCGCGTCCACCGAGAGGATGTCGTCCGACATGTCCATCCGCCTGCCTTTCACTTCACGCATTCGGGAAAGCTTAAGTCATGAAAACACCCTTGCAAATGTTTTCATAAATCGTCATTCTTCTGGAATTTACAGGATTAAAATCAGATGGTTAAGCCGGATATTGTTTTCGTGGCGCGGCTTGCAGGCGTTTCACCCGCAACGGTGTCACGCGCCATGAACCATCCGGATCTGGTGCATCCCGCGACCCGCAGGAAGATCGATCTCGCCATCGAAAAATCTGGCTATATCCGCAATCGCGCCGCGCAGGCCATGCATGGCCGGCGCAGCGCGACCATAGGGCTGGTGGTGCCGACCGTGGCCAACACGATCTTTGCGGAGGTCGTGCAGACGTTCAACGACACGGTGAGCGATCAAGGCTTCACGCTCCTGCTCGCGTCGCACGGCTACGATCTGGACAACGAGTACCGGCTGATCCGCAAGCTGCTCGAGCACCGGGTGGATGCGTTGGCCGTGGTCGGGCTGGACCACAGCCCGGGAACCTTCCGCCTGATCGAGGAGCAGCATGTGCCGGTGCTGGCGATCTGGAACTACCTGCCGGACGCGGCCCTGCCCTGCATCGGCATCGACAATCGCGAGGCGGGCCGGCTGGCGGCCGAACACCTCGTCGCGCTCGGCCACAGGCGCATCGGCATGGTGTTTCCCCCCACGCACGGCAACGACCGCGCGCGAGACCGCAAGACCGCGGCCGTCGAGGTCTTTCAAGCCAGGGGCGTGGAGATGAAGGAGCAGTGGCAACTGGATGTGCCCTACAGCATCGCACAGGCGAAGGCAGCAACCCTGGACCTGCTGGCCGGCGAAGACCGGCCGACGGCGCTGCTATGCGGCAACGACGTGCTCGCGCAAGGTACGATCTTCGCCGCGACGAAGCTGGGGATTTCCATTCCCGGCGCGCTTTCCGTCGTCGGCATCGGCGATTTCGCCGGTTCGGCGCAGATCGAGCCCGCGCTGACGACGGTGCGGATTCCCGCGCGGCGCATCGGGGTTTCGGCGGGAAAGGCCATCGTCGATGCGATCGGGCGTCCCGACTCCGACTTCATGGTCCGGACCCGCATCGACCTCGATCTGATCATGCGGGCGAGCACAGGAGTGCCGGTCGAGGCGTGAGGCGCCCAGAACCGGCCGAACCGGCAAACGCTCTCCTTTCGGACAAGATCATGGCCCGGAAACAAAGGCTTGGAACGGGGCGGCTTTCCCACACGCGAACCTCCCGGTCCAGGCGCTGCGACCCTCGGTGGAGTTCGCAGCCAAGCGTTTGTTAACCGGGGATCGGCTAGGCTTCCTGGACCAATTCAATCGGCCTGCCATGGCGCACTTGACCTTCGATGAGTGCCGATTGCCGGAGCCGACCATGACACCTGACTCCCGGCACGAGAAAGATAATCCCGGTTCCCCCGGCGCCATTCCCGGCGTCGTCATCCTCGGCGGTGCGCATGGCACCCTGGCCTTGGCGCGCAGCCTCGGCGCACAGAAGGTGCCGGTCTGGCTGGTCAGCAACGACACGCCCTTGCCCGGACGGTCGCGCCACATAAGCGGTAAGTTCGGCTGGCGGGGAGAGAACGCCGCCGATGCCGCCGGTTTCCTGCTTGAACTCGCCGGCACCGCCGGCCTTTCCGGCGCCCTGCTGGTCGCCGGCGGCGACACCGAGGTGCGCCTGGTTTCGCAGGCGGCGGAGACATTGGCGGGCGCCTACAGACTGACGCTGCCGCCGTGGGAGCGGCTGAAATGGGTGTGCGAAAAGCCCCTGCTCTACCGGCGCGCGGCGGAACTCGGGCTGAACACGCCGCTGACCTATGAATTTGCCTCGCTGGACGAAGCGTCAGGCGCCGACATCCGTTTCCCCGTCGTGCTGAAACCCAATATGGGCGGCAGCAGCCGTTTCCAGCGCGCCAAGGTGGTGCGTGCCGACGACCGCGCATCGTTTCTAACGGCCCTTTCGGACGCCGCCGAACAGATCGGGCTCGAAAACGTCGTGGTGCAGCAGTTGATTCCGGGCGGCGGCGAGTGCCAATTCTCCTACGCCGCGCTCTGGAACGAGGGCGAGCCGGTAGCCGAGTTCACCGCGCGCCGCACCCGGCAATATCCGGTGGAGTTCGGCTATACCTCCACCTTCGTCGAGGCGATGGAGGTGTCCGACGCGGCTGAGGCGGCAAGGTTGCTGCTGCGCTCGATCCGGCATCACGGGCTGGTCGAAATCGAGTTCAAGCGCGATCCGCGCGACGGCGTGCTGCGCGTGCTCGACGTCAATCCACGGCCGTGGTCGTGGTTCGGGCTCGCCAAGGCGGCCGGGGTCGATCTCGGCGCCATGATGTGGGACGTCGCCAACAGCCGGCCGGCGCGGCCCGCCGCCATCCGCTCGGGAGCGGCGTGGATGTATCTGGTGCGCGATCTGGCGGCGGCCGCGCAATTGCGCGCACAGGGGAAGCTCACGACCGGCAGCTACGCGCGCGCCCTCGGTTCGGTGCGAAGCTGGGCCGCCTTCGCCGGCGACGATCCCGTGCCCGGCCTGATCGACATCCCGCTCACGGCCTGGCGCGTGCTGACGCGCCGCATCCTGCGCTGAGCCATCGGGAGCGCGGCATGTCCTTCAAGAGCACGGCCAGGCGAACCCTGAAATATGCAGCCATCCGGGGCGGCCTCGAAGCCGTCGCGCTGACGCGGGCGGGCGCTCTTTGGCCATCGGCGGGCGGGCGGGGCGTGGTGCTGACCCTGCATCACGTGCGCCCGGCCGAACCGCATCGCTTCGCGCCCAACGCGCTGCTGTCGGTAACGCCGCAGTTCCTCGACGAGGCGATCCGCGCCTGTATCGAAAGCGGCCTGGTGCCCGTGGCGCTGGAGGACCTGCCCCGTCTGCTTGCCGATCCCGCGGACGAACGCCGTTTCGTCGCCTTCACGCTGGACGACGGCTACCGCAACAATGCCGAACATGCCGCGCCGGTGTTCCGCAGGCATGGCGTGCCCTACACGATCTTCATCACCCGAGGCTTCGTGGAAGGCACCCGCTCGGCATGGTGGGAGACGGCGGAGGCCCTCGCCCGCGAGGCCATCGAGGTGGAATTCGATTTCGGGGCCGGCGTCGAGCAGGTTCCAATGCGCACGCTGGCCGAAAAGCTTGCCGCCTTCGACCGTTTCAGCCGCTTCGTGCAGACCACGGAGGAAGACCAGGCCATTGGGCTGCTCGACAGGCTGGCCGAGGCCCACGGCATCGATCCGGCCGGCATCATCGATCAGTTGGTGATGGACGCCAGCGAGCTGCGCGAGCTGTCGCGAGACCCGTTGGTCAGGTTCGGCGCCCATACGCTGACCCATGTCAATCTGCGCCGCGTCGACGACGCGCGCCTGAGAGCCGAACTGACCGGCTCGGCGTGCGCGGTGGCGGAATTCACGGGCCGGGAGCCGCAGAGCCTCGCCTACCCTTACGGATATGCCGCGGCGGTCGGCGAACGCGAGTTCAAGGCGGCGGCGGATGCCGGCTTCAAGGTGGCGGTGACGACGCAGCCCGGGGTGCTCGGGCCGCACAATCTGCAAAGACCGACCGCCTATGGCCGCGTGTCGCTGAACGGCCTCTACCAGAACAAGCGGCTGGTAAAAGCGCTGCTGACCGGCATCCCCTTCCGGCTGATGTAGCTTGCCAGGTCAGACGGCTTCGAGCGGCCGGAACCCTCGCTTGAGGCGTGCCGCGAGGTCGAGGATGGCGCGGCGGCATCTCGGTTCGACAAGCGCCGCGATGGCCCAGGACAGGCCCAGCAAGGCGCAGACCAGCAGCGCCGCCACGACCCAGCGGTTCTGTGCGTCGGCAAAACGGGCAAAGACCGCATAGCCGATGTGCTGGTGCAGCAGGTAGAGCGGGTAGGTCAGTGCGCCCAGCCCGTAAGCGAGGCGGGCCGGGATCGGCAGGGCGGGCGCGAAGGCGGCCAATGCCACTGCGGCGAGGCCGAGCACGGTGAACAGGCCGACGCCCCATGCATTGCGCACAATGCCGTACTGATCGACCATGCGCGGCTCGATGACATAGGCGGCTGCGATCGCCCAGGCGAAGGCTAGCGCCAGGAGCAGGGCGGTCAGGCGGTCGAACCGGCTGCGGGCCTGGAAGAGCACGAGACCGAATGAGAAGAAGCCCGAATATTCGGTGATGAGCAGCTTGCGCACCACGTCGCTGCCGAGGACCAGCTCGTTGAAGACCGAGAGCGCGAGCCAGACCGGAACGGCGACGCGCCAGCCCTTGCGGAACCAGCCGGCCGCGAGCAGCAGGAACACCCAGCCGTAGAAGATGATCTCGTAGACGATGGTCCAGTAGGCGCCGTCCATGAAGGGCTGGCCGAAGATGCGGGAGACGATGACGAACTGCGCCGCCCACTGCGCCAGCGTCGGGCGCGCAATGCCCGGCACCGGCCAGGCGAGCAGCACCAGCGCGGTGATGCTGGCGCAGAGCACGAAGGTGGGCCACAGCCGCGCGAAGCGCCCGGCGGCGAAGTCATAGGCGGAGCGGTTCTGCGCCGACATGGCGATGACGAAGCCGGAGATGGCGAAGAAGACGAACAGGCCGACATCCCCCCACATGGCCACCGGCGCAAGCTCGGGAAAGCCGACGCCCCCACCCTCGCCCGAGATCGCCATGCGGAAGCCATAGTGGAAGACGAGCACCATGGCAGCGGAGACGAGCCGCAGCAGGTCGAGATTGTACAGGCGCGATGCAGAGCTTGTCGGCATGGAATTCGTGTCCGGTCGCGCTGCGCGGCGACGATCCGCCGCGCAGGCGGCGGTAGCAAACGCCCGGCCCCGTTAAGATTCCATGAGCGGCGGCAGCCCCCCCGGCCCGAACGGCGTCAGAGCCCCTCGACCAGCACGATCTCGCCGTCGGCAAACTTCTGGCGGATGGCGGCTGCGCGCTGGTATTCGGGCGAATTGTAGCAATCGTGCGCGGCGGCCAGCGTATCGAATTCGATGACGACGTTGCGGGCCCGGCACGGACCCTCCGCCGCCTCATACGCGCCGCCGCGGGCCAGGAACCTGCCGCCGAAGCGCTCGAATGCCGGCTTGGCGGCCGCCACATAATCCTTGTAGCCCTCGGCGTCTCGTATATCGACGCGGGCGATCCAATATCCCTTCGGCATTCCTTCCTCCGATGCTGAGCCGCGGCCGGGATGTCAGGCCGCGCGCATTTCCGCCAAGATAGCTTCGGCGGCGGCCCGCCTGTCAACAGCGCCGACGATCGGGCGACCGACGACCAGGTGGCTGGCGCCGTTGCGGATGGCATCGGCCGGCGTGACCACGCGCTTCTGGTCGCCATGTGCGGCGCCTGCCGGGCGGATTCCCGGCGTGACGAGGGCAAGATCGGGACCGATGACGCCCCGCACCGCAGCCGCTTCCTCGGCCGAGCAGACGATGCCGCCCATGCCTGCCCGGAGTGCCTGTTCGGCCCGGCGCAGCACCAGCGTGCGCGGATCGTATTGATAGCCCGCGTCGATCACGTCCTGCTGGTCCATCGAGGTCAGCACGGTGACCCCGAGCAGGCACAGGTCGCTGCCTTTCGCGGCTTCCACCGCCGCCTTCATCGCCTTGGGATAAGCGTGCAGGGTAAGCATGGCCATGCCCATCCCGGCGATGTTCTCGACCCCCTTGGCGACAGTGTTGTCGATGTCCAGCAGCTTCATGTCGAGAAACACCTTCTTGCCGCCGGCGGCGAGTTCGCGGGCGAAGTCGAGCCCCCCGGCGAAGGCCAGCTGATAGCCGATCTTGAAGAAGGAAACGCCGTCATCGAGGTCGCGCACGACCTTTGCGGCCTCCGCCACCGTCGGCACGTCGAGGGCGACGATGAGGCGGTCGCGCATGGCGTCGGCGCTCACGGCTCCACCCGCTTCGACCACATGGATGCGGTTTCCATCAGCGTACGGCATAGATGCTCCATCGATTGTTTCAGTCTTTCGTCGCGCAGATTGCCGGCCTCGTCGAACGCCGCCGCGCCGGCCGGCACGGAGCATTCGGGCGCGACCACCTCCATGCGGCAACGCACGAGCACGGCGCGCAGATGGTTGATCGCGCGGATGCCCGCGAACTGGCCGGCGGAGGAAGAACACAGGCCAGCCGGCTTGCCCGCCATCGGCATGAAGGTCCGTCCGCCATCGCGGCGCACGCGGCTCACCCAATCCACTGCGTTCTTCAGGAGCGGCGGGATCGAGCCGTTATATTCCGGCGTGGCGATCAGAACGCCGTCATGCGCCGCAACCTGGCGCGCAAGACGCATGGCGTTTTCGGGGATGCCTTCTTCCCGCTCCAGATCCTCGTCGAGGATCGGCAACGGATAGTCCGCAAGCGAGACCCGGGTGGTCTCGGCACCCTGCATCGCAAGGGTCTTCTGCGCCGCGTCCGCGGTCCGGCCGCTATAGGCACCGGTCCGGACCGACCCGGCGAAGACGAGAATTCTCGGCGTCACCCGCATTCCAGCTTCCTGTGATTGCCTGCACCTATAGGCCAAGCGGGGAACGAATCAACAGGAAGCGCGAAACGGAGCGACCCCCCGCTCAATTGCGACGGCCGCGCCTGTAGATCCAGAGCTGCGTCGGGGGAATGTTGCGCACGACGAAATGGAAATGCTCGACCGTGTAGTCGCCACGGCCCGGCGGGATGGGCGACAGCGGCCCGTAGGTGAGCTGCACGACCGGGCGTCCTTCCGGAATGCGGTCGAGCAGGCTTTCCAGATAGGCGATACGGCGGGCGACCGGGAAATTCAGCAGCGGCACGCCCGAAACGACGGAATCGAACGTCAGGTCGCGATGATCGCCAAGCGCCGCCGAAAGATTGAAGGCATCGCCCTCTATGACGTTCACGGCCGGATAGAGCCGGCGCAGGTGCCGCACGAATTCGGGCGAGTATTCGACCGCATAGAGGTTCTCGGGCTTCACGCCGCGCGCCAGTATGGCCCGCGTGATGACACCGGTGCCCGGACCGATCTCCAGCACCGGCAGGCCCGACGCCGGGTTGACGACCGAGGCCATCTCGCGCGCGGTGATGCTGCTGGTGGGAATGATGGAGCCGACGGCCTTTGGCCTCCTCACCCATCCCTGGAAGAATTTCAGCTCGTCGTCGAACTTCTCCGCGAGCGTTTTCTTCAAACCGGGACTACGCGCCATGGCAGCTTTCTCCTGATAGGCTCCCCCGCACCGCTACTAAACAGCTATGTGGTCCATCGCAAGGAGCGGACTGGTCCAAGCTGTTGATGACGCGACGTAATGCTCGCCAAAACCGCTGGCCACGCCCTGCAAACGACCCAGCCCGGCTTCCGTTCCCGGCGCCGGACGGCAATCAGCGTTCGCCGAAGGACTCGAAAAAGTCCTTCATGCGCGAGAAGAAGCCGCTCGACTGAGGCGAGTTCTCCTGCGAGGAAATCTGCTCGAATTCCTCAAGCAATTCGCGCTGCCGGCGCGTCAGGTTCTGCGGCGTCTCGACCGCGACCTGGATATAGAGGTCGCCGATCTGCGGCTGGCGCAGCACGGGCATGCCCTTGGCCTTCATGCGGAACTGGCGTCCGTTCTGGGTGCCTTCCGGCACCTTCACGCGGGTCTGCGTGCCGTCCAGCGTGGCCACCTCGAACGAACCGCCAAGCGCGGCCGTGGTCATCGAGATCGGCACCTTGCAATAGAGATCGGCGCCGTCGCGCTGGAAGAATTCGTGCGGCTTCACCGCCAGGAAGATATAGAGATCTCCCGCCGGGCCGCCGCGCAGACCGGCCTCGCCCTCGCCCGCCAGGCGGATGCGCGTGCCGTCTTCGATGCCGGCCGGGATGTTGACCGAAAGCGAGCGCTCCTCGGTGACGCGGCCCTGGCCGGAGCATTTGGTGCAGGGGTCCTTGATGGTCTGGCCCCGGCCCTGGCATTGCGGACAGGTGCGTTCGATGGAGAAGAAGCCCTGGCTGGCGCGCACCTTGCCATGGCCGTTGCACATGGAGCAGGTGACCGGCTGCGTGCCGGGCTTGGCGCCCGATCCGGAACATTCGGTGCAGGACACGGAAGCAGGAACATGGATCTGCGCGGTCTTGCCGGCAAACGCCTCCTCCAGCGAAATCTCCATGTTGTAGCGCAGATCGGCGCCGCGCTCGCGACCGCCGGAGGAACGGCGGCGGCCGCCCCCCATCATCTCGCCGAAGATATCCTCGAAAATGTCGGCGAAACCGCCCGCGGCAAAGCCGTTGGCGGCACCATTCATGCCGCCATGCTCGAAGGCGGCATGGCCGAAACGGTCGTAGGCGGCACGCTTCTGCGGGTCCTTGAGGCACTCATAGGCCTCGTTGATTTCCTTGAACTTGTGCTCGCAGGCGTGGTCGCCGGGGTTCCGATCCGGATGGAACTCCATGGCGAGCTTGCGGAAAGCGGCCTTGAGCTGCTTGTCGTCGGCGGTCTTCTGCACGCCGAGCGTTTCGTAGAAATCAGCCTTCATTTTTCATTTAAAGCCCATCTTGGTCCCGTGCCGGACGGCTTCAGGCGCGCTTGCGCGCTTTCCAGCCGGCCGGGCATGCAACTCGACCCGGTCTTCGATTTAGGTGCGTTGCGGTTCCGATGCCAGAGCCGGCAAAGGAACCGCCTGCATTTTTCCGTTCATGGTTGCAAAAAAGCCCGGCCTGAACCGGGCTTCTCGCTTGTCTGCCGTCAGCTTCAGGCCGACTTCTTGTCGTCGTTCTCGTCGATTTCCTCGAAATCGGCATCGACCACGTCCGAATCCTTGGCGGCGTCCGCCTTGGCGTCGGTCTCTGCCGTCTCCTTCTGCGAGGCTTCGTACATGGCCTGGCCAAGCTTCATGGAAGCTTCGGCAAGCGCCTGGGACTTGGCCTCGATCTCGGCCACATCCTCGCCCTCGGCAGCGCTCTTCAGCGCGGCGATGGCATCGGAAATGGCCGTACGGTCGGCCTCGGAGACCTTGTCGCCATAGTCCTTGAGCGACTTCTCCGAAGAGTGCGCCAGAGCCTCGGCCTGGTTGCGCGCCTCGACCAACGCACGCCGCTTCTTGTCCGCCTCGGCGTTGGCCTCCGCGTCCTTGACCATCTTCTCGATGTCGGCATCGGACAGGCCGCCGGACGCCTGGATGCGGATCTGGTGCTCCTTGCCGGTGCCCTTGTCCTTGGCCGAGACGTTGACGATGCCGTTGGCGTCGATGTCGAAGGTCACCTCGATCTGCGGCACGCCGCGCGGTGCGGGCGGAATGCCGACGAGGTCGAACTGGCCGAGCAGCTTGTTGTCGGCCGCCATCTCGCGCTCGCCCTGGAAGACCCGGATCGTGACCGCGTTCTGGTTGTCCTCGGCGGTCGAGAAGGTCTGGCTCTTCTTGGTCGGGATCGTGGTGTTGCGCTCGATGAGGCGCGTGAACACGCCGCCGAGCGTCTCGATGCCGAGCGACAGCGGGGTGACGTCGAGCAGCAGCACGTCCTTGACGTCGCCCTGCAGCACGCCGGCTTGGATCGCGGCACCCAGCGCCACCACCTCATCGGGATTGACGCCCTTGTGCGGCTCCTTGCCGAAGAACTGCTTCACGACTTCCTGCACCTTGGGCATGCGGGTCTGGCCGCCGACGAGCACGACCTCGTCGATCTCCCCGGCCTTCAGCCCGGCGTCCTTGAGCGCTGCCTTGCACGGCTCGATGGTGCGCTGGACCAGGTCGTCCACCAGCTGCTCGAACTTGGCGCGGGTGAGCTTCATGGTCAGGTGCTTCGGGCCCGAGGCATCGGCGGTGATGAAGGGCAGGTTGATTTCGGTCTGCGAGGCCGAAGACAGCTCGATCTTGGCCTTCTCCGCGGCTTCCTTCAGCCGCTGCAAGGCAAGCTTGTCGTTCTTGAGGTCGATGCCCTGTTCCTTCTTGAACTCCGCCGCGAGATACTCGACCAGGCGCATGTCGAAGTCCTCGCCGCCGAGGAAGGTGTCGCCATTGGTCGACTTCACCTCGAATACGCCGTCACCGATCTCCAGGATGGAGATGTCGAAGGTGCCGCCGCCAAGGTCGTAGACGGCGATGGTCTTGCCTTCCTTCTTGTCGAGGCCGTAGGCGAGCGCGGCCGCGGTCGGCTCGTTGATGATGCGCAGCACCTCGAGGCCGGCGATCTTGCCGGCGTCCTTGGTGGCCTGGCGCTGGGCGTCGTTGAAATAGGCCGGAACCGTGATGACGGCCTTCTCGACTTTCTCGCCGAGGTAGGATTCGGCCGTTTCCTTCATCTTCTGCAGAATCATGGCCGAGATCTGGGAAGGCGAATATTTCTTGCCGTCCGCCTCGACCCAGGCATCGCCGTTGTCGCCCTTGACGATCTTGTAGGGGACAAGCTTCTTGTCCTTCTCCGTCACCGGATCGTCATAGCGGCGGCCGATCAGGCGCTTGACCGCGAAGATGGTGTTTTCCGGATTGGTGACCGCCTGGCGCTTGGCCGGCTGGCCGACGAGACGCTCGCCGTCCGGGGTGAAGGCCACGATGGAAGGCGTGGTGCGCGCGCCTTCGGCGTTTTCGATGACCTTGGCGTCCTTGCCGTCCATGACGGCGACGCAGGAATTGGTGGTTCCGAGGTCGATGCCGATTACTTTTGCCATTGCTCTAAATCTCTCCTTCAAGCAGGCTTTCAAGGACCCTGTCAGGCGTTCCGGCGAAAGCCCCTGTTCTCCAAGAATTCCGCGCACAGCCACTCTGCTGCGCGGTCACGCGCGGTCTGCGGGGTATATAAGAACAGGCCGTCCTACGCGCAAGCATCTGCGCACTCATGAAGACGCGGTTTGACGGTCTTTGCCGAAGCTGTCCCGGTCACAGGCGCCTGCGCGTAAGAGAGCCGGCGTGACCGGTTCGCGGACCAGCCCATGTCTAGCGCCTGCGGAGATGCGGCCGGACGGGGCTCAGACCCCTTCCCAGCCGTCCTTTTCTCCCGCACGGAAGATCGCGTCGATGACCTTCTGGTTAAGCACGGACTCCTCCAGCGTGAAGACGTGGTCCTTGCCGCCCTGCGCGGCCCGCGCGAACGCCTCCACTTCCAGCCTGTATTGCTGGGTGCCTGGAAAGCGCCAGACCTGCGCTTCGCTATGGTTCTGGTTGTGCAGCGTGATGCGGTGATCGTCGTAGAGGCCGGCATTGAAGGGCGATGCGACCTCGATGAAGCCGGCTTCGCCGTGAAACACTATCGTCTGCCGTGCCGCCATCTGGGTCGAAAGGTAGAAAGACAGTTCGAAATCGCCGAAATCGGCCCGGACCGAGGAATAGATGTCGGTGCCGAAAGCCTTGTCCCACTCGATCGTTGCCTGCACGCGCACCGGCTCCTTGCCGGTGACGAAGCGGGTGGCGACGGTCGGGTAGACGCCGATGTCGGGCAGCGCGCCGCCGCCGAGATCGAGCTTGTTGCGCATGTTGGTCGGATCGACGTTGAAATAGCTGAACGCGCCCTGCACATACCGCAGGCGGCCTATCGCGCCATCGGCCACCAGCTCGCGAAGCCGGATCCATTGCGGGTGGTAGGTGACCATGAAGGCCTCGCTGACCAGCAGCTTGCGGCCTGCCTTCACCTTCTCGTCGCGCAGCGCGATCAGCGGCAGGATGTCCTTCGCTTTCAGCGCCAGCGGCTTCTCCACCAATACATGCTTGCCGGCTTCGATCGCCTTGGCCGTCCATTCGACATGCTGGGAGGTCGGCAGCGGGATGTAGACCCCGTCCACCGTGTCGGACGCCAGCAACTCCTCATAGGAACCGAAGGCATGCGGAGCGCCGAAACGGTCGGCCAGCGCGCGGGCCTTGGCGACATCGCGGCTGGCGACGGCGGCCAGCACCCCGTTTGCGGCCTCGGCTATGGCTGGCAGCACCTGCTCGCGTCCGATCTTGGCCGTTGACAATACACCCCAGCGGAACATCGGCTTTCCTTTCGCTTGCGTGGCGGGAAAGCCAAGATGTGCCCGAAAACGCGGAAAAAGCCAATGCAGGCGGCATGGCTCAGCCGCGCCGCGCACTGAGCCTCATGTCGAAATCGACCACGTTGGAGTAGATCGGCGTACCCACATCCATGCCGTAGCGCGAGCGCAGGACCTTGCCGGTGACGTGAAAATCGATGCGTCCGGACTTCAAGCCGGCCAGCGTGGCGGTGAACTGCTCGGGAAAGGTCTTGCCGCGCGCCGTGAGGCGACCGGTGATGACGGCGGTGGTTTCGCCTATGCGCTTCACGCCGGTGGAGCGGAACTGGATTTCACGCTCCCGCGCGGTGTCGAACACGGCGTCGGAGCGCAGGAAGGCGTCGATGCGCTCCTGTCCCGTGCCGACGCTGGCCGGGTAGATGGTGATGTCCACCGCCGAGCGCCCGACATCGCCCGCATCGATGCGGATGGTGCCGCCAAATTTCGCGAAGGCGCCGTTCAGGTCGCCGCCGCCCATGTTGCGGATGGAGAACCGGACCGACGAGCCCGCCGGGCTGATCGTGTAACGCCCGGCGGCATCGCTCAGCGAGATGGCGGCGCGGGCGCTGGTGACAGCAGGGAGGTACGAAATGGCGAGGGGCGCGACGGCGAGCGCCGCTAACGCAAAGCTTCGAGCGGACATCTGGATTTTCCTTCGGGCGTTCCGCCATCGCGGCGGATGTTCCATCGAAGCAGTGAACGAGCCGGGCAGCGCTTCTATTCCGCGCCGTTTCCATCACAGCGTCGTGAGCGTACGCCGAGGATGCGGGCCAGCACCGCATCGCGCAGCCAGAAATGGTGCCGCAGGGCCGCCGCCATATGCAGCGCCACCAGCGCCATGCCGGCATAGGCGAGCCAGCCATGCGTGACGGACCAGAACCGTTCCGCAGGCTCCGACATGGCGAGCGGCAGGTTCGGCATGACGAACAGGTCGAACGGCACGCTGGGAATCGCCAGCACGGAAACCGAAACCAGCGCCCAACCGGTCAAAGGCACGGCGAGTTGCAGGGCATAGAGCGCGAAATGGACCAGCGGCGCGACCCGGCGTTCCAACGGCGCGACGCTATGGGGCAGTTCGGGCGGCGGATTGCCCAATCGCCAGCCCATGCGCAGCAATACCAGCGCCAGCAGCAGGAACCCGAGGGACTTGTGCAACTGGATCAGTTCGAAGGCCGCGCGCTGGCTCGCAATGCGGGTCATGGCCAGTCCGAGCCCAAACTGGCTGATGAAAAGAACGGCAACAACCCAATGGAACAGGATCGCGGCCCAGCCATATCCTGTCCGGGTGTTTCTGATCGGCAACGACATGGGAGATGAACGACCAAGCCGCCCTCCATCTTCCCTGGCGCCTTCGACGGCCGGTCCCGGCCACGGCGATGTTCAAAAAAAGGGCGCCCGCGGCGCCCTTTTCCAGTTCCGGCCGGCGCCTATCCCCGCAGCACGCCGCCTGTCTGCTTGCCGACATTTTCGACCACGCGCCGGGCAAGCGCCTCGAAATCCTCGTCGGTCAGCGTCTTTTCCAGCGGCTGGATCGACACCTCGATGGCGATCGACTTCTTGCCTTCGCCGAGCGATGCGCCCTCGAACACGTCGAAGACCGAAACGCCGGTGATCAGCCTCTTGTCGGCGGCGAGCGCGGCGCGCGTCAGGGTCCCGGCCTCGACGGCCTTGTCGACGACGAAGGCGAAATCGCGCTTCACCGCCTGGAAGGGCGAAAGCTCCAGCTTCGGCTTGGTGCGGGTCGGCTTGGCCTTGGGCTCGGGAACGGCGTCGAGATAGACCTCGAAGCCGCAGACCGGACCGGCCACGTCGAGCCCCTCAAGCGTCTTGGGATGGAACTCGCCGAAATGGCCGAGCACCACCTTCGGCCCGAGCTTGATCACGCCCGAGCGGCCCGGATGGTACCAGTCCGGCCCGCCGGCTTCGATCTGCAGCCGGTCCACCGGAGCGCCGGCGGCTTCCAGCGCGGCAAGCGCGTCGGCCTTGGCGTCGAACACGCCGACAGAGGGGGCGTTGCCGCTCCAGAACCGGCCGGAACCATCCAGCTTCGCCGTGCCGCGGCGCACGCCGGCAGCGACGCGGCGCTGGGCGTCCGGAACGTCGCCTTCGTAGGTGCCCGAGACCTCGAACAGGGCGACGTCGCCGAAGCCGCGATCTGCATTGCGCTGCGCCGCCGAAAGCAGGCCGGGCAGCAGCGAGGGCCGCATGTCGGACATGTCGGCGGCGATCGGATTGGCGAGCTTCAGCGTGCCGGCCCCGCCGCCGAACAGCGCCGCGTGCTTTGCCGGGATGAACGACCAGGTGACCGCCTCCATCATGCCGCGCACGGCGAGCGCGCGCCGCGCGGCCCGGCTGCGGATCTGCAGAGTGGTGAGGATCTTGCCGTTCACCGCATCGTGACTGGAGAGCGGCTGCGGCGCGATCTCGTCCACGCCGTGGATGCGCATCACCTCCTCGACCAGATCGGCCTTGCCGTCGACGTCCGGGCGCCAGGACGGCACCTCGACAGCGACCACGTCGCCATTGCCGAGCGGCTTGAAGCCGAGGCGCGACAGGATGGACAGGCTTTCGTCCTTCGCCACGTCGAGGCCGGTCAGGCGCTTCACCTCGGATACCGGGAAGGAGACGATCTTCGGCTCATGGCCGGCATAGCCGACGACCTCGGCCTCGGCAGGCTCGCCGCCGCAGAGATCCATCACCATGCGAGTTGCCAGTTCCAGCCCCGGCACCATGAATTCGGGATCGACGCCGCGTTCGAAGCGGTAGCGCGCGTCGGTGATGATGCCGAGCGCACGGCCGGTGCGGGCGACGTTCAGCGGCTCCCACAGCGCGGATTCGATCAGCACATCCGTCGTATTCTCGTCGCAGCCGGAATGCTCGCCGCCCATCACGCCGGCGATCGATTCGACGCCACTGTCGTCGGCGATCACGCACATCTCCGGCGTCAGCTGGTATTCGCGGCCGTCGAGCGCCAGCACCTTCTCGCCGTCCTTGGCGCGGCGCACGACGAGATTGCCGGCAACCTTCTTCGCATCGAACACGTGCAGCGGCCGGCCGCGGTCGAAGGTGACGTAGTTGGTGATGTCGACCAGCGCGTTGATGGGGCGCAGGCCGATGGCGAGCAGCCGCTGCTGCATCCACTTCGGCGAGGGGCCGTTCTTCACGCCGCGCACCAGGCGAAGCGCGAAGCCGGGGCAGAGTTCGGGCGCCTCGATGGTCAGCTTCACCGGCGTCTCGCCCTTGCCTGCGACCGGCTCCACGGGCACGTCCTTCAGCCTGCCGAGGCCGGAGGCTGCGAGGTCGCGCGCAATGCCGTGGATCGAGGTCGCGTCGGGGCGGTTCGGCGTCAGGTTGATTTCGATCACCGGGTCGTCGAGATGGGCGTAGGCCGCGAAAGGCGTGCCGACGGGCGCATCCGCGGGCAGATCGATGATGCCGTTGTGCTCGTCCGACAGTTCCAGTTCGCGCTCCGAGCACATCATGCCATGGCTCTCGACGCCGCGGATCTTGCCGACCGACAGCGTGACGTCGATGCCGGGCACATAGGTGCCGGGCGCGGCGAAGGCGCCGATCAGGCCGGCGCGCGCGTTGGGCGCACCGCAGACGACCTGGACCGGAGCGCCGGTGCCGACATCGACCGACAGCACCTGCAACTTATCGGCGTCGGGATGCTTCTCAGCCGTCAGCACCCTGGCGATGACGAAGGGCTTCAGCGCCGCCTTGTCGTCGACATGCTCGACCTCGAGGCCGATGGCGGTCAGCCGCGCGACGATCTCGTCGAGCGTGGCGTCGGTGTCGAGATGATCCTTGAGCCAGGAAAGGGTGAATTTCATTGGTCGTTTCCGTCTGGTCTGGCGACGCTGCTCTTGAGGTGCCGAGGCAGGTTGTCGGGCATGTGCAGGAAGGGAAGCTGCTCGCGCACATAGGCGTGGTGCGTCGGCTTGAAATAGGCCGGCATGTCCATGACGCCGAGCATGAAATAGATCTGGCCTGCGAGCCGCGCATCGACATAGGCGATGGGCGAGCCGCAATTGCCGCAGAAGGAGCGCTCCACCGGGCCGTTGACGAAGCTTTTCAGCGTCCTGCCTTCCAGCGCCACCTGATCGGCCATGAAGCCGACGAAGGCCGACACCGGCGCGCCGCTCGCCCGCCGGCAATCGCTGCAATGGCAATAGGACACGTGATGCGGCTCGGCCGAGACCTCGAACCGCACCGCGCCGCAACGGCAGCCGCCGGTGTGCAGTGCCGTCACGCGCTCAGGCCTCCGAACAGGGTCGGCATGTCGAGCGAGCGGAAGCCGTAATGCTGGAGCCAGCGCACATCGGCGTCGAAGAAGGCGCGCAGGTCCGGCATGCCGTATTTCAGCATGGCGATGCGGTCGATGCCCATGCCCCAGGCGAAGCCCTGATATTCGTCTGGGTCGAGCCCGCCGGCGCGCAGCACGTTGGGGTGCACCATGCCGCAGCCGAGGATCTCCATCCAGTCGCTGCCCTCGCCGAAGCGCACCTCGCCCGGCCGCGAGCGGTCGCACTGGATGTCGACCTCCAGGCTCGGCTCCGTGAACGGGAAGAACGACGGGCGAAAACGCATCTTGACCGACGGCACCTCGAAGAAGGCCTTGCAGAACTCCTCCAGCACCCACTTCATGTTGGCGACGTTGGCCGATCTGTCGACGACCAGCCCCTCGACCTGATGGAACATCGGCGAGTGGGTGGCGTCCGAATCCTGCCGATAGGTCTTGCCGGGTATGACGATGCGGATCGGCGGCTTCTGCGTCTCCATGGTGCGGATCTGCACCGGCGAGGTGTGCGTGCGCAGCACCTTGCGCTCGCCCTTCTCGTCCGGCTGGAAGAAGAAAGTGTCGTGCATCTCGCGCGCCGGATGGCCTTCGGGGAAGTTCAGCGCGGTGAAATTGTAATAGTCGGTCTCGATGTCCGGCCCTTCGGCGATCGCGAAGCCGAGATCGCCGAAGATGGCGGCGATCTCGTCGATGACCTGGCTGATGGGGTGGATGCGGCCGCGCTCGGCCGGCGACTGGCGCACGGGCAGCGTCACGTCCACCTTCTCGGCGGCGAGGCGCGCGGCGATCGCCACATCCTTCAGCTCGGTCTTGCGCGCAGCCAGCGCCTCGGTGATGCGGGTCTTCAGCCCGTTGATGACCGGGCCCTTCGCCTGACGCTCTTCCGGCGTCATCGAACCCAGCGTCTTCAACAGTTCGGAGATCGACCCCTTTTTGCCGAGGGCGGCGACGCGCACGGCCTCGATGGCCAGTTCGTCCGCGGCCGCCGCGATATCGGCGAGCAGCGAGCTTTCAAGAGCTTCAAGATTTCCAGCGGCGACGTTCACGGCGAAACTCTTTCGATGCAAAGACTTCAAGTTCCAGGTTGAAACTCACTTTAGAAGTGATTTTCGGCTCGTTGTTTCAAAGAAAAACCCGCGCCAGCCCAGCCGGCGCGGGTTTCCCAAATCAGAAACGAAAAGCTTGGGAAGCGCGGCGGCCTTAGGCGACGGCGCTCTCAAAAGCGTTCGGCGTGGTGTCCTTCAGGTATTCCAGCGCGACCTTGGCCTTGGCCACCAGCGCGGCGAAGGCCTGCGGCTCGTGGATGGCCATGTCGGACAGGACCTTGCGGTCGATCTCGATGCCGGCCTTGTTGAGGCCGTCGATGAGGCGGCCATAGGTCAGGCCATGCTCGCGCGCGGCGGCGTTGATGCGCTGGATCCACAGGGCGCGGAAGTTGCGCTTGCGGTTCTTGCGGTCGCGATAGGCGTACTGGAGCGAACGCTCCACGGCCTGCTTGGCGATGCGGATGGTGTTCTTGCGGCGGCCGTAGAAGCCCTTGGCGGCTTTCAGGACCTTCTTGTGCTTGGCGTGGGCGGTAACGCCTCTCTTTACGCGTGCCATGTCATGATCTCCTTAAAACGGTGCGCGACCCGGCTCAGAGGCCGTTGGGCAGAAAATTCTTGATGACCTTCTTGGCGTCCGGCTCGGCGAGAGCCATGGTGCCGCGGGCATCGCGAATGAACTTGTTCGTGCGCTTGATCATGCCGTGGCGCTTGCCGGCGGCCTGCGCCAGCACCTTGCCGGTGGCGGTTACCTTGAACCGCTTCTTGGCGGCCGATTTGGTCTTCATCTTGGGCATTTTGCTTACTCCTTGTCGGGACCCGGAAGCCCCTGTTGATTGTCTCCAGGCCGACCAAAGCCCGGAAAGCAAATGAAACCGCCACGGCATGCCCTGCCGGGCGGTTTTTGGGAACGCGGCCCTATACTGCAAAGCAGGCCTGCGCGCAACTCCCGTTGCTCTTTTAGCGCCCTTCCCCGTTCAGGCCTTCCCTTTTTCAGGGAAGACGGAAGAGAACCGGCAAGGCGCCGGACTTCTGAGCGCCGTCAATCATCTCGAACGCCGGAAGCGCTACGAGGAAGACAAGCCCGTCGAGAAGCGTGTTCAAGAGCAGCCGCGGCTTGAACGAGCCGGTGTCGCCCTCCTGATAGAGCGAAAGATTGGGAAAGAAGCGCGGCACCCTGGCCAGATAGGCGAGATAGGGCGCGCCGAGTTCCTCCTTGAGGAAGCGCTCCTCGCGCAGGATGACGACATGGAAGGCACCCGCGCACAGGACCGCCAATCCGATGGTGGCCAGGATCGATCCGACCTGCGCGCCGACGCCGGCCGCCGCCAGCGTGGAAAACAGGTAAAGCGGGTTGCGCGTGATCGAATAGGGCCCGCCGGTGACGACCTCGGCCGACTTGCGCCCGCCGATATAGAGCGTCGACCACAGGCGCCCGACGATGCCCAGGAAGATCAGCAGGATGCCGACCATCTCGAGGGTCTCGTGGATGATGCTGTCCGGCGGGAAGATCGACTGCCCGAACAGAAGCGCCACGAACAGCATGACCACGATGAT
Organism: Mesorhizobium sp. SP-1A; assembly: GCF_032460275.1. Taxonomy (NCBI): domain Bacteria; kingdom Pseudomonadati; phylum Pseudomonadota; class Alphaproteobacteria; order Hyphomicrobiales; family Phyllobacteriaceae; genus Mesorhizobium; species Mesorhizobium sp. SP-1A. The sequence goes on along the minus strand of NZ_JAVXZD010000001.1, from coordinate 275,120 downwards.
GGCCAGCACCAGGCGGCGCATGCGCTGATATGCATGAAGGCCAGCGCCGACCTTACCGCCCACGGTTTCGCTGTTCATGTCGGGTCCGATTACATGGAGATACAGGGTGCATTCGAGCAATCATGGCCGTGAGGCGGAAACAAGGCGCCCCGCCACGCGCGCGGCGGGGTCTCGCTTTCGTGATCGTCTCCACTACACGGCTTCGCGGCGCGCCACGGCGATCAGCGCGGCGCCAGCACCATCATCATCTGGCGGCCTTCGAGCTTGGGCTCGGCCTCCACCTTGGCGATGGTGGCGGTTTCCTCACGCACCTTGTTGAGGAGCTGCATGCCCAGTTCCATATGCGCCATCTCGCGGCCACGGAAACGCAGGGTGAGCTTGACCTTGTCGCCCTCCTCGAAGAAGCGGCGCACGGCGCGCATCTTCACGTCGTAGTCGTGGTCGTCGATGTTCGGGCGCATCTTGATCTCCTTGATCTCGATGACCTTCTGGTTCCTGCGCGCTTCCGCCGCCTTCTTCTGGTTCGCGTATTTCAGCTTGCCGAGGTCGAGGATCTTCACGACCGGCGGATTGGCGTTGGGGGAAATCTCCACGAGATCGAGGCCCGCCTCCTCGGCGGCCAGCAATGCGTCGTTGATGGAAACATCGCCGCGGTTCTGGCCGTCGGCGTCGATGAGCTGGACCCGGGGAACCCGGATGTCTCGGTTTGAGCGCGGGCCGTCCTTGGTTGGCGCCGCTGCCTTGAAAGGTCTGCGAATGGTCGTGGTCTCCTCGAGCCGTTTACCTTCAGGATTCTGCTTTAATCAATGCCTGAACGCGCAATGTGGTGAGCGCGCGGGCGGAGTCAATAGCACAGCGACGACGGAAAATCACCAGTGCATACGGGCATCACTGCACCAAAAAGAATGGCACAGAACGGCCTTTGCTCCTCGTGGCGGGCATGCCACAAGACGCTACCAAGGAGCGAGCCATGGCGACCAACGATCCGGAATTCCTCGATGTCGAAGGCACCCGCATCGCCTTCCGGCGCCAGGCGGGCGCGAAGCCGGGCGTGGTGTGGCTCGGCGGCTACAAGTCCGACATGCTCGGCACCAAGGCCGAGACCCTGGCCGCCTGGGCCGCGCGCGAGGACCGGGCCTTCCTGCGCCACGACTATTCCGGGCACGGCGAGTCGGGGGGCGATTTCGCCGACGGCACGATCTCGAAATGGCTGGCACAGAGCCTCGCCGTGTTCCGGCACGCAACGCAGGGCAGGCAGATACTGGTCGGCTCGTCGATGGGAGCGTGGATCGCGCTGCGCATGGTGCAGGAACTGCGCAAGGCCGGGGAAGACCGCATCGCGGGACTGGTGCTTCTGGCGCCGGCACCCGACTTCACCGCCGAACTGGTGGAGCCGGCCCTCACGGAGGCGCAGAAGCGCGACCTGGCGGCAAAGGGCTATTTCGAGGAGCCGTCCGACTATTCCGACCAGCCCTATATCTATACGCGCGCGCTGATCGAGGACGGCCGCGCCAATCTGGTGATGAGCGGGCCGATCGACACGCACTGCCCGGTCCACATCCTGCAGGGGCTTGCCGATCCGGACGTGCCGCCGGCGCATGCGCTGAAGCTCACCAGCCTTTTGCCCGCCGACGACGTGACGCTGTCGCTGATCCCCGGCGGCGACCACCGGCTGTCGCGTCCGCAGGATCTCGAGATGCTGACGGATGCGGTCGGCGCCATTGCCGCGCGGGCGGGCTGAGGCGGTGCGCCTTTCCATCCCCGTTTCAGCCTTCGTCGCGGCGATCGTCGGCTTCGGCGGCACGCTGGCCATCATCATCGCCGCCGCGGCGGCGGTCGGGGCCACGCAGGTCCAGACCGCGAGCTGGGTCACCGCCATCTGTCTGGCCATGGCGGTCGAGAGCCTGTGGCTGTCCTGGCGCACGAAAATGCCGATCATCACCGCCTGGTCCACGCCGGGCGCGGCGCTTATCGCGGCCTCCAGCGGCTTCACCATGGCCGAGGCGGTCGGCGCGTTCCTGGTCACGGCGGTGCTTTTGATCGCCACCGGCATGCTCAAGCCGCTGACGCGGCTGATCGCGAAGATACCCGCCTCCGTGGCGTCGGGCATGCTCGCCGGCATCGTCGTCACCTTCGCCGTCAACGCGGTCAAGACGATCCCGGCGGACCCGTGGCTGATCCTGCCGCTGATCGCCGCCTTCTTCGTCATCCGCCTGTTCAATCCGGCGCTCTCGGTGCTGGCCGTGCTGGTGGGCGGCGGGCTGGCGGCCTTCCTCACCGGCCGCGTCGGCGGACTGCCCGCGCCCGAGCTTTCGACCCTGACGCTGACCTTGCCCGAATTCACCGCCTCGGCCATCATTGGGCTGGCGCTGCCGCTCTACCTGGTCACCATGGCCTCGCAGAACCTTTCGGGCCTCGCCGTGCTGAGGGCCTCGGGCTACAACCCCGAGCCCGGACCGCTGATCGGCGTGACCGGCTTCTTCTCGCTGCTTTCGGCGCCCTTCGGCGCCTCGACCACCAATCTCGCCGCGATCTCGGCCGCCATCTGCACCGGACCGGACGTGCATCCCGATCCGGCCGAGCGCTGGAAGACCGGGCCGTTCTACGCGCTGGCCTATCTCGTCTTCGCCGTTTTCGGCGCCTCGCTGGTGGCGATCTTCGCCGTGCTGCCGCAGAGCCTGATCGTGCTGGTGGCCGGGCTGGCGCTGACGGCGCCGCTCGCCAATGCGCTCTCCATCGCGCTGAAGAACGAGGCCGAGCGCATGGCCGCGACGGTGACATTCGCCGTCACCGCCTCGGGCCTCACCTTGTTCGGCGTCGGCTCAGCCTTCTGGGGACTGGTGGCCGGACTTCTGGTGGTCGGTCTCGATCACATGAAAAAGAGATAGGCGCTTCAAGCCCTTGTCCGGTTTCGGCCGAAACCGTCTTGAATTGCCGTTTTCGCCTTCCCATGTCGATTTCACGCAGTCGCAACCGGCTGCTGCAACGGAAGGAACAGGAGAAAATGAACACTTCTGCATTGATCCGTCCGGCTTGGACGCCGGCGACCATTGCGTTGATGGTGATCGGCTTCATGGTGTTCTGGCCGCTCGGACTGGCAATGCTGGCCTACATCATCTGGGGCGACCGGCTTGACGGCTTCAAGCGGGACGTGAACCGGGCGACGGACGGCATCTTCGCCGGCTGCCGCCGCAACGCCGACAAGGCGCAGCGCTGGGGCCGCGGCCCGGGACGCACCGGCAACGTCGCCTTTGACGACTGGCGCGAGAAGGAACTCGAACGTCTCGCCGAAGAGCGCCGCAAGCTGGACGAGATGCTCGGCGAGTTCGACGAGTATGCCCGCGAACTGCGCCGCGCCAAGGACCAGGAAGAGTTCGATCGCTTCATGGCGAACCGTAACAAGCATACGGCCCCCGCCAAGCCGAACGACGACGGGTCCAAGACCATCGACAACTGAGTTGTCCCGTAACCGCTGATATGGCGGCGTCGCGTCCAGCGGCGCCGTTTCTTTTTTGTTCTTTTCCAATCCGGCGAATCGCATATCGTCCCGCGCATGTCATTCGGCTTCTTCCGCGCATTGACCCAGCCGCGCCCCGCCCCCGTCGAGGAACGGGAGCATGTCGTCGCCGGCCGCACCCTGCCGCTCCGGATCGTCGAGAACGAACGGGCGAGGCGGCTGACGCTGCGGATCGACGCCGGCGGCCAGGGCCTGCGCATCACCGTGCCGCCCGGCCTCAGGCGCGGCGAGGTGGAGCGGTTCCTCGACCGGCACCAGGGCTGGCTGGAGCAGCGCCTGGCGAAAGTGCCCGACCGGCCGCAAGTACGACCGGGCATCAGCATCCCCATACGCGGCGTGCCTCACCTGGTCGTGCACGAGCCGGGCAAACGCGGGACCGTGGCGCTTTCGCAGGACGAGAGCGGACCGCTTCTGATCGTCCATGGCGATCGGCTGCACCTGCCGCGCCGGGTCGCCGACTTCCTGAAGCGCGAGGCCAAGCGCGAGATCGAAGCCCTGGTGGTGCGCCATACGGAAAAGGTCGGGCGCAAGGCAAAGGCGATCCGCTATCGCGACACGACCAGCCGCTGGGGGTCGTGCACCTCCGACGGCAATCTCTCCTTTTCCTGGCGCATCATGATGGCGCCCCGGCCGGTGATAAACTACCTGGTGGCGCATGAGGTGGCGCATCTGAGGGAAATGAACCACGGGCCGAAGTTCTGGAAGCTGTGCAAGGAACTCTGCCCCGACACCGACCGCTGCAAGGACTGGCTGAAGCGCAACGGTTCGGCCCTGCAGGCGATCCGCTTCGAATAGCGCCGCCGAGACCGCGAAGCGCGTTTCGCGGGACGCAGCCCGAAAAAGCCGGGTTGCCATTCCGCCAATGCGGTGACATCAGAATGCCGCCGCAAATCGCCTTTATGCGCCGGCGCACCGACAGACCGTGGCGGGAGAACGCTCCACTTGAGCCTGGTAAAGAAATTCGCCACCGTGGCTTCCGGCACGCTGATGAGCCGCATTCTCGGCTTCACGCGCGAGATGTTCATGGCGGCCGCGCTCGGCACCGGCCCGATCGCCGACGCCTTCAACGCCGCCTTCCAGTTTCCCAACACCTTCCGCCGCCTGTTCGCCGAGGGCGCCTTCAACGCCGCCTTCGTGCCGCTGTTTTCCAAGGAGATCGAGGCCAACGGCACGGACGGCGCCAAGCGCTTTTCAGAGGAAGTGTTCGGCGTGCTGTTCACCACGCTCCTGGCGCTCACCATAGCCATGGAATTGGCGATGCCGCTGATCGTGCGCTACGCGGTGGCGCCGGGCTTCGCCGACACGCCGGGCAAGTTCGAAATGACGGTGCGGCTCGCCACCATCATGTTCCCCTATCTCATCTGCATGTCGCTGGGGGCGATGATGGCCGGCATGCTGAATTCGCTGCGCCGCTATTTCGCGGCCGCCATCGCGCCCGTCTTCCTCAACATCATCCTCATCGGCGTGCTGGCCTATGCCTGGTACACGCATCAGGACGCGCATTATGTCGGCTATGGCCTGGCATGGGGCGTGCTGGCGGCCGGCATCGTCCAGCTCGCGATCGTGTGGATCGCGGTGCGCCATGCCGGCATCAGGATCGGCTTCCGGCGGCCGCACATGACACCAGCCGTGAAGCGGCTGCTGATCCTGGCGCTACCGGCAGCGATCACCGGCGGCATCACCCAGATCAACCAGCTGATCGGCACGGCCATCGCCTCGGGCCAGAACAGCGCCGTGTCGTCGCTGGCCTATGCCGACCGCGTCTACCAGCTGCCGCTCGGCGTCGTCGGCGTGGCGGTGGCCATCGTGCTTTTGCCCGAACTGTCGCGGGCGCTGAAATCCGGCAACATGGTCGAGGCGGCGCATCTGCAGAACCGCTCGGTCGAGTTCACGCTGTTCATGACGCTGCCGGCCGCGGCCGCGCTGCTGACCATATCGGAGCCGATCGTGCGGCTGCTCTATGAGCGCGGCGCCTTCGCAGCCAACAATTCGACGCCGACGGTCGCCGCGATCCTGGCCATATTCGGCATTGGCCTGCCGGCCTTCGTGCTGATCAAGGCCTTCACCCCGGGCTATTTCGCCCGCGAGGACACGAAGACGCCGATGATCTTCGCCGCCATCTCCGTGGTGGTGAATGTCGCCACCGCACTGACGCTGTTTCCCTCGATGGGCGCACCGGGCATCGCCGTGGCCTCTGCGGTGGCCGGCTGGGTCAACGCCCTGATGCTGCTCGGCGTCCTGATCCGGCGCGGCCATTGGGGCCGCGACATGCCGCTGATGAAGCGCATCCCGCGCCTGGTCCTGTCGTCGGTCCTGATGGGCGCCTTCCTGCATTTCGGCGCGATCTGGTGCGGGCCGTGGCTGGCCTCGTCGGCGCATCTCCTGACGAAGGCGGCAGCGCTCGGCGCGCTTTCGGGCTGCGGCGCGGTCTTTTATTTCGCGCTGGCCTTTGCGACCGGCGGCGCCGATCTCGGCATGATGCGAAGGAACATGCGGCGCGGCCCCGCCGGAAGCAAAGCCTGATCGCTTCCGGGGGAACCGCGCCGGTGCCTATGGCCCGACCGTGATCCGGCCCTTCATGTTGGGGTGGAACCGGCAGATATAGTCGATGGTCCCGGCCTTCTCGAGCGTGTGACTGCCCGACTTGCCGACGGGAAGCATCACTTCCCAGCCGTTCGTGACGGTTGCGGTGTGGGCGAACTTGTCCTTGTTCACCCACTGGATCGTGTCGCCGACCTTGGCGCTCACCTCGGCCGGCGAGAATGCGAGGTTCTGGACCGTGACCGTCACGGTCTCGGCCGAAGCCGGCGCGATGCCGAGGAGGAATGCCAAAGCCATCGAAAGATGGCGCGCCGCAGACATGACGCCGCCCTACTTCAGCATGGAAGCGACATGTTCCGCATGCTGCTCATGGCCCTGGAAGATCTTCAGCCCGGTTTCGAGCAGGGACTTGAGATCGGGATTCGAGGCGGAGGGGATGAGCACCGTTTGCAGCGCGCCGTTCACCTGCTTGTGGTAGGCGACCTCATTGTCGATATAGGCCTTGTCGAAGGCGGCACCCTTCAACTTGGTCAGCTTGGCGCGCTCGCCGTCCGCCGCCTTGGTCAGGTCCTTGGAGGTGGCGTTGTCCTCGGGCTTGACCTTCAGCTTCTTGAGCAGGGCAAGCGCCTGCTTGTTGACCTCCTCATGGTCGCGCAGCATGTCCTTGGCGAACGCCACGACCTCCTTGTTCTTCGACTTCTTGACGGCAAGGTTCGCCGCCTTGATGTCGATCTCGCCGGCGGTATAGGCGATGTGGGCTATCTGCGGGTCGGTCGGCTTGTCCGCCGCCATCGCGGTGCCGGAAACGCCGATCAGGAAAAGGGCGGCCAGGGCCGCATGCAGTTTCTTCGACATGAAAGTCTCCCAAGAAAGGACAGCGGAAATACCGCTCCAACAATCATTGGATGACGCCCGCGGCAAAACGTTCCCGCCCACGGACAAAGATGGTCAGGCCCCTTCGCCGTCATCGCCGGGTTTGCAGCGGCCCTCCCGTTCGAGCTGCGTGAGGACGGCGCCGGTCAGCCGTTCGCAGCGCCGCCCGGCGAAAGGAAAGGCCGTCATCAGCACCGGGCCGATCCGCTCGTCGAGGCGCGCGCGCAGCAATTGGCGCGCGCGGTAGAGGCGGGTCTTGACGGTTTCGGGCTTGATCCCGAGCAGTTCCGCCGTCTCCTCGATGCTCAGGCCTTCGATGGCGCGGGCCACGAGCACCAGCCGGAACTCCTCGGGCAGAAGATCGGTCGTCTCTTCGACGAGCTTGAGGATTTGTCGCTGTGCCATCTCGCGTTCCGGATCCTCCCGTGCCGTATTGCCGGGAAAACGAATGATCTTTGCCTTGTGCACCTCGTCGTCGATGGAAGGACTGTCCCTGCGCCGCTTCTTGCGCAGGCTGCCCAGCGCCTCGTTGATGACGATGCGGGACAGCCAGGTGGACAGGGCGGACTCGCCGCGGAAGGTCGCCAATTTCGCGAAGGCGCGCAGATAGGCTTCCTGCACCACATCCTCGGCCTCGCTTTCCGACCTCACGATCGAGCGCGCGAGCCGATAGAGGCGCTGATTGTAGCGCGCCATGATGGCGCGAAACGCCTCCTTGTCCCGCGCCAACGCGCGCTGCACGAGGGACATCTCGTCCTCATATACCGTCTGGTCTGTCAAATGTTGCTTGCGCGGCGGCATGGCACCTCTCCGTTCCAGACTTTGATGCCCGCTCGGGCGAAAGGTTCCCATGCTGGTCTGAACGGCGAAAAAGTGCCGCATCATACTCCTTGCCTGTCGACCCGCCATCGTTCATAAGCGCGCGTCCGAACTTTCGCCGCGCGCGAAACGGCCCTCCACAAGCCAAGGAAACACGCCATGTCCGCCTTCAAGCCCCTCGTCTTCTCCGGCGTCCAGCCGACCGGCAACCTGCATCTCGGCAACTATCTCGGCGCGATCCGGAAATTCGTCGCCCTGCAGGAAACCTCCGACTGCATCTACTGCGTCGTCGACCTGCATTCGCTGACCGCACAGCTCGTCCACGACGACCTCAAGGACCAGACGCGCCAGATCACCGCCGCCTTCCTCGCCGCCGGCATAGATCCGAAGAAGCACATCGTCTTCAACCAGAGCCGGGTGATGCAGCACGCCGAACTTGCCTGGATCTTCAACTGCGTGGCGCGCATCGGCTGGATGAACCGCATGACGCAGTTCAAGGACAAGGCCGGCAAGGACCGCGAGAACGCCTCGCTCGGCCTGCTCGCCTATCCGAGCCTGATGGCCGCCGACATCCTGGTCTACCGCGCCACCCACGTGCCGGTGGGCGACGACCAGAAGCAGCATCTGGAGCTGACCCGCGACATCGCCCAGAAGTTCAACAACGACTTCTCGCATCGCATCGCCGAGCTTGGCCTTGGCGTGGAGATGAAGGTCGGCGACGAGACCGTGCAAGGCTTCTTCCCCATCACCGAACCGGTGATCGGCGGGCCGGCGGCGCGCATCATGAGCCTGCGCGACGGCTCCAAGAAGATGTCGAAGTCCGATCCGTCCGACCTGTCGCGCATCAACCTGACCGATGACGCCGACGCCATCTCCAAGAAGATCAAGAAGGCAAAGACCGATCCGGAGGCATTGCCCAGCGAGGTTGCCGGCCTTGCCGGCCGCCCCGAGGCCGAGAACCTCGTCGGCATCTATGCCGGCCTTGCCGAGACCTCCAAGGAGGCGGTTCTGAAGGAGTTCGGCGGGCAGCAGTTCTCGGTGTTCAAGCCGGCGCTGGCCGACCTGGCCGTGGAGAAGCTCGCGCCGGTGGCCTCGGAGATGCGCCGCATCCTCGCCGACCGCGCCTATGTCGACGCCGTGCTGAAGGACGGCGGCGAGCGGGCCGGGCGGCAGGCCGAGGCGACGATGAGATCGGTCCGCGACATCATCGGACTGTTGCAGGACTGACCGCCCAATCTTGCCGCCCGGTCGTTTCGTCGTGCTTGCGGGCGAAACGCGCGGGTGGCAGATTGCGGGCGAAACACGGACAGGGCAGACATGGTCTCCAAACGTCTCAGTCGCGAAGCGGGCCACCGCCGCAAATTCCTGACGATCATCGACGACACGCCCGAATGCGAGCGCGCCGTCGCCTATGCGGCCAAGCGGGCGCAGAACACCAGCGGCACGCTGGTGCTGCTCTACGTCATCGAGCCGGACGACTTCCAGCATTGGCTGGGCGTCGAGAAGATCATGCGCGAGGAGGCCAGCGCCGCCGCCCATGCGGCACTGGACGCCTACGCCACCAAGGTGCGCCAGAAGGTGGGCATCGAGCCGGAACTGGTGGTGCGGGAAGGCAAGCCGACCGAGGAAATCCACAAGCTGATCGAGGACGACCAGGACATCGCCATCCTGGTGCTGGCCGCCGGCGCCGGCAAGGAGGGCCCCGGCCCGCTGGTCGCCTCCATCGCGGGCAAGGGCGCGGTGTTCCCGATCCCGGTGACGGTGGTGCCGCAGCACCTTTCCGACGAAGAGATCGACAGCCTGGCCTGACGCCCGGCGCGGCATGGTCGACGGACAAGGCTATGATGCAGGACTCGCCCTCGGCTTTCGCTTGAATATAACGGCGATCGAGCCTAATTAGAACTATTCCAAACTGATGCCTTGAGCGAGCGGAGACCGGACATGTTCATCCAGACGGAAGCGACCCCCAATCCGGCGACGCTCAAATTCCTGCCCGGCAAGGAAGTGCTGGTCGAGGGCACCGCCGATTTCCGCGACGCCGACAGCGCCCGCGCCGCCTCGCCGCTTGCCGGCCGGCTGTTCGACGTGCCGGGCGTGACCGGCGTGTTCTTCGGCTACGATTTCATCACCGTCAGCAAGGACGGCCCCGACTGGCAGCACCTCAAGCCGGCGATACTCGGCGCCATCATGGAGCATTTTATGTCCGGCCAGCCGGTGATGACCCGGAGCGGGCCGGTCGCCGACAGCGCAAGCGGCGAGGAATTCTACGACAAGGCCGACGAGGAAATCGTCTCGACCATCAAGGAACTGCTCGACACGCGCGTGCGCCCGGCCGTGGCGCAGGACGGCGGCGACATCACCTTCCGCGGCTACGAGAACGGCACCGTCTTCCTGCATATGAAGGGCGCCTGCGCCGGCTGCCCGTCGTCCACGGCGACGCTGAAGCACGGCATCCAGAACCTGCTCAAGCATTTCGTGCCGGAGGTCCTGCAGGTCGAGCAGGTCTCCTGATCTTCCGCTTCACGGCGCGGCACAGAAACAAAAAACCGGGCCTTTGCGCCCGGTTTTCTGTGTGTGGACGTCCTATTGTTGCCTGGGACGGTCCTCATGCAAACGCATTCACATCACGATGACCTTCGAACCGACCTCGGCGCGGTTGTAGAGATCGATGATGTCCTGGTTCATCAGCCGGATGCAGCCCGACGACATGGCGTGGCCGATCGAGGCCCATTCGGGGCTGCCGTGCAGGCGGTAACCGGAATCGCCGCCCTTGTTGAACAGATAGAGCGCGCGCGCGCCGAGCGGGTTCATGAGGCCGGGCGGCATCCCGTTCGCCCATTTCGCCAGTTCCGGCTGACGCTTGATCATCTGCCCGGGCGGCGTCCAGGTCGGCCATTCGCGCTTCAGGGCTACGCGGGCGGTACCGTGCCATTCGAAGCCTTCGCGGCCGACGCCGATGCCGTAGCGCATGGCCTCGCCGTCGGGCATCACGTAATAGAGGAACTTGTTCGTCGTATCGACGATGATCGTGCCGGGCTTCTCCTTGGTGTCGTAGCGGACGATCTGGCGATGGTATTTGGTCGGAACCTTGGAGATCGGGATGCGGGGAAGCTGGTAGCCGGCATCCGCCACTGGACCGTAGTCGTCGGAGAAAATGCGCATCTGGCCGATGGTGCTGCACCCGGCCAACGCAACCGCCATCGCGGCGCCGATGATGATCGATCTGACGCGCATGAAAACCCCGTCCCCCGGCTGTGATAGAGTGGTGCTGGTTGCGCGACTCATGCGAGACGCAACGTTCGGCGGTATTCATGGTGGCATTTGTTTTGGTTGCCAAGCACGCGATGCCTATATGAGGCCGAGCGCACAGCGGTAAACCGCCAACTATGGCATTTCCGCAACAGGCGTCACAAGATTGTGAAGTAAAATCAACGATGCGGTTTTCCGTGACTGGTCGCTTAATCGCCGAAAGGTTGCATCATGAATGTCGGTGACGCCGCCCGCAGCTCCGGGCTCCCCGCCAAGACGATCCGCTACTACGAGGAAATCGGGCTGATCAGCCCGCTGCGGTGCGCCAACGGCTACCGCGACTATTCCACGGACGATATCCATCGCCTGACTTTCCTCAGGCGCGCGCGGGGCCTAGGCTTCTCCATCGACGATTGCCGGCAATTGATGGCGCTCTACCAGGACGGCGACCGCGCCAGCCAGGACGTGCGCGCCATCGCTTCGGCGCATGTCGAGGCGATAGAGGAGAAGGTGCGCGAATTGCAGGAGATGCGCGCCACGCTGCAGAAGCTCATCAAGGCCTGTCAGGGCGACGAGCGGCCGCATTGCCCGATCCTGGAAGGGATCGCGGGCGGAGAAGCCCTGAACTGACCGGCTAGAACATGCCGTCCGAAAGCGGGAACCGTTTCGGGACGACGACATGCCTGAGACAAGAACGTCAGGCGCGCCGGCTGAACCCGACCGCTCGCGACCGTTTCAGGACCGATCGGCCGTGTCGCCGCCGGGATCGTCTGGCTTTTCCGACCCGTAGAGGTAGAGATATTGCCAGGCGCCATAGCCGCCCATGGCCAGCGCGATCATGCCCCACATGGGCGAGCCGCCGAGGAATTCCAGCCCCGCCCAGACGAAGCAGACCGCAACCAGCGCGACGCGCCGCCAGAGCGGCCGCAGGAAAGGATGGTCGCGGTCCCGCATCTCAGAACAGCGCCTTCAACTCGGCCAGCTTGTCGTTCACCAGCCAACCGTAATAATTTTCTTCCGGCAGCCTGACGGGTTCGCCGGCGGCCTTGCGGCGATCGTTCTCACGCTTCAGCGCCCAGGCCCGTGTCTCGGGATCGCCGACATTGTAGAGCGTGGCGGTGATGCCGGGGTTCTGCGAAATGTCGAAGCCGGCAATGCTGCGGTAGGCGTCGATGGACTTCCTGATCGTGGCGGCCACATAAGGCAGGGTCAGGTCCGGATCCATGATGGTCTTGTAGACCGTATTGGGATCGGAGACGTCGAGCTTCGGAAGGCCCGAGACCCGGTGCACCATGTCGCCCATCTGCAGGGCCGTGAGCGGGTTGAGCTGGCCGAGCCCGAAGGTCTGGCCTGCATAATAGGGCTGGAAGAAGGTCGCGCCGAAGCGATTGTCCGGGAACTTTTTACCGCCGACCGTCCTGCCGCGGAAATCATGGTTCCAGACGCGTTCGCGGCATTCCCACAACTCGTAGCTGTCGGTCTTGCCGGCGCAACCGGCGAATTGCGGCCGCCGGACGAAATCCGACACGTCCTCGCCGTCATAGGCAAAGCTCAGCCGGCTGGTCAGATAGGCCATCGCCTTGACGTAATAGGTCTGCAGGCGGTCGTAGGCGTCCACATTGTAGGTATGCTCGCCAACGATGGCGCCGACCATGTGCATGGGATCGATGCCATAGGCCGCCGCCACCTGCCTTATCTTCGCGCGCAGGGCCGGATCGTTCTGGAACAGCGCGTAGACCTTGCGGTACTTGGCCTGGAAGGTGGTGCTGGTCGCCTGCGTGCGCCGGGTCGACGCGCCCGGTATCGAGGGCTGCTCCGCGTTGCGGTTGCCCGGCGGCACCAGGGTCGCCGCGCCCGCGGGCAGCGAAACCGCCGCCAGCACCAGTCCGAGAATCGCCAGGATAAGTCTTTTCATGCACCGCTCATGTACAGCCGCGGCGCAAACTAGGTAAAGGCCCGGAGCAAGTCGAGAGGCTTGTGGCGAAGCTCGCCGAATGCCGGGCCGATGCTTCCATTCGGCCACACTTGCGGGAATGAAAGCGCCGGGCTTTCGCCCGGCGCCGCCATTACAGGATGAAGCGCGACAGGTCCGTGTTCTTCGACAGGTCGCCGACATGCTTCTGCACATAGTCGGCGTCGATGGCGATGGTGGTTCCGTTGCGGTCGGCCGCCTCGAAGGAGATCTCGTCCAGCACCCGCTCCATCACCGTCTGCAGGCGCCGCGCGCCGATGTTCTCGACGGCGTCGTTGAGTTCCACGGCGATGCCGGCCAGCGAATCGATGGCGTCGTCGGTGAACTCCAGCGTGACGCCCTCGGTCGCCATCAGGGCGATATACTGCTTGATGAGGCTGGCCTCGGTTTCGGTCAGGATGCGCACGAAATCCTCCTTCTCCAGCGCCCGCAGCTCGACGCGGATCGGCAGGCGGCCTTGAAGCTCCGGCAAGAGGTCCGACGGCTTCGAGACGTGGAAGGCGCCCGAGGCGATGAACAGGATATGGTCGGTCTTCACCGGCCCGTATTTCGTCGCCACGGTCGTGCCTTCCACGAGCGGCAGCAGGTCGCGCTGCACGCCCTCTCGGGAGGGACCGCCGGAAATGTCGGAACGCGCGGCGATCTTGTCGATCTCGTCGAGGAAGACGATGCCGTCGTCGGCCGCTGATTCCAGGGCGCGGCGGACCACCTCGTCCTGGTCGAGCAGCTTGTCGGATTCGTCCGCGATCAGCAGGTCGTAGGAGTCCTTCACGGTGGTCTTGCGCGTCTTGGTGCGTTGGCCGCCCATGGCCTTCGACAGCATGTCGTTGATGTTCATGACGCCGATATTCGCCCCGGGCATGCCGGGAATCTCGAAGCCGGGCATGCCGCCGGTGCCGGTGTCGGCCACCTCGACCTCGATCTCCTTGTCGTCCAGCTCGCCGTCGCGCAGCTTCTTGCGGAAGGAATCGCGGGTCGCCGGCGAAGCGGTCTTGCCGACCAGGGCCTCCAGCACGCGCTCCTCGGCGTTGAGATGAGCGCGGGCCTTGACGTCCTCGCGCATCTTCTCGCGCTGCAGCACGATGGCCACCTCGACCAGATCGCGCACGATCTGCTCGACGTCGCGGCCGACATAGCCGACCTCGGTGAACTTGGTCGCCTCGACCTTGACGAAGGGCGCGCCGGCGAGCTTGGCCAGGCGGCGGGAAATCTCGGTCTTGCCGACGCCGGTGGGACCGATCATCAGGATGTTCTTCGGCATCACCTCCTCGCGCATCTGGCCTTCGAGCTGCTGGCGCCGCCAGCGGTTGCGCAGGGCGATGGCCACGGCGCGCTTTGCGTCCTTCTGGCCGATGATGAAACGGTCGAGTTCGGAAACGATCTCTCGGGGGGAAAAATTGCTCATGTCACCAAAATCCAGTTACTGAATTGCGCTTTGCCATTGCTTGATCGACTCGAACGGATGCAGCAGCATGATCACGTTGAGCGTCAGATTGTCCCGGATGACGTAGCCGGTGCCGATTTCGAAGAAGACGGCCAGCGCTACGACCAACCATATAGGAAGCGTCCTCGCCATCACAAAGCCCAGCACCATCGCCAGCGTGTCGGATACCGAGTTGATGATGGAGTCGCCGTAATAGTCGAGCGAGATGGTGCCGGCCCGGTAGCGCTCGATGATGATCGGGCTGTTCTCGAGTATTTCCCAGCCGCCCTCGATCAGCATGGCGAAGACCAGCCGGAACCAGATCGACTGCCGCGGAAAGAGCCAGCGCGCCAGCGCGTAGAACAGGAAGCCGTGGATGATGTGCGAGGGCGTGTACCAGTCGGAGATGTGCTGGGAATTCTCCGAACTCTGCACCACGCCGTGCCACAGCTTGACGTAGCCGCAGGTGCAGATCAGCGGATGGCCTTCCAGATAAAGCGCCAGCGCCTGCACGCCGATCAGCGCGGCCGCGATCAGCAGCCCGACGGGCCATGTCAGGGTCCATCCCGCCGCTTCCCGTCCCTTGTCTTCAGCCGAAACCGTCATGCATCCTCCCCGGCGTCGATCGCCATCAGCACCACCTCGCCATATTGCGAGCTGCGCCGATCGATCTCACGGAATCCGGCCTTTTCGTAGGCACGAATCGCCCGGCCGTTGCCGGGATGCGGATCGACGACGACGCGCGGCGCGCCTTCGGCGAAGAGCAGGTCGACGAACTGCCTGACGATCACCGGCCCGTGGCCGATGCCGACCAGTTCCGGCACGCCGACGGACAGGTCCAGGCCCAGCGTGCCGAAGGGCTGGTCCGCATAGGGATGATCGTCCTCCATATGCGGGTCGTAGCTTTGCAAGTACGCGATCGGCCTGCCGTCCAGTTCCACGATCAGCGGTTCAACCTCGACACTGTCGATGTGGTCGCGGATGGCCGCGATCTCGGTTTCGGGATCGTCCCACCAGGGCGCGACATGCGGCTCGGCCAGCCAGCCGGCAATCATCGGCAGATCTGCCTCGGTCACCGGGCGGAAGCCGTATTCCGGCTCCCGGTCACGCGGCGGCATCGATGGTTTCGACAACGAAATTATGGTTGGTGTAGACGCAGATGTCGGCGGCGATCTCCATCGCCTTGCGGGCGATCTCCTCGGCGTCCTTGTCCGTGTCCATCAGCGCCCGCGCGGCGGCCAGCGCATAATTGCCGCCCGAGCCGATGGCCATGACGCCATGCTCCGGTTCCAGCACGTCGCCGGTGCCGGTCAAAGCCAGCGAAACGTTCTTGTCGGCCACCAGCATCATGGCCTCGAGCCGGCGCAGATAGCGGTCGGTGCGCCAATCCTTGGCCAGCTCAACGCAGGCCCGCGTCAGCTGATCGGGATATTGCTCGAGCTTGGATTCCAGCCGCTCCAGCAGGGTGAAGGCGTCGGCCGTCGCGCCCGCGAAACCGGCTATGACGCTGCCGCCCTTGCCGATGCGCCGCACCTTCCTGGCGTTGCCCTTCATGATGGTCTGGCCAAGGCTGACCTGGCCGTCGCCGGCGATGACCACCTTGCCGCCCTTGCGCACGGTCACGATGGTCGTGGCGTGCATGGTCAAATCATTGGACATATATTGCTCCGATGTCGCGCCGTCCCCGTCAGGCAATCGGCGCTTTACGAGTGATGTTGCAGCCATATGTATGCCGCTGCGGCGCGATTGCAAACGGGCGCATCGCAACTGGCGTTCACCCCGCCATGCTGCTAGAAGGCTCTCGTTTTTCCAAGGGGCGCAAGCGCCCCGGCAGCGACAGGGAAGAGGCGATGGCCGGACGTTCCGCCGAGGTGAGCCGCAAGACGAAGGAAACCGACATTTCGGTTTCGCTCGACGTCGACGGCACCGGCAAATCGGACATTTCCACCGGCGTCGGTTTCTTCGACCATATGCTCGACCAGCTCTCGCGCCACTCGCTCATCGACATGAAGGTGCGGGCGAAGGGCGACCTGCATATCGACGACCACCATACGGTCGAGGACACCGGCATCGTGCTCGGGCAGGCGCTGGCCAAGGCGTTGGGCGAACGGCGCGGCATCATGCGCTACGCTTCCATCGACCTGGCCATGGACGAGACGCTGACGCGCGCCGCGCTCGACGTGTCCGGCCGGCCGTTCCTCGTCTGGAACGTCGCCTTCTCCGCGCCGAAGATCGGCAGCTTCGACACCGAACTGGTGCGCGAATTCTTCCAGGCCTTGTCGCAACATGCCGGCATAACGCTGCATGTGACGAACCACTACGGCGCCAACAACCACCATATCGCCGAAACCTGCTTCAAGGCGGTGGCGCGCGCGCTGCGCGCGGCGCTGGAAAGCGATCCGCGCCAGCCGGACGCGGTGCCCTCCACCAAGGGATCGCTGAAGGGATAGCGATGGCCAGCTATGTCGTCATGGAGCCGCCGGCGGACGGCCTCGGCGCAATGCCGGAACAGACGAGGCTGATCCGCGACGGGTTTTCGTGGCTCGCCTTCCTCGTCTCGCCGCTATGGCTGCTGTGGCACCGGCTATGGTTCGCCGCCCTGGTCGCTTTCATCGCGATGGGCGTGCTTACCGCTGTCGGGGAAAGACCCGGTTTCGAACTCGCCGGAGCGGTGCTGACGCTGCTCGTCGGGCTCTATTTCGGCCTGGAAGGCCAGGGCCTCAGGATCGCGAAGCTGCGCCGTTCCGGCTGGACCGAACAGGGCGTGATCGAGGCGGCCGACCTGCCGGATGCCGAAACGCGCTATGCCTGCGGGCTCGGTCCCGCCGAGGCACCGGCGGAGGAGCGGCACGCCATCGTGCCCGCTCCCGATCGCGCGCGCCCGGTGCAGACCGGCATGGCGCTTGGACTTTCACACCATCCCGGACGAGCCTGACATGCGCGTTGCCATTATCGACTACGGCTCGGGCAACCTGCGCTCGGCCACGAAAGCCTTCGAGCGCGCCGCGCGCGAGGCAGGCATCGCGGCCGAGATCGAACTGACGGCGGACGCGGAACGCGTGCGCGGCGCAGACCGCATCGTTTTGCCCGGCGTCGGCGCCTATGCCGACTGCGCCGCCGGCCTGCGCGCCGTCGAGGGCATGTGGGAGGCGCTGGAGGAAACGGCCATCGCCAAGGCGCGGCCTTTCCTCGGCATCTGCGTCGGCATGCAGCTCATGTCCGAGCGCGGGCTGGAAAAGACGGTGACGAAAGGGCTCGGCTGGATCGCCGGCGACGTGGCGGAAATTCAGCCCGCCGATCCCGCTTTGAAGATCCCGCAGATCGGCTGGAACACCATCGAAGTGAAGCAGCAGCATCCACTGTTCGCCGGCATACCGACCGGACCGGACGGGCTGCATGCCTATTTCGTGCATTCCTACCAGCTCAGGGCTGCGAGGCCCGAACAGGTCCTGGCCGTGACCGACTATGGCGGACCGGTGACGGCGGCGGTCGGCCGCGACAATCTCGCCGGCATGCAGTTCCATCCCGAGAAGAGCCAGGCGCTGGGGCTGGCCCTGATCGCCAATTTCCTGCGCTGGAAACCCTGAGGAGGACGCCATGAGCAAGAAGGGCTACTGGATGGCGATGGTCGATGTCCGCGACCAGGACGTCTACCGGAAATATATCGAGGCCAATGGCGCGGCCTTCTCCAAATATGGCGCGAAGTTCCTGGTGCGCGCGGGCCAGTACGAGAATCCGGAAGGACCGACCGGCAATCGTCATGTCGTCATCGAATTCCCTTCCTTCGAGATCGCGCTGGCCTGCTACAATTCGCCGGAATACCAGGAAGCGCTGAAGCACAGGCTGGCCGGCTCGGTCGGCAAGGTCGTGATCGTGGAAGGTGCGTGAAGGCCATGATCCTTTTTCCCGCCATCGACCTCAAGGACGGCAAATGCGTGCGCCTGAAGCTCGGCGACATGGCCACGGCCACCGTCTACAACGAAGATCCCGCCGCGCAGGCCCGTGCCTTCGAGGAACAGGGCTTCGAATGGCTGCACGTCGTTGACCTCAACGGCGCGTTCAAGGGCCAGAGCGTCAACAGCGCAGCCGTCGGCGCGATCCTGAAGGCGACGAAGAACCCGGTCCAGCTCGGCGGCGGCATCCGCACCCTGCCGCAGATCGAAGACTGGCTGGCGCGCGGCCTGGCCCGCGTCATCCTCGGCACCGTGGCCGTGCGCGATCCGGAACTGGTGAAGGAAGCCTGCCGGCTCTTTCCGGGCAAGGTCGCCGTCGGCATCGACGCCAAGGGCGGCAAGGTGGCGGTCGAGGGCTGGGCGGAAGCCTCGGAACTCGGCGTGATCGAACTGGCCAAGAAATTCGAGGGCGCGGGCGTCGCGGCCATCATCTACACCGATATCGATCGCGACGGCGTGCTGACCGGCATCAACTGGGAATCGACCATCGAACTGGCGGAAGCCGTCTCCATTCCCGTCATCGCCTCGGGCGGGCTGGCTTCCATCGCCGATATCGTGCGCATGACCATGCCGGACGCGAAGAAGCTCGAAGGCGCTATCTCGGGCCGCGCGCTCTATGACGGGCGCATCGACCCGGCCGAGGCGCTGGCGATCCTGCGCGGCGAAAAGCCCGGGCCGGGACTGTTCGAGGAACGCGCATGACCCTGAAGGCCCGCGTCATTCCCTGCCTCGACGTGAAGGACGACCCGCAGCCGCGCAGCGGCGAGGACGTGCAAACGAATATGGAGGCCGTCCTTTGACCCTGAAGGCCCGTGTCATACCCTGTCTGGACGTGAAGGACGGCCGCGTCGTCAAGGGCGTCAATTTCGTCGATCTGGTCGATGCGGGCGATCCGGTCGAAGCGGCCCGCGCCTATGACGCGGCAGGCGCCGACGAGCTTTGCTTCCTCGACATCACCGCCTCCTCCGACAACCGCGAAACCATCTTCGACGTCGTGGCGCGCACCGCCGAGCAATGCTTCATGCCGCTGACGGTGGGCGGCGGCGTGCGGCAGGTCGCCGATATCCGCAAGCTGCTGCTGGCCGGCGCGGACAAGGTTTCGATCAACACGGCGGCGGTGAAGAACCCCACTTTCGTCGCCGAAGCCGCCGACAAATTCGGCAACCAGTGCATCGTGGTGGCCATCGACGCCAAGAAGGTCTCGGGCGAAGGCGAGGCGGACCGCTGGGAGATCTTCACCCATGGCGGCCGCGAGAAGACCGGCATCGACGCGGTGGAGTTCGCCCGCAAGGTGGTCGATCTGGGGGCCGGCGAGATCCTGCTCACCTCCATGGACCGCGACGGCACCAAGGCCGGCTATGATATCGCACTGACGCGCGCCGTGGCGGACGCCGTGCGCGCGCCCGTCATCGCCTCCGGCGGCGTCGGCAATCTCGACCATATGGTGGCGGGCATACGCGACGGCCACGCCACCGCGGTGCTCGCCGCCTCCATCTTCCATTTCGGCACCTATTCCGTCGCCGAGGCCAAGCGGCACATGGCGGAGGCCGGGCTGCCGATGCGACTCGACAGCGCGCCGCAACGACCTTAAACCGCGCATCATGAGCAGCTTTTCACTGTCCGACCTGGAGGCTATCGTCGCCGAGCGCGCCCGCTCCGGCGATCCGGACTCGTGGACGGCGAAACTGTTTGCGCGCGGCATCGACAAGGCGGCCCAGAAGCTGGGCGAAGAGGCGGTCGAAACCGTCATCGGCGCCGTGCGCGGCGACAGGCAGGCGCTGATTTCCGAGAGCGCCGATCTGCTCTATCATTGGCTGGTGGTTCTCGCCATTTCGGACGTGAAGCTTGCCGAGGTCCTGGACGAACTCGAACGCCGCACCGGGCAGTCGGGCATTGCCGAAAAGGCCTCGCGGCCGACGCCGGGCTGAGACCAACGGCGCAGGATAGGAAACTCGATGGACCAGTTCGCCGCCGCCGAGAAATACTCTCCCTACCTGTTCTTTTCAGCCAACGAATGGGCCAAGTTCCGCGCCGACACGCCGCTGACGCTGACCGAGGACGAGATCGACCGGCTGCGATCGCTGAACGACCCGGTGAACCTCGAGGAAGTCAAGCGCGTCTATCTTTCCATGTCGCGCCTGCTTTCCTCGCATGTGGAATCCAGCCAATTGCTGTTCAGGCAGCGCCAGGCCTTCTTCAACAAGGAAAGCGTGGTCAAGACGCCCTTCATCATCGGCGTCGCCGGCTCCGTCGCGGTCGGCAAATCGACCACGGCGCGCGTGCTGAAGGAACTGCTGGCGCGCTGGCCTTCGTCGCCGAAGGTCGATCTGGTGACGACCGACGGCTTCCTCCTCCCCAACGAGATCCTGCGCCGCGAGAACCTGATGGAGCGCAAGGGCTTCCCCGACAGCTATGACGTCGGCGCCCTGCTGCGCTTCCTTTCGGCGATCAAATCGGGCGAGCGCGACGTGCGCGCGCCACTCTATTCGCACCTGACCTACGACGTGATGCCGGGCCAGTTCACGACCATCGACCGGCCGGACATATTGATCTTCGAGGGCATCAACGTGCTCCAGCCGCGCACCCTGCCGGCCGACGGCAAGATCGTGCCTTTCCTGTCCGATTTCTTCGACTTCTCGATCTATATCGATGCGGACGAGACGCTCATCCATGACTGGTACGTCGCCCGCTTCATGCGGCTGCGCGAGACCGCGTTCCGCAATCCCGACTCCTTCTTCCACCGCTATTCGCAGCTTTCGGAAGGCGCCGCGCGCGCCATCGCCGAGGGGTTGTGGACCAACATCAACCTGAAGAACCTGCGCGAGAACATCCTGCCGACCCGTCCGCGCGCGGACCTCATCCTGCGCAAGGGCGCGAACCATCTGGTGGAAGAGGTGGCGCTGCGGAAATTGTAGGAACGGGTTACGGCTTCGTCACCCGCCGCATGGTGAGATTGATGCGGCCGCCGCTCTTCAGAAGCATCGAGGTATCCGGATAGATCCGGTCCACGCCGTGGAAGGCCAGCCGGCTCGCGCCACCCAGCACGACCACGTCCCCGCTTTGGAGGCGGAAGGACACCGCCTTGTCGGTTCGCCGCAGGCCGCCGACGCGGAACAGGCAATCGTCGCCAAGCGAGACGGAAACCACGGGAGCGGCGAAGTCGGCCTCGTCGCGATCCTGGTGCTGGCCCATCTTCGCCTCGGGCGAATAGAAATTGACGAGGCAGGCTTCCGGCGCAAGCGGATAGTCGGCCACCTCTTGCCAGATCCGCAGCAGCGCCGGCGGCATCGGCGGCCACGGCTCGCCCGTCGCCGGGTGCGTGGTCTGGTAGCGGTAGCCGCGTTCCTTGTCCGTGACCCAGCCGAGCGTGCCGCAATTGGTCATGCGCACGCTCATCTCCTTGCCGGTTCTGGGCATCGCCGGCACGTAGAGCGGCGCCGCCCGCACCACGGCGCGGATGTCTTCCAGAAGCGCCGCCTGCGCTTCGGCCGAGAGATAGCCGGGCATGTGACGAACGCCTTCCGGCAAGGCAAGCATGGTTCGATCTCCCGGGTTCACCGTCGCGGAACAGATGGCGCAGGCGAATATGGCTTTGCCATCACCGAAAAGGAACGGCGACCCGAAAGCCGCCGTTCCGCTGCACGCGTTTTTGCTGTGCTTCGCGAGATCAGGATGCGGAAATGTCCGGAATGCGCAGCACTTGGCCGGGATAGATCTTGTCCGGCGAGGTCAGCATGGGCTTGTTGGCCTCGAAAATGACGGTGTTCTTGACCCCCTGCCCCTTGCCGTACTGGGCCTCGGCGATCTTCCACAGATTGTCGCCCTTCTTGACGGTGTAGAATACCGGCTCCTTGGCGGCGGCCGCACCGCCGACCTTCAGTTCGTCGGCCTGCACCTTGGAGACGCCGAGCGTATTGCCGACCGCGATCACCGCCTTCTCGAAGATCGACTGGTCGTCGACCTTGCCCTTCAGGACAGCCGTATCGCCCTGGACCTCGACATGAACGTCGTCCGTTCCGAGCTTGTGGGAATCCAGCTCTTTCTTGAGACTGTCCGCGGATGGCGGCGCATCGTCGCCACCAATTCCCAGCTTCTTGCCGACGCCCTTGACGAAATCGAAAATGCCCATCTTGGTCTCCTTGTCTTTTACGCAAGGCCGAGATTGGCACCCACGGGTTGAAATTGGAAGCCGTGGGTTGAACCGTAGCCGCTAGTCGCTGTCGATCCGCCCGCGCAGCTTCTTCACCGTGGAGCGGCCGGCCTTCGCCTTGAGCCGGCGCTCGACCGCTCCCTTCGAAGGTTTCGTCTTCTTGCGCGGCGGAGGCGGCGGCTCGGCCGCCCTTGCAAGCAGGGCGATCAATCTGGAGCGCGCATCGGCACGGTTCTGCTCCTGCGTGCGGAAGCGCGCGGCCTCGATGACGATGACGCCGTCCTTGGTGGCGCGTTGGCCGGCGAACCTTATCAGCCGCTCGCGCACATAGTCCGACAGGCCCGGCGCGTTGCGGGCGTCGAAACGCAACTGGACCGCAGTCGCGACCTTGTTGACGTTCTGGCCGCCGGGGCCGGAAGAGCGGATGAAGCTTTCCTCCAGCTCGTCTTCGGTGACGACGGCACCGCCGATAGCAATGATCCTGTCCTGTGCCATGGCCACTCATGGCGCTGTGCGGACAAAAAGAAAAGGCCCGGCGGAACCGGGCCTCGTCGAAATCGAACGGCTGACCGCTATTCCGCCGCCTGCTGGATGTGCGGCGCGGCGCCCTTGACGGCGGCGTCGACATGCCTCTCGAACTTGCCGAAATTGTCGATGAACATGCCGACCAGCCTCGCGGCCTGGCGATCGTAAGCCGCCCCGTCCGCCCAGGTCGAGCGCGGATCGAGGATGGCGCCGTCCACGCCGGGGACGTCGACCGGCACTTCGAAGCCGAAATTGGCATCGGTGCGGAACTGCGCCGCGTTCAGCGAACCGTCGAGCGCGGCCGCCAGCAGGGCGCGCGTGGCCTTGATCGGCATACGCTTGCCCGTGCCATAGGCACCGCCGGTCCAGCCGGTGTTGACCAGCCAGCAGGTGACGCCGTGACGGGCGATCAGCTCGCGCAGCAGATTGCCGTATTCCGACGGATGCCGCGGCATGAAGGGGGCGCCGAAGCAGGTCGAGAAGGTGGCTTCCGGCTCGGTCACGCCGCGCTCCGTGCCGGCCACCTTGGCCGTGTAGCCCGACAGGAAATGATACATCGCCTGCGCCGGCGTCAGCCTGGCGATGGGCGGCATCACGCCGAAGGCGTCGGCCGTGAGCATGATGATGTTCTTCGGGTGGCCGGCCCGCCCGGTGGCGCTGGCGTTGGGGATGTAGTCGAGCGGATAGGCGCAACGCGTGTTTTCCGTGCGCGAGCCGTCGTCGAAATCCGGCACGCCGTTCTCGTCCAGCACCACGTTCTCCAGCACGGTGCCGAAACGGCGCGTGGTGGCGAAAATCTCCGGCTCGGCCTCGGCCGAAAGGCGAATGGTCTTGGCGTAGCAGCCGCCCTCGAAGTTGAAGACGCCGTGCGGCCCCCAGCCGTGCTCGTCGTCGCCGATCAGTGTGCGTGTCGGATCGGCCGAAAGCGTGGTCTTGCCGGTTCCCGACAGACCGAAGAAGATCGCCGTGTCGCCATCCGGTCCTTCGTTCGCCGAGCAGTGCATGGGCATGACGCCCTTGGCGGGCAGGATGTAGTTGAGGGCGGTGAAGACCGACTTCTTCATCTCGCCGGCATATTTCGTCCCGCCGATCAGCACGATCCTGCGCGTCAGGTCGACGGCGATCAGGGTCTCGCTGCGGCCGCCGTGGCGGGCGCTGTCGGCGCGGAACGACGGCAGGTCGATGATGGTCATCTCCGGCACGAAGCCTTCCAGCTCGCTCGCCTGCGGGCGGATCAGCAGGTTGCGGATGAAGAGCGAATGCCAGGCATATTCGGTTACGACGCGCGTCGGCAGGCTGAGCGAGCGGTCGGCGCCGCCGATCAGATCCTGCACGAACAGGTCCTTGCCTGCGGCATGGGCCAGGAAATCGGCATGGAGCGCGTCGAACTGCTCCCGCGTCATGGCGTTGTTGTTGTCCCACCAGACATGCGCTTCGGTGTCCGCGTCGCGCACGACGAACTTGTCCTTGGGCGACCGGCCGGTGAATTGGCCGGTGTCGGCGACCAGCGCGCCGTGCGCGGTCAGCCGGGCCTCGCCGCGGCGGATCGCCTCCTCCGTCAGCCGGGCCGCTCCAAGGTTGTAGTGCACTGTTCCGGTGGTCTTCAGTCCGATGGTATCGATCCCGCAAGCGGGATTGCGTTTGCCGAGTTCCGACATGAAACCTTGTTTTCCTTTCGCCTCAAATTGCCGCACACAGCCAGCGGATTGCCGGCCTTCTCTAAGGGGCGCTCTTGGTGAGAAGCAGAAAAGAAAAGCAATATCAAACGATTAATCGATTTAAAAAGTTTGAACGTTGTTTAAATCGTTTAGATGAAGGAGTTTCACACAGGCATCCAAAGGATCGATGCGGCGGCGGCGTCCTACCCGCACAGGGCCGTTGCGGTGGACATGCTCATGCTGCCGGAGTAGGAGAGGCGAGCGCCATGCCACATTTTGTACCTAATTTGTTTTGCAGAAGCCCCTTCTCGAAGCACGAAGGGACACCCGCTCATGAGGGAGCCACCAGAAATGGCAACAGTCGCGCTTGTCGATGACGACCGCAATATCCTGACGTCGGTCTCGATCGCCCTGGAATCCGAAGGCTACCGCGTGGAGACCTACACGGACGGCGCATCGGCGCTGGAGGGATTGACGGCGCGGCCGCCGAACCTCGCCATCCTCGACATCAAGATGCCCCGCATGGACGGCATGGAGCTGTTGCGCCGGCTGCGCCAGAAGACCGACCTGCCGGTCATCTTCCTGACCTCCAAGGACGACGAGATCGATGAACTGTTCGGCCTCAAGATGGGCGCCGACGACTTCATCCGCAAACCGTTTTCCCAGCGCCTGCTGGTGGAGCGCGTGCGCGCCGTGCTGCGCCGGGCCAGCGCCCGCGACGCGGCCACCAAGCAGCCCAGCCAGCAATCGCGCTCGCTGGAACGCGGGCAGCTCGTCATGGACCAGGAACGCCATACCTGCACCTGGAAGGGCGAACCGGTCACGCTCACCGTCACCGAGTTCCTGATCCTGCATTCGCTGGCCCAGCGCCCCGGCGTGGTGAAAAGCCGTGATGCGCTGATGGATTCGGCCTATGATGAGCAGGTCTATGTGGACGACCGCACCATCGACAGCCATATCAAGCGGCTGCGCAAGAAGTTCAAGGCGGTCGACGACGACTTCGAGATGATCGAAACGCTTTACGGTGTCGGATACCGGTTCCGCGAAGCCTGACAGCAGGTGACGACCTTTAATGGCGGTGGAAGTCGAGCACAGCAGGCCTGCAAGTGCCAAGCGGCGCTCGTCCCGGACGGCGCCGTCCTTCCTGTCCAAGGTCACGGTGCCCCTGCGCCGCTTTCTCGGGCACCACATCTTCTCCAGCCTCACCCGGCGCATCCTGTTTCTCAACCTCGCCGGGCTGGCGGTGCTGGTGTCGGGCATCCTCTATCTCAACACCTTCCGCGACGGGCTGATCGACGCGCGCGTCGAAAGCCTGATGACGCAGGGCGAGATCATCGCCGGGGCGATCGCCGCGTCGGCGACGGTCGAGACGGACGCCATTTCGATCGACCCTGAAAAGCTGCTGGAGCTCCAGGCGGGAGAGAGCGTCAATCCCTCCAGCGACCAGCTCGACAATCTGGACTTCCCCATCAATCCCGAGCGCGTGGCGCCGGTGCTGCGCCGGCTGATATCGCCCACCCGCACCCGCGCACGCATCTACGACCGCGACGCCAACCTTCTGCTGGATTCGCGCCATCTCTACTCGCGCGGCCAGATCCTGCGCTACGACCTGCCGCCGGTGGAGGAGGAAGAGCCGAGCATCGCCGACCGGGTGCAGAAATTCATCTTCGACCTATTTAGCAGCAGGGCGCTTCCCGTCTACAAGGAACAGCCGGGCGGCAACGGGGCGGCCTATCCGGAGGTCGTCAAGGCGCTGACCGGCAGCCCTTCGACCGTGGTGCGGGTCAGCGAGAAGGGCGAGCAGATCGTCTCGGTCGCGGTGCCGATCCAGCGTTTCCGCGCCGTGCTCGGCGTGCTGATGCTCTCGACCGAAGGCGGCGACATCGACAAGATCGTCTCGGCCGAGCGCAAGGCGATCCTGCGCGTCTTCGGCATCGCTGCGCTCGTCACCGCCATCCTGTCGCTGCTGCTGGCCTCGACCATCGCCAACCCGCTGCGCCGGCTGTCGGCCGCGGCCGTCAGGGTGCGCCGCGGCGTGAAGAACCGCGAGGAAATCCCCGATTTCTCCGACCGCCAGGACGAGATCGGCAATCTGTCCATCGCGGTGCGCGACATGACCAATGCTCTCTATGCGCGCATCGAAGCCATCGAGAGCTTCGCCGCCGATGTCAGCCATGAGTTGAAGAATCCCCTCACCTCTCTGCGCAGCGCCGTGGAAACGCTGCCGCTGGCGAAAAACGAGGCGTCGCGGGGCCGATTGATGGAAGTGATCCAGCATGACGTGAAGCGCCTGGATCGCCTGATAACCGACATTTCCGACGCCTCGCGCCTCGACGCCGAGCTGGCGCGGGAGGACGCCGGCAGGGTGGACCTGAAGAAGTTCATCACCGACCTGGTGGCGGTGTCGCGCGAAGCCTCGCACCACAAGAAGGCGGTGGAGATCGAATTCAAGGTGGGCAAGCCGCCGCAGGGCGCCAAGGGCTTTTTCGTGCAGGGCCACGACCTGAGGCTCGGCCAGGTCATCACCAACCTGATCGAGAACGCCCGATCCTTCGTGTCGGAAGAGAACGGCCATATCACCGTTTCGCTGTCGCGGGCCGGCAAGTTCAACATCGTCACGGTCGACGACAACGGACCCGGCATCCGGGCGGAGAACATCGAGCGCATCTTCGAGCGCTTCTACACCGACCGGCCGGCCGGCGAAGCCTTCGGCCAGAATTCCGGGCTTGGCCTGTCGATCAGCCGCCAGATCGTGGAGGCGCACGGCGGCACGCTGACGGCCGAGAACATTCCCGGCACCAAGCCGGGCGAGCTGAGGGGCGCGCGCTTCGTCGTGGCGCTTCCCGCCGACGACTGACATTCCAGCCGCATGCAAGCGACGAACGTCCACGGCACCGCAATCCTGATCGGGGAAAAGGGCCTCCTGATCACCGGGCCTTCCGGCTCGGGCAAAACCACCCTGGCGCTCGCCCTGATCGACCGTTTCGGCACGCGCGGCCTGAACTGCCGGCTGGTCGCCGACGACCAGCTTCTTGTCGCCGCACATTCGGGGCGGCTGGTCTGCCGCGCACCCGAGACGATCGCCGGATTGACCGAGGTGCCCGGCATCGGGCCGCGGCCGATCGCCTTCGAACCGGCGGCGGTGATGGATCTCCTCGTGCGCCTCGTGCCCGCCGAGGCCATGCCGCGCATGCAGGAGGACGCGACCGAAACCGTTGCCGGCTGCGTCCTGCCGCGCCTCGACCTGGCCGCGCGCCATGTCGTTGCCGCCATGCCGGCCGTCGCGGGGCGGCTCGGCATCGTGCCTTTCGCTCAACTGCGGCCATTTTGATGCTGCAATGCGTCAAAATGGACAGGGGAAGCGTAGATTTGGGCTTGTCATCCGCCCGCACCTCGACAAGATAGCGCTTCCTGCCGCCCGGAGAGGCCGGCGAGCGTAAGATGTGCCTGTGAAGGGGCCATGACTTCGCCTACAGAAATGACGGGAGCCGCCCTAGAATGATCGGACTCGTGCTCGTTACGCACGGTCAGTTGGCCAATGAGTTCCGCCTTGCCGTGGAGCACGTTGTAGGACCGCAGGAAAATTTCGCGACAGTGGCGATCGGCGCCGACGACGACATGGAGCAGCGCCGCCGCGACATCGTGGACGCAGTGGCGCGGGTGGACAGCGGCGCCGGCGTGATCGTGCTGACCGACATGTTCGGCGGCACCCCCTCGAACCTCGCCATCTCGGTGATGGAGGCCGGCCGCATCGAAGTGATCGCGGGCATGAACCTGCCGATGCTGATCAAGCTCACCAGCGTCCGCAAGGGCGACAACATGGCTGCGGCGCTCGACGAGGCGCAGGCGGCCGGGCGCAAATACATCAACGTCGCCAGCCAGTTGTTGAGCAGCAAATGAGCGAGGCTTCCTCCGGACCGGACCAGGTCATCCGCGAATTCCTGATCGTGAACCAGCGCGGCCTGCATGCACGGGCTTCGGCAAAGTTCGTGCAGGTGGCCTCGGCCTTCGAGGCCACGGTCGATGTCGAACGCGACGGCATGAAGGTCGGCGGAACGTCCATCATGGGGCTGATGATGCTGGCTGCCAGCCCCGGCAGCTCCATCCGCGTCAGCGCCTCGGGGCCTCAGGCGGAGGAAGTGCTGGCCGCCCTTGACGAACTGATCGCCTCGCGTTTCGGCGAGGAGATCTGACCGGCCGCCAGGCTGCGGCGGACATGCACGGATAAAGATTTCTTTATATCCCATTGTCGCATCGGGTGCGATCTGCTAGTCAGGCGGCCGAACCGCGCCCTTGACCTGCGCATCCCGCGTGCGGGCGCCTCCTGAAGACAACCGCAACGGAGCACCGCCATGACGGGTAGCAAGGACTACGTGGTCGCCGACATTTCGCTTGCCGGCTGGGGCCGCAAGGAAATCGAAATAGCCGAAACCGAAATGCCCGGCCTGATGGCCTGCCGCGAGGAATTCGGGGCCAGCAAGCCGCTGAAGGGCGCGCGCATCACCGGCTCGCTGCACATGACCATCCAGACGGCGGTGCTGATCGAGACGCTGAAGGCGCTCGGCGCCGACATCCGCTGGGCCTCCTGCAACATCTTCTCCACCCAGGACCATGCCGCCGCGGCGATTGCCGAAGCCGGCATTCCGGTCTTCGCCATCAAGGGCGAGACGCTGGAGGACTACTGGACCTATACCGACCAGATCTTCCAGTGGCCGGACGGCCAGCCTTCCAACATGATCCTGGACGACGGCGGCGACGCCACCATGTACATCCTGCTCGGCGCCCGCGCCGAGGCCGGCGAGGACGTGCTGTCCAAGCCGGGCAGCGAGGAAGAGGAAATCCTCTTCGCCCAGATCAAGAAGCGCATGGCCCAGACGCCGGGCTTCTTCACGAAGCAGCGCGAGGCGATCCGCGGCGTCACCGAAGAGACGACCACCGGCGTCAACCGCCTCTACCAACTCCAGAAGAAGGGCCTGCTGCCCTTCCCGGCGATCAACGTCAACGACTCCGTCACCAAGTCCAAGTTCGACAACAAATACGGCTGCAAGGAATCGCTGGTCGACGGCATCCGCCGCGGCACCGACGTGATGATGGCCGGCAAGGTCGCCGTGGTCTGCGGCTATGGCGACGTCGGCAAGGGCTCGGCCGCTTCGCTGAAGGGCGCCGGCGCGCGCGTGAAGGTCACCGAGGTCGACCCGATCTGCGCGCTCCAGGCCGCCATGGACGGCTTCGAGGTGGTGACGCTCGAGGATGCGGCGCCAACCGCCGACATCGTCATCACCACCACCGGCAACAAGGACGTCATCACGCTCGACCATATGCGCGCGATGAAGGACATGGTTATCGTCGGCAATATCGGCCACTTCGACAACGAGATTCAGGTCGCCGCGCTGCGCAACCTGAAATGGACCAATGTCAAGCCGCAGGTGGACATGATCTCCTTCCCGGACGGCAAGCGCATGATCCTCTTGTCGGAAGGCCGCCTGCTCAACCTGGGCAACGCCACCGGCCACCCGAGCTTCGTCATGTCGGCCTCCTTCACCAACCAGGTGCTGGCGCAGATCGAGCTGTTCAGCAAGGGTGGCCAGTACAAGAACGAGGTCTATGTGCTGCCGAAACACCTCGACGAGAAGGTCGCGCGCCTGCACCTCGACAAGCTGGGCGCCAAGCTCACCGAACTGAGCAGCGAGCAGGCCGCCTATATCGGGGTGACGCCGCAGGGTCCGTTCAAGCCGGAACACTACCGCTATTAACCATAGCTGAATAAACTACAACATATTGAGGCCGGGCGATTGACATTTCGCCCGGCCTTATTTTTGGCCGGCGCCCTGCTTCACGGCGATTCGGCGAGGGGGTATGTTGGAGTGATTCGCGAGGCTTCCGGCTGGCGCAGCGTCGGAACCGATGGTTCGGAACAGGCGGTGCCCAGGTTTCCCATATCGGAACGACCTTTGCGTTTTGGCGGTGCGGCACTGCAGATTCGAGGGTAGCAGGCGCGTTCGTCCAGTCTTGTGTTCTGGCGGCGGAGAGGACCAACATGCCGGGGGAAAACCCGCTTCGCGCGGGAGAGGCCGTTTCCGGCGGCCATGAGGATTCGAGGCAGGGCCACCGGGTCACGAGCGGCACGGCCGCTCGTGGCAGACGCACCTTTCTCACAGCCCTGCTTGCCGGAACGGCAGCGCTCGCGCCGCTCGGCGCCCGGGCACAGGATGCCGCGGCGGGCGGCTTCTCGGTCGGCACGATCGACGTCATACAGCTCGCCATCACCACCGGCGTGATGGGCGCGGCTTTCGTGTCCGCCATCATGCTCATCCGCGAACGCGCCCGCACCGCGGCCGAGAACGCGGAGCTGCGCACCCGCATTGCGGATGTGAACGCCGCACTGCAGCGTTCGGAAGCGCTACTCAATCTGCGCGACCAGCGCGCCATCGTATGGCCGTCCGACAACAAGAAACCGGAACTGGTCGGCAGCCTGCCGGTGGAATCTGGAGCGCCGAACGAGCGCGCCGCCTTCCTGGCCTTCGGCCGCTGGCTGATGCCGCGCTCGGCCGCCGCGCTGGAACATGCGGTGGCGGCCCTGCGGGAAAAAGGCACGCCTTTCGATCTGGTCGCGGAGTCGCTGTCCGGCGCGCCGCTGGAAATCCACGGCCGCAAGAGAAGCGCGCATGCGATCGTGCGCTTCGTGTCCCTGTCGGAAACGCAGCGAAGCGAGGCGCGGCTCAAGATCGAGAACCGGCGGCTGGCCGCCGAACAGGAGACTGTAAAGGGCCTCCTGGACGCGCTGAAGATGCCGTTCTGGCTGCGCGCGGCGGACGGAAGATTGAAGTGGGTCAACCGCGCCTACGCCGCCGCGGTGGAGGCAAGCGACGCGCAGGAGACGCTCAGCGAAGGCAAGGAATTCCTCGGCAGCCAGGCACGCGAGGCCATCGCCGAGAGCCACAGGGCGCGGCCCGTCTTCGAGCAGACGCTGTCCACCGTCATCGAGGGCGACCGGCGCATGTTCGCCGTGGTGGACGTCGCCGGCGGCGGCGGCTCCGCCGGACTCGCCTGCGACGTCAGCGCCATCGAGGCCGTGCGCGAAGAATATGAGCGCACCGTGCGCAGCCACGCCGACACGCTCGACCAGCTCAACACCGCCGTCGCCATATTCGACACCGAGGAAAAGCTGCGCTTCTTCAACCAGGCCTTCCAGAAGCTCTGGGGACTGGACAGTGCCTTCCTGCACAGCGCGCCCGACAATGCGTTGCTGCTCGACCGCCTGCGCTCGGAGGGCAAGATCGCCGAACAGCCCGAATGGCGCCGCTGGAAGGAGAACCTTCTCGGGGCCTATCGCGCGGTCGAACCGCAGGAGCACTGGTGGTACCTGCCCGACGGCAAGACCATCCGCGTGGTGGCCAACCCGCAGCCCAGGGGCGGCGTGACCTGGGTGTTCGAGAACCTGACAGAGAAGATCGACCTGGAAAGCCGCTACCGCACCGCCGTGCGGGTGCAGGGCGAAACCCTCGACAATCTGGCAGAGGGTGTCGCCGTGTTCGGGCCCGACGGCAGGCTGCGCCTTTCCAATCCCGCATTCGCAACGCTATGGGGACTGGACGCGGGAGCGATATCGGCGGACACCCATGTGTCCGCGATCCGCCAGCTTTGCGATCACAGGGCCAAGGACAGTCCTTGGCCCGGCTTCGTCGCGGCCGTCACCGGCTTCGACGAAGAGCGCCGCGACCATCGCGGCCAGACGGAGCTGGAGAACGGCGACGTGCTGCGCTACGCTGTCATCCACCTGCCGAACGGACAGGTGATGATCACCTTCGTGGACGTCACGGACAGCGTCAATGTCGAGCGCGCGCTAAAAGACAAGAACGAAGCGCTGCTGAAGGCCGACCAGTTGAAGAACGAGTTCGTGCAGCATGTTTCCTATGAGTTGCGCTCGCCTTTGACCAACATCATCGGCTTCACGGAACTGCTTTCGCTACCGGCCACCGGCCCGTTGACAACGCGGCAGCAGGAATATGTCGAGCATATCGGCTCGTCCTCCTCGGTGCTGCTCACCATCGTCAACGACATCCTCGACCTAGCGACCGTCGATGCCGGCATCATGCAGCTCGAGATTTCGGAGGTCGAGGTGGGCCGCACCATCGCCGCCGCCGCGGAACTGATCGCCGACCGCCTGGAAGAGCATTCGATCCGGCTGCGAGTGGAGGCCGGCACCGCGCCCAAGAGCTTCCACGGCGACGAGACGCGCATACGCCAGATCCTCTACAACCTGCTCAGCAACGCCGTGAACTACGCGCCGGAAGGCAGCGTCATAAGCCTGGCTTGCCGCCAGGTGCCGGAAGGCATCCAGTTTTCCGTGCATGACGACGGCCCGGGCATGCCGCCGGACGTGCTGGAGACCGTGTTCCGCCGTTTCGAGCCGCATGTGAACGGCGGCCGCCGGCGCGGCGCCGGGCTCGGCCTCTCCATTGTCAAGAGCTTCGTGGAATTGCATGGCGGAACCGTCGCGATCCAGACGGGCAAGGACAACGGCACCACGGTGATCTGCACCTTCCCGGCCGTGCCTTCCGGCATCCGCGTGGCGGCCGAGTAGCACGTCCGATGGCACAGACGGCGGTGGAACGCTTTCTGCCCGACGAGGCGGCGACCGGGCGGCTGGGCGAAGACCTTGCCATGGCGCTTCGGCCCGGCGACGTGCTCGCCTTGCAAGGCGACCTCGGCGCCGGCAAGTCGACGCTGGCGCGGGCGTTGATCCGGGCCCTCACCGACGACGAGAAGCTGGAGGTGCCCAGCCCCACCTTCACGCTGGTGCAGAGCTACGAGGCGCGGCTGCCGGTGCATCATTTCGACCTCTACCGCCTCGGCGACGCGAGCGAGCTGGACGAACTGGGCTTCGAGGAAGCGGTCGCGGAAGGTGCGGCGCTGGTGGAATGGCCGGAGCGCGCCGCCGACCGTTTTCCGCCGCAAGCCGTCGTGATCGAGCTTTCGCATCGGGACGAGGGCCGCCTGGCACGGATTTCCGGCGTGGGCGCGGCTTTCGAACGCGTTTCCCGCTCACTGGCGCTGCGCGATTTTCTGGCAACCGCCGGCTGGGGCGAGGCGACGCGGAGATACCTGACGGGCGACGCCTCCGCGCGCGCTTACGAAACCGTGTCGCTGCCCGGCGAGGCCGACCGCATCGCCATGAACGCGCCGCCGCTGGTGCTCGGTCCGCCCGTGCGCGACGGCAAGGCCTATGCCGAGATTGCGCATACGGCCCGCACCGTCGCGGCCTTCGTGGCGATCGACCGAGCCTTGATGGCTGCCGGCGTCAGCGTGCCTGAAATCCATGCGCAGGACCTCGACCGGGGTTTCCTGCTGATCGAGGATCTCGGCCGGGAAGGTTTCCTGGTCGAGGGAAAGCCGGTGGGCGAGCGCTATACGGCCGCCGCAGAACTGCTGGCTGCGATGCATGACCGGAAATGGTCCTATCATCTGCCGGCCGCGCCGGGCGTTTTCCACGACGTGCCGCCCTTCGACCGCGGCGCCATGACGATCGAGGCGGATCTGCTACTGGACTGGTATGTGCCCGCCGTCGCCGGAGACCCGGCAAGCGAGCAGCTTCGCGCGGCCTACCGCCTGGAATGGGGCAGGCTGTTCGACCGGCTGGACGGGCGCGGGACGACGCTGATGCTGCGCGATTTCCATTCGCCCAACATCATCTGGCGCGGCGAGCGCGCCGGTCACGACCGACTTGGCATCATCGATTTCCAGGACGCGCTGATCGGCCCGCCGGCCTATGACGTGGCGTCGCTGGCCATGGACGCGCGCGTGACCGTGCCTGTCGAGATCGAGCGCCGGACCGTGGACGCCTATATCGCCGCGCGGCATGCCGCCGGCGCGTTCGACGAAGACGCCTTCCGCGAGGCCTACGCGATCATGGCCGCGCAGAGGAACTCCAAGATCCTCGGCATCTTCGTGCGGCTCGACCGTCGCGACGGCAAGCCCGCCTATCTGAAACATCTGCCGCGCATCCGCGACTATCTGCGCCGCGCCCTTGCGCATCCGGCGCTCGCCGGTCTACGCGACCTATATGAAGCGCACGGACTGCTGGAGGAGCGCTCTTTATGACCGATGCGCCGAAGACCGCCATGGTGCTGGCCGCGGGCCTTGGAAAACGCATGCGGCCCATCACCGACACCTTGCCCAAGCCGCTGGTGAAGGTAGCCGGCAAGACCCTGCTCGACTGGGGGCTGGACGGCCTCGCCCGCGCCGGCGTCGAGAAGGCGGTGGTCAACGTGCACTATCTTCCCGGCCAGATCGTCGCCCATGTCGAGCGGCGAACGGCCCCGCGCATCGTCATTTCGGACGAACGCGACGGGTTGCTCGATTCGGCCGGCGGCATCGTCAAAGCCCTGCCGGAACTCGGCGACAGGCCGTTCTTCGTCATCAACGCCGATACGTTCTGGATCGATGAAGGCACGCCCAGCCTGCGCCGTCTCGCGCTTGCATGGAACGACGCGCGGATGGATATTCTGCTCATGCTGGCGGACCTCGAATCGGCGACCGGACATAGCGGCGGCACGGATTTCCTCATGGCCGGCGACGGCGCCTTGCGGCGCGCCAAGGGCGATCCGGCCGGCCTGATCTACGCAGGCGCGGCGATCATCCATCCGCGCATCTTCACCGGCGCGCCCGCCGGGCCGCTTTCGCTCAACCGCTATTTCGACGAGGCGATCGCGGCCGGCCGGCTGTTCGGCATGGCCATGCGCGGGCGCTGGATAACGGTCGGCACGCCGGACGCCCTGCCGCCGGCCGAAGCCGCCGTGGCCGAAGCGCTCGCCGGAGCGACATGAGCGGCGCGCACCGCGTCCTTTCCATTTCCACCGGCGCGCCGTTCCTGCCGACCCTGGCGCGGGCGCTGCTCGACGGCCGCCTGGTGCCCGGCTTCCGTCACGACGGCGACCCGCTGGCGCTGGCCGATGCGACCATATACGTGCCGACGCGCCGTGCCGCACGCGCCCTGCGCGCCGCCTTTGTCGAACTGCTCGGCGGCGGTTCGGCCATATTGCCGGTCATCCGGCCGCTCGGCGAATTCGACGAGGATGAGGCCGCCTTCGACGCCGACCTGCCGCAAAGCGCTGCCGCGCTGGCGCTTGCGCCGCCGGTTTCCGCCATTGAAAGGCTGCTGCTGCTCGCCCCGCTGGTGCGCGCCTGGAAGCGCCGGCTTCCGGCACATGTCGCCGCGCTGTTCGAGGAGGAGATGGTGGTTCCGGCTTCCGCCGCGGACGCTGTGTGGCTGGCCCGCGATCTCGCCGAACTGATGGACGAGGTGGAGACGGAAGGCTCGGATTGGGCGAGGCTGGCAGGACTGGTCGAAGGCAATCTCGCCGGCTGGTGGCAGGTGACGCTGGATTTCCTCAAGATCGTCACCGAGAACTGGCCGGCGATCCTTTCCGAGCGCGATAGCTCCAATCCGGCCGCCCATCGCAGCGCGCTGATACGGCTCGAGGCGGCGCGGCTGAAGCGCAATCCGCCGGCCGGCCCGGTCGTCGCCGCCGGCTCAACAGGCTCCATCCCCGCCACGGCAGAGCTTCTGGCGGCCATCGCCAGCCTGCCCAACGGCGCGGTGGTGGTGCCGGGGCTCGACAAGATGATGGACGACGCCTCCTTCGCCGCCATCACGGCATCGGACGTGCGCCCGGCGATGCTCGGCCATCCGCAATACGGCCTCGGCAAGCTGATCGGCCGCATCGGCGTGGCGCGCGGCGAGATCGAGGAGATCGGCGCGGTCGGGGAGGCGCTGGCGCGGCGGGCCGCACTGGTGGCGGAAGCACTGCGCCCGGCCGATACGACCGAACTGTGGAGCACCAATCGCGCGCGCTTCGAGGATGCGGCGATTTCCGCCGCATTGGAGGGCGTGACACTGGTCGAGGCCGCCAACGAGCACGACGAAGCGGTGGCGATCGCGATCGCGCTCAGGCAAGCGGTGCAGGCTCCGGGACGAAAGGCGGCCTTGGTGACCGGCGACCGGGCGCTGGCGCGGCGGGTCTCGGCCGAACTGCTCCGCTTCGGCGTGCGGGCCGACGATTCAGGCGGCACGCCGCTCGCCACCACGCCGCCCGCCGCCCTGCTGCGGCTGGCGCTGGAGACCGCTTTCCGGCCGGGCGACCCGGTGGCACTGCTTTCGCTGGTGAAACACCCGCTGCTCGGGCTGGGGCTGGAGCGCGCCACCGTGCGGCGTGCCGCCGAGTCGATTGAACTGGTGGCATTGCGCGGCGGCACGGGACGGCCCGATATCGCCTTGCTCGCAGACTTGTTCGACAGGCGGCTCACGCAGGAGAGCGAGGAGACCCGTCCGCCGTTCTGGCTGCCGCGGCTGACCGCAGGGAGGATCGAAGAAGCCCGGGCAATGCTCGGCAAGCTCGCCGCCGCCGTCACCCCGCTCACCGCGTTGCGCGGCCAGCAGCAGGTGGAGATCGCGGCGCTGGTGCGGGCGAGCGTCGAGGCGCTGGAATCTCTCGGGCGGGCCGAAGACGGTTCGCCAGGCAGGCTCTACGAAGGCGACGCCGGCGAAAAGCTGGCTGAGCTGCTGCGCGGGCTCGTCGCGGCATCCGCCTCCTTCCCCATCGACGTCGAGGAATGGCCTTCCGTCATGGACGCGCTGATCGCTCCCGAGACGGTGAAGCCGGCCCGCGGCGCCGACCGCGCCATCTCGATCTGGGGCGCGCTGGAAGCGCGGCTTCAGGAGGTCGACACGCTGGTGATCGGCGGGCTGAACGAAGGAGTGTGGCCGCGCAAGGCCGAGAGCGGCCGCTTCATGTCGCGGCTGATGAAAACCGGAATAGACCTTGAACCGCCCGAGCGCCGCATCGGCCTGGCGGCGCACGACTTCCAGTTGGCGATGGGCGCGCCCAAGGTGGTGCTGACGCGCGCAGCCCGCTCGGGCGATGCGCCGGCAGTGCCGTCGCGCTGGCTGCAACGCCTGTCGACCTTCATCGGCAGGGAGGAAGCCGACAGGCTGCGCCGTCGGGGCGAGGAATTGCTTTCCTGGGCGCGCGCGCTGGATGCGGGCGAGAAGCGGGATTTCGCCCCGCGCCCGCAGCCGAAACCGCCGCTGGCCGTGCGGCCCCGCCATTTCTCCGTCACCGAGATCGAGACGCTGCGCCGCGATCCCTATGCGATCTATGCGCGCCGCATCCTCGGACTGATGCCGCTGGAGCCGATGATCCGCGATCCCGGCGCGGCCGAGCGCGGCACGCTGTTCCACGCCATCCTGCATCGCTTCTCCGAAAAGCTCGCCGATCCGCGCGCGCCGCAAGCGCTGGAGGCGCTGCTCGCGGCAGGGCGCGACTGTTTCGCCGAAGCGCAATTGCCGGCGGATGTCGAGGCGGTCTGGTGGCCGCGTTTCGAAAAGCTGGCGGCCGGCATCATCGAGTGGGAACGTAGCCGCGCCACAGCAGTGGCCCGGCGCCATGCCGAAGCGCGCGCGGACAAGACCCCGGTTGGGGCGTCGGGCGTGACCCTGTCGGGCTATGCCGACCGCGTCGACCTGCTGGCCGGCGGCATGGCGGACATACTCGACTACAAGACCGGCTCCTCGCCCTCCAAGGCGCAGGCGCATACGCTGCTCGCGCCGCAGCTTGCGCTGGAAGGCGCGCTGCTCAAACGCGGCGCGTTCCGCGACCTCGGCGCGCGGGAGCCTTCGGATCTGGCCTTCGTGCGGCTGAAGCCGAACGGCGAAGTCTTCGAAGACTCCATCCTCGACTATAACCGCAAGCCCCGTTCCGCCGCCGATCTTTCCGAGGAAGCCTGGGCTCGGCTCGAGAAGCTGCTGGTCCACTACCACGATCCCAAAGCGGGCTATCTGTCGCGCGCGATCCCCTTCCGGGAGGGCGAAACCGACGGCGACTACGACCATCTCGCCCGTGTGCTGGAATGGTCTGCCGGCGGGGACGGCGAGGACGAAGGGGGCGAGGCATGAAGAAGGCCTATCCCATTCCCTTCGACACCGCCGCCAGCCAGGCGCGGGCCTCCGATCCCGCCAATTCGGCCTGGGTGTCGGCCAATGCCGGATCGGGCAAGACGCATGTGCTGGCCCAGCGGGTCATCAGGCTTTTGCTGCGCGGCACGGACCCGGCCAAGATATTGTGCCTGACCTATACGCGCGCGGCGGCCGCCAACATGTCGAACCGGGTGTTCTCGACGCTGTCGGAATGGACCGCGCTGGACG
This sequence comes from Mesorhizobium sp. SP-1A, assembly GCF_032460275.1. Classification (NCBI taxonomy): domain Bacteria; kingdom Pseudomonadati; phylum Pseudomonadota; class Alphaproteobacteria; order Hyphomicrobiales; family Phyllobacteriaceae; genus Mesorhizobium; species Mesorhizobium sp. SP-1A. Next base: position 236,237 of record NZ_JAVXZD010000001.1, on the reverse strand, counting down.
AGGAGACGCTTGCCGCACGCATCGAAGCGCTGGAAGGCAACCGCCCCGGCCGCGAGACGATGCGTCGGGCGCGACGCCTGTTTGCGGAGGCGCTGGAGACGCCCGGGGGCCTGAAGATCCAGACCATCCACGCGTTCTGCGAATCCGTGCTGCACCTGTTCCCGCTGGAAGCCAACATCGCCGCCCATTTCGAGATGCTGGATCCGCAGATGGAACAGGCCCTGCTGGCCGCCGCGCGCCGCGACATGATCACCGGCGCCGGCAGCGACGGCCCGGAACTGGCCGAGGCCTTCGCCACCGTGCTGGAGCGTGGCGGCGAGAAGGGCCTTGACGACCTGCTTGCCGAGATCATGCGCAAGCGCGACGGACTGCGCGGGTTCATCGACGCGACGGGCGGAGACGGCCAGGGCTTTCGCCCGTTGTTCGAGGAATTCGGCTTCGGCGCGCGGGAAACCGCCGAGACGGTCGCGGATGCCGCCTGGCCGCTGCCCGGCTTCGAGCCGGATTATTTCGCAGTCGTAGGAACGACTTCAGCAAGGCTCGGCGCCGCCCGTGCGCAGGACATGGTTTCAAGGACCGGGCCGGCCTTTGCCGAGGCCGATCCCGTACGCCGGCTGGCGTTGCTTCGAAAAGGGTTTCTGAGCGGCAAGGGAGAGCCCTACAAACCGGACTGGCTATTTTCCAAGGCGTTGCTCGGAGCCCTGCCCGACCTGCCGGAACGCTATCTGGCGGCCGCCGCCACGGTGATGAAGGCCAGCGACCGGCTCGCGCTCCTGCGCATGCTGGAAGCCACGCGTGCCGCGCTGACGGTGGCCGACTGGCTGATCGCCCGTTACGAACAGCTGAAGCGCGGGCGCGGTTTCCTCGACTTCAACGACCTCATCACCCGCACCGTCAAGCTGCTCGACCGCACCGACGCGGGCCCGTGGGTGCGCTTCAAGCTGGACCAGGGCATCGACCATATCCTGCTCGACGAGGCGCAGGACACCAGCCCCGACCAGTGGGAGGTGGTGAAGAAGCTGGCGGAAGAATTCTTCTCCGGCCTCGGCGCGCGCGACGGCGTATTGCGCACGATGTTCGCCGTCGGGGATGAGAAGCAGTCCATCTACTCCTTCCAGGGTGCCGCCCCCGACTCCTTCCACGACAACCGACTTGAATTCGCCACCCGCGTGCGCGGCGCCGAGGCGAGCTTCGCGGACCTCAAGCTCACCTGGTCGTTCCGCTCCACCGATGACGTGCTGAAGGCGGTCGACCGCGTCTTCGCCGATCCGGCAATGCGGCGCGGCATCAGCCACGATCCCGACCCTCTCGATCACAAGGCCATCCGCAACGACGCGCCGGGCTATGTCGAGGTCTGGCCCTCGGTCGGCGCCGAGGCGGTGGAGGAGCCGGACGACTGGGCCCTGCCCGTCAATCATGCCAGCGCCCCGGCCGTGCGGCTGGCCGAAACCATCGCCGCGACCATCCAGGGCTGGCTGGAAAGCGGCGAAACCATCGAAGGCAAGGGCCGCCGGCTGGCGGCCGGCGACATCGTCGTGCTGGTGCGCAAGCGCGACCGCTTCGTGCACGCGCTGTCGCGCAGCCTGAAGAACCGCAACATTCCCGTGGCCGGCGCCGACCGGCTCAGCCTGCCCGGCCATATCGCGGTCAAGGACCTCGTGGCGCTCGGCCGCTTCATCGCCCAGCCGGAGGACGATCTTTCCCTTGCGGCGCTGCTGCGTTCGCCGGTCTTCGATATTGCGGAGGAGGAGCTGTTCCAGCTTGCCGCCGCACGTGCGCGCGGCGTCTCGCTGATCGCCTCGCTGCGGGAAAAGGCGCGAGACGACATGATCCTGGCGGCGGTGGTGAAGCAGCTCGATGCCTGGGCCAACGAGGCGGCGTTCAAGCCCATCTTCGAATTCTACGCTTCGGTGCTGGCGCGGGACGGCGTGCGCCGGAAGATGATCGCGCGGCTCGGGCCGGAAGCCGGCGACATATTGGACGAGTTCCTCAATTTCGCGTTGGCCGAGGAGCGCACCGGGCTGCCGGGCCTGGAGCCGTTCCTCTCCACGCTGGAAAGCGCCGGGCCCGAGATCAAGCGGGAGATGGACCAGACCCGCGACGAGGTGCGCATCATGACCGTGCACGCCGCCAAGGGCCTGGAGGCGCCGGTGGTGTTCCTCGTCGACAGCGGTGCTGCTCCGTTCAGCGACCAGCACCTGCCGAGGCTCATGCCGTTCGAAGGCTCCGGCCGCCATTGGCGTGGCAGAGGCTATCTGTGGCGCGCCGGCAGCGACGTCGCCAACGAGATGTCGCAAAGCGTGGCCACGCTGACGCGCGACCTGGCCGACGACGAATACCGCCGCCTGCTCTATGTCGGCATGACGCGCGCCGAAGACCGGCTGATCGTCTGCGGCTACCACGGCAAGCGGGCGCCGAACGAGGGCACGTGGCATTCCCTGGTTTCGCGCGCGCTGCTCGCCGCTCCGGAAACGCGGGAGGTCACGCACCCTGTCAGCGGCGAGCCTGTCCACCGCTTCCAGGTTTCCGATTTCCCTCCGCTTGCCGCCACCGCGGTGGAAACGAGCGTGCGGGCCGAGTTCGGACCGCCGCCGGCCAGCCTCTTCGCGGAATTCACGGTCACGGAGGAGTTGCCGCGCCCGCTGTCGCCATCCGGGGCCGCCGCGCTGATCGAGGACGCAAAGGAGGCCTCGACCGACACGCGTTCGCCTGTTCTGGACGCCGTGGACGAGCCCGTTTTCGCCATCCAGCGCGGGCTGACCACGCACAAGCTGTTGCAGATGCTGCCGGGACTGGACGAAGCGGACCGCATGGCGGCCGCCGAACGCTATCTGGCGCGCGCCGGCGCCGGCTGGCATGAAGCCGAACGCCGCAAGACGCTGGTTTCGGTGACCGAAATCCTTTCCGACCAGGACTTCGCGCCGCTGTTCGGGTCCGGTTCGCGCGCCGAGGTGTCGATCGCCGGCAGCATCGACATCCGCGGCAAGAAACGCAGCGTCTCCGGCAAGATCGACCGGCTGGCGGTGACGCCGGGCAAGGTGATGATCGTCGACTACAAGACCAACCGGCCCGCGCCGGCTTCCCTTGCCGAAGTTCCCGACGCCTATATATTGCAGCTTGCGCTCTACCGCGCTTTGCTTGCGCCGCTTTATCCGGGCAGGCAGATTTGCGCAGCACTCCTGTTCACCGAGGCGCCGCGCCTGATCGAGCTGCCGGCGGACCGGCTGGCCGACGCCCTTGCCCGACTCAACGCATCGTGACACAAGACCTGCTTGAATGAGCGCATAAATACCACCACATTTGGTGCGGCAATCAAACCCGAAAGGAATATTCCATGGCCACCGTGAAGGTCGACAAGAGCAATTTCCGCACCGACGTGCTCGAAGCCAAGGAGCCGGTCGTGGTCGACTTCTGGGCGGAATGGTGCGGACCCTGCAAGATGATCGCACCGGCGCTTGACGAGATCGCGACCGAACTCGGCTCGAAGGTGAAGGTCGCCAAGCTCAACATCGACGAGAATCCGGAACTGGCCGCGCAGTTCGGCGTGCGCTCCATCCCGACGCTGATGATCTTCAAGGGCGGCGAAGTGGCCGACATCAAGGTAGGCGCGGCGCCCAAGACCGCGCTGTCGCACTGGATCAATGGCGCCGTCGCCTGACCGTCTGCCGCTGACCACCGAACAAAGCCCGGCCGAAGCGCCGGGCTTTTTCGTGGTGTGCCAATCGCGAAGCTGGTTCTCGCGGGCCTGATCGGGCATGGTCTGTCCGTGAAGCCGCAGGAGAACCGCATGACCGGAAGCGCGAAAGCCACCACCTTCATCGACAATGAGCGCGTCGTCGTCACCGAATGGCGCTTTGCGCCCGGCGCTAACACCGGCTGGCATCGTCATGGCCACGATTATGTCGTGGTGCCGCTGATGGACGGCCGGCTGAAGCTGGTGACGAAGGACGGCGAGAGCTTCGCCGACATGAAGCAGGGCGTGCCCTATTTTCGCGGCGAAGGCGTCGAGCACGACGTCGTCAACGCCAATGAAGGCGAATATGCCTTCATCGAGATCGAGCTGAAATAACCGGCGAGATCAGGTCGGCGGCGTGCCGTTGTCGGCCAGCACCGAGCCGGCCAGGTAAAGCGAGCCGCCGATCAGGATACGCGGCGGCTGCAGTCCGTCCCAGGTCTCGGCAAGCAGTTGCAGCGCGTTGGCGACCGAATTGACCGGCTCGGCCGAGAGCCCGGCTGCGGCGGCGCGCGCGGCGAGTTCGTCGTTCGGCACGGCGGCGTCGCTGAAATTCACCGGCACCGTGTAGACGTGCTTGGCCAGCCCCTTGAAGGCATGGAAATAGCCGGTCTGGTCCTTGGTGTTGATCATGCCGGAAATCAGGAACAGCGGACGCGGATTTTTTTCTTCCTGCTCGGCGAGCGCTTCGGCGATCACCAGACCCGCGCCGGGGTTGTGGCCGCCGTCCAGCCATATTTCAGCGCCCTTCGGCGCCAGATCGACCAGATGGCCCTGCGTCAGTTTCTGCATGCGCCCGGGCCAGGCCACGTTCATCATGGCCTTATCCATCGCGCGCTGGGTGAGGTCGAAGCCTGCAGCCTTGATCGCCGCGATCGCGGCCGCCGCATTGGCGAACTGGTGGCGGCCGGGCAGACGCGGCGGCGAGAGGTCCATGAGGCCGTCCCCGTCCTGATAGACCATGCGCCCGTTCTCGCCATAGGCGAGGAAATCCTGCCCGTAGACGGAGACCGGCGCGCCCAGCCGCTCGGCCGTCGCGACCAGAACGTCGCGCGCGGCGTCATATTCCTGCGCGCCGATCACGGCCGGGCTGCCGGCCTTGATGATGCCCCCCTTCTCGGCCGCGATCAGTTCGACGCGGTCGCCGAGATAGGCCTCGTGGTCCATCGAGACGGGCATGACGACCGTCACCGCCGGATGGCGGATGACGTTGGTGGCGTCGAAGCGGCCACCAAGCCCCACTTCCATGATGGCGGCATCGGCCGGATGCTCCGAAAACAGCACGAAGCCGACCGCCGTCAGGATTTCGAAGACCGTGATGGTCTCGCCGCGATTGGCTTGCGCGACCCGCGCGATGGCGTCGGCGAAGACATCATCCTCGACCAGCCGCCCTCCGCCGGAAGCGCCGATCCTGTAGCGCTCGTTCCAGTTGACCAGATGCGGCGAGGTGTGCACGTGCACCGTGTGGCCGGCTGCCTCCAGCAGCGCGCGGGAAAACGCGGCGCAGGATCCCTTGCCGTTGGTGCCGGCGATGTGGATCACAGGCGGCATGCGGTCCTGCGGGTTGCCGAGCCGCTCGAGCAGGCGCCGGATGCGATCCAGCGACAGATCGAACCCTTTCGGATGCAGCGCCATCAGGCGCTCGATTTCACGATCGGCGGCAAGCGTTGTCATGATGATGGCTACCTGAACAGTGAAGGGACGGTCGTTACGCCTGCGGCCGGGACTCCTGCTTGGGCGCCGCGACCGGCGGCAGGATTTCGGGTTCGACCGGCTTGCCGTTCTCCGGCAACCGCATCAGCAGCTTGAGCAGATTGGCGACGGTCTTCTTCATCTCGAGCCGCGACACGACCATGTCGACCATGCCGTGCTGCATCAGATATTCGGCACGCTGGAAGCCGTCGGGCAGCTTCTCGCGGATGGTCTGCTCGATGACGCGGGGACCGGCGAAGCCGATCAACGCACCGGGCTCGGCAATATGCACGTCACCCAGCATGGCATAGGACGCGGTGACGCCGCCCGTCGTCGGATTGGTCAGCACGACGATATAGGGCAGGCCCACTTCCTTGAGCCGATCGACGCCGACGGTGGTCCGCGGCAGCTGCATCAGCGACAGGATGCCTTCCTGCATGCGCGCGCCGCCGGAGGCCGCGAACAGGATCAGCGGCCTTTTGCGCTTCAGAGCGGTCTCGAAGGCGTGCACGATCGCCTCGCCCGCAGCCATGCCGAGCGAACCGCCCATGAAGGCGAAATCCTGCACCGTGACGATCACCGGAACGCCTTCGACGGTGCCGCTGGCGTTGAGGATCGCGTCCTCGAGGCTGGTCTTGGTCTTGGCCTCCTTGAGCCTGTCGGTGTAACGCTTTTCGTCGCGGAACTTCAGCGGATCGACAACGACCTTCGGGTTCTCGATCAGCTCATATTTGCCGTCGTCGAAGAAGAATTTCAGCCGCTCCTTCGCTGCGACCTTCATGTGATAGCCGGAGGAGGGAATGACGAACTGGTTGTCTTCCAGGTCCTTGTGGAAGACCATCTCCCCGGTTTCCGGATCCTTGACCCAGAGATTCTCGGGCATTTCGCGGCGTCCGAACATCGAATTGATCTTCGGACGAACAAAATTGGTGATCCAGTTCATGGTCTGAACTCCTGTCCCGGAAAAGAGGTAGGAAGACTATTCGGCAGCGGCAAGGCGAGCCGCGCGCACGCCCTCGGCAAGGCCGCCCACCAGCGCCGCCACGGCCGCGACCGGATCGGCGCCCTTGTCGCCCTTCGGCCCCAGCGTGTCGGCGACGGCATTGACGATGGCGGTGCCGACCACCACGCCGTCCGCCGACGCGCCGATGGTGCGGGCCTGTTCGGCCGTCTTGACACCGAAGCCGACGCAGACCGGCAGGTCCGTATGGGCCTTGATGCGCTTCACCGCCTCGCCGACCTTGGCCGTGTCCGCCAGCGCGGAGCCGGTGATGCCGGTCATCGACACGTAGTAGACGAAGCCGGAGGTGTTGCGCAGCACGGTCGGCAGGCGCCTGTCGTCCGTGGTCGGCGTGGCCAGCCGGATGAAGTTGATGCCGGCCTTGAGTGCCGGAATGCACAGTTCCTCGTCCATTTCCGGCGGCAGATCGACGACGATCAGGCCGTCTATGCCGGCCGCCTTGGCATCGGTGAGGAAACGCTCGACGCCGTAGATATAGATCGGGTTGTAGTAACCCATCAGCACGATCGGCGTCTCGTCGTCGCCCTTGCGGAATTCGGCGGCCATGGCCAGCGTCTTCGCCAGGGTCTGCCCCGCTTTCAGCGCGCGCAGGCCGGCAGCCTGGATCGCCGGGCCGTCGGCCATCGGGTCAGAAAAGGGCATGCCGAGCTCGATGACATCAGCGCCGGCCCCGGGCAGCGCCTGCATGATCGACAGCGAGGTGGCGTAATCCGGGTCGCCGCCCATGAAATAGGTGACGAGCGCGGGACGTTGCTCGGCCCTGAGCTTCGCCATGCGGCGATCGATGCGGGTGTTCGTCACGATCAGATCTCCATGCCCATCATCTTGGCTACCGTATGGACGTCCTTGTCGCCGCGGCCGGAGAGGTTGACGACCATGACCTGGTCCTTGCCCATGGACGGCGCCATCTTGACGGCCTGCGCGATGGCATGGGCCGATTCCAGCGCCGGAATGATGCCTTCCACCCTGGTGGTGAGCTGGAACGCCTCCAGCGCCTCGTCGTCGAGGATCGGCACATATTCGACGCGGCCGGTGTCGCGCAGCCAGCTGTGCTCGGGGCCGACGCCGGGATAATCGAGGCCGGCCGAGATGGAGTGGCCGTCGAGGATCTGCCCGTCCTCGTTCTGCAGCAGATAGGTGCGGTTGCCGTGCAGCACGCCGGGGCGGCCCGCATTCATGGAAGCGCAATGTTCGACGCCGTCCAGCCCGCGCCCGCCGGCCTCGACGCCGACGATGCGTACGTCCTTGTCGTCGAGGAAGGGATGGAACAGGCCGATGGCGTTGGAGCCGCCGCCGACGGCTGCGACGACGACATCGGGCAGACGGCCTTCCTGCTCAAGCATCTGCGCGCGCGCCTCGGTTCCGATCACCGACTGGAAGTCGCGCACCAGTTCGGGATAGGGATGCGGCCCGGCCGCCGTGCCGATCAGGTAGTAGGTGTCCTCGACATTGGTGACCCAGTCGCGCAGGGCCTCGTTCATGGCGTCCTTCAGCGTGCCGTGGCCGGAACTGACGGGACGCACCTCGGCGCCCAGCAGCTTCATGCGGAAGACGTTGGGCTTCTGCCGCTCGACGTCGGTCGCGCCCATATAGACCACGCAGGGATAGCCGAAGCGCGCCGAGACAGTGGCCGAAGCGACACCGTGCTGGCCGGCGCCGGTCTCGGCGATGATGCGCTTCTTGCCCATGCGCTTGGCCAGCAGGATCTGGCCAAGGCAATTGTTGATCTTGTGCGAGCCGGTGTGGTTCAGGTCCTCGCGCTTGAAATAGATCTTCGCGCCGCCGAGGTGCTTCGTCAGCCCTTCGGCGAAATAGAGCTTCGACGGACGGCCGGCATAAAAGGTCGAAAGAGCGGAAAGCTCTGCCTTGAACTCGGGATCGTCCTTGGCCTCGTTCCAGTGCCTCTCCAGGTCGAGAATGAGCGGCATCAGCGTCTCCGCGACGAAGCGGCCGCCGAAAATGCCGAACATGCCCTGTTCGTCGGGTCCGGTGCGGAATGAATTTGGCATCGCCGGCTTGTTCATCGCCGATCTCCCTGGAAACAGTCTGAAGGCGTCAGGCCGCGGTCTTGTCGCGGGCGGCGGCAACTGCCCTGAAGAAGGCCGCGATCAACGCGGGGTCCTTGACGCCCGGTGCGCTTTCCACGCCCGATGAAATGTCTATGCCGGACGGACGCGCCAGCGACAAGGCCTGGCCGATATTGGCGGCGTTCAGCCCACCGGAAAGCAGATAGTCGATGCCGCGATCGATGCCGGCAAGCAGGCGCCAGTCGAAGGACACGCCGTTGCCGCCCGGCAATTCCGAGCCCTTGGGCGGCTTGGCGTCGAACAGCAGCCGGTCGGCAACGCCCGCATAGGCGCGCGCGGCGGCCAAATCCACCGTTTCCCGCACCGACAGCGCCTTGATCACCGGCAGGCCGTAGCGGGCCTTGACTTCCGCAACCCTCTCGACGCTCTCCGCGCCATGCAGTTGCAGCAGGTCGGGCGCCATGGCGGCGACGATCCCGTCGAGCAACGCGTCGCCGGCATCCACCGTCACAGCCACCGCCTTCGCGCGGCCGCTCGCGGCCAGCCGCAGGCGGCCGGCTTCAGAGGGAGCGATGTTGCGCGGGCTCTTGGGAAAGAAAATGAAACCGACATGGCTGGCGCCGCCGGCCAGCGCCGCAGCCAGCGCGTCGTCGGTCTTGAGGCCGCATATCTTGATGTCGAGCTTTTCCATGTCGGGCATCATGCGCGCGGGATTGGCACGAAATGCGGGCGGAGTCGAGGAAAAGCGTTCATTGCACGTCAGCGAGGATGCGCTACCTATGTTCACAGACCGAACCAGAGAAGAGGCCCATGGCAGACGATACCGCAAGACTGAAGGAGAAGCTGGTGCAGGCCCGCGAGGTGATTGCGCATCTTCTCGACAAGGCGGCCTTCAACGGCGCCGAAGCCCATCGCGCGCTCGACTATTTCTCCGGTGACTCCTTCCAGAGCGATTTCCTGCCATGGCCTCGCCACGAGGATGAAGGGCTGCGTCCGGAAGAGCTGAGCGCAGCCAACGACGACTGAACCGTTAAGCCTATTCGGCGGCCGTCTTCGTCCTGCGGTCCTGACCGTTACCCGCCAGTATTTCGATGAGACGCTCGCGGATCATCTTCTCACGGGCGGCATTCTCGACCTTGTGGCCGGTCAGATCGGTTACGTAGAAGGTGTCGATGACCTTCTCGCCGAAGGTGGTGATGTGGGCCGACGCGATGTCGAGCGCCAGGTCCGACAGGGTGCCGGTAATCTCCGACAGCAGGCCGGGGCGGTCGAGCCCTTCCACCTCGATGACGGAAAAGCGATTGGACAGCGTGTTGCGGATCTGGGCGCGCGGCGGAATGCGGAAGACCCTGGCGCCGCGCTTGGGCTTGGTGCGCTTGGCGATCATCTCCGGCAGCCATGCCCTTCCCGAGAGGACATCCTCGATCAGGCCGCCGACACGCTGGGCGCGGCGGCGTTCGTCCTCGTCGCGCTCGAACTCGCGGTTGATGAGAATGGTGTCCAGCGCGCGGCCGTCCGAAGTTGTGAAGATCTGCGCGTCGACGATGTTGCCGCCGGCCGCGGCACAGGCCCCGGCAATCACCGAAAGCAGGCGCGGATGGTCCGGCGCCAGCACGGTAATCTCGGTGACGGCCTCGAATTCGTGCGTCTTGACCATGGTGACGAGCTGCTTGCCCGAGGCATCCGCCTCGCGGATGAATTCCGCGTGGCGGACCTGGTCGGCAAGATCGACGGTCAGAAGATAGTTCTCGTAGTGCAGGCCGACGATCCGGTCGCGGTCCTGCTGCGACCAATCGGCAAGCGCGGCGGCCAGTTCCTCGCGGGCGGCCGTGCTGCGCTGCGCGCGCGACAGTTCCGAGAACCCGCCGGTGAGCAGCAGTTCCGTTTCGAAATAGAGCGTGCGCAGGAGCTGACCCTTCCAGCCGTTCCACACGCCCGGCCCGACGCCGCGAATGTCGCACACCGTCAGGATCAGCAGCAGCTTCAGCCTTTCGACCGACTGCACGAGCGCCGCGAAATCCTCGATGGTCTTGCGATCGTTCAGGTCGCGCGTCTGCGCCGTCATCGACATGACGAGGTGGTTCTCGACCAGCCAGGCAACCGTCTCCGTCTCCGCCGCCGACAGGCCCATATGCGGGCAAATGCGCCGGGCGATGCGGGCGCCGGCCTCGGAATGGTCCTCGGGCCGCCCCTTGGCGATGTCGTGCAGCAGCACGGCGACGTAGAGCGCCACCCGGCTTTTCCTGAGGCCCGGCATCAGCGAATGCGACAGCGGATGGACCCTGGCGTCGTCGCCGCGCTCGATTTCCGCCAGCACGCCGATGCAGCGGATCAGGTGCTCGTCCACCGTGTAGTGGTGATACATGTTGAACTGCATCATCGCGACGATCTTGCCGAAGTCCGGAATGAGCCGTCCGAGCAGGCCGGCCTCGTTCATACGGCGCAGGTTCAGCTCGGCATTGCGGTCCGAGGTGAGAATATCGAGGAACAGCCGGTTGGCTTCGGGGTCGCGGCGCAGGTTGCGGTCGACGAGGCGAAGCGAACGGGTGAGCAGCTTCAACGCATCGGGATGGAACTCCAGTCCGTGCCTGTCGGCGAACCAGAACAGCCTCAGCATGTTGACCGGGTCGCGCTCGAACACCTGGTCGTCGGCGATGTTGATGCGGTGATTGTCGACGATGAAATCCGACGTTCCCGCCAGCTTGCGCTTGCGGCGCGAGAAGGTCAGGAAAATGCGGTTGAAGCCCGGCACATGCTTGGCCTGCTCCTCCTCCAGCGCCGCGCAGAAGATGCGGGTGAGGTCGCCGACATCCTTGGCCATCAGGAAATAGTGCTTCATGAAGCGTTCGACCGCCGACAGGCCGGGATGGCTCGTATAGCCCAGCCGTTCCGCGATCTCGCGCTGGATGTCGAAATTCAGCCGCTCCTCCGGCTTGCCGGTGAGGAAGTGGATGTGGCAGCGCACGGCCCAGAGAAAATCCTCGGCCTTGACGAATTCCCGGTATTCGGTGGCGGTGAACACGCCCTTGCCGACCAGTTCGATGCCGGTGCGCACGCGGTAGAAATATTTGCCGATCCAGAACAATGTCTGCAGGTCGCGCAGGCCGCCCTTGCCGTCCTTGACGTTGGGCTCGACCACATAGCGGCTCTCGCCGGCCTTGGTATGGCGGGCGTCGCGCTCGGCGAGCTTGGCCTGAACGTATTCAGGCCCGGTCGCGCGCACCACCTCCTCGTCGAAACGGCGGATCAGCTCGTCGCACAGCCCCTGCTCGCCCCACACGAAGCGGGCCTCGAGGATGGCGGTGCGGATGGTGATGTCGTCGCGCGACAGGCGCAGGCTTTCATCAATGTTGCGCGTGGCGTGGCCGACCTTCAGCCCCAGGTCCCACAGCATGTAGAGCATGTATTCGACCACCTGCTCGCCCCAGGGCGTCTGCTTGTAGGGCAGCAGGAAGAGCAGATCGATGTCCGACCCCGGCGCCAGCGTGCCGCGGCCGTAGCCGCCGACGGCGACGACGGCCATGCGCTCGGCGGCCGACGGGTTCTGCGAACGATAGACGTGGCTGACGGCGAAATCGTAGAGCGCGCGCACGATCTCGTCCATGACATGCGACAGGCGCTTGGCACATGCCAGGCCGCCGCCGTCCTCCTTCAAAAGATGCTCGGCGATCTGTCTTCCCTCGACGAGGCGCTGCTTGAGCAGGCGCAGCACGCCCGCGCGCACCGCCGTGCTGGAGCCGTCGCCATTCGTGTCGGCGGTCAGCGCGGTGAGATCGCGGCGCAAGGCCTCGCCGTCGATCAGTTCCTCAAGCCTCAGGGGAATCTTCGCCATCTGCGCCCGCAATCGCTTCCTGGAGGTCTATAGCGCGTTTCGCCGGCCCTGGGTATGGCCTGGGAGCCGGACCTCGGACCCGTGATTTTCGCTCTTGACCTTCCAGTTGCTGGAAGCCCTATCTCCGTTGCAGAGATCGAGGTTTCGTCATGGATCACGCGAATCACAATCATCATAAAAGCCATGCCGGCGGCTCCTGCTGCTCCGGCCATGGCGGACAGGCGACGCCCAGCGAGACGATCGTACGCGATCCCGTCTGCGGCATGATCGTCGACCCCGCCGCCGGCAAGCCGGCAGCGGAACATGGCGGTCATCTCTTCCATTTCTGCAGCGAACACTGCCGTGAGAAATTCAAGGCGGCGCCGCAAGACTACCTGACCGCCACCGACCCGGTCTGCGGCATGAAGGTGGAGCGGTCCTCCGCCCGCCACTTCCTGCGCCACGAGGGGGAAAAATTCTATTTCTGCTCCGCCGGCTGCCGGGCGAAATTCGAGACGGAACCGCAAAAATATCTCCACGGCAGGCCGGCACCCGAGCCCATGCCGGCGGGCACGCAATACACCTGCCCGATGCATCCCGAGATCGTGCGCGACAGGCCCGGCGACTGCCCGATCTGCGGCATGGCGCTGGAGCCGCTGGGCGTGCCGACCGGAGAGGAAGGTCCGAATCCGGAACTGGTCGATTTCACCCGTCGCTTCTGGGTAAGCGCGGTGCTTTCCATCCCGCTTCTGGTGCTGACCATGGGAGCCATGGCCGGCCTGCCGGTGCGCGGCTGGATCGGCGAAAGCGCTGCCGTCTGGGTCGAACTGGCGCTGGCGACGCCGGTCGTGCTTTGGGCCGCCCTGCCCTTCTTCCGGCGCGGCTGGGCCTCTGTCGTCAACCGCAGCCCCAACATGTGGACGCTGATCTCGCTGGGCGTCGGCGCGGCCTATCTCTACAGCGTCGTCGCCACGCTGTTTCCCGGCATCTTCCCACACCAGTTCCGGGGCCATGACGGCAGCGTCCCGGTCTATTTCGAGGCGTCCGCCGTCATCGTCGCGCTCGTCTTCCTGGGCCAGGTGTTGGAACTGAAAGCGCGCGAGCGCACCGGCTCGGCCATTCGCGCCCTGCTCGACCTAGCCCCCAAGACCGCCCGCCGCATCGGCGCCGACGGCTCGGAGCATGATGTGGCGCTGGACGAGGTGAAGGCCGGTGACCGGCTGCGCATCCGGCCCGGCGAGTCCGTGCCGGTGGACGGCATCGTGCTGGAAGGCCGCTCCTCGGTGGACGAATCGATGATCACCGGCGAACCCGTGCCGGTCGAGAAGACGCAGGGCGACGCCGTGACCGGCGGCACCATGAACAGAAACGGCTCGCTCGTCATGCGCGCCGAGAAGGTCGGCGCCGAAACCACGCTGTCGCAGATCGTGCAACTCGTGGCCAAGGCACAGCGGAGCCGCGCGCCGATCCAGAGCCTGGCCGACCGCGTCTCGTTCTATTTCGTCCCGACCGTGGTAGCGGTGGCCATTGTCGCCTTCCTCGCCTGGGCCTGGTTCGGACCCGAGCCCAGCCTGATCTACGCCATCGTGGCGGCGGTGTCGGTGCTCATCATCGCCTGCCCCTGCGCATTGGGACTGGCCACGCCGATGTCGATCATGACCGCGACCGGGCGCGGCGCGCATGCCGGCGTGCTGGTGAAGGACGCCGCCGCATTGGAAAGGCTCGCCGCCGTCAACATGCTGGTGGTGGACAAGACCGGCACGCTGACCGAGGGCAAGCCGAAGCTGACCGACGTGGCTGCGGAGAAAGACATTTCCGAGGATGAACTGCTTGCGCTCGCAGCGGGGCTGGAGAAGGCGTCGGAGCATCCGCTGGCCGAGGCCATCGTGGCCGGTGCGCGCGAGCGCGGCCTGACCGTTCCGGAAGCGGCGGACTTCGAGGCCGTGACCGGCAAGGGGGTTTCCGGCACCGTGGCGGGCCGCAAGGTAGCGCTCGGCAATGCCGCAATGCTGGCCGATCTCGGTATCGATGCCGGGACATTGCCGGCCAGGGCCGAAGCGCTCCAGACCGAAGGCAAGACGGCGATGTTCGTGGCCGTGGACGGCAGGGCCGCCGGGCTCGTAGCGGTCGCAGATCCGATCAAGGCGACCGCCGCCGAAGCCATCCGCACCCTGCAGGACATGGAAATCACGGTCGTGCTCGCAACCGGAGACAACGAACGCACGGCCAAGGCAATCGCCAGAAAGCTCGGCATCGAGCGCGTGCGGGCAGGCCTGCTGCCCGAGCAGAAGAGCGCGCTGGTCGAGGAACTGCGCAAGCGCGGCGGCGTGGTGGCGATGGCCGGCGACGGCGTCAACGACGCGCCGGCACTGGCGTCCGCCGACGTCGGCATCGCCATGGGCACGGGCGCGGACGTCGCCTTGGAAAGCGCCGGCATCACGCTGGTGAAGGGCGAACTCACCGGCATCGTGCGGGCACGAAGGCTGGCCACGGCCACGCTCGCCAACATCCGGCAGAACCTCGCCTTCGCCTTCCTCTACAACACGCTCGGCGTGCCGGTGGCCGCGGGCGTGCTCTACCCCGTCTTCGGCATGCTGCTTTCGCCGATGCTGGCGGCGGCGGCCATGAGCCTGTCCTCGGTGTCCGTGATCGTGAACGCATTGCGGCTGCGCACGTTGAAACTCTGACCCACCCTTCCACATAAATTTCCAAGCTCCAAAGGAGAAAATCCCATGAGCACGCTGAAGAGAATCCTGCTTGCTGCCACCGCAGCGGCCATGCTTGCGGCAACCTTCGTCGAAAGCCTGCCGGCGGCCGAGATGAAGCATGACATGGGCGCCATGGCGGCCCAATCCGGCGACCCGGCAGCGGCTGGCTACCAGGCCGCGATGGACAAGATGCATCGCGAGATGATGGCGATGAAATATACCGGCGATGCCGATGTCGATTTCGTGCGCGGCATGATCCCGCACCACCAGGCGGCCATCGACATGGCCAAGGTGGTGCTCGACCACGGTAAGGATCCGGAGATCCGCAAGCTGGCGCAGGACGTCATCAAGGCGCAGAGCAAGGAAATCGACGAGATGGAGAACTGGCTCACCAAGCACAAGGCGAAATAGCGCCAAGGCGGCTGGATTTCCGCGGCTTGCTGTGCTGCGATCCCCATTCCAGCAAATCCCGGAGCCCGCCATGACAGCCTTAATCCGAACCACCACCCTGCCCTGCGGCGAGGCCGTGCCGGTGCTGGGCCAGGGCACGTGGCACATGGGCGAGGGCCGCCGCCCGAAAGCCGAGGAAGCGGCCGCGCTGAAGCTCGGGCTCGACCTCGGCATGACGCTGATCGACACGGCCGAAATGTACGGCGATGGCGGCGCGGAACAGGTGGTGGCGGAGGCCGTGGTCGGCCGGCGCGACGAAGTCTTCCTCGTCTCCAAGGTGCTGCCCTCCAACGCTTCGCGCGCGGGCGTCGTCAAGGCGTGCGAACGCAGCCTGAAGCATCTGGCTACCGACCGGATCGACCTCTATCTGCTGCATTGGCGCGGCGGCGTGCCGCTCGGCGAGACGGTGGAGGCCTTCGAGGCGCTGGTGAAGGCCGGCAAGATCCGCCAGTGGGGCGTTTCGAATTTCGACGCCGACGACATGCAAGAGCTGGAAGACCTTCCCGCCGGCGGGAAGGTGCAGACCAATCAGGTGCTCTACAATCTCACCCGGCGCGGCATCGAGTTCGACCTCGTGCCCCGCTGCCGCGAGCGCGGCATTCCGATCATGGCTTATTCGCCGGTGGAGCAAGGCGAATTGGCGCGCGACGGAACGCTTGCAAAGATCGCGTCCCGTCACGGCGCGACGGCGGCGCAGATCGCGCTTGCCTGGACCATCCGCAAGGACGGCATCATCGCCATTCCCAAGGCCGTGAAGCCGGAGCATGTGCGCCAGAATGCCGCCGTGGCCGGCATCGCGCTGACAGACGAGGATCTGCGCGACCTCGACCGCGCGTTCCCGCCGCCCAGGCGCCGGCAGCCGCTCGAGATGATCTGAGCCCCGGCGGGTTCAGACCGTGGCGGGATCGAGCGTCGGCCGATCCTTCCAGCGTCCGACGATCGCGGCCAGATCGGCCGTGCGGAAAGCATCGCGCAAAGCATCGAAGGACGGCAGCACGAAATAGGCGCGCTGGAACTTGTCGATCTCGTAGGCGGTGCGCATCACCGTCTCCAGGTCGAAGGCAACATGGTGGGCGTCCCTGCTTTCGACGGCGAATTGCAGTTCGGTGAAGGATGACATCAGTCCGGCGCCGAACGCCTTCACTTCGTGACCCGGCTCCTGGATGAGGCCGTATTCTGCCGTGTACCAGTAGAGCCGCGTGATCATCTCGTCGCCGCCCAGCGCGATGGCGTCGCCCGCCCGCTCTCCATAGGCCTGCATGAAGTCCGCGAAGACCGGCTGGGTGAGGATCGGCACATGGCCGAAGAAGTCATGGAACATGTCGGGCTCGACGATGTAGTCCAGTTCCTTTTCGGTCCGCAGCCAGTTGGTGACCGGAAAGCGCCGCGAGGCAAGGTGCTCGAAGAAGGGCTCAGCCGGAATGAGGCCCGGCACCGCCACGATCTCCCAGCCGGTCAGCGGCCGCAGCCTGTCGCTGATCTCGTCGAAATCCGGGATGCGCTCCAGCAGGCCGAGGGCCTCGATGCCCTCCAGATAGGAGCGGTGGGCGAGCTTGCGGGTCAGCTTCGTCTGGCGGTCGCAGAGCGTGCGCCACACCTTCTGCTCGGCGTCGCTGTAGTCGTAGTCCTGGGCGACGGTGAAGTCGGCCCTGCAGACTGAATAGTTGCCGCGCAACCCCTGAGCCGCACAGTCGCGGGCATAGTCGGCAACGCTGATGGTCATGGCTTCCTCCCTGGATCGCGTGACTCATTCTACCTGCAAGGAGAGGACGGAATCGGCTTTGTTGCTGGCCGCCATACGTGCTTTGGAGTAAGTTTCACCTCATAAGGCGCCAGGAGGAGTGGATATGCCTCAGTTCGATGCGTTCGAGACCAGGATGCTCGACATATTGCAGCGCGACGGACGCAAGCCCATCACGGAACTGGCGGAAGAGATCGGCCTCTCCGCCACCCCTTGCGCGCGCCGCTTCGAAGCGTTGCGCGAGGCCGGCGTCATCAAGGGGTTTTCGGCGCAGCTCAGCCGCCGCGCGCTCGGCCTGATGGTGGAGGTTTTCATCCAGGTGAGGCTGACCAGCCACAGCGACGAGTCGCCCGAGAACTTCATCGCGGCGGTGCGGCGCATGGACGAGGTGTCGGCCTGCTGGACGATGACCGGCGACCACGACTTCCTGATGCATGTCATGGTGCCGTCGGTGGACGATCTCAACGATTTCGTCATGCACCGGCTGATGCGGCTGAAGGGCGTGCGCGACGTGCACACACAGCTCGTGCTGCAGAACATCAAGGGCCCCGGCCATGTGCCGCTGGGCCACCTGAGACGTTAGCGGCTCAGCGAACGATCAGCGTGCCGGCGCCATGCTCGGTGAACAGTTCCAGAAGCACCGAATGCGGGGTCTTGCCGTTCAGGATGACGACGCCTTCCACGCCGCGCTCGATGGCATCGATGCAGGTCTCGACCTTGGGGATCATGCCGCCGGAGATGGTGCCGTCCTTGATCAGCGCCCTGGCCTCGGCCACGGACAGCTCGTCGATCAGCTTCTTGTCCTTGTCCAGCACGCCGGGCACGTCGGTCAAGAACAGCAGGCGCTTGGCGCCGAGCGCGCCGGCGATGGCGCCGGCAAAGGTGTCGGCATTGATGTTGTAGGTATGGCCGTCGCGGCCGGGCGCGACGGGCGCGATCACCGGGATCATCTCCGACCGCGCCAGGAGATCGAGCAGCGTGCGGTCCACCTCCGCCGGCTCGCCGACGAAGCCGAGGTCGAGCACGCGCTCGATGTTGGAATCCGGGTCGATCATGGTCTTCTTGGCCTTCTCGGCGAAGACCATGTTGCCGTCCTTGCCGCACAGGCCGATGGCCCATTCGCCCTCGGCGTTGATGAGGGCGACGATCTCCTTGTTGATGGAGCCGGCCAGCACCATCTCGACGATCTCGACCGTCTTCTGGTCGGTGACGCGCAGGCCGCCCTCGAACTTGGATTCGATGCCCATCTTGGTCAGCATGGCGCCGATCTGCGGTCCGCCGCCATGCACGACGATGGGATTGACGCCCGACTGCTTGAGCAGGGCGATGTCGCGGGCGAAGGCCTTGCCGAGCGCATTGTCGCCCATGGCGTGGCCGCCATATTTCACGACCACGGTCTTGTTCTCGTAGCGCTGCATGTAGGGCAGCGCCCTGGAAAGCAGCGCGGCTTGCGTCTCGGCGGTTGCGGCGGCGTCCGACATGGGCATCGTTCCCGTTCTGGCTGGCAAGGACGGCCGCGTCTTAGCGCATAATCCGGGCGGTTTGAAAGACCTTGGCGAAGATTGTGCCACCGTTGCAAATCGGAGCCAATCGCCTAGTGTGGGCGCGATGACGCCGCAGGACATCGCCAAGCTGATCGTCCGGACCTCGCTGAGGGATCGCGCCGCGTTCGACAGCCTCTACCGCCAGACCAGCGCGAAACTTTTCGGCGTCTGTCTTCGTGTTTTGGGCGACAGGGCAGAAGCCGAAGACGCATTGCAGGAAGTCTACGTCAAGATATGGACGAAGGCCGACCGCTTCGCCATCTCCGAGCTCAGCCCCATTTCCTGGCTGGTGGCGATCGCCCGCCATCATTCCATCGACCGCATCAGGGCACGTCGCGCGCCCGCGGCCGACATCGATACTGTGCTCGAGGCGATCGATCCGGCGCCCGGCCCCGAGGCAATGGCAGCGGCGCGAGACGAGGACGCACGCATGCGCAACTGCCTCGATGAACTGGACCGAGACCGGGCTGACGCCGTTCGTGGCGCCTATCTGAAAGGCGACAGCTATGCCGAACTGTCCGAACGGTACGGCGTACCGCTGAACACGATGCGGACGTGGCTGCGGCGCAGCCTGCTTAAACTGCGGGAGTGCCTGGAAAGATGACCTTGGCACGAGACGACGGACCCGAACGCGGTGACGACGATATCGTCGCGGCCGAGTATGTTCTGGGCGTCCTGACGGCGGACGAGCGCCGAGCGGCCGCGCTGCGTATCGAGGCTGATGCGGACTTCGCGCGGCTGGTGGACCGGTGGGAAAACCGCCTCGCTCCGCTGGCCAACGCCTATGAGGCGGTCGAGGCGCCGGCAGGGGTCAAGGCCACCATCGACCGGCGGCTCTTCGCGGGCAACGCCGCCGTGCCCGAACGTGCCGACCTGTGGTCGAGCCTTGCCTTCTGGCGGGGTCTCGCCGCGGCGGCCGTCGCCGCACTGGTCCTCTATGCCGCCATCCCCTACATGCGGCCGCCTGCTCCGCAGCAAGCCGGCCTGGTCGCTTCGCTCGCAGCTCAGGACAGCGACGTGAAATATCTCGCCGTCTACGACGCGGCCCGGAATGAGATACGCCTGTCGCATGTTTCGGGAGATCACGCGTCCGGCCGGGATTTCGAACTCTGGGTAATCGAGGGCAAGACCGCCCCGGTGTCGGCCGGCGTCATTCCCGCCGGCACGGCCGTGCAAATGGCCGTCAAGCCCGACATGCAGGGAAAACTCGCACAAGGCGCGGTCCTTGCCATCAGCGTGGAGCCGACCGGCGGATCGCCCACGGGACAGCCGACCGGTCCTGTGGTGGCGGCCGGTGATCTGAAGAGCCTCTGAGAAAAATTTCGGTCGCGCGAAACTTCTGCGAGCCCGCCTCCGTAACTCCTCGCGCCCACAGAGATGGGAACGATATCGAGGAGTGATACCAATGCC
The DNA here is from genome assembly GCF_032460275.1 of Mesorhizobium sp. SP-1A. Taxonomy (NCBI): domain Bacteria; kingdom Pseudomonadati; phylum Pseudomonadota; class Alphaproteobacteria; order Hyphomicrobiales; family Phyllobacteriaceae; genus Mesorhizobium; species Mesorhizobium sp. SP-1A. Next base: position 216,100 of record NZ_JAVXZD010000001.1, on the reverse strand, counting down.
CAGATTTGCCACGCTTCTGCTCGCCACTGCCATGAGCGTTTCGGCGCTCGCAACGGCCGCCCATGCCAAGAATCCGATGGTCGGGGGCGCCGCAATGTATGCCGACAAGAACATCGTCGAGAACGCCGTGAATTCCAAGGACCACACAACGCTGGTTGCGGCGGTGAAGGCGGCCGGGCTGGCCGACACCTTGCAGACCAAGGGGCCGTTCACCGTGTTCGCCCCGACCAACGAAGCCTTCGCGGCCCTGCCTAAGGGCGCTGTCGAAGACCTTTTGAAGCCCGAGAACAAGGACAGGTTGGCCAAGATCCTGACCTGCCACGTCGTCGCGGCGAAGGCGATGTCGTCGGACGTCATGGCCATGGTCAAGAAGGACGGCGGCTCGCACAAGGTCAAGACCGTCGGCGGCTGCGAGCTGACGCTCAAGGACAAGGGCGGCAAGGTCACCGTGACCGACGAGAACGGCAATGTCGCACATGTGACGATCGCAGACGTGCGGCAATCGAACGGCGTCATCCACGTCGTGGACAAAGTGTTGCTGCCGAAGATGTGAGATGCCGCTCCGGCAAGGATCGGGGCATCCGTCGGCCGAGCGGTGCCGCCTCCAGCTTCGTGCAGCACAGCGCCCTGCGTCACGGCGTCCAGCAGGATGCCCGGCGCGGGGCGCCCCGCAGGGTCACCGCCATGTGATTTCCGAGTGACGCGCAAATCTGCCAAACCGCAGGCAGGAGGACCAGCGCCATGACCAGAAGAGACGTTTTGCTGAGCGGAGCGGCGGCCGCGGCTTTTGCCGCCGGCGCAGCCATTCTCGGCCGGCTCGGCCGTCCGGAACCGGCGCGAGCCGAAACATTCGAGATCGCCAAGACCGACGCGCAATGGAAGGCGCAGCTGACGCCCGAGCAATATTCGGTGCTGCGCCAGGAAGGGACCGAATATCCGTTCACCAGCGCGCTGCTCAAGGAACATCGCAAGGGCACCTTCGCCTGCGCCGGCTGCCAGTTGCCGGTCTATTCTTCCGACACCAAGTTCGAATCCGGCACGGGATGGCCGAGCTTCTGGCAATCGCTGCCCAACGCCATAGGCACGCGACAGGACACTTCGCTCGGCATGGTGCGGGTGGAATGCCATTGCCGGCGCTGCGGCGGACATCTCGGCCACATCTTCGACGACGGTCCGCCGCCGACCGGCAAGCGCCACTGCATCAACGGCGTTGCGCTGGGCTTCAAGCCGGCGACGGCCTGAAGCCTCGCACCGCCGGTCAGTGTCCTGCGCCGCCGCCCGCGCTTTCAGGCGGCTTGCGGATGACCAGGGCGAAGATCGCCAGCGAGGCGAACAGCATCGTCAGCAGGTAGAAGACATCCATGAAGGACATCAGCGCCGCCTGCTGGTGGACCATGCCCGACAGCTTGGCCAACGCGGCCTTGCCGGCGTCGGCGGCGCCATGCGCCTCGAAGTTCCGCGTCATGTTGTCCAGCTGCGTGCCGGCTGCCGCGCTGCCCCACTGCACATGCTCGGCAAGGCGGGCATAGTGGAAATCGTTGCGGTGGGTGAGCACCGTGTTGATGACGGCGAGGCCGACCGCGCCGCCCAGGTTGCGGGTGAGATTGAACAGGCCGGACGCGTTCTTCAGCCGCTCGGGCGGCAGCGTGCCCAGCGCGATGTTGTTGATGGGCACCATGCACAGCATCATCGAGGTGCCGCGCAGGATCTGCGGCACGAACAGCTCCCAGAAATCCCAGTCGGCGGTCAGATGGGTCATCTGCCAGGTGCCGGCGGCGAAGCCCAGGAAACCGATCATCATCATCAACCGCGGGTCCATCTTGCGCGACAGGATGCCCGACACCGGCGCTGTGAAGAACATGGCGAGCCCGCTGACGAACAGGGCCTCGCCGATCATCATGGAATCGTAGCCGCGGATGCGGCCGAGATAGATCGGGTAAAGATAGGTAAGGCCGTAAAGGCCGATGCCGATGACGAAGGAGAACACGGAGCCGAAGGCGAAATTGATGTTGGTGAAGGCCTTCAGGTCGACGATCGGCTCCTCTGCGGTGAAGGCGCGCCAGAAGAACAGCACCGCGCCGACCACCATGACGATGGAAAAGATGAACACGGCCTGATCCTGAAGCCAGTCGTTGGTTGGGCCCTCTTCCAGCACATATTCGAGCGAGCCGAGGAAGGCGGCCATGCCGATGAGGCCCCACCAGTCGAACTTGCTGAACAGCGACAGGTTCGGCTTGTCGAAGTCGATCAGCGCCCAGGCGGCGCTCGCCACCAGTATGCCGGGCACGACGTTGACCAGGAACAGCCAATGCCAGGACATGGCATGGCTGATATAGCCGCCGACCGTCGGGCCGATGGTCGGCGCCAGCGTCGCCACCAGGCCGATCATCGGCGAGACGATCGCGCGCTTGGACGGGGGGAAAATGGTAAAGGCGGCGGCGAAGACGCTTGGAATCATGCCGCCGCCGATGAAGCCTTGGATCGCCCTGTAGACGATCATCTGGTCGATGTTGGTGGCCGTCGCGGCCAGCGCCGAGGCAGCGGTGAAGCCGGCGGCCGCCGTCGTGAACAGCACCCTGGTCGACAACATCCTCGACAGGAAGCCGGACAGCGGGATCATGATGACCTCCGCGATCAGGTAAGAGGTCTGCACCCAGGGGATCTCGTCGGAACTGGCGCTCAGGCCGGCCTGGATCTCGGCCAGCGAGGCGGAGACGATCTGGATGTCCAGGATCGCCATGAACATGCCGAACACCATCGCCAGGAAGGCGACGATGCGGCGCGTTTCCATGTGATCAGAGGGCACGGCCCCGGCGGTAATTGCGGTGCTGGACATGAGACGGCCTCCCGGCCCGTTTCAGACGCTTCGGTTCGGCCCGGCTCAGCTCTTCGGCGCGGTGCGGCTATCCACGTCCACGACGACGCTCAATCCCGCGCGCAGCTTGCCGCTCTTGAGCACGTCGGCGGGCACGTCGATGCGCACGGGCACGCGCTGCACCACCTTGGTGAAGTTACCGGTGGCGTTTTCCGGCGGCAGCAGCGAGAACACCGCGCCGGAAGCCGGCGACAGCGAGGATACGGTGCCTTCGAAGGACTCGCCGCCGATGGCATCGACCCAGATCTTCACCTTCTCGCCCGGCACCATGCGCGCAAGCTGCGTCTCCTTGAAGTTGGCGGTGATGTAGAGCTTGTCCATGGGAACAACCACGGCGAGCTTCTGGCCGGGGCTGACGAGGTCGCCCTGCTCGACCGAGCGGTTGCCGACGACGCCGTCATAGGGCGCGCGCATGACAGTGAAGGAAAGATCCCGTTCGGCCTTGTCCTTGGCGAGCTTCAGCGAATCGAGCGTGCTGGCCGATTCAGCCTTCTGCGCCTCGAGCACGCCGATATTTGCCTGCGCGGCCGCGATCTGGGCGTCGGCGCCGGCAAGCGCGGCATTGGCCTGGTCGGCCGCGGCGCTGGCGTCGTCGAGCTGAGCCTGCGTGGCCACATGGGTCTTGAGGAGCTGTGCGGCGCGATCCCGTGTACGGGCGGCGTTGTCGGCGACCGCCTGCGCGGACGCCTTCTGCGCGTCCGCCTGCCGAAGTGCGGCGCGGGCGGCGGTTGTCTGCGCGTCGATGCGGTCCAGCGTCCTGGAAAGGGTGGCGATCTGCGCTTCGGCCTGGGCCACGGCGATCTTGTAGTCGCCGTCGTCCACGACGAAGAGCGGATCCCCCGCCTTCACGTGCTGGTTCTCGCCGGCCTTCACCTCAGCGATATAGCCGGATATCTTGGGCGAGACGAACGCCATGTCCGCCTGGACATAGGCGTCGTCGGTCGAGATCATGAAGCGGCCTTCGGTCCAGTAGCCATAGCCGTACCAGGCGCCCGCGCCGAGCAGGACGGCAGCGATGACGGGCAGGAGGAAGGAGCGCGCGGAACGCTTGCGCTTGGCCGGCGGCTGCAAAGCCTCGGCGGGCTCGGCCGGATGCGGCGCCTCGATGGCGGGCGAGGTCCTGGCATTCGGGAACGGATGAACTTCGGCTTCGGTCGTGACGGACGAAGAGGACATGGATCATCTCTTTTGAGTGAACTGAACCGTTCGGTTCGATATTGACATAACGCAAGGTAGGGCGCATATCAAGTGCTAATCGAACCAAACGGTTCGAAATAATTTCAGGGCGTGGGAATGAACGATATCGATACGGGCGACGACTGCGGGAAACCGCGCAAGCGTCTCGCTGCCGGCCACGACCCGGCGAAGCGCCAGCAGATCATCGACGGCGCGCGGCGCGTGTTCATGAACATGGGCTTCGACGCCGCCTCCATGAACGACATCACCCGCGAGGCGGGCGTGTCCAAGGGCACGATCTACGTCTATTTCGCCAACAAGGAAGAACTGTTCGAGGCCCTCATCGAGGAAGAACGCGGCATCATCTTCAAGAATCTGTACGAGGCGCTGGAGCATCCCGACGACCTGCACGCGACGCTGGTGCGCTTTGCCATCGCGCTGTCGGTCAAGATCACCTCGGACAAGGTGGTGCTGGCGCAGCGCACCGTCATCGGCGCTTCGGAAAGAATCCCGGAACTTGGCCGACGCTTCTACGAACGCGGCCCCAAGCGCGGCCACGACCGCTTCGTGGCCTTCCTGAACGAGGCGATCGGACGCGGCTTGCTCGAGATAGCCGATGTAGACCTGGCAGCCTACCAGTTCACGGAACTGTGCCTCGCCGGCCTGTTCCGGCAGTGCATGTTCGCCTATCGCACCGAAACGCCCTCGCCCGAGGAAATCGAATATGTCGCGAGGGCGGGGGTCGAAGTGTTCCTGAAAGCCTATGGCACGGAAAAACTCGCCGCGCAGCAGCGGGAGAAAGAAGCCCGCTGACGCCTCACTAACTGGCGCGCAACCGGAGTCCCCTACCCTCCGTTGGCAGCCAGCGCGATGGCGGCGCGCAATTCGTCCATGCCTTCGCCTTTTTCCGACGAGGTCGCCAGTACCGCAGGGAAAGCGGCCGGTCGCTTGGCGATCTTCTGCAGCGTCGCCTCGATCAGCCTCGGCACGCCGGCGGCCTTGATCTTGTCGGTCTTGGTCAGCACGATCTGGTAGGAAACCGCGGCCTTGTCGAGGAGCGACAGAACCTCCTCGTCGTTTTTCTTGATGCCGTGGCGGGCGTCGATCAGCACATAGACGCGCTTCAGCGTGACGCGGCCCTTCAGATAGTCGAAGACCAGCTTCGTCCACGCGTCCACCTGGTCCTTCGGTGCCTGCGCGTAGCCGTAGCCCGGCATGTCCACCAGCGCCATGGGCGGCAGGTCCGCGCCCTCGCCCGAAAAGCCGTCCGGCACGAAGTAGTTCAGTTCCTGCGTGCGGCCGGGCGTGTTGGAGGTGCGCGCCAGTCCCTTGCGCCCGACCAGCGCGTTGATGAGCGAGGATTTGCCGACATTGGAGCGGCCGGCGAAGGCGATCTCCGGCGGCCCTTCGGGCGGCAGGAACTTCATCGCCGGCACGCCGCGGATGAATATCCAGGGGCGCGTGAACAATTCGCTTTCGATGGCGGCAACCTGATTCACTTGGCAGCCTCCAGGGCCGAAAGGTCGGCGCTGCGGATCGCGTCGAGATTGCGTCCGATCTTGTCGTGTGGCCAATCCCACCAGGCGATATCCAGCAGCCTTGCGACGACATCCGGGGCGAAGCGGATCTTCACGATGCGCGCGGGGTTGCCGGCCACGATCGCATAGGGCGGCACATCATGGGTCACGACCGACTTGGCCGCCACGATGGCGCCGTCGCCGATGCCAACGCCAGGCATGATGACCGCCTCCATGCCGATCCACACGTCATTGCCGACAACCGTGTCGCCCCGATTTTCCTTCTGCCAGGTCGCGACGTCGAACCCCTCCTCCCAGCCATGACCGAAGATGTTGAAGGGATAGGTCGAGAAACCGGACATGGCGTGATTGGCGCCGTTCATGATGAAACGCGCGCCTTCCGCGATGGCGCAGAACTTGCCGATCACCAATCGGTCGCCGATGAACGGATAATGATGCAGCACGCATTTCTCGGCGAATTTCTCCGGCCCGTCCGGATCGTCGTAATAGGTGAAATCGCCGATCTCGATGTTCTCGGCAGTCACCAGCGGCTTCAGGAAACCGACGCGCGGATGCATCGGAATCGGATGTTTTGTGTCTGGGTTCGGTCCTGTCATCAAATATCCGCGTGTGAATGTAGTTGGATCATATCCCGACCCGGTCCGGCCTCGGTGAGCCGAGCAGCGAGTCGGGAACGGGGTTGTCCGGGCCGGCCTTGTCCCATGCCTGCGCGGCGATGCGCCACCTGCCTTCGTTCTTGACCAGCAGCATCATCTCCACGGTCTCCTCCGCCGCGGCATGGTTCTCGACCACGGCGCAGGCCACCGCCGCCACCGCGACATTGCCAAACACCGTCACCCGCATGCCGCGCACCTCTTCCTCGAGCGCGGGAAGCGTGGTCGTGGACAGATGCTTCATCCGGGCGACGAATTCGGGAACGGTGCGGCTCGCGACGGGGCGCGCCGCCGGAAAAAGCATCGCGCCCGGCAGGAAGTCCGCCGAAAAACCATCCCAGTCCGCCGTCCGGCCCTCATTCCAGCTCAGACTGGCGAACTGCCTTGCGACAAGCAGCCTGACGGCCTCGCTGTCGTCTTCCAGATCCGCTGCCATGACGATCCCTCCAGGAGCCGGAGCGATCCTATAACGACATGGCGTCGGAGGAAATCAGCGCCGGCGGCTACTCCGCCGGCGATGGTTTCTTTTTGAACATGCCTGCCAGATTGTCCCACAGCTCGATCTTGGCACCCTGCCGCTTCATGATCACGCCTTGCTGGAGGATCGAGAGCGTGTTGTTCCAGGCCCAGTACAGCACCAGACCGGCCGGGAAGCCCGCCATCATGAAGGTGAAGATCACCGGCATCCAGGTGAAGATCGCAGCCTGCGTCGGGTCCGGCGGCGTCGGGTTCATGCGCATCTGCAGGAACATGGTGATGCCCATGATGATCGGCAGCACGCCGATGTGCAGGAAGGCCGGCGCGGTGAACGGCAGCAGGCCGAACAGGTTGAACAGCGAGGTCGGGTCGGGCGCCGCGAGATCGTGGATCCAGCCGAAGAACGGCGCGTGCCGCATCTCGATGGTGATGTAGAGCACCTTGTAGAGCGCGAAAAAGACGGGGATCTGCAGCGCGACGGGCCAGCAACCGGCGATCGGATTGATCTTCTCGGTCTTGTACAGCTCCATCATGGCCTGCTGCTGCTTCATCTTGTCGTCCGCGTATTTCTCGCGGATCTCCATCATCTTGGGCTGCACCTTCTTCATGTTCGCCATGGACTTGTAGGACTTGTTGGCGAGCGGGAAGAAAAGGGCCTTGACGATGACGGTCGTGGCCAGGATGGCCAGGCCGAAATTGCCGAAGAACTTGTAGAGCGTGTCGATCAGCCAGAACATCGGCTTGGTGATGAAATAGAACCAGCCCCAGTCGATCAGCAGGTCGAACTGGCGGATATGGCGGTCCTTTTCGTAGGCGTTGATGGTCGCGACCTCCTTGGCCCCGGCGAACACCAGGGTTTGCTGCGTCGCGGACTGGCCGGGCGCCACCGTGAACTGGTCGGTGAGGTAGTCGGACTGGTAGCGGCTGCGACCGTCGTCGAAGAAGCCAAAGCGCGGCTGGAAGGGCTGCTTGGCCGAAGGCACCAGCGTCACCGCCCAATATTTGTCGGTGATGCCGAGCCAGCCGTCGGTCGACTTGCCGGGCGTGACCTGCTTGTCCTTCTCGATCGAAGAATACTTGATCTCCTGGAGCCCTTCCGACCCGGTCACGCCGATCAGGCCTTCATGCAGCACATAGGTGCTGCGGTCGTCGGGCTTGTCGAAGCGGGTCACCCGGCCGTAATTGGCGAGCGAGACCGGCTGGCCGCCATTGTTCGTGACCGTGTCGTCGACGGTGAACATGTAGTTCTGGTCGATGGAGATGGTGCGCTTGAACACCAGGCCCTTGTCGTTGGTGTAGGTCAGCGTCACCGGGGTCGTCGGCGTCAGCTTGTCGTTGCCTTCGACGCTCCATACCGTGTCCGGACCGGGCAGCTTGCCGGCCTCGGGCGTTCCCGAGAAGCCGATCTCGGCGAAATAGCCGTCCTTCAGCGCCGACGGGTTGAGCAGCACGATCTCCGGCGAATTCTTGTCGACGGTCTCGGTGTAGTGCTTCAGCCTCAGGTCATCGAGGCGCGCGCCCGTGAGGTTGATCGAGCCGGCGACGCTCGGCGTGTCGATCTGCAGGCGCCTGGTGGCTTCGATGGCCTGCTCGTGGCTGGCCGCAGCCGAACCGGCCGCGCCCGGCAGGCTGGGCACCGCGCCGGGCTGCTGCGGCTGCGTGGCCGGGGCCTGCGCACCGCCCTCGCCCGCCGGCTTCTGCTCGGCTTGCCGGCTGGCCTCGACGCGCGCGGTCTCACGCTGCGCCTCGATGCGCGGGTTCATGTAGAACACCTGCCACAAGGTCAGGATCAGCACCGAAAGCGCGATGGTGATGAAGAAATTGCGATTGTTTTCCATCGGGAAGCTCGGCCTCTGGACCTATCGTGTTCCGTGAATGCGGCGCGAAAGCTCGGCCTGCAACTGGGCGAACGGCGCGGAAAGCACATCGTCGCGTCCGACGATGACATAGTCGTGTCCGGCCGCCATTCCAACCGCCGCGCCGGTGCGCACGGCTTCCTTCAGCCGGCGGCGCACGCGATTTCGCACCACCGCGTTGCCGACCTTCTTGGTGACCGTAAAGCCGACGCGCGGCACACCGCCGTCGCCACGGTCCAGCACTTCAACGAGAAAAAGCCGCCCGCGGCGCTTTTCGCCGCGCCGGACGGCCAGGAACTCCGCGCGTTTCAAAAGCCGTTCTGGAGCCTTTGCTGCGGGCAATGATCTCGTTTCCGCTCAGGCGCTCAGCCGCTTGCGACCACGGTTGCGGCGGGCTGCGATGACGCTGCGGCCGCCCTTGGTGGCCATGCGTGCACGGAAACCGTGCCGGCGCTTGCGGACGAGCTTGGAGGGTTGGTAGGTGCGCTTCATTTGTTTTAATACCGCGGAGTGCGGCCCTTCTTCATTCTGTCACGTTGTAACAGGAGCTGTGCCGAGCCGCCTTTGGCGCGATCGTAACCGCGCCGGGATGGATGGCCCGAGCGTGAGCGGGCTTATAGGTAGAAGCATATGGGAAGTCAATCGCAAGCTGGCCGTCGGTCGTTCGCGAATTCGCCGGTCGTTTTCGACGGCCACGGAAATTTGCAAAAGCCCGTCGATCACCTAATCTTGTGTCGAATTGCTTTGACACGCGAAACGGCATCGGGCGCATGAGCGACAAACCGTCGGCGGACAGCGAAGCCGATCCCGGACCGAAAGTCCGGACGGTGCCGCTGGCGCGCGGACTTTCCACCAAGCTGCTGCTGCTCACCATCGTCTTCGTGCTGATGGCGGAAATCTTCTTCTTCCTGCCCGCCATCGGCACGTTCCGGCTCAACTGGCTGAAGGAGCGGCTGAACACCGCCGGCGCCGTTTCCATCGTGCTGGTGCAGGGCGATCCGGCTTCATTGTCGCGCGCCGCGCAGGACGACGTGCTGATGGCGATCGGCGCCAAGGCCATCGCCGTGCGCGACGGGGGCATTTCCCGGCTGCTGGTGGTCGCCGCCATGCCGCCCAGGGTGGACGAGCACGTGGACGTCGCCAATCTAGGCCGGTTCGGGCAGATCGCCGGCGCGCTGGACACGCTGGTCTTCGGCGGCGACCGCATGCTGCGCGTGTACGGGCCCGTCGGCGACAGCGACAAGGAGTTCGAGCTGATCATGCCCGACAGCCGGCTGCGCACGGCCATGCTCGCCTATTCGCGCAACATCGCGCTGGTGTCGCTGCTGATCTCGCTGTTCAGCGCCGTGCTCGTCTATGCCACCATCGACCGCATCATGATCCGGCCGATCCGCACCATGACGCGCTCGATGCTGGTGTTTTCGGATGCGCCGGACGATCCCGTGCGCATCATACGGCCGAGCGACCGGGCCGACGAGATCGGCATCGCCGAGCGCGAATTGTCGCAGATGCAAGAGCGCCTCCAGCGCATGCTGGCTGAGCAGAAGCATCTGGCCGATCTCGGCCTTGCCGTTTCCAAGATCAACCACGACATGCGCAACATACTGGCCTCCGCGCAACTGATCTCGGACAGGCTGCAACAGGTGAAGGACCCGACCGTGCAGGCCTTCGCGCCGAAATTGCTGCGCACGCTGGACCGCGCGGTCGCCTATTCGGAAGGCGTGCTGGCTTACGGGCGCACGCAAGAGGCGGCGCCGGCACGGCGGCTGCTGCGCCTGCGGCAACTGGTGGAGGACGTGCACGGCCTCCTCGTCATCGAGGAAGGGATCGAATTCGTGAACGCCGTCGAGCCCGATTTCGAGGTGGACGCCGACGCGGACCAGTTGTTCCGGGTGCTCACCAATCTCAGCCGCAACGCCGTGCAGGCGATGGCGGGCGACACCGAAAGCGCCGTGGTGCGCCGGCTCACCATCTCGGCGGAACGCACGGGCAGCGTCAGCCGCATACTGGTGATCGATACTGGCCCCGGCCTGCCGCCCAAGGCGCGCGAGAACCTGTTCGCCGCGTTTCGCGGCTCGGCGCGCAGCGGCGGCACCGGCCTCGGCCTCGCCATCGCGCAGGAACTGATCCGTGCCCATGGCGGCACGGTGGAACTGGTGGAAAGCGTCGGCGGCCGCACCGTCTTTTCCGTGACCATACCCGACCAGCCGGTGCGGCTCGACCAGGCCCGCAGCCATTTGCGCAGGCCGGCCTGAAGCGTCCTGCCTCAGCGCGCCTGGTGACGCGTCAGATGGCGTTCCAGCAGCCGCACGAGCGTTATCAGCACAAGATTGGTGACCAGATAGAGCGCGCCGGCGATTGCGAAGACCTCCAGCACCGCATAGGTCTGGCTCATGAGGCGTTTCGCATAGCCGGTCACTTCGAGCACAGTGATGGTGGAGGCGAGGCTGGTGCCCTTGACCACCAGAACCAGCTCGTTGCCATAGGCGGGCAGCGCCTGCCGGATGGCCAGCGGGAACTCGATGCGGCGAAAGCGCAACGCGCGCGACATGCCGCAGGCCTGTGCGGCCTCGACCAGCCCGGCCGGCACCGACATCAGTCCACCGCGCAGGATTTCGGACGTATAGGCAGCGGTATTCAGCGCCAGCGCCATGACCGCGCAACGCGCACCGTCGCTGACGATCCACCACAGCGCCTCGCTGTTCTTCACGAAGGAAAGCTGGCCGAGGCCGTAATAGAACAGGAAAATCTGCACCAGCAGCGGCGTGCCGCGGAACACCATGCTGTAATATTTGGCGAAGCCCGACACGAAACGGTTGGACGAAACCCGCATGATGGCCAGCACAAGGCCGAGATTGAAGCCGATCAGCACCGACAGCACCGTCAAGGTGGCGGTGACGCGCAATCCTTTCAGGAGGATCGGAACGGCTTCGCGGATCAGTTCGATGTCCATGCGACTATTTTCTTTCGCGTAGCCTCAGGCCGCGTTCGGCCTGATCGATGCCGAACTGGCTGACGAGCGTGATTGCGAGATAGACCACCGCAGCGATCAGATAGAAGATGAAGGGGTGTCGCGTGGTGCCGGAGCCGATGAAGGCGGTGCGCATCAGTTCCTGCAGGCCGACCACCGAGACCAGCGCGGTGTCCTTGATCGTCACCTGCCACACATTGTTCATGCCGGGCACGGCGATGCGGAGCATCTGCGGCGCGATGATGCGGCGGAAGATGCGCGGGCCGGGCAGGCCTAGCGCCCGCGCGGCTTCTATATGGCCCTGCGGGATCGCCGCGAGCGCGCCGCGCACGACCTCCGTGGAATAGGCGCCGGAGATCGCGCCGATGGAGATCACGGCAATGATGAAGGCGTAACCGCTGTCGGCAAGCCCGGCATAGCCGAAGGCGGTGGCCACCTTGCCCACGAACTCGACCGACGAGAAGAACAGCAGGTAGATGATGAGCAGTTCCGGCACGCCGCGCACCAGTGCCGTATAGCCGTCGACGAGGTAGGTGAGCGGACGCACGCGCCCCCATTTGATGAGGCCGCAGGCGACGCCGACGATGAAACCGCCCAGCATGGCCGCAACCGCGACCGCGATGGTGACGGCCGCGCCGCGCAGGATGGCTCCTACCCAGCCGCCTTCCCAAACCTGCCAAAGACCGAATTCCATCGGGCATGCTCACGACGTTTGCGGGATACGGGGCCGCTGCTGGAGCGGCCCCGCTTGAGATTTAGCGCTGCCCAGGGCGGCGCAGCGTCAAAGGCTCACTTGCAGGCGCGGGAAATGTCCATCTTGAACCATTTCTCGCTGGACTTGCCGATCGAACCGTCGGCGACCAGTTCGCACAGAGCCTTGTCGACCTTGGCTTTCAGTTCGGTGTTTTCCTTGGCAATGCCGACGCCGATGCCTTCGCCGAGCGTCGGATCGACGGTGCTCAGGATTTTCACGTCGACGAGCTGGAAGTTCTTGCCGTCCGGCTTGGCCAAGAAGTCCTGCAGCGCCGACACGTCCGCGAAGGCGGTGTCGATGCGGCCAGAGGCCAGGTCGATCTGCATCTGGTCCAGCGTGTCATAGGTCTTGAGGTCGGCGTCGGGCACGTTCTTTTCCAGGAAATGCGCGTGCGTGGTGGCCGCCTGGACTCCCACCTTCTTGCCGGCGAGCGATTTCAGAAGCGTGTCGTAGTCGGTGATGGCCGCGAGGTCGGAACCCTTCGGCGCGACGAACATGTTGGCCAGTTCCGCATAGCCGACGGAGAAATCGATCTCCTTCTTGCGGTCTTCGGTGATCGACATGCCCGAGATGATGGCGTCGAAGCGTTTCGCCTTGAGCGCCGGGATCAGCCCGTCGAAGGCCTGCACGACGAAGCGGCACTTCATCTCGAGTTTCTGGCACAGCATGGCGCCGACATCGGCGTCGAAGCCGGTCACGTTGCCAGCCGCGTCGGCCATGCTCCAGGGCGGGTAGGCGCCTTCGGTGCCGATCGCCAGTTCACCTTCGGCGGATGCGTGCCCGATGCCGGCGGCCAGCATGGCAAGCAGAGACAAGATCTTCAATTTCATTCCATGTTCCCCTTTGTGGATGGTTCGTTTCTTGTTGGACGATTCCAGGTGGCGGCATGCCTTCCGGTCAGAGCGTGCGGGCCAGGAACTGGCGCAGCCGTTCGGATTTCGGATTGGCGAACAGCTCCGCCGGAGCGCCCTCCTCCTCCACCTTGCCGCGGTGAAGGAAGAGGATCTTGTGCGATACCTCGCGTGCGAACTGCATCTCATGCGTCACGAGGATCATGGTGTTGCCCTCTTCCGCGAGTTGGCGGATGACGCGCAGCACCTCGCCCACCAGTTCGGGATCGAGCGCAGAGGTGGGCTCGTCGAGCAGGATGACCTTGGGCCGCATCGCCAATGTCCTGGCGATCGCCGCGCGCTGCTGCTGGCCGCCCGACAGCTGGCCGGGATACTGGCTGTGCTTTTCCGAAAGACCGACCTTCTTCAACAAGGCATGCGCCCGCTCGACCGCTTCGTCGCGGCGTTCCTTCAGGACATGGACGGGAGCCTCGACGATGTTTTCCAGCACCGTCATGTGCGGCCACAGATTGAAGCTCTGGAACACCATGCCGACACGCGCGCGGATGCGCTCGACCTGCCGCATGTCGGCCGGGGCCGAACGGCCCTTCCCGACCTGCTTCATGCGGATTTCCTCGCCGTCGACGATGATGCGACCGCCGTTCGGCTGCTCGAGCAGATTGATGCAGCGCAGGAAGGTGCTCTTGCCGGAGCCCGACGAGCCGATCATCGACACCACCTCGCCGGGGTTCGCCGACAGGCTGACGCCGCTCAGCACTTCGAGGCTGCCGAAGCTCTTGTGGAGATCGTCCACCTCGACGGCCGGGTTTGTCGGCGCGGGCGCTGCCATGGCGGGCGCGGGCGCCTCCTGCGCCGGCGGGGTGGTGACCAGCTTGAGCACCGGGCCTTTCCTGGCCGGGCTGTCGAGCGTCTTCAGGTCGGCGAACGCGCGGTCGAAATAGCGCAGGCTGGTCTTCAGGCAGGTCGACTGCCAGTCCGGGTCCTCCGGGATGAAGGCGGAGCGCAGCGTGCCCTTGATGCGCTCGCCGAGCGGCGAATCCACCTTGCCGAACAGGTGCAGCCAGTTGTCGGCCATCACGGCGTCCAGCACCTCGGACCCGTCAAGCGTGCCGCATTCCACCACCAGCGGCAGGACGCGCGCGTCGGGCATCGCCTTGCGCACGGCAGCCGAGACATAACCCGTCGCTGTCGCGGCGATGCCGGTGTCGGTGGTGGCGTCCCTTCCCGTCAGCACGGTCTTGAGCGCCGGCCCGAAGACGGACTGGCCCCAGGCGAGGCCGGGATGGTCGGTTTCCGCGACCGAAAGCAGCGCCGGATAGCCATATGGGCCGGCACCGGTGTGAAGATCGAACACGACCGCCTGCCGGGCCCGGCCGGCGAATGCCGCCAGGATGTCGTGCAGCGTGCGGTTCGACCAGGTCGGGCCGTCGCCGCCATAATAGAGCCCGTCGGGGAATTCGTATTGTCCCGCCTCCACGATGGGCGCGATGCCCACGTGTCCGCCCAGCGCCTTGCGGGCGGCGGCAAACGCCGCGTCGGCGCGATCCCTTTCCGGACCTTCCCATTCGCGATAGGCGATCGCCCCGTGCAGGGCCGCGTATTTCTCGTTGCGGGGCGGTGGCGCCTGCCAGTCGATGAAATTGCGGTTCAGATCGACATTGTCTTCGTTGACCCGCCGCGACCAGGCCGTGCCCCATGGATTGATGAGATGTATGGCCAGAACCGCCACGTCCTCCGGCAGGCGCCACGGGTGGTTCGCCTCGAGCCATGCCGACTGGCAGGCAGAGCCGAACTGGCCTTCCACGCCATGTGTGCCGGAAATGAGGATGAGCAGCTTCGCCGCGTCCCGGCGGCCGAGCAGCGCAACATCCGTGGCAAGCGGCTCGCCGTCGGGCCCATGCAATGGATGGAGATATTCGACGAGTTCGGCGCCCGCGCGCCGCGCGGCATTGCGGAATCTGCTGCGGAGGTCCGCAAAGCCCACGGAGTAGGAGGCCGTCGCGGCAAGGTCATGCATGGCAGCTATCTCCGGTCCGTCGTGCTGGAACGCAGAGCGGTGGCGCAGCCGGTATCGGCTTGAAAGAGGCACCGCTTCTCGAAGCGGTTTCGACCGGATTGTCCACGCCAATGCTTCCGTTCTCGGGGTTTCACCTGGAGTTCGTACCTGTATCGGGGCTTACCGGGATCATAGGTCCAAAACCACTGCTCCCTGTGGCCGTGAACAGCACAAAAGCACCTCGCCGTCTGCAAGCTCGTCCAACGGTTCCTCGAAATAGGCGACCTCGCCGGAAACCAGACGCGACTTGCAGGTGCCGCAAATACCGGCCCGGCAACTGAATTCGGGCGAAAGGCCCTGTTCCTCGGCGAAGGCCAGCAGCGATTCGGCCTTGCCGTCCCATGCGGCCTTGATGCCGGATTTGCGGAACTCCACGGTCACGTCGTCGCCGGCGGCCGGCTGCTGCTGCACCTTGGACGGTCCGGACTGCGCCGGGGCCCGTTCCAGCACCGTGGCCGGACCGAAGAACTCATAGGCGATACGCTGCTTCGCGACGCCAAGGTCGCGCAGGATGCCGTATACGGCCTGCATGAAGGGCTGCGGTCCGCACAGGTAGAAATCATAGTCGTCGAGCGGCAACAGTTTCTGGAGCAGATCGCGCGAGACCACGCCTTCCGAGTGGAAATGGCCGGACGCCCGGTCCTGCCCGGTCGGGAAGCGATAGCAGAAATGCGCGACGATGCCCGGCCGGGACGCGGCGACGCGCTCCACTTCCTCGCGCAACGCGTGCACCTCGCCATTGTCGCAGGCATGGATGAAGAAGACGCGGCGGTCGCCGGCGCCAAGCGCATGCAGCATCGAGACCAGCGGGGTCAGGCCGACGCCGCCGCTCAGAAGCACCACCGGGCGGTCGCTGGCTTCGTCCAGCACGAAATCGCCGCGCGGGCCCTCCGCCACCAGCACGTCGCCGATTTCGACATGGTCGTGCAGATGACAGGAGCTTATCCCGTCAGGAAGGCCCGCGGCGGGGGCGGCTTCGCGTTTCACCGTGATGCGGTAGCGGCCGGCCGTGCCGGGAGCGCAGGAAACGCTGTAGTTGCGCAGCACCGTGCCGCCTTCCGCGGTCGGGAAGCGGAAGACGAGGAATTGGCCCGGCTGGAAGTCGCGCCAGCCGCCCGGATCGAGCGGTTCGAGATGGAAGGAGGTGATGGTGCTGCTCTCGCGCAGCTTGGACACCACCTTCAGCTCGCGGAAGCCGCTCACGCGCATGGCGGCGGGGGCGGCGAAGGCGTTCATTCCGCGGCCGCCAGATGCCGGGACTCCGCTTCGATCAGCTTGTCGAGATTGCGGCGGAAGCGCAGCGGGCCGACGTCGATCTTCAGGTCGAGATTCGGCGTGCGCTTGTTGGCCATGCCCTTCTGCACGGCATTCAGCACCACACGATCCTCATCGAAGGCGCCTCGCACCGATTTCGCGAACTCGGCCGAAACCTTCTGGTCGTCGGGCGCGAAATTGCGCATCTGGAACCAGTAGTATTTCGTGTGCTCCTCATCGAGCGGGGTCATGAAATTGTAGCTGTCCATGAGGAACACGTCCTCGTGGTAGGGCTTGCCCTCGCCACCGGTGCCGGCCGGAACGAAGATCGCCTTGATGATGGCGTTGCTCGGATAGCGCACTTCATAGTGCTGCTTGCGGTCGCAATTGCCCTTGAACTTCAGGAACGGGGCGTAGAAGGGCGCGGGCTCGACATCGACCATCCAGCGCCAGACGGTGACCCCGTCCTCGCCGACGGTGGTTTGCAGGGGCACGTCCTCCATTGCCTGCACGCCGCCGAAGGAGGTCTGGTGCACCCACGACACATGCGAGGGATCGAGCAGGTTGTCGGTCATGTAGAGATAGTTGCAGTCGAGCGTCATCGACTCGCCGCGATTGACGCCCCAGGCGGGGTCGCCCCAGTGATCCACCTCGAATATCCGGGCCGGATCGGCCTTCTCGGCCTCGCCCATCCAGATCCACAACAGGCCGTAGCGCTCGACGATGGGATAGCTCTGGACGCGCGCCACATGCGGGATCTTCTCGGCGCCGGGAACACGGGTGCAGGTGCCGGTGCAATCGAAGGTCAGGCCGTGGTAGCCGCACTCGACATTGTCGCCCTTGATGCGGCCCATGGAGAGCGGCAGCTTGCGGTGCGGGCAGGCGTCTTCCAGGGCGGCCACGACGCCGTCGGTCTTGCGGTAGAGGACGATATCCTCGCCCAGCACCTTGACCGGCTTCAGCTCGGAGCCGACCTCATGGTCCCATGCTGCGACATACCAGCAGTTCCTGAGAAACATGGCTCCAACCTCCCTGGATTTTCATCTCGGTGAAGTAACGCTAGCCCGCGGGTATCCGCACAAAAAGGGCTTGCACCTGCGTTTCATTTTAGAAAAACTAAAACAGAGCCACGGATCGGAACCCACATGAAATCGCCCCCTCTGCGCGCCATCCAGGCCTTCGAGGCATTCGGACGCCACGGCAGCGTGACCGGCGCGGCGACCGAGCTCGGCGTGTCGGCCGGCGCGGTCAGCCAGCAGATCCGCAAGGTGGAGGAAGCACTGGGGCTGCTGCTGCTGGAGCGGCGCGGCCGGACGGTGACGCTGACGTCCTGGGGGCGGATGTATCATGCCGCGGTGTCAGCCGGCTTCGACCGCATCCGCGAGGCCGGCGCCCAACTTGATCGGGCCCGTTCCGAAGGCGCGCTGACCATATCCTGCCTGCCGTCGCTGGCCAGCAAATGGCTGGCGCCGCAGCTTTTCGACTGGCAGGTGCACAATGCCGGCGCGACGGTGCGGCTGATCGGCTCCGAGCCCGAAGCCCGCTTCGGCGAAGATCAGGTCGATTTCCGCATCTCCTACGGCACCAAGATCCACGAATACGACCATTACGCGGAACTGTTCACCGACTGGGTGGTGCCGGCCTGCTCGCCTTCGTTGCTGGAGCGCCTGCCGTTGCGCTCGCCGGCCGACATACTCGACCGGCCGCTGCTCGGCATCGAATGGGCGCGGGACCACCGCTCCCCCCCGACCTGGGTCGATTGGGCCGGCAGCATCGGCGAAAAATACCGCCGGACCGTCGGCGAGGTGGCGTTCTCGCTGTCGAGCGCGGCCATCGACGCGGCCGTCAACGGGCGGGGCTTCGTTCTGGCGCAGCTGTCGATGGCGGGAGACGACATCGCGTCGGGCCGGCTGGTGGTGCCGTTCAACCTGCCGCTGCGGCTTCCGGACCCGTATTTCCTCGCCTGGGACCGTTCGGCCCTGCAAAAGCCCCATGGCGGCGAGTTGCGGGCCTGGATCATCTCGGTCGCCAACCGGCAGGAGGCCCAGTATTCGGAACTGACGAATCGACTTCGCAAGGACGTGTAAGGCTTCTCGCAGGCTCCAAGAAGCCTGCCTCAGTTCACCCGCCGTTTCTCGAGCTTGCGGGCCAGCGTCCTGCGGTGCATGCCGAGGCGGCGCGCGGTCTCGGAAATGTTGAAATCGGTTTCCACCAGCATCTCGTGGATGCGCTCCCATTCGAGATTCTTGATCGATGTGGTGCGGTGGGAAAGCGGAACCGAGACGTCGCCTTCCGCCTTGCCGAAGGCAGCCTCGATGTCGTCCGTGTTGGCGGGTTTGGCCAGATAGTGGCAGGCCCCGAGCTTGATCGCCTCGACGGCGGTCGCGATGCTGGCGAAGCCGGTCAGCACGACGATCCGGGTGGCGGGGTCGCGCGCGCCGATGAGTTTCACGCACTCCAGCCCCGAGCTGTTGCCGAGCTTGAGATCGACCACGGCAAAGGCGGGCTGGCGATGCTCGAGCAGATCCGCAAGCGCATCGCGGTTTTCGCAGATTTCGACCTCGTAGCCTCGCCGTTCGAAGGAACGCCGAAGCGTCTTGGCGAAGACGGCGTCGTCTTCGACGATCACCAGAAAGCGGTCAGCCGCCATGGGCTTCTCCGTTCGCGAGCGCGTCGAATGGCAACGCCAGGCTGACCCTTGCGCCACGCGACGTGTTCTCGGCGGAAACCGTTCCGCCGAGCTTACGCACGACATTGACGACGAGAAAAAGGCCGAGGCCGCTTCCCGCGCGTCCCTTCGTGGAAGTATAGGGCTTTCCGAAAGAGGCAAGGACCTGTTCGGCGAAACCGGGGCCGGCATCGTTCACCGTGAGGACGAGCTTGTCCGCCCGCCTTTCCGCGGAGATGCCGATCCAGTGCGGGGACGCCTCCTGGGCGTTGTCCAGTATGTTGAAGATCACCTGCTTCAATGCCGCGTCCGAGACGATCGGCCGGTCCGGGTTGAAGGCGTTGCGGTAGACGAGTTCCTGCGGCGAGCGGCTGGAGCGCCATTCCTCGACGAGATCGTCGAGGAAATCCCTGACGGTGGTGCGGATCGTGCCCTCGCCCCGCGCCTCGCCCGAGGACATCAGTATGCCGGAAACGATGGTCTTGCAGCGGCCGAGCTGTGTCTGCATGTCCTTGAGATCGTTCATCAGCTCGGCGTTCTTTCTTAGCAGCGGCATCTTCTTCCAGTCGCCGAGGATGACCGAGATCGTTGCAAGCGGCGTGCCGAGCTCATGCGCGGCGCCCGAGGCCAGCAGCCCCATCCTGACGATGTGGTCTTCCTCTGCGGATTGCTGCCGCAGATCGGCCAGATAGGCATCCCGCTCGCGCAGATTGCGGTTGATCCGGTTCATGAACAGCACGATCAGGCCGGCTGCCAGCACGAAGCAGATGAACATGCCGCGGATATGCAGTTCGAACAGGTCGGTGCCTTCATGGTGCGGCAGCATGATCGGCCGGGAATAGACGCTGAGCACCACGAAGCAGACCGACGCCGTCGCCACCAGTATCCAGGTGGACCAGGGAGCGAGCAAAACGGCCCCCAGGGTTATCTGGAGGAGATAAAGCGACACGAAGGGATTGGAGGCGCCGCCGCTGAGATAGAGCTGGGCCGTCAGCGCGGCCATGTCGAGCAGCAGCTCGGCGAACAGCCCGGTATTGGAGACGCCCCTGGGGCTGCGGAACAGCAACAGGCTGAGGCAGTTCAGCCCGATCAGAAACAGGATGACGCATCCCATCGCCTGCAGCGGCAGGGCGACTCCCAGCCACGAACTGACGTATATGATCGTCACCACCTGCCCGATCACGGCGAGCCAGCGCAGCTGGACGAGCAGCAGCAGGTTCTTCCTGTTGGCGGTATCAGGGTTCGGGACGCTGCGCCCGGCGGCAAACCGAGGAAGGGAAGAGGTTTCCCGGATGGACTTGAACGTCACGCGAAGTCTCTTTCAACCGGCCGACCGGCGGCTTCTCAAGTCGAACAGGCTTCTAATTGTCAGCAAGAGGGTCATTGCCGCAAGTCCGAACCAGGTGAGCGCATAAACAAGATGCGTGTTGCGGAACTGGACGACCGTGAGACCGCCGCGCGGCCATCCGCCCGCGTTGGGGCTTGCATCGGCATCGACGAAGTATGGAGCCACCTCCTTCAGCCCGCGCGCGGAGGCGATGGCCGCGACATCGCGTGAATACCAGCGGCCGGCCTTCGGATCGTTGCTGCGCAGGAAGCCGCCGCCCGGCTCGCTCATGCGCAGCAGACCGACGACGTCGGTGTCCCCGTCGATGCGGCCTTGGCCGCGCGAGCCCGCCTCCTTCCTGTCGGAAGGCACGAAGCCGCGATTGACGAGAACGACGAAGCCCTGATCCGTGCGCATGGGGGTGATGACCCAGAAGCCGCTGCCGAGCTCGGTCACCGCCTGGGTAAGCGTTTCGCCGTCGTTCAGGAACAGGCCGTGCAGGCGCACGTGCCGGTATTCGTCGGCCCGGGCGGTGATTGCCGGCCAATCGGCCGGTCCGGGCGCAGGAACGGCGGCGGCATGCACGCGCCGGTCGACGCGCGCGATCAGGTCGAGTTTCCAGACCTTGCGCTCGAGCTGCCATATGCCGAGCGCGACAAAAACGGCGACGCCCAAGAGCGCCAGGGCTGCGAAGAGGACCGAACCGGAACGGCGTCGTTGCCCAGTTCCGGCGCTGGTCTCCCCTGCGCCTCCGGCCGGGCTCACGGCATCTGGCTCATATCGTGCATGCCCGGCATCATGTTGGCGTTGAGGTGGTACATCACCCACAGCGAGCCGGTCAGCGCGATGACCACCAGGATCAGCGTGAAGATCAGCGCCATCATGTTCCAGCCGCCCTCGGACTTCATGTCCATGTGCAGGAAGAAAACCATGTGCACCACGATCTGCACGACGGCGAAGGCCATAATGACGAGCGCCGTGACCTGCTTGTTGTCGATCACTCCGCTCATGACCAGCCAGAACGGGATGGCCGTCAGGACAACGGAGAGGAAGAACCCGGTCAGATAGCCGCGCAGCGTCGCGTGCGGGCCGGCATCGTGGCCGTGCGTTCCGGCGTGGGCGGCGTCGTGGCCAGCATGCGCGTTTGCGCTCATCGCAGCATTCCCATCAGATAGACGAAGGTGAAGACGCCGATCCAGATGACGTCGAGGAAGTGCCAGAACATGGACAGGCACATCAGGCGGCGGCGGTTGGCCGCGATCAGCCCGGAGCGGCCAACCTGGATCATCAGCGTGACCAGCCACAGCAGGCCGACGCTGACGTGGGTTCCATGCGTTCCGACCAGCGTGAAGAACGCCGACAGGAAGGCGCTGCGCTGGGGCGTAGCACCCTCGTGGATCATGCCCGCGAACTCGTAGAGTTCGATGCCGACGAAGGCCAGGCCGAAAAGGCCAGTCACCGCCAGCCAGAACTGGGTGGCTCCGATGCGGTCCTTCTGCATCGCCAGCATGGCAAAGCCATAGGTGATGGAGGACAGAAGCAGCATGGTGGTGTTGACGGCGACCAGCGGCAGTTCGAACAGGTCCTTCGGCGCGGGGCCGGCCGCGTAGCTGGTGCCGAGCACGCCATATACGGCGAACAGGACCGCGAAGATGAGACAGTCGCTCATCAGGTAGATCCAGAAGCCGAGCGGCGTGCTGGCGCCTTCGGCATGCTCATGTTCCTCGGCCAGGTGGAACACGCGCCCGCCGGCGCTGGCCTGAACGTCTTGGGTCAATGTCATGGACATGGCTTACGCCTGCGCTGCGAGGGCACGGGTGCGCTCGCCTTCACAGCGCGCGACTTCCCCGGCGGGGATGTCGAAATCCCGGTTGTAGTTGAAGGTGTGGCCGATGGCGACGGCCAGCAGCATCACGAAGCTGACCGCGGCAAGCCACCAGATGTACCAGATCATTCCGAAGGCGAAGCCCATGCTCAGCATGGCCAGGATCACGCCCGTGCCAGTGTTGCGAGGCATGTGGATGTCCTTGAAGCCTTCCAGCGGGCGCTTGTAGCCATGGGCCTTCATGTCCCACCAGGCATCGTTGTCGTGCACAACCGGCGTAAAGGCGAAATTGTACTCCGGCGGCGGCGACGAGGTCGACCATTCGAGCGTGCGGCCGTTCCACGGATCGCCGGTCACGTCGCGCAGTTCCTCGCGCTTGCGGATGCTGACGAAGATCTGGACCAGGAAGCAGGCGATGCCCAAAGCGATCAGCACCGCGCCGAAGCCGGCGATGACGAACCAGATCTGCAGCGACGGATCGTCGAAGACGCGCAGGCGTCTGGTGACGCCCATCAGGCCGAGAACGTAGAGCGGCATGAAGGCGAGGTAGAAGCCGACGACCCAGAACCAGAAGGACAGCTTGCCCCAGAACGGATCGAGGCGGAAACCGAACGCCTTCGGGAACCAGTAGGCGATGCCGGCGAACAGCCCGAACAGCACGCCGCCGATGATGACGTTATGGAAATGCGCGATCAGGAACAGGCTGTTGTGCAGCACGAAGTCGGCCGGCGGCACGGCGAGGAGGACGCCGGTCATGCCGCCTATGACGAAGGTGAGCATGAAGGCGATGAGCCACATCATCGGCAGCTCGAAGCGGATGCGGCCCCGATACAAGGTGAACAGCCAGTTGAATATCTTCGCTCCCGTCGGGATCGAGATGATCATCGTGGTGATGCCGAAGAAGGAGTTGACGCTAGCGCCGGACCCCATGGTGAAGAAGTGATGGAGCCAGACGAGATAGGACAGGATCGTGATGACGACGGTGGCGTAGACCATGGACGTGTAGCCGAACAGCCGCTTGCCCGAAAAGGTCGCGGCGACTTCGGAATAGACGCCGAACAGGGGCAGGATGAGGATGTAGACTTCCGGGTGACCCCATATCCAGATGAGGTTCACATACATCATCGGGTTGCCGCCGAAGTCATTGGTGAAGAAGTTCATGCCGACATAGCGGTCGAGCGTGAGCAGCGCCAGCGTCACCGTCAGGATCGGGAAGGTCGCGACGATCAGCACGTTGGTGCAAAGCGCGGTCCATGTGAACACCGGCATGCGCATCATGGCCATGCCTGGCGCGCGCAACTTCACGATGGTCGCGATCAGGTTGACGCCCGAAAGCGTTGTGCCGACGCCGGCGACCTGCAGGCCCCAGATGTAATAATCCATGCCGACATCGGGACTGTAGGCCAGTTCCGACAGCGGCGGATAAGCGAGCCAGCCGGTACGCGCGAATTCGCCGATGAACAGTGAGATCATGACGATGACCGCACCCGCGACCGTCATCCAGAAGCTGAAATTGTTGAGGAATGGAAAGGACACGTCGCGCGCGCCGATCTGGAGCGGCACCACGAAGTTCATCAGCCCGGTGACCAGCGGCATGGCCACGAAGAAGATCATGATCACGCCGTGCGCGGTGAAGATCTGGTCGTAATGATGCGCCGGCAGGTATCCCTCTGAGCCGTTGAAGGCCATCGCCTGCTGCATCCGCATCATCAGCGCGTCGGCGAAGCCGCGCAGCAGCATGACGATGCCGAGCACCATGTACATGATGCCGATCTTCTTGTGATCGACGCTGGTGAACCATTCCCGCCACAGATAGCCCCAGAGGCGGAAATAGGTGATCGCGCCCAGCACGGCGACGCCGCCCAGCACCACCGCCGCGAAGGTTGCGACGAGGATCGGCTCGTGGAACGGAAGCGCATCCAGCGAAAGGCGACCGAAGATGAATCGGGTCAGTGTTTCGGACATCTTGGCAGGTCTCAGGATTCAGAAGGGTTTCGCGGACGGGCGAACAGGGTGACAGGCTCCCACTTCTCCGCACTCGGGCGAGGCAGGCCGGCTCCCAGGATCGGCGTGAGATTGCACGGCGCCGCCTGCCCCTTGCTGCCGAGATAGGTGGCGCGCGCAGCAGCCGCCGCTTCTTCGGCCGTGCAGATGCTTGCGACATAGGAGGGCTGACGCCCGAACACCGCGCCGCGGCGTGCAAACTTGTCATATGCCAGCGGCAGCGTGTTGGCGACGCCGGCGAGGCCGAGGTCGCCCTTGACGTCGATCGACATCATCTCGTTCGTGCACATCTTGCCCTTGTCCACGCACATGTTGAGCACCGCGCCGAAGAGGTCCGGGTCCACGGAAGCGTAGCGGCGCGCCGGCTCGTTTTCGCTGGGACGCTCGAGCTCGAGATAGGCGGCCCGGTCCAGCGAGCCGCCGGCCGACCTGGCGTCAGCCACCCATTTGTCGAAGCCCGAAGCGTCGAGGCCGTGGAAGGCAAAGTGCATGCCCGAGAAGCCGGCGCCGCTGTAGTTCGCCGAAAAGCCGGTATAGTCGCCGGGATTGTTGATGACCGCGTGCAGCTTGGTTTCCATGCCCGGCATGGCATAGATCTGGCCGGCCAGCGCGGGGATATAGAAGGAGTTCATCACCGAGGACGAGGTGATGCGGAAATTGATCGGCCTGTCGACCGGGGCGGCCAGGTCGTTGACCGAGGCCACGCCGTATTGCGGATAGATGAACAGCCATTTCCAGTCGAGCGCCACCACCTCGACGGTGAGCGGTTCATGCGTTTCTGCAACCGGCGTGCCCTTTTGGATCCGCTCGATCGGCCTGTAGGGGTCGAGGAGATGCGTGCCGAGCCACGTCAGCGCGCCCAGGCAGATGATGATGAGCAGCGGCGCGGACCAGATCACCAGTTCCAGCTTCGTGGAGTGATCCCAATCGGGCTCGTATGGCGCCGACGCGTTCGACTGCCGGTAACGCCATGCGAAGAATACGGTCAACGCCATGACCGGAACGATGATCAGCAGCATGAGCAGGGTTGAGACGACGAGCAGGTCGCGCTGCTGGGCGGCGATATCGCCGGCCGGCGCGAGGACCACCATATTGCAGCCGCTGAGCAGGAAACCCATGGGAAGCAGCGCGGGAAAGCTGTATCGTCTCAAAGTGGACATGACCTTCGGAATCTTGTCTTTACAGCCGCGATCGGGACGCGGCGGGATTGGGCGGAGGGCTAACTCCGCGAGGTGCGGGGCAACATTGGACAATTTGTCCAATGCCCGGGCCGGGTCCTCTTCGGCAGAACCGGGCCTCAAAATAGGTGCCCGGCATACCGGCATCACCCGACCAACATGCAGCCGCTGGTGGCGCACATTATGGCATATCTTTCCGCTTCCCAAACAGATTCAACCGATTCCCGGCATGGGAAGGTCGATCCCGGCGACATCGCGATCGGTGTCATCATCGGCAGGACGTCGGAATTCTTCGACTTCTTCGTCTATGCGATCGCGTCCGTGGTGGTCTTTCCCAGGCTGGTCTTCCCCACCGTCGACCCGCTGCTCGGCACCATCTATTCCTTCGCCATTTTCGCGCTGGCCTTCGTCGCGCGCCCGGTGGGCACGGTCATCTTCATGGCCATCGACCGCGCCTACGGGAAGGGCGCGAAACTGACGATCGCCCTGTTCCTGCTCGGCACTTCCACCGTCGCGATCGCGTTCCTGCCCGGCCACGCCCAGATCGGCTACGCCTCGGCATGGCTGCTGGCGCTGCTGCGCATAGGCCAGGGCATCGCGCTCGGCGGCGCATGGGACGGGCTGCCGTCCCTGCTCGCCCTCAACGCGCCGCGCAACAGGCGGGGCTGGTACGCCATGATCCCGCAGCTCGGCGCTCCGATCGGCCTGATGGTGGCAAGCACGCTCTTCGCCTTCTTCATTCTCAATCTTTCGGCCGAAGACTTCTTCGACTGGGGCTGGCGCTATCCGTTCTTCGTCGCTTTCGCCATCAATGTGGTTGCGCTGTTCGCACGCCTGCGCATCGCCGTGACGCCGGAGTTCGAGAACCTGTTCAAGTCCGGTGACCTGCAACCGACACGCATCCGCGACACCGTCAGGGCGGAAGGCCGCAACGTCATCGTCGGCGCCTTCGCGCCGCTGGCGAGCTTCGCGCTGTTCCACATGGTCACGGTCTTCCCGCTGTCCTGGGTCTTTCTGTTCACCCGCGAAAGCCCCGGCCGCTTCCTGCTGATCGAGGCGGTGGCCGCATTTTTCGGCCTCGGCGCGATCGTCATATCCGGCCTGCTGGCCGACCGGTTCGGCCGCTCCGCCCTGCTCGGCGGTTCCGCCGTGGCGATCGCTGCTTTCAGCGGGTTCGCGCCGCAATTGCTGGACGGCGGCCCGGCCAGCGAAGCGATCTTCATGATCCTGGGCTTCATCCTGCTCGGCCTCGCCTTCGGCCAGTCCTCCGGCGCGGTGGCGTCCAGCTTCTCGCGGACATACCGCTACACCGGCTCGGCCATCACCTCCGACCTGGCATGGATGTTCGGAGCCGGTTTCGCGCCGCTCGCGGCACTCGTCCTGGCCAGCTATTTCGGACTGATCGCCGCCGGCGCCTATCTCCTGTCCGGCGCGGTCTGCACGCTGGTCGCCCTGTGGATGAACCGGGTCTCGGCGGGCGGTACGGGCTTCACGCAATCCGACGGCGACTGACACGCCGAACGGTGGATGCCGCCAATACGGCACGCGACAAAACTGAACGCCCGATGAACGAGCCGTTCAGGAAGCGCGAAGCACAAGAATCGTAAGGTATTCGAGCCGAAATGGGGGCATTTCGGCAACCCCGCTGGCGAAGCGTACGCAAGTACCGTCAGGCGGGGTTTTCTGCCTGTACGCTTAAAGAGTAGCCGGCCTCCGGTCCAAACGGCAGGCCAAAGAACCGTCGATCGGGCACGCGCAAAAAACCCGGCTGCGGAATTCCGCAGCCGGGCCAGTTGTCAGAAACGTGGCGACTATTTCGCCCAGCGACCCTCATACTTGAATTCGGGCGCCGCTTTCAGCTCATCCTTCGTGGCCGCCATCGTAGCCGACCACTTCTTGTCGCTTTCCGAATAGTTGATCTTCACCGAAGACGGGGCAACGACGACATAGCGCTCGCCCATGCCGAGGAAGCCGCCGACGGAGACGATGTAGCCGGCTAAGGTTCCGTCGGAAATCACGAGATCCTTGATCTCGCCGATCTCTTCCTTGGCATCGTTGGTGACGTTCAGACCCACGAGATTGGTGCTCAGCACGTCCGTCGGCTTCGCGGTAACGAAGGCCTGCGTCGTGGTGGCCGTCGCGGTCTGCGCCATGGCCGGAGCCGTCAAGGCGGAAACAGCAGCCATGGCGATCAAAAATTTGCGCATCATTTACTCCTCGTAAGTGCCCACCGCGGGGCAAAGAACGATGGAGCGGCGGATCGGTTCCGCATCATTTGGCCTTGTTGATTTTCGTTACGGCCAGATTGGTGAGCTTGTTGTTGGTGGCCTTTTCCTGGTCGAGGATCTCGCTCAGAATCTTGTGCGCCTCGTCATGGCCAAGATCCTTCGCCCATTCGCGCAAGGACCCGTAGCGGGCGATCTCATAGTGCTCCACCGCCTGGCAAGCGGCCAGCAATCCGGCGTCGAGCGCCGTTCCGGACGCTTCTTCCATGAGCCCGTCCGCCTCCTTGATCAGGCCTTCGATCGCATCGCACTTCTCACCTTTCGGCGTCTTGCCGATCGACTTGAAAACCTTGTCCAGCTTGGCGATCTGGTCCTTGGTTTCCTGCAGATGGTCCTCCGCTGCCTTCTTGAGATTTGCGTCCTTGGCCGCTTTGGCGACCTTGGGCAGAGCCTTGGTTATGGCATTTTCCGCATAATAGACGTCCTGAAGCGTATGCTCGAAAATATCAGCCAGAGTTTTCATGAATGACCTCCTGTCGTGGTTGACCGGAGGGAAATGGCTCTCGGCCGACTAGGTTCCGATCCAGCGGGGAGCGCGGGAGCCAAGGGAACTTTGCGGCGAAGCGAACGTTTGGCGGCGACGAACGTAAAATCTGACCACACAACGGCAAGCCGGTTAGCCGGCTGCGCAACGGGGAGAAATCGGCATGGGCCGTGGAATTCTGCTTTGGCTGCTCGGGATACCCATTCCCATCATCATCCTGATCCTTTTGTTCTGGCATTAGATCGTTTCGACCAAGACGAGCGCGGCGCGAAGATCTTCGATTTCGCGCCCGGTCGCCGATTACAAAACATTCGGCGGGCAATGCCCTGAAAGCCTACCTCGCCTCATCGAGACGATAGGGGCCCAGACAGGCATAGCCGCGAAGCCGCCATGAGGCCCCTTGGCCTCAGTGCTAGCAGCACCGCCCTGACCATTCCGGCGGTCGCGCAACAGGCGAGCATCCGCATCGCCCGTAATTTACGTTGGCTCGGCCCGAGCAAACGTCCTACCCGACAACGAGCATCGAACGGTTTTCACCAAGGGCCAAATGCGGCTATGGCAGGAGTGGCGAGTCGGTCGGCGGCGCGCCGTCCAGACCGCAAATCCATGTCAGACGACGGCCGAAGGACCCTGTCAGTGAGTTTCGAAATTTTCGCCATTCTCGGCGCCGTGACCTTCGTTTCGGCCTTTATCCAGGGCGCGCTCGGCATCGGCTTCGCCCTGATCCTGGCGCCGGTGGTGGGGATGATACAGCCCCAGTTGCTGCCGGTGACGCTGCTGATCCTGATGCTGCCGTTGAATTTCCATATCGCCTGGCGCGAACGCGAGGCGGTCGACTGGACCGGTGCCAAATGGATCAGCGTCGGTCGCTTTGCAGGGACCTTCGGCGGACTTTGGCTGCTTGTCGTGCTTTCAGCGAGACAGCTCGACATGGCGGTCGGATGGTTCACGATCATCGCAGCGGGAGCAGCGCTCATAGCGCCGCCGTTCAATCCCGGAAAATCCAGTGCCTTCGGCGTCGGGCTATTCACCGGCGTGACGGAAACGGCGACGGGGATCGGCGGTCCGCCGCTGGCCTTGCTCTACCAGCATGCCAAGGGGCCGAGGCTGCGCGCAACCGTCGCCATCTGCTTTCTTGTCGGCGAACTCATGTCCCTTGCCGTCCTCGCCTTTGCGGGGCGGATCGGAACCGAGCAACTGGCGGCCGCCGCCTATCTGACGCCGCTCGTCATTCTCGGCAGCGCCCTGTCCAAAATGACGCATTCGAAACTCGGCGGCCCGGCGCTGCGTTTCGGCGTTCTGGTGTTCGCCATCGTCAGCGGCATCTATCTGATCGTGAAATAGCGTCAACCGCACAACGCGCGAAGGAGGCGTTCGCCCGCCGAAGCGCCCTGCCGCAAACGCCTACCTGTCGCCGGCACATGGCCGAGGGGTTGGCTGACGGAGGGGTTACCTGTTTTCCTCGTCCTCTTCGTCGAACAGGATGCGTTCGGCCGCGCCATCGAGATCGTCATACTGGCCGCTCTTGAGCGACCACAGGAACGCACCAAGCGCCGCGCCTCCCAAAAGCAACGCGACCGGTATCAGGAAGACGAGGCTGCTCATCCCGCCTGCTCCATGGCACGAGGCCGCGGCATCCCTCGCTTCGGCGCGGCCTTGGGCCGGGGCGCGGAACCGCCGCTCCGCAAGCGCAGCGCGTTTGCGACGACGATCACGGACGAGAGCGACATGGCGAGCGCAGCGATCAGCGGCGTGACATAGCCGGCGATCGCTATGGGCAACGCGACGGCGTTGTAGGCGACCGCCAGTCCAAAGTTCTGCCTGACCAGGCGGCCTGCCGCGCGCGCCACCCTGACCGCCTGCGGGACGGCATCGAGCGGCTCGCGCAGGAAGACGAAGTCTGCGGCGTTGCGGCCGATGTCGGCAGCACTCGCGGGCGCCATGGAGACATGCGCGGCGGCCAGCGCAGGCGCGTCGTTCAGGCCGTCGCCGACCATCAGCACCTTGCGGCCCGCTTCGGCCAACGTCTTCAGGCGGCCGACCTTCTGTACCGGCAAAAGATTGCCTTCATACACGCCGATGCCGATCCGTTGCGCGACTTCGGCAACCGCGGCGGCATCGTCGCCCGAGAGGATTTCGGCAGGCAGGCCCAGTGCACGCAGGTCGGCGACGGCCTCCGTCGTTCCGGGACGCAGACCGTCCTCGAAGCTGAACGCCGCCAGCAGCTGGCCGTCCAGCGCCAGCACGGTGCCGGACTGGCCGTCCAGACTGTTTTCCAGTGCCCATTCCGCCCTGCCGAGCCGATAAGTGCCCGCATCGGCGCGGGCTTCCAGCCCCATGCCGGGATATTCCACAATGCCGGACAGTCCTGTCACGGAATGGTTTCGTTGACCCGCTTGCGCCAGTGCACGCGAGAACGGATGCCGCGAATGCGCGGCGATCATGGAAGCGATCCGCAATATTTCGGGATCGATCGCTCCAGCATCGACGAGGCGTGGCCGGCCGACGGTCAGCGTGCCGGTCTTGTCGAAGACGGCCATGTCGGCCTCGGCCAACCGTTCGATCCCCGAGCCGTCCTTGACCATGATGCCGCTTTCGAACAGGCGGCGGGCAGCCACCACCTGTACGATCGGCACGGCCAGCCCGAGCGCGCAGGGGCAGGTGATGATGAGGACGGCGACCGCGATGCCGATCGCCCTGTGCCAGTCTCCCGTGGCTGCCATCCATCCAAGGAAGGTCAGGAAAGCGGTGGCGTGCACCACCGGCGAATAAAGCCGTGCGGCACGGTCTGCCAGACGCCGATAGCGGGCACGGCCGCCCTCGGCGGCTTCCATCAGGTGCACCATCTCGGCCAGGAAGGAATCGTCGGCCCGCGCGGTCGCTTCGATGGTCAGCGGCCCCGTCAGGTTCAAAGTGCCTGCCTGGATCGGGGAGCCGGCGCCGACATGCCGGGGAACGCTCTCGCCGGTCGCGATGGCGCAGTCGATGTCCGACGCGCCTTCCGTCACCTGACCGTCGACGGGCACCCTGTCTCCCGCCGCCAAAAACACGCGCATCCCCGGTTCGATCTCGCTGACCGGGAGATAGTCGCGGCTGCCGTCGGCGCGCAGGACCATCGCGCCATGCGGGGCAAGCCGCACCAACCCCCGCACGGCTGCCCTCGCCCTCTCGCGCATCACATGGTCCAGCGTGCGCCCGACGAGAAGGAAGAAAACCAGGGTTACAGCCGCGTCGAAATAGGCTTGCTCGCCATTGTGCAAGGTGTCGTACAGGCTCAGCCCGAACGCCAGGCAGATGCCGATGGAGATCGGAACGTCCATGTTGGTGCGGCCATAACGCAGCGCGCTCCAGGCCGAACGGAAGAAAATCCGCCCGGAATAGAGCAGCGTCGGGAACGCCAGTGCCGCGGAGATCCAGTGGAAGGCCTGCCTCGTATCCGCATCGGCCCCCGACCACACCGACACCGACAGCAGCATGATGTTCATGGAGGCAAAAGCCGCCACCGCCAGCGCCCGTATCAGGCGCGACAGTTCCGGGTCGCCCTTGTCGGCTTCGGTGTCGAAAAGATGCGCCGCATAGCCGAGCGCCGACAATGTCTCGATCATCGGCGGCGCGCCGGCTCCGCGCCATTTCACGCAAACACGCCGGGTCGAAAGGTTGACGCGCGCCTGCTCCACGCCCGGCAGCTTCGAAAGGCCGGATTCGACGGTGCGGATACAGGCGCCGCAATGCACGCCCGGCACCGAAAGATCCGTCTGCCTCAAACCACCGCCCAGATCCCGGCTGGCGAGCGCCACTTCCTCGCGCGAAGCGCCGCCGCCGAAATCGCCGGCCGCCTCGACGCCGGGCGCGCAGCAGCTCATCCGATTGCCCGGTAGCTGTGCCAGGTGGCATGGCCGAGCAGCGGGAAGGCTATGATCAGCCCGACGAGGCCGGTCGCCACGCTGAGCAGGAACAGGGCAAGCACGATCAGCCCCCAGGTCAGCATCACCGGCTTATTGTTCCACACCAGCGAGATGCTGGTGCCCATGGCGGTGAATGCGTCCACCTTCTGGTCGAGCAGCATCGGCACCGAGAAGGTGCTGATGGCAAAGGAGAAGGCCGCGAACAATCCGCCGACCGCCGAACCGACGAGAAGCATCGCCCAGCCTGTCGGCGTGACGAAGAGCATCTGCGCGATGTGGTCGAGGCCCGGGAACGGCCGCAATCCGAAGAACAGCGCATAGACGATCACCGCCGCGCGCATCCACAGCAGCATGAGCAGGCACAGGATCGCCCCCGTGAACAGCACCTGTCCGCCCGAACGGGCGTTCACGAGCAACATGTTCCTCAGGCTCACCGGCTCGCCCTGCTCGATCGCCCGGCTCTTCTGGTAGAGGCCGATGGCGATCAGCGGCCCGACCACCATGAACCCGGCCAGCGCCGGAAACAGAATGTAGTCCAGCCTGAAGGCGAACAGGCCCCAGACGATCGCGAGCGAAACGGCGAACACCGCAATGCCGTAGGCAAGGCTCGGCCCGGGATGGTTCCACAGATCGCGCCAGCCGGCCGCAAGCCAACCGAACGCCGCGCTTGCGGGCAAATTCCTGCGCCGCCGCGCGGCATAGGGGATGATGGTTTCCGGAGCGGTCTTTGCGGTGCTCGTCATGCGTGTCTCCCCTGGCTCAGCATGCGGAATCGGCAGCGCGATATGGTGTGGCACCGCCCTTCTCGCCCGCGGCCTTCAGGTGCGGCACGCAGGCCGGCTGCGAGGCGAAAGCTACATAGACCAGATGCGCATTGGCACCGACGAACAGCAGAACGCCGGCTGCGACAATCGCCAGCGAAATCAAGCGCCAGTTGGCGCGCGCGGGCGCGGCCGAGGTCATTTTGACGCTTCCGGCAGCGTGTGGACATAGAGCGTGAGCAGCTTGACGGTCAGCGGCGACAGCCGCGCGCCCCAGTTCGGCATATGGCCCTGCCTGCCTGAATAGACCGTGGTGTAGACGGCCTGCTCGCTGCCGCCATAGATCCAGTTCTTGTCCGTCAGGTCAGGTGCGCCGACATCATGGCTGCCCTTGGCGTTTTCGCCGTGGCAGGCAACGCAATTGTCCGCAAAGACCTGTTTTCCGGCCTCGATGTCCCCCATCGTGCTTTTGGCGCCGGACAGGGAGCGCACATAGGCGATGACGTTGAGGATCTGGTCCGGCTTGAGGATGCCGTCGCGGCCGAACGCCATCATCTGCGACACGCGGGTGTCGTCGTTGGTGGAATTGATGCCGACGCGTATCGTTTCCTCGATGGCTTCGGGCGTCCCGCCCCACAGCCAGGATTTGGCGGCGAGATTGGGGAAGCCCGGCCCGCCGGTCGCTTCGATGCCGTGGCAGGCCGCGCAATTGTCCTGGAACAGCGTGCGGCCTGTTTCCTTCACCAGCTTCATGAGCTGCGGGTCCGCTTCGATATCGGCATAGCTCATCTTCTCGACCTTCGACGTCCAGGTAGCGCGGTCGGCGGCGGCTGCCGCGACCTGCTGCGTCACCACATGGCGCTGGTCGAAGCCGAGCAGGCCCTTGGTGTAGACCGTGCCGAGCGGCCATGTCGGATAGAGGACCCAACAGATGACGGCGAAAATAAAGGCCGCGGCGAGGAACAGGAACACCACGATCGGGATCGGCGTCTCGAGTTCCTCGATGCCGTTCCATTCATGGCCCGTCGTCAGGCGTCCGGTTACGGGATCTTGATTGCCTACGTCCACGGCTTGTCATCCTTGTCGAGAATGCTTTTCTTGGCCCGGTCGAACCGCTTCCGGTTGGAAGGCCAGAGCGCGTAGATCACCACCCCGACGGCAAAGGCCACGAGATAGAACAGGCCCCAGCTCTTGGCGAAGCCGACCAGCGTATCATGGTCGATGCCCATCGCGTCATTCCCCGGCCGGCGCCTGGGCCGCCTGCTTGTAGGCAGTCTCCGTGAGGCGCCCGAGTATCTGCAGGTAAGCCACCAGCGCGTCCATCTCGGTCAGGCGGGTGGGATCGCCGTCGAAGACGCGCACCTGGGTCTTGTCGCCGTAGCGCTGGGTCACGCCGCTTGCCCCGTCGCCGTCGGGATTGGCCTGGCCGTAGGCGTCCTTGACCGCGTTGTCGATCATGTCCTGCGTATAGGGCACGCCGACGGTGCGCTGCGCGTTCAACTTCTCGCTAAGATCGTCCGTGCGCAGTTCGTTGCGCATCAGCCAGCCATATTTCGGCATAACCGATTGCGGCACCACGTCGCGCGGATTGATCAGATGCGCCACGTGCCAGGTGTCGGAATATTTGTCGCCGACGCGTGCAAGGTCCGGTCCGGTGCGCTTGGACCCCCAGAGCATCGGATGGTCGTATTTGGATTCCACCGCCAGCGAATAGGGCCCGTAGCGCTCCACCTCGTCGCGCAGGGTGCGGATCATCTGGCTGTGGCAGGCGTAACAGCCCTCTCGGATATAGATATCGCGCCCGGCCAGCTCGAGCGGCGTGTAGACGCGCATATCGGGCGCGTCCTCGACCGTCTCGTGGATGGTGAAAAGCGGCGCGATCTCGACGAAGCCGCCGATCGAGGCAACCAGGACGATGGCCAGCGCGAAACCGATGGTGTTGCGCTCGATCTTGCGGTGGAAGAACTCGGCCATCTCTTATTCTCCAGCCTGCGCGGCGCCCTGCGGGCGAAGCGCCGGCACGTCCACGCCGGCTTCCTGCGCGGCCGCCCTGCCCTGACGGATGGTCATCATCACGTTGTAGGTCCCCACGATCGCGCCGAGCAGGAACAGCAGGCCGCCGAAGGCGCGGGCGATGTAGTAGGGATGCATGGCCTCGACGGAATCGATGAAGGAGTAGGCCAGCGTGCCGCCGTCATTGTAGGTGCGCCACATCAGGCCCTGTATGATGCCCGAGTTCCACATCGCGAAGACGTAGACGATGGTGCCCGTCAGGGCCAACCAGAAATGGACCTCGACCAGCTTGGGCGAATACATGGTCTCGCGCTTCCATATCCACGGCACCAGGGCGTAGATCGAGCCGAAGGTGATCATCGCCACCCAGCCCAGCGCGCCGGCATGGACATGACCGACGGTCCAGTCGGTGTAGTGCGACAGCGAATTGACCGGGCGGATCGCCATGAACGAGCCCTCGAACGTCGAGAGGCCGTAGAAGACGGCGGCGACCATCATGAAACGCAGCGTGGCGTCGTCGCGCACCTTGTGCCAGGCGCCGTTAAGCGTGGCCAGCGCGTTGCCGGCGGACGCCCAGGACGGCACCAGCAGCATCACCGAGAAGCTCATGCCCAGCGTCTGCACCCATTGCGGCAGCGCCGTGTAGTGCAGGTGATGCGAGCCGGCCCACATGTAAAGGAAGGTGATGCCCCAGAAGCTGATGATCGAAAGCCGGTAGGAGAAGATCGGCCGTCCGGCCCGCTTGGGCAGGTAATAGTACATCATGCCGAGGAAGCCGGAGGTCAGGAAGAAGGCCACGGCGTTGTGGCCGTACCACCATTGCGTCATGGCGTCCTGCACGCCGGAGAACAGCGAATAGCTCTTGGCCGAGCCCCAGGAGATCGGAACCGCCAGGTTGTTGATGATGTGCAGCACGGCCACGACCAGGATGAAGGCCATGTAGTACCAGTTGGCGACGTAGATGTGCGGCTCCTTCCGGCGCATCAGCGTGCGGATGTAGATCAGGAAATACACCACCCACACGATCACCAGCCAGATGTCGGCGTACCATTCCGGCTCGGCATATTCCTTGGACTGGGTGATGCCCATGAAATAGCCGGTCACCGCCAGGATGCAGAACAGATTGTAGCCGAGCAGCACGAACCAGGGCGTGAACTGGTCCGGCAGGCGCGCGCGAGAGGTCCTTTGCAGGACGTGGAAGGAGGTCGCGATCAGCGCGTTGCCGCCGAAACCGAAGATGACGCCGGTTGTGTGCACCGGCCGGAGGCGGCCGAAGCTCGCCCAGGCCTGATCGAAAGTGAGGTCGGGCCAGGCGAGCAATGCCGCCACCCACACCCCGAAGGCCATGCCGAAGATCGCCCACGCCATGGTGAACACGATGCCGGCCTTGATGGGATCGTCGTAGTAGTGCGCAAGGCGCGCTTCGTCGGGTTCCGACGCGTAATAGCCGGCCATGACCACGAAACCGACCAGCACACTGAAAATGAGGACGACGAACCCATGGGCGCCCATCGGATCACCCCGTCCGCCGGCAGCCATGGCAAGGCCCACGAGCGCCAACACCAGAACCGTGCCGAGCGCCCATTGGCGCTCGCCGACCGTCAGCCCTGAAACCATCACGTCCTCTCGCTGCCTCGTCTCGATATTTCGACTTCTGGCTGCATCGCGATGTCGGGACTCGACATCGCTGCCGACCCATACGGCGCAGAATAGCGGCGCAGGGCCGATTGTCTAGCGGCCACCCCGACATTCTTGGAACGACACGCATTTTGCCGACGAATTAACGGATAGCGCCGCACACAGGACGATCAAATTCGCAAAAAGGTCGCACCCGGCACTTCGGAGTGCGACAAAAAAACCAAAGCAGAACGCCGCCTTAACGCAAATGCGCATGCCGAAGCGAAATTTGGTCCCGAACCAGCTAATGCATTGCGCCCGCCAGACCTCCACCGGCGCAGCGTCCATAGCATCTTGGACGCCGGAGCTAAGTACAGCCTGAGAACCCGGGCAGACGTCGCCCGGATCGCACGTGGCAGGGGGCAACAACCATAAGCTGTCAGAGCCATCTGAGGCTGCGCACCCGTGCAGCCCGAGGTTGCAGCCGGCGCCATGGACCGCTTCTCACCTCGTTTCGCATAAGGGTAATATTTTGGTCCCGTGTCTTTCGGCGGACATCCGAACCGGACCTGCGCCGAAAGAAGAGCGTCCGGACGCCTACCCGGCCAGTTGTACCAGCCGCAGATAGGGCCTCAATTCTGTCCAGCCCTGCGGGAAGCGT
The DNA here is from genome assembly GCF_032460275.1 of Mesorhizobium sp. SP-1A. Classification (NCBI taxonomy): domain Bacteria; kingdom Pseudomonadati; phylum Pseudomonadota; class Alphaproteobacteria; order Hyphomicrobiales; family Phyllobacteriaceae; genus Mesorhizobium; species Mesorhizobium sp. SP-1A. The sequence goes on along the minus strand of NZ_JAVXZD010000001.1, from coordinate 178,911 downwards.
TGCTTCGCCTCGGCGTCGGAGATGGATGGCGAGATGATGACGGGTTGCCCCGGCTCCCAGTTCACCGGGGTCGAGACCTTCTGGCTGTCCGTGATCTGCAAACTGTCGATCGCGCGCAGGATCTCGGAGAAATTGCGGCCCGCGCTCGGCGGATAGGTCAGACTGAGACGAATCTTCTTGTTGGGATCGATGACGTAGACCGCCCGGACCGTGACCGTGGGATCGGTCTCGGGATGGATCATGCCGTAGAGATTTGCAACCTTCTTGTCGGCATCGGCGAGCATCGGGAAATTCAGCGACTGCCCCTGCGTGTCAGCGATGTCCTTTTCCCAGAGATTGTGCGCATTCACGTCGTCCACGGAAAGGCCGAGCGGCCTGACATTGCGCTTGTCCCACTCCGGCTTCAGGCGCGCCACCTCGCCAAGCTCGGTCGTGCAGACCGGCGTGAAGTTCTTCGGATGGCTGAAGAAGATGCCCCAGCTGTCCCCCAGCCATTCGTGGAAACGGATGGTGCCTTGCGTGCTCTGCTGCTCGAAGTCAGGGGCGACCTGGCCCAGTTGTAACGACATCGCCATGTTCCTTTCCTGCAATGCTCAATCGTTGAAGAAGCGGCCTTCCTTGACCTCGGCCGCGTAGCCGGCACGGATGGCGAAATCGCCGAAGCGCTCGCCGGGCTGTCGCTCGCGCGCAAAATGGGCGATCACCTTGCCGAGCAGGTCGAGGATCGCCGGCTCGGCGACATTCTCCAGCACCATCTTGTTGAGGCGCTGGCCGTGGAAGCCGCCACCGAGATAGAGGTTGTACTTGCCCGGTGCCCGCCCCGTCAGCGCGATCTCGGCGATGTAGGGCCGCGCGCAGCCGTTCGGGCAGCCGGTCATGCGGATGGTGATCGGCTCCTCGGAAAGTCCGTACTCGGCCAGAATGGTATCAATCTTGCCGACCAGCGAAGGCAGGTAGCGCTCGCTTTCGGCCATGGCGAGCCCGCAGGTCGGGAACGCCACGCAGGCCATGGAATTGAGGCGAAGGCCGCTGGCGTTGTTCAGGGTGTCGAGCCTGTACTGTTTCAGCAGCGCCTCGATCGCCGGCCGGTCGGCCTGCTCGATATCAGCGATGATGAGGTTCTGGTTCGGCGTGACGCGGAACATGCCCTTGTGCACTTGCGCAATCGCCCGCAATCCGTCGAACAGCGCCAGATCAGAAAAATTGCTGACGCGGCCGTTCTGGACGAACAGCGTGAAATGTTCGCGTCCGTCCTCGCCGCGCTGCCAGCCGATGGCATCGCCGTTGGAGGTGAAGTGGGTGGGCTTCGCCGGCTCCAGCGCGAAGCCCAGCCGGGATTCGATCTCGCTTTTGATGAAATCGAGGCCCTTATCGTCCACCGTGTATTTGAAGCGCGCGCGGCTGCGATCCACCCGGTCGCCATAGTCGCGCTGCACCGTCATGACGGCATCGCAGGTCTCGATCACCTTGCCCTTCGGAATGTAGCCTATGACGCTGGCGAGCCGCGGATAGGTCTTCGGCGCGTTGTCGGTGCGGCCCATGCCGCCGCCGACGGCGACGTTGAAGCCTTTCAGTTCCTTGCCCTCGGTGACGGCGATGAAGCCGAGGTCCTGGGCATAGACGTCGATGTCGTTGATCGGCGGAATGACGAAACCGATCTTGAACTTCCGCGGCATGTAGGTCTTGCCGTAGAGCGGCTCCTCCGGTTCGCCGGTCGCTGCCGCGCGCTCCTCGCCGTACCAGATCTCGCGATAGGCGCCGGTCCTGGGGATGGCATGGTCGCTCGCCGCCTTGGCCAGCGCGTAGACCTCGGCGTGCAGGGCCGACAGCTGCGGGTTGATCGAGGCCATGACGCCGCGCGCATCGTCGCCGCAGGCGGCCTTGGTGTCCAGCAGCACCTCATGCAGGCCCTGCATCAGGGCGCGCAGATTCTTCTTATGAACGTAGTGGAACTGGAAGGTCTGGCGGGTGGTGAGCCGCAGCGTGTTGTTGGCGTAGGCGCGGCCGAGCGCGTCGAGCTTCAGCCATTGGGTGGGCGACAGCACGCCGCCCGGCAGGCGCACGCGCGCCATGAAGCGATAGGCCGGCTCCAGCTTCTGGCGGCGGCGCTCGTCGCGGATGTCGCGGTCGTCCTGCTGGTAGACGCCGTGGAACTTCATCAGCTTGATGTCGTCGCCGGGCACGGCCGCGGTCAGTTCCACCTCCAATCCGGCGGCTATGGTGCCGCGCAGCTGGTCGCTGTTGGCCTTCATCGTCTCGTCGGGGCCGAGCTTCTCCAGCGGCTGCGAGATGTCGCGGCTGCGATCCACTTCAACTACGCTCACGGCTGCCTCTCAATAAACGTCGATCTGGTAGCGATGGGCGGCCTGCAGCGCGCCGATATAGTCGGCGGCCGCTTCCGGGCTCTTTGCGCCTTGCTCGGCGACAGCGGCGACGAGTGCCTTCTGCACATCCGGCGCCAGCTTGGCTCCGTCGCCGCAGATATAGACGTGTGCGCCTTCTTCGAGCCAGGCGTAGACGTCGCGGGCCTGCTCGGCCAGCCGGTGCTGGACATAGACTTTTGTCGCGCCGTCGCGGGAGAAGGCGACGTTCATGCGCGTCAGCACCTGGTCCTTGAGGAAGCCCTGCCATTCGGTCTGGTAAAGGAAGTCGCTGTCGAAGTTGCGTTCGCCGAAGAACAGCCAGGATTTTCCGCCGGCGCCACGCGCCTCGCGCTCCTGCAGGAAGGCGCGGTAGGGCGCCACGCCGGTGCCGGCGCCGATCATGATGATCGGCACGTCGTCGCCCGGCAGGCGGAAATGCGGATTGGCCTGCACATAGACCGGCAGTTCGGCGTCGAGGTTGCAACGGTCGGCGAGATGGCCGGAGGCGATGCCGCTGCGCGCCATGCCGTTGAGGTCATAGCGCACGGTGCTGACCGTCAGATGCACCTCGTCCGGCGCGAAACCCTGGCTGGAGGCGATGGAATAGAGGCGCGGCTGCAACGGACGCAGGCCGGCGGTGAAGCTTGCCGCATCGATGCCCGGCACCGGGAAGCGCTTGACGATGTCGATGACGTGATTGCCTTCAAGGAAGGCCCGGCGCGCCTCAGCGGCACCCTCGCCACGTAGCGCCTGAAGCTCGCCGGCGCCGGAGAGTTCAGCCCACTGGTCGAGGAAGCGGGGCGTGGCGGCGGTGATCTCGAAGGTGCCGCCGAGCGCCTCGCCGAACGACAGCGTCCGATCCTTGACCGAGACTGTGGCCGCCGCGTCGAGGCCGAGCGCCCTGATGAGGGATTCCACCAGTGCCGGATCGTTGCGCGGCACGATGCCCAACGCATCACCCGGCTCGAAGGACAAGCCCGAACCTTCGATCGACAGTTCCACGTGGCGCGTTTCCTTGCTCGAGCCGCGGCCGGTCAGCAGCAGGTTTTCCGTCACCGTTGCCCGGAACGGGTTGCGCTTGTCGAAGGCGGAGGCGACGGCGGTCGAGGATTGCAGGGCGGCGACCGTGGCCGGCACGGCGCTCGCCTTGGCAGGTGCAAGCTCGTCCGCGACAGCCGCGATCCACTCGGCGGACGGCTCCTCATAGTCGACGTCGCAATCGACGCGTTCGCGGATGCGGGTGGCGCCAAGCTCGGCCAGCCGCTCGTCCAGCCGCTTGCCGGCGCCGCAGAAGAATTCGTAGGTGGAATCGCCCAGCGCCAGCACCGAATAGCGCACGCCCTCCAGGCGCGGCGCCTTGCGTCCCTCGACAAACTCGAAGAACCCGGCGGCCGACCGCGGCGGCTCGCCCTCGCCATGGGTGGAGGCGAGGATCAGCAGGTCCTGCTCTTCCTTCAGCCGGCGCGGCTTGTAGTCGGACATGTCGGCGACGGTCGGTTCGATGCCCTTGGCGCGGGCGGCGGCGGCAAGCGTCCTGGCGAGGGCCGCGCTGTTGCCCGTCTCGGAGCCATAAAGGATGGTCAGCGTGCGCGTGGCGACGGTGCCCGGCGCGGCGGCGACCGCCTTGGCGCCGCCTTCGTGCAGCAGGGAGGGCGTATCGCCGCCGAAGCCGCGTGCGGCATGATCGACCCCGGCAAAATAGCCGCTGAGCCAGAGCGCCTGGCCGGGGCGCAACGAGGTGGCAAGCGCGCTGATCTGGACCCATTGCTCGGCGGTCAGTCCCGGTCCCGGAAATTCCAACGCTGTCATGGCGGTGACTTCCAACACTTTCTGCAAGCTGCGTGAGGCCTCGTCCGGTCGCCGAAACGTCGCTTCCGAATGTGGGCCGAGGGCAGGTTTGCCGTGCCGGAATGGCTTCTGACAAATGAATGATGTTGCGGGCTAGGTGCAATAAATTTGCTACAAAGCGACTTTGAGACGATCATTCCAAGGATTGTTTCCGAGGCGATGCGTTTCTTCTTGCGCGACGGCGCGAGGCGACCGGAACATTGCGGAAAAAAAATCGCAGATCGTCGCGAAAACCATTGAAAACGCGGCCTTTCGCGCCCCCAAAAGTACCGGCCAGCCGGTCAGAATCAGGATCAGGACCTGTTGACATGCTCGAACCGGCTCAGCCAGGCGAAGGCGTCCGCGACGTTCGCGACCGAATATTGCGCAATGGTTGCGCCGTCGGGCCTGACCCTGACCGACAGGCCGCCGGCTTCGTTGATGGCCTCGAAGCCGTTCTCGTCCGACGTATCGTCGCCCAGGAACACCGGCCGGCGGCCGCGGAAGGGCGACATGGCCATGAAACGGCGGATCGCCGCGCCTTTCGCCGCTTCAAGCGGCATCAGCTCGACGCCGGCGTTTCCCGGCAGGGCCCGATAACCGTCCGGCAGGCTGTCCAGGGCCTGTTCGACCAGTTCGATCGACCGGGCAAGAAGATGCGGGGCGGCACGCGTATGAACGGCGAGGATCGGCCCCTTGCGCTCGATATAGACGTTCTGTCCGGCAAATTCGGCCTCCAGCTCGCGAGCGAGCGCCGCGATGTCCGCAGGTTCGTCAGCCGCGGTAACGGGCCCTTCCGGCTCCAGCCGATGCTCCAGGCCGTAGAGGCCGGCGGCACGCAGCCGAAGCGGCGCGAACAGGTGATCGACCGCCGCGACCGAGCGCCCGGTGACGAAAGCCAACGCGCCGCCCAGGCAATCGTTCAGGGCGACCAGAAGATCGCGCAGTTCCGCGCCGACGACGACATCGTCGGGATGGGCGGCATGCTCCAGAAGCGTGCCGTCAATGTCGAGGAACAGGGCCCAGTTGTCGTTGCGAAGATCGGGCGGCTGCGGCGGTGCCACCTTCATAGCGCGGCCACCCGGCCGTGGCGGAACATGTTGACGACGTTGTTTCCGCCCGGAGGCGGCCCGTTGCCGCCAGTGGCGCGGTCCATTTCTCCGCGCTTGCGCAGACGGGCGGCATCCAGAAGCATGCTCCCGGCCCAGCGGTAGACGTTGTTGTCCCGCACGATCTCGCGCATGCGCCGCATTCGGCTCCGCTGCTCGTCCGACTGCATGGTCAGCGCCTGCAGGAGCGCATCCGCCATCGAGGCGGCGTCGTAGGGATTGACAATGAGCGCCTCCAGCAACTCCTTCGACGCGCCGGCGAAAATCGACAGAAGCAAGACGCCCTGCTCGTCGTCGCGTGCCGCGACGAATTCCTTGGCGACAAGGTTCATGCCGTCATGCAAGCTGGTGACCATGCACAAATCCGCGGCGCGATAGATCTCATAGACCTGGCGCTGCGAATGGTGTTCGGCCACCATCAGGACGGGGCTGTAGCCGTCGCGCCCGAAGCGCCGGTTGATATCTTCCGCATAGCGCAGGCATTCGGCATGGAGCTGGCGATAGGCCGGCAGCGTGCCGCGGCTCGGCGCGGCGACCTGCAGGAACGTCAGCCTGCCGATCCACTCCGGGTGCATCTCGAACAATTGCTCCAAGGCCCGGAAGCGGTCGATGATGCCCTTGGTGTAGTCGAGCCGCTCGACGCCGACGCAGAGCTTGACGTTCTCCGCCAGCCCGTATTTTTCCCGGACCTTGCTGCGGCAGGCGGCGACGGACGGCAGGCCCTGGAGCAGCACCGGAGGCCATTCGATCGAGATCGGATAGGCGTGCACGAGGCTGGTCTGGCCGCCATAGGAGATGGCGGCATCCTCGCGCTCGATACGGCTTTCGAGGAAGCGGTCGACGCTTTCGATGAAATTGTTGCAATGGAACTGCGTGTGGAAGCCGATGATGGAGCTGCCGAGCAGCCCGTCGAGAATCTTCTCGCGCCAGGGACAGATGCTGAAGACCTCGGAATTCGGCCACGGGATATGCCAGAAGGTGATGACGATCGCCTCCGGCAAGCGCTCCCGGATCATGCGCGGCAAGAGCGCGAAATGATAGTCCTGCACCAGGACGATCGGCCGTTCGTTGCGCGCTTCCTTGACCACCGTGTCGGCGAATTTGCGATTCACCTCCTCGTAGAGTTCCCAGTCCGACGCACGGAAGACGGGCCGCGTGAACGCGATGTGGCAGAGCGGCCACAGTCCCTCGTTGGCGAAGCCGAGATAGTAGCCCTCATGCTCTTCCGGGGTCAGCCAGACGCGGCGCAGCGTATAGGACGGGCTGTCCGGCGGCACTTGCACGCGGTCATGGGCGTCTACCGTGAGCCGGTCGGCAGTGCCGCCGCCATAGGCGATCCAGGTGCCGCCGCAGGCGCGGGTGATGGGTTCCAGTGCCGATACCAGCCCGCTGGCCGGCACCACCAATTCCACTTCCGCGGCTTCGGCGTTGCCATCGTCTTCCTTCAAATTGTGAATATACGGCTCGCGGTTGGAAACGATGATCACCTGCGCGTCCGGCAAATCCTCGGTCAGGATCTTGCGCAACGTCTCGGGCGTCCAGTTAACCAAGGCTGCGTCCGCCGACTGACCGTTCTTCTCGAATTCACGCAGCAATGACCTGCCTTCCGCATTCGATTCCTGTTCCGGACGGGCGCTTGCCTTGCGAGAACCGCGCTCGCGGCGTGCGCGCGCAACCGATACCACTGCGACGACCGAGAGTATCAGGCTTGCGAAAACGAGAACCCAGATTGCCGAAAGCGACAGGAACAGGTCCGGGTTGTTGCTGGTCATGACAGTCGAAACACCTTCAGCCCCCGCCCGGAGCTCCCCATATGCGTCTTCGTGGATTTTTCCCGGTTTGGTGTCCGGTCACATTGCGGGCAACGCGCGACGCGGCATTCTGTTCCAGCAATCGCTCATGTACGCACGATCAACGGCGCAAGCCCCTCGTGCCGGTCGTCGAGGAAGGCGACGACACGATCCCCCACTCGCTGGAAATTCAGGTCGACGACGACATCCCCCACTTGCAGGTGGCGAATGACCAGATTGTCGATGCCGATCGGCAGCCGCGGCCGCGTCACCTTGATCTCGCCTTTCCAGCCGTCGATTTCGAGGCCGAGGCATGCCTGCATGAACATGAAGGCCGAACCGGCTGACCATGCCTGCGGCAGGCAGGCCACCGGATAGGCGATGGGCGCTTCGCCGGGCGCGCGGGTGAAGCCGCAGAAAAGCTCCGGCAGCCGCATGTTGAAGTGCACGGCCGCTTCGAAGGTGCCGCTCATCAAGCGCACGACGCTGTCGCGAACGCCGTAGCGGGAAAGCCCGGCCGTGCAGATGGCCGTATCGTGCGGCCAGATCGAGCCGTTGTGATAGGACATCGGATTGAAGAAGATGGCATCGTCGGCCAGGGTGCGTATGCCCCAGCCCGACTGGAAGGACGCCGAGAGAAGCTGGTCGGCGACCAGGCGCGCCCGCTCCGGTTCCGGCAGGCCGACATAGAGCAGATGCCCCGCGTTGGAGGTGCGGACCTTGCAAGGCTGGCCTTCGCCGTCGATCGCAAGGGCGTAGGTGCCGATGTCCGGTTGCCAGAAGCGCTCCTCCACCAGGGAGCGCATCTTCTCGGCCTGGAGCTCCCAGCGCCCGGCCTGCGGATCGTCGCCGCGCCGCCTGGCCAGGGCGGCAAGGCCACGATAGGCGGCGAAGACATAGCCCTGCACCTCGACCAGCGCGATCGGCCCCTTGGGGATGCGGCCGTTGGCATGGAAGACCGAATCGACGCTGTCCTTCCAGCCCTGGTTGGCCAGGCCCGAAGCGGCGGCGCGCTGGTAGGTGACGAAGCCGGTGTCGCGGCTGGCGTCCTCCATCCAGCCGGCTGCGGCCGTGAGCGAGTCCCACAGCCCGTCGATGAGGCCCATGTCGCCGGTGCGGTCGGCGTAGGCGGCCGCAAGGTGGATATAGAGCGGCGTGGTGTCGACGCCGCCATAATAGCGGCCGAAAGGCAGCTCCGAGAGCGCCGCCATCTCCCCCTTGCGGGTCTCGTGCATGATCTTGCCGGGCTGTGCGTCGCTGAAGGGCGAGGTTTCCGTCGCCTGATGCTGCGCAAGGAACGACAGCACCCCGCGCGCGAGTTCGGGATTGAGCCACAGCATCTGCAGGGCCGAGATCACGCCGTCGCGCCCGAAGGCCGTGGAGAACCACGGTATGCCGGCATAGGGATAGGGGCCGGTCGGCAGTTCCGTGGTCAGCAGCGCCACATCCGCGCGGGCGCGCTGTATCCAGTCGTTGAACACCCGGCCGGAGCTGTGCACGGTGGCGCCGTGACGCCGCTTCGCCCGCATGGCGAAGCGGGCGCGCGCCGTGGCGGCCCGAAAACGCTCGCGGCCAGGGGTTTCGTCGGCCTCCGCGCCGACCTCGACATAAAGCGTGCGGCGGCTGCGCTTGGTGACGGCGATGTAGAAGTCGGCGCGGTCGTCCAGAAGCTGGTCGGGCGGCTGGGAAAAGGACAACACCGAACTGCGGACCAGCTTGTCCAGCCCTTCATACCGCAACGCCACGGAGCTGGGACCCACCTCGGCGGCATGCACCATGCCCCGCTTCGCCCGCGTCGTGCCGCGCACCTCGAACATGTCGCGGAAATCCGCGGCGAACTGCAAGGACAGCTGCACCGTGGAGTGTTCCTGACTGTAGTTGGACAAGGTGATGCGCTCGAACAGCCGGTTCTCCCAGATCAGCCGCATACGCTCGATGTGGATGCCGCCTTGCGGGATGTCGCGGCCGCCGGCGCTCTTGATCGGCAGGTTGGTGAGATTGGTGGTGAAGAGCACATTGTCCTGGCTGAGCGAAGCGCCCAGCAGCGAAGTGAAGCGCCCCCCGAGCGACAGCCGGAACTCCGAAAGCACCCGCGTATCATCTCGGAAGAAGCCATCCCCGGCACCGCGGATGTCGCCATAGGCATCTGCCACGGCGAAGCAATCCCCGTGCTTCAACGCGAACAGCCGATGCGGTTCGCGCGGCGCAGTCTCGTCAAGCGCCGCGAGCGCCACGGCGGGATCGAGCCTGCGCTCGTCCAGCGGGGTTACGTGCATGGTCTCGTCCCTGCGATCTGCTTTTTCTGCCGAAGCCATCCGAACGCGCCTGCCGTCAGGATGCCTTCGACTCGGCGCTGCCGCCGAGCAGCCGGGCATAGGCCGCCACATAATCGCGCGCCATGCGCCGCGCCGAAAAGCGGGTCTCGAAGACCTGACGCACCTTGCGACGATCCAGCCGCAGCAGTTCGGGCACGGAGGCCACGGCGTCCTCGATCGATTCCACCAGGAACCCTGTGGTGCCATAGTCGATTATTTCCGGCATCGCACCGCAATTCCAGGCGATCACCGGCGTGCCGCAGGCCATCGCCTCTATGACCACGAGCCCGAACGGCTCCGGCCAGTCTATGGGAAACACCAGCCCGGCGGCGTTGCCGAGGAACTCGGCCTTTCCGGCCTCCTCGATTTCGCCGACATATTCGACGCGCTCGCCGTCGATCAACGGTTCTATCGTTTCGCGGAAATAGGCACGGTCGTCGTCGCCGATCTTGGCGGCAAGCTTCAGCTTCAGGCCGGCGCGGCGCGCGATCTCGATGGCACGGTCGGGCCGCTTGTCGCGCGAAAGCCGGCCGAGGAAGGCCAGATAGGTGCCTCCGGCCGCAGCCTCGTAATCAGGTTCATAGAGATCGAGCGGCAGTCCGTGCTCGATGGTCGCGATCCAGTTGGCCTGCGGCAGCCGCGCGCGCTGGCTGCGCGAGATCGAGATCATCGGGAAGCGCGGGAAGCGTGTGTAAGCGGAGGCGAGGTCGACATAGTCGAGCCGGCCGTGCGGCGTCGTCACCGTCCGCTCAGCTATATGTTCGAAGAAGGGAAAATGCTGGAAATGGCTGAGATGAAAATGAATGAGGTCGAACTCTGCGGCGCGCCGTCTCACTTCGTCCAGCATCGACAGATGGGCGGCGATCTCGGATTTCAGCGGGCGCGGATCGAGCCGCAACGCCTGTTCGCGGCACGCCACCAGCTTCGCGGAGGTGGCACTGTCGCCGCTCGCGAACAACGTCACCTCATGACCCAGATCGATCAGGGCCTCGGTGAGATAGGAGATGATCCTTTCCGTGCCGCCATAAAGACGCGGCGGTACGGATTCGTACAGCGGTGCGACATGCGCAATCTTCATGGAACAGATTCCTGCCGGTCTGCCTATATGCCCCCTTTCTGAAATGCATCTTACGGGCGATCGTTCCCGATCGCCAAATGCAATGGCCAATGTTTCGCGCCGCCTGCCCGCGCAGAAGACCCCGCCGGCCGAATGCGGCGCTCAAAAAGGGAACATTCCGCGTTCTTGTCCGTTCGGTTGCTTTCCATGAGGAGTCCGGCCATGAGGAGTCGGGGATGACGCCGCGCGCCATCTGGAGAGACCCGTTGCGGGAACGCAACGAACGTTACGCGCGTCTTTGCCGGCGGGCGCGTGAAATATGGGAACAGGAAGGCCAGCCCATCGGGCGGCATGAAATCCACTGGCTGATGGCCATCCAGCAGATCGACGCCGAGGACGAGACCGGCCCGCAAACCACGGAAGCGACGATACCGGAGGCCACCTTCACCCATGCCGTGCAGGTGCTGGAACATGTCGTCGCCGCCGATCTGGCACCCGCTGGCAAGCCCAAGCCCCGCCTGCGCAGCAGTCGCCGCTGAAGACGGTACACTCGTAGCCGGAGGCTTACGGATGTTCATCGGCTTGACGTCGGCTACGCCTTAAGCCACACTGACGTCAAATATTCGATATGAGCAAAGGCGCTCTGCAACGGTGGCCCGTGCGGAGCGTTTTGTTTATGGCTCCGGATGCAATTGGCGGAGTCAATGGTGGCAAGGAATCTAGCCCAAGCGCCGATCAAGGTCGGTGTCCTGTTTTCCCGGTCGGGACTGACGGCGATCACCGAGCAGAGCATGCTGAATGCCACCTTGTTCGCCATCGGCGAGGTCAACGAAGCAGGCGGGATCGACGGTCGGGAACTGGTGCCGATCCACTATGATCCCGCCGGCGATCCGGCTGCCTATTACGGCACCGCGAACCGGCTGCTGACCGAAGACCGCGTCAAGGTCATCTTCGGCTGCTACATGTCGAGCTCGCGCAAAGCCGTGCTGCGGGCGGTCGAGCGCCGCTTCGGCCTGCTTTGCTACGCCGCCCAATATGAGGGGTTCGAGTGCTCGCGCAACGCCGTCTATTTCGGCGCCGCGCCGAACCAGAACAGCGCCAAGCTGGGCGAATTCCTGCTGAACAACGTTGGCACGCAGTTCTACATGGTCGGCTCCGACTATATCTGGCCGCGCGAATCCGACCGGATCATGAGCGAGATGGTCGAATCGCATGGCGGGCGGGTCGTCGGCCGGCAATATCTGAAACTCGATGCCGGGCGGGACGCCTATGAGCCCCTGGTTGCCGAGATCAAGCGCCGAAAACCCCAGGTCGTCTTCTGCAACTTCGTCGGCGAGGCCATCACGCATTTCTACCAGGCGTATGCGGAGGCGGGGCTGGATGCCAGGACGATGCCCATAGCAAGCCTTACCACCAGCGAATCCGACGTGCAGGCCATGGGAACGGCAGCGGGCATCGGACACATCACCTGCGCAACCTATTTCCAATCCCAAAGCAGCCTGAAAAACCGGATATGCGTGGAGCGCTACAAGCGGATGTTCGGCGACGACGTGGTGACCAACATGTGCTGGGAGGCCGCCTACTTCCAGGTCCACATCGTGGCGGAAGCGATGCGCCGGTGCCGGACCGACGACCCTGACGTCCTGCGCGCCGCGGTTCTCGGGGCGGAATTCGATGCCCCCCAAGGGCCTGTCCGCGTCGATCCCACAAACGCGCATACCCATGTCTGGCCGAAAATCGGTCGCGTCGGCGACGACGGCCAGTTCCAGATCCTGTGGGCCGCAAAAAATGCGGTGGCTCCCGAGCCCTATCAGGTCGACTATCAGCCTGAGGCCGAGACGCGGGAACTCACGACGCAGTTCGACTGAAGCTTCGAAATACCAAGATGGCGCGGGGGAGAGCGTGATTTGGTGACCAGATGGCTTGTCGAAAACGGCGTACCGCCGCCACTATGCGGGTTTTCCCCAGGAACGGTTCCAGGTGGCCGTTGCCCATGCCTGCGGGCTGGAAACACATAAGCCGGGCCGCACCGAAAGCGATCCTGTTCCTTCAGCCCGGTTGCCTCCAAGAGGGACGATGGTAGTACGAAGCGCCAGTTTGCCCGCCGATCGGTCCGCGCCGATCCTCATCAAGGATCTGCGCAGTTTGCGGATTTTGCTGCTACAGCCCAGAAGCAGCGAGGGCGACGAGCTATGCCAGCACCTTGAACGCATCGGTTGCCAGGTCCAGGTGAACTGGCCGCCTCCCGTCGACTGGCCCAGTGACATCGATGTCGTCTTCGTCTTCCTCCGGCCCATCGTGGAAGACGACATCGTCCTGAACTGGAATGCCGACGATCCTCCCGCGGTCCTGATCGCGGTCGTCGACTACGAGAACCCGATCATCGTCGACAGGCTGCTTCGGCTGCAGGCGCAGGCGGTGATCGGACTGCCGCTGCGCACCTTCGGCATATTGGCCAACGTGCTGCTCAGCGTGAACAACCACAAGCGGGAAAAAAGACTGCGCACGCGCCTGGACCGGATGAACACCAAGCTGAAGGCGCATCGCGACATCGACAAGGCGAAATCCATCCTCATGGTCGCCAACAACATGTCCGAGCAGGCCGCCTATCAGACCCTGCGCGAGCAGGCGATGAACAAGCGCACCACGATCGAAGCGATTGCGATGGCCGTCATAAACGCCAGCGACCTGTTGCCCGGCCGCGGGGTCCTGATCGAGCAGGCGAGCGAGTGACGGCGGGGTTTGTCATGCCGGTGAGAAAAAACGATGCGGCGATAATTAAGCGGTTGACACAATGTCGCACATACGCAAAAGTGAATATGTCGCATCGATGCGACAAATAGGAGCAACGTAGCTCCCGTGGGAAGTTGACCTGCGGGAGCTTTTTGTCTTTTGCATGCGACTATTCAGCAGCCGACTTCGTCGGTTGCTTGAGCGTGAACTTTTGACGCTAGCAACGAAGCTATCAACATCATCGACACACTAAACGGCATTGGAAAATGCCGGAAGGAAGACTGCGCCTGAATACAGGTTTGCGGCTCTTCCGACCAGGAAGCTCGCTCCGTGCATGGGGCGGGTTCAGGGAAGGTTTGTCTGTTTTCGTTGGTCGAACGGAGGAGAGAGCACCAATGACTATCGAAGCGAGAGAAGCAGCCGCGGTACGCGTCGCCTGCGACGTGGGCGGCACGTTCACCGACGTGTGTATCCTGAACGAAGCGTCGGGAAACATACACGTCGCCAAGACCCCGACGACGCCCGATCCGATCGACGGCGTGCTCAGGGGCATCGACGCGGGCGGCGTCGCCCTCAAGGACATCATCCTGTTCTCGCACGGCACCACGCTGGCGACCAACGCCCTGATCACCCGCCGCTTTCCGGCGGCTCTCATGGTCACGACCAAGGGCTTTCGCGACGTCATCGAGATCAGGCGCGGCACCCGCGACGACCTGTGGGACACCTACAAGGAAATGGCGCCGCCTTATCTGGCCCGCCGCGACCGGCTGGTGGTGACGGAACGCGTCGACTATTCGGGCAAGATCATCGAGGAGGTCGATGAGGCCGAGGCCCGCGAACTCGCCCGCGTGATCAGGAAGCGCAAGGTCGACAACGTCGCCATCTGCTTCGTCAATTCCTTCATGAACTCGGCCAACGAGCAGCGGATGCGCGACATCCTGCTGGAGGAAATTCCGGATCTCACGATTTCGCTGTCGAGCGACATCATGCCGGAGATCTTCGAGCACGAGCGCTTCAACACCACTGTCGCGAACACGGTTCTGGGTCCGGTCGCAGGTCAATATGGCGCCGAGCTGGAAGGCCGCATGCAGAAGGGCGGCTATAACGGCGAGGTGCTGCTGCTGCATTCCGGCGGCGGCGTGATGACCGCCAAGGGCGCCACGAAATTCGCCGCGCGCCTGGCCGCTTCCGGCATCGCGGCGGGCGCCATCGCGAGCCGCTTCATCGCCGAACTGGCCGGCTACAAGAACTCCATCAGCCTCGACATGGGCGGCACCAGCACGGACATCAGCCTGTGCTCGGACGGCCACCTCCACGTCACCAACGACTGGCATGTGGAATATGGCTATCCGATCCGCTTCCCCAGCATCGAAGTCCTGACCATCGGCGCCGGCGGCGGTTCCCTGGCCTGGCGCGATGCCGCCGGCGCGCTGCGCAACGGTCCGCAGTCCGCGGGCTCGACGCCCGGTCCGGTCTGCTACAACCAGGGCGGCACCGAGCCGACCAACTGCGATGCCAACGTGTATCTGGGCCGCCTCGGGACGAAGCTTGCCGGCGGCAAGGTCGAGCTGGACGTAAAGCTCGCCGAAAAGGCCATCGACCGCGTCATCGCCGAACCCTTCGGCATGGAGACGGAGCAGGCGGCGCTGTCCATCCTGAAGGTGGCCAACGCCAATATGGCCGACGCGGTTCGCCTGGTGTCGCTGCGCAAGGGCTATGACCCCCGCGATTTCGCGCTGGTGGCGTTCGGCGGAGCCGGGGCGCTGCACGGCGTTCCCCTCGCCCGGGACCTGCACATCCCGGTGGTTCTCATTCCGCCGAATCCGGGCGTGACCTCGGCCCTGGGGTGCCTGCTGGTCGACATCACCCACGACATCACGCAGATGTACACCGCTACCGTCAGCGACATCGACATGGAAGACCTGAACGCGGCGTTCCGCGTGCTGGAGGAAGACGGCCGCGATCGTTTGCTGACCGAGGACATCACCCCCGACCGGATGCTGTTCCAGCGCTTCATCGACATGCGCTATCTCGGGCAATGGCGGTCGATGTCGATCCCGGTCAGCGCCGACATCAAGAACCTCGACGAGGCGGTCAAGCAGTTCCACGAGGAACACGGACGCGAGCACAACTACTCCCGCCCGGACGCCCCGGTCGAGGTGTGCCGCATCCAGGTCAAGGCGACCGGCCTCAACCGCAAGGCGGAACTCGCCAAGCATGAGGTGCGGAACGCCCCGCTTCCAGCCCCGGTGGCCGAGCGCATGGTTCGCTTCGACGAAGTGCCACAGCGCATCAAGACGCCGGTCTACGACCGTTCGACGCTGCACGCTGGTGCGGTGGTCGAGGGGCCGGCCATCATCGATCAGCTCGACTCCACCATCCTGGTTCCGCCCGGGATCAAGGCCGAGGTCGATCAGTACCTGATCATCAAGATGAATGTTCCGCCGCTTTCCTGAGCAAAGCGCCCGTCACGACAAATTCGAATTGGAGATTGAAAATGGCACCGAGAAAAGATCGCCGCACGCTCGATCCGGTCACGTTCGAGGTTCTGAAGAACGCCTACGTGAACATCGTCGACCAGATGGCCGAGCAAATCCTGCGGACCTGCTATTCGTTCGTCATCTATTCGCGGGACTTCTCGTCGGCACTCTGCGACCCGACGGGTGACACCATCATGCAGGGCAGCGGCGACATCGCCGCGCATGTCGGCACCCTGCACCTGACCGCCAAGGCGGTGATCAAGAAGTTCGGCAAGGACGTGCATCCGGGCGACGTCTTCGTCATCAACGACGTCTACCAGGGCGGCACCCACTTCAACGACACCCGCCTGTTCGCGCCGATGTTCTACAAGGGCGAACTGCTCGGCTTCGCCCAGGCCAACGGCCACTGGGCCGACGTCGGCGGCGCCGTGCCGGGCTCGTTCAACGTGAACGCGCTCGACCACATGGCCGAGGGACTGCGCATCACGCCGATCCGCGTCTACAGCAAGGGCGTCTACCTGTCCGACGTCGCCGAACTGATCGCCCACAACACCCGGGCGCCGAACGACATCATCGGCGACCTTCAGGCCCAGTCGGAGGCATGCCGGCTCGCCGAGCGCGAGATCCAGCGGCTGTGCGACAAGTACGGCGTCGAGACGATCAAGAAGTCGTTCAGCGAAGTCCAGGACTATGTCGAGGACATGACGCGCCAGCGCATCTCCGAGCTTCCGGACGGCGTGTGGGAGACGACGGACTATATCGACGTTGACCCCGACGAGGGCGAAGGCCTAGTCCCGATCAAGGTGAAGATGACCATCGACGGCGACCGCGTCCACTACGACCTGGCCGGATCGCATCCCAAGACCGTCGGCTCGTTCCTAAACTGCTGCTATGGCGGCGCCTTCGCAGCCGTGGTCGCCGGAACGAAGATGCAGTCTCCGGACATCCCGATGAATTCGGGCTTCTACCGCGTCGTCACGGTCGATCCCGGCCCGATCGGCTCGGTCGTCAATGCCGAATGGCCGACGCCGGTCGCCGGTTTCGCCTCCGGTCCGTTCGAGAAGATCATGAACGCGGTGTTCGAGCTGTGGGCGGAAGTGCTGCCCGAACGCGCCATGGCCTGCACCTTCAACCTCGACTATCTGCTGATCGGCGGTCGCGACACGCGCCACGAAGGCAAGCCGTACTTCATGTGGTACGACTGGATGGTCGGCGGCTGGGGCGCCCGCAACGGCCGCGACGGCTGGGCCGCGACAGGGCCGGTGTTCGGCGTGCAGCTCGGCACCCAACCCTTCGAAGGGCAGGAACGCCTTTCGCCGGTGCTGACCACCTGCCACGAACTGATGGTCGATTCCGGCGGGCCGGGCGAGTTCCGCGGCGGCCTCGGCGTCCAGAAGGGGGGCACGCTTTATGCGTGCGAACGCACCGTCGTCTCTTACTGCTGCGACCGTGAACGCTCGATCACCTGGGGGCTGTGGGGCGGGCTGCCCTCGATCCCGCACGGCGTCTGGGTCAACCAGGGCCAGGAGAACGAACGCTATCTCGGCTCGCTGTTCTCGGGCGTGCCGCTGCAGCAGGGCGACACGGTGCAGCGTCCTTCGGCCGGCGGCGGCGGCCTGGGCGATCCGCTCAAGCGCGATCCCGATGCGGTGCTCAACGACGTGATCGAAGGCTACGTCTCCGTCGGCCGCGCGAAGAAGGACTATGGCGTGGTCGTGGAGGAGATCGACGCCGACCTTTGCGAGTACAAGCTGGACGAACAGGCGACGCTGGCAGAGCGCGCGCGCATCGCCTCGCATCGCAAGGCCTGGCTCGACGAGGATGCCGAGCAGATCGCCGCGCGCTATCGGGCGAAAGAACTCGATATGTTCGATCTCATCCGCCAGTACGGCGTGATCGTGGACTGGGGCTCGGGAGAGCTACTGGCAAACACCACGGCAGCCTTCCGCGAGATGCTGAAGCGCCGCACCGTGCCCTATTGGACGGCCGAGCAGTCCAGCAACGCCACCCTGAAAGTGGCCTAGGCAGGCAGAATGACGGCAGGCTCCTTTGCGGGGCCTGCCGTTTCAACAGCCAATGGAGTCCGAAATCCAGAATTACTCGGGAGGAGAAAATGTCTGGAAGTCTCGATACGGCAGGAGAACTTGAATACTCGCAAATAACATCCTCATACAGCCCGATAACAAACAATACAAAACGTCCATCTCGGTGTTTTGCATCGCAACAGAAGACACAGGGAGGACATCATGGAAACGAATAGAAGCATTCCGAGCCCGGAGATCATCTATCAGGATGAACCCGGGGTCTTGCGCCAGGCTGCGGCCGAAGATTTTTCTCTGCATATCGTCCCGCCAACCTGGCGGAGTTCGCGATTTTCGCTCGCGATGGCCTGGTTCGGCCTCATGAGCGCAATGTTCTGGGTGGTGGTCGGCAGCACCGTCGCCCTATCCGTCGGCACCGTCAACACGCTGATCGGCATCGCGTTATCGGCGATCGTTTACGGCATTCTCTGCAACGTCGCCGCGCGCTTCGCGGCACGAAGCGGCACCAGCGTGGCGCTGTTTTCCAGAGCGGTTTTCGGACAGGTGGGCGCGACATTCGCCGCGCTCTTGTTTGGAGTGACGATCACCTATTACGCCATTGCCGAGGGAACGATCGTCGCAATCGCGCTGCAGGACTATTTCGGCGGGCCGATGAGCCTCTGGTATCTCATTGTCTGCCTGTACAGCGCGCCCCTGGTCATGCGCGGCGTACGCGCCTGGCTGGACCGGATCAACGGAGTTCTGCTTCCCCTGTATGTTCTGGGTCTCATTGCCTGCGTGATCTGGGCGATCGCCAAACACGGTTATTCGAGCAACTGGTTGACCCATCTTCCGGAAAAGGGCGGCGACATCGGCGTCCCCGGCTGGTGGTTCGCCTTCACCGTCTACATGGGCGTGTGGGTCGTCGTGATGATGACCTGGGACGTGGCCCGGTTCGGGCGCAAGGAAGATGCCATCGCCAACGGCAACACCAGCTTCGGCATCCCCTTCTACGTCATGACGCTGCTGATCAACGGCGCGGTCGGGATCTTCATCGCCCATACGATCCCGATACAGGGACAATTGTCGGAAACCTCGGCGATCATCGGCATCGTCGCGCTGATGGGGCCGTTCGGCGTGCTTCTGGTCTGGGTCAGCCAGACACGGATAAACACGATAAATTTCTATCTTTCATCCACAAACATGCAGAACTTCTTTGCCCGGGCATTCAAGATCTCGCTGCCCAGGACCGTGTGGGTGATCATCATGTCCGTGGTGATTTTCCTCGTGATGCTCACGAACGTTTTCGGCTATCTGCTGCAGACGCTCCAGTTCCAGGGCGTCATCATCGTCGCCTGGGTCGGTGTCGCCATGACCCATATCGGCTGGTGCTATATGCGCGGGGTCAAGGCAGACATGCTCGAGTTTCGCCCCGGCCGGGTTCCGCTGATCAATCCCGGCGGGCTCGGAGCCTGGGTCGTGGCGTCGGTGATCGGCTGCCTTCTACTGGTGTTCGGCGGCAGCTTCGGCGGCATCTGGGCGCCGCCGATCACGCTGGCCACCGCGGTCGCCATCTATGCGGCGTCTCTCGGCGTGGCGCGCGTGAGCTGGTACATCGTGGATCGCCCGCATGATCCCAGAAGCGAAGTCGACGATCCCTGGACGGCGAGAATCCGCTGCCATCATTGCAGCCAGGCCTATATCGCCCACGAGATGGATCGTGACCCCTCGTCTCGCCACGAACCGATCTGTCTTGCCTGTGCATCCGACCGGAGGGAGTTCCTGCGGGCGGCTCGCGCAGAGGCAAAAGCCTATGCCGGCCACTCCGAGCCGGCGGTGCTGGGCAAGCCCAGCCGCGCAACGACGTGAAACGTCAAAATGGGCTGCGCTTCCGGCGCAGCCCGTCCTGCCAGACTGCTGATGACCTCACGGGAGGCCGGCACGGCCGGTTTCGATCTGTGCCCGGCCATCCATGAAATCCGGACCCAGCCAATGCCCTGCGATGACCGACAGAGCTCGCTGCACAGCGCCATCGGCCAGAAAATCCGCCTCTACCGGACGATGCGCGGGACCACGGCCATGAATCTGGCGGCAGAGGCCGGCATTTCCTCGGGCATGTTGTCCAAGATCGAGCGCGGGTTCATTTCCCCGTCTCTCACCACACTGGAATCCCTGGCAGCGGCGCTCGGCCTGCCCATGTCAGTCCTGTTCCAAAGCTGCGAGGCTCGCCGGCACGCCACATTCGTGCCAGGGCGAAATAGAGCCGGCTCATCTTTACGGGAACTGAACCCTTTCCCGAATTTCAGGTCGCTAGCGAATGGCCCGAGCGTTTTCGGGATCAACCTGAAATCATATCATATAACGCTTGCCAGCCGGCTCGACAGAATTCCCGATATGTTTCGAAGCGGCATAGAATTTCTTCATATGCTGGAAGGTGAAATGGCCTACGGCCATGGCGACAAGCTTTATCATATGTCGGCCGGCGACAGCCTGTTCTTCGACGCCGGGATTCGCCATTCCCTGGTTGAACCGGTAAGCCTGCCGGTCCGCTTGCTGGCAGTGATCTCGCACGGCCAGAATGCGATGCGGGCTCTGCCGTAGTGGCATAAAGATCGGCAGGCCGGCTGCGCCCTGATCAACCCGATCTGGTCACGAAGAGAGACATGCCGTACGGCGTTATCTTCGCGGGCAAGTGATAGTGATACGCCGCATCCGTCAAAACGAAGTTGAATGGCGCGACCGTCACGAAACCTGCCGGGGAAAGCTCGCGATAGTAGCCGCCGAGATCGAGATTCAACGTCAATCGGCAAGGCAGGTGCCGGGCCGAAACGACATCCGCACCGAAGGTCGTCTTGCCATTGCAGTCTGCGATCCTGCTGGCCAGCAACTCCGGACCGGCTGGCGTGCGGCGCAAAAGCTCCATGCGCAAGCCCGCTGCCGGGGCACCCCGGGCGATGTCCACCGCATGAACGGACAGAAGCGGGCGTTCCATCACGGATCGCCCTTGAACAGGGAATAGCCGACAGGCGTCATCTTCAGCGGCAGGTGAATGTGCTGCGAGGGGTCCCCGATCTCGAACGCGAACACGATGATGTCCAGGAGCGGCGGCAGGTCGTCGGCGTGCCTGCGCTCGGCGAAATAATCGCCGGCATGGAAATGCACCTCGTAACCGCCCTTCTCCTGTTCAGCCTCGATTTGCGGGGCCCGCAGCAGCGCATCCTTGCCGATGCGTCCGGCCGCGACCTCGATCAACCCGCTTTCCAGCCTGCGGAAGACTTCCACGCGAAGGCCGGCCGCCGGCCGCCCGTCCCGCGCATCGACGGCGTGGATCGAGAGCCCGCCGCCCGGCATGTCAGGCGCTGACCTCGTCCAGAAGGCGCCAAAGGAAGCTTTCGCAGCGGGCGACCTGATCCAGTTTGATGAATTCATCCGCCTTGTGGGCCTGGTCGATGGAGCCGGGGCCGCAGATGATGGTCGGCATGCCGGCCTCCTGGAAATGCCCCGCCTCGGTGCCGAAGCCGACACAGGTCGAGCCGCTCGTGCCCGACAGTTTCTGCGCAAGCCGGGTGATCTCGGCGCCGGCGGCCGTGTTGAGCGCCGCCGCCCCCGGGACCTTTTCCCAGGCGAAGCCGGTTTCGGGCGAAACGGCCTGCATTTCCGGCTCGACGTGCCGGGCGGCGAACGCCTTGCATTCGTTCACATAATCCTCCGGATTCTCGCCCGGCAGGAAACGTATGTCGAAATCGAAGGTGCAGTGGCCCGCGACGATGTTGACCGCCGTGCCGCCATTGACCATGCAACACTGGATGGTGGTGTAGGAAGGCGCTTCGAAATCGGCATTGTGAGGCCCTTCGTCACGCAGGCGCCGCTGGAGGCGCTTGAAGAAGGCAATGGCCTCGCCGGCCGCCTCGACCGCGTTGACGCCCTGGTGCGCGACACCCGAGTGAGCGGGCAGGCCGGTGACCGTGACATGGCCGCCGATCTTGCCCTTGTGGGCGCGGATGACCTTCATCTCGGAAGGTTCCCCCACGATACAGGCGGCCGGCATGGGAAGACGACGCACAAGGTCCTCGATCAGGAGCGGCACGCCGAGGCAGCCGACTTCCTCGTCAAAGGACATTGCGAGATGGATCGGCGCCTTCAGATCCCGTTTGAGGAACTCGGGCGCGAATGCGGTGGCAACAGCAAGAAAACCCTTCATGTCGCATACGCCACGCCCGAAAACCTTGCCGTCGCGACGCGCCAGCCTGAACGGATCGGACGTCCACGTCTGGTCGTCCACGGGCACGATGTCGGTATGGCCGGACAGAACCACGCCCGGCCTGTCCTTCGGGCCGATGGTCGCCAGCAGATTGGCCTTTTGGCGCTCACCGTCATAGGTCAGCACCGAGTCCACGCCAAGGCCGGCGAGATAGTCGCGCACGAAGTGGATCAACGGCAGGTTGCTGCTCCTGCTGGTCGTGTCGAAGCCGATGAACTTCTCGATCATGTCCAGGCTGAACAATTCGCCTGGACGGGCGCGATCCTGCATCAAACTCTCCTAGCTTCCGCGGTAGCAACTGTATCCCCACGGGGACAAAAGCAGCGGTATGTGATGGTGGGCGCCGGGATCGTCTACCCTGACGCGGACGCGTATCCGGTCGAAGAACGGCGCGGGGCCCACGCCGAAGCCCGCGCGCGCATAATATGTGCCGGCCCCGAACCTGATCTCATACTCTCCCGGAACCAGTTCCCCGGCGTCCACCAGCCAGCGGTCGGTGCGTCCCTCGTCGTTGACGGCAAAGCTGCCGAGCGCCGACCAGGCATCCGCGCCCGCACGCCGATAGACCTCGCCCTCCAGTGCTGCGGCGCCGATGCCCCGCGCCACATCGATGGCATGGATGGTCAGTCCCGGCCCGCCGGCACCCGGCACGGGGCATGTCCGAGCGACAGGAAGAGCCACGCGTGGAGCGACGGGCTCCCATCTGCCGCCGTCGTCGGGCACCCTGGACGGGGGCGCGCCGCGATAGGTCGAATAGCCCCCCGGCGCCAGCACCAGCGGCACATGATAGTGTCCCTCGGGATCGGCTATGTTGAATTCGACCGGCACCACCCCGAACGGCGAGCCCGAACCGTGATAGGACGCAGCGTCGAACTCGAGGACATATGCGCCACGCTCGACATTGGCGCGCGTCAGCAGCGGCGCGTCGCAGCGGCCCTGTGCGTTGGTGCGCGCGCGCGCGAGGAATATCCTGCGATCATCCTCCAGCCGATAGAGAACCATGTCGAGACCCGAAGCGGGAACGCCCCTGGCCATGTCCAGCGCGTGGGTGGTCAGCGTGGCTGCTTCCGAATGCAGGTCCGACAACGCCATGATTCATCTCGATAAATGGCCGCTACAAGGCGACCGGGACGATTTCTATTTTACAATGTGACCGCATTTTGTCTACAATTATGTAGACGATTTTTGGCAAGAGGCGCCCGATGAGAATCCTGCTGATCAACCCGAACACCAGCACCTTCGTCACCGAGAAGGTGGCAGCCGAAGCCCGCAGGATCGCCGCGCCGGGAACGGAAATCGTTGCCGTCACCGGCCGTTGCGGCCCCGCGATCGTCAGCGGGCGCGCCGAGGACGCGCTGGCGGCTGCAGAGGCCATGAGCCTCGCGGCCGAATATGGCGGCGACTGCGATGCGGTGGTGCTCGCCATTTCCTTCGACAGCGGCCTGCGCGCGCTGCGCGAGATGCTGACCATCCCCGTGGTCGGCATGAGCGAGGCGGCGATGCTGGCAGCCTGCACGCTCGGCAGCCGCTTCGCGATGGTGACGTTCGGCAACCGCGCGGTGCCGATCTACGCCGAGATTTGCCAGAGCTATGGGCTCGGAGGCCGGCTTTCCAACGTGGTGTCGCTGGCGCCGTTGTCTGACGCCGAGATGCGCGACCCGCTGCTGATCCTGCCCCGGCTCGCCGAGGCCATCGACGAGACGGTTTCGCGCGACGGAACGGAAGCTGCCATCCTTGCGGGCGCGATCTTCGCCGGCATCACGCATGCCGTGGCCGAAAAGGTAAGTATCCCGGTGCTGAACGGCGTCGCCGAGGCGGTCGGCATCGCCGAAATGCTGGTCCGGACCGCTCCGCGCAAGGCCGGGAGCGGCAGCTACCAGTTGCCGGCCGCCAAGAAGATCGAATGGCCGAATCCCGCGCTTGTCTCCCATTTCGCCAGGTTCTGAGGATTAAAAGAAGCGCTCGTTACCGGAATGGCGAGGAGCGTGCATCCCGCTGCACCCAAAATTGCTTGCCGGCTACGAGACGTGCGGGTCGCGATTCCAGTTCTTGTAGATCAGGTAACGGGCGTTGGTGCGGCCGATGGCGCCGAACCATTGCGCCGCGAACGGGCCCATCCAGATCACGTCGCCGCCTTCCACGGAATACCAGGAATTGTCGAGCCGGTAGATGCCGCCGCCGTTCAGCAGGAGCAAGCCGTGCTCCATGAAATGCGTCTCGACATAAGGCAGCGATCCGCCCGGCGCGAAATCCATGATGTTGACTTCGCAATCGAAAGCGTTCCCGGCCGGCAGGAGTTTCTGGAGCATCAGCATGTCGTCGCCCTTCATGGGCGTCCGCGGCACGTCGGCGACGCGGCCCACGACCGTCTCGGGGTCCTTTTCGCCGGCAAGCGGGATATAGCGCTTCTCGAGGACGACGATGCGCGATGCCTCGATCGCCCTGATCTGGTGCGGACGGTCAGCGGGCAGGAAAGCGTAGCTCTCAACGCCAAGCTCATGGCTCTTGCCGTCGACTGACAATGCGACCTTGCCGGACAGGACGAAGAAGAAGCGCTGGACGCCGGCGAGCGGCTCGTATCCGACGGCACCCGCCGGCAGGTCGGCGAAGAACTCGGTGAAGCGGGCGCCGGTCTGTGGGGTGATGACGAATATCACCTCGCTTCCCGGCCAGTTCGGCAAGGTCGTCCTTTCGTGGCTGTCCGGGCAGATCAGCGCATGCCGCTGCTGTATGGACGTTCTCGTCTCGCCAAGCTTCTGTCTCATGAAGGCTCCAATTGCATGAAATAAGGTGGATGGAGCACGCTCAGCGCTCGCCACGGAAATAGGGGATGCCGAGCCTGCTCGGCTCCTCCGATTGCTGGCGCTTGACGATCATCAGCACGATCGCCGCGACATAGGGCAGCGCCAGGAAGATCTGATAGGGCAGCGCCACGCCCACGCCCTGGATCTGCAATTGCAAGGCGTCCAGGAAGGCGAAGACCAGGGCAGCCAGGAGTATGCCGGTCGGCCGCCAGTTGCCGGCGATCACGATGACGAGGGCGAGCCAGCCGCGACCGGCGGTGATGTCGGGCACGAAGCGGACGGTGGAAGCGATGGTGACGAAGCTGCCGCCGACGCCGATCATCATGCCGCCGATGACGACCGCCGCATACTGCCGAAGGGTTACGTTGAGGCCGCGCGTGTCGATCACCTTCGGGTTCTCGCCCAGGCAGCGGATCTCCAGACCGTATTTGGTGCGGTAGAGGAAGAACCACACCACGGGCACCATGAGGAAAGCCACATAGGTCAGGAGTTTCTGCTGGAAGAAGATCGGCCCGAGATAGGGGATATCGGACAACAGCGGCACCGCGACATTGTCGAAGATCTGGATGGTGGGCATCGACTGCCCCTCGAAATAGAGCTTGTAGAGCAGGATCGACAGGCCGGAGCCGAACATGTTGAGGGCGAGGCCCGTCACCACCTGCTCGACCTTCAGCGTGGCCGCCATGAACACCATGAGGACGGCCATCAACCCGCCGGTGACAATCCCCACGAGCAGCCCCAGCCAGAGAGAGCCGGACGCGAAGGTGGCGAAGAAGGAAGCGAACGCCGCCATCAGCATCGTGCCTTCGACGCCAAGGTTCAGGATGCCCGCCTTTTCCGTGATGAGTTCGCCCAGCGCGGCGAATATCAGCGGCGTCGCGATCCGCACCGTTGCCGCCAGGATGCTGATGATGATGGTCTGGGTGAAGAGTTCGCTCATGTCAGCCGCCTATCTTGATCCGGTAGCGCGCCAGCGCCGTCGTGATCAGGAAGAAGATGAGGACGATCGCCTGTACCACGAGCGTGAGCGCCGAAGGGACGCCCGTCTCGATCTGCATGTTGGCGCCGCCGGTGGACAGGCCGGCGAACAGGATCGCCACCGGCACCACCACCATCGGCCGGAGCCCCGCGAGCATGGCGACGACGATGCCGGCAAAGCCGTAACCCACCGAAATGTCCGGCCTGAGCCGCAGATGGGTTCCGAACACTTCGGCGACGCCGGCCAGGCCTGCCAGCCCGCCGCTGATAAGCATGACGATGATGGCGGTGCGGCCGACGTCGATGCCCTTGAACCGGGAGGCGACGGGGTTCTGCCCCACCGCCTTGATCTCGTAGCCGAAAGCTGTGCGGCTCAGGAGCACGTGGATCGCAACGGCCGCGACAAGGGCGATCAGGAAGCCCAGATGCAGCTTGGTGCCCGGAACGAGCGACGGCAGAACGGCCGGCGGCGCGATCCTGGCGGATTGCTGGTAGAAGGAGGTCGCGTCACGCCAATTGTTCACCAGCAGGTAGGACAGGACGAAGCGGACGACGTAGTTGAGCATCACCGTCGACAGAACCTCGTTCACGGCGAAACGCGCCCTGAGATAGCCCGCCAGCGCGCCGAGGCCCGCGCCACCGGCAAATCCGGCCAGCAGCACGAGCGGCAGGAGAAGGAATGTCGGCAGGCCGGAGGCGGCCAGATAGGCTCCGTAACCGACCATGGCGCCGGCATAGAGCTGGCCTTCGGCGCCGATGTTCCAGATCTTCGCGCGGAAGGCGACCGTGACCGCGACGCCGGTGAGGATCAAAGGGCTGGCGCGCAGCAGCGTGGTGACGATCGCCGCCCGGTTGCCGAAGGCGCCCTCGTAGATCGCCGCCAGCGCGCTGACCGGCGAAGCGCCGGCGAACCTGAGCATGACCGCGGAGGCCGCGAGCGACAGCACTATCGCCGCCAGCACTGCTGTCATGCCGCCCGCCAATGTCGGCTCGAGTCTCTTTTCGAAGGTGACCGTAGACATGTGCCGCCCGTTTCCGTTTACGCGTTCTGGTCGGCGCCATGTCCGGCCATCAGCAGGCCGATGCGCTCCAGATCGATCTCGCCGGAGCGGAAACTTCCGACGATCTTCCCCTTGAACATCACCACGATGCGATCGGCGATGCTGGCCAGTTCGTTGAGTTCCTCGGACGCCACCAGGATGCCGAAGCCGGCTTTCCGCTTGGCGAGCAATTGCTCCATCATGTATTCGATCACCCCGACATCGAGGCCGCGCGACGGCTGGTTCGCCAGGATGACCTTGGTGGCCTGCGAGAATTCGCGCGCGACGATGACCTTCTGCGCGTTGCCGCCCGACAAGGTGCCGGCGCGGGTGTTCTCGGAAGGCGCGACGATGTGGAACTGCTCGATCGCCTGACGCGCGAACTGCCGGGCTTTTGCCAGCCGCAGGAAGCCCTTGTTCATGAAGCGAGCCGTACGCTGGGCGCCGAGGATAAGGTTGTCGGTAATGTTGAAGGAAGGCACCAGTCCCTCCTTGAACCGGTCATCCGGAATATAGCCGACGCCGCCGGCAGCGATCTGCGCCGGCGAGCGGTTGGTGACCTCGCGACCGTCGAGCGTCACCGCGCCGGCGAATGCCTTGCGCGCGCCGACGAGGACCTCGAAGAGTTCCTTCTGCCCGTTGCCGGCGACGCCCGCTATGCCGACGATCTCGCCCCGGCGCAATTCGAAGCCGAGGCCATCGAGCGCGTTCTGGCCGCGCTCGCCCTTGGCTGAGAGATTTTCGGCGCTGAGCACGACCGGACCCGGCTGCTGATCGTCGCGCCGCGCCACCGCCTTCAACTCGCGCCCCACCATCATGTTGGTGAGTTCCGCCTTCGTAGACCTTGCCGTGACGGCGGTCGCGACCTTGCGTCCCTTGCGCAGGACCGTGACCCGGTCGGACTGCATCACCTCGTTGAGCTTGTGACTGATCAGCACGACCGACATTCCGTTCGCGGTCATGGAACGGAAGATGGCGAACAACCGCTGGGATTCCTGAGGCGTGAGTACGGCGGTGGGCTCGTCCATGATCAGGAGCCGGGCACCGAGATAGAGGGCCTTGACGATCTCCACCCATTGCTGCTCGCCAACGGACAATTGCCAGACCTTGGCGTCGAGATCGATGGAGACGCCATAGCGTTCGGAAATGCCGCGCAGCGAATCGCGCGCCTTGCGCAGATCCAGCACCAGGCCGGCCCCGTCGGTGCCGATCACGATGTTTTCCAGCACGGTCAAGGTCGGCACCAGCACGAAATGCTGGTGCACCATTCCTATGCCGTGCCGGATCGCATCGGCGGGAGACCTTATCTCGACGGGACGGCCGTCGAGAATGAACTCTCCCGCGTCCGGCTGGTAATAGCCGTAGATGCATTCCGCGAGGGTCGACTTCCCGGCGCCGTTCTCACCCAGGAGACAATGGATCTCGCCGGGCATGATGTCGAAGCTGATGTCGTCGTTCGCCACGACCTGATGAAACCGTTTCGTCAGGTTCCTGGCTTCAAGCAAAGGCTGCATGCGGATCCGCTCCGACACTGATGGGGCTCCCGAGCCCTTGCGCAGGGCCGGGAACCGGCTCGGCGAGAACCGTCAATCGGAGACGGGAAGATCGGTCTTCAGCTCGACCTTGGTGGCGCCCGAAAGAATGTCGTCCTGCGCCTTCTTGACGGCCTGCTTGACGTCGTCGGGAATCTTGTCGGCGAATTCGCCGTAGCCGCTCAGACCCGAGCCTCCTTGCGCCATGGTGAACCACACCGGCTCCATGGGCGCGTTGTAGGGCTCGCCCGTCTCCTTGTGCTTCTTCCACTGGTCGATGATGTAGTTGATCTGCGGCTCCCAGTTCACCAGCACGCTGAGCGGCACGGCCGACGGCGCGATCTTGGCGCTGTCGATATACTGCCCGATGCACATGATCTTGCGCTCCTGGCAGACTTGGAACGATTCCCCGAGCTGGAAGATGATGTCGGCGCCCGCCGAGATCTGGGCATTCGCCGCTTCCGAAGCCTTGGCCGGATCGTACCAGCTTTCGATGAAAGTGACCTTGACCTTGCTGTCGGGGGCGACGGAACGCGCGCCCGCCCGGAACGCGTTGACGACGTCGTTCACGTCGTCCGCCGGGAAAAGCCCCACCGCGCCGAGCACCTTCGATTTGCTTGTGAGGCCCGCGAAGACGCCCGCCACATAGGCCGGCTCGTGGATATGCATGTAGATGAGGTAGGAATTTCCGCCCAGTGGCCTGTTGCCGCCGCCGACGGTCACGAAAAGGATGTTCGGGAACTCGTCCTTGAGTGCCTCGACTTCGTCGGAATAGGAGCTATGGGCCCATATCACATCGTATTTGCCGGTCTCGGCGTAGCCGCGGATCACGCTCGCCGCCGTGTCGGCATAGACGTTCTCGGTATATTTGAGCGTGATCTTCAGGCCGTCCGGCGCGGCCTTCTGGATTTTCTCGAACGAATCCAGCCAGGCCCTCGTCCAGGCGTTTTCGACGCCTGAAGGCAGCACGGCAGCTATGTTCAGGGTTTTCGGTTCCTCCGCCCTTGCCGCGGCGAATGCCGGCAACGAGAGCCCTACGATCAAAAGCACCCTGGCAAACCAGGTCCAAAAGTTCCGCATGTTCTCCTCCACTGCGGTCGTTGAGACCATTTTTCAGCAGCGTAGCAGCCACACCGATTGTAGACAATAGGAATTTTTTTTGTATACTAAAAGGCAATTGCGGGAGGGTGTCTTGCGGCGTTTGTTTGTCAACAATCATATCGCCGGCGAGAGCCGCTCCCTGCCCGCCCAAGTGGACAAAAACCGCCCCCGCAACTATCTTGTGAGTTCAGCTTCACTTGCCCCATAGGAAAGCAGAAACCTTGAGCCGACCGCCCAAAATCCGCGGCACCCGCTCCCGCGAGCAAGTGATCTACGAAGAGATCCATCGGGCGATTGCGGAGCGACGCCTGCTGCCCGGAGCGAAGCTGACGGAAGAGGCGCTGTGCGAGGTTTTCGACGTCAGCCGCGCCCGCATAAGGAAGGTGCTTCTTCTGCTGGCCAAGGAAAACGTCGTCCAGCTCGAGCCCAACCGCGGCGCCTTCGTGTGGCGTCCCAGTGTTCGGGATGCCAGGAATGTGCTGGACGCCCGTCGCGTGATCGAGCTGGAGATCATCAACGGCGCCGTCGCCCACGCCACCGCAAAGGATTTCGCGCATATGCGCAGCATCATCGCGGAGGAAAAGAAGGCTCTCGCCGCCACCGACTACTCGCGCTCCATGCGGCTTTCGGGCGAGTTCCACATGGCGCTCGCTGCCAGCGCCCAGAACCCGATCCTGAGCGAGTTCCTGGCCGGGCTGATCTCCCGCTGCTACCTGATCCTGGCCACCTATCAGAAGCGGGATGCCCAGACCTGCCCGCAGACGGACCATGAGAACCTGGTGACGCTGCTCGAGAAGCGCGACCTGGCCGGCGCGCTGGCGGCCCAGCGGCATCATTTCGACCATATCGAAAACGAACTCGACCTTTCCGACAAGCAATCCGCCAGCCTGACGCTCAAGCAGATATTCACGAGCGGCCAAGGCTGACGCCTTTCTGTTGACAATCCTTCACCACATTGTACACAATAATGGCTGAATTGGTTCAACGGCTGCGCGGCTGCGCGTGAAGAGACGTCATGCCAGAACTCATGGATTGGGCCGCCATCCTGCTGCGGTGGGGACATGTGATGGCGGGGATCGCCTGGATCGGCACCTCGTTTTATTTCAACTGGTTCGACCTGTCGGTCCGCCAGCCCGCCGCTCCCGTGCTGAACGGAAACGTTCGCGGCACGCTTCACGAAGTGCATGGCGGCAGCTTCTACTATCATGAGCAATATTGGCCGGAGCAGGCGCCCGCGAGAATGCTGGCCCATGGCGGGCCGGCGCAGCTTACGCTACTGACCGGGCTCGGGCTGATGGCGCTGTTCTACTGGTACGGCGCGGACGTCTACCTCGTCGATCCCCAGGTCGCGCATATGTCGAAGGGCCATGCCATCGCGCTCAGCGTGGGCGGGCTGCTGCTGGCCTGGCCGCTCTACTACAAGCTGTGCAGAAGCGTTCGCGACGATCGCCTGATCTTCTTCTGGATGGCTGTCGCGATCGCAGTCGCTGCATGTCTGTACAGCCATCTGTTCGGCGGCCGCGCCGCCTTCATCCAGATCGGCGCCATGCTCGGCTCGATCATGGTGCTCAGCGTGCATTTCGTGATCATCCCCAACCATATCGCCATGCTGCGCCAGATCCGGGCGGGAGAGGCGCTGGACATCGCGCATGGCGAGCGGGCCAAGCGGGTCTCGCAGCACAACAACTACTTCACCCTTCCGGTGATCTTCACCATGCTGTCGATCCATTTCCCGTTGGCGACCGGGCATCCGCTGAACTGGGTGATCCTGCTCCTGGTGATGGGATTCGGCGTGACGCTGCGCCACTGGCGCAACCTGACCTTCAAGAAGGGCCGCTCGGACCGCAGGCTGCTGCTTTGCGCCCTTGCCCTGCTGGCCGCGGCCGTCGGCATATCGAAAACGGATCTGTCGGCCCCGACGGAGACGCCAAAGGCCGCCGCGCTGCCGTCTGACGCGCAAATCCGGACCATCGTGCATGCGCGCTGCGCCGCCTGCCACTCCGACCATCCGACCAATCCCACCTTCACGACCGCGCCGCTCGGCTTCCGCCTGGACACGCTCGAGCAGGTGAAGGCGGGCGCGGACAAGATCGTCCAGCGCGCCGTGCGCGGGCGGGACATGCCGCTCAACAACACCACCGGGATGACCGACGCGGAGAGGGCCGAACTCGGCGCGTGGCTCGCCTCCGCGCAGGACGGTTCCAAATGACAATGGCACACACGGCTTCAAATCCCGGATCGACAGGCATGAGCGACAAGACTTCCCTCGCCGACGAACAGCCTTATCCCAGGGACCTTGTCGGCTATGCCGACAAGCCGCCGGCGCAATGCTGGCCGAACGGAGCGCGCCTGGCGGTCCAGTTCGTGGTCAACTACGAGGAAGGCGGCGAAAACAGCGTCCTGCACGGCGACGCCAAGTCGGAATCCTACCTGACCGAGATCGTCGGGACACAGCCCCTGCATCAGGCGCGGAGCCTGACCATCGAGTCGCTCTATGAATATGGCAGCCGGGTCGGGTTCTGGCGGCTGCTCAGGCTGTTCAACGACCGCGGGCTGAAATTCACGGCCTTCACCGTCGCCATGGCGTTGAAACGCAACCCAAGGGTCGCGCAGGCGCTCGCGGAAAGCGGGCATGAGATCGCCAGCCATGGCTGGCGCTGGATCGACTATCACGACGTGGACGAGGCGACGGAGCGTCAGCATCTCCGGCTCGCGATCGACACGATCACCGAGCTTACCGGTTCGCGTCCCCTGGGCTGGTATACCGGACGCGTGAGCCCCAACACCCGCCGGCTCGTGGCCGAGGAAGGCGGCTTCCTCTACGATGCGGATTCCTATTCGGACGATCTCCCCTATTGGGAGATGGTGAACGGCAAGCCGCAACTCATCGTGCCCTATACGCTCGACGTCAACGACATGAAGTTCGGCGGACCGCAGGGCTTCAACAGCGGCGACCAGTTCTTCGCCTACCTCAAGGACAGTTTCGACTGCCTCTATGCCGAAGGCGAGACGCAGGGGCGCATGATGTCGGTGGGCCTGCATTGCCGCATCGCCGGCAAGCCCGGTCGCATCCAGGCGCTGACGCGCTTCCTCGACTATATCGAAGGCTTCGAGGACGTCTGGATATGCCGGCGCATCGATATAGCCCGCCACTGGCGCGAACGCTATCCGTTCGATGCCGAAGCCCGGCTTTCCGCGGCATAGGATCGGCCGATCAAAGAACCGCAAGATGAAATGGGAGTGACCAGGATGACGTTCAGCAAGGAGCAGGACCTTTCGTTCCTGAAGGCCGCGATCGAGGTTTCGCGCAAGTCGCGCCAGCACGGCAACCATCCCTTCGGCTGCGTGCTGGTGGACGGCTCCGGCAAGATCGTGCTGGAATCGGAAAACAGCTTCACCACCGACAAGGGGCCCGGCCACGCCGAAACCAATCTGGCGCGCAGGGCCGCGGTCCTGTTCGACGAGAACTATCTGCGCGGCTGCACGCTCTACACCTCGGTGGAACCGTGCTGCATGTGCGCCGGCACGGCCTATTGGGCGGGGCTCGGCGCGGTCGTTTTCGGCATGACCGAAGCGCGCCTGGGCGAACTGACCGGCGACCACCCCGAGAACCTCACGATGGACCTGCCGTCCCGGACCGTGTTCGCCGCCGGGCGCCGGCCGGTCGAGGTCCGCGGGCCTTTCCCCGAACTGGAGGCCGATATCCTGAAGGTCCACGACGGCTTCTGGAACTGAGGCGTCGCGCGGCGGCCGATGGAGGCGGCCGCCGCGCGTCAGCCCGGTTATTGGTGACCGAGCGGTTTCACAGGGAGGATATGGTGAGCACCGATATTGCGGGCAGCAGGTCCCGGATACGCTTTCTGTTGGGGGGCGAGATCCGCGAGCACGACGCGGATGATCCGATCATGACCGTGCTCGAATATCTGCGCACCGTGGCCGGGAAAAAGGCCGCCAAGGAAGGTTGCGCCGAAGGCGACTGCGGCGCCTGCACGGTGGCGGTGGGCGAAATGGTCGACGGCCAACTCCGCTACCGCGCGGTCAACAGTTGCATACAGTTCCTGCCCATGCTCGACGGCAAGCACCTGGTGACGCTGGAGGACGTCGGCCGCGACGGCAGGCTGCACCCGGCCCAGGAAGCCATGGTCGCGCGCGACGGATCGCAATGCGGCTTCTGCACGCCCGGCTTCGTCATGTCCATGTTCGTGTTTTCGCAGGAAAAGCCGGATCCGTCGCTCGACGAAATCGAGGACGCGCTGGCAGGCAATCTCTGCCGCTGCACGGGATACGGGCCGATCGTGGCGGCGACGGCGGAGGGCTGCCGGGCTGCGCATGAAGGCAGGCTCGAAGCCGTGCGCCCGCCAGACCGGGAAAAGCTGCTGGAGATGGCCGCGGACCCACGCCCCCTCGCCCTGGAAGGCGACGGACGCAGCTTCCATGCGCCGCGTTCGCTTGAGCAGCTCGTCGAATGTCTTGAGCGGCATCCGGACGCGACCATCGTGGCCGGCGCGACCGATGTCGGCCTCTGGGTCACGAAGCGTCATATGCGGCTCGCGCACATCGTCTCGGTCGGCGAAGTACGGGAACTGAAGCGGATCGAGGAGCAAGCGGACCGTCTCGTCATCGGCGCCGCCGTCACCTATGACGAACTGCATGCCCGCCTCGGGCGATATCATCCGGATTTCGGTGAACTGGTCCGGCGCATCGGCTCGCAGCAGGTGCGCAACCAGGCCACGCTCGGCGGCAACATCGCCAACGGCTCGCCCATCGGCGACGGCCCCCCTGCCCTCATCGCACTCGGGGCACGGCTCGTGCTCAATGGCGCGGCGGGGCGCCGCGAACTTCCGCTCGAGGACTTCTTCATCGCCTACGGCAAGCAGGACCGCAAACCCGGCGAGTTCGTCGAGGCGATCGTGCTGCCCAAAATGCAGCCGGACCAGACGTTCGCCGCGTACAAGATCTCCAAGCGCTTCGACCAGGACATCTCGGCCGTATGCGGCGCCTTCAGCCTGCGCATCGCCGACGGAAAGGTGGCGGATATCCGCATCTGCTTCGGCGGCATGGCGGCCACGCCGAAACGGGCGCTGGC
Organism: Mesorhizobium sp. SP-1A; assembly: GCF_032460275.1. Taxonomy (NCBI): domain Bacteria; kingdom Pseudomonadati; phylum Pseudomonadota; class Alphaproteobacteria; order Hyphomicrobiales; family Phyllobacteriaceae; genus Mesorhizobium; species Mesorhizobium sp. SP-1A. The sequence goes on along the minus strand of NZ_JAVXZD010000001.1, from coordinate 144,414 downwards.
CTGCGAGGCCGCCATCATCGGACAGAAGTGGTCGCGCGAGACGGTGGAGCGCGCCGCTGCCGAAATGGCCAAGGACTACACGCCTCTCACCGACATGCGCGCCAGCGCCTCCTATCGCGGCCGCGTGGCCGCGAACCTCTTGCGCAAATTCCATATCGAAACGACGACGCCCGACGCGGCCACGCGGGTGATCGACAGGGCGAGGTGCGGCGCACATGGCTGATTCCCGTCGAACCGCCCCGTCGCTCGACCGCATCAGGGGCGCGGTGCACGACCGGCTCCAGCACGACAGCGCGCTGAAGCATGTTACCGGCACGGCCGAATATATAGACGACATGCGCGAACCTGCCGGCACCGTGCAGGTCCTGCTCGCGCGCAGTCCCGTGGCGCACGGGCGCGTGACCAGTTGCGATCTTTCGGCTGTCGAAACGGCGCCGGGCGTCGTGTGCGTGCTCAGGGCGGCCGACATACCCGGCACCAACGATTTCAGCCACGGCGGCACCGCCGACGACCGCATCCTCTCGGACCAGCTCATCGAATATGCCGGCCAGGTGATGTACGCGATCGTGGCCGAGACGGTGCATGCCGCGCGCCAGGCGCTGAAGCTGGCCAAGGTCGAGATCGAGGAACTGCCTCCGGTGCTGGACATCGACGAGGCGGCGCGGCGCGAATTCTATCTCGCCCCGCCGCGCACGTTGGCACGCGGCGACAGCGCCGGCGCGCTGGCAAGAGCCCCCCATCGGCTCAAGGGCCGCGTCTCCAACGGCGGCCAGGAGCATTTCTACCTGGAAGGCCAGATCTCCCTGGCGATCCCCGCCGAGGATGGCGCCGTGACCATCCTTTGTTCGACGCAGGACCCCACCGCCGTGCAGCAGATCGTGGCGCGCGTGCTGGCGGTGCCCTCCAACCACGTCACGGTCGAGACGCGCCGCCTGGGCGGAGGCTTCGGCGGCAAGGAGACGATGGCGACGCATTTCGCGGCCGTCGCCGCACTGGTGGCGCGCAAGACCGGCAGGCCGGCGAAGTGCCGCCTCGACCGCGACGACGACATGCTCATTACAGGCAAGCGCCACGAATTCTTCGTCGACTACGATGTCGGCTTTGACGACGTGGGCATGCTGCTCGGCGTTGAGATGGATTTCTACGCGCGCTGCGGCAATTCGCTGGACCAGTCCATACCCGTGCTGAACCGGGCGCTCTTCCATGCCGACAATTGCTACTACCTGCCCAATGTCCGTTTCACCGGCTATGCCTGCAAGACACATACGGTGACGGCGGTCGCGTTTCGCGGCTTCGGCAGCCCGCAGGGCATGTTCGCGATAGAGCGCGTGGTGGACGCGGTCGCCTACCATCTCGGCCTCGACCCGCTGGAAGTGCGCAGGCGCAATTTCTACCGCGACGGCTCCGACACCACGCCGTTCAACGCGGTGGTGAAGGACAACATCCTGCACCGCCTCGTGCCGGAACTGGAGGCCTCCTCGGACTACCACCGACGCCGCGCTGAAATCGCCGCGTTCAACGCCGCCTCGCCCTATCTCAAAAAGGGCATCGCGCTGACGCCGATCAAATACGGCGTCGGTTTCGGCCTGAACTTCCTCAACCAGGCCGGCGCGCTCCTGCACGTCTATGAGGACGGCTCCGTGACGCTCAACCACGGCGGCATCGAGATGGGCCAGGGCCTGTTCCTGAAGGTGGCGCAGGTGGTGGCGCAGGAATTGCAGATCGACGTCGAGAACATCCGCCTGACCGCGACCTCGACAGACAAGGTGCCCAACACGGTGGCGACGGCCGCATCGTCCGGGACCGATCTGAACGCTGCCGCAGCGCAAATCGCAGCGGGCAAGATCAGGAGGCGGATCACCGCCTTCGCCGCCGACCACTTCAAGGTTCCGGAAGACCAGATCACCTTCCTGCCGAACCGCATCCGCGTCGGCAATCAGGACGTACCTTTCAGGGAGATGATCCACCTTGCCTACATGAACCGGGTCGCGCTTTCGGCGTCCGGCCACTACAGGTCGCCGGTCAACGACTACGATCCGGTGGCGCTGACCGGGCAGCCGCATCGCTACTACGCCTATGGCGCGGCCGTAACCGAGGTGATCATCGACACGCTGACCGGCGAGAACAAGGTGACGCGCGTGGACATCCTTCACGACGTCGGCAAGTCGCTCAACCCGGCAATCGACTACGGCCAGCTCGAGGGCGGCTTCATCCAGGGCATGGGCTGGATGACCACCGAGGAGATCGTCTGGGATTCCAAGGGCCGGCTGACGACGCACGCGCCGTCCACTTACAAGATTCCGGCCTGCAGCGACCGGCCGCGCGACATGCGCATGGCCTTTGCCGCGTGGAGCGAGAACGCCGCCGAATCGGTCCATGGCTCGAAAGCCATCGGCGAACCTCCGCTATGCCTCGGCATCTCGGTGTTCTCCGCACTCTGCGATGCGGTGCGGCAGGCCAACCCGGACAAGCCGTGGCCGGGCATGAACGCGCCAGCCACGGCGGAGGCGATCCTCAACGCAATTGAGCTGCCGTAAGGCGTTTCCATGCGCAACAAGGCTGGTCCGGCACTCGGTCCGGTGCCGCCGGCTTTGAACCACCGGTCATAGGCGGTAGGTGACTCCATGTATTTCGAGTGAGGTGACGAGCCATCGGGCCGGCCGATCGTCCGGAAACGTTTCCGAAAATTTCCTGAATTGTCGCTGAATTCGCCGAGCGCATAAGTCCGGATTTGCCGCCATGACCGGGTTCGTTCCAATTTATTCGGAACATGCCGCGTCCGGGCGGGTTATGGCTGCACGACATGAAAGGCGAAACCATGCGTATCGCGACGCTCGTTGCCGCCCTTTCTGTTATCGCCAGCACACCGACGATGGCACAGGCGCCAACGGATAAACTTCCCGCCCCGCCGCCCACGCAACAGGGGCAGGAGCCTGCGCCGGACCAGAGCGTAACCGCCATCAACATCGTGCGGTTCGAGGATTTGCCTCCCCGGTTGAAGACCGTCGTCGAAACGAAGCTGCAAGACACCAGCGCGGATGACCTGCGTGAATTGCAGAAATCGGTTCAGGAGTTGCCCGTAGCGATGACGATGCTTGCCCAGAACGGGCTCAACGTTACCCAGGTGGTGGCGGCTGCCGTCGATCCGACCGGCGCACTGACCCTGGTCATCCAGGACACCGCCTGACGCAGGAGGTCCCGTTGCCTGAAGCACGGGTGCGCAACTTCACGATCAACTTCGGCCCGCAGCACCCAGCCGCCCATGGCGTGTTGCGCCTCGTCCTGGAGTTGGACGGCGAAGTGGTGGAGCGCGTCGACCCGCATATCGGCCTGCTGCATCGCGGCACGGAAAAGCTCATCGAGAAGAAGACCTACCTGCAAGCCCTGCCCTACTTCGACCGGCTGGACTACGTCGCGCCGATGAACCAGGAGCATGCGTTCTGCCTGGCGGCGGAAAAGCTACTGGAACTGCCGGTGCCGAGACGCGGACAGCTGATCAGGGTCCTGTATTGCGAGATCGGGAGGCTGCTCTCCCATCTCCTCAACGTCACCACGCAGGCCATGGACGTGGGGGCGTTGACGCCGCCGCTGTGGGGCTTCGCCGAGCGCGAAAAGCTGATGGTTTTCTACGAGCGGGCTTCCGGCGCGCGCATGCACGCCAACTATTTCCGCGTCGGCGGTGTCCATCAGGACCTTCCGCAAAAGCTCATCGATGATATCGGCAAATGGACCACCCCCTTCCTGAAGGCGCTGGACGATCTGGACGAACTGCTGACGCCCAACCGCATTTTCAAGCAGCGCAATGTCGGCATCGGCGTCATCTCCGAAGCCGACGCCTGGGCATGGGGCTTTTCCGGCGTGATGGTGCGAGGCTCGGGCGCGGCGTGGGACCTGCGCAAGAGCCAGCCCTACGAATGCTATGCCGAGATGGATTTCGACATTCCCGTCGGCAAGCATGGCGACTGCTACGACCGCTATCTCGTCCGCATGGAGGAAATGCGCCAGTCGGTGCGCATCATGCGCCAATGTATCGACAAGCTGGCTGCCGCGGACGCAAGCGGGCCGGTCGCGGCACCCGACAACAAAGTCACGCCCCCGCGGCGTGCGGCGATGAAGCGGTCGATGGAAGCGCTGATCCATCATTTCAAGCTCTATACGGAAGGCCACCGCGTCCCGGCCGGCGAGGTCTATGCGGCGGTCGAGGCGCCCAAGGGCGAATTCGGCGTCTATCTGGTTTCCGACGGAACCAACATCCCCTACAGGTGCAAGATACGCGCTCCCTCCTTCGCCCATCTGCAGGCGATGGACCATTTGTGCCGCGGGCACTTGCTCGCCGATGTCGCGGCAGTCATCGGCACGCTCGACATCGTCTTCGGCGAGATCGACCGATAGCGTCTAGCCGTGGCGCATTCGAATTTTTGAGGGCGACCCTCTCATAGCTGCTGCGCGAGTTCCCGTGCCAGCTTTCGCCGTTCACGGGCGGACGTTATCTGGTGCGTCTCCACGGTCTCCGACCGCAGACATGCCCTGCCCTCGCGATGGTCGATCCCGAACCGGCGGGTGGCGCCGATCAGCATGTCTTCCGAACCGTACATTCCGACGATGGTGATCTCGAACTGATGGACCTCGCTTCCCACAGTCGAACCGGCGAAGGTCCTTTCTCCGGTCGCCTTGCGGACCGCGTAGTCGAGAATGCTTTCGAAGCTGCCCATGTCGACAAGCTTTCCGGGGCCGAGCGGCCCCTGGCGCGTCATGTGCTTCCAATCGGAAGGCCGCGCCGAATTCCTGAGATCCTCCGCATCGGAAATGAATGTACGATGATGGCCGGACGCCGTTCCCATGTCCACCACGACGCTTTGAATGAAAACCGCGCCTTCGCTCATATTGGTGACGAAGCAGCGCGCAGACAGGGCTCGCCCCTCACCCCAGTTGATGATGAGCTTCGGTCGCCGCCGTCGCTGATGGCTGCGCCAGAAGATGTGCAGATACATGGACCAGATCACCAGCATGCCGAGGCTGGCGAAAGTCGAGATCAAGGTTGCGTTGCTCGCCAGCCAGTCATGCATGGCACTTGGCACCGAACCGCACGTTCGGATTGTCGTCGCCCAACCGTAACTGATGGTTTTCCACACGGAGATCGACCGACGAGGAACGGCGGGCCAGATGGTTGGTTCCGGCGCCAGGATGAACGGCGAAGCATTCATAGCCGGGTGCGGCACGTGGAACCTCCTACGACAACCGAAATAAAACGGAACCATGCCCGGTCGCGGCGATTACCTTGGCATCACCCTTCGAGAGGAGAGCAAAAATGCCTACAGCAACGGGCCATACCGACGCTATCCGCGCCAGCCGCGTGATCGGCACGGATGTCTACAACACCGCCGGCGAGCACATTGGCGAAATCCAGGATGTCATGCTGGAGAAGACTTCGAACGGCATCATGTTTGCAGTGGTCGGCTTCGGAGGCTTTCTTGGAATCGGGGAGAAATACCACGCGATTCCGTGGGCTTCGCTGGATTATGACATGCAAAAGGGCGGCTATGTCGTGCCGTACAGCAAGGAGGAATTGAGGGCGGCACCGTTCTATTCGATCAACGAACTGACGGAGGACGACGGCATGAAGGCGCGCAATGCTTCGTATGAGTACTACAAGGCCGATCCGTATTGGCAGTAGCCAGTTCCGGCGTGAATGCCGCTGACAGTTCCTGCGGGTGCGCAGGTCGCCACGCCACCGCGAAATGGCTGGCGAACAGAGCGGCACGGCCATTCGTCGAGACGACGCTCAGCAGGGTTGATCGAGTTGAAGGTTACGGTTTCGCGCCAATCAGCGGGTCGTTTTTCGACACGGCCCGCTGGTGAACCCTGCCGATGCCGGCCAGATTACGGACCAGGCGATCTCCACGAGAGGGCGGACATGGCCGTGAGACAAAGCGCGGCGAAAACAAGCGCGGTGTTGACCGCATGGGAATATTCCCATTGCAGCCTGAGGGCTTCCCAGTTTGCAGGAACGGTTGTCCAGTTGTGCGTCGCCTGGTTGGCGGGAAGTGTCCAGACAGTAAAGATTGCAAGCATCAGGACGAAGCAGAGCGCCGCAAGGATGGCCAGCCAGAACGGCCAGAATTGGGGGCGGGCAAGCAACGCCAGGACAGAATCGGCGACGAGCGCCGCCAACCACAGCCACCCGAGGACTGCCCATCCCCTGTAAATGCCCTGAACGGTGAAATAGTCGGCAGGCGGCATCGATATCTTGTTGGGCAAAGCAGCCAGATGTGCCCCTGCCGGGGCGAGAGCAAGGGCGGAAATGATAATGGCGAGAAACTGAATGATCTTGATGGTCATGGTCTGGCCTCCCGGATCGCCCTTGCCTGACGCATCATCCGTCGAATCCCGCCGGTTCCAGAGGCTTGCGGGCCGGCCCGTGAATGACAGAGCCGTCGGCGGCGAAAATCGATCCGTGGCAGGGGCAGTCCCAGGTGCGCTCCGCATTGTTCCAGGTCACGATGCAGCCCTTGTGGGTGCAGCGGGCGGACAGCGCGTGAAGCGTACCATCGTCGTCGCGGCGAAGCGCGATCTTGTCGTCGCCGTGGACAATGACGCCCCCTACGCCAGGTGCGATCGCTTCAGGACTGTCGACAAGGGATTGGCTCTCGCCATCGCGATGGAAATCTTTCGGCAGAGGACGGGCCGGATCGTAAAGCTCGCGCCAGGGACTGGACCGACCGCAGATACTGTCCGCGATCATCAGGCCGGCCGCCGTGCCGTTGCTGATGCCCCATGCGTTGAAGCCGGTGGCGATGTGAAAACCCGGCGCCTTGCCGGGGTCTGGTTCGCCAACAAGAGGGATGCGATCGGCGGTGTCGTAGTCCTCGTTGCACCAGCGCCAGAGCGCCTCCCCTACGGGAAGATGCGTCCGGACCCATTTTTCCAGCGCAATAAACCGCGCCGCAACGTCCCCGTCATGGCCGGTGCCGAAATGCGGGCCAAGCGCCAGAAGGATCGGGCCCGATTGGTCGTGACCGGTGCGAAACGAATATGTGGGCTCCTCGGCAGTGATGAACATGCCGTCCATCGCAGAGGCATCGGCGATACGAAACGCCATGACCCCATGGCAGCGCGGCTGCGTGCGTTTGGCCATTCCGACCGGCGTCTTGATGGTCATGTTGGTGGCGATGACGATGTTGTCCGCCTCCACCGCTCCCCCTGCCGTCGTGGCGCGCCACCGCGCCGCCTCATCCACGCCAAGAACACGGCTGTTCTCACAAATGCGCCCGCCCCGCGCGGTGACGGCCTGGGCCAGACCGTCGAGGTAGGCGACCGGGTTGAACTGCGCCTGACCGGGAAAGCGCAGAGCGCCGGCTGTGGCGAAAGGCAAGGGCACGCTCCGCGTGACCTCGGCGGCCAAGCCGAGCATCCCTGCCGCCGTCACCTCCGCTTCTAGGTCGACCAGGCGTTCCGGGTCCTGTGTATAGGTGTAAGCCGACCTGTCCTCCAAGTCGCAGCCGATGCCGAGTTCGACGATCCAGCGGCGAATGTGCGCCGCGCCGCACGAATTCGCCTCGGCATAGGCGGCGGCGCGCTCGGTGCCGACAGTATCGATCAGATGACGATAAATGAGGCGGTGCTGTGTGGTGATCTTGGCAGAGGAACGACCGCTGACCTGACGGCCGGCGCGCAAGCCTTCCAGCACTATTACCGGGCGGCCGAGTTCCAGAAGCCGCAAGGCGGCGGTCAGTCCGACGATGCCCGCACCGACGACGACGGATTCGGTCCGATGACTGCCCGCCAACGGCGGATGGATTTCAGGCGCGGCGACGCCTTGCTCCCACACGCTGCCTGTCTGGCCGGACGGCCCGTGCATCAGTGAGCCTCGTAGGTGCCGACGAGATCGGCCGTCCCGATCATGTGCGGACGGGCGTGATCGAGAAGCTCGGCGATGCCCGTCTCTTCGCCGGCTTCCAGCGCCTCGACATCGAGTGCCGAGAGGCGGAAGTGATAGTGATGGACACCGTGCCCCTTCGGAGGCTGGGGACCGTCGTAGCCGGCATTACCGAAATCGTTCACGCCCTGCCGGAAACGTTCCGGCCCTGTGGTCCCCTCGGGCAGGCCGGCACGTTCGGCGGCAATGTCATAGACCGCCCAATGGCGAAAAACGCCGCGCGGTGCGTCGGGATCTTCCACAACGAGAAGAAAACTTCTCGTCCCTGCCGGCGCGTCCCTCCACCGCAGCGGAGGAGACAGGTTGCGGCCTTCACGCACATAGGTGTCCGGGATCGTCTTTCCGTTTTCGAAGGCTGGGCTTTCGAGGGTGAACGCCATGTCGGGACTCCTGCTTTCGTCCCCTCACGATCGGGAACGCGGGGCGCCGATGAGAGTTCCGGCAGCAAGGAAAACCAGCGAAGGCGTGATCGCAACGGTCTGTACCGGCTGACATCATCCTGCGGTGACGCCAACGTCGATCCACGCCTGAACCGATTTTCGAACCGCACATTCCTGTCGCACGGTTCTTCAATCGGGCCGTGCCGTTGGGAGGCTGGAGGAAACATGTATTTCATGGCGCTGGCGACGGACTATGACGGGACCGTCGCGCATGACGGATCGGTCTCCAAAAAGACGATTGCGGCCCTCGACCGTCTCAAGAGAAGCGGCCGCAAGCTCGTCCTCGTGACGGGGCGCGAGCTCGACGATCTCAAGCGCGCTTTTCCCGAGCACCGGATGTTCGACCGCGTCGTCGCGGAAAACGGAGCGTTGGTCTATTCGCCTGCCAGCGAAGACGAGGCACTCCTCGCTCCGCCGCCTCCGGCCAAATTCGTTCGTGAGCTGGAAAAGCGCGCCGTCAAGCCGCTGTCGGTCGGCCGCTCCATCGTGGCCACCTGGGAGCCGCATCAGGCAACGGTGCTGGACGTCATCAAAAAACTCAATCTCGAGCTCGAGATCATTTTCAACAAGGGCGCCGTGATGGTCCTGCCCAGCGGCATCAACAAAGCCACCGGGCTCGGGGCCGCGCTCGCTGACCTCAGCCTGTCGCCGCACAATGTCGTCGGCATCGGAGACGCGGAAAACGATCACGCCTTCATGCGCGCCTGCGGCTGCTCGGTCGCCGTCGATAACGCTCTCAAAGCCGTCAAGGACACGGCCGACATCGTGACCAAGGGCAAGCGGGGCGCCGGCGTCGAGGAACTGGTCCGAAAACTCCTGAAGCATGACCACGACCTCGGCATCAAGCGACGCGACGGCGTGGCGATCGGCAAGGACGGTGAAAAAGACATCGTCATCTGGCCGACCGACACCGTGCTCGTCGCCGGCAGTTCGGGCATCGGCAAATCGACGCTTGCCACCGCTCTTGCCGAGCGCTTCACCGAACGCAAATACCAGTTCTGCATCATCGATCCCGAAGGGGACTATGACGGCCTACAGGACGCTATCGGCATAGGCGACGGCAAATCTTCGCCGACGAAGGAACAGGTGCTGGCCCTGCTCGATCAGATCGGGACCAACGTCGTCGTGAATCTGCTGGCCCTGAAGGTCGAGGACCGGCCGGAATTCGCCGTCGAACTCATGCCGGAGATCACTCGCCTGCGCTCGAAAACCGCGCGACCCCATTGGCTGATCGTCGACGAGGCGCATCATCTGCTGCCGAAGAAGCGTGCCGACATGAAGGTCCTGATTTCAGCGGAGATGCCGGGCACCGTGCTGATCACCGTCGATCCGGGCGCGCTTGCCGCCGAAGCGCTGAAGCTGGTGACCGTCGTCATCGGCATCGGACCGCATGCAAACGACATCGTGGCTGCGGTGGCCAAGGCTGCCGGCATCGCGGTTCCGAAGCCGGCAAAGCCATTGAAAGACGAGCAGGTCCTGTTCTGGAGGCGGGGCGAGGACCCGCATGCCGTCACCGCAGTGGAGCCGCAGCAATCGCTCAAGCGTCACAGCCGCAAATACGCCGAAGGCACGCTCGACGAGAGGGGCAGCTTCTATTTCACGGGACCTGAAGACACCATGAAGCTGCGGGCCCAGAACCTGGAGATATTCGTCCAGATCGCCGAAGGCATCGATGACGCGACGTGGCAACACCATCTGCGCGCCGGCGACTATTCGCGGTGGTTCCGAACCCAGATACGCGACAAGAAGCTCGCGAAAGAAGCCGCCAAGGCTGAGGAGGACAAGACCCTGTCGGCAAAGGAGAGCCGGGAGATCATTCTGGCGGCGGTGCGCCGCCGCTACACGGCGCCGGCGTCCGGAGACTGAATCGCCGCCGCGTGGCGGTGCGGCAACCAACGAGCGTCCTTCCAGACCGCGGCCACGCACTCGTTCCGGAACATCCGGCAATGCCACGAGTTCGGATCTCGAGCACCAGGTCCACCGTAGCCATTCCGACAGGAGAACTCCGGACATGAGTCCCGCCGTCGTGAACGAGCAGCCGCTTGAAGCCAAGGCGATCACGGGCGTGATCGAAGAACTCGAAAGGCAGGCGGCCGAAAACCCGTCGAAGCTCAAGGTTCGGCGGGAGGGCGGCAAGACGATCGTCAACGGCGAAGTCGACGTGGATGCGCTCGTGATGGTGGTTGTCGGAGCGATGGCAGGCGGCCCTTAGAACCGGCTGGCTCCTGCGGAATTGTGCTGGGGGCCTGGGCACCCTGAGCGGGCCGCCACCTGCCAGCCATGGAACCCGATCAACGGGAGTGACCGAGATGAGACAGGATATCGTGACGGGCGCGAAGTTCCCCGACTATGTTCTTCCCGACCGAAGGACCGCCAGCAAATGCTGGAACTGGTGCGTTTCCACCCGCAACTCGTCGTCGGCTACACCCAGGTTGTCACGATCACCACGGACGATTGGCACACGACCAACAATTACCGCCAGCAGACCTCGGCGCCTTGGCCGTTCCTGTACGACGAAGAGCGGGTGGTGCAGAAGGATCTGGACATCAAGGAATACACCGACACCTCGCATGACGTGATGATCCCGCACACGATCGTGCTCGGGCGGGGCCTGGAAATCTTCAAGGTCTATAACGGCTATTATTATTGGGGCCGCCCCTCCACCGCGGAGTTGCACGCCGAATTGCGCGAGCTGGCGCGACGAACCTATCGCGACTGGGACATCACAGAGCCCGAGTTGCGGCAGAAATGGAACACGGGCGACAAGTCCGACTTCTATCCCTATGGCGGGAATTCCATCTCCATGGAAACGCTCATGCTCCAGATGGCAGGGGCGGTGGATCAGTATGCCGGTCGGGCAAAGGGGCACTGACCGGTCAAAAGTCGTCGAGATGGACCAACGACCTGCGCGCATCGCATCGATGATCCGAGTCGTTGCAGCCTAGCGCTTCAGATTGGGTCTGATCGCCTCGACCTCTTTTCTCGTGTTCGTATCCGGTAGTACGCCCGATCCCTCGGGATTCGGCGCCGGGTCCTCACGCGTGTCTCTTGTCGGCTTTTTCTCTGGCCTGGCGCCGGGTGGTTTGGGTTTTTCCGCTTTTTTCTGCTTCAGGATTTTCGGCATCGTAAAAGCTCCTTGCGTGGCGCATCCTTGGAGCGGCTCTCCATTCAGCGTTACGCATCCGCGTAAGGCGGATGACCGATAGAGGTTGTGATGGAACGTTAGGGCGGCCGGTCGGTTCCTGCCAAGAACGATCCGGCGGCGGGGCGCTGGAAGCGACGGGAGAGTGAGATGAAGATCAGCGGGTGCATGACAAGGGATGTCAAGGTGGCCAGCCCCGAACAATCGGTTCGCGACGCCGCCAAGATGATGGATCAGCTCGATGCCGGTATTATTCCGGTGGGTGAGAGCGACCGCTTGGTCGGCATGATAACCGACCGTGACATCGTCATCCGTGGAGTGGCACAGGGCAAAGGGCCCGACACCAGCGTGCGCGACGTAATGAGCCGGGAAGTGATGTATTGCTACGATGACGAAGAGGTCGAGGACGTTCTTGCAAACATGGGAGACCTGCAGGTGCGGCGCCTCCCTGTTCTCAATCGAGACAAAAGGCTCGTCGGCATCGTGTCTATCGGCGACCTTGCGAGAAACGGGGAGACGATGGAAGCCGGGCAAGCCTTGAGCGGCATCTCGCAGCCGGGCGGCGAGCATTCGCAAACCGCGCACTGAGGTCGATCGAGCGTCGAGCCGGCGGAACCGCCGTACGGCTCTACCGGCGTCGTTCTTCAGCTTCGGATGAGCCCAGGCGTTCGGCTTCCCGGAGCAATTGGATCACTTCGCCGTCGCTCGTCTGGTCGAATGTTTCGTAGTGGTTGCCGACGGCAACGAAAAGATCGGGCGTGGACAGGCAGATCGTCTCGTCCGCGTCCTTTCCGACCAGAGCCAGGCTTTCAGGAGGCGCTACCGGGACGGCAAGGACGATGTGGGCTGCCCCGTCCTTGCGGAGGGCCTTGAGCGCGGCCCGCACCGTCCCGCCTGTGGCGATGCCGTCATCGATCACGATGACGGTCCGGCCGCTGACGGAAACCGCCGGCCTGTCGCCGAAGTAGAGCTTTCGGCGGCGCTCGATCACCTCGAGTTGCCGCTTCGTCTCCGCCTCAACATACTGTGGGGAAGGACGAACGACGGCGAAGGCTTCGTCGTTGAGGACGAGTTGCGGGTTCGCTCCGTCGACGACCGCACCAATTCCGTATTCGGCATGGCCCGGCGCGCCGATCTTGCGCACGAGCAGCAGATCGAGTGGCGCATGGAGGACCTTCGCCACCTCGAAGGCAACGGGAACGCCACCGCGCGGCAGGGCAAGCACGAGCGGTTTGGCTCCGGCAAATCGCGTCAATGCTTGCGCCAACCTGCACCCCGCATCCGTACGATCCTTGAATTTTGTTCCACCGCTCAGCATCGCAGCTATCCCCGCAGGTGCGCCAGGAACCAGCCCGTGGCGTAACGCACCACCTGGTCGAGCGTGCCCGGCTCCTCAAAAAGATGGCTGGCTCCCGGAATGATAACCAGTCGCTTTTCCGTGCGTAGCGCCGCCAGGGCCCGCTCGTTCATTTCGATGACAGGACCGTCCAGGCTGCCGACCAGAAGCAGGGTCGGCGCCTGCACCGAGGCGAGTGCGCCGATTGCCAGATCCGGCCTCCCGCCACGCGAGACGACGGCCGCGACCCGTGCGTCGGGATGCGAAGCCGCCAGAAGCGCGGCGGCGGCGCCTGTGCTCGCGCCGAAATAGAACGGGACAAGATGGCCTGTACGCTCGTCCTTCGCCGCCCAATCGGTTGCCAGCGCCAGCCGCGACGCCAGCAGGGCGATATCGAAGACATTGCGCCTGTCTTGTTCTTCGTCGGCAGTCAGGAGATCGAGAAGCAGCGTTGCCAACCCGGCCCGGCGAAGAGCGGCCGCCACATGATTGTTGCGCGAACTCAGCCGGCCGCTGCCGCTGCCATGGGCGAAGATGACGATGCCCCGCGCTCCTTCAGGCACACCGAGCAGCCCGGCCAGTCGGCTCGGTCCGATCCGCACCTCCTCGACATCGCGGGGGACAGTTGAAACCATCGCTACACCCCGAACGGATAGGTTTCCGGCACGCCATGCGGGCGCTCCGCAGGGAGGGGCGTCACGGCGCCGGTTTCCTCGAACCAGACATAGGCGTCGAACTGCTCGGGGAGCACCGCCTCGAAGTAATGGCTGTAGAGCTCAGTTTCGGGCCGGTAGATGACCCCGATGGCGCGTTCGAGCCGCGGTCGTGAGAGTGCCTCGCGAAGCTCGCCTTGCCGTGGGCCGTCGAGATGCGTCAGCGAGCGCGCGACGCCCGATTGCCGGAAGACCCGCTCGTAGGAATCGCTGCGCGCCGGGACCACCTTCTTGACCCACATCGGGCCGTCCCAGTCATCTGCCGCCGCCACGGTGCCGCGATCCGTTCCGAAGCCGATCGAAGCCGCTTCCTCGCCATAGGCCGTCTTGCAGAGTTCGCCGATGTTGAACTCGCCCTGCCAGCCCATTGCGGTCGCGGCGGCGTTGCCGACATGGGAGTTGTGCGCCCACACCACCGCCTTGGCGCCGGGGCCGCGCGCTTCCAGCAAATGCTGGAGCGTATCGAACATATGCCGGTCACGCAGGTTCCAGGATTCGGTCGAGCCGCGATACATGATGCGATAATAATGTTCGGCCGCCCGCACGATGCGCGCGTTCTGGGCCGCGTCGAAGAAGGCTTCGCCGTCCTGGCCCGCATAGTGCAGCCGCCGGTCGAGCATCTCGCGCAGTTGCGCGACGACCTCGTCCTCGCAACTGTCGCGCTCGTTCATCGCGACAGCGCGACCGTACCAGCTCGGCTCTGTCTGCCAGGGCGTCAGGCAGCCATACCTCTCCCGCGCACGCCTGGCGGCCGGCGGATCGACTTTTTCGAGATAATCGAGCACCGCCGCGATCGAACCGCGCAGGGAATAGACGTCGAGACCGCGAAACTCGACCCGATCAGCCACAGGAAGTCTCTCGTTATGGCCGTGGAGCCAGTCGACGAAAGCCGCCACCTCCTCGTTCCGCCACATCCAGGTGGGGAAACGGGCAAAGGCCTGCTCGTCATGGGCGCCCGCCCCCATGTGCCGCACATGGCGGTCGATGCGCCCCGCATCCGGCCAGTCGGCCTCGACTGCCACGATGTTGAAGCCATGCCGTTCGATCAGGCGCCGCGTGATCGCCGCCCTCGCGCGGTAGAATTCGGCGGTGCCGTGCGTGGCTTCGCCCAGAAGCACCACGCGCGCGCCGGCGAAGCGGTCGAAAGGTTCCGCGAACGCACCGGCTTTCTCAGGTGCTGGAAGATGCAGGCAGAAGCTCCGTATCAGGCCGGCAAGCTCTGCGGCACCTTCGGCGCGAATGAGTTCGGAATCCGGGAGCACGGCCATGGCACGTTCACCGTCTACGCGCCGACACTGTCCGGCCAAAGCGTCTGGATGTCCTTCGGCAAGGCGTCGCGCACCTTTGCCGACTGGCCGAGGTCGACATGATGAACAAGCGTCTTGAACACCGCGCGCGCCGCATCGCCGGCGTCGACCGGCCGGGTGGCCGCCAGTCCGTCCGCGACCGGATCCAGGAACTTTTCGACGGATCGATCCCGGTTCGGACCGTCCGATGGCTTGTACTGGTCGTAATAGGCGCCGCGGACGAGGAGCGGCAGTTCGGCGGCAAGATTGGCTCCCAGTTCCGGCGGCAGCCTGTCGCGCAAGGTCCGCAGGACGACACCGAGGGCATGCCACGCCATCTGCCGATCGGACCCGAGATCGTCCATGATCTCCTTCAGCCAGATATTGGTGGTCTGTACGATCTTGTCGAAAACCTCGAGGCCGGTAGCGCTCATCATCGCCTCCCGATGAGAAGGTGCCCGCGCGCCCATTGATGACACAACACGCCACCGAAGTTATTGTTTCGTCCGTTCGGCGATTGTTTTGACGGCTTGTCCGCAAATTCTGGCCGCGCCGCCCTCGCCGTCTCCGAAGCGGATGCTTTGCGACGAGCCGGGCATCGTTCCGATCCGCAACGCCGGAACTCTTGCCGACGCCCTGCGTTCCAGACAGACCGGTGTCGAGCACGCCCAACAGCGAGCACGATCATTGATCTGAGGAAGGGCGACGTCCGGAACGGACGCTACGACCGCCGCCACAGCCGATCATGCCTCGTTCCAACGAGGAGAAGACAATGCCGGACAAGAAAACCATCGAGAAGGCGCGAGAAGACAAACGCGAAGGTAAGTCGGCGAGTACGCAGGCCGGCGAGTTCGTCCACGAGGAAATAAAAAAGGTCCGCAAAGGCGAACACGGTGCGCGTTCCACCAAACAGGCGATCGCCATCGGTCTTTCGGAAGCGCGGCGCGCCGGCGTCGACCTGCCGCCGCCGAAGAAGGGCGACGTGAAGGAGAGCACGCGCGAGAGCGCCGAATATGCCTATGAAGTGGGTCAGGGCGAACGAAAACCGAAGCGCCGGCCCAAGGTCTCGAAAGCGGTGTCGGAAGTCCTCAAGCACGAACCGAAAAGCAGCGCCTCCCACAAAGCCCTTTCGCGGCAGGCCAAAAGCGCAGCGTCCCATCGCACCGCCCAAGAACGGTCCGCCGCCGCCAAGAAGGCCGCCGAAACCAAAGGTCCGGCGGGCCGCTCCGCAGCGGCGCGAAAGGCAGCCAGGACGCGCGCACACCGCGATTAGCTGCAATCACAGGAAAGGAGCGGACCTATGGACCCGTCCGCTGGAATCTCCAGCGAGGTACGGTTCCGCCGCCCAAGGCAAACCGGAGCCGGCATATGCAGGAGAACATCGAGGTGTTCGATTTCGAGATCGGGTTCGATGACATGGCGCTCCGACAGGCCTGTACGAGCATTATGCCGCGCTCGGGACGTTGCCGTATGAACCAGAATGGAGATCAAGCGATGCCTGATCCGAAGAAGCCCCCTGACGAGGATTTTCCGTGGCCGCTGCCAGACGGCCCGCGACCGATCGATGAACCCGAACCGGACCGTCTTCCGGACGAAGCCCCGAATCCCAACCCGGATGAAACGCGGGAACCTCCGTTACAGACCGCGGCAACGCCGCCACGACCGTACCGCCCGGGCCCGCAGCCATCAATGTCGCCTGGACCGAGGCCCGACCCCGATCCATCGCCTGTGCCAGCGCGTCGATAAATCGCTGAGATTTACCGGATCGGCTCAGCTCTTTTCTTCTGCCGTGGTGAATCCATGGCCTTTGCGAGCGGCCGGCCTGCCGCGTGCGTCGATCTCGACCAGTTCCTCGCCTTCATGCCGCAGGCTCATGAAGATGACGATCAGAACGATCGCGGCAAGGAAGATGGCGCTGGTGACGACCGTGCCGAGGCCAAAGCCGCCATATTGCGCCGGCTGGGACATCAAGTCGCCGAACGAGGCCCCCAGGGGCCTGGTCAGGATATAGACCAGCCAGAAGCCGAGGATCGCGTCGAGGCCGAGAAAGAAGTAGCCGATGGCGAGCGAGGCGATGATCATGCCGAAGAGGATGCCGGTCGCCAGATAGCCCAGCGCGAACTTCTCGGCCACAAGGTCGCCCGCCGCCGTGCCGAGCGCGAAGGTGAACAGGATGGCCAGCCAATAGAAGGCTTCGCGCCGGCCGGTGAAGATGGAGTGGATGGAAAGCGTCCGCTCCGCCTGGAACCACAGCATGAATGTCAACGCCAGGGCGATGGAGAACGCGATGGTCGTGTCCAGCAGCTGCACATGGAAATTGTCGACCAGGTTGTCGGTGATCAAGGTGCCGACGATGCTGATCAGCACCACGGAAAGCCAATAGGCGGCGGGAACATAACGCTTCTGCGCGAACTGCCAGGCCAGCGCCACCGCCAGGATTGCGGACATGATCAGCGACGTCGCCGTCAGGCCCAGGCCCATCTGTACATTCAGATAGTCGGCCGCCGTTTCCCCCATGGTGACGGCCATCAGCTTGATGAGCCAGAAGTCGGCGGTGACGCGTGGAACGCGATTGTAGACGACTGCTTTGGTGGCAGCATTCGGTGCGGACATGACGGCTCTCCTTGGATGAGGGAGGGAATATCGGCGGCGCGGTGCGGCGAGTGCTTAGGAGGCGGGCTGGGCCGGATTGTCGAGAACCGCCATCAGGGCAGCGAGCGTCTTGTTGACCTTGTCGGCCGAGGGAGGGGATTGACGCAGAGCCTTCAGCGCAGCGTCCGAGGCGGCATCGATATTGTTCCAGTCGGTCTGGTTCAGCGGGCGGATCGCCGTCTCGGCCTGGTCCCACGCTGTTTCATAATCGGTGATGCGTTTGGCGGCGCCAGGAAGATCGCCCTTGGAAGCGAGGATCTGGACGTCAGAGATGATGCTCTTGAAGGATGAAAGGTCGCCGAGGGTCGCCGTCTTGGCGGGCGCATTGCCAGCGTAGAGTTCGACCCCCGTGAAGGCGGCCACCGGCGCGACGATCAGGGCAATCGCGAGAAGGATTTGTCTCATCAGCGGATCTCTTGGTTCTGGCAAGGCAAGACGGCATGGTTCGCGCCGCCCCGCTGGTTGAATGCGTTCGATTGGCCAATCGTGACTACGCGGGTTCAATTAGCTGAGAATTAGAACCGGCGTCGGCGTGGCGCCGGAGCACAGCCGGCTTCGCGCGGCTGGCCCGCACCGAAACCTGTGCAGGCCGGCATGTTCCGTCTATCTTTAAAGCATGCGTGTTCTGGTGATCGAAGACGACATGATGCTCGGCGGGGCCTTGGTGCAGGCCCTCGACGACGCCGGCATGTCGGCGGATTGGGTGCGCGACGGACATCTCGGCGAAGAAGCCGCCTCCGTCGGCGGGCATGCGCTCGTCTTGCTGGATATCGGCCTGCCCGGCCGTTCGGGCCTGGAAATCCTGCGCTCGCTGCGCGCCGCCGGCGACCGGAGGCCGATCCTGTTGATCACGGCGCGTGACGAACTCGACGATCGCGTCGCGGGGCTGGACCTCGGGGCCGACGACTATCTGGTCAAGCCGTTCGAAGTGAAGGAACTGCTTGCTCGCATGCGTGCCGTCCTGCGCCGTCATGGCGGCCAGGCGGTTTCGACCCTCAACACGAGCGAGGTCGAACTGGATCTGTCGAGCCACGAGGTAAAATATCGTGGCAAAGGCGAG
The DNA here is from genome assembly GCF_032460275.1 of Mesorhizobium sp. SP-1A. NCBI lineage: Bacteria > Pseudomonadati > Pseudomonadota > Alphaproteobacteria > Hyphomicrobiales > Phyllobacteriaceae > Mesorhizobium > Mesorhizobium sp. SP-1A. The sequence continues at coordinate 125,849 of NZ_JAVXZD010000001.1, read as the reverse complement.
GTGTTGCCGGCGCGTGAGTTCGCCCTGATTCAGGCGCTGCTGGAGCGTCCCGGAGGGATCCTTTCCCGCGCCCAGCTTGAAGAAAGGCTCTATGGCTGGGGCGAGGAAGTGGAAAGCAACGCCGTCGACGTGCTCATCCACTATGTGCGCCGCAAGTTCGACAAGGACATCATACGCAATGTCCGTGGCGCCGGCTGGATGATCCCCAAGTGACGAGCGCGCTTTCGATCCGCCGCACCGCATTCCTTTGGCTCGCCGGATTGATGACGGCCATCGGCATTTGCGCGGCTGTAACCTCCTACGTCCTCGTCCGCAGCGAGGCATCCACCTTCCTCGACAACCAGCTTCGGCAGATCGCGCTCTATGTCGGGGACGCGCCGTCACCGCCGGCATCCGGTCCGGATAGCGGCGTGCCGCACGATCCCGAGGACGACTTCGTCATCCAGGTCTGGGATGCGGCCGGCCGGCCGCTGCGTCAGTCGCATCCTGCCGTCGGTCTCCCGCGGCAATCGGCGACCGGATTTGCCGACATTTCAACCGATGACAGCGACTGGCGCGTCTACACTCTGGCCGCGCCGGACCGGACCGTTCAGGTTTCCCAGGACACGAGGGTCCGGCAGGAACTGGCGGCCAATGCGGCGCTTCAGGCGGCGCTTCCGATCATGATCCTGATCCCGTTGTCATTGCTGACGCTGGGCTGGATCATCGACCGGATAATGGCCCGGCTCAACCGTCTCGCCGCCGCGGTCGCCTCGCGGGACGTTGCGGCGGACGATCCTGTTCCGACTGACGACGTGCCCGCCGAAATCATTCCCTTCGTCAGTTCGATCAATCTTTTGCTCACCCGGCTCCGCGCCTTGCTGGAGCGGCAGCGGCGGTTCGTCTCGGACGCGGCCCATGAATTGCGCACGCCGCTCTCGGCGCTGCAAATCCAAATCGACAACCTCCGGCATGACGACCGGGACGGCCGGTTTTCCGGGCGTCTGGCCGAGCTCGAGGCCGGGATCGACAGGGCCGGCAGCCTCGTCGGCAAGCTCCTGCGCCTCGCACGCTACGATGCCCACGAGCCTGCGCCGACCCCGCAGCCGATCGATCTTGTCCAGCTCGCGATCGATACGATCGCCCGTCTAACACCGCTTGCGGAGAGCCGTGGGATCGACCTTGGCATCACGCGCCAGGACACCGCCGTGGTGATCGGCTCGCTGGCCGATTTTGAAATTATGCTCGGCAATCTGGTGGAGAATGCCGTGCGCTACACGCCATCGGGCGGGACCATCGACGTTGCCGTCACCGCGTCCGGGCAGGAAGCCCGGATCGAGATTCGCGACACCGGCCCCGGCATCGCGCAGGAAGACATGCCATACGTCTTCGAGCGCTTCTTCCGGGCAAGGCCTCAGGACAGCGAAGGCAGCGGCCTGGGTCTGGCGATCGCGCAAGCCGCGGCCGAAAGTCAGGGCGCGCAACTCACGCTCGCCATGCGCGAGGATGGGCCGGGCCTTCTCGCGGCCCTCATTGTGCAAGCAGTTTCGACGAACGCGGAGCAGTAGTCGGCCGGAATGCACGGCGCGGCCGTCCAATCCGAACTAGGCGGCGAGAAGAGCGCTCACCATCTGGGCGGTGCGCGGTGCGAGGGTCAGTCCTATGTGTCCGTGGCCGAAGGCGAGGATGACGTCCCGTCCTCCCCTCGATGGGCGGATGACGGGGACGGAATCGGGCATCGACGGGCGAAAGCCGAGCCAGGTGCGGCTCGGCTCGCCGAGATCCGGGAAAATCCGGCGGGCATTGGCCGCAAGGTTTTCGATGCGCCGCGGGTTGGCGCGAGCGGTCAGCCCACCGAGTTCCACGAGGCCCGCGACGCGCAGCCGGCCGCGCATCGGGCAAAGATAGAAGCCGTGCGCCGTCGGACAGACCGGCCGTTCGATGGGCAACTCGGCCATGTCGAACTCCACATGGTAGCCGCGTTCCGTGTCGAGCCGGACCGGATCGCCGATCTGCGCGGCCAGCCGTCGCGACTGGGCCCCGGCGGCGATGATTGCGGTGCGCGCGCCAATCTCGAACGGTGCTGCGGCGATCCGGATTCCTTTCGACTGGCGTGCGATTCCCTGCGCGAAGGCCCGGATGAATTCAACGCCCGCCCGGCGAACCGCCGTGGACAGTCGATGCATCACCTCGCCCGGATCGCTCAGATTGATCGCGCCCGGAAAAAACAGGCCGCCTCCCTCGAAAGGCGGCAGCCGGGGTTCGAGCCGCAGCACCTCACCTGCCGAAAGCAGGTCCTGGGCAACGCCGAAGCTGCGGCGCAGCGCGATGTCTGCCCCGGCAGCCTTGAAGGCCTTTTGCGTCTCATAGAGGTAGAGACAGCCTTTCGCCGAGAGCAGGTCCGACGCCCCGATTTCCGCCGCGAATTCCGTCCACGCGCCGGAAGCACCGGAAACGAGCTCAGCGATCCGGCAGGCGTTCTGCCGGTATCGGCGCGGCAGCGATTCGCGGGCGAACCGCGCCAGCCAGGGAAACAAGGTCGGCAGCGCCGACGCCCTGATCGACAGGGGACTATTCGCGTCGAAGAGCAGGGATACGGCGTTGCGGAGAACGGACGGCGTCCCCACCGGTATAACCGCGTAGTCCGCGATGGTGCCGGCATTGCCATAGGAGGCGCCGCTGCCGGGCTCGTTCGGCTCGATCACGACGACCTCGCGCCCGTCAGCACGCAGCCGAAGCGCGATCGCGAGGCCGATAACCCCGCCGCCGATCACGGCGACGTCGGTGGTGATCCTGCTCATCTCATCAACAACGGGTCAGAAAAACAAACGAGAAGACACCCAAAGCGCTCGCGACGCGGCATGGCAGCCATGCTGCCATGCGCCGATCCCGCATGCCGGTTTGGGCAGCGGCGAGGAGCCCGGTTCAACCGGGCGCCGCGTAACGGGCGACATAGGCGATCGTGCGCGCCTCGCGCGGCCGGTCCAGCACGTCCGCCGCCGTGCCCTGTTCGATGATCCGGCCGCCGTCGATGAAGACGACCCAGTCCGACACCTCGCGCGCGAAAGGCAATTCATGGGTGACGAGGATCATGGTCATGCCGTCCTTCGCCAGTTCGCGCATCACGCGCAGCACCTCGCCCGTCGATTCGGGATCGAGCGCGGAAGTCGGCTCGTCGAACAGAAGCACGGTCGGCCCAAGCGCCAGAGCCCGCGCGATCGCCACACGCTGCTGCTCGCCGCCCGACATGCGCTCCGGATAGGCCGTCGCCCGGTGCCCCAGGCCGACGCGCTTGAGCAGGCGCACGGCCCGCTCGACCGCTTCCCGCTCGCCAATCCCCGCGGCATGCATCTGAGCGAGAACGACATTCTCCACCGCCGTCAGATGCGGAAAGAGGTTGAAGCGCTGGAACACCATGCCGACGCGCTGGCGCAGTCTGGCGAGGTCCTTGCAGGTCACGACGCCCTTGGCGCAGATCGCCTCGCCATTGACCTCGATGACGCCGTCATCGGGCTGCTCGAGCAGGTTGACGCAGCGCATCAGCGTCGTCTTGCCGCCGCCGCTCTGGCCTATGATGCTGACGATCCGGCCGGCCGGCACATCGAGATCGATGCCGCCGAGCACCTGCCGTCCGTCGTAGGATTTCTTGAGGCCGCGGATGGTGACGGCCGGCTTGCCGGCCGGTGCCGCCGCATCCGGCTCTACGTTGACTACATGCCGTGTCATGGCTCTAGCCTCCACCTGCCAGCAACGTCTTCGCCAGTTTCAGCCGCCGCCTGCGCCCGCGCGAAAGCGGCACGCCCGCCTGGATCGTCCGCTCCAGCCAGAGCAGGCATTGGGAAACCGGGTAGCAGACCGCGAAATAGACGGCCGCGATGACGAGATAGACTTCCAGCGCCCGGAACGTCTCGGACGCGATCAACTGCGCCTGGGTCATCAACTCGGCGGCCGAGATCGTCACCAGGAGCGAGGTCGACTTGAGAAGGTCGACGAACATGGTGTTGGTGCCCGGCAAGGCCAGCCGTAGCGCCTGCGGCAGGATGACCTGGCCGAAGGTGGTTCCGCGGCCAAGACCCAGCGCCTGTGCTGCCTCGTTCTGGCCAGAATGGATGCCGGCAATGGCCGCGCGGAAGATTTCCGACAGATAGGCAGCGTAGAAGAGGACGAGGCTGAGCACGCCGGCGGCGAAGACGCTGAGCTTGATCCCCACCGACGGCAGGCCGAAATAGGTCACGAAGATGATCGCGAGCAGCGGAACGTTCTTGAAGATCTCCGTGTAGACGGCGGCCGGCAACCGCACCAGCCGCAGGCGGTTGAGGCGCATCAGCGCCAGCGCGAGGCCAAGGGCGGCCGCCCCGACGAAGCTGGCCACGGTATAGGCAAGGGTCCGGAGCAGGCCCACGCCGAGATTGCCCATGTAATCGCCCCAGGGAACCTGGAGGAACCCGGTGAACGTATCGAAGGAAGACATGGTCTTGCCCTCCGTGCTCACGGCGCGATCGAGGGCGGCGCCCAGTCCGCGGGACGGTCAACGCCACGGCGTTGCGCGGCCATCTCCGGCGAGGGAACCAGGAACTGTTTCGGATCGCCGCCCCATTTGGTCACCAGCGCCGAGAGCGACCCGTCCTTGTACATGGCATCGATCTCGTCCGACACCGCCTTGGCGAGTTTGGGGGCCTCTTTCGGCAGGTAGAAACCGGTCATGTAAGGCTGGAAGTACTGATAATCGGGATGGGCCTTGACCTCATCGGCCGCCGGCGGCGTCAGGTATTCGACCCGGAACTTCATGTCCGGCCGTTCCTTCTGCTGGTAGATGATGAGCAGCGGATCGAGGAAGCCGACATCCAGCCGCCCCGACGCGAGATCCTGGAAGACGCTGTCGGCCGACGGATAGGTGTGCGGGGTAGCGTTCGGCACCTGGGCAATCGATTTCGCCCAGACATAGCCGGTGACGGTCCCGAGATTCTTGCCTTCCAGGCTCTTGACGTCCGGATAGTCACCGGTGCCGGCAACGGCCATTGCCGGCGGCGAATAGTAAGGCGGATCGGTGAAGAGACCGACCTTCCGACGGGCATCGGACCAGGCGATGCCGCCGATGGTGATGTCCGCACGCCGCGACTGCACCGAAGCCAGCATGCCGGGGAAATCGGTGACGTTGACTTCCATCTTGAGGCCCAGCTTGTCGGCGACCGCGGTGAGAATATCGCTGTCCAGTCCGACGAGCTTGCCGTCCTTCATCGCCGTGTAGGGCATGTAGGGCTCGATCGTGACCTGAAGGACGCCGGGCTTCAGCGTCTCGAGGTCCTCCGCCTCGGCCGCCTGTGCAGCGGCCAGCAATCCAATCCCGACACCGAGCAAAGCGGTCACGCCTGCCTTGAGCGGCGAAAGCGACATTACGCCCTTTTTCATCACCGATACCTCCCTGTCATCGGATCAATATATGTGTAATATATTGAACAGTATATTATAGAGGTGCGTTGTCAAGCGATTCCTGGGGCGGAGCGGGTCGCACGGAACGATGGAGACAGGTGGATGGACGCGTGGACACCCGAAGACGCGGCAGGCAAGGCCGAGGCCGGCTCGACGCTGGCGGAACGCACCTACCTGCAACTGCGGGAGGACATCATCACGGCAAAGCTGGTTCCGGGCACGCCTCTGCGCGAGAGCGAATTGATGCGGCGGCTCGATGTCGGCCGCACGCCGGTGCGCGAAGCGCTGCTAAGGTTGCAACGCGACGGCTTCGTGGACGTCAACGGCCGCCGGGGCACGTTCGTCACCAACATCGACATCAGCGACCTGTCGGCGATCTACGAGGCGCGGGCGAGGATCGAGTCCTGGGCAACCCGGCTGGCCGCCGAGCGCCTGCGCGAGCCGGAGCGGCGCGAGGCACAAGGCCTGCTCGCGGAACTCGCGGCCTTTTCCAGCCCCCCGGAGCGGGAACCCCTGCTCGCGCTCGACCGGCGCATCCACCGCTTCATCTATCGCGCCGCCAAGAATTCCTACCTGTACGATACGCTCGATCACTACCACAACCTGTCGCTGCGGATTCTCCATGTGGCGACACGGCGGTTTCCCGAATTGATGCTGGGTCTCGACGCGGTCTTGCACGAGCAGACCCAGATGCTCGAGGCAGTCTGCCGCGGAGACGGCGAAACGGCCGAGCGCATCGCACTGCATCACGTGCTCAGCTTCGAGCAGGATGTTCGCAAGATCATCTGAGCGCCTGACAAGAAGCGCCCTGCGAGCTGCTGTCCATTGTTACCGGAGCGCCCCTGACGCGCCCGAATGTGAGAAACGCCATGTCATATTGGCACCACGGGCTGAACGGATTTAGGAGCACATGGCGCACCCGACAGGATTCGAACCTGTGACCTCTGCCTTCGGAGGGCAGCACTCTATCCAGCTGAGCTACGGGTGCCAGGATCGGCGCGCGATCCGGTAAGCCGCCAACCGGCGAACCGGTCGGCCACGGCTTCTTAGCGGAAGTAGGCGGCTGCTTCAACGCGGAAATCGCGCAGCATTGCGCGATTGCGGACGAGCGGCACCTTGCAACCGCCGTGCGGCAAAAAAATTCTTTCCGCGGCCGTCCATCGCGACAGCGGCGGAGGCCAAAAAGCAACGTTCGGCATCCGGCAGCCGGTCAGGCCGGCGCCGAAAAGAAATTGTCGTTTATCCGGCGCGCCGTATTCCGGAATTCCGCAAGATTCGGGGCAACGGCGGCTGCCAGTTTTTCGGCCTCCTCGCTGCCCATGGCGCGCTCCAGGCTCGCCTTGTATTCTGGGATCCTGGCCCAGTCGTCGACGGTGCGTTCGGTGATCTCCATATGGTACTGAAAGCCATAGGCATTCGGGCCCACGCGCATTGCCTGCACTGCGCAGGCCTGGTTGGAAGCCAGTATTTCGGCGCCCTCGGGCAATGATTGCACCTCCGCCCCGTGCCACTGGAGCGTCCGAATCTTCGGCTCCACCCCGGCGAACAGGCGATCGTTCCTTCCTTCCATCGTCAATTCGACGTCGGCCAGGCCGACTTCGGATTGTCGCATCAATCCGACTTTGCCGCCAAGGGCATCCGCAAGCAATTGGTGGCCAAGGCAGATGCCCAGATAGGGACGCCCCAGTTCCCTAACCCAGCGCCGGATCGCTGCCTTTTCGGGCGCCAGCCATGAATGAATTTCTTCCTGCCAGACATCCATGGGGCCGCCCATCACAGCCAGCATGTCGAACCCGTCGAGCGGCGGGACGGCGTCGCCTTCGTCCAGCTCGACGATGTGTTCGCGATGGCCGGCCTCGCGCCAGAATTCCCCGAATATGCCGCTGTGCTCGACCCTCAGGTGCTGGAATACGAGGATATTCATGCGCCGATGCCCCATCTTTGTCCGCCGTTGCCGCGACCATCTGCGACAATAACCAACCGCACCGATGTTTGAAGGAATTTTCGGGCACCCCGCACCGCTCCGGCGCCAAATGTGCTACGGCGCAGCTATGCATGCGCCATTCACCCTTCAAGAGGTCGAGAGCTTTCGCCAGGAGATCAAGCGCAGCCGCTTCCTCGCCATCGCCGGTCCGGTTGTCAGCGAGGACGACGCGAAGGCGTTCATTGCGGAACATGCCGATGCCAGCGCCAGCCACAATTGCTGGGCTTGGCGGATCGGACAGCAATATCGCTTCAGCGACGACGGCGAGCCGGGCGGCACGGCCGGCAAGCCGATCTTGCAGGCCATGGACGGCCAGTCGCTGGACAAAATCGCCGTTGTCGTCATCCGCTGGTTCGGCGGCGTGCTTCTCGGCAGCGGCGGACTGATGCGCGCCTATGGCGGAACCGCGGCCGCCTGTTTGCGCGCGGCGGACAAGATCCCGATCGTCGAAACCGTCGAGGCGATGATCGCGTGCAACTTCGCCGACCTGGCGCTCGTCCAGTCGAGGCTGTCGGGCCTGCCCGCCGTGCAGGTGCTCGGCCAGCGCTATGACGCGACCGGCGGAGAGCTGGCCGTCAGGATTCACGCGTCGGAGCTAGACCTTGTCCGGCGGATGATCGCCGATCTCACCAGCGGCCGCGCCACGATTTCCCACTAGGATCGACGGAGCGACGCCTGGCGTTCGCTGGCGGCGCACTTGACAGCAACAATGTTCTATGCGGAAATTGGTCAGACCATTGAACCAATTGGCTGACCGTGACCGAATTCGACCTGCCGCCAATACATACAACCCAGCGCGACGACGCCGTGCTGAAGGCTTTGGCGGGCTTCGTGGCGCAGGAGGGAATGGGGCCGGGAGAAAAACTGCCCACGGAGCGCATCCTGGCCGAACGGCTGAGGGTCAGCCGCAGTACGGTTCGGGAGGCGCTGACGCGCTGGGAGGGGCTGGGCCTGGTGGAGCGGCGGCAGGGCAGCGGCACCTATCTCAGGGCGGCCGTTTCCACCGACATGCTGCACATGCCGCTGACGCTTGCCGGCGGCAACGATTTCGTCGGCCTGATGCGCACGCTGGAGGTGCGCCGGGCGCTGGAGGCGGAAGCCGCCGCGCTTTGCGCGGAGCGCGCCGACGAGGGCGACGTCGCGGCGATCCGCGAAAAGCTCGACATCATGGAAGCGGTCTTCCACGCCCGTGACGGCATGTCCTCCGAAGAGGATTGGGAATTTCATCAGGCGGTCTACCGCGCCGCCGGCAACCCGCTGTTCGAGCAGATCATCTCGGCCATGCACGAGATGTTCCACCGCTTCTGGGAACATCCGCTCGGCGTGCGCGATTTCGGGCATGCCTCCTTCCCTTACCATCGCACGCTCTACGAACGCATCGTCGCTCGCGACCCCGAAGGCGCGCGCGTCGAGGCGCTGAAACTGATCGCCACCGTCGAAGCCGACCTGCGGCGCGGCGCGGCCAAACTCGCGGACCGGAAATGAACGACATGCCAACCGATTTCGACATGCACGGCTTCGACGACAGCGCGCTCGCCGAGGCGGCGAGCCTGCTGGCCCATGACGAGCCCTTCCCCGGCGGCGCGGTGGTTCCGCCCATCTACCAGACCTCGCTGTTCACCTTCGCCAACTATGCCGAAATGGCCGACACCTTCGCCGGCCGGCGGCGCCAGCCGATCTATTCCCGCGGCGACAACCCGACGGTGATGGAGTTCGAAGCCCGCATGGCGGCGCTGGAAGGGGCGGAGGCCGCGCGTGGTTTTTCCAGCGGCATGGCCGCGATCAGCGCCACGGTGCTGGCCTTCGTCGGCGCTGGCGAGCGCATCCTGGCCGTTCGCAATTGCTATGGGGACGCTTACCGTCTGTTCGAGCGCCTGCTGCCCCGTCTCGACATCAAGGTGGACTATGTCGACGGCTCCGACGCCGAGGCGGTCGCCGCCGCGCTGCCGGGCGCCAGGATGCTCTATCTCGAAAGCCCGACCTCGATGATGTTCGAACTGCAGGACCTCGGAGCCCTGACCCGGCTGGCGCGGGAGCACGGCATCGTCACGGTCATCGACAATTCATGGGCGACGCCGCTGTTCCAGAAGCCGATCGCGCACGGCGTCGATCTGGTGATCCATTCGGCGTCCAAATATCTTTCCGGCCACAGCGACACGGTGGCGGGCGTGGTGGTCGGCTCCGCCGCCCATGTCAGGCAGATCAACGAGCAGACCTATTCCTATCTCGGCGGCAAGCTTTCGCCGTTCGAGGCATGGCTGCTCTTGCGCGGCCTGCGCACGCTGCCGCTGCGCCTGCCGCATCACATGAAGAGCGGCCTCGCCATCGCCGCGCGGCTGAAGGCGCACGAGAAGGTCGAGCGCGTCCATCATCCGGCCTATTCGAACCATCCGGGCAAGGCCACGCTTACGGGCTATTCCGGGCTGTTCTCGTTCGAAGTCACCGAGGACGTGGACATCCCGGCCTTTGTCGATGCGCTCAAATATTTCCACATCGGCGTGAGCTGGGGCGGGCATGAGAGCCTGATCGTGCCAGCCAAGGCATCGCTGGAGCAGACGCCCGGCCTGAACTCGATGGCCCGTTTCGGCGTCGGGCCGCGCACCATCCGCCTGCATATCGGACTTGAAAGCGTGGAAGACCTTTGGGCGGACATCGTCCAGGCATTCGCAAAGGCCGCAAGATAAGACAGCAAACGCGACAAGAACTGGTTCTAAAAATGGGAGTGAACAGAAATGAGGAAACTGAACATCCTGCTCGCCGCCGTGGCGGGGCTCGCCATATCTGCGGGAAGCGCGCTGGCTGACACCACCGTCAAGATGGTCGAGGTGATCACCAGCCCGCCGCGAACGGAATTCCTGAAGAAGCAGATCGCCGAATTCGAGCAGGCCAATCCCGGCGTCAAGGTCGAGCTGGTCTCGCTGCCCTGGGGCCAGGCCTTCGAGAAATTCCTGACCATGGTGCAGGCCGGCGACACGCCCGACGTGGTCGAGATGCCGGAACGCTGGATGGGCCTCTACGCCAACAACGGCCAGCTCGAGGACCTCGGGCCCTACATGGAGAAGTGGCCGGACAACGCCACGCTCGGCGACCGCGCCAGACAGTTCGGCTCGACCGTGGACAACAAGCAGTACATGATCCCGTACGGCTACTTCATCCGCGCCATGTTCTGGAACAAGAAGCTGTTCAAGGAGGCCGGGCTCGACCACGCGCCGGCGACGCTGGACGAATTCGTGGAATCGGCCAAGAAGATCTCGGCATTGCCGGGCAAATACGGCTACTGCCTGCGCGGCGGCCCCGGCGCCTTCAACGGCGCGCAGATGTTCATGAACACGGCCGACGGCAAGGGCGGCTACTTCAACGAGGACGGCACTTCGATCTTCAACGATCCGGGTTCGATCAAGGGCCTGCAAATGCTGGCTGACATCTACCAGAAGGGCTATGCGCCCAAGGACAGCGTGAGCTGGGGCTTCAACGAGATCGTCACCGGGTTCTACTCCGGCACCTGCGCCATGCTCGACCAGGACCCGGACGCGCTGCTCGGCATCGCCGAGAAGATGAATCCGGACGACTTCGCCGTGGCGCCGATGCCGGCCGGGCCGAACGGCAAGGCCTATCCGACGCTCGGCTATGCCGGCTGGGCCATGTTCGCCAATTCCAAGGTCAAGGACGACGCCTGGAAACTGATGGCGACGCTGCTTTCGCCCAAGGACAATCTGGACTGGGCCAAGGAAGTGGGCGTCATCCCGATCCACAAGGGCGCGGAAGAGGACCCGCATTTCAAGACCGAGCAGTTCAAGGGCTGGTTCGAGGAACTGAACGGCGGCGACAAATATGTCTTCGTCACCCCACCGACCCATCTGGAGAACCTCGGCAATTTCTATGACTCGGTCTCGGTGAAGGACCTGCAGGAAATGCTGCTCGGCAAGCGCACGGCCAAGGACGTCGCCGACGAGTGGGCGGCGTTCCTGACCAAGGAACAGCAGGACTGGATGGCCAAGAACAAGAAATAGGCCCGCTCCGGTCCGACCCTCTCCCTTTCTCCCGGGGAGAGGGTCTTTCCATCGACATCGAGCACGGGCCGACCGCGTGCGGCACCCCATGGACACGCAATGACCTACGCCGTTTCCGAGACAGGATCCGCCGGCAGGCCGCGCCGCGGGCGCTTCGCCTTCGCGGCAGTCGAGCCATGGCTCTATCTCAGCCCTGCGATCGTGCTTTTGATCGCGGTGCTTCTGGTACCGCTGGTCATCGGCATCGGCTATTCCTTCCGCAAGTTCTCGGCCTTCAAGTCGGAATATGTCGGGCTCGGCCAATACGAGGCGATGCTTTCGGACCCGCTGCTCGGCCAGGCGCTGTTCAACACGCTGTGGTGGACAGTGGCCAGCCTGTTCTTCCAGTTCTTCCTCGGGCTCGGCCTGGCGCTGCTGCTCGACAAGCCGTTCACCGGCCGCAGGGTCGTTCAGGCGGTGGTGTTCCTGCCCTGGGCGGTGCCGTCCTTCCTGTCCGGACTCACCTGGGCATGGCTGTTCAACCCGATCGTCGGCCCGCTGCCGCACTGGCTCTATGCGCTCGGCCTGATGTCGGCGCCGAACAACATCCTGTCCGATCCCGGCACCGCCATGTGGGGGCCGATCATCGCCAATGTCTGGTTCGGCATCCCCTTCTTCGCCATCACGCTGCTGGCGGCGCTGAAGTCCATCCCCGGCGAGCTGCACGAGGCGGCAGCCATCGACGGGGCCACGCCCTGGCAGCGCTTCACCAAAGTCACGCTGCCCTTCCTGGCGCCGACAATCGCCATCACGGTGATGCTGCGCACCATCTGGATCGCCACTTTCGCCGACCTGATCTTCGTCATGACGGCTGGCGGGCCGGCGGGTTCCACCAACACGGTGCCGGTCTACATCTACGTCAGCGCCTTCAAGTCGCTCGACAAGGGCTATGCATCGGCCGTCGCGGTGCTGCTTCTGGTGCTGCTCATCCTCTACGCCGCGGTGCTGATCGGCATCCGCCGCACGCTGACGAGGCACACGTCATGATCGCCGGACGCTCCAGTTCCTCGCGCCTCGTCGGCGGCATCGGCCTCTACGGGGCCATTGGCGCCTATGTGATCTTCGCGCTGTTTCCGATCTACTGGACGCTGAAAATCTCGGTGACGCCGTCCCGGCTCCTCTATTCTGAGGGCATCACGCTCTGGCCTTCGCGCACGACGCTGGAGAACTATGCCACCGTGCTCGGCGCCTCCGACTTCCCGCGCTACTTCCTCAACAGCGTGATCGTGTCGGTTTCCACGTCGGCGCTGGTCACCGTGATCGCCACGCTGGCCGGCTATGCCATGTCGCGCTTTACCTTCCGCGGCAAGGCCACGCTGGCGGTGCTGCTCTTGCTCACCCAGACCTTCCCGCTGGTGATGGTCATCCCGCCCATCTACCGCATCATGGGCCAGCTCGGCCTGATCAACAGCCTGACCGGGCTGATCATCATCTACACGGCCTTCAACACCGCCTTCGCCACCTTCCTCATGCAGTCGTTCTTCGACGGCATCCCGAAGGACCTCGAGGAAGCCGCGATGATCGACGGCTGCACGCGCGCCCAGGCGATGCGCCGGGTGATCGTGCCGCTGACCCTGCCCGGCCTGGGCGCCACGCTGGGCTTCGTCTTCACCGCCGCCTGGAGCGAGCTGCTGTTTGCGCTGATGCTGATCTCCAGCGATGAGCAGAAGACCTTCGCAGTCGGGCTGCTCACCTTCATCGGCAAGTTCGCGGTGGACTGGGGACAGATGATGGCCGCGTCGATCCTGGCCCTGATCCCGGTCTGCATCTTCTTCGCCTTCCTGCAACGCTATCTCGTCACCGGCCTCACCGCCGGGGCGGTCAAGGGGTAAGCCGATGGCTTCCGTCACGCTCGCAAAGGTCCGCAAGGACTACGGCAATTTCCGCGTCCTGGAAGCGGTCGACCTCGACATCGCCGACGGCGAATTCGTCGTGCTGGTCGGCCCCTCCGGCTGCGGCAAGTCCACGCTGCTGCGCATGATCGCTGGGCTGGAGGAGGTTTCCGGCGGGGAAATCCGCATCGGCGAACGCGTCGTCAACGACGTCGCGCCGAAGGACCGCGACATCGCCATGGTATTCCAATCCTACGCGCTCTACCCGCACATGAAGGTGTCGTCCAACATGGGCTTCAGCCTGATGCTGCGCAAAGCCGGCAAATCGGCCATAGAGGCGCGCGTCAACGGGGCTGCCGAGCGGCTCGGCCTGCAGACGCTGCTGGAGCGGCTGCCGCGGCAGCTTTCCGGCGGCCAGCGCCAGCGCGTGGCCATGGGCCGCGCCATCGTGCGCGACCCGGCCGTGTTCCTGTTCGACGAGCCGCTCTCCAACCTCGACGCGAAGCTGCGCGTGCACATGCGCGCCGAGATCAAGGCGCTGCACCAGCAGCTCAAGACCACCTCGGTCTACGTCACACACGACCAGATCGAGGCCATGACCATGGCCGACCGCATCGTGGTCATGCACGACGGCGCAGTGCAGCAGGTCGGCGCTCCGCTCGATCTGTACGACCGCCCCGCCAATATATTCGTGGCCGGCTTCATCGGCTCGCCGGGAATGAATTTCCTGCCTGCGACCGTGAGCATGAGCACCGGCAAGGTGGAGGCCGTGCTGGCCGACGGCCAGAAGCTGGCCTTGCCGGCCGGCCTGCCTTTGGAGAACGACGCCGCGATCACCGTCGGGCTGCGACCGGAGCATATCCGGCTGACCGACAACGGGCTGAAGGCCTTGGTGGAGGTGGTGGAGCCGCTCGGGCTTTCGACCCAGTTCTATGTCACGCTCGCGGGCCAGCAGGTCTGCGTCTTCGCCATGGGCCGCGCCGACGTGAAGTCCGGCGAAACCGTCCGGCTGTCCGCCGATCCGGCATCGCTGCACGTGTTCGATCCCGCGAGCGGACGGCGCATTTCAGCGAGCCCCAATTAGCCGCAAAAAGAAAAGCCGCCTTCGTATCGAGTCGAAGGCGGCCTTGTCTCCGTCAGTCCAGGAAACCGGTCAGACGACGCGGTCCGGCAGTTCCTTGCCTTCGAAGAAAGCGGTCAGATTGTCCACCGCCTTCATGCCCATGGCGACGCGGGTTTCCTCGGTCGCGCTGCCGAGATGCGGCAGCAGAACCGCGTTCTCGAGGCGCCTGAGCGCCTCGGGCACATTGGGCTCGCCGTCGAACACGTCCAGGCCGGCACCAGCGATGCGCTTGTTTTCCAACGCTTCGATCAAGGCCGCCTGGTCGACCACATCGCCGCGCGCGGTGTTGATGAGAAAGGCGCTGCGCTTCATGACCGCCAGCCGTTCGGCATTGATCAGATGCCGGTTGGCCGCGCCGCCGGGGCAGTGCAGCGAGACGAAATCGGCCTCGGCCAAAACGTCCTCGATGGTCGGAAGCTGGCGCGCGCCCATGGCGCGGGTCTCCTCGTCGTCCACCTTGGAGCGGTTGTAGAAGACCACGTCCATGTCGAAGCCGAAATGCGCGCGCTTGGCCGTCGCCTTGCCGATGCGGCCCATGCCGATGATGCCGATCTTCTTGCCGGTGACCTTCGTGCCGATCATGTGGGTCGGGCACCAGCCGGCCCATTCGCCGGCACGCAACTGGCGCTCGCCCTCGCCCGCGCGCCTGGCGACCGCAAGGATCAGGCTCAGCGCTATGTCGGCGGTGCAGTCCGTCAGCACGCCCGGCGTATTTGTGACGACGATGCCGCGCTCGCGCGCCGCATCGATGTCGATATGGCTGAAGCCGACACCGAAATTGGCCAGTATACGGGCGCGGACGTCTCCGTCGGGGAAGACGGAAGCCGGCATGTGGTCGCTCACGGTGGGCAGGATCGCGTCGAAAGCCTGGAACGCCGCCTTCAGCTCGATGGGACCGAGCGGCGCGTCACCCTGGTTGAACGTGGTGTCGAAGCGTTCGGCCAGAACCTGCTCGACGGCGGCCGGCCAGCGCCGGGTGACGATGATGCGTGGCTTCATGGAAAGTCCTTAGATTTGCTGCCTGCTGATAGAGCAGGAAGAAGGGGCCGGCAAGCCGGCCCCTTAGGATCGATCAGGCCGCAGCCTGCTTCTGCTGACGCAGCACCTCTTCCACGGTCTCGCCGAACGCAGCCGGGGTCGGCACGATGGCGACGCCGGCATCGCGCAGGATCTCCACCTTTTCCTGCGCGGATTCGCCGAAGGCGGAAATGATGGCGCCGGCATGGCCCATGCGCTTGCCCTTCGGGGCGGAAAGACCGGCGATGTAAGCGATGAGGGGCTTGCGCATATTGTGCTTGGCCCACTCCGCAGCCTCGGCCTCCTGCGGACCGCCGATCTCGCCGATCATGACGACGGCGTCCGTGTCCGGATCTTCCTCGAACAGCTTGAGGATGTCCTTGAAGGACGAGCCGTTGATCGGGTCGCCGCCGATGCCGACGCTGGTCGAGACGCCGATGCCCCTGGCCTTCATCTGCGAAGCCGCTTCGTAGCCCAGCGTGCCGGAGCGGCCGACGATGCCGACGCGGCCCGGAAGGTAGATGCTGCCCGGCATGATGCCCATCAGCGCCTGGCCCGGAGTGATGACGCCGGCGCAGTTCGGGCCGACGAGGCGCATGCGGTCCTCGTAGCGGAAGCGGCGCATGTAGCGCTTGACGCGCATCATGTCCTGCGAGGGAATGCCGTCGGTGATGCAGACGCACAGCTTCAGGCCCGCATCGGCGGCCTCCATGATGGAGTCGGCCGCGAAGGGCGGCGGCACGAAGACGATGCTGGCTTCAGCGCCGGTCTCGCGCACCGCGCCCTTGACGGTGTTGAAGACCGGGATGCCCTGGTGGACCGTGCCGCCCTTGCCGGGCGTGACGCCGCCGACGACATTGGTGCCGTAGCGTCTCATGTCGTCCGCATGGAACGTGCCGATCTTGCCGGTGAGGCCCTGGACGATGACGCGGGTGCGCCGGTTGAGAAGAATGCTCATGGTCGTCCTCCCTTAGTGCTTCTTGCTTTTCGAGAAGGCGTGCATCGCCTCGACCGCCTTTTCGGCAGCCTCGGCCAGCGTCTCGGCGACAATCACCTTCTCGCCCGACTCGGCCAGGATGCGACGTCCCTCCTCCACATTCGTGCCGGCAAGGCGAACCACCAGCGGCACGGAAACGCCGACCTCCCGGATCGCCTTGATGACGCCTTCCGCCACCCAGTCGCAGCGGTTGATGCCGGCAAAGATGTTGACCAGGATGGTCTCGACATTCTTGTCCGCCAACACCGCGCGGAACGCCTTGGCGACACGCTCGGGCGACGCACCGCCGCCGATGTCGAGGAAGTTTGCCGGCTCGCCGCCGGCGATCTTGATCATGTCCATGGTCGCCATGGCAAGGCCGGCACCGTTGATGATGCAGCCGATATTGCCTTCGAGGCCGACATAGGACAGACCGCGGTCGCTGGCGAAGGTCTCGCGTGGATCTTCCTGCGACTTGTCGCGCAGTTCGGAAATCTCGGCGCGGCGGAACAGCGCGTTCTCATCGAAGGACATCTTGGCGTCGAGCGCCAGGAGCTGGCCGTCCTTGGTCACCACGAGCGGATTGATCTCCAGCATGCCCGCGTCGAAATCGCGGAACACGCGGTAGCAGCCCATCAGCGTGTCGACTGCCTTGCCGATCAGATGCTTCTCGAGGCCGAGGCCGAAGGCGATCTCGCGGGCCTGGAACTGCTGCATGCCCGCACCCGGATCGACGATGGCGCGGATGATGGAATCGGGCTGCTTTTCGGCGATCTCCTCGATCTCCATGCCGCCCGAGGCCGAAGCCACGATCATGACGCGCTCCGATTTGCGATCGAGCACGATGCCCAGATAAAGCTCCTGGGCGATGTCGACCGTCTCCTCGATATAGAGGCGCGACACCAGCTTGCCCTTGGGGCCGGTCTGCTTGGTCACCAGCTTGCGGCCGAGCATGGCTTCCGCAGCATCCGACACCTCGCCGTCGGACTTGCAGACGCGGATGCCGCCGGCCTTGCCGCGGGCGCCGGAGTGGATCTGCGCCTTGACGACCCACTGGCCGCCGCCGATCTCGCTGGCGCGATAGGCCGCCTGCTCGGGGCTATAGGCGAGACCGCCGCGCGGGATGTGCACCGAATAGCGCGAAAGCAGTTCCTTGGCCTGATATTCGTGGATATCCATGTCGAACTCCTCCTCTGTTCGGCTCAGTTGGGAAGCGAAGTGCGGGCCTGGGCCGCGTGTTCGATCGCTTCGTGCATGATGAGCACATTGCGTGCCATGCGTTCGGATGCGGCGTCGATCATCTTGCCGTCGAGAGCGGCGGCGCCTTTGCCTTGCTCTTCCGCTTCCTTCAGCACTTCGATGATGCGACGGGCGCGCGTCACCTCCTTCTCAGGCGGCGAGAAGACGGTGTTGGCCAGCTCGACCTGGGAAGGATGGATGGCCCATTTGCCCTCGATGCCCAGCGCGGCGGCGCGCTTCGCGGCGGCGATATAGCCTTCCGGATCGGAGAAGTCGCCGAACGGTCCGTCGATGGCGCGCAGGCCGTAGGCGCGACAGGCCACGGTCATGCGCGACAGCGCGGCATGCCATTGGTCGCCCGGATAATCGGGATTGAGACCGCCGATGTTGACGGTGCGCGCCTTGCAGCTCGCCGCATAGTCGGCGACGCCGAAATGGAGCGCTTCCAGCCGGCTGCCATAGGCGGCGATGGCTTCGACATTGGCCATGCCGAGCGCGGTTTCGATCAGCGCCTCCAGGCCCACGCGGGTCTTGAAGCCCTTGGCCATCTCGATCTGGTTGACCATGGCCTCGACCATGTAGAGATCGGACGGAACACCGACCTTCGGCACCAGGATGGTGTCGAGCCGGTCGCCGGCCTGCTCCATCACGTCGACGACATCACGATACATATAGTGGGTGTCGAGGCCGTTGATGCGTACCGAGATGGTCTTGCCGCGGGCGCGCCAGTCGATCTCGTTAAGCGCCTGGATGATGTTCTTGCGCGCACGCTCCTTGTCGGGCGGCGCCACCGCGTCCTCGATGTCGAGGAAGACGTAGTCGGCGGCGCCGTCGGCAGCCTTGCGGATCATTTCCGGGTTCGAGCCCGGCACCGCGAGCTCGCTGCGCTGGAGCCGAAGCTTGCGCAGATGGTGGATGGTATGGCTCATCTGTTCCTCCCGTGAAGGGCCCGTGCCGCGTCAGGCCGCCTTGGCGACGGCCGGCTGCTGCGAAACCCGGTAGTATTCGAGCGCCGCGCCGACGCCCGAACCGGCCGTGATCTTCGCACCGCAGTCGCGCAGCGCCATTTCGGCGGCCGAAAGCGCGCCGCACATCATGACTTCGTTGACCCAGCCCAGATGGCCGATGCGGAACACCCTGCCGGCGACCTTATTGAGGCCGACGCCGAGCGAGGTCTGGTACTTTTCATACGCGGTCTTGACGATCTGGGCGCTGTCGATCCCCTCCGGGGCGAGCACGGCGCTGACCGTGTCGGAATTCCACTTCGCTTCCTTGGCGCACAGGCGCAGGCCCCATGCGTCCACCGCACGGCGCACGCCTTCGGCAAGCCGGTTATGGCGCTGGAACACGTTGTCCAGCCCTTCCTCCAGCAACAGGTCGAGCGAGACGCGCAGGCCGCGCAGCAACTGCACCGCCGGGGTGTAGGGGAAGTAGCCGGTGTCGTTGGCGCGGATCATGTCCTCGAAGGAGAAGTAGCA
Organism: Mesorhizobium sp. SP-1A; assembly: GCF_032460275.1. Taxonomy (NCBI): domain Bacteria; kingdom Pseudomonadati; phylum Pseudomonadota; class Alphaproteobacteria; order Hyphomicrobiales; family Phyllobacteriaceae; genus Mesorhizobium; species Mesorhizobium sp. SP-1A. The sequence goes on along the minus strand of NZ_JAVXZD010000001.1, from coordinate 106,742 downwards.
GCGGTTCGACCGGCTGTTCCTGGTCGAGTCCTTCGCGAAGTCGAGCGCCTTCTGGCTGACCGACAGGAAGCCGAGGCCGGGCGGCAGCATGAAGCCCTTCTGAGAACCGGAAACGGCGAGGTCCACGCCCCATTCAGTCTGGCGGAAATCGATCGAGCCGACGGACGAAACGCCATCCACGAACAGCAGCGCGGGATGCTTCGCCGCGTTGAGAGCGGCCCGCACCGCAGCGATGTCGCTGGTGACGCCGGTGGCGGTTTCGTTGTGCGTGCAGAACACGGCCTTGATGCGGTGCTCCTTGTCGGCCGCGAGACGCTCGGCGTAGAGCTCGACCGGAACGCCGGTACCCCAGTCGACATCGATCACGTCGACGTCGAGGCCCATGCGCTCGGCCATGTCGACCCACAGCAGCGAGAACTGGCCGAAGCGCGACATCAGCACGCGGTCACCGGGGTTCAAGGTGTTGGTGATGGCGGATTCCCAGGCGCCGGTGCCGGACGACGGGAAAATGAAGACGCGGCCGCCGTCGTTGCGGAACACCTTGGCGATGTCCTGGAAGAGCCCGCGCGTGAAGCTCGGATAATCCGGGGCGCGCATATCCTCCATGGGCATGTTCATCGCCTGCCGGACGCTCTCAGGAACGTTGGTGGGACCCGGAACGAAAAGCTGATTATAACCGGCCATTACAAAACCTCCCAAGGACAGCGGCGAGCCTCGTGCTCTACCTGTGGCATTGGGGTGATGGTGATGCGTGATGTCTTCTCCAACAACACCTAGCCAGATAGAAAAGCCGACCTTGTGAGACTGGCCCCAAACTACTCTTTCGGAGGCCCCGGGCTCCCATCGGATAGGGCAAAACCTACCCGTTCGCACCGCAGGGGAAAGGCGGAGCATACCGGTCTCCGGCCGGGCGAGCCGTCCGCAAGAAAGCTATTTTTCCAAGGAAAAACAACGGACCAACCGGCGCATCGCCGCCGGTCAGCGCGAATTGAGCGAAGGCGTGCGGTTCTTTTCGCTGGCGTAGAGGGCCACCGCCATCGCACGGTTCTTGACCTCGAGTTTGTCGTACAGGTTCTTGAGGTGGTATTTGACGGTATTCTCCGAAATGCCGGTGCGGGCGGCGATCTGGAGATTGGTCCAGCCGTCGGCGAGGACGGCAAGAAGCTCCCGTTCGCGTGTCGTCAATCGCGACAGCGGCGTGTCGTTGATCTTCGACACGTCGATATAGGGGATGCAGATGCGCCCATGGACGACCGCCATCAGCGTGTCGAACAGGATCGCGGGATCCTCGAACTGGTAGCAATAGCCCTGCGCGCCCAGGCGCACGCACTGCTTGAGGATTGCGACGTCATGGTCGTTGGAGAAGATGACCACCCGCGCCGGGAGCGAGCGGCGCTGCATCTCGGCCAGAACCTCGCCGCTGTCGGTGTCGGACAGCCGCCACCCGAGCACGGCCACGTCGAAAGGCATGGACTTCGCGGCAACAGCCTCGAGGAAGTCCCGGCCGTTCTGCAGGCTGCCGACCAGTTCGAACCGACCATCGCGCGAGATCATGTCGCCGAGCGCCGCCACGACCAATGGATTGCGCTCCGCCACCAAGACCTTGAATTTCTCCGCGGCCGGTTGCGCCGCCTTGCCATCGACGTGCTCGCCCTGATGCTTCCACGCTCGATCCATGTTCCTCCCCTGGCGACCGGCTCTTCCTCGTTATTGATCGCCGATGCACCATAACGCAACGGCAGCGAGGAAGATATTCTCTCTATGAGGCGGCCGTTCGCCTCTGCGCAACACTGCTGCCGTGCGCAAGCGGAGCTGCAGCGAAGGCAGTGTTTTCGATGCAGACTTTCTTTTAATGAAATTTTGTTGCCTGTCAGTTGACTATTAGGCGGCTATACCACATAGTCCCCCGCAGGTGCTCAACGCCGAGCACATCCTCGGATCGACGGGCGACAAGCTTCGCGTTCGCAAGCATTCGCCGCCACCGGAAACGGCGCGCCACAAGGCTGAGCCGACACCCGCTCCCGCGGCGTTCCTTCTTCTCCCAAGCAGGAACGCCCTTTTTCAGGCTTGGCACTCGTTGCCAAGCCATTTTTTTTACCCGCGACGAGCTTGGCGATGGATGTCCGTGGCCAAAACGACAAAAGCCCCGTCAGGGACGGGGCTTTTGCGTCAATAATAAAACCGGCTCTATGCGGCGGCAACCGAGGCCGACTGCAGACCGAATTCCAAGGAAGACTCCGCGACCACCCCGTAGAGACTGTCGGCGAAGCTTGTGAAAACCGCGAGATTGTAGACCGGCAACCCGTCTGCGCTGTCCGCATCGCGCCAAAGGTTGACTGCCGTATGGTCGAGCGAGGTCGTGGCAGCGGCGCCGACAGGAAAGACGCTGTCATGCAGGTCGAGCGACAGGAACTTGGCCATGGCCTGTCTCGCGCGCGAGCCGGAAATGCGGAGCAGGCAGCGGCCGTCGGACTGGTCCGACAGCGAGGCGCTACCTGCGAACGCCTCGGCGATCTTTCCAAGCTGGCTGCCGTCGCCCCGCGGCGCATAGGCCAGGAACTGGTCGGGGCCGGACCAGATCAGGGTCACGCCTTTGCCGGACGCGACGCCGGGCTTTGCCGGCGGCTCCGCGCCGAACAGCTTCTTGGCGGCCTTGGCCGTCTCTGCCGCCTTGCCGCGGCGCGCCATGACCTGCACCAGCAGGATGTCGCGAATCTCCGTCAAAGTGACACCGGCCGGCCCGGAGGCGCCATGGGCGCCCGCCACCAGCGCCTTTTGCAAAGGCGATTGGGTTGTCCAGGAAAAATCAGCCACGTTGACGCACTCCCTCCGGATCGTAGAAGACCGGGTTGCAAATCTCGGCCTCGTAGTCCTCGTTCCGCAACGGATCGTAGATGCGAACCACTTCGCCGAACCGCTCGCGTCCGCGCTTGACCAGGCCAAGTCCGAGCCATTGGTTCTGCGTGGGCGAGAAGCACACCGAGGTGACGTAGCCGTGATCCGTGTCCGGTCCGGGAATCTGTCCCTTCGGCACGACATGCGCGCCCGAGCGCAGCCGCCGCTGCCTGTCGACCGGCTTGATGCCGACCACCACCTGGCGATCCGGCGAAACCAGCGCCTCGCGGCCCGCCATCACCCGTCCGATGAAGTCCTTCTTCTTGGACATCATCTTGCCGAGGCCGAGATCGTCGGCCGTGGTGGTGCCGTTGAGCTCCGGCCCGGCGACATGGCCCTTTTCGATGCGCATGACGCCCAGCGCCTCCGTGCCGTAGGGCGTGACGCCGAAAGGCTTGCCGGCGATCATCAGGTTCTCGGCCATCGCGTTGCCATAGCGGGCCGGCACCGAAATTTCGAAGGCCATCTCGCCCGAGAAGGAGATGCGGAACAGGCGAGCCGTAACTCCGCCGCGCAGCTTGACCTCGCGGGCGCCCATGAAGGGGAAGCCTTCGTTGCTGAGATCCTCGGACGGGTCGCACAAGGCCTGCAGGAGGTCGCGCGTCTTCGGCCCGGCGATGGAGAACTGTGCCCACTGGTCGGTTGCCGAGGAAAGCTGGACATCCAGTTCCGGCCACAGCATCTGCCGGCAGAACTCCAGGTGCTGCATGACGGGACCGGCCTTGGCGGTGGTCGTCGTCAGGAAATAATGGTCGTCGGCCAGACGCGAGGTGGTGCCGTCGTCCATGACGATGCCGTCCTCACGCAGCATCAGGCCGTAGCGGGCCTTGCCCACCGCGAGAGAGGAGAACGCATTGATGTAGACGCGGTCGAGGAAGGTGCCTGCGTCGGCGCCGCGCACATCGACTTTGCCCAGCGTCGAGACATCGCAGAAGCCGACGCCGTTGCGCACGGCCATGACCTCGCGGTTGACCGATTGCAGCCAGTCCTTCTCGCCAGGCTGCGGATACCATTGCGCGCGCTTCCACAGGCCGACGTCGACGAACACCGCGCCGCGCGCCGCCGCCCAGTGATGCGACGGCGCAAGCCGCCAGGCGTGGAACGTCTCGTCTCTGTTGTGACCGGCGAAGGCGCCGATCGCGACCGGCGCATAGGGCGGCCGGTAGATCGTCGTGCCGGTTTCCGGGATGGAGCGGCCGGTGGCGGCGGCCATGATGGCCAGGCCGTTGATGTTGGAGGTCTTGCCCTGGTCGGTCGCCATGCCGAGCGTGGTATAACGCTTCAGATGCTCGACGCTCTCATAGCCCTCGCGCTGCGCCAGCGTCACGTCCGATGCGGTGACATCGTGCTGGAAGTCGACGAAAGCCTTGCCCTTGACCTTCACCTGCCAGAGCGGCGAGATCGCATAGGCTTCGTCGTCCGCCTGCGCCGGCGCGCCCGCGCCCTTGCCGAAGCCGCAGTCGGCAGCGGCCGCAGCGCCGGCCGCATGGCCGTCGCGCAGGCACTCGCCGAGCGAGAACTCGCCCTTCGCCGCACCGGCCATCGTCATGCCGGGCGGGCAATCGCCCGGAACGAAGGCGGCGATGTCGTCGCGCCACACCGGGCGGCCGCGATGGAAGCAGGAGAGGCCCACATTCGGGTTCCAGCCGCCGGAGACGGCAAGGCAATCCGCCGAAATCTCCTGGCTGCGGCCGTCATTCGCCGTCACCACGACGCCGCGGACGCCGTCGACGCTGCCCTTGATGTCGGACACGCCGCCCGCCACGACGCGCAGCCCGGAAGCCTTGGCCAGGTCCTGATATGCGGCGGGAACCTTGCCGCGCGGATCCACGACGGCGGCGACCGCGCCGCCGGCACGCTGGATCGCCTCCACCGTGCGCCAGCCGTCGTCATTGTTGGTGAACAGCGCAACCTGCCGGCCCGGCATGGCCGCGAAACGGTTGACATAGGTGCGGACGGCCGAAGCCATCATCACGCCGGGGCGGTCGTTGCCGGGGAACACGATCGGCCGCTCGAGGGCGCCTGCGGCAACCACGCTGCGCTTCGCGACGATGCGCCAGAGACGCTGGCGAACCTGATGCGCTCCGGGCACCGGAACATGGTCGTTGACGCGCTCGAGCGCGCCGTAGGTGCCGCCGTCATAAACGCCGAACAGGGCCGTCCGCCTCATGATGCGGACATTGGACATGCCTTCGAGTTCGGCCGTCGTGCGACGAAGCCATTCGCCAGCCGACACGCCGTCGATCTCGCCGCCGTCGCTGAGCAGGCGGCCGCCGAGCGACGTGTCCTCCTCCACGAGGATGACACGGGCGCCGGTGCGGCCGGCTGCAAGGGCGGCCGACAGGCCAGTCGCGCCGGAACCGATCACGAGCACGTCGCAATGCGCCCAGACCTTGTCATAGTGGTCCGGATCGGGCTGGCCCGCGCTCTTGCCGAGACCGGCGGCACGGCGGATCAGCGGCTCATAGAGCGATTCCCAGAACTTCGCCGGCCACATGAAGGTCTTGTAGTAGAACCCGGCTACGAAGATCGGCGACAGCAGCGAATTCACCGCCATGAAGTCCCGCCGCAGCGAGGGCCAGCGGTTCTGGCTGTTGGCGACGAGGCCGTCGTAGAGCTCCTGCGTGGTGGCTCGCGTGTTCGGTTCGCGGCGGGCGCCGGAACGCATCTCCACCAGCGCACTCGGCTCTTCGGAGCCGGCCGTCATGATGCCGCGCGGGCGATGGTACTTGAACGAGCGGGCGACCAGCTTGACGCCGTTCGCGACCAGCGCGGAAGCCAGCGTGTCGCCGGCGTAGCCGGTCATCGCCTTGCCGTCGAAGGTGAAGCTCAGCGGCGCCTTGCGGTCGATCAGGCCGCCGCTGCGAAGCCGGTGCGACTGCGCGCCGCCTGCCGCGCGCGCGGCCGTGCCAGCATCGTCTTCCTTCGCGGAAGTCCTGCTGAGGGGTTGGGATTCGGTATAACCCGACATGCTCATTCTCCCGGCAGTGCCGCCTTGGCCGCTCCCGCGCCAGGCGCGGCCTGCACCGATTTGAATTCGTGGGTGAGCGTGCTGCGTTCGGCTATCAGCCAGGAACGGCAGCCGCCTCCGTGATACCAATATTCACGCATGGTGCCGGCTACGTTGTCGCGCAGATAGACGTAGTCGTAGAAGGCATCCTCCAGCGCCGCGGGATCGGTGCCGTCGTCCACCGTGTAGCGTGGGCGTTTGGGGGAGGCGTCGCCGAGATAGCTGAACTCGCCGAGCTCGCGTTCGCCGCAGAAGGGACATGCAATACGCATCAGGCCTATCCCGCTTTCAATGTAGGTTTGGCTGGGCGCCCTGGCCCTTTTCGTCGACCATGGCGCCGCGCCGGAAACGGTCGAGCCGGAAGCGGGTCGCCTCCTGATGCGGCTCGTCGCGCGCCATCAGGTGGGCGAAGACGAGGCCGGAAGCCGGCGTCGCCTTGAAGCCGCCGTAGCACCAGCCGGCGTTGAGATAGAGGCCCTCGACCGGGGTCTTGTCGATGATCGGCGTGCCGTCCATCGACATGTCCATGATGCCGCCCCACTGGCGCAGCAGGCGCACGCGCCCGATCATGGGCATGATCGCCATGCCGCCCTCGCAGACGTCTTCCATCACCGGCATGTTGCCGCGTTGGGCATAGGAGTTGTAGCCGTCGAGGTCGCCGCCGAAGACGAGGCCGCCCTTGTCGGACTGGCTGACATAGAAATGGCCGGCGCCGAAGGTGACGACGCCCGGAATAAGCGGCTTGATCGCCTCCGAGACGAACGCCTGCAGCACGTGGCTCTCGACCGGCAGCTTCATGCCGGCCATGGCCGCGACGCGCGAAGTGTTGCCGGCGACGGCCATGCCGACCTTGCCGGCAGCGATGTTGCCGCGCGTCGTCTCGACGCCGGTGATGCGGCCGTTGGTGCGCTGGAAGCCGGTGACTTCGCAATTCTGGATGATATCGACGCCCAGGTCGTTCGCGGCGCGGGCGTAGCCCCACACCACCGCGTCGTGGCGGGCCGTGCCGCCGCGCCGCTGGGCGAGGCCCCCCAGGATCGGGAAGCGCGGGTTGGAATAGTTGAGGAACGGCAGCTCCTTGCGAATCTGCTCGGCGTCGAGAAGTTCCGCGTCGATGCCGTTGATGCGCATGGAATTGCCGCGCCGGGCAAAGGCGTCGCGCTGCGCGTCGGAATGGTAGAGATTGATGATGCCGCGCTGGCTCACCATGGTGTTGTAGTTGAGGTCCTGCTCCATCCGCTCCCAAAGCTTCATGGACAGCTCATAGAAGCCGACATTGCCCGGAAGCATGTAGTTGGAACGGATGATGGTGGTGTTGCGGCCGGCATTGCCGGAGCCGATCCAACCCTTTTCGAGCACGGCGACGTTGCGGATGCCATATTCCTTGGCAAGGAAATAGGCCGTTGCGAGGCCGTGGCCGCCGCCGCCGATGATGACGACGTCGTAGCGGCTCTTCGGCGCCGGGTCGCGCCAGGCCCTCGTCCAGCCCTGGTGGCCGGACAGCGCTGCCTTGGCAAGGGAGAATATCGAATACTTCATCGCAGTTTGCTCCGGCGAAAATGCGGCCGCGCAGTGGTTGCCCGCCGCCGGAGCGGCGGGCATCGGCATCTCAGATGTCGAGCGTGTTGTCCCGTTCCCACTGGGTGAAGTGGGAAGCGTAGGCGTTCCACTCGGTGGTCTTCATCTTGATGAACGCCGCCGAGAACTCCTCGCCCATGGCGGCCTTCAGCTCGCTGTCTTCGTCATAGGCGCGCAGGGCGTCAAGCAGATTGAGCGGCAGCTTGGCGCCGTGCGTGACGGTATGACCCTCGCGGTACATGTCGACGTCGCTGCGCGGGCCGGGATCGGCCTTCGTGCGGATGCCGGACAGGCCGGCCGCGATGATCACGGCCTGCATCAGATACGGGTTGGCCGCACCGTCGGGCAGGCGCAGTTCGAAGCGGCCGGGGCCCGGCACGCGCACCATGTGGGTGCGGTTGTTGCCGGTCCAGGTCACCGTGTTCGGTGCCCAGGTGGCGCCCGAAACGGTGCGCGGCGCGTTGATGCGCTTGTAGGAATTGACCGTCGGGTTGCAGATCGCGGCCAGCGCGGACGCATGCTTCATGATACCGCCGAGGAAATGGCGGCCCTGATCCGAGAGGCCGAGTTCCTTGCTCTTGTCGGCGAAGGCGTTGGACTTGCCGCTGAGGTCCCACACGGAGATGTGCGCGTGGCAGCCGCTGCCGGTGAGGCCCTTGAAGGGCTTGGGCATGAAGGTCGCCCGCAGCCCGTGCTTCTCGGCGATCGAGCGCACCATGAACTTGAAGAAGGAGTGCTTGTCCGCCGTCGCGAGGACGTCGTCATACTCCCAGTTCATCTCGAACTGGCCGTTCGCGTCCTCGTGGTCGTTCTGGTAGGGCTTCCAGCCCAGTTCGAGCATGGCGTCGCAGATCTCGGCGATGACGTCGAAACGGCGCATGACCGCCTGCTGGTCGTAGCAGGACTTCTCCGCGGTGTCGTAACCGTCGGAAATCTGCTTGCCGTCCGGCGTGACCAGGAAGAACTCCGGCTCGACGCCGGTCTTGACGCGGATGCCCTGCTCCGCCGCCTCGGCGACCAGGCGCTTCAGCGTGTTGCGCGGAGCCTGCCCGACGCTCTTGCCTTCCATGATGCAGTCGGAAGCGAGCCAGGCCACTTCCGGCCGCCAGGGCAACTGGATGACCGAAGAGGCATCAGGTACGGCCAGCATGTCGGGATGCGCCGGCGTGAGGTCCAGCCAAGTGGCGAAGCCGGCAAAGCCGGCTCCGTCCTTCTGCATGTCCGATATGACCTGGGCGGGCACCAGCTTTGCACGCTGTGCGCCGAAAAGGTCCGTGAAGGAGACCATGAAGTACCTGATCTTGCGAGTCTTGGCGAACTCGCCGAGGTCAGTTACTTCCGCCTGGTCGATTTTGGCATCGAAGGCCGTACCCATGAATTTTCCTCCCAATCGAGCTTGTTAAAAGGCGCTCTTGCCAGGCACCCAATTCGTCCCGGCCAGCGGGACACCCGCCATTGCTGCCGCCTCGATGGTCAAGGCGCACAGATCCTCCGGCTCGAGATTGTGGACGTGGTTCTTGCCACAGGCACGGGCGATCGTCTGTGCCTCCAGCGTCATGACTTTTAGATAATTCGCAAGGCGGCGACCAGCAGCAATCGGATCCACCCGCTTCATCAGTTCCGCATCCTGCGTCGTGATGCCGGCAGGATCCTTGCCCTCGTGCCAGTCGTCGTAAGCGCCGGCCGTGGTGCCGAGCTTCTGATACTCGCTCTCCCAACGAGGATCGTTGTCGCCCAGCGCGATCAGGGCCGCAGTGCCGACCGAAACCGCGTCGGCGCCCAGCGCCAGCGCCTTGGCCACGTCGGCACCGTTGCGGATGCCGCCCGAGACGATGAGTTGCACCTTGCGGTGCATGCCGAGGTCCTGGAGGGCCTGGACCGCAGGCCGGATGCAGGCGAGCGTCGGCTGGCCGACATGCTCGATGAACACTTCCTGCGTGGCGGCGGTGCCGCCCTGCATGCCGTCGAGCACGACCACGTCGGCACCGGCCTTAACGGCGAGCGCGGTGTCGTAGTAGGGGCGCGCGCCGCCGACCTTGACGTAGATCGGCTTTTCCCAGTCGGTGATCTCGCGGATTTCGAGGATCTTGATCTCGAGATCGTCCGGACCGGTCCAGTCGGGGTGACGGCAGGCCGAGCGCTGGTCGATGCCCTTGGGCAGGGTACGCATCTCGGCGACGCGGTCGGAGATCTTCTGGCCGAGCAGCATGCCGCCGCCGCCGGGCTTGGCGCCCTGTCCGACCACCACTTCGATGGCGTCGGCGCGGCGCAGGTCACGCGGGTTCATGCCGTAGCGCGACGGCAGGTATTGGTAGACCAGGGTCTTGGAATGACCGCGCTCTTCCTCCGTCATGCCGCCGTCGCCGGTGGTGGTGGAGGTGCCGGCGATCGTCGCGCCGCGGCCGAGGGCCTCCTTGGCCGGGCCGGACAGCGAGCCGAAGCTCATGCCCGCCACGGTGATCGGGATCTTCAGTTCGATCGGCTTCTTGGCGAAGCGGGTGCCGAGCACCACCTTGGTCTCGCACTTCTCGCGATAGCCTTCGAGCGGATAACGCGAAATCGACGCGCCGAGGAACAGGAGATCGTCGAAATGCGGGACCTTGCGCTTGGCGCCCGAGCCGCGGATGTCGTAGATGCCGGTCGCCGCGGCGCGGCGGATTTCCGACATGCTGTATTCATCGAACGTGGCCGAGTGGCGCGGGGTCGTCGGGGGATTGTGATAGGTCATGTTGCCCTCAATACGCGTCGGCGTTGTCGATGTTGAAATTGTAGAGGGTGCGCGCCGAGCCGTAACGCTTGAACTCCTCCGGCTTCACATCGGTGATGCCCGCGCGGTCCAGAAGCCCCTTCAGGATCGCGATGTGCTCGGGACGCACCTCCTTCTCGATGCAGTCGGCGCCGAGGCTCTTTACCTTGCCGCGCACGAAAAGGCGAGCTTCGTAGATGGAATCGCCCAGCGCGTCGCCGGCGTCGCCCAGCACGACCAGATTGCCCGACTGCGCCATGAAGGCCGACATGTGGCCGACATTGCCGCGCACGACGATGTCGATGCCCTTCATCGAAATGCCGCAACGCGACGAGGCGTTGCCCTCGATGACCAGCAGGCCGCCGCGGCCGGTGGCGCCGGCATATTGCGAGGCGTCGCCCTTCACGACGACGGTGCCGGACATCATGTTCTCGGCGACGCCCGGACCAGCGGAACCGTGGACCGTGATCGTGCCCTTCTGGTTCATGCCGGCGCAGTAGTAGCCGACGCTGCCGCGCACATCCACATTGATGGGCGCCTCGACCCCGACGGCCACGGCATGGCTGCCCTTGGGGTTGAGAACTTCCCAGGCGGTGTCGCGCGCGACTTCCTGGGGATCATGCAGGGCCCGGTTCAGGTCCCTGAGCGAGATTTCCGCCAGATCGACGATCCGGGCCTCATCGGCCCGCGCACTGGCGGGCATAGTAGCGAGATTGGATGTAGGCATCGTCTCAATGCTCCCAGAAATAGACGGTTGACGGCTCGGGCTCCCAGACCCTCGCCTGCTCGATGCCCGGCAGATTGACCAGGGCGCGATACTCGGAACCGAACGCCACATAGCGGTCGGTCTCGGCCATGACGGCCGGCTTGCAGGCGATCGGGTCGCGGACGACGCCGAAGCCGTTCTTGGTGCCCACCACGAAAGTGAAGAAGCCATCCAGATCGTTGAGGCTGGCCTCGAGAGCCTCGCCCAGACCCATGCCGCTCGCGATCTTGTGCGAGAGATATGCGGCCGCGACTTCGGTGTCGTTTTCCGTCTCGAACTTCATGCCTTCGCGCTTCAGCTCGCGACGGGTGTTGTTGTGGTTGGAAAGCGAACCGTTGTGCACCAGGCACTGGTCGGGGCCGGTCGAGAACGGATGCGCGCCCATCGTCGTCACGGCCGACTCGGTGGCCATGCGGGTATGGCCGATGCCGTGCGTGCCGGACATCTTCGAAAGTTCGAAACGCTCGGCCACCTTCTCCGGAAGGCCGACTTCCTTGTAGATCTCGATCGATTCGCCGACGCCCATGATCCGAACGTCCGGACGCAGCTCGGCGATCGCGCCGCGAACGCTCTCGACCTTGTCCACCGGAACCTCGAGCACGGCGTGGGTGGATTTCACCGTCATCGCGACGGGAGCCCCCACCTTCTTGGCGATCTCCTGATCGAGACCGGCGAAGTCGCGGTCCGGAGTCGGCGACTGGATCGTTATCTTGCCGCGATTCTTCTCAGTCGATCCGTAGATCGCAATGCCCGCGCTGTCGGGACCCCGGTCGGTCATCGAAACCAGCATATCCGACAGCAAGGAGCCCAGTTGCGGCTCCAGCGATTTGTCCTTCAGGAACAGCCCTACAATGCCACACATCGGTATCTCACCTCTTCCCAGCTCATGCCTGCTGAAATGAAAGGTAGCAGGGTCTTTGACGCAATTCAACTGTGATGAATGTTTTTTTCATTTAAGACAAGTCGCAATTTTGCCGGCGCCTTTGACGCCGGCTCCATGCGCGACCGGGCGGCGGTTGCCGCCGATGTCTCGACAAGGTGGACCGGAACGGGCGCACCTCGACGAACGCGATAAGGCTCCTGGCTCCACATCATCGAGCCGATCAGCCAGTTGCGCTGCGGATCGGCTCCCATGACGATGGCGGCACAACCGTGCCGCACCGCCTCGCGCAGAATGCTCTTGCGAGGATTGCGGGTGATGACGATGTGGCCGTCGGCCGCCACGCCAAGCTCTTCCAGCCTGGCGATGGCGCGGCCGACGTTTTCCTCCTGCTCCGACATTTCACGCTTGCTCGGCCGCAGGCCCGGATTGGGCAGGCCGAAGCCCGTCCCCCAGAGCCGTGCGACGGCAAGCACCCGGACCTGGCCGCCCCCCTCCCGGGAGATGCGGGCGGCCAGTTGCAGAACGTCTTCGCCGAAGCTCCGGCCTTCCGAGGCGACCAGAACTTTCGAACCCTCACGCGGGTGGACGGGCCGCGTTCGCAGCAGGAGGTTGCGCAACATCGATCAGCCCCCCGCCGCTTCGGTCAGGGGCCTGTCGAGCGATACCGCGCCGGCCCTGCGATCCTCCGCCTTCCTGTACCAGTACAGCGGCAGGTACATGAAGATGGTCGCGACGCCGAGGAAATAGTAGATCGCCTGTCCGCCGATGTAGGAATATATGAGTCCGCCGACGAGCCAGACGAAGAAGTAGAGCGCCGCCAGCGCGAGAGCCACATATTTGAAGAATTCCGGCAGCCGGAACGGACGGTTCACGTTCGGCCGATCGTTACGCAGCAGATAGTAGCCGATCAGCACGGGAACGAACGACCCGAGATAGCCCACGTTCGAGAAGGAATAGATCTCGATCGCACCGCCCATGAAGGCGATGAGCAGGCTTGCGGCCACGTTGGTCATCATGGCCCGGTCCGGCACATGGTGCTTGTTCAGGTGCTGGTAGAAGCGCGGGAACTGCCCGTCGAGCGACATCTGATAGAGCGAGCGCGAGCAGCCCATCAGCGAGTTCAGCGCCGACAGCACGAGCGCCACGATCAGCATGCCGGCCATCAGCCATTCCATCACCGCGCCGGCCACGCCGGGGAAGATGTTGCTGGCGAAGGTGACGAACATGGTCTTGGGATCGACGAAGGCCGGGTCCGAGATGGCCTTGGCGCCGAGCACGACAACGAAGGAGATCGGCAGCATGGTATAGACGAACACGCCGTAGCCGCCTTCCAGCGTCATGGCGATCTTCGCATCCCGCCCCGGATGCTTGCATTCGCCGATGTAGCAGGCCGCCGCCTCATAGGCGATCACCGTCCACAGCAACGGGAAAGCGTAGGCGACATACATCATCCAGGCCGGATAGCCGCCGATCGGACTGAGGAAGCTCGATCCGTCGAGATGCGGGAAGCCGGCGAGCTCGCTCCAGTTCGCGGCGCCGGGATTGAAGATGAAGCCGATCGACAGAAAGGTCAGCGGGATCATCGACAGAACCGCCAGGATCGTCGCCATCGAGGTGCCGAAGCGGATGCCGAGATAGGCCGGGATCGACAGGACGATCAGCCCCACGGCGGTGATCGCCAGCGTCCACCACGGAATGAACGTGCTGATGGGCGTGATGCCATGCGTGGCATCGAGGCCGAAAAGATGCGTTATATAGAAGGACGCCAATATCATATTGAGCGGTGCCACCGGCATCCAGCCGACCCAGTACATCCAGGCGGTGACGCCGTTGACATGGGGCGCGAGCCGCGGCCAGCGGTTCTTGAAAGCCGGATAGGCGTAGGACGGCGATCCGCCGGTGCGGCCCGGCATCATGGCCGACAATTCGGCCAGCAACAGGCAAAGCACGACGCCCGTCAGGGTAAAGAAGGTAATGAAAGGTATGTAGGAAGCACCGAAAACGGTGAGGAACGCGGGCGCCGCGCCGGTTACCAGAATGGTTCCGGCAAGGCCGATGACGAAGGCGCCCCACCAATTCGTTCCTGTCTGCAGATTGCCCTGTTCATAATCCAGGACGTCGGTTGCCGTAGATTCGTTGTAGCTCACTGGATGCTCCTCTCTTCATCCGTGTCCAACTTTTCAAAGAACTCCGATCGAACGTCCTCGCGTTCGATCAAGTCGAAAACAGGTATTCGCTTGCCCATCGTCTCTCCTCCATTGGAATCAAGCACCTGAATGAAATCGGCAAAATCGTGCTGTCGACCCGGGCGGCAGCCCGAGCTCCAATTCTTCTCCTTTCTCTGACGACGTCCCTCCCCCCACTGGCAACGGCCAGCTTTGCTGCCTGGCGCCGTATACTGTCAGGCAACAAATTTGATGATGAGGAAATCATTCGCTTTCCGGGTTGTCAACCCGAAGGCGTTTGCCGCGTTTTCTTGCAAACGCGGAAAAGCAATTCGATCTGGAATGCAAAATGGAACCGCTCGATGCCCGCGCGGGCACCCCTCGGCCGTGCGATACCAGCGCCGCAAGCCAAGGCCGTCGGCGTTCAGCGACCGGCCCTGAACCGATGTCTACTCGCGGCCGGCGCGCTGCGGATAGGAAATGATCGACAGATAGCGGATCGGCAGACGCGTCAGTTCCACCGGGCCGTGCGGCGCATCGGCGTCGAAGAACAGGCTGTCGCCCGGCACCATGCGATAGAGATGGTTGCCATGCCGGTACACCACCTCGCCTTCGAGCATGTAGAGGAACTCCATGCCGTCATGCTGGAAGGTGGGGAAAACGTCGGATTCCTCCGACAGGGTGATCAGATAGGGCTCGACGGTCACGCCGGCCGAGTTCGATCCGATATGGCCGAGCAAGGTATATTGGTGGCCGGCGCGCGTCCCGCGCCGCTCGACGTCGACACCCTGCCCCGCTTTGACGAAAACGGCGTTGCGCTCCTCCTCGAAGCGGCGGAAAAACGAGGTGAGCGGCACGCCGAGCGCACGCGAAAGCGCCTGCAGCGTGGTCAGGGACGGCGACGTGATGCCGTTCTCGATCTTCGAGAGCATTCCGAGCGAAATGTTGGTGGCGGTCGCCAGATCGGCAACCGTGATGCCGAGTTTCTTGCGGAAGGCGCGCACCTCGTGTCCGATCGCGACCTCCAGCACCTTTTCCCGCTCGTCGCGGATGGCATGGGGGTCCTGCATCAAGGGCGACACTTTGGCTACTCCACCACCGGCGGCGAGCGAACGGCTCTCCTTGTCGTCGTTCGCCGGCTTCTCCGCAACCTTCGCCTTTGCCATGCCTTCCCCGCGCTTCCTTGGCTTTATTTTCCTAAAGGTAAACTTTCCTTCAGTGTTCCACAACACCCAAGAGCTGGATTTCTTTCTCGCATGGCGTGCAAGGACACTCGCATGAAGCGAGGCCCCCTGGTTTAAAACAGGAAAATAAAACGGCGTTCCGCGCGGCTGCACGGAATTCAGCCCAGGATTTCAGCCTGGCGTGGTGACCCGCTTAGATGCAGGATTGCGACAACGCCATCCCGACCGGTGCCGGAGCCTGTTGCAGGCGTTCGAGGCGTTCGTCGCACAGGGGCAGCACGATCCTGGCGCCGTCTGCATAGAGCCCGGCGCCCGAGCGCAGCACGTTTCTGTCGACTATGGTTTCGATCGTGTCCCGGGTCCTGTGGGGCAAGAGGTCCGTGCAGGCCCGCATATGGGTGAAGATCATGCTGATCGGATAATGGGCGCCTTCGATCCTTACCTCAGGCTCCTCGCCGTCAACCCAGTCCTCCAGCGCCTCGACGGCGTCATGGAAAGCATTTTGAAGCGCAATCGGCGCATGGCCCTCATCAAGGCCGGGCAATACTTTCTGCATGTACGAACTCCTCTCCTAGGCTCGTCAAGATCGCGACCGGTCGCACGGATTTTTCAGGATCGAACTGCGGTGGGCGGCCTCTTCAATGTTTCATTCCAGACAACATACTTGCACTCAGGTTAAGCGCCGTCCATCCGCTTTGCTGCTGGCCCAATAGATCGCGCGCGGATCGTCCAATGCGTAACAGACGGCCGCCCGCTCGTCTCTCGCCCGAGCGGGTGGCGAAAGGCTGCCCGCAAGGCCAACGCGCCGGCCCCCTCAAGCGCCCACCCGATAGAACGGGATTTCTACCCGTCCGGGCGTTTCGGCAAAGCGCAAAACGCGCTCTCCTGCATCCTTGGCGCAAGCCGGCAAATCCGGCAAATCAATGGAGGCCGCGATGGAACAAAGCAGGCCACTCCGCTTTCGCGAAGATGTCCGCAGCCTGTTGCACAGACTGCTGGTTTCGGTCGTCAGCCAGCGCGAGCCCGGGCTAGCGGACGTGATGAACGGGCGGGCCAGTCTCGACTCGCTCGCCCCTGAGCAACGTATTGCCGCCTTGCAGGCCACCGGAATCTGGTTCCAGCTCGTGGCGATCGCCAACGAACTGCTCGCCATGCGCTCGCGCCGCGAGACGGAACAGGTCGGCGGGGCAGTGGAAGTGGTCGGCTCCTTCGCCAATGTGGTGCACGAGATGGCCACCGAGGGCTACCCGATCGAGCAGATGCAGGCCACCCTGGCAAGCCTGTGCGTCGGCCCGACGATGACCGCCCATCCCACGGAGGCGAAGCGCGTCACCGTCCTGGAGATCCATCGCCGCATCTATCGCAAGCTGACGGAACTGGAGCAGCTGCGCTGGGCGCCGCGCGAGCGCGACCACCTGATGGACGACCTCAAGACCGAGATCGAGCTCCTGTGGATGACGGGCGAACTGCGCCTGGAGCGGCCGACGGTCGAGCGCGAGATCGCCTGGGGCCTGCACTTCTTCCGCGAGGTGATCTTCGAGGCCACGCCCAAGCTCTACGACAGCCTCGAGGATGCGCTGGCGCGCCACTATCCTGGGCGCGAGCTTGCGGTCCCGTCCTTCATGCGCTTCGCGTCCTGGATCGGCGGCGACCGCGACGGCAACCCCAATGTGACGGCGAAGGTCACCGCCTATGCGCTGGCGGAATGCCGCAAGGCCGTCGTCGGCTGGTATATCTCGCAGGTGCGGCGGCTGGTGACCGTGCTGAGCGTCAGCGCCAATGTCGTCGATATTCCGGAAGAATTCACCCGGGTGCTGGCACGCGCCCTCCACCGAGCGGGGACATCCTCCGAAATCGTGGCGCGTAACCTCGACGAGCCGTTGCGGCAGTTCGCGGCCGCTATGCTGGAGCGCCTGCGGGCGATGCGCGGCGAAGGCTCGGCGCGGCCCTACAGGCGGTCGGACGCCTTCCGGGCCGACCTGCGCGCCTTGGAGGACGTTCTGTGCGCGCTGGGCGGCAGCTCGGTGGCGCGGCGCTTCGTGCGGCCGCTGCGCCAGCAGGTCGAGACCTTCGGCTTCCGCACCGTCGCGCTCGACATCCGGCAGAACTCGACCGTGGTCAACCGCGTCCTCGCCGAGCTCTTCAAGCTCAGCGACGGCGAGGCGGCGCCGCAGCCCGACACCCGGCAATGGAGCGAACGCATCCGCGCCGGACTGGGCAGCGGCGAGCAGATCGAACCCGACGCGCAAGCGCTTTCGGAGGAGGCACGCGAACTGCTCGACCTGTTCGGGGTCATCCGCGACGCCTCGGACGGACTGAACGGCGGCGCCATCGGCGCATTCATCCTGAGCATGACCAGATCGGCCGACGACCTTCTGGCGGTCTACCTGCTGGCGCAGTACAGCGGCCTCGCCACCGCCCTGGACGGCAGCGGGACGGTTCGCCTGCGCGTCGTTCCGCTGTTCGAGACCATAGCGGACCTCAGGGCCGCGCCGGACATCCTCGACCAGGTGCTTTCGGTTTCGATCGTGCGCCGCTCGGTGCGCGACTTCGGCAACCAGCAGGAAGTGATGCTGGGCTATTCCGACTCCAACAAGGACGGCGGCTTCCTGGCCTCGAACTGGGAACTCAGCAAGGCGCAGCGCCGCATCGCCGAACTCGGCCAGCGCCGCAAGCTCAGGATCAGCTTCTTCCACGGACGCGGCGGCTCGGTGAGCCGGGGCGGCGCGCCGACCGGCCGCGCCATCGCCGCGCAGCCGGCCGGCACCATCGGCGGCTCCATGCGCGTGACCGAGCAGGGCGAGGTGGTGTCGTCCAAGTTCGCCAATCGCGGCACCGGGCTCTACCAGCTCGAGATCCTGGCCGCGAGCGTGCTCGCCCACAGCGTGAAATCCCCGAACGAAGCGGAGCTGAAGGACAATCCGGAATTCAGCGAGGCGCTGGAAGCCCTGACCGGCATGTCGCAGGCCTCCTATTCCGGCCTCGTCAACGAGCCGGGCTTCATCGACTATTTCAACCAGGCGAGCCCGGTGGAGGAGTTGGCGCTGCTCAAGATCGGCTCGCGTCCCGCCCGACGCTTCGGCGCGCGCGACATCGCGGACCTGCGCGCCATACCCTGGGTGTTCGCCTGGACGCAGAACCGGCACCTGCTGACGAACTGGTACGGCATCGGCAGCGCCCTGAACTCCTTCGTCAATGTCCGCGGCGAAGCCGGTCTCGACGTGCTGCGCCAGATGTTCGAGCGGTCGCGGTTCTTCCGGCTGGTCGTCGACGAGGTCGACAAGGGTCTTTACCAGTCGGACATGGAAATCGGAAAGCTCTATGCCGGGCTGGTGAAGGACAGGGAGACGGGAGACCGCATCTTCAACAAGATCGCCGCCGAATACGCGCTCACCCGCAAGATGATCGGCGAGGTCAATGGCGGGCTGAAACTGTCCGAGCGGTTCCCGGCCTTCAAGCGCCATTTCGACCGCATCCGGCCGCAGATGGATTCGATCCACCGGCTTCAGGTGCAATTGCTGCAGGAGGTGCGCGCGCAGACGGACACCACCGCAAAGCCGAAGCGGGCGGTCAACGCGCTGCTGCTCTCGATCAACTGCATTTCGTCCGGCCTCGGCTGGACCGGCTAACGACGCCTTGCGGCGCATAACGGAGGACGAACATGAACATCCCCGCAAGATCCGGCACCGGCAGCACCCGGCATTTCTTCCGCACCAGCGTGGAAAAGTCCGACCCTGCCGTCAGCAACGCCCTGCAGCATGAACTCCAGCGGCAGCGCGAGGAGATCGAGCTGATCGCCTCGGAGAACATCGTCTCGCAGGCCGTGCTGGACGCGCAAGGCTCCGTCCTGACCAACAAATACGCCGAGGGCTATCCGGGGCGCCGCTACTATGGCGGCTGCCAGCATGTGGACGAAGTGGAAGACCTCGCCCGCGAACGGGCCAAGTCGCTGTTCAACTGCAGCTTCGCCAACGTCCAGCCGAATTCGGGCAGCCAGGCCAACCAGTCGGTGTTCATGGCGCTGATGCAGCCGGGCGACACGTTCCTCGGCCTGAACCTCGCCGCCGGCGGGCATCTGACCCACGGTGCGCCGGTGAACCAGTCCGGCAAATGGTTCAACGTCGTCTCCTACGGCGTGCGGCCCGACACCCACCGCATCGATCTCGACGAGGTGCGCGACCTCGCCCTCAAGCACCGGCCCAAGGTCATCCTCGCGGGCGGCTCGGCCTATCCGCGCGTCATCGACTTCCAGGCCTTCCGCGGCATCGCCGACGAGGTCGGCGCCAAGCTGTTCGTGGACATGGCGCATTTCGCCGGCCTGGTGGCGGGCGGCGTCCATCCCAACCCGCTCGACCACGCCCATGTGGTGACCACCACCACCCACAAGACACTGCGCGGCCCGCGCGGCGGCATGGTGCTGTCGAACGACGAGGAAATCGGCAAGAAGATCAATTCGGCCGTGTTCCCGGGCCTGCAGGGCGGACCCCTGATGCATGTCATCGCCGCCAAGGCCGTGGCCTTCGGCGAAGCGCTGACGCCGGACTTCAAGGACTACGCCCAAAACGTCGTCGCCAACGCCAAGGCACTGGCCGAAACGCTCGCCGCGGGCGGCGTCGACATCGTTTCGGGCGGTACCGACACGCATCTGATGCTCGTGGATCTCCGCCGCAAGGGCCTGACCGGCAAGGCGGTGGAAGCCGCGCTCGGCCGCGCCCACATCACCTGCAACAAGAACGGCATCCCGTTCGATCCGCAGGGGCCGATGGTGACGTCCGGCGTCCGGCTGGGCACCCCGGCCTGCACCACGCGCGGTTTCATGGCGGACGAGTTCCGCCAGGTCGGCCGCATGACGCTCGAGGTGATCGACGGCCTCGCCGCCAATGGCGACGACGGCAACGGAAAGGTCGAGGCGAAGGTGCGCGCGGAAACGGCGGAACTGGTCGGCCGCTTTCCGATCTACGAGTGAGCGCGGAGCGCCGGTCGCGGCGTCCCGGCACGTCGTCAAGGCCTGCAAATCACTGAGGATTGACCGCCGCGCACGGTGCAACCGCGCGCGGCGGTGCTACAAAGGCGGCATGGATGCCGAGACGAATCGACGGGCAGGCGGAGCCGTCCTGACGGACGACGAGCTTCTCGACGAAACGCAGCGCCTGTCGTTCGAGTATTTCGTCAAGGAGGCCAATCCGGCGAACGGCCTGATCGCGGACCGCAACCGAGAAGGCTCGCCCGCCTCCATCGCGGCGACCGGCATGGCGCTGAGCGCCTATCCGATCGCCGTCGAGCGCGGCCTGATGAGCCGGCAGGCCGCCGTGCGGCGAACGCTCGCCACCTTGCGTTTCTTCAGGGACGCTGCGCATGGGCCAGAAGCGGACGCCACCGGCTACAAGGGCTTCTACTACCATTTCCTCGACATGCAGACGGGCCGCCGCGTCTGGAAATGCGAGCTTTCGACCGTCGATACCGCCCTTCTGCTGGCCGGGGCACTCGTCGCCGGCGCGTATTTTGCCGAGGACGACGAGCAGGAAGCCGAGATCCGGCAAGTTTCCGACCTGCTTTACCGCCGCGCCGACTGGCGCTGGGCCCAGAACGGCAACGCGCTGGTGACGCATGGCTGGAGGCCCGAACGCGGCTTCCTGCGCTATCACTGGCTCGGTTACGACGAAGCGCTGATCCTCTATGTGCTCGGCCTCGGCTCGCCGACGCACCCGCTGCCGCCGGAAAGCTATGCTGCCTGGCTGTCCGGCTACGCCTGGAAGACGATCTACGGCCACAGGCTAGTGCAGGCGGGACCGCTGTTCATCCACCAGTTCTCGCATCTGTGGATCGATTTCCGCGGCATCCGCGACGCCTTCATGTGCCGGCACCAGTCGGACTATTTCGAGAACAGCCGCACGGCCACCTACATCCAGCGCGAATACGCCATCCGCAATCCGCGCGGCTTCGCCGGCTATCACAAGGACTGCTGGGGCATCACGGCCAGCGACGGCCCGGGACCGGACAGGCACCGGATCGACGGCCGCGAACGGCGCTTCTTCAACTATCTGGCGCGCGGCGTGCCTTACGGCCCCGACGACGGAACGCTTTCGCCGTGGACGGCAGTCGCCTCGCTGCCCTTCGCGCCGGAGATCGTCCTGCCGACGCTACGCCACTTCCATATCCTCGACCTGAAAAACGGCAATCCCTACGGCTTCACCTCGAGCTTCAATCCGACGTTCGGCGAGCCCGCCGGCAACGCACCCGGCTGGGTTTCGCCCGACCATGTCGGCATCAACCAGGGGCCGATAACCTTGATGATCGAGAACCACCGCACGGACTTCCTATGGCGGCTGATGCGCGCCTGCCCTTACATCGTTACCGGCCTGCGCCGCGCGGACTTCACCGGCGGCTGGCTGGAAGGATAGTCACCCGGAGTCCGCCGTCGCAAACGCCAGCCTGTCCGCATGTACGCCGATATCGCGCGGCCAGGCCGCCGAAAGCTCGCCGAAGCGGGCGCGATCGCCGGCGAACAGAGCGCGCGTCGCCTCCTCGTAGCCGGGCAGGTCGCCCGCCATCGTGGTCATGAAGCGATAGGCGCTTTCATGCGCGGCGCGCTGCCGGTCCGCCGCCCCTGCCGTGCGGCGCGCGTCATCAACCAGCTTGCGCAGGGCGACCGAGGCACCGCCCGGCTGCGCCGAAAGCCAGTCCCAATGGCGCGGCAGAAGCGTGATCTCGCGCGCCACGACGCCGAGTTTCGGCCTGCCGCGGCCGCGCGTCGCTTCCAACGGCTCGTCTTCGGGAGCGGCGGCCGGCGCCAGCCGCGCCGCGATCTCGGCGGCGCTGCCGCGCAGGTCGAGATCGACCACCCGACCCGTCGCATCGTCGAAGACCAGGATTGGCTCGGCCGCGCCCGCCTCGGTCGCGGCCTTGACCGCCAGCGCCACCTGCGCGAGCGGTCCGGAGGCAATGCGGCGCGGGCCCGCAAAGGCGGTGCAGGAAGGAGCAGCGGTCACGGCGATATCCTTGAGCGTATGTTCGATGCGCTCATTTATATCCGGGTATAATTCCAGTCAACATTGCCCGGGTAAAAATATTCTGCCGCCGCAGCCCCCCTATCCCCGCAATTCGCGCCGCAGGATCTTGCCGACCGGTGTCTTGGGCAACTCGTCCCTGAACTCGATCTGCTTCGGGCGCTTGTAGCCGGTGAGATTGGCGCGGCAGTAGGCGACGAGTTCCTCCACCGTCAGCGCCGGGTCCTTCCTGACCACGAACAGTTTCGGCACCTCGCCGGAGTGTTCGTCCGGGATGCCGATGGCGGCCACTTCCAGCACGCCGGGATGGCGCGCCACCACTTCCTCCAGCTCGTTGGGGTAGACGTTGAAGCCGGAGACCAGGATCATGTCCTTCTTGCGATCGACGATCTTGGTGTAGCCGCGCCCGTCCATGAAGCCCATGTCGCCGGAGCGGAAATAGCCGTCCTTCGTCATCACCTTCTCGGTCTCGTCCGGGCGGTTCCAATAGCCGGCCATCACCTGCGGCCCGCGGATGCAGATCTCGCCAACCTCGCCGAGCGGCATGTCGTTGCCGTCGTCGTCGCGTATGGCGATCTCGGTCGAGGGGATCGGCAGTCCGATGGTGCCGGTGAAGTCGGGCGAGCTGCATTTGTTGGCGGTGGCCACGGGCGAGGTTTCCGACAGGCCGTAGCCTTCGGTGATGTGGTTGCCCGTCAACGCCTTCCATCGTTCGGCCACGCCCCTCTGCACCGCCATGCCGCCGCCGAGGCTGAGCAGCAGCGTGGAGAAGTCGAGCTTGCGGAAATCCTCGTTGTTGAGCAGCGCGTTGAACAGCGTGTTGAGGCCCGGAAAGATGTGGAACGGCTTGCCCGACAGTTCCTTGACGAAAGCGGGAATGTCGCGCGGGTTCGGGATCAGGATGTTCATCGCGCCCTGCTGCATGCCCATCAGCGCGTTCACGGTGAGCGCGAAGATATGATAGAGCGGCAGCGCGCAGACATAGGTCAGGTGGTCCGGCTTGGGGCGGACCGTGTAGGCGTCCTCCACCCACAGCGCCAGTTGCGCCACATTGGCCAGCACGTTGCGATGCAGCAGGGTAGCGCCCTTCGACACGCCCGTGGTTCCGCCCGTATATTGCAGGAAAGCGGTGTCGGTCGGCATCACCTCGACCGGTTTCAGGTGCCGGCCGGCGCCCTGCCGCAGTGCGGCGGAAAAACGCACATGCCCGGGCAGCGACCACGCCGGAACCAGCTTCTTCACCCGCCGCACCACGAAATTGACCAGCGCGCCCTTCATGCCGCCCAGCATCTCGCCCAGTGAAGCGACGATGACATGCCTGACCGGCGTGCGGGCGACCACCGCCTGCAGCGTCGTGGCGAAATTCTCAAGGATCACGATGGCTTCGGCGCCCGAATCCCTGAGCTGGTGCTCAAGTTCGCGCGGCGTGTAGAGCGGGTTGACATTGACGACGACATAGCCGGCCCTGAGCACCGCCAGCATCGCCACCGGATATTGCAGGATGTTCGGCATCATCAGCGCCACGCGCGCGCCTTGCTGCAACCCCCGCGATTGCAGGAAGACGGCAAACGCCGCCGACAAGCGCTCCACCTCGGCATAGGAAAGGACTTTGCCCATGCAGGTGAAGGCGGGACGGCGCGCATATTGCCGGCATGCCGCCTCCAGCAGTTCACCGATCGAACCGGCCGGCAGGGTGCCGATTTCGGCCGGCATGTTTTCGGGATAGCTGGCGAGCCATGGCTTGGACGAAGCCGTAGCCAAGGGCGCATCCGCCTTGGGCAAGGACTTCGGCGGCGAGGCCGGCCTTCCAGTCGCAGTCTCGGTCGCAGCCTTGGCGCCCTGGGCGGCTTTCCCGGCCAAAACCGCCTTCGAGACCTTGCCGCCCTTCGCAGCAGGGCCTGCCGGACCCGTCGTCTTTGTCGCCTTCGCCATCCGATCCTCCGATGGTTACGCCGCTTCAAGGAGAATGCGGGCCTGTCCCAGGCAGGTGGGGTCCCAAGAACCCCGCCCGCCGGCCGCAATGCGGCTCGCCCCTACGTTCCCTTGCAGCTATCTATTGGCGACAATCGACGACCTTGCAAGCCTGCAAGGATCAGGCCGACATGCCGCAGCGGCACCTGGTTTCAAGACCGCGAAAGGAGCCGCCAGAATGGCTCGCTCAAGGAAAAATACGGACATTAATATCAACGTGAGGGCATGATCCGCGCCATATCCTTTCTTCGATCTGGCGCTTCAGGAAATGTTATTCCTCTTGCGGGGCCGCCAGCGGGCAGGCAGTTCCAAAGCCGCGAAAACGGTGCTTATATGCGCGCTTCACGAGCCTGATCAGAGGGGCTTGGAAAGCAATCAGGGAGTGCTCAATGAAAATAAAATCGACCCTTGCGGCCGCGTTGCTTGCCGCAACAGTCATGGGCGGAGCTGCCAACGCGAAAACGCTGGTCTATTGCTCGGAAGCCTCGCCCGAAGGCTTCGATCCGGCACCCTATACGGCAGGGCAGACCTTCGACGCCTCGTCGCGCACCGTCTTCAACCGCCTGGTCGAGTTCGATCACGGCAAGACCACCGTTTCGCCGGGGCTGGCGGAAAGCTGGACGATCTCCGACGACGGCAAGGAATACACGTTCAAGCTGCGCAAGGGCGTGAAGTTCGGGGCGACCGAGTATTTCACGCCCAGCCGTGAATTCAACGCCGACGACGTCGTGTTCTCGTTCCAGCGCCAGGTCGACAAGAAGGGTCCCTGGTTCCAATATATCCCCGGCATCGCCTACCAGTATTACAACGACCAGTTCGGCGACAACATCACCAAGGTCGAGAAGATCGACGACCTTACGGTGAAGTTCACGCTCAAGGAGCCGAACATCACCTTCATCCCGACGCTGGGCATGGATTTCGCCTCCATCGTCTCGAAGGAATATGCCGACAAGCTGCAGGCCGACAAGACGCCGGAGCTGTTCAACCAGAAGCCGGTCGGCACCGGCCCCTACATCTTCGTCGATTACCAGACCGACGCGGCCATCCGCTACACCGCAAACCCGGACTATTGGGGCGGCAAGCAGAAGCTCGACAATCTGGTGTTCGCCATCACCACCGACCCGGCCGTGCGCGCGCAGAAGCTGAAGGCCGGCGAATGCAACATCATGTCCTACCCGGCGCCCGCCGACATCTCGGGCCTGCAGGCCGATACGAACCTCAAGGTGGACGAGCAGGAAGGCCTGAACATCGGCGCGCTGATGTACAACACCCAGCAGAAGCCGTTCGACGACGCGCGGGTGCGCAAGGCGCTCAACATGGCCATCAACAAGCAGGCCATCATCGACGCCGTGTTCCAGGGCGCCGGCACGGTGGCCGTCAATCCCATCCCGCCGACGATGTGGGGCTACAACAAGAACGTCAAGGACGACCCCTACGATCCGGATGCCGCCAAGAAGCTTCTGGAAGAGGCCGGCGTGAAGGGCCTGAAGATGAACGTGTGGGCGATGCCGGTGTCGCGCCCCTACATGCCGAACGCGCGGCGCGCGGCCGAACTGATCCAGGCCGATTTCGCCAAGGTCGGCGTCACGGTGAACATCGTCTCCTATGACTGGGCCGAATATCTGAAGCGTGCCTCGGCGGTGGATCACGACGGCGCCGTCATCGTCGGCTGGACCGGCGACAACGGCGATCCGGACAACTTCCTCGGCGTTCTGCTGTCCTGCGCGGCGGTCGGGTCCAACAACCGCGCCGAATGGTGCAACAAGGACTTCGACGCGCTCATCATCAAGGCCCGTACCGTGTCCGACCAGGCCGAGCGCGCCAAGCTCTACGAGCAGGCGCAGGTCATCTTCAAGGAGCAGGCGCCCTGGGCGACGCTGGCCCACTCGAAGGTGTTCATGCCGATGCAGAAGACCGTCACCGGCTTCGCCATGGACCCGCTGGGCATTCACCGCTTCGACGGCGTCGACATCGCCGAATAACCAACGAAGGGGGGGCGGCGCCGGAAAGCGCCGCCCCTTCCGCTCATGCTCCGATACATACTCAACAAGATCCTCCTCATCGTCCCCACTTTCCTGGGGATCACGGTTCTCGCTTTCGCCTTCGTGCGCGTGCTGCCGGGCGATCCCGTGCTGGTGCTGGCCGGCGAACGCGGCATCGCGCCGGCACGCTACCAGGAGCTGATGCACCAGTTCGGCTTCGACCAGCCGATGTGGCGCCAGTATCTGGCCTATCTCAACAATGTGCTGCATGGCGATTTCGGCATATCCTTCTCGACCAAGACGCCGGTGCTGAAGGAATTCCTGTCGCGCTTCCCCGCAACGGTGGAACTGGCCATCTTCGCCATGATCTTCGCCGTGGTGATCGGCGTGGCGCTCGGCATCTTCGCCGCAGTCAGGCGCGGCTCCTGGTTCGACCAGGTCACCATGGGCACGGCTCTGGCCGGCTACTCCATGCCGATCTTCTGGTGGGGCCTGCTGCTCATCATCGTCTTCTCCGGCACACTGCACTGGACGCCGGTCTCGGGCCGCATCGACCTGATGTATTTCTTCAAGCCGGTGACGGGCTTCGCCACCATCGACGCGCTGATCTCCGGACAGAAAGGCGCCTTCCGCTCGGCGCTGTCGCACCTCATCCTGCCGACGATCGTGCTGGGCACGATCCCACTGGCGGTCATCGCGCGCCAGACGCGCTCGGCCATGCTGGAGGTCCTGGGCGAGGACTATGTGCGCACCGCCCGCGCCAAGGGCCTTACGCCGCGCCGGGTCATCGGCCTGCACGCCTTCCGCAACGCGCTCATCCCGGTCGTCACGACCATCGGCCTGCAGGTCGGCACGCTGCTGACCGGGGCGATCCTGACGGAATCGATCTTCTCATGGCCGGGCATCGGCAAATGGATGATCGATGCTATTTCCAAGCGCGACTACTTCGCCGTGCAGGGAGGGCTTCTGCTCATCGCGCTGATCGTCATGTCAGTGAACCTGATCGTCGACGTGCTCTATGCCGTCATCAACCCCCGCATCAGGGTGCAGTAAGATGGCCGACCAGACCGCAGGCGAAGGCACTGCCGCCACCGTCCCGACCAGCCCGCCCCAGAACGCTCTGGCGGAATTCTGGTATTATTTCTCGATCAACAAGGGCGCCGTCATCGGCCTGGCGGTGTTCGTCCTCCTGATCCTGATGGCGATCTTCGCGCCGCTTCTGGCGCCGCATCTGCCCAACGAGCAGTTCCGCGACTCGCTGCTGACCCCGCCGGCATGGCAGGAAGGCGGCAAGCCGGCCTTCCTGCTCGGCACCGACGCCGTCGGTCGCGACATCCTTTCGCGGCTGATCTACGGCTCGCGCTTCTCGCTGGCCATCGGCTTCGTCGTGGTGACGGCGGCTCTGGTCTCGGGCGTCATCCTCGGGCTCCTGGCCGGATACTGCCGCGGCTGGGTCGATACGCTGATCATGCGCGTCATGGACATCATCCTGTCCTTCCCGTCGCTGCTTCTGGCGCTGGTGCTGGTGGCCATACTGGGACCGGGGCTGGTGAATGCCATGATCGCGATCGCCTTTGTGCTGCAGCCGCATTTCGCGCGGCTGACCCGGGCGGCGGTGATGGCCGAAAAGAACCGCGAATATGTGGTGGCGGCCAAGGTGGCGGGCGCCTCGCACCTGCGCCTGATGCTGGTGACGATCATGCCGAACTGCGTGGCGCCGCTGATCGTGCAGGCCACGCTTTCCTTCTCCAACGCCATCCTGGAGGCGGCTGCACTCGGCTTCCTCGGCATGGGCGCGCAGCCGCCGACGCCGGAATGGGGCACGATGCTGGCCGAGGCGCGCGAATTCATCCTGCGCGCCTGGTGGGTGGTGACCTTCCCCGGCCTCGCCATCCTCATCACCGTCTTCGCCATCAACCTGATCGGCGACGGGCTGCGCGATGCACTCGACCCCAAGTTGAAGAGGTCGTGAGCCATGCCGCTGCTTGAAATCAGGAACCTTACCGTTTCCTTCGACACCTCGACCGGGCCGTTCATGGCGGTGCGCGGCATCGACCTTTCCATCGAGCCGCGCGAGGTGCTCGCCATCGTCGGCGAATCCGGCTCCGGCAAGTCCGTGTCGATGCTGGCGGTGATGGGCCTGCTGCCCTCCTCCGCCACGGTGAAGGCCGACCGCATGACGTTCGACGGCAAGGACCTTTTGACGCTTTCGCCCGAACAGCGGCGCAAGATCATCGGCAAGGACATCTCGATGATCTTCCAGGAGCCGATCGCGAGCCTCAACCCGTGCTTCACGATAGGGTTCCAGATCGAGGAGGTGCTGCGCTTCCACATGGGCATGGACCGGGCGAAACGGCGCGCCCGCGCCATCGAGCTGCTCTCGCTGGTGGGCATTGCCGAGCCGGCCGAGCGCCTCGGCTCCTTTCCCCACCAGATGTCGGGCGGCCAGTGCCAGCGCGTCATGATCGCCATGGCCATCGCCTGCAATCCGAAGCTGTTGATCGCGGACGAGCCGACCACGGCGCTGGACGTGACCATCCAGAAGCAGATCCTCGACCTTCTGGTGCGCCTGCAGGCCGAATACGGCATGGGGCTGATCATGATCACCCATAATATGGGCGTGGTGGCCGAGACCGCCGACCGGGTCGTGGTGCAATACAAGGGCCGCAAGATGGAAGAGGCCGACGTGCTTTCGCTGTTCGAGAACCCGCAAAGCAACTATACGCGCGCCCTGCTCTCGGCCCTGCCGGACAACGCCGTCGGCGACCGGCTGCCGACCGTCTCCGACATGATGTTCGAACCCGCGCCGGGAGCCGCGCAATGACAGTCGTCGTCGAAGGCCGTGACATCAAGCGCGACTATCATGTCAGCGGCGGGCTGGTGCGCCCAGCGCGCACCGTCCATGCGGTCAAGGGCGTTTCCTTCTCGGTGGAGAAGGGCAAGACGCTGGCCATCGTCGGCGAATCCGGCTGCGGCAAGTCCACGCTGGCACGCATCATCACGCTGATCGACGCGCCGACCGCAGGCGAATTGTTCATCGGCGGCAACAAGGTCGACATCGCCAAAGACGGCCTGTCGAAGGAGATGCGCCGCAAGGTGCAGATCGTGTTCCAGAACCCCTACGGGTCGCTCAACCCGCGCCAGAAGATCGGCGACATTCTCGGCGAGCCGCTGAAGATCAACACCGACAAGCCGGCCGCGGAGCGCCGCGAACTGGCGATGCGGATGCTGACCAAGGTGGGCCTGGGGCCGGAACACTACAATCGCTATCCGCACATGTTCTCGGGCGGCCAGCGCCAGCGCATCGCGATCGCACGCGCGCTGATGCTGAACCCCAGCCTGCTGGTGCTGGACGAGCCGGTTTCGGCGCTCGACCTTTCGGTGCAGGCGCAGGTTCTGAACCTTCTGGCCGACCTGCAGGACGAGTTCCAGCTCACCTACATCTTCATCAGCCACGACCTGTCGGTGGTGCGCTACATCGCCGACGAGGTGATGGTGATGTATTTCGGCGAGGCGGTGGAATATGGCCCGCGCGACGAGGTGTTCTCCAACCCGCAGCACAGCTACACCAAGACGCTGTTCGCCGCCACGCCGCGCGCCGACGTGGAAAGCATCAAGGCGAGGCTCGCGCGCAAGCACGCGGCCTGACCCGAAAGGCCGGACGGGCGTTCAGGCCGGGTTCGAATCCTCGGCCGGCAATCGCTCCACGCTGGCCGTGCCATCGGGCGCGGTCTCGACGCGCAGCATGTCGCCGCTGGCGATGTTCTCGGTCGAACAGACCACGACCGGGCATTCGATGCCGTAGAGCGAAGCCGCCACCAGCGCGCCCACGGTGATGATCGGATCGGGCCGCGACAGCAGGACGGCGACCGGTCCGGTGCCGCGCCGGATCGTTTCAGCCAGCACGGAGGACGAGGAGGACGAGCCGCGCCCGCCCGCCATCACCAGAACCTTTCCGTCTACGCTCTTTCCAAGATCGGGATGCGAGCGATCAATGATACGGCCGGTTTCCGGCTCCACGCCGCCCCAGAAGCTCAGTTCCCGCGCAAGCACCAATGCGGTGCCTGCTGCCACGCCGGGCGCATAAGCCTTCGCGGCGCGGTTCATGGCGCGCTCCGGACGACGCGGCCGGCAAGGGCTGAGACAACGCAATCCTCAAGCGCACCGAAACCCACTTCAACGCCGATATTGCCGGGCGCATAGTGCGCCCACTTGCCGGAATTGGTCATTACCGCACCGTCCAGTTCCTTCAGGATCGCGGTGACATAGGTGCAGGTGTCCGCGACCGGAACGAGGCCGAGCGCGGCGGCGTCGCGCAGTTCCCCGGCCTTCTCCAACTCGGCCAGCGTCGCGCGGCCGGTGTTGACGTAGATCGGCACCTTGCTCGCGGCACCAGCATGCCGCAGCAGCGCCAGCAGCCGGTCCCATTCGGCGCGCGAAAAATGCGGCGTGCCGAGGCAGACGGCGCTGATCGGAAACCCATCCGGCACGCTGGACAGATGTTTCAGCGCGCGGGCGACATCCTGCGGCGTGATGTCGATCGTCTCCAGCGGCGACCTGCCGCCGAAGGCTTCGGCAAGGGTCGGCGCTTCCGGCGTGATGCCGACCGCGTGGAACAACGCCACCGCGCCGCTGGAAGCGGCGGCCGCGCCCAGCGCCTTCAACTGGTCCTCGTCGCGCGGCGGCGGCAAGCCCTCTATGACCGGCACAAGCTCGCCCGAGCGCTGGCCGACGATCAGGCCGACGGCGACGTAAAGGGCATCGCCGGGTGCGAGCGAGGCCGGGAAGCCGACCAGCCGGAAATGCAGACGGCCGTGGCGGTTCTCGTCGAGATGCAGCCCCCAGGCCGGCGCACGTCCCGTCATGGCGCAGCACAGGTCGATGAAATCGCCATAGCGGTTGGTGCGCGCGCCGATCACCGAATTGGCGAAGACGATGGCGTTGGATTCGCCCCAGGCGATCTGCTCGCCGAAAACTGGCCGGAACAGCGTCTGATAGGGCGCACAGGTGAAGGAGGGCTGGCAACCGAGCTCCTCATGCACCCGCATCAACCGCCGGGCCGGCGCCTGCTCGTCGGGGCTCATGCGCATGATTTCGGGGTGGATCAGGTCGAGCGACCCGACATTCAGCGTGGTCGGCACCCGCACCTTGCCGCCATGTCCGGCCAGCCGCTCGACGAAATCGAGGCTGACCTGACCATGATAGAGGCAGCCGTCAATATGCGCGCGGGAGATGTCGAGCAGTTCCGGGGCGCCCATGGCTTCGGAAAAAGCGCAGAGAATGCGCATGGCGAAAGAAGCGGCCTCGCCCGCCTCTCCTGCCAGCATCGCCCGGTCCTGCGCGGCCAGCGAAAGCGTCATGTCAACGGTCCTTCACCCAGATGCCCGGGAACGGCAGGTACGTCGGCCATCATAGGCGACCGCCCCGCCTTGTGCCGGGCGGATCCCCTTTCTATCGTGCATCCGGGGCGACACCAATATGGCCCGGAGGCCCGGAAGGATGAAGCACAGGCACAAGGTCGGCATCGTGGGCGGCAATGGCTGGCTGGGCAGTGCGATCGGGCTTGCCATGCTCGAAGCCGGCGTGATCGAGCCGCGCGACCTTTGCGTCTCGTCCCGGTCCGGTCTCGCGCCGAGTTTCGCCGACTGGCCCGATGTGGAAGCGATCTCCGACAACGCCGTGCTGGCCCAGCGCAGCGACGTGATCGTGCTGTCGGTCCGGCCGCAGCAGTTTCCCGACATCGGCATCGACGCGGGCGGCAAGCTGGTGGTGTCGGTGATGGCGGGTGTCGCCATGAAGACGCTGCAGACCCGCTGCGGCAGCGACCGCGTGGTGCGGGCGATGCCCAACGCCGCCGCCGAAATCCGCCGTTCCTATTCGCCCTGGTGCGCCAGCGCTGCGGTCACCGACAGCGACAAGACCTTCGTGCAGGCCATGTTCGAGGCCAGCGGTACGGCGGACGAGGTGCCGGACGAGGCGGCGATCGACTACCTTACCGCGCTCAGCGGGTCGGGACCTGCGTTCCCTGCCCTGCTGGCCGCCGCCATGCTGGAACATGCGCGCCGCAACGGGCTCGGGGAGGCGGTCGCCCGGCGCGCCGTCGCCGCCGTGGTGACCGACGCCGCGCAATTGATGCGCGCGGCAAGCTTCTCGCCCGAGGACATGGTGAAAACCTTCATCGACTATCGCGGTACGACGGCGGCGGGGCTTCAGGCCATGCTCGACCACGGCTTCAAGGAAGCCGTCGGGGCCGGTCTTGGCGCCGCGACCGAAAAGGCTGCGGCCATGGCCGCCAGCGAGGCAGGATAAGGGCCGTCAACTACAGGGCTGATGCGCGCCCTCCAGCTCCGCAACCACCTGCTGCGAGGACGGTTGGCCCATGTGCGACGTCATGGAATGGAGAGCGTCGGCCAAGGCCGCGAAGCGGGCAATGTCGAGCCTGCGCGCAACCACGACGTAGCGGAACGAAGCGTCCGCCCATGCGGCGGAGCGCACGTCGCCGTCGTTGACGACACGAAGGGTCCGCGGATCGCCCGAACCGGCCATGCGGAACAGGCTCAGCCTGCAGCCGTGCCGGCCCGCATAGCCGGCCTGCACGGCCGGCCGTCCCTCCAGCATAGCATCGGAACGAAGCGAAACCAGGGAAAGACCCGCGGCACCAAGCTGCGGGGCCTCGAAGCTGCGGATATCGAGAGCCGGGGCGGACGCATCGAGAATCCGGGCCGACCAGTCGTCGTGCAATGCCAGCGCCTGGGCGACCTCGTCGCCCGCCGGCGATCTGGCGCGGCCGTCGAAGGCGACCGCGCCGAGCCAGCCTCCGAGGAATACCAGGCACAGAACGGCCGCCGCCGCCGCAATGGTGACCGGGCGCGGGCGCGTGCCGGCGCGCAGGGCCTGCATGACCACGAATTCGGACCCCATGCCGGCGACCTGCCGCTTCATGCGCCTTAGCGTTTCGACCCGATGCGCAAGTGCTGCCTCCGAGGCGATGCGGGCTTCCAGAAGCGAACGGGCGTCTGGCGAGAGCTCGCCGTCGACATAGGCGTTCAGCATTTCGAGGTCTGTGTCGGTCATGCCTGTCCTGTTTTTCGTGCAAGGGGGACGACGTTGGAGCCATCGTCCGCCAGAAGCCCCGCCAGCGCCTGCCTTGCGCGGCTGATGCGGCTCATCACCGTTCCGCGCGGCACGCTGAGGAGATCGGCCGCCTCCTGGTAGCTGAAGCCGGAAATGTCGACCAGCGCCAGCACCTCGCGATGGTCGTGCGACAGAAGCTCGAAGGCCTGCCGCACCGCGAAGGTTTCGACGACCATGCTTTCGAGCGAGACCGGTATCGGCGCCATGGCGTCCGACAGCGTCTCCGCCGCCCGCGAGCGCCGTTCCTCCGCGCGCAGCTGGTCGATCCACAGATTGCGCATGATCGTAAACAGCCAGGCGCGGAAGGCGGGCTCGTCCGCGGGGCGCACGCGTGCCGCCGCGGCGCGGGCCACGCAATCGTGCAACAGGTCGCGCGCGCGGTCGCGGTCGCCCGTCATGGCGACCGCGAAACCGAAGAGCCGCTGCTGATAGGGCGCGAACCGCGTCTCGAAACGCGTGCGCGTCAGCATCGTCCCTCTCCTGGCTTCCCGCTCGGCCCGCCGCCCTCCGCAGACGGAAAGCGACTGCCGTAGGTGGCTGGGCTACGCCGTTCGATGTCGCCCGTCCTTTCTCAATAGGTTGCCGACAGGTAGTCAGCGATACCCTTCAGGTCGGCGTCGTCAATGGGGGCTCCGTAGGTCTTCTTCATCTTGTTGACCTCCGCCTCCCAGAACGCATGGCCCATCTTGGGCGGCTGGGTGTTGATGTAGTCTGCCGAATGGCAGGCCGCGCAGTTCGACTGCGCCAGTTCGACGCCCGGTCCCGGTCTGAACTCGGCAGTCTCGTCGGGCAGTTCGTAAGAGAGCGGGTCGGCCAGGGCATAGCCGCCACCCAGCATGGCGGCAGCGGCGACGAGAAGGGCCTTGGTGGAAACGAACTTCATGATCTTCCTCCTCAAGCCGCGATGACCCTGGTGGTCTCGATGACGTTGCGCATGTAGCCCGACGGATTCCAGGGCTGTTTCTCCGGCTGCGTCTTGCCGTCGTTCGACGTGGCGCGCACCTTCAGTTCATGCTCGCCCTTGGGGAGCTTGACGGTGGCGGTCCATTCGCGGAACGAATATTTGCCCAGGTCCTCGCCCAGCGTCGTCGGCTGCCAGGTCTTGCCGCCGTCGATGGAGACCGAGACCTCCTTGATGCCGGAACCGCCGTCGAAGGCGATGCCGCGCAGCTTGAGCGGCGCCTCCGCCTGAACCTTGTCGCCGCCCATGATGCTGGTGATGAAGGAGCGCACATTGAAGCGGTTGATCGGAACCGTCTTCTCGGCCGGCTTGCCGGGCTCCGTGCAGATGCAGTCGTTATCGGGGATGCGGTAGGCCTTCTGCATCCAGAAGCCGTCGAACGGCTTGTCGAGCACCGTGATCTCAGCGAGGTGCTTGACCCAGTAGGTGCCGTACCAGCCAGGCACGACCAGCCGCACCGGGAAGCCGTTGAGCCAGGGCAGGTCCTCGCCGTTCATGGCGAAGGCGATCATCACCTCGCCGTCGCGCGCATGGTCGATGTCGAGCGCCTTGACGAAATCGGGCGTCTCCGGCAGCGCCGGGCCGTCCAGCCCGTTGAACGACACCTGCACGGCGCCGGCCTTGACGCCGGCCTTGTCCAGCACCGCCTTCAGCGGCACGCCCTTCCAGCGCGCGTTGCCCATGGCGCCGTTGCCCAGTTGCCCGCCGGCCATGCGCGGCTCGAAGAAGCCGCGGCTGTTGCCCGAACATTGATGGACGGCGACGATCTCGACCGGATCGTGCAGCGCCTTCAGTTCGTCGAGCGAAAGCGACAGGGATTTCTCGACCAGGCCCTTGACCTCGATGCGATAGGTGGCGGGATCGATGTCCAGCGGAATGTCGGCCAGATGATAGCGCACGAAGAAGGCGTCGTTGGGCGTGATGATGCTTTCGTTGAACACGCCGAACGGCGTTTCGAGCTGCGGCGGCCGTGTCGTCTGGCCGATCAACGCGCGCTTGCCCGGATATTTCACCAGCGGCCTGTCGCCGTTGGCAAAGGGAAGCACCACCGTTTCCGCGGCGCGGGCGGCCGTAAAGGCCATGCCGCCGGCGGCGCCCAGGGCCGCCGCGCCTGCCGTCTTGAGCACCTGACGTCTGCTGATCATTCGTCCTCTCCACTTTACAATGGCAGAGGAGACGCGGCAGGCGGCCGGAATATTCCATGGGCGGCGGAAAAAATTTCGAGCGGCGGCCGCCAGCCCCGTTTCGAATGTCCCGTTTTCAGTGGTTGTCGCGCGGCAGACCGCTGGTGTGGGCGACATCCTGATATTTGACCGCCGGTTTCAGCACCATGCCCTCCGAGAACTGGTCGACCATGGCGCGCTGGATTTCCTGCCACGGCGTCTGGTGCTTCGGATAGCGATAGCCGCCATCGGCTTCGAGTGCGGCCCGCCGCGTGGCAAGCTCCTCGTCCGAAATCAGGATGTCGGCCGTGCCCTTGCGAAGATCGATGCGCACCCTGTCGCCCGGCCTGAGCAGCGCCAGCCCGCCGCCGACGGCGGCCTCCGGCGAGGCGTTGAGGATCGACGGCGTGCCCGACGTGCCCGACTGGCGGCCGTCGCCGACGCAGGGCAGCGAGTGGATGCCCTTCTTGATGAGGTAGGCGGGCGGCTGCATGTTCACCACCTCGGCGCCGCCGGGATAGCCGACAGGCCCGGCGCCGCGCATGAACAGGATGGTGTGTTCGTCGATGCCTTCGGCCGGGTCGTCGATGCGGGCGTGATAATCCTCCGGTCCGTCGAACACGGCGGCCCTGCCCTCAAAGGCGTCGGGATCGGCCGGGTTCGACAGGTAGCGGTCGCGAAACTCCTTCGAGATCACGCTGGTTTTCATGATGGCCGAATCGAACAAGTTGCCCTTGAGGTTGAGGAAGCCGGCTTCCTTCATCATCGGGGCGGACACCGGACGGATGACCTTTTCGTCCAGGTTCTGCGCCCCGGCGCAGTTCTCGGCCATAGTCCTGCCGTTGACCGTGCGGACTTCGGGATGCGGCAGGAGACCCGCCTTAAGCAGTTCCGCGACCACGGCGGGAACGCCGCCGGCATGGTGGTAGTCCTCGCCGAGATATTCGCCCGCCGGCTGCAGATTGACCAGCAACGGGATCTTGTGGCCGACGGCCTGCCAGTCGTCATTGTCGAGCTCGACGCCGAGATGGCGGGCGATGGCGTTGAGATGGATGGGCGCATTGGTGGAGCCGCCGATGGCCGAATTGACGACGATGGCGTTTTCGAACGCCTGCCGCGTCATGATGTCGGACGGCTTCAGGTCCTCGTAGACCATCTCCACGATACGGCGGCCGGTCTCGTAGGAGATCTGGCCGCGCTCGCGATAGGGCGCGGGAATGGCGGCGGAACCGGGAAGCTGCATGCCCAGCGCCTCGGCCAGGCTGTTCATGGTGGTGGCCGTGCCCATGGTGTTGCAATAGCCGACCGAAGGCGCCGAGGAAGCGACGATCTCCATGAACTCGTCATAGTCGATCTCCCCGGCCGCCAGGCGCTGGCGCGATTCCCACACGATGGTGCCGGAGCCGGTGCGCTTGCCCTTGTGCCAGCCGTTCAGCATCGGCCCGACCGATAGCGCTATGGCCGGGATGTTGACGGTTGCCGCCGCCATCAGAAGGGCCGGCGTGGTCTTGTCGCAGCCAATGGTCAGCACCACGCCGTCGATCGGATAGCCATAGAGCACCTCTACCAGCGACAGATAGGCGAGATTGCGGTCGAGCGAGGCGGTGGGGCGCTTGCCGGTCTCCTGGATGGGATGGCAGGGAAACTCGAACGGAATGCCGCCCGCCGCCTCGATGCCGGCGCGCACGCGCTTGGCCAGTTCGAGATGGTGGCGGTTGCAGGGCGACAGGTCCGAGCCGGTCTGGGCGATGCCGATCAACGGCTTGCCCGACTGTAATTCGGCGCGCGTCAGGCCGAAATTCAGATAGCGCTCCAGATAGAGCGCCGTCATGCCCGGATTGTCGGGATTGTCGAACCATTCCTGCGAGCGGAACTTTTTCCGGGTGGGCGCGCCTGCCATGGGAGTCTCCGTATTTGTAAGACAAATCGATATGGCAACGAACGCCGGCAGGCAAGGGGCTGCACGCTCGCCGCCTGACGCCGCCGTGCGGTCGTCCCGTCGCCCCGCACTTTGGTGCGATAGACAGGAGCCGGCACTAAGGCTACGCCTTATCCCGTTGCAAAGGGAGGTTTTTCGCAATGGCCCTGGTGATCGAAGGCGAGGAGCGCATCGCCGCGCCCATCCGCAAGGTTTGGGAAGCGCTGAACGACCCCGACGTGCTCAAGGAAAGCATTCCCGGCTGCCAGAGCCTGGAGAAGAAGTCGGACACGGAACTGGGCGCCACCGTGGTGCTGAAGATCGGCCCGATCAAGGCGACCTTTCAGGGCGAGGTCACGCTGACCAACCTCAACCCGCCGCATTCCTACACCATCCAGGGCGAGGGCAAGGGCGGCATTGCGGGATTTGCCAAGGGCGGCGCCGACGTGACGCTCACCGAAGACGGCGCGGACGCGACCGTGCTGAAATATGCGGCCAAGGCCGATGTCGGCGGCAAGATCGCGCAACTCGGCAGCAGGCTGATCGATTCCACCTCGCGCAAGCTGGCAGGGCAGTTCTTTTCCACCTTCGGCGAGAAGGTGGGGGCGGACGCCTAAGCCTACTCGAACACGATGGTCGGCGCGGAACCCTCGGCGCCGGCCTTTTCCTCCTGCAGGCGCTGCCACACCCTGCCGGCGATGTCGCGGTAGATCTTCGCTTCGACCCCGTCCGGCTTGGCGGCGACCACCGGGTGCCCTCCGTCCGAGCTTTCGCGGATGCCCATTTCCAGCGGCACTTCGCCCAGGAAGGCGACGCCGAGTCGCTCGGCCTCCTTCTTCGCGCCGCCATGGCCGAAGATGTCGTAGCGCTTGCCGGTATCGGGAGCGATGAAATAGCTCATGTTCTCGACGATGCCGAGCAGCGGCACGTCCACCTTCCTGAACATGTTGAGGCCCTTGCGGGCATCGATCAGGGCCAGGTCCTGCGGCGTCGACACGATGATGGCGCCGGCCAGCGGCACCTGCTGGGCCATGGTGAGCTGGGCGTCGCCCGTGCCGGGCGGCATGTCGACCACCAGCACGTCGAGCGGGCCCCATTCGACCTCGCGCAGCATCTGTGTCAGCGCCGAGACCACCATCGGCCCGCGCCAGATCATCGGCGTCTCCTCGTCCACGAGGAAGCCCATCGACATGACCTTGAGCCCGTAGTTTTCCATCGGCTTGAGGATCCTGCCGTCCGCGGTCTGCGGCCGGCCGCGAATGCCGAGCAGGCGCGGAACGGAAGGGCCGTAGATGTCGGCATCGAGGAGGCCGACCTTGAGGCCGATCGCGGCGAGCCCCAGCGCGATGTTGACGGCGGTCGTCGACTTGCCGACCCCGCCCTTGCCCGATGCCACCGCCACGATGGCCTCGATGCCCGGCACGCCACGCTTGCCGGGCTGCTGGCCGGCCGGCGCCTGCTGGCGCGCCGGGGCCGCCGGGGCCGATGTTGCGGGACGCGGGGCCGGGCGCGGCGGCGCGTTTTCCATGCCGCCGCCCTTCTTTTCCGCGGTCAGCGCCACCATGGCGCTCGCCACCCCGGGAATGGCCTTGACCACGCGCTCGGCGGCGGCCCGCAGCGGCTCCATCTCCTTGGCGCGGGCAGCAGGCACGGTAATGGAGAAGAAGACCTTCGAATCCGCGATGAAGATGTCGGAGACCAGGCCGAGATCGACGATATTGCCGCTGAAATCCGGCCCGGTGACCGTCCGCAGGCGATCGATGACGGCTTCCTTGGTCACGGACATGGCTTTTCCTTCAGGTTGGCTACGGCTGAGATAGTGCAAATCCGCGGCCGCTCCAAGCGCCGGCGGCGCTCACCCGCCGATCAGCGACACGATGACATAGGTGAGCGCGGAGATCGCGGCTGTCGCCGGAAGCGTCACCACCCAGGCGACGACGATGTTTCCGGCGATGCCCCAGCGCACGGCCGAGACGCGCCGCGCCGCGCCGACACCGATGATGGCGCCGGTTATGGTGTGGGTGGTGGACACCGGAATGCCGAGCCAGGTCGCGCCGAACAGGGTGAGCGCGCCGCCCGTCTCGGCACAGAAGCCCTGCATGGGATTCAGCCGCGTGATCTTGGAGCCCATGGTGTGGACGATGCGCCAGCCGCCGAACAGCGTGCCGAGCGCCAGCGCAGACTGGCAGGTCAGCACGACCCAGAGCGGTACGTAGAACTTGTCGCCCAGCATGCCCTGCGAATAGAGCAGCACCGCGATGATGCCCATGGTCTTCTGGGCGTCGTTGCCGCCATGGCCGAGCGAATAGAGCGAGGCGGAGAAGAACTGCAGCACGCGGAACTTGTTGTCGACGGCGAAAGGCGTCTGCCGCACGAACAGCCACGAAACCAGGAGCACCAGAAGCAGGGCCAGCAGGAAGCCCGCCAGGGGCGACAGCACAATGGCGGAGGTGGTCTTGAGCAGGCCGGACCAGACGATCGCGCCGCTGCCGGCCTTGGCCACGCCGGCGCCGACCAGTCCGCCGATCAGCGCGTGGGACGAGCTGGACGGGATGCCGAGCGCCCAGGTGAGGATGTTCCAGACGATCGCGCCGGCAAGAGCCGAGAAGACCACCGCCGGCGTGACTGTGTCGGCGTCGATGATGCCCGTGCCCAGCGTGTTCGCCACATGCAGGCCGAAGAACAGGAAGGCGATGAAATTGAAGAAGGCCGCCCAGAACACCGCATATTGCGGCCGCAGCACCCGCGTCGAGACGATGGTGGCGATGGAATTGGCCGCATCGTGCAGGCCGTTCAGGAAATCGAAGAACAGCGCGACCGCAATCAGGCCGACCAGCAGGGGAAAGGCGAGGGTCGCGTCCATCGGTTGCGATCAAACGTTCTCGATGACGATGCCGCTGATTTCGTTGGCGACGTCCTCGAAGCGGTCCACCACCTTTTCGAGCTGGCCATAGATCTCGGAGCCGATCATGTAGGCCATGGCGTCGCCGCGGCCGTGGCGGCGGAACAGATCCTTCAGCCCCTGCTCGTGCAGATCGTCCGCGCGGCCCTCCACGCGCATGACCTGCTCGGTCAAGGCGGTCAGCCGCGGCGCGTTGGCGCCGACCTTGTTGAGCAGCGGGATGGCCTCGGCGACCAGCCGCGCCGCTTCGACGATGACCGTGCCCATTTCGCGCATCAACGGGTCGAACTCGGTCTTCTCGAACAGCTTCACCGTCTTGACGGTCTTGTGCATCATGTCGATGGCGTCGTCCATCGACTGGATCAGGTCCTTGATGTCGCCGCGGTCGAAGGGCGTGATGAAGGAACGCCGCACCGCCAGCAGCACCTCCGCCGTGATCGCGTCGGCCTCGTTCTCGAGTTCGACGATCCTGCTGCAATTGCCTTCGACGTCCTCGCCGGCCAGCAGCCGTTGCAAGGCCTCGGCACCGGCGACGACGGTGCGCGAATGACGGTCGAAAAGGTCGAAGAAGCGGTCTTCCCGTGGAAGCAGCGCCCGAAACCAGCTCAGCATGTCCGCCCTTTCGTCGCCGTGATCCTGTTCAGCGGGTGTCTCCACATAGCGCTACGCGGCGTCGCGGGAAACCGTTCACCGACGAAAAATGTGGATATATGGCGAGAGCACGCGACCTGCGGCGCAGCCGCGGAACGCTTCCAACCGGCGCTGAACCGCTCTAAGACATGCCGGGCCGGCGCAGTCGGCGGAAGCCGGCAAGAAGCGAAAAGCATGATCGACAAGCTGGAATTCTTCATCGCACTGGCCCGCGAAGAGCATTTCGGCCGCGCAGCCGAGGTGTGCAGGGTGACGCAGCCGACGCTGTCGGCCGGCATCAAGCAGCTGGAAGACCAGCTCGGCGTGATGCTGGTCAAGCGCGGTTCACGCTTTCAAGGCCTGACTGCGGAAGGCGTGCAGGTCCTGGCCTGGGCGCGGCGCATCGTCGGCGACGCGCGCACCATGAAGGAGGAGATGCGCGCCGCCCGCCACGGACTGTCCGGCCATATCCGCATCGCCGCCATCCCGACCGCGCTGGCCATGGTGCCGCGGCTGACCACGCCGTTCCGCGAGAAACATCCCGGCGTGACCTTCTCGGTCCTGTCCCGGACCTCGATCGAGGTGCTGTCCCTGCTCGGCAATTTCGAGATAGACGCCGGCATCACCTATCTCGACAATGAGCCGCTCGGGCGCGTCGCCAGCGTTCCGCTCTACGAGGAACGCTACCAGCTCATCACCTCGACCGGAAATCCCTACGCGGACCGCGACAAGGTGACCTGGGCCGAAGTGAGCCGGCTGCCGCTGTGCCTGCTCACCCCCGACATGCAGAACCGGCGAATCATCGACCAGCACCTGGCCGAAGCGGGCGCGCAGGTTCGTCCCACGCTGGAGAGCAATTCGATGATCGTGCTGTTCTCCCATATCCGGACCGGCAAATGGTCCTCGATCATGCCGCTCAACCTGACCGAGACCTTCGGGTTCGCCGAGCCGATCCACGCGATCCCCATCGTCGATCCGGACGCCAGCCACGTGGTCGGGCTGGTTGCCGCGCCGCGCACGCCGCAGACCCCCCTGGTTTCGGCGCTGCTGGATGAGGCGACGACGCTGGCGAACGCTTTCCGCTCCCGGAAATAATCTATAATTTTCCCAGTAGTTAGAAGTTTTCACCGACAGTTGATAGATATTTTCTATCACCTCACGGAAAGCCGATATTGATCGGCCTGAATTTCTCTGTTTGGATAATGGCTTAAGCGAAACATCGCTTCCGATAGGGAGGGCGCTGCATGAGTGGGCAGCACGCAAGTACCGAAGTCGCGACCCGCGCGGCCGCCATCGTCCAGGACATGAAAAAGCTCGAAGGCCCGCTGTTGCCGATCCTGCATGAGATCCAGGAGGAGTTCGGCTACGTGCCGCAGGAGGCGCTGCCGGCGATCGCCGCCGGCCTGAACCTGTCGCGGGCGGAGGTCCACGGCGTGGTGAGCTTCTACCACGACTTCCGCCGCGAGCCCGCCGGGCGCCACGTCCTCAAGGTCTGCCAGGCCGAATCCTGCCAGGCCATGGGTTCGGACGCGGTCGCCGCCAGGCTGAAGCAGCTGCTCGGCATCGATTTCCACCAAACCACCCCCGACGGCGCGGTCACGATGGAACCGGTCTACTGCCTCGGCCTGTGTTCCTGCTCGCCTGCCGCGATGCTGGACGGCGAGGTGATCGGCCGGCTGGACGCCGACAAGATTGACGAAATTGCAGCGGAGGTCCGCTCGTGAAACCCCGCATCTATGTTCCGGACGATTCAGGCGCCCTTTCCCTGGGGGCCGAGAAGGTGGCCAAGGCGATCGAGCGGGAACTGGCCGAACGCGGCCTCGAGGCGCAGATCGTCCGCAACGGCTCGCGCGGCGCCTTTTTTCTCGAGCCGATGGTCGAGATCGAAACCGCCGAAGGCCGCATGGCGTATGGTCCGGTGAGGCCGGCCGATGTCAAGAGCCTGTTCGACAACGGCTTCCTCTCCGGCGGAGAGCACAGGCTGCGGCTCGGCGCCCCGGACGAAATTCCGTTCCTGGCCGCGCAGACCCGGCTGACCTTCGCGCGCTGCGGCGTCATCGACCCCGTGTCGCTCGAAGACTATGAGCGCCACGGCGGCCTTGCCGGCCTGCGCAAGGCCATCGCCATGGCGCCGGCGGACATCGTCGCCCAGGTGACGGAATCGGGCCTGCGCGGACGCGGCGGCGCCGGGTTTCCCACCGGCATCAAATGGAAGACCGTCCACGACACGGCTGCCGACCAGAAATACATCGTCTGCAACGCCGACGAAGGCGACTCCGCTACTTTCGCCGACCGCATGATCATGGAAGGCGACCCCTTCGTGCTGATCGAGGGCATGGCGATCGCGGGCGTCGCCACGGGCGCGACCAAAGGCTTCGTCTATGTCCGCTCGGAATATCCGCACGCGATCGACAAGATGAACAGGGCCGTGCAGGTGGCCCGCAAGGGCGGCATGCTCGGCAAGAGCGTGCTGGGATCGACCCACGCCTTCGACATGGAAATCCGCGCCGGCGCCGGCGCCTATGTGTGCGGCGAGGAAACCTCGCTGCTGAACTCGCTCGAAGGCAAGCGCGGCGTGGTACGCGCCAAGCCGCCGCTGCCCGCGATCCAGGGCCTGTTCGGCAAGCCCACCGTCATCAACAATGTGATCTCGCTGGCGTCCGTGCCGATCATCATGGACAGGGGCGCGGCCTACTACAAGGATTTCGGCCTGGGCCGCTCGCGCGGCACCATTCCGATCCAGATCGCCGGCAATGTGAAGCGCCCCGGCCTCTACGAGATCGCCTTCGGCCTGACGCTCGGCGAGATCGTGGACCAGATCGGCGGCGGCACCGCGTCCGGCCGGCCGGTGAAGGCGGTGCAGGTGGGCGGTCCGCTCGGCGCCTATTTCCCGCGCGCGCTGTTCGACACGCCCTTCGACTACGAGG
Organism: Mesorhizobium sp. SP-1A; assembly: GCF_032460275.1. Lineage (NCBI taxonomy): Bacteria > Pseudomonadati > Pseudomonadota > Alphaproteobacteria > Hyphomicrobiales > Phyllobacteriaceae > Mesorhizobium > Mesorhizobium sp. SP-1A. The sequence goes on along the minus strand of NZ_JAVXZD010000001.1, from coordinate 62,920 downwards.
CCTTCGCAGCCAAGGACGGGCTGATCGGCCATGCCGGCATCACCGTCTTCGACGAGAGCGCCGACATGATGAAGATGGCCCGTTTCGCCATGGAATTCTGCGCCGTCGAAAGCTGCGGCAAGTGCACGCCCTGCCGCATCGGCTCGACCCGCGGCGTCGAGACGCTCGACAGGGTCGCCAAGGGGATCGAAGCGGAGAAGAACCTCGCTCTGGTCGCCGACCTCTGCAACACCATGAAGTTCGGGTCCCTCTGCGCGCTCGGCGGCTTCACGCCCTATCCGGTGATGAGCGCGATCACCCACTTCCCCGAGGATTTCAAACCGGCGCCGGTCGCCGTCGCAGCGGAATAGGAGACGAAAATGGGTCTCGTACAGGAAATCGACTACGGCACTCCCGCCTCCCGCGCCGAAAAGCAGGTCACGCTGACCATCGACGGCTTCGAGGTGACAGTGCCGGAAGGCACGTCGGTCATGCGCGCCTCGATGGAGGCCGGCATCCAGGTGCCGAAGCTTTGCGCCACCGACATGGTCGACGCGTTCGGCTCATGCCGCCTCTGCCTGGTGGAGATCGAGGGCCGGGCCGGAACGCCCGCCTCCTGCACCACGCCCGTGGCGCCCGGCATGGTGGTCCACACCCAGACGGGCCGCCTCAAGGACATCCGCAAGGGCGTTATGGAGCTTTACATCTCCGACCACCCGCTGGACTGTCTGACCTGCGCCGCCAACGGCGACTGCGAACTGCAGGACATGGCCGGGGCCGTGGGCCTGCGCGACGTGCGTTACGGCTACGAAGGCGACAACCACGTCCGCGCCAAGAACGACGGCGTCGAAAACTTCAAGTGGATGCCGAAGGACGAGTCGAACCCCTATTTCACCTACGATCCGTCGAAGTGCATCGTCTGCTCGCGCTGCGTGCGCGCCTGCGAAGAGGTGCAGGGCACCTTCGCGCTCACGATCGAGGGCCGCGGTTTCGACAGTCGCGTCTCGCCGGGCGCGCACGAACTGTTCCTCGACAGCGAATGCGTGTCCTGCGGGGCCTGCGTGCAGGCCTGCCCGACCGCGACGCTGACGGAAAAGTCGGTCATCCAGATCGGCCAGCCGGAACATTCCGTCGTCACCACCTGCGCCTATTGCGGCGTCGGCTGCTCGTTCAAGGCCGAAATGCGCGGCGAGGAACTGGTCCGCATGGTGCCTTGGAAGGACGGCAAGGCCAATCGCGGCCATAGCTGCGTCAAAGGCCGCTTCGCCTACGGCTACGCCACCCACAGGGATCGCATTCTCAAGCCGATGATCCGCGAGAAGATCACCGATCCGTGGCGCGAGGTCTCCTGGGAAGAGGCGCTGACCCATACCGCCAACGAGTTCCGCCGCATCCAGTATCAATATGGCCGTGGAGCGGTGGGCGGCATCACTTCTTCGCGCTGCACCAACGAGGAAACCTATCTCGTCCAGAAACTGGTGCGCCAGGGCTTCGGCAACAACAATGTCGACACCTGCGCGCGCGTGTGCCATTCGCCCACCGGCTACGGCCTCGGCCAGACCTTCGGCACCTCTGCCGGCACGCAGGATTTCGATTCGGTCGAATATTCCGACGTGATCGTGGTCATCGGCGCCAACCCGGCGTCCGCTCACCCGGTGTTCGCCTCGCGCATGAAGAAGCGCATCCGGCAGGGCGCCAAGCTGATCGTGATCGATCCGCGCCGCACCGAGATGGTGAAGTCCGCGCATATCGACGCCGCCTATCATCTGGCCCTGAAGCCGGGCACCAATGTCGCGATCATGACGGCGCTCGCGCATGTCATCGTCACCGAAGGGCTCTATGACGAGGCCTTCATCCGCGAACGCTGCGACTGGTCGGAATTCGAGGACTGGGCCTCCTTCGTGGCCGAGCCGCAGCATTCGCCGGAAGAGGTCGAGAAGCTGTCAGGGGTTCCGGCCGAAACGATCCGCGGCGCAGCCCGCCTTTACGCGCGCGGCGGCAACGGCGCGATCTACTACGGCCTCGGCGTGACCGAGCACAGCCAGGGCTCCACGACGGTCATGGCCATCGCCAATCTCGCAATGGCCACCGGCAATATCGGCCGGCAGGGCGTCGGCGTAAATCCGCTGCGCGGCCAGAACAATGTGCAAGGTTCCTGCGACATGGGCTCGTTCCCGCACGAACTGCCGGGCTACCGCCACATTTCCGGCGACGCCGTGCGCGAGATCTATGAAAGCCTGTGGGGCGTGAAGCTCGACGACGAACCGGGACTGCGCATTCCCAACATGCTCGACGCCGCCGTCGACGGGTCCTTCAAGGGACTTTACGTGCAGGGCGAGGACATTCTTCAGTCCGATCCCGACACGAAGCATGTCGCGGCCGGTCTGGCGGCAATGGAATGCGTGGTGGTCCAGGATCTGTTCCTGAACGAGACGGCAAACTATGCCCACGTCTTTCTGCCGGGCTCGACCTTCCTGGAGAAGGACGGCACCTTCACCAATGCCGAGCGCCGGATCAACCGCGTGCGCCGGGTCATGACCCCGAAGAACGGCTACGCGGATTGGGAAGTGACGCAGTTGCTCGCCCAGGCCATGGGCCTCGACTGGAACTATGCGCATCCGTCCGAGATCATGGACGAGATCGCCAAGACCACGCCGAGCTTTGCCAGCGTCTCCTACGACTATCTCGACAAGATGGGCTCGGTGCAGTGGCCCTGCAACGAAAAGGCGCCGGAAGGCACGCCGATCATGCATATCGGCGGCTTCGTACGCGGCAAGGGCAAGTTCATCCGCACCGAATATGTGGCCACCGACGAGAAGACCGGGCCACGCTTCCCGCTGCTGCTCACCACCGGGCGCATTCTCAGCCAGTACAATGTCGGCGCGCAGACGCGTCGCACGGAAAACGTCGCGTGGCATGCCGAGGACCTGCTGGAGATCCATCCGCACGATGCCGAACAACGCGGCATCCGCGACGGTGACTGGGTGCGCCTGAAGAGCCGTTCGGGCGAGACGACGCTGCGCGCGCTGATCACCGATCGCGTGGCGGCCGGCGTGGTCTACACCACCTTCCACCACCCCGACACGCAGGCCAACGTGGTGACCACCGACTTCTCGGACTGGGCCACCAACTGCCCCGAATACAAGGTCACCGCCGTGCAGGTGTCGCCGTCCAACGGCCCGACCGACTGGCAGACCGAATACAACGAGCAGGCCCGCAACAGCCGGCGGATTTCCCTGGAAGCCGCGGAATAGGGAAGGCCCGTCCACGATGTCAGATCGCCCCGCCGTCACATCCACCCTGCGTCTCGCGCGCCGCGCCGACGGCACCGCGTCGGCCGTCCGCCTGGTCCCGGAGGAGGCGCCCGTCGCCTTCTCCTATGCCGGAACGACGCATGCGGTGATGATGGCGAGCCCGGCCGATTTCGAGGACTTCGCGCTCGGTTTCTCGCTGACGGAAGGCATCGTTGGCAGTCCTGACGAGATCGAGGACATCGTGGTCCAGGACCTCGGCGCCGGCTTCGATATCCAGATCAGGCTGAGGGACCGCGCCAATACACGTTTCGAAGCAAGGCGGCGCCGGCTCGCCGGGCCGGTCGGATGCGGCCTTTGCGGCATCGAATCGATCGAGGAAGCGATGCGCTCGGTGGACGCGGTCGGCGCCTCGAAGCTTTCCTTCACGGCCGACGACGTCACGCTGGCCGTCAAGCTGCTTTCGAAGATGCAGCCGTTCCACTCCGAAACCGGCGCCGTGCACGCCGCCGGCTTCTACGTGCCCGGCAAGGGCGTCGTTGCCGCGCGCGAGGATGTCGGCCGGCATAACGCGCTGGACAAGCTGGCGGGCGCGCTGGCGCGCGACGGCATCGACGGTTCCAGCGGCGCCGTAGTCATCACCAGCCGGGTCTCGGTGGAAATGGTGCAGAAAGCGGCGGCGATCGGCGCGTCTGCCATCTTTGCTGTATCGGCGCCGACCGCGCTTGCGGTGCGCACGGCCGATGCGGCCGGCATGACACTCGTGGCGCTTGTGCGCGGCGAGGATTTCGATGTTTTTTCCCACCCGGACCGGGTGATTTGCGAGGATACCAGGCATGTCGCATGACGAGGATCACGTCCTGTCCACCAGCGAGAAGCTGGTGATGATGGCCAACCAGATCGCGACCTTCTTCCTTTCCCAGCCGCACGATGAAGCCGCGGCGGGGGTGGCCAACCACATCAACAAGTTCTGGGAGCCGCGGATGCGGCGCCAGTTTTTCGAAATGATCGACGCCGGCGGCAAGGGCTTCAAGCCGCTGGTCATCGAAGCCGCCTCCAGGATCAGGCGCCCCGCGCCGGAAGAGAGGCCGGCGGCGGCGCGTGCCTCAGCCGCCGCGCACTGACGGGGAAGATCACATAAGCCCGAGCTGCTTGTAGAAACCGAGAGCGTCGTAATAGTCGCTCTGGGTAGCGATCTTGCCGTCCTTCACGGAAAACATCGACGCGCCGTTGAAGGAAAACTTCTTGCCGGTGGCCTTCGTGCCGTCAGCCCAGGCGCCGGTGTTGGTGCCGGAAAAGACCCATTCGAAGGACACCCGATCGCCCTGCACGACGGGGTCGCCCCTCATCTTCCAGACGGCATCCGGAACGGCGTTGAGAAAATTGTCGATGACGCCCGTCTTGGCGGCGTCCTTGCCCGTCACCGGCGTTCCGACCGAGGCATCGTAATAGGTCACGTCGTCGGCGAAATAGCCGGCGGCCTTGGCCGAATCATGTGCATTCCAGGCGGCCAGATAAGCTTTCACGACCGATTGGGCGCTGTCTTCGGCAAATGATGGCGTCACGGCCAAAAGTGCCGGCACGGCGGTAGCGATGGCAAGAAACTGACGACGTTGCATGGGTTCCTCCCTCGGTTCATGCGTCGATGCAGATGGGCTTCCATTGTCGGACGGGCTGGCCGAGCAGTGCGGACTTCGGCCATTCCGGAACCGCCCGGCGGGGACCGCTGCCTCCGCCAGCTCCCGCCGCGCGCTGGCCTGCCTTGATGCCACCGGCATCAAGGTTTCTCTGTGCGCTCGAAGCCGGCGGGCCGGCCCTCCGCTTCGGCTCCGGGCGTTCGTTGTTCGAAAAGCCCATTCCGGACTTTTCGTCCGCTACGCGGACCACTCCTCACCCATGCGCGATCATGACGTGCCGGACGGCCGTGTAGTCCTCCAGCGCATAGACCGACATGTCCTTGCCGTAACCGGACTGCTTCAGCCCGCCATGCGGCATCTCGTTGGTCAGCATGAAGTGCGTGTTGATCCAGGTGCAGCCATATTGCAGGCGCGCGGCGGTGGCCATGGCGCGCGAGACGTCCTTCGTCCACACCGAGGAGGCAAGCCCATAGTCGCTGTCGTTGGCCCAGGCGACGGCCTCGTCCACGTCGGAAAAGCGGGTGACGGAAACCACCGGCCCGAACACCTCGCGCCGCACGATCTCATCCTCCTGGAGAGCGTCGGCGATCACGGTCGGCTGGTAGTAGAAGCCGTTGCCGTCGCCCGGCTTGCCGCCGGTGGTGATCTTGATGTGCTTCAGCTCCGAGGCGCGCTCCACGAAGCTCGACACCCGGTCGCGCTGCCGCCTGGAGATGAGCGGCCCGATCTCGTTTTCGGTATCGTCCGGGCGGTTGTACTTGATGGTGGAGACCGCCGAGGTCAGGTCCGCCACCAGCTTGTCGTAGATCTTGCCGCCGGCATAGATGCGGCAGGCGGCGGTGCAGTCCTGCCCGGCATTATAGTAGCCGAAAGCGCGCAGGCCGGCGACGACGGCATCCAGATCGGCATCGTCAAACACGATGACCGGCGCCTTGCCGCCGAGTTCCAGATGCGTGCGCTTGACCGACTTGGCGGCCGCCTGCAGCACCTTCTTGCCGGTGGCGACATCGCCGGTGATGGAGATCATGTTGACCTTGGGATGGTTGATCAGCGGGCTGCCGACACTCTCGCCGCGCCCGAGCACTACGTTGACCACGCCTTCCGGCAGCACATCGGCCAGAATGCGGGCGAGCTTCAGCGCCGTCAGCGGCGTCTGCTCGGACGGCTTGAAGACCACCGTGTTGCCGCCGGCGATGGCCGGCGCCAGCTTCCAGGCCATCATCATCAGCGGATAGTTCCACGGTGCTATGGAGGCGACGATCCCGACCGGGTCGCGCCGCACCATCGAGGTGTGGCCCGGCAGGTACTCGCCCGCCACCTGGCCGGGCATGGAACGCACCGCACCGGCGAAGAAGCGGTAGCAGTCGACGATGGCCGGGATCTCGTCGTTCAGCACGGCGTTGATCGGCTTGCCGCAGTTCAACGCCTCCAGCCGGGCAAATTCTTCCGCCTCGGCCTCGATGCGGTCGGCGATCCTGAGCAAATAGCCTGAACGCTGCGCCGGCGTGGTGCGCGACCATGTGGCGAAGGCCTTTTCGGCGGCATCCACTGCCGCATCGATCTGTGCGGAACTGGCTTCGGGCAGGTCGAGGATGGTTTCGCCGGTCCTTGGATTGAGGATCGGCTCCGCGGTTTCGGTACCCGTCTCGAACTTCGAGCCGATCAGCATCTGGGTGTCCATGAGAAGTCTCCCTTTATTTGCCCGAGCCGGCGATCTGGTCGCCGTCGCGGGTGAGGTAATAGGCGGCAAGGATGGGCAGCAGCGTCACCAGCACCACGACCATGGCCACGACATTGGTGACGGGACGCTGGCGCGGGCGGATCAGTTCCTCCAGCATCCAGATCGGCAGCGTCTGCTGTTGCCCGGCGGTGAAGGTGGTGACGATGACCTCGTCGAAGGACAGGGCGAAGGCCAGCATGCCGCCCGCCAGCAGCGCGGTGGCGATGTTGGGCAGCACGCAATAGCGGAAGGTCTGGAACCCGTCAGCCCCGAGATCGTAGGACGCCTCGATCAGCGAACCGGAGGTGCGGCGGAAGCGGGCCACCGCATTGTTGTAGACCACCACCACGCAGAAGGTGGCGTGGCCGAGCACGATCGTCCAGAACGAGAACGGAATGTCCGTCAGCGCGAAGGCCGAGCGCAGCGCGATGCCGGTGATGATGCCGGGCAGCGCGATGGGCAGGATGACCAGAAGCGAGATGGCCTCGCGGCCGAAGAACTTCGTGCGCGACACGGCGGCCGCGCACAGCGTGCCGAGGATCAGCGCGATCAGCGTCGAGACGGCCGCCACCTGCACGGACAGCGACAGGGCCTTCCACACGTCCGGCCGGTTCCAGGTCACGGCGAACCAGTCGAGGGTGAGGCCGGGCGGCGGCCACTGGTAGCTCTTCTCCTCGCTGGTGAAGGCGTAGACGAAGATGATGAGGATCGGCAGGTGCAGGAAGAGCAAGCCGCAGGCGGCGGCGATCTTCAAGCCCAGCGGTGCGGATTGCGAACGGTCAGAGCGCATGGTTCGCTCCTTCGACGTTGAAATCGACCCCCACTCCGGTTTGCTGCGCAAACCACCTCTCACCCGATCGACGGGGGAGAGGAAAAGCCGGCCGCTCGCCTCGCGCCCTTCCTTTCCCACAGGCAGGGGGAGCGGTGTCGAGCGCAGCGAGACGGAGTGGGGGTGCATTCCCGGTTTTGGCGAAGCCTGAAACATGCCCGACATCAGAGCGCATCGAAAGCTCCCAGACGCTTGGCGCCCCACAGGTAGAAGCCCATGATGACGATGGGCACGACCGTGAAGGCGGCGGCGAGCGGAATGTTGCCGGCCGTGCCCTGCTGGGCATAGACGGCCTGGCCGATGAACAGGCGCGAGGTGCCGATGATCTGCGGTATGATGTAGTCGCCGAGCGTCAGCGAGAAGGTGAAGATCGAGCCGGCGACGATGCCGGGCAGAGCCAGCGGAAACAGCACGTTGCGGAAGGTCTGGCCCGGCGATGCGCCGAGATCGGACGACGCCTCGACCAGGTTGCCCGGCACCCGCTCCAGCGCGGCCTGCACCGGCAGGATCATGAAGGGCAGCCAGACATAGACGAAGACGATGAAGGTTCCGGTGAAGGAGAGCGACAGCGAATTGCCCCCGACGTAGGGAAGCGACAGCCACGCGTCGAGCAGCCAGGAGAGATGGAACTTGTCGAGCACCCAGGTGAGGATGCCTTCCTTGGCCAGGATCAGCTTCCAGGCATAGATCTTGACCAGATAGCTGGACCACAGCGGCAGCATGACGGCAAGATAGAACAGCGCCTTCCAACGGCCGCGCGCATAGCGGGCCGCATAATAGGCGATGGGGAAAGCGACGATGGCGGCGGCGACCGTCACCAGCGCGGCCATGGTGATCGTGCGGACGATGATGTCGAGATTGGCCGCCTGGAACAGGTCGGCATAGGTCCTGAGCGTGAACTGGCGATTGATGAGGCCGGAAAACTCGTCGATCGAAAAGAAGCTCTGCAACAGGAGCGCGATGAGCGAGCCGATATAGACGATGCCCAGCCAAAGTACCGGAGGCAGGAGCATCAGTAGGAGCAGAAGCTTCGGCTTGCGCCAGAACACGTCGGACAGCGCGCCGCGCATGCCGCCCGAGGACGGCAGGATAGCGCGCCTATGGTCGTTGAGAGCGGCGCTCGTCATGACGCGACGCCCCCTTTCGCCTTGCCGGCCATTTCCCCCTCAAGGAGGGCGATCGAAAAACCGTCCATCATCCCGCGTCCTCCATCAGGTGCAGCTGGTCGCGGTTGAAGGTGAGCCTCACCTCTTGTCCTTCGGCGGGCAAATGGACACCGGCTGGGGCCATGGCATGCAGGCGCAATCCTTCGGCATCCAGCAGCAGGCGGGTGGTGGCACCGAGATAATTGGTGGAGATCAGGCGTGCGGAAACGCCATCGCCGGAGCCGGCGGAGCCGATGCGGATGGCTTCGGGCCGCAGGCTGCCCCAGCGGCGCTGGCCTGCATAGCGCTGGACGAAATCCGGCGGCAGCACGTTGGAGGAGCCGACGAAATCGGCAACGAAGCGGGTAGCGGGACGCTCGTAGATTTCCTGCGGCGTGCCCACCTGCATGATGCGCCCGTCGTTGAAGACGGCGACGCGGTCGGCCATCGACAGCGCCTCGCCCTGGTCGTGGGTGACGAAGACGAAGGTGATGCCGAGCGATTTCTGCAGCGACTTCAGCTCCTCCTGCATGTTCTCGCGCAGCTTGAGATCGAGCGCGCCGAGCGGCTCGTCCAGCAGAAGCACCCTGGGCTGGTTGACCAGCGCGCGGGCGAGCGCGACTCGCTGGCGCTGGCCACCGGAAAGCTGGCTGGGGCGGCGCACGCCATAGTCCGGCAGACGGACCAGCGCCAATGCCTGTTCGGCGGCCCGGTAGCGTTCGGACTTGGCCACGCCCTTGACCATCAAACCGTAGGCGACATTGTCGAGCACGCTGAGATGCGGAAACAGCGCATAGTCCTGGAAGACGGTGTTGACGTTGCGCCGGTAGGGCGGCACGCCCTCGGCGCGCTCGCCGAATATGGACACGGAACCGGAGGTCGGCTGCTCGAAGCCGGCGATCAGGCGCAGGCAGGTCGTCTTGCCGGAGCCGGAGGGGCCCAGCATGGCGAAGAATTCGCCCGGCGCGATATCGAGATCGACCGCGTCGACGGCTTTCACCGCACCGAAATGGCGGGACACTTGTCTGAAGGAGACGGCTGTGGTCATAGGTTCAATTTCCGCCGGATATGGTCTTGTCGAAGTGCAAGCGCGGGCGCGCAACCTGGCCTTCCCCGTGCGTAGGGAAGGCGAACACCCGAGCGAAGCGCAGGCCGGGAAGCGGTTTGGGTACGGCAACCGCGGAATACCTTGCCCCGCGTCCCGATTTTTCGCTTCGCTTCAATTGCTCCGCCACCCTTCCCCAAAGAGGAGGGGCAAGCGGTGAACTCTCAGCGTCCGCCGATAACGGCGATGTAGTCGGACACCCAGCGGTAGTAGGGCACGCACTGGTCGCCCTGCGTGGCGCATTTGGACACCGGGGTCTTCCAGAACTTGACCTTGTCGAAGTCCTCGAAGCCGTTGGTCTTGCAGCCCTCGTCCGTCAGCAGCGCATTGCCCTTACAGGCGGCCGGAACGGCGGGGTTGGAGCCGAACCAGGCAGCGAGGTCGCCTTGCAGCTTGGGCGAAAGGGAGTGCTCCAGCCACATGTAGGCGCAGTTCGGATGCGGGCTGTCGACATGGAGCATGGTGGTGTCGGCCCAGCCGGTGACGCCTTCTTGCGGGATGGTGGAGGCGACGGGCTGCTTCTCGCTGGCCAGCAGATTGACCTGAAAGGGCCAAGAGCCGGAAGCGACGACGCCCTCGTTCTTGAAGTCGTCCACCTGGATCATGGCGTCGTGCCAGTAGCGGCCGACCAGCGTGCGCTGCACGCGCAACAGGTCGAGCGCGGCCTTGTACTGGTCCTCGTTCAGCTCGTACGGATCCTTGATGCCAAGCTCGGGCTTGTGGAACATCAGATAGTTGGCGGCGTCGGCGATATGGATCGGGCCGTCATAGGCCTGGACGCGACCCTTGTTGGGCTTGCCGTCGGGCAGGTCCATGGGCTCGAACACCACGTTCCAGCTCTTCGGCGCTTCCTTGAACACCTTCGTGTTGTACATCAGCACGTTCGGCCCCCACTGATAGGGCACGCCGTAGTGCACGCCGTTGACGGTGAACCAGGGCGCGTCCTGCAGCCGCTTGTCGACGGTCTTCCAGCTCGGGATAAGGTCGGTGTTGATCGGCTGGACACGCTTGCCGGCGACCATGCGCAGCGAGGAATCGCCCGAGGCGGTGACGAGGTCGAAGCCGCCCTCGTTCATCAACGCGACCATCTCGTCCGAGGTCGCGGCGGTCTTGACCGTCACCTTGCAGCCGGTCTGCTTCTCAAAATCCGTGACCCAGTCGTAATTCTTGTCGCTCTCGCCACGCTCGATATAGCCCGGCCAGGCGACGATCGAGAGCGCGCCCTCGCCCTTGCCCAATTCCTTGAGCGCCTCCTGCGCGACGGCCTGTCCGGCAAAGGTCAGCGCGACGGTCAAAGCGGTACAGGATTTCAGGAATGCATTCATGGTTTCCTCCTCCACCAAGGACCGCCCCTGCTGCGATCCGTTGCCTGGACTGAAGGTGTCGCGAAAAAGCCGCTTTCGCAAATTCATTTGTCAGAAAGTCGATATCGGTTTTTCCGATAGCTTTATTGCCGCTGGCGGATTGTCCGCTGCGACTGGGCGATGCCGATGAAATCGCGCGCGGCCTGTGGCAGGCCGGAGCCGCGGCGCCAGACCATGCCGACCTGCACGACCGGCAGCGAGCCGGAGACGTCGCGCGACTCGATACGATCGCCTTCGAGCGACCACGGCCGGTAGACAAGATCGGGCAGCAGCGCCACGCCGGCGCCGGTGGCGACGAGGCTGCGCACCGCCTCCACCGAGCGCGTCCGGAACGCGATGTGCGGCTTGGCGCCGATCGCCGACAACAGCCGGCCGGTGTTCTCCTCGATCTCGTCGACGGTCAGCATGATCAGCGGCTCGGTGGCGATGTCGCCGATGCTGATGATGTCCGCACCGGAGAGGGCGTGGCCGAGCGGCATCCAGAGGCGATAGGCGGAAACTTCGAGGATTTCGGATTGCAAGGCGGTGCGGTCGCGCAGGTTGGAGGTGACCATGACGGCCACGTCCAGCTTGCCGCCGATCAGGAGATGCTCAAGATAGTCGCCATTGTCCTCGATGGCCGAGATCTCGACACCGGGATAGGCGCGGCGGTAGCGGGCGAGCAGGTCGGACAGCACATAGCCAGCGACCAGCGAGGTGACGCCCAGCTGCAGCCTGCCCCTGACCATTTCCTGGCCGATATGGAAGGTCCGGCGCGCATCCGAAACATCGGCCAGGATCTTGGTGGCATGGCGCAGGAACTGATGGCCCTTATGGGTGACGTTCAAGCCGCGCGGATGGCGGTCGAACAGTTCGACGCCGAGATCGCTTTCCAGATCCTTGATCGCCTCGGTCACCGACGATTGCGAAATGGAAAGCGTTTGCGCGGCGCGCGACACCGAGCCCTGTTCAGCCGCGGCGACGAAGAACTGCAACTGCCTGATGGTGAAAGCCATGTTTCGACTAAACGCCGTCGCGACGGCCGTTGGAAGGGGTCACTTGGACAGCCTGCAGGGCCGCATCGGCGGAACCGGCCCGGTCTCAACGATCTCCAGCAGCGAGGACGTCAGCATCTCGCGCTCCCGTTCCGAAAGCAGATCGAAATCGAACAGGTTCAGGCTGCGCATGCCCTCGATGGCGAGATAGGCGACCAGCAGCGCGTTGAGGTCCGGCGTTTCGGCCTTCAGACGGTCGAAGAGCTGCCGGCGGAAACTCTTGATCGGCGCCAGGAAATCAGGATCCTCCGCCACCGCCGAAAATATCCAGGAGGCAGAAGGATGCGTTTTTTCGCATTCCCTGGTCGAGAGGCGGATATAGATGGCCAGCAGGCTTTCCTTGCTGTTGGCAGCGCTCTCGACTTCGAGCGCATGCTCGAATTCCTTCAGGTAGTTCTCCACCAGGGCCTGCATCAGCTTGGCCTTGGTTGGAAAATTGTAGAGCAGCCCGCCCTTGGAGACTCCCGCCCGATTTGCTACTGCGTCAAGCGACAGGTTGCCGGGTCCATTTTCGCGAGCCACCGCGGCAGCAGCTGTCAGTATCTTTTCGCGAGAATTGGTTCTTGGGGTCTTCATCGGGCCTCTCGATTGAAGTTTTAGCGTATCCACAATTGACAAGACCGTCTAGACGGTACAGTAAAACCGCTCGATTTAAGCCGGCACGCGTCGTTTTGGAGAACGACCGGGCATTTGGACCCGTATAGCCGCAAGAGGACCCGCCCGTGATCAAGCGCTTCATCATAGCAATCATCCTGCTCGTTCTGATCTGCGGGGGGATCGTCGGCTTCAACATGTTCCGCGACAAGGCGATCCAGCAATATTTCGCCAACATGCCGGTTGTGCCGCTCACCGTGTCCACGGTGAAGGTCGAGCCCGTCACATGGACGCCCGGCATCGAGGCCATCGGCACCGTTTCGGCCTCGCAAGGCGTGAGCCTGACCGTCGAGACCACCGGCGTGGTCAAGGAGATCCTGTTCAAGGCCAACGACCGCGTGGAGCAGGGTCAGTTGCTGGTGCGGCTCGACGACGCCGTCGAGCAGGCCGACCTGGCGGCCGCCAAGACCCAGGCCGCTCTCGACGCCATGGCGCTGGAACGCGCGCAGGCACTGCGCAAGAGCGGCGCCGGCACGCAGGTGACGCTCGACGCCGCCAGCGCGGCCGCTTCCTCGTCGAAATCGCAGGTCACGAAGACGCAGGCTTTGGCCGACCAGAAACTGCTCAGGGCGCCGTTCTCCGGCATCGTCGGCATTCCCAAGATCGATCTGGGACAATATCTGGCGCCCGGCAATCCGGTGGTCTCTCTGCAGAACGTCGACACCATGCGGGTCGATTTCACCGTGCCGGAACAGCAGTTCCCTAATCTCAAGATGGGTCAGCCGGTGGCCTTCGGCCTGACGGCGGACGACATGCCCTACAAGGGCTCCATCACCGGCATCGACCCCAGGATCGACCCGTCGAGCCGACTGGTGTCGGTCCGCTCCGAGGTGGTCAATCCCGACGCCAGGCTCACCCCCGGCCAGTTCCTTCAGGTCCGGGTCGAGCAGCCGAAGGAGGACGGCGTCATCGCCGTGCCGCAGACGGCGCTGACCACCAGCCTCTATGGCGACTACGTCTATGTGGTGCGGCCGGCGGAGAAGAAGCCAGCGGCTCCCGCCGCCGGCAAGGACGGCCAGGCAGCCGCTGCCGAGCAGCCCAAGGACAAGGGCCCCGAGCTTGCGGCCTATCAGGTCTTCGTCAAGACGGGCCGCCGCTCCGACGGGCGCATCGAGATCACCGACGGCGTGAAGCCGGGCGAGCAGATCGTCACCGCGGGCCAAAACCGGTTGTCGAACGGCGCGCCGGTCAAGGTCGACAACGCCATCGATCCGTCCAAGCTGGTCGGCAAGGAGAGCGGTTCAAAATGAGTTTCTCCGATATCTTCATCCGACGGCCGGTGCTTTCGACCGTCGTCGCGCTGCTGATCCTGCTCGTCGGCTTCCAGGCCATCTTCAACCTGGCGATCCGGCAATATCCGGAGGTCGAGGAGACGGTCATCACCGTCACCACGGCCTATCCCGGCGCCAGCGCGGACCTGATCCAGGGCTTCATCACCGCCCCGATCGCGCGCGCGGTCTCGACCACCGAAAACATCGACTACGTGACCTCGCAGAGCCGGCCGTCGTCTTCCACCGTGACGGTGCAGATGAAGCTCGGCTCCAACCCGGACGTGGCGCTGACCGAGGTGCTGTCGAAGGTGCAGGGCGTGCGCGGAACGCTGCCGCAGGACGCCAAGGACCCGGTGATCACCAAGGGTACCGGCCAGCAGTTCGCGATGATGTACATCTCGCTGCAGAACCCGAACATGACGCCGGAGCAGCTCACCGAATACATCTCGCGCGTCATCCGGCCGCGCCTGACCACCGTCGAAGGCGTCGCCGACGCCCAGATCCTCGGCGCCGCCGAATATTCGATGCGCGTGTGGGTCGATCCGCAGAAGCTCGCTTCGCGCGGACTGACCGCGGCTGACGTGCTCGCCGCCATCAAGGCCTCGAACTTCCTGTCGGCGCCGGGTTCCACGCAGAACAAGTTCGTCGCCAACTCGATCACGGTGAAGTCCACGCTGCAGTCGGCGGAAGCGTTCGGCGCCATGCCGCTGCGCTCGACCGACGGAAACGTGGTGCGCCTGCGCGACGTCGCGAAGGTCGAGCTGGCCGCCGAGAACACGGACACGCGGGTCACCTTCAACACGCAGCCGGGCATCTTCCTCGGCGTGTTCCCGACGCCGTCGGCGAACCCGCTGACCACGGCCTCGGCGATCCACAAGGAACTGCCCAACATCCAGGCCACCCTGCCGCAGGGCATGAAGATGGTCATCGTCTACGATTCGACCGAGCAGATCGGCGCGTCGATCGACGAGGTGTTCAAGACCATCGCCGAAGCCGTGGCCATCGTCATGGTCGTGATCCTGCTGTTCCTGGGCTCGTTCCGCTCGGTGGCAATGCCGATCATCACCATCCCGCTGTCGCTGATCGGCGTGTGCTTCATCCTCTATGCGGTCGGCTATTCGATCAATCTCCTGTCGCTGCTGGCCATGGTCCTGGCCATCGGCCTGGTCGTGGACGATGCCATCGTGGTGGTGGAGAACGTCCACCGCCATATCGAGGAAGGCCTTTCGCCCATGCAGGCGGCCTTCGTCGGCATGAAGGAAATCGCGGGACCGGTCGTGGCCATGACGATCACCCTGGCCGCCGTGTTCGCGCCGCTCGCCTTCACCGGCGGCCTGACCGGCGCGCTGTTCCGCGAGTTCGCCATGACGCTCGCCGGCTCGGTCATCATCTCGGGCTTCGTGGCGCTGACGGTCACGCCGATGATGTCGGCGCGGCTGCTGAAATCCGGCCACAACAGCGGTTTCGCGGCCTTCGTCGACAGGACCTTCGAGCGCCTGACCAACCGCTACGAGCGGCTGGTCACCGGCTCCCTGAAGTATCGGCCGGTCACGCTGCTGATCGTCATCGCGCTGGTCAGCGTCACCGGCTTCATGTTCACGAAGACATCGAGCGAACTGGCGCCGGAAGAAGATCAGGGCTTCCTGCTCTCGATCGTCAACGCGCCGCGCTACGCCACGTCGGATTACACCAACACCTATGTCGAGCAGATCCTGAAACTGACCAAGGACCTGCCCGAACTGAGGGCGATGTTCTCCATCGTCGCGCCCAGCACGGGCCAGACGGACATGGCGTTCATCGGCTGGGCGTTCAAGGACTGGGCCGAGCGCAGCCGCTCGCAGAAGGAGTTGCAGGCCGACCTGCAGAACCGGATCGGAGCCGTGGCGGGCGTGCAGTCCTTCGTGTTCGCGCCGCCCACCCTGCCGGGCTCCGGCGGCGGACTGCCGATCTCGATGGTGATCCGCACCACCGGCGATCCCGACAAGGTCTACGAGGTGGCGGAGCAGATCAAGCAGAAGGCGCAAGCCTCCGGCCGCTTCATCATCGTGCAGAACTCGATGTCCTTCGACGCGCCGCAGGTGACGGTCACCATCGACCGCGATCGCGCGGCCGCGCTCGATCTGCCCATCTCCGACATCGGCAACACGCTGGGCCTTCTGGTCGGCGGTGGCGAAATCGCGCAGTTCGACCGCGATTCCAACAGCTACGACATCATCATGCAGGTGCCGCAGGAGTATCGCGACAACCCGCAGAGGCTGGGAGAATATTTCGTCCGCAACAGCACGACGGGCCAGATGGTGCCGCTGTCGTCGGTGGTGCATATCGCCACCAACGCCTCGCCGGTGGCCATCGAGCAGTTCAACCAGCTCAACTCGGCGACCATCTCGGCCCTGCCCCTGCCGGGCGTGACCACGGGCACCGGCCTGCAGACCATCGAAGACATCGCGCAATCGGTGATGCCGAGCGGCTTCTTCGTGGACTATTCCGGCCAGTCCCGGCTCGAGAAGGAACAGGGCAGCACCATCCTGATCGCCTTCGCGGCGGCCGTCGTCGTCATCTACCTGGTGCTGGCGGCGCAGTTCGAGAGCTTCCGTGACCCGCTCATCATCATGATGTCGGTGCCGCTGTCGATCTTCGGCGCCGTGGTGCCGCTGAACCTCGGGCTCGGCACGCTCAACATCTACACGCAGGTGGGCCTCATCACGCTCATCGGCCTCATCACCAAGCACGGTATCCTTCTGGTGGAATTCGCCAACCAGCAGCGGGAACTGCATGGCATGTCCAAGGTCGATGCCATCATCGCGTCGGCCAAGGTGCGCCTGCGGCCGATCCTGATGACCACCGCGGCCATGGCGCTGGGCGTGGTGCCGCTGATCCTGGCCCAGGGCGCAGGTGCCGCCGCGCGCTACTCGATGGGCCTGGTGATCTTCTCGGGCATCCTCATCGGCACCATGTTCACGCTGTTCGTCGTGCCGATGTTCTACACCTTCCTGGCGCATAACGAGCACAAGCGCGCGGCGGAAGAGGCCGCGCCAGCCGAAACCGAAGTCGCGCCCCAGCACGGGTGACGGCACAGCGCGCAGAAAAAACAAAAGCGGCGGAGCGATCCGCCGCTTTTTTGTTCGTGCCCTTTGTTGTCCGGGTTGTCCGGGCTATCCCTTCGCCGCCTCTTCGATCTTGGCGACGTCGATCTTGACCATCTTCATCATGGCCTGCATCACGCGGCCCGCCTTGGCCTTGTCCGGATCGTTGAGCAGCCGGGGCAGGATTTCCGGCACGATCTGCCAGGACACGCCATAGCGGTCCTTCAGCCAGCTGCATGCGATCTCCTTGCCGCGATCGCCGATCAGCTTGTCCCAATAATAGTCGACCTCGGCCTGGTCCTTGCAGTCGACGGACAGGGAGATCGCATTGTTGAAGGCGTCTTCCGAGTTGCCGTTCAGGGCCTGAAACGACTGACCGAACAGCTCGAAGTTGACCAGGACGACGCTGCCCGCAGGTCCGGGACCGCTATCACCGCTCCGCAGCACGGTCCCCTTCTTCGCGCCGGGAAAGATCGAAACATAGAAATCGACCGCCTCTTCGGCCTCGTTCCGGAACCACAGGCATGGACTGATCTTCTGCATGATTTTCTCCTCGCTATGACTGGCTGGCCCTCTGGCCGAACGGCGTTTCGTGCGCCGTCAGTCCAAGGACGTGCGCGACGCACGCAATCCTACAACGACCGTGAAACAGATTGGCTGCTGTCGGCACGGGTGCCAAACTGGCGCAGCGCAAAATCGTGGCCAGTACCGCCGATGACGTATATATAGCCCTTCAAGCCAGATAGGCCGCTTCCGTTCTTCCGGGCGCGGCACGTAAGCCAAGGACGATTTCATGCCTCCCTATCGCTCACGCACCACCACCCATGGCCGCAACATGGCCGGCGCCCGCGGGCTCTGGCGCGCCACCGGCATGAAGGATTCCGATTTCGGCAAGCCGATCATCGCGGTGGTCAACTCCTTCACCCAGTTCGTGCCCGGCCACGTGCATCTGAAGGACCTCGGCCAGCTCGTGGCGCGCGAGATCGAGAAAGCGGGCGGCGTCGCCAAGGAATTCAACACCATCGCCGTGGATGACGGCATCGCCATGGGCCATGACGGCATGCTTTATTCGCTGCCGTCGCGCGAGCTGATCGCGGATTCGGTGGAATATATGGTCAACGCGCATTGCGCCGACGCCATGGTCTGCATCTCCAACTGCGACAAGATCACCCCCGGCATGCTGATGGCCGCGATGCGGCTGAACATCCCCACCGTCTTCGTTTCCGGCGGCCCGATGGAGGCCGGCAAGGTGGTGTGGAAGGACAAGGTCACGGCCGTTGACCTGATCGATGCCATGGTGGCGGCCGCCGACGACAATGTCAGCGACGAGGAAGTGACCGTGATGGAGCGCTCGGCCTGCCCGACCTGCGGCTCCTGCTCCGGCATGTTCACCGCCAATTCGATGAACTGCCTGACCGAGGCGCTCGGCCTTTCGCTGCCGGGCAACGGCTCGACGCTCGCCACCCATGCCGACCGCAAGCGGCTGTTCGTGGAAGCCGGCCATCTGGTCGTCGATCTCGCGCAGCGCTACTACGAACAGAACGACGGGAGCGTGCTGCCGCGCGCCATCGCCTCGAAGCCGGCTTTCGAGAACGCCATGAGCCTGGACATCGCCATGGGCGGCTCCACCAACACGGTGCTGCATATCCTGGCCGCCGCCGTGGAAGGCGGCATCGACTTCACGCTGGCTGACATCGACCGGCTGTCGCGGCGCGTGCCTTGCCTCAGCAAGGTCGCGCCGGCCAAGAGCGACGTGCACATGGAAGACGTCCACCGCGCCGGCGGCATCTTCGCCATCCTCGGCCAGCTCGACAAGGCCGGCCTCATCAACCGCGACCAGCCGACGGTGCACACCGCGACCATCGGCCAGGCGATCGAGCATTGGGACATTTCGCGCACCAATAGCCAGAAGGTGCGCGACTTCTATCTCGCCGCGCCCGGCGGCGTGCCCACCCAGGTCGCCTTCAGCCAGGATCGGCGCTGGGAGGAACTGGATCTCGACCGCGAAACCGGCGTCATCCGGTCGGCCGAGCACCCCTTCTCCAAGGATGGCGGCCTGGCCGTGCTCAAGGGCAACATCGCGCTCGACGGCTGCATCGTGAAGACGGCCGGCGTCGATGAATCGATCCTCAAGTTCACCGGCCCGGCCAAGGTGTTCGAGAGCCAGGACGCCGCCGTGAAAGGCATCCTCGGCAACGAGGTGAAGGCTGGCGACGTCGTCGTCATCCGCTACGAGGGCCCGAAGGGCGGGCCGGGCATGCAGGAGATGCTCTATCCGACCAGCTACCTGAAGTCGAAGGGGCTGGGCAAGGCCTGCGCGCTGGTGACGGACGGCCGCTTCTCGGGCGGCACATCGGGCCTCTCCATCGGCCATGCCTCGCCGGAGGCGGCGCTGGGCGGCACGATCGGCCTCGTGCGCGAGGGCGATACGATCGAGATCGACATCCCGAACCGGACGATCAACCTGGCCGTGCCGGAAGCCGAGCTTGCCGCGCGCCGGGTCGAGCAGGACGCCAAGGGCTGGAAGCCGGCGGAACAGCGCAAGCGCCAGGTGTCGGCGGCGCTGAAGGCCTATGCCGCCTTCGCCACCAGCGCCGACAAGGGCGCGGTCCGCAAGGTTCCGGAGTAACAGCACCCGCGTCGTCCGTCAGGGAGCGAAAGCCACCGCGAGCCGGGATCCATTCCGGAACGCGGGCAAGGTGGCGGAATGGATCCCGGATAGCCGGTCCACGCTCTGGGCCGGCCGGCTTCCGCATGACGCCGCTGAATGTGAGAGGGAACCAGAATGAGCTTCGACGTCATCGTGCGCGGCGGCACCCTGCCGGACGGCAGGGTCGCCGATATCGGTATCAGGGGCGAGATGATCGCGGCGATCGAACCCCGTATCGAGGCGGAAGCCGGCCGGGTGGTCGATGCGGCCGGCAATCTGGTGTCGCCGCCCTTCGTCGATCCGCATTTCCATATGGACGCCACGCTGTCCTACGGCATCCCGCGCATCAACGCCTCCGGGACCCTGCTCGAAGGCATCGCGCTGTGGGGCGAATTGAAGCCGCTGCTCACGCATGAAGCGGTGAAGGAGCGTGCGCTCGCCTATTGCGACTGGGCCGTTTCGATGGGGCTGCTCGCCATCCGCACCCATGTCGACACCTGTGACGACCGGCTGCTTGCCGTGGAAGCGCTGCTGGAGGTGAAGAAGGAGGTGTCCTCCTATATCGACCTGCAGCTCGTCGCTTTTCCGCAGGACGGCTTCTACCGCTCGCCGACCGCGCGCGAGAACACCATCCGCGCGCTGGATCTCGGCGTGGACGTCGTCGGCGGCATCCCGCATTTCGAGCGGACCATGGCCGACGGCACGCGCTCGGTGACGGAGTTGTGCGAGATCGCGGCCGAGCGCGGGCTGATGGTCGACCTGCATTGCGACGAGACGGACGACCCGCTGTCGCGCCATGTCGAACAGCTCGCCTACGAGACGCAACGGCTTGGATTGCACGGCAGGGCGGCGGGCTCGCACCTGACCTCGATGCATTCCATGGACAACTATTACGTCTCGAAGCTGCTTCCGATGATCGCGGAGGCCGATCTTTCGGTCATACCGAACCCGCTCATCAACATCATGCTGCAGGGCCGCCATGACACCTTCCCGAAGCGGCGCGGGCTGACGCGGGTGAAGGAGATGCAGGCGCTCGGCATACGCGTCGGCTGGGGGCAGGACTGCGTGCTGGACCCCTGGTATTCGCTCGGCACCGCCGACATGCTCGACGTCGCCTTCATGGGGCTGCATGTGGCGCAGATGTCCTCGCCGGCAGACATGGCGAAGTGCTTCGACATGGTGACCAACGTCAACGCCACGATCATGGGTCTCGACCATCTCGGCCTGGCGGTCGGCAAGCGCGCCAGCCTCGTGGTTCTGGACGCCGGCAACCCGATCGAGGCGGTCAGGCTGCGGCCGGAGCGCCTTTGCGTGATCGCGCGCGGCAAGGTGGTGGCCGAGCGTGCCCGGCAGAAGACCAGGCTGGCGATCGCTGGCCGTCCTTCCGAGATCGACCGCCGCCACGTCACGCCGCCGCAGGAAACATGACGCCCGGCCGCGCATCGAAGCGGTAGTTCCTGAGCCAATCGATTCCTCTCGCCAAACCCCATGGACGCGGCTAGAGGGTGGTGAGCAAGCCATCGTCGGCGGCAGGAAAGTTCGGCATGGCGTCCATCTTCGCCCGTGAGCATCTAGCGAGAAATGCGGTCCTGGCCGGCATCCTGTTGATGCTGGGCGGCGATTTCATGTTCGCGCTCAACGACGCCATGGGCAAATGGCTGGTCGCCAGTTTCTCCGTCGGGCAGGTGGTGCTGGTGCGCTCCATCGGCGCCTTCTTCGTGCTCGGACCGATGATCGCGCGCAAGCCGGCCGCCAGCCTGTTCCGGCTCGAACGGCCGCTGCTGCAGGTGCTGCGCGTCATCGCCACGGCGCTGGACACGGCCTTTTTCTACGCCGCCGTCGTCTACCTGCCGCTGGCCGACGTGATGAGCTACTACATGGCCGGCCCGATCTATGTCGCGGCGCTTTCCCATCTGCTGCTCGGCGAGAAGGTAGGCTGGCGCCGCTGGCTGGCAATCCTGATCGGCTTCTGCGGCGTGCTGGTGATGCTGAACCCTTCGTCGGCAGCGCTGTCGCTGTCTTCGCTGTTCGCGCTCGTCGGCAGCGTCTCCTTCGGCATCGCCATCGTGCTCGGACGAAAACTGCGCAACACCAGCGATACCGCGCTGGTGACATGGCAGACCATAGGCACCGGGCTGGTCGGAGCGGCCGCCGCCGTCGGGAACTGGCACGCGGCCACCCCGCTCGACTGGGGCGCCATGCTTCTGCTCGGCATCGTCTCCTGCGCCGCGCATCTGATGATCACGCGGGCGCTGAAATTGGCGCCGGCTTCCACGCTCGCGCCACTGCACTACACGCTGCTTTTGTGGGCGACGATCTTCGGCCTGACGTTCTTCGGCGACGTGCCGTCGCTGCGCATGATGGCGGGCGCAGGCATCATCGTTCTGGCGGGCCTGTTCATCTTCCACCGCCAGAAGGTGGTCGACACCGTCGAGCCGGCAGACGTGCCGAAGGGCGTGAGCTGAAGTCAGGCCCGGGCAATCGCAAGCAGGTCCGCGACAGTTTCGGCAATGGCGAGGCACGAAGTCAGGCCCGGGCTCTCGATGCCGAACAGGTTGACCAGGCCCGGGATGCCATGTTCCGTCCTGCCCTGGATCAGGAAGTCACGGTTCGGCTCGCCGGGTGCCGAGATCTTCGGCCGGATGCCGCTATAGGCCGGCTGCAGGCTTCCGTAGGCAAGACCGGGCCAATAGGCGCGGATGGCGGCATAGAACCGTTCCGCCCGTGCAGGATCGACGCGATAGTCGAGGGCATCGGTCCATTCGACATCGGGACCGAAGCGCGCAATTCCGTTCAGGTCGAGCGTCAGGTGAATGCCGAGGCCGCCGGGTTCCGGCACCGGATAGATCAGCCGCGAGAAAGGCGCGCGGCCGGCGACGGAGAAATAGTTGCCCTTGGCGTAGCGCAGCGCCGGAACATGGCCGGGGTCGAGGCCGGTGATCGATCCGGCCAATTCCACCGCCCCGAGACCCGCCGAATTGACGACATGGCGGGCGGCGATCTCGAAACGCTCGCCGGTTCCGATATCCAGCGTTTCCAAAACGATCCGGCCGGGCTCGATCCGGCCGCGCACCGCTCTTGTGTTGAGGCTTAAAACCGCGCCGGCCTCTTCGGCATCGCCAAGCAAGGCGAGCATGAGCCCGTGGCTATCGACAATGCCGGTCCGCGGCGAGAACAGCGCCGCCGTGCAGCGCAGCGCCGGCTCAAGCGCGATCGCCTCCTTCGCTGCGAGCGGGACGAGTTCCCCGGCCCCGCTGGCGCGCGCATTGGCGGCAATCGCGGCAAGTGCGGCCTCCTGCCCGTCGCCTGTGGCGACGATCAGCTTGCCGCAACGACTATGTTCGATGCCGCGCTCGGCACAATAATGGTAGAGCTTCTCCCGGCCGGCCACGCAAAGCCTGGCTTTCAGCGATCCCGGTGCATAATAGAGGCCCGCATGGATCACCTCGGAGTTGCGGGAACTGGTGCCGGTGCCTATCGCGTCCGCCGCTTCGAGGACAAGAACCTCGAGACCGCGCAGGGCCAGTTCGCGCGCGACGGCGAGCCCGACCACGCCTGCGCCCACGACGATGCACTCCACTTGTTCCATGCAGGTAACCTCGCCCCCTTCACGCGACTGGACCAAACTTCGCAGGTTGATCGTCTGCCCGAAACATGATGGATCGTTTCTTCCAATAGCAGGAATTGCCGAGCCTGCCTGCCCGATTGCAGCCAAAGGCACAAACCCGACAGGACAGATCATGGACGCCCAGCCCAACTCCCCAGAAGCACGCGACATCCGCTACAATCTTCATGCCTATACCGATGCGCGCCGGCACCAGCAGACGGGCCCGCTGGTGATCGAGAAGGGCGAGGGCATCTATGTCGAGGACAATAACGGCAAGCGCTATATCGAGGCCATGGCGGGGCTGTGGAGCGTTGCCGTCGGCTTCTCTGAGCCGCGCCTGGTCGAGGCGGCCGCGAAGCAGATGTCGAAGCTGCCCTACTATCACGGCTTCACCCACAAGTCGCATTCGCCGCTGATCGACCTGGCCGAGAAGCTGGTGCAGATGGCGCCCGTGCCGATGAGCAAGGCCTTCTTCACCAATTCCGGCTCCGAGGCCAACGATACGGCGATCAAGATGATCTGGTATCGCTCCAACGCGCTCGGCCAGCCGGAGCGCAAGAAGATCAACAGCCGCAAGCGCGGTTATCACGGCGTCACCGTCGCTTCCGCCAGCCTGACGGGACTGCCCAACAACCAGATTTCCTTCGACCTGCCGATCGCCAACATCCTGCACACCTCCTCGCCGCATCATTGGCGCGACGCCCTGCCGGGCGAGAGCGAAGAGCAGTTCGCCACGCGTCTGGCGGACGACCTCGAAAAGCTGATCCTCGCGGAAGGGCCGGAAACGGTCGCCGCCTTCTTCGGCGAGCCGGTGATGGGCGCCGGCGGTGTCGTCGTGCCGCCGGCCGGCTACTGGGAAAAGATCCAGGCGGTGCTGAAGAAGTACGACATATTGCTCGCCGCCGACGAGGTGATCTGCGGTTTCGGCCGCACCGGCAACATGTTCGGCACGCAGACCTACGACATGAAGCCGGACATCATGGTGATGTCGAAACAGATCTCGTCGTCCTACCTGCCGATCTCGGCGCTGCTGATCAACGAGAAGGTGTTCGAGCCGCTGGCCGACGAGAGCCACCGCATCGGCACCTTCGGCCACGGCTTCACCGCCGGCGGCCATCCGGTGGCCGCGGCGGTGGCGCTGGAAAACCTGCGCATCATCGAGGAACGCGACCTCGTCGGCAACGCGCGGACCGTGGGCGCGCATATGCAGAAGCGCCTGCGCGAACTGGCTTCGCACGAGCTGGTCGGCGAGGTGCGCGGCATCGGCCTGATCGCCGCCATAGAACTGGTTGCCGACAAGGCGACGAAGGCGCCATGGGGCAAGCCGGGCGCGCTGGGAACCCTGACCAACGGCCTGCTGCAGCAGAACGGCGTGATCTCCCGCAACATGGGCGATGCGCTGGCCTTCTGCCCGCCGCTGATCATCACCGAGGCCCAGATCGACACCATGATCGACGCGCTGCGGCTTTCGCTCGATGAGGCCCTCAAGCAGATGAAGGCCTGAACCGGCACGACCTGCCTTGCAGGTCCGGTCCGTCGATGGTCAGATGCCGCAGCGTCTGACCGAACGGACATGTCATGAGCCTGGAACGATTCCCGCACGAAAGCCCAACCGGATCCGATACCAGCCGGGCTTTCGTGAAGATGCACGGCCTGCGCAACCACTTCGTCATCTTCGACCGGCGTCTCGACAGGCGCGCCTTCCGGCGTCGGGACATTGTGCGCATCTGCGACACCCATGTCGGCGTCGGCGGCGACCAGTTGCTGACCATCGAACCGCCGTCGGCTGACGGCCTGGCTGCGGGCGCGCGTGCCGGGATGCGCATCTTCAACATCGACGGCCGCGAAGTCTCGGCCTGCGGCAACGCTACGCGCTGCGTGGCGCATCTGCTGTTCGAGGAGACGGGCGGCGACGCGCTCGTACTGGAAAGCAGCGGCGGACTGCTGAAATGCCGGCGCACAGGCGCCATGGAGGTCAGCGTCGAACTGGGACCGATCCGCAGCGACTGGCGCCTGTTTCCCATGTCGCGCGAGGTCGAAACGCTGCACCTGCCGGTGGAAAGTGGCCCGCTGGCCGACGGCGTCGCGCTATGGATCGGCAATCCGCATGCGGTGTTCTTCGTGGACCGGCTGGACACAGGCGACGTCGTGAGATTCGCGCCGGCGATCCAGAACGACCCGCTCTTCCCCGAAGGCGTGAATGTCGGCGTCGCCGAACTCACCGACCCCTCGACGATCCGGCTGGCGGTCTGGGAACGTCCGGGCATGCTGACCGAAGCCTGCGGCACCGGCGCCTGCGTGGCCGCCTATGCTGCGCGGCTGAAAGGGCTGACCCCGGAAAACCGCTTCACCGTTCATCTTCCGGCCGGCTCGCTCTCCATAGAGATTTCCGGCGACATGGCGGTGATGAGCGGTCCCGTCGCCTATTGCTGCCGCGGCACCGTCGATGGCGGCGAGACCGTCTACGATTTCGACTGACGACGATGATCAGGCAGGCGCACCGGCAGGTCAGGCGATGCGCAGGCCCTTGTCGTCCAGAAGCACGCAGCCGGCCGGATCGAAGCCGATCTCGACCGTTTCGCCTTCGCGCGCCACCTTGCCGTCGATCAGCGTGTTGGCGCGCACGATCGCGCCCTGCCCGATATCGATCTCGTAGACGGCGCTGCCGCCAAGATAGGACGTGGAGACGACCCTGCCCTGCAACCTGTTGACGCCAGCCAAGCCGCCGACCTGCAACTTCTGCGGCCGGACCACCACGGTGACAACGTCGCCGGGCGCAAGCGGACGCGGCGCATTCGCCTTCACCGTCTTGCCGGTCGCGAGCGCGATCGTGGCCGCCCCGCCATCCATGGCGGAAACCCTGCCCGGCAGCATGTTCGCCTTGCCGAGGAAATCGGCGACGAAGGCCGTGGCCGGCGTTGCATAGACCTCTTCCGGCGTGCCGATCTGCTCGACCCTGCCGGCATTCATGACCACGATGCGGTCGGACATGGACAGAGCCTCTTCCTGATCATGCGTCACGAAGATGGCGGTGATGCCGGTTTGCTTCTGGATCTTCTTGATCTCGACGCGCATCTCCTCGCGCATGTTGGCGTCCAGCGCGGAAAGCGGCTCGTCCAGGAGCAGCACCTCCGGCTCGAAGACGATGGCGCGGGCGAGCGCGATGCGCTGCTGCTGACCGCCGGAAAGCTGCGCCGGCAGCTTCTTTTCGGAGCCGGGCAGGCGCACCATCTCAAGCGCCTTGCCCACCCGGCGCGCGATCTCCGCCTTGGGCACGTTGCGATATTTCAGGCCGAAGGCGACATTGTCGAACACGCTCTTGTGCGGGAACAGCGCGTAGCTCTGGAACACCAGGCCGATATTGCGCCTGTAGATCGGGATGTCGTCGACCCGCCTGCCGCCGATCGAGATCTGGCCGGCCGAGATGTCGACCAGCCCGGCGATGGAGCGCAGGATCGTGGTCTTGCCGCAGCCCGAGGGGCCGAGCAGGGTTACGAAACTGCCTTTGCGGATCGACAGCGAGAAGTCGCGCACGGCGACGAATTTGCCGTAGGCGATGGAGATGTCGCGGAATTCCACTGCGGGCTGGGCGGCGGCGTCTCGCGCGACATGCCCGCCGCCGGAAACGGCGACTCCGGCCGCAGCCGGCCGGAGCGCAGTATCGGATCTCTCCAGATTGTCAGGCACCTTTCGAAATCCTGTCCCACTGCTTGGTCCAGGCGTCCTCGTTCTTCGCCCAGTAGAGCGGGTCGGCAAAGGTCAGCGCCTTCATCGAGCCGGTTGAATCGAAGGCGGGAAGCTTCTCGATCTTCTCGGTCAGCTTGACCTTGGTGGGATCGAGCGAGGGCGGATAGTTCTGGCCTTCCGCGACGGCGATTGACGTGGCGGGATCGAGCATGAAGTTGATCAGTTCCTCGCATTCGGCCATCGGCGCGCCCTTGAGCACCAGCATGTCCTCCATCCAGGCATAGGAACCCTTCGGATCGATATAGCCGATCGGATGGCCTTGCTGCTGAAGCGCGGCGACGCGGCCCGACCAGGCGTCCGTCACCACGATCTCGCCCTTGGAAAGCAGATCCATCAGTTCGGCGCCGGAACTCCAGAACTTCTTGGCGAGGTCGCGGTTCTCGCGCACCTTCGCCCAGACCGCATCCATGTCCTTGATGTCGTTGGGGTCCTGGCCCGTCTGCAGTGCGGCATACCAGACCCGCGTGGTCATGTCGGCATAGCCGCCCACCTTTCCCTGGTACTTCTTGTCGAACAAAAGACCGACGCCCTTTTCCTTGGCTTCCGCGTCGGAAATGACCTTGTTGTTGTAGGCGATGCCGGTGGTGCCATAGTCGTAGGGAACGGCGGAAATCTTCGGCGTGATCTTGCGGAACGGCTCGATCATCGGTTCGAGCACGTTCTTCATGTTGGGGATGTTGGCTTCGTTGATCTCCGAGTTGACGCCGGCGTTCACATATTTGATGTAATAGTTCACCCCGGACGAGTGGATGACCTGATAGTCGCCCGGCTTGGAGGTCTTGATCTTGGTGATGATCTCGTCCTCGTCGCCGAAAGTACCCTGCACCACCTTGATGCCGGTCTTCTTCGTGTAGGGCTGGAAGGCGTATTTATCGATCGCCTCCTGCACGACGCCGCCCCAACCGTCGAAGCGCACCTCTTTCGCGGCCGCGAGCGCCCGCCCCATCCAGGGCATGGACAGACCCGCCGATGCCGCGGCGGCGGCCGTCAGCGTCAGGAACGTCCTGCGGCTGACGTCGCCGTTCTGGTAGCGCTCGCTCAGGCGCTCCAGCCTTTTGGTATCCGACATTTTCATGCTGCACTCCCCTTTTCACCGACACGTTTCCTCAACCTGGTGAGGCTTTGCAGGATAAGCCCGCCAATGAGCGGGATGCCGACGGTCACCAGGATCATGACCGTCCCCAGCGCATTGACTTCCGGGCTTATCGAGATCTTGAGCATGGAAAGGATCTGCGTCGGCATCGTCTCGACGCCGGCGGGCCGCCAGAACAGGCTGGCGGAGGTGTTGTCGAAGGAAATGGTGAACGCGAGCAGCAGGCCGGCCACGACCGAGGGTATCAGCAGCGGCAGGGTGATCTCGCGGAAGGTGGCGACGCGCGGCGCGCCGAGCGAAAGCGCGGCCTCCTCATAGGTGCGGCTGATGCCGATCATGCGCGCCTGCACCACCAGAACCACATAAGGCAGCGCCAGCATGATGTGGCCGAGCAGCAGCAGCCAGATGGTGCGCGGCTGGTCCACGGCCTTGATCAGGACCAGCAGGCCGACGCCGAGGATGGTTTCCGGCACCAGCGCGGGCAGGATGACCAGCGTGCCGAAACTCTGCTTGCCCGGAAACTGGAAGCGGACCAGCGCGAAGGCCACCATGATGCCGAGCAACGTGGTCGCCGCCGCCGTGACCAGCGCGATCCACATCGAGGTCCTGAACGCGGCGAGCACCGGCTCGTTGGTCATCAGCTTGGCGTACCATTGCAGGCTGAAGCCGGTGAGCGGGAAGCCGCCGAACATCGAGGCGTTGAAGGAAAGCACGATCGTCGCCACGATCGGCGCGAACAGGAAGATGTAGACGAGCAGCGTGATCAGACCGGTCAGCCGCCAGGCCCATCTGCCCTCGCGGTCGTGCCGCAGTGTCGTCATCCGCCGAGCCCCTTCATGATCTGGGACATGCCCATGTAGCGCGTGTAGGCGGCGGCCACGCAGCCCAGCAGGACGAACAGCACGATGGAGAGCGTGGCGCCCAGCGGCCAGTTCAACTGGCTCATGATGGTGTCGTAGATCAGATTGCCGAACAGCGCGTCGCGCCCCGAACCCAGGAGCTGGGGCGTCACGTAACTGCCCGCCGCCAGAACGAAGCACAGCAACAGCCCTGCAGCCAGGCCCGGCAGGGAAAGCGGCAGCGTGACCTCGCGGAAGGCCTGCGCGCTGGTGCAGCCCATGGACTGCGCCGCCGAGATCAGCGTGCGGTCGATGCTTTCGAGGCTCACATAGACGTTGAGGATCATGTAGGGCAGCAGGAAGTGCAGCAGGCCCATGATGACGGCGCCCTCGGTGTAGAGCATGGGCAGGGGCTCGGAGATGACGCCGAGCTTCATCAGGGTCACGTTGATGACGCCCTGCTCTCCCAGGATGTTGATCCAGGAAAAGGTGCGGATCGTGAAGGAAATCCAGAACGGCACGATGAGCAGCAACAGCAGTAGCCATTTGTGCCGGAACTTCGTGGCCCAAATGAAATAGGCGGGAAAATAGCCCAACACCGCGCAGATGAAGGCCGTAATGGCGCCGACGCGCACCGTCTTCAGCAGGAAGCCGGCATAATAGCTGTCGGTCAGGAACTCCTTCCAGTTATCGAGCGTCAGCGCACTCGATTCCACGCCGGCGGTGACGAAGGTGTAGAAGGTGTAGATCGTCATGACGACGATCGGCAACACCAGCAGGACAATCAGCAACAGCAGCGTCGGCGCGATGAGAGCCCACGCCAGCCGCGCATCGTAGAGTGTCCACCCCTTGGCCTTCGTCATCCGGATCCTGGCGCCCCGGTTGGACCGGAGTCACGCCGGTCGAACGGCCAGATTGTGCGATCAGTGCGCCGATGTCCACAGCCCCGGCGCCAAATTTCGCATTTCCTTATGGAGCCAGCCAGAGGCGGCCCGAGCGTCGCGCGTCAGTGCCGCGACGAGAGGGCGGCGGGAAGATCGGCGATCGAATCCAGCACCAGGTCGGCCATGGGCGCCAGGGAATCACGCGTGCCGGTTCCCGACAGGACGCCGACCGCAAGGCCGCAGCCTCCGGCACGCGCCATTTCGAGATCGTGCCGGTTGTCGCCGACCATCGCGACCTCGGCCGGCTTTAGCCCGGTGAGATCGCAAAAGGCGCGCACCGTGTCCGGCGCCGGCTTTGGATTGGCGACGGCATCGTAGCCATAGGCGGCCACGAAAAGCTGGGCGACGCCGAGCGCGGCAAGGGTCTTCTCCGCACCTGCGGTGGAATCGTTGGTCGCCACGGCGAGCCGATAGTCGCCGGCATGGAGCGCGGAAAGGGCGTCGGCCATGCCGGGCAGGGCGACGGCCATCGCCGATCCCTGGTCGGAGGTGATGCGATCGAAGCGCGTCAGCGCTTCCTTTTGCGCCTCGCTCTCAAGCTCCGGGAACCACAGCCTGACCACGTCCATGTTGGTGCCGGCGGCAAAGACGGAGTCCGGCTTGAAACATCCGGCAACAAAATCGAGGCCGGCGGCCGACAAAAGCGCGTCGGCCTTCGAGCGGTCCCCGTCGGCCGCCTCCATCGCCATCAGCCTGGCGACGGCGAGCCAGGTCGCGTTGAAGTCGACAAGGGTGCCGTCCTTGTCGAAGAGAATGCCCCTGATCCGCGCCAAAACGTCCGCTCCATCTATTTCGACCCACGCAAGCGGTGGATGTGTTGCACCAGCCCGGCGGTCGATGCGTCCCTGTTTCCGGCATCTTCCTTCCCTTCGACGACCGGCAGCAGGCTCATGGCCAGTTCCTTGCCGAGCTCGACGCCCCATTGGTCGAAGGAGTTGATGTCGAACAGCGTTCCTTCCACAAACACCCTGTGCTCGTAAAGAGCGATTAGCCGGCCAAGCATGCGCGGATCGAGCTTTTCATAGATGATCGACACCGACGGGCGGTTGCCGGAGAAGACGCGGTGCGGCGCGATCCTGTCGACCTGCTGCGGCTTCATGCCCTTGGCCAGCATCTGGGCTCGCGCCTCCTCCAGCGTGCGCCCCTTCATCAGCGCTTCCGACTGGGCCACGCAATTGGCGAGCAGCAGGTCGTGGTGATATTTCAGCTCCGGTTCGTGGCCGACGGCCGCCGCCAGGAACTCGATCGGTATGATGTCGGTGCCCTGGTGCAGAAGCTGGAAGAAGGCGTGCTGCCCGTTGGTTCCCGGCTCGCCCCAGACCAACGGTCCCGTCGGCGTGGTGACCGGCCTGCTTTCCAGCGTGACGCTCTTGCCGTTCGATTCCATGTCGAGCTGCTGCAAATAAGCCGGCAGGCGCAACAGGCGCTGATCGTATGGAATGACCGCGCGGGCCGGATAGTCGCATACCACCCGGTGCCACCAGCCGACGAGCCCGAGCAGGACGGGAAGGTTCTTCTCCAGCGGCGCGTTCAGGAAATGCGCGTCCATCTCCGCTCCACCCGACAGAAAGGCGCGGAAATTCCGTGGCCCCACCGCGATCATCACCGGCAGGCCAATGGCGCCCCAAACCGAATAGCGGCCGCCGACCCAGTCCCAGAAGCCGAACACGCGGTCTTTCTCGATGCCGAACTTCGCCACGAGATCGAGCGCGGTGGAGACGGCCGCGAAATGCTTGCCGACGGCAGCCTCGCCGAGCTGCTCCGCCACCCAGCGGCGCGCCGTCGCGGCATTGGTCATGGTCTCGATGGTGGTGAAGGTCTTGGATGCGATGATGAAAAGAGTCGTTTCGGCCGAAAGTCCCTTCAGCGTGTCGTGAATATGGGCGCCGTCGACGTTGGACACGAAATGCGCCCGCGGGCCATCGTGATAGGGCGCCAGCGCCAGCGTCGCCATTGCCGGTCCGAGATCCGAGCCGCCGATACCGATATTGACGATGTCGGTGATCTTCTTGCCCGACGCGCCGGCTGCCGCGCCGGAGCGGATCGCGTCCGCGAACGCGCCCATCTCGTCAAGGACCTTCAGCACGTCCCCGTTCACGTCCTGCCCGTCGACGACGAAACCCTTGCGATCGAGGTCGCGCAGCGCGGTATGCAGCACGGCACGATCCTCGGTGACGTTGATGCGCTTTCCGGCGAACATCGCCGCCCGGCGCCCCTCGACATCGGCGGTTCGCGCCAACGCAAACAGCATGTCCATGGTCTGCTGGTCCACCGCGCATTTGGACCAGTCGAGCAGGAGATCGCCATCCGTGGCCGAAAACCGGCCGAAGCGGCCCTTATCGTCGGCGAAAGCCTTGCGCATATCCATCTGGGTTGCAGCGCGGTGCGCGTGCAGGGCGGCGAGCTGTTTGTTGAAAGCGTCGTGGTCCACGGCAATCTCCGGAGCATTGAGAGGCGGGTCGAACGGCAATGTAGCAGACGAAATATGGCGGGCGAGCGTCGCCGGGAACTTATCTTGCGAAATTTAAATCGATTCAAGTCGCGATCGAAGCGCTGACGCGCTCGCATGATGCGACTGCCGGTGAAAAGGCCGAACGGCCTCCGGCAAATCCCTGCAGCAGGAAGGACGCCGCTTCGCTCCTGGGCGCTTTCGCCTCCGAAAGGTCGAAAGAAGGCCATTCTCGCATTTTCGTAACGAGAGGCAATTTCCGCCGCGTTCCGTTCACTGCGGGGAATGAAGGATCACTGGCATAAATCTTAGCGATCAGAAAAATTGATTGGCGCAACCCCTTGTACCAATCATACAGTCGACTGGTCCACCAAAGCGGAAAAGATTGGCCATCGAGGAGGGATCTGTCATGCCACAGAGAAACGACACCGCGATCTGGTCCGGCCTGTTCCGCATTTCGGCGGAGTCCGGCCAGACCCTGCAAGCGCAGATCCGCCAGGCGATCGTGGCCGCCATCCTCGACCGCCAGATCGCCGCGTCGATGCCGCTGCCGTCCTGCCGCATCCTTGCCGAAAAGCTCGGCGTCGCGCGCGGAACCGTGGTGCTGGCGTTCCAGCAGCTCGTGGACCAGGGCTTCCTGGTGGCGCGGGAACGACGCGGCCATTTCGTCAATCCGGAGGTGCTGGCCACGCCGGCCAAGCCGCAGAAGGCGCCGGAGCAGTCGAACGAGATCGACTGGAAGGCGCGCCGCCAGATCGCGGCCTCCGACATGTCGCCGCCGGCCAAGCACGAGAACTGGATCAAGTCGTCCTATCCCTTCGTCTACGGCCAGTTCGATCCGGCGCTGTTCCCGACCGCGGAATGGCGCGAATGCAACCGCATGGCGCTGGCGGTGCTGGAGATCCGCAACTGGGCCTCCGACATGGTGGACCGCGACGACCCGCTGCTGATCGAGCAGATCCAGGCGCGGCTCCTGCCCCGGCGC
Organism: Mesorhizobium sp. SP-1A; assembly: GCF_032460275.1. Classification (NCBI taxonomy): domain Bacteria; kingdom Pseudomonadati; phylum Pseudomonadota; class Alphaproteobacteria; order Hyphomicrobiales; family Phyllobacteriaceae; genus Mesorhizobium; species Mesorhizobium sp. SP-1A. Next base: position 29,534 of record NZ_JAVXZD010000001.1, on the reverse strand, counting down.
GGCATCTTCGCCAATCCCGATGAGATCATCGTCACGCTGGGCGCGCAGAATGCGCTCTACATGCTGGCCACGCTTCTGATGACCAAGGGCTCGAAGATGGCCATGGAGGATCCCGGCTATCCCGACGCGCGCTCCATCTTCAAGCTGGCCGGCGCCGACGTGCTGCCGATACCGGTGGACCAATCCGGCATCGTGACCTCGGCGATCCCTTCGGATGCCGGCTTCGTCTTCGTCACGCCGAGCCATCATTGCCCGACCATGGTGCCGCTGTCGCCGGAACGCCGCCAGGATCTCCTGGCGCGCGCCGCCCGCAACAACCAGATCATCATCGAGGACGGCTATGACAGCCAGTTGCTCGACGAGGCTCCGCAGCAGGCGCTGAAGAGCATCGACCGCTCAGGCCGGGTCATCTATGTCGGCTCGATGTCGAAGACGCTGGCACCGGGGCTGCGGCTCGGCTACATCGTTGCCTCCGCCGACCTGGTCGCCGAACTGCGCGCGCTGCGCCGCTTCATGCTGCGCCACCCGCCGGCCAACAACCAGCGCGCGGTGGCGCTGTTCCTGTCGCTTGGCCATCACGAGGCGCTGGTGCGGCGGCTTTCAGGAGCCTTCGAGGAACGGCGCAAGCGTTTGGTCCAGGCGATTTCGGCCTTTCTGCCAGAATGGCGCCCAACCGATTCCGCGGGCGGCACCTCGCTTTGGCTGGAAGGCCCGCGCGGCACCGACTCGCGCGATCTGGCGGCTGCGGCGGCCAGCCGGAGCGTCATCATCGAGCCCGGCGACCGGTTCTTCGACCGCAGCGAAAAACCGTCGCGATTCATGCGCTTGGGCATTTCCTCGATCGCATTGCAGCATATCGAGCCAGGCATACGCGAACTGGCGACGGCGGCGGGCCGCCGGCCGGCGGCGGCCTGAGATCCACGGATGCCTGTCGCCGGACCGGGCCGGCAGGCGCGGATTTCGTGGCCCACGTGACGGAATTTCCTGGCCCATAGCCTGTGCCAATGGCCGCGGCATAGTCGGGTCAATGGGGAAGAAGCCGCAGAAGCGCTGGACCAACCGGCGCCCGGGTTGGCTTTGCCGGAACGGTGGAGTTTTCGATGTCTGTGGCTGCGGAAAAGCAGGATACGTCGGCGGGGCGTCGCGCCGGCGGACGTGAGGCACGTCGCGCCATGCGGGCGGCACCCCTGGCCGATGACGTGAGGCCAGTGCGGCCGGGGCTGGAGGGCGGGCGCTATGCACCGCTGGGCCAGAACGATCTCGAGCGCATCCATGAAGCGGTGCTGACGCTCCTGGAAACCGTCGGCTTCGCCAACGCCATTCCCTCCTGCATCGAAGCGCTGACCCGCGTCGGCGCAATCTACGGCGCGGACGGCCGCATCCGCTTTCCCCGCAACCTCGTGCTCGACACCATCAGGAACGCAGCGCGCCATTTCACGCTGCATGGCCAGGACCCCAGGCACGACATGCTGATCCAAGGCAAGCGTGTGCATTATGGCACCGCCGGCGCCGCCGTGCATCTGGTGGACGTTGAGAAGCGCGAATACCGCGAGTCGCTGTTGCAGGACATTTACGACGCGGCGCGCATCGTCGACGGCCTGGACAACATCCATTTCTTCCAGCGGCCGATGGTGCCGCGCGACATCCCCGACCCGCTCGATATGGACTTCAACACGCTCTACGCCTGCGTGATGGGGACCTCCAAGCATGTCGGCACCTCGTTCACCGTGCGCGAGAACGTCGCTCCCGCGCTGGAGATGCTCTACGCGATCGCCGGCGGCGAGGAGAATTTCCGCGCCCGGCCTTTCGTTTCCAATTCCAACTGTTTCGTCGTGCCGCCGATGAAATTCGCCGAGGACGCCTGCGGCGTGCTCGAAGCCTGCGTGGAAGGCGGCATCCCGATCCTGCTCCTGTCGGCCGGACAGGCCGGCGCGACCGCGCCGGCGGCGATCGCCGGGGCCGTGGTGCAGGCGGTGGCCGAAGTGCTGGCCGGACTGGTCTATGTCAACGCCATCAAGCCCGGCCATCCGGCCATTTTCGGCACGTGGCCGTTCGTGTCCGATCTCAGGACCGGCGCCATGTCCGGCGGCTCGGCCGAACAGGCGCTGCTGACCTCGGCCTGTGCCCAGATGGCGCAATTCTACGACCTGCCGGGCGGCTCGGCCGCCGGCATGGCCGATTCCAAGCTGCCCGACATCCAGTCCGGCTTCGAAAAGGGCATCACCAACGTGATGGCCGGCCTTGCGGGCCTGAACCTGGTCTACGAATCGGCCGGCATGCATGCCTCGCTGCTCGGCTTCTGCCTGGAAAGCCTCATCATCGACAATGATCTCCTGGGCTATTGCCAGCGCTGCGTGCGCGGCATCGAGGTGACCGATTCCGCGCTCTCGGTCGACACCATCGCCGATGTCTGCCTGAACGGTCCCGGCCACTATCTCGGCCATGAGCAGACGCTGAAGCTGATGCAGACCGAATATTTCTATCCCGCCGTCGGCGACCGTTTCTCGCCGAAGGAATGGAACGAGAAGGGCAAGCCCGACATCCTGCAGCGCGCCATCGCCGAGAAGAAACGCATCCTTGCCGAGCGCTTCCCGCGCCATGTGGCGCGCGCCATCGACGACAGGTTGCGCGCCCGTTTCGGCAATCTCGTCCATTTGCCGCGCAGTTCGATGGGCGGCTGATCTGCGGGCTGGCCGCCGTCGGCGGCCATGCTATCTTCGGCCGTTCCCAAGGAGAGCGGCATGATCGGACTTGACGAGATACGGGCGGCAGCGACGCGCATCAACGGCGCCGTGCGGCGAACGCCGCTGATCGCCGCGGACAATCTCAAGACGCCTTTTGTCAAGGATGCCCGGTTGATGCTGAAGCTCGAGCTTCTGCAGGTTACCGGCTCGTTCAAGGCGCGCGGGGCGACCAACAGGCTGCTTTGTGCCGACAGGGCTTCTTTGCAACGCGGCATCGTCACGGCGTCGGGCGGCAATCACGGGCTGGCGACGGCGCGCGCCGGCGCCATGGCGGGCGTGCCGACCACCATCTTCCTGCCGACCAACGCCTCGCCCGCCAAGCTGGAGAAGCTGAAGGCATGGGGAGCGGACACGCGCATCGTCGGGTCCGCCTGGCACGAATCCAACGAGGCCGCCCAAGCCTTCGTGCGTGAAACCGGCGCGATCTATTTCCACCCTTTCGCCGATCCCGACGTGGTCGCGGGTCAGGGCACCGTCGCGCTCGAAATCCTGGAGCAGATGCCGGACGTGACAACCGTCCTGGTCGCCATGGGCGGCGGCGGGCTGATCAGTGGCGTCGGCATCGCGCTCAAGGCGCTGGCGCCGCATGTGCGCGTCGTCGGCGTCGAGGCAGCGGGCTCCCCGGTGCTGCTGCGCGCGCTGGAAGCCGGCCGCAACGTCGCGCTGGACCGCGTGACGACGAAGGTAGCCACCATGGCCTGCGCCAGGACCGACGACCGCATCTTCGACATCGTCCGGCGCACGGTCGACGAAATCGTGCTGGTGGAGGACACGGAGATGGAGCGCGCCGCCAAGGCATTGTGGTTCGAGATGGGGCTGGCGGCGGACCTGAGCGGCGCAGCGGCCATTGCGGCGCTTTCGGAGGGCCGCATACGCCTCGAAAAAGGCGAGCGCATCTGTGCCATCGTCTGCGGCTGCGGCCCCGACGCCCTTCTCGCCTGAGACCTTGAATCCACGACGAGGGCCGGCCGCCCGGCCGCCAGCTTGGCTTTCGCCATGCCTGCCGATATGCTGGAGACGGATCGCGCATCCGATTTCCAAGCGACGGCCCCAATCGTAGCCGCCTTAGAAACAGGAACGAGCTATCATGCCTCGCGGCCTTGGCGGCCGCTCGGGTGCGTGGCCTGTGTGCAACCAACTGGAGGCGGGAATTGCCGCATGCGATATCGGAAGCATTGAAATGGCTTGAAGGCCGCGACGACATACAAAGCCTGAGGGCGGCGGTCTGCGATTTGAACGGCGTCATGCGCGGCAAGCGCATCCCCGTCGATCAGGCCCGCAAGGCACTCGAAGGCAAGCTCCGGATGCCCTATTCGCTGATCGGGCTCGACATCTGGGGCGAGGACATCACCGGCGACCCGCTGGTCTATTCCACCGGCGACGCCGACGGACTTTGCGAATGGACCGGGCGCGGCATCCTGCCGGTGAACTGGACCGCGCATCCCACGGGGCTGCTGCCGCTGTGGCTGACCGACGAGAACGGCGCCCCTTACCTGGCGGACCCGCGCCGCGCTCTCGCCGAGGTTCTGGAGCGCTATCGAGCACTCGGGCTGACCCCGGTGACGGCCACGGAACTGGAATTCTACCTCGTAGACCCCCATTCCCAGCGTCCTGTCGGACCCGTTTCCCCGGTAACCGGCCGGCGGCTGGATTCCGATGCGGCACTTTCGATCGACGAACTCGACGATTTCGAGTCCTTCATCTACGACGTCTACGAAGCCTGCCGCAGCCAGAATATCCCGGTCGATACGGCGATTGCCGAGAACGGCATCGGCCAGTTCGAGATCAACCTGAACCATGTGCCGGACGCGCTGCGCGCCGCCGACGACGCAGTCTATTTCAAGCGCACGGTCAAGGGTATCGCCCGCAAACACGGCTTCGTCGCCTGCTTCATGGCCAAGCCCTATGGCGAGCGGGCGGGCAACGGGCTGCATGTGCATTTCAGCCTGGTGGACAAGAACGGCCGCAACGTCTTCGACGACGGCACCGACCAGGGCTCCGACATGATGCGCCATGCGGTGGGGGGCATGCTTTCGGCCATGGCGGAAAGCACGCTGGTCTTTGCGCCGCACTATAATTCCTACCGCCGCCTGCGGCCCAAGTCGCACGCGCCGACGGCCGTGGGCTGGGGCTACGAGAACCGCATGGTGGCGATCCGCATTCCCGGCGGCCCCTCGGGGGCCCGCCGCATCGAACACCGTGTCGCCGGTGCCGACGCCAATCCCTATCTCGTGCTCGCCGCGATCCTCGGCGCGGCGCTGATCGGCATCGAAAGGGAAATGTCGCCGGGCGAACCCCTGAGCATCGACGTCTACGACCGCAAACGGCCCAAGCTGCCGCCGGACTGGGCCTCGGCCACGGCGCTGTTCGAGAACGGAACGCTGGTGCACGACATCCTGCCGGACCGGCTGCGGCAGTCGCTCATCGCCTGCAAGCGGCAGGAACTCGAAACCTTCGCGTTGCAGGTCAGCGATTTCGAACTCGAGACCTATCTCGAAGCGGTGTGATCGCCGTTAGCCGGTGCGAATATTCTCGCGCCGGCTAATTGTCTCATAACAAGTAAGACAGCTTTACTGCCCTTTTCGTGCGTTAGCGGCCGCTGCCTAAGACTAGATCACGGAAAGCATCGTCTTTCCCAATTGTGCTGCGCAAGCAATTCTTGCTCCGGCCCCGGACATGTGCTGGTATGAAAATATTGCCAGTTTCCAATCTGATAACCGGATGAAGGGAGTTGCATGATGTCCATCGACAGCAGGGGTTTTTCGCGTCGCCGTTTCCTCGGCGGCAGCGCCGTCGCGGTGGCGGCCGGCACGCTGGGAATACCTTTCGTGCGAACGGCGCGCGCGCAGGCGCCGACCTTCAAGGCCGGGGTCATCACCTCTCTGTCGGGCGAAAACATTCTCGGCGGCAACCTGACCAAGCGCGGCTACGACCTGTGGGCCGACGCGATCAACGCCAAGGGCGGCGTCGAGGTCGGCGGCGACCGTTTCAAGGTGGACATGTTCTACGGCGACGACCAGAGCAATCCGGCCACCGGCGCGGACGCGGCCGAGCGTCTGATCGTGCAGAACGAGGTCGACGTGCTGTTCGGGCCCTATACCAGCGGCTCCACCATCGCCGTGCAGCCGATCTGCCAGAAATACCAGGTGCCGATGATCTCCGGTTCGGCGGAATCGCCGAATGTCTGGAAGGCCAAGCCGGAATTCAACTTCGGCATCATCCCGGCCGTCGACACCACCGCCGGCAAATCCCTGGCGGTTCTTGCCAAGATGTCCAACCCCACCGCCAAGACCATCGCCGTGATCGGCGTCAACGAACCGTTCTCGAAGGAAACCGGCGAAGGCTTCCGCGACGGCGCCAAGGAAGCCGGGCTGGAACTGGTGGCCTATGAATTGGTGCCGCCCGAAGGCGACCTGACGCCCGTCATCTCCAAGATCGCGGCGCTCAAGCCGGACATCGTCGCGGTGGGCGGTCATGAGGAACCGCTGATCAACGTGGTCAAGACCTCGAAATCGCTGAATTTCCGGCCGAAGGCGCTGATCATGCACTACGGCGTCACCGATCCGGCCTACGCCCAGGCTTTGGCCGCCGATGCGGACGGCACCTGCGGCGTCGCCGTCTGGCTGCCGACCGTGCCCTACAAGGACGACCTGTTCGGCACCGCGAAGGACTTCGCCGAGATGGCGCAGAAGAAATCCGGGCACGAGCCGGACTATACGGAAGCCGGCTGCGCCGCCAGCGGCCTCGTCTTCGGCGACGCCATCAAGCGGCTGGGCAAGAAACCGGCGCTCAAGCCCGAGGACCGCGTGGCGCTGAAGGACGCCATCGCCGAAACCGACATCCATACCTTCTATGGGCCGATAAAGTTCGAGAAGGAAGGCAACCACTATCACGACAATATCCAGCCGGTGCCGGTTCTGATCCAGATCCAGGGCGGCAAGACCATCGCGGTGGGGCCGAAAGATGCCGCCGCGGCGGCGCTGACCTATCCGCTGCCGGCCTGGAAGTAGCGATCGCTGGAAGGGCGCTCATCTTGCCTCTTCGGCATTGCCCCGGATGGTGCGCGGAATGTCCGGCGTTCAATGCCGGACATTCGGTGCGTTCGACCGAGCCTCCAGGTCGAATGGCCGGCTCGCGCTTCCGAGGTTTGCCCGAATCAGGTTTTGCGTCCATCCTGTCCGGCGAGCAACCTGAACCGACGAACGGGTGACAGTTGGATCTCTTCCTGCAGACCTTGCTCAACGGGCTTCTGATCGGCGGTGTCATCGCCACCTTCACGATCGGCTTCCAGCTCACCTTCGGCGTGCTGCACGTCATCGATTTCGCCGTGGGCGGCTGGGTGGTGCTGGGCGGCTACCTCGCCTACTACATGGCCGCCGGGCTGGGGCTCGACGGCTTCCTGGCCATACCCGTGGCCTTCGTGCTGTTCGGCGCCATCGGCTACCTGATCGGGCCGATCCTCTACAATGTCCGCAACAGCCGTACGGCGCGGCCCGAACTGATGGCGCTGGCGCTGACCTTCGGCCTGTTCACGCTGCTGCGCGGCGGCATGCTGACCGCCTGGGGCTTCAACACCCACAGCGTGCCGACCGCGCTGAGCGGCGAAAGCCTGGCGATCGGGCCGGTGACCGTGCCGATGATCCGCGTCGCGGCGGCCGTGTTCGCCGTGGTCATCGCCGGCGGGCTGTTTCTGTTCCTCTACCGCACCCGCTACGGGCTGGCGATCCGCGCCACGGCGGAGAACCGCCAGAACGCGGCGCTGATGGGCGTCAACATCCGCCGCCTCAGCGCCAATGTCTACGGCCTCTATGCCGGCATCACCGCGATGGCCGGCGTGCTGATGGGCGCGATCTATTCGGTCAATCCCGAAGTCGGGCTGCGCTACACGCTGTTCGCCTTCTTCGTCGCCGTGCTGGCGGGGCTGGGCTCGGTCGGCGGCGCGCTGGTGGCGGCCCTGATGCTCGGCGTCATCGAGGCCTTCGTGTCGACCTATGTCGGGTCGAGCTATTCGCTGCTGGCGATCTTCGCCACGCTGTTCCTGGTGCTGCTCGTGTCCCCGCGCGGGATACTCCAGCGCGGATTGTGAGGACGGCCGTCATGAAGCCACGCTGGGCCGGCCTTGCCTTCCTGATCACGGTCATCGTCGTGCTGGCGCTGCTGCCGGTGCTGGTCAACAACTACTGGCTGCGCATCGCCACCGGCGCGCTGATGTGGGCGGGCCTGGCCTGCTCCTGGAACATGCTGGGCGGCTATGCCGGCTACATCAATTTCGGACAGTCGGCCTTCTTCGGTCTTGGGGCCTACACGACCGCCCTGCTGATGGGCGATCCGCTCGGACTGCCCTTCTTCGTCACGGTTCCCGCCGGCATCGCGGTCACCGCGATCTTCGCCGTCATCATCGGCGCGCCGACGCTGCGCCTGCGCGGCGCCTATTTCGCCATCGCCACCTGGGCCTTCGCCGAGGTGCTGATCCAGTTCGCCACTGTGACGAATTTCACCGGGGGTATCGGCGGCTTGAACCTGCCGCCTTTCCTGGACGAGCGCTTCTTCTACTTCACCATGTTCGGCGCGGCCGTGCTGGCCTATCTGGTCACCTGGGCGCTGTTCGAGCATTCGCGCTTCGGGCTGAAGGTCAAGGCCTTGCGCGACCACGAGCCGGCAGCGGAGGCGATGGGCATCAACACCTCGCTGGTGAAGCTGCAGACCTTCGTGCTGAGCGCCGTCACCGCATCGGTATTCGGCTCGATCTTCGCCTATTGGGTCACCTTCATAAACCCCAAGAGCGTCTTCGGCGGCGACATCACCGACCAGATGGTGGTGATGGTGCTTCTGGGCGGTCTGGGCAGCCTGTGGGGACCCGCCATCGGCGGCGTCGGCCTGTTCGTCGTCAACCGCCTGATCTGGATGTATTGGGGCGATACGGCCTTCTACATCGCCATTCTCGGCGCCGCCATCGTGCTGGTGGTGCTGTTCCTGCCCAACGGCATCGCCGGTTTGTTTGCCCGGCGGCGCAAGTCGGTCACGGTGCTGGACAAAGCCGTCGGCAAGCTGGTCGGCGATGGCGAGGGAGGCCGCGGTTGAGCACCTCGACGCAAACGGCCGCGCGTACCGAGACGCCGGCGATGGCCGATCCCATCCTCACGGTGCGCGACCTCTATCGCCATTTCGGCGGCATCAAGGCCGCCAATGGCGTCAACCTCGAGGTCGGCCGGCGCGAGATCGCCGGGCTGATCGGTCCGAACGGCTCCGGCAAATCGACCCTGTTCAGCCTCGTCGCCGGCACGGTGAAGCCCGACCGCGGCCAGATCCGCTTCGACGGCCAGGAGGTCGCCGGCATGAGCGCGCACAGGATCGCGCGGCTGGGGCTGGCCCGGACCTTCCAGATTCCCGCCATGTTCGACAACATGACCGTCACGGAAAACCTGCTTGCCGCGGCGGCCCAAGGCCATTGGCAGGGCGCGCATGAGCGGGCGGCCGACACGCTGTCCCTGCTCAAGCTCGAGCATGTCGCCGAAAACCGCGCCTCCGACCTTTCCGGCGGCCAGCAGAAGCTGCTGGAGTTCGGCCGCGTGGTCATGCGGCAAGCGTCGCTGATCCTGCTCGACGAGGTGACGGCGGGCGTGCATCCCAACATCCGCAAGATCATCCTCGACGCCATCGCCCGGCTGCGCGAGCGCGGCATCTCCTTCCTCATCATCGAGCACGACATGGAGATGGTGCGCAATGTCTGCGACCGCATCATCGTGATGGATTCCGGCCGCGTGGTCACCAGCGGCGCCTTCGAGGACATCGTGCGCGATTCCGAAGTCATGCAGACCTATCTGGGGCGGCCACAATGAGCACGCTGGCCGCCGAAAACATCGTCACCGGCTACGGCAAGCAGGAGATCGTCCATGGCGTGTCGCTGACCGCCGAGGCCGGCAAGATCACCTGCATCTTCGGACCTAACGGCTGCGGCAAGTCCACCCTCTTGAAAGCCATCGCCGGGGCATTGCCGGTGTGGAACGGCACGGCCAAGCTGGAGGACACGATGCTTTCCAACCTGCCCGTCCATGAGGTGGTGCGGCAGGGCCTGGTGCTGATGCCGCAAGGCGGTGGCGTGTTCCCGCGCCTGACGGTGATGGAAAACCTGCGCATGGGCGGCTACGCCATCGCAGACAAGAGGCTGGTCGAGCAGCGGATCGAGGCGCTGATCGACCAGTATCCTTCGCTGGCCCGGCGGCGGCGAACGGCGGCAGGATCGCTGTCCGGCGGCGAGCAGGCGATGCTTTCGCTCGCCCGCGCGCTGGTGTCCGAACCGCGCTTCATCCTGCTGGACGAGCCCTCCGCCGGCCTGTCGCCGGCCATGGTGATCGAGACGCTGGAGCGCATCACGGGGCTGACCGCCCACGGCATCGGCATATTGATGGTCGAGCAGAACATCCGCGAGGCCATGCCCATCGCCGACAAGATCTACATTCTCGCCGCCGGTGAAAAGCGCTTCGAGGGCACGCCGAGCGACGTGCGCGACGACCGCCAGATCATGGACATCTATATGGGCGGCGCATAAAGCCGCGCGTTCTCCGCGCCGGAGCGAATTCCAAACCGCCTCCGGGGCCGGCCTCGGCCCTTGCCGCGTCCCGCCGCTTCCGCTAGGACGCCGCTGTGTCCATTTTGTCGGTTTCACGCGGACAAAAACGGACGCAGCATATCGAAGCGACGAGTGGAACATGGCTGATCGGTCCGAAAAGATGAAGGCGCGGCTGCCGCGCGGCCTTGTCGACCGCAGCGCGGACGACATCCGCGCGGTCGAGAGGATGATGGCGAGGATCCGCTCCGTCTACGAGCTCTACGGCTTCGAGCCGGTGGACCAGCCGCTGATCGAATATACCGACGCGCTCGGCAAGTTCCTTCCCGATCAGGACCGTCCGAACGAGGGCGTGTTCTCCTTTCAGGACGACGACGAGCAGTGGCTGTCGCTGCGCTACGACCTGACCGCGCCGATGGCGCGTTTCGTCGCCGAACATTACGACCGGCTGCCCAAGCCCTACCGCAGCTACCGTTCCGGCTGGGTTTTCCGCAACGAGAAGCCCGGTCCGGGGCGCTTCCGCCAGTTCATGCAGTTCGACGCCGACACGGTGGGCACGCCGGGCGTGGCCGCCGACGCGGAGATGGCCATGATGATGGCCGACGTGATGGAGGCGCTCGGCATCGCGCGCGGCGACTACGTCATCCGTGTCAACAACCGCAAGGTGCTGGACGGCGTGCTGGAGGCGATCGGCCTCGGGGGCGACGAAAACGCCGGCCGCCGGCTGACGGTGCTGCGTGCCATCGACAAGCTGGACAAGGTGGGCGCCGACGGCGTGCGCGCGCTGCTCGGCAAGGGCCGGCTGGACGAAAGCGGCGACTTCACCAAGGGCGCCGGGCTGGACGACGGCCAGGCCGAGCGCGTTCTTCTGCTGACTTCCTCCACCGCCAGCGATCTTGCAGAGACGCTGCAGAAGATGCGCGCCGCGGTCGAAGGCTCGCAGCGCGGTGCGGACGGCGTGCAGGAGCTTGCCGACATCGGTGCCATGGTCGCGGCCGCCGGCTATGACGATGGCCGCGTCAAGATCGACCCCTCCATCGTGCGCGGCCTGGAATACTATACCGGCCCCGTCTACGAGGCCGAGCTTCTGGCCGAAATTCCTAACGACGAAGGCAAGATCGTGCGCTTCGGCTCGGTCGGCGGCGGCGGGCGCTATGACGGGCTGGTGTCGCGCTTCCGTGGCGAGCCGGTGCCGGCCACAGGCTTCTCGATCGGCGTGTCGCGGCTGATGACCGCGCTGAAGAACCTCGGCAAGCTCGATACGTCCGACGTGATCGCGCCGGTGGTCGTGCTGGTCATGGACAAGGACACGGAAAGTCTCGGCCGCTACCAGAAGATGGTGGCGCAGCTTCGGCAGGCCGGCATCCGCTCCGAAATGTATCTCGGCGGCGCCGGCATGAAGGCGCAGCTCAAATATGCCGACCGCCGCGGCGCTCCTGTCGCCATCATTCAGGGGGGCGATGAACGCGCCAGGGGCGAGGTGCAGATCAAGGACCTGATCGAGGGTGCGCGCATGTCCGCCGAAATCACGGACAATGCCGAATGGCGCGCCGCCCGTCCCGCGCAAGTGACCGTGGCCGAAGCCGACCTGGTGGACGAGGTCCGGAAAATCCTGGAGGCTCAAGCGGCTGACCGGGCGAAGACATGAGGACGATCACCGCGGTGACCAACGGTTCCGGTTGCCTCTGCAGGCCAGAGGGGGGTGTTCCAAGCACCGCCTTGCCATGACCTTGCGCCATCCCTCCGTCGCCGCCGCGTTCACGCAGCTTTTCGCCGAGCGCGGCGCCGCCATGGTCGAGGTACCGGTGCTGCAGCCGGCGGACCCGTTCCTCGACATGGCGGGCGAGGATTTGCGCCGCCGCATCTTCCTGACCGAGAGCGAGACCGGGGCAACCCTGTGCCTGCGGCCGGAATTCACCATTCCCGTCTGCCTCGACCACATCGCCAGCCAGGCCGGCACGCCGCGCCGCTATGCCTATCTGGGCGAAGTGTTCCGCCAGCGTCGCGAGGGCGACAACGAGTTCTTCCAGGCAGGCATCGAAGATCTGGGCGACCGCGATACGGCCGCCGCCGATGCGCGATCCATAGCGGACGCCCACGCGCTGCTTTCGCTGGCGCTTCCGAAGAGGCCATTGACGGTCACGCTCGGCGACCAGGCCGTTTTCGAGGCGGTGCTGGCCGCGCTCGGACTGCCGCGCGGCTGGCGCATGCGGCTGGCCCGCGCCTTCGGATCGCACGCCATGCTGGACGCGGCCCTTGCCGATCTCGCCGACCCGCAGCGCAATGGCGGCCTGCCGGCCGAGGTTACGGCGCTTGCCGCCGACGCCGACATGGAAGCGCTGACCGCACATGTTGCCAAGGGCATGGAGAATGCCGGCCTGCCCGTCACGGCCGGCCGCACGCCCGCCGACATCGCGCGCCGGCTGATCGAGAAGGCGCAGTTGCGCAGCGTGCGACTGTCGGATGCCGCGTTCTCCGCGCTGAAGACCTTCCTCGCCATCGATGCGCCGCTTTCGGAAGCGGCGACGGCGCTCAAGGATTTCGCGGCCGATGCCGGATTGTCGCTGGGGGCGGCACTCGACAAATTCGCCGCGCGGGCGTCCGCCGTCGCCGATCACGGCCTGACAGGCGAACGCATCCGCTACGACGCGGCGTTCGGCCGGCCGCTGGACTATTACACCGGCCTGGTGTTCGAGATTGCGGCCGAGGACAGCGACCTTTCCCGCGACCGCCGGGACAGCCAGCCGCTGGTCGGCGGCGGCCGTTACGACCGGCTGCTGACCTTGCTCGGCGCCCGCGAGCCGATCCCGGGCGTCGGCTTCTCCGTCTGGCTCGACCGCGTCGAGGCGCTGAAGGAGGACGGGCGATGAGCGTGACGCTGGCGATCCCGTCCAAGGGACGGCTCAAGGAACAGGCGCTCGAGGTGCTGGCGCGTGCGGGCCTTGCCGTCCGCCGTCCGGAGGACGAGCGCAAATATCACGCCCGCGTCGAAGGCCGCGACGATATCGACGTCGCTTTCCTTTCCGCTTCGGAGATCGCGGGGGAGATCGGCCAGGGCACCGTGGATCTCGGCATAACGGGCGAGGACCTGCTGCGCGAGACCCTAGCCGACTGGGAGGCGCGCGCCGCAATCGCGGCGCGGCTCGGCTTCGGCCATGCCGACGTGGTGGTTGCGGTGCCGGAAATCTGGCTGGACGTGGAAACCATGGCCGATCTGGACGACGTCGCCGCCGATTTCCGCCAGCGCCATGGTCGACGGCTCAGGATCGCCACCAAATACTGGCGGCTGACGCAGCAATTCTTCACCGCCAAGCATGGCATTCAGGTCTATCGCATCGTCGAGAGCCTTGGAGCGACCGAAGGCGCGCCGGCCGCCGGCTCGGCGGACATCATCGTGGACATCACCTCCAGCGGCTCGACGCTGAGGGCCAACCACCTCAAGGTGCTGGGCGACGGCGTGGTGCTGCGCTCGCAGGCCTGCCTGGTGTCGTCCCGCAAGGACAGGCCAGCAGCCGATACGGCATTGCTGGACGAGGTGACTTCCAGGGTCGCGGCGGCGGTCCGCTAACCCCGGGAAACGCTGTACCCGCTTTCACTCCGCCGCCGGGGCGCCAAACGCCGCTTCCGCGGGATCGCCCTGAAGCGAATCCCACCATCGCCGGATGTCCGTCTCGTTGGCAGTCAGGGAGGTCGCCTCGGGCAGGAACGCTTTCCAGGCATTGCGAAACCGGGCAGACACGGTGGTCAATACCGGCTTGCCATTGGCAAAGGCAGCCTCGAAAGCCGGCACGAGCCCGCCCTGCCCGGCTTCCAATTTGCCGAACTTGCTGAGCAGAACGAGATCGGCATCCGCGATGCGGCCGACCAGGGATGCGCATGCCGCATCGATCCCCATTGCGTCCACATGGCACGAGGGATCGTTCGGCGGCAGCTCGCGAAAGATCTGGAAGACATCGCCGGACGTGAGATCGCGCAGGAAACCCGCCGAACAGGTCTGGCCCGACAGGTCTTCGGCCAGCACGCCGACCACGCGCACTCCCTGAGCCTGCCAGCGCGCGGCCATGGCGCCAAGGAATGCCTGCACGTCGCTGCCGTCTTCTGCGGTTACCGCTGCGATCCTGTTCATGGGCCCATCAGCGCATTTTTCCCCGGAGAGGTCAAAGGAAATAAGGCCGCAGACCGCCGCCGGGGCGGCGGCAATCCTGGCATTACGCCGGCAATAACCCCGCGCTATCTCTGGGCCCAGGGATCGTCGACCCGCGGCCAGATCGGGCGCACGAGCTTCGTGTAATTCGTTACGCGCGGATCGCTCGGATAGGAGCTGGGCGCGGAAACGTAGATGATTTCGGAGGCGACGGGCGCGAATCCGGCATGGAAATGGTTGGTCGACTTGACCAGGAGCACTTGCTTGGACAGCGGGTCGAGGCCGAGATTCGAGAAGATGTCCGGCTCGAAGGTCTGGGTCCGGTTGGTGTTGAGGACGATATCGATCCCGGTGCCTTCGATGCGCACCAGCGCCGCGGGTCCGAGCGTCACACGGCTGGGCCCGAAACTCTGCCAGCCCTCATCGGCGATGCGGATCACCCGCACCGTGGCGTCGATCGGCTCGCCTGCCCGCGGCCCGGCTTTGCCGCCGAAGCGAAGACCGATGACGGCACCCTCGCCGGCCGCGTGGCAGAAGGTGACGGCAACCGGGTCCCAGATCGTCGCCACGCCGATATTGTCCAAGCCGCGCTCCATCATCCGGCGCAGCAGGCTGGTGCCGTCGCCGGCAACGCCGCCGCCCGGATTGTCCCAGACATCGGCGACCACCACCGGCTTCGACCGGTCCTGCGCACGGACGGCGAGCACGCGGTCGATGCCGTCGTCGGGTCCGAGCATGGTCATGGCCAGTTCCGCGCGCCGGGCGTAGAGCTCCCGCCCCAGCCGCTCGGCCAACTCGTCGCCGCGCTCCCTGGCATCGTCGGTGACGACCATGATGCGCGTGCCCATTTCCGGCACGTCGGCGGCCATGAAGCCGTGGATGACCGATATGGACAGGATGCCGTCGCGGCCCTGCATGGCCTTGATACGGTCGACGAAGGAACGCATCGGCTCCCGGCTGGTCGGCAGCACCTGGATCATGCGGCAGTCGAAGGTGGAGATGACCGGCTTCGTCTCGCCCCGCGCCGCGGCCAATGCCAGTTCCACCACATGTTCGCCGCGCTCGTAGAAATCCGTGTGCGGGAACTCGAGAAAGGCCGCCAGTATATCGGAGGCGGCGACCCGCTTCGGCGTGAGATGGCTGTGCGGGTCGAGTTCTGCCGCAACCACCACGTCGGGCCCGACGATGTCGCGCACGCATGACAGGAGATCGCCCTCGCAATCGTCATAGCCCTGCGCGACCATCGCGCCATGCAGGCCGAGGATGACCGCATCGACCGGCAGCGCCGCCAGAAGCTGCGCGAGAATCTCGTCGCGCAGAAGCTCGTAGGTCCGGCGCTGGATCAAGCCACCGGGTTCGGCCCAGGTGGCCGTGCCTTCAATGACGGTCAGTTCCTCCTGCCTGGCACGCTTGCGCAACGCCACCATGGGCGAGGAACAGAGCGTCGGCGTGGCAGGATGCTCGCCCGGCCGGGCATAGAAGGCCATTTCGAAGCAGGCCCGGTCCGTAGGCACCGGCGAAAAGGTGTTGGTTTCCGTCGCCAAAGACGCGGTGAAGACGCGCATGGTGCCTGTCCTGTCGGCCGCTGACCATGAAGGAGGCTGCTGGACAGAGTGGACGAATATCAGGTCCGCATCAAGCGGTGCCTTAGCGGCGGCTCATATGCGGCCGATCACGCCGCGGTCTGTGCCGCCTTCGCCCGAAGCAGCATCCCGAACAGGTCGCGCGGTTCGTCGGGATCGGCCAGCAGGTCGAGTTCGTCGAACAGACCGGTGCGCGCCACCTGCTCACGCACATAGCGCAGTGCCGAAAAATCCTCGATGGCAAAGCCGACGGAGTCGAACAGCGTGATCTGGCCCGCGTCCCGGCGCCCTTCGGCGCTGCCGGTCATGACCCGCCACAATTCGGTGACCGGATGATCGGGCGCAAGCTGCTGGATTTCGCCCTCGATGCGCGTCTGCGGCGGATATTCGACGAAGATGTCGGAGCGGCGCAAGATATCCGCGTGCAGCTCGGTCTTGCCCGGACAGTCCCCGCCGACGGCGTTGATGTGGATGCCGGCGCCGACCATGTTGTCGGTGAGAATGGTGGCGTATTGCTTGTCGGCGGTGACGGTCGTCACGATCTCGGCGCCGACGACGGCTTCCTCGGGTGATCCGCAGATCTCGATGTCGAAGCCGAAGTTACTCAGATTGCGCACGCATTTGAGGCTGGCGGAACGGTCGATATCGTAGAGGCGCAGGCGGTCGACGCCCAGCAAGGCCTTGAAGGCCAGCGCCTGGAATTCCGACTGTGCGCCGTTGCCGATGAGGGCCATGGTGCGGGCGCCCTTCGGCGCCAGATATTTGGCGGCGACCGCAGACGTGGCCGCGGTGCGCAGCGCCGTCAGGATGGTCATCTCGGTGAGGAGCACCGGATAGCCGGTCGAAACGTCGGCCAGCACGCCGAAGGCGGTCACGGTCTGGCGGCCGTCGCGCGTGTTCTTGGGATGGCCGTTGACATATTTGAAGCCGTAGACCTCGCCGTCGCTGGTCGGCATCAGTTCGATCACGCCTTCCGCGCTGTGCGAGGCGACGCGCGGCGTCTTGTCGAACAGTTCCCAGCGCTTGAAATCGGCTTCGACGAAAGCGGCCAGTTCGGTAAGGAAACGCTCCACGCCGATGGCCAGCACCAGCTTCATCATGTTGTCGACATTGACGAAGGGAACGACGTTCAGTTTGGGCAGCATGGGTCAGAAGCTCCTGGTAGGGCGGTCGAGCACACGGCGACCCATCAGGCTCGCGGCCAGATCGACCATGAGGCGCGCGGTACGGCCGCGCTCGTCCATGAAAGGGTTCAGTTCGACCAGATCGAGGCTGGAAACCAGGCCGCTGTCATGCAGCATCTCCATCACCAGATGCGCCTCGCGGAAGGTGGCGCCGCCTGGCACGGTGGTTCCGACGCCCGGCGCGATGTCGGGATCGAGGAAATCGACGTCCAGGCTGACATGCAGAAGCCCGTCCGCGGCCTCGACTTCACGCAGGAAACGGCTGAGCAGCGAAGCGACGCCATGCTCGTCGATGGCGCGCATGTCGTGGACCAGCACGCCCGTCTCGGCCAGCGCCTTGCGCTCGGCCGGATCGACGCTGCGGATGCCCATCATGCATATCTTCGCCGGATCGAGCGGCGCGGCCAGGGGCGGGAAAACCCCTTCGAAGCCGGGGCGGCCGACGGCATAGGCCATGGGCACGCCGTGCAGGTTTCCGCTCGTGGTGGTGTCTGGCGTGTGAAGGTCCGGATGCGCGTCGAGCCAGAGCACGAAAAGCTTGCGCCCCTTCTCGGCGGCGCTGCGGCTGAGACCCGACAAGGTTCCTGCGGCAAGGCTGTGATCGCCGCCAAGCACGATCGGCATGCCTTCGCCTGCGGCCCGGTAAGTGGCTTCGGCCAGCGCCTCGGTCCAGGCCACCACTTCCGGCAGCGACTTGATCGCCGGATTGCCGTGCCGGAGCGGCCGCAAAGGCGGGCGTTCGATGTTGCCACGGTCGACAACGGCATGGCCGAGTTCCCGCAGCGTCTCGAGCAGCCCGGCCGCGCGGAAGGCGCTCGGCCCCATGTCGCAGCCGAAACGCCCGGTGCCTTCCTGCACCGGCGCGCCCAGCAGGATGCAAGTCTGTGATTTCATCGCAGCCCTCGTAAAGATCGGATCGAACCTATCGGCACGCACTGGCGAAATGAACATGGAAATTTGGCAAGAAGATAAAGTTAGTCTATCAAAACGGCAGTTCCAATTGGCAAAATGGCAGGATGGCCGATCTCGACCGACAACTGATCGGACTGCTGCGGCACAACGGGCGCCGTAGCGTCTCGGACCTCGCCGCGGAACTGGGCGTCTCGCGGGCGACGGTGCGCGCGCGCATGGAGCGTCTGGAGCGGGACGGCGAGATCGTCGGCTATACGGTGATCCTGCGCGCGGACGCGGTTTCCATGCCGGTGCGCGGCATCATGCTCATCGAGGTCGAGGGGCGCGCGGCCGACCGGGTCGTGGACGTGCTGGCCGGCTTTCCGGAGATCTCCGCCATCCACACCACGAACGGGAAATGGGACCTCGTGGTCGAACTCGGCACGAACAGCCTGACCGACCTCGACGCGGTGCTGCGGCGCATACGACTGGTGCCCGGCATCACCGCTTCGGAAACCAATCTCCTGCTTGCGACGCCGCGCAGCACCCGCGCGCGGCTGTGATGCCGGCGCAAGGACCATGGCATAGTCGTTGTTCCGGCCCAGCGCTTTACATCGCCGTGTTGCGCGGGCAGCTTCGCGGGTGCCTGTCGCAACGGAGCTAACCATGCCGCATCAAGCCGTCTATCGCTTCAACCGGGCCATCGTGCGCGAACCGGCCCGCTCGGTGGTCAGCGGGTTGCGCGCGGACGACCGGGGCGACCCGACCTATGAGGGCGTGAAGGCCGAGCACGCCGCCTATGTGGAGGCTCTGCGCGCGGCCGGGGTCGAGGTGACGGCGCTGCCCGCGCTGGAGACTTTTCCCGACTCGATCTTCGTGGAAGACCCGGCGCTGGTTTTTCCCGAAGGCGCGATCCTGCTCAGGCCGGGAGCGGCAACGCGTGCCGGCGAAACGCGTCAGATCGAACCGACGCTTTCGGCCATGTTCGACACGGTGCTCAACCTGCCGGAGCCTGGCTACGCCGACGGCGGCGACGTGCTCTACACGCCCGGCAGCGTGATGATCGGGCTTTCGGCCCGCACCGATCGCGCCGGTGCCGAGGGGCTTATTGCCGCAATCGGGCGGCTGGGCCGCAAGGCCGCCATCGTGCAGACCCCTGAAGGCGTGCTGCATTTCAAGACCGACTGCTCGCTGCTCGACGACGAAAGCGTACTTTCCACGCGCCGGCTGGCGCGCTCCGGCGTGTTCGATACGTTCCGGCAGGTCCTGGTGCCGGAAGGCGAGGAGGCGGCCGCCAACGCTCTGCGCGTCAACGACGTGGTGATGGTGGGCTCCGACTTTCCCCGCACCATCGAGATGCTCGACGGGCTGGGATACAAGGTGGTGCCGCTAAAGACCACCGAGATCGGCAAGATCGACGCCGGCCTGTCCTGCATGTCGCTGCGCTGGCATGACAAGGCAGGCTGACCCCGTTCAGGGTGTTAGATGCCGGCGCGCCGGGCTTCGGCCTGCGCGATATCTGTAGCGCCTGACGGCCCCGCAGGGCGCAGACTCGCGACCAGCCCGCACACGCAGATCACGGCGGCGAGATGCGCCAGCCATGCGGCGGCGAAGGTGCCGGTCAGGTCGTGCAGCGCGGCCGCGATCCAGGGGCCGCCGGCCGCGATGATGAACCCGCCGCCCTGCATCAAAGCGCTGACCGCGCCGGCCTCGAGCGGATCGGACGCCTGGTCCAACGCGACCACCAGGCACAATGCGAAGCAGCCGCCCAACCCGGCGCCGCAGGCCATCGCCCACAATGCGGGCGCGACATCGGGCGCGAAGGCCAGCCCGGCAAAACCCGCCGCCTGCAAGGCCAGCGCCAGCCACAGCCAAGGCCGCCGGTCATTGCCGCGCGCCGCCAGGGCCGGCAGGGCGAGGGCGGCGACGGCCTGGGCGCTGGCCATGACCGCCACCAGCGTGCCGCTCGCGGTGCCTGTCCAGCCATGCGCCTGATAGAAAGGCGCCAGCCATGCCACGACGGAAGAATAGCCGCTGTTGATCAGCCCGAAGCACGCAATCAGCACGGAAATGCGCAGCCACGAGACGGATATGCGCGGCCGAGCCGCAGGTCCAGCGGTCCTTTCCTCCCGCGGGATGGCCAGGGCGACGAGCAGCATGGCCAGAGCCACCGGCAGGGCGAACAATGCAAGCGCCGGATGCCAGTCGCCGGTCCAGCGTGCCAGCAGCGGCGCAGCCTGTGCGCCCACGGCGCCGCCGCCGACCAGAGCGGCCGAATAAAGGCCCATCACCGGCGCCACGGCACCCGGGAAGCGTTGCTTGACCACGGCGGGAAACATTGCCTGCACGACCGCCACCCCAAGACCGCACAAGGCCGCCGTGGCGATGAGCGCACCGCCGCCCGTGACCGCCTGGCGCACGGCGATGCCGATGCCAAGCATGGCCAGCGCGCCCAGAACCGCCCGGCGCACGCCGAACGCGGCTTGCAGCCAAGGCGTGAAGAAGGCGCAAACCCCCATCAGCAGCATAGGCAGCAGCGTGAGCCAAGCCATGCCGCGCAGCCCGAGGCCGGTATCGGCCACGATCGAGGCAGTCAGCGGCCCGGGCCCGGTCAGGAACGGACGCAGGTTGAGCCCGACCAGCACCACCGTCGCCAAAAGAAGGGTATGCCCGGCGCGGACGCTTCCAGTTGCCATCGTCAACCCCGCGCCGATGCCGCCTGCCATGCCCGGTAAAGATCGGCCGGGCCTTCCTGACGCACCGGCAGATGCGTGATCTTCATCGACTGCTCGGCAAAGGGCCGCGCCAGTTCGGCATAGATTGCCGCCGTCGACAGACCGAACGGCTCGCCATCCTCATTGGAATAGGCATAGGCGACCTCGCCGATACCTGCCAGGCGCATGGCCGCAAGGCACATCGGACAGGGATGGCCGCTGGCATAGACGGCGCAACCGTCGAGACGCGGCGAGCCGAGCGCCATGGCGGCGGCGCGGATGGCGTTCAACTCGGCATGGGAGGTCGGATCGTTGGTCGAGTGGATTTCATTGACGCCGCGCGCGACGACCTCGCCGCCGCGCACGACGACGGCACCGAACGGGCGGCCGCCGCTCGAGATATTGTCGCGTGCCAGCTCTATGGCCTCGCACAGAAAATTTCGTGGCGACGACATCGGCAACCTCCTTCGATCCGGAAAGGACAGCCTCTTTTCAGGAAAGCCTCCCGGTGCAGATAGCGACGTGCCGCTATATTTGGAAATTAAATATTGTCATGCTATCCAATCGAATTATGAATAGCACTCCGCTCGAACTGGATCTGCTGCGGGCCTTCGTCACCGTCGTCGACAGCGGCGGCTTCACCGCAGCGGCGCGCCGGCTTCATTCGACGCAATCCACGGTCAGCCAGAAGGTGTTGAGGCTGGAAGGCGCGGCGGGGCACCGTCTGCTTCAACGCGAGCGCGGCGGGGTGCGGCCGACGGAAGCCGGAGAGCGCCTGCTGGGTTATGCCCGGCGCATCCTGGCGCTCGATGCGGAAGCAGCCGCGGCGCTGTCGGGAATGCCATCCATCGCCGTCCTGCGGCTCGGCCTGCCGGAAGATTTCGCGGCCGGCCGCTGCACGGGCATGCTGGCCGCGTTTGCCCGCGGGCATCCCGGCCTCAAGCTGGAGGTGGCAAGCGGTCTCAGCCGTGACCTGATGCGGCTCTACGAGCGCGGCGAACTCGACCTTGCCCTGGTCAAGCAGCGCAGGGACACGGCCGAAGGGGTCGAGCGCTGGCCGGAGCCGCTGTGCTGGATCGACAGCCTCGACCACCCGACGATCGACGAGGATCCGTTGCCGCTGGTGGTGTTTCCGTCCAACGGGCTTTATCGCGACGACATGATCGACCGGCTCGATGCGCTCGGCCGCCGCTGGCGCATCGCCTATTCTTGTCCGAGCCTCGCGGGCATCCAGTCCGCCGTGGCCGACGGGTTGGGCATCAGCCTTCTGCCTCGGCGCACGACACTGCCGCGCCACAGGATTTTGGACGAGGCCGACGGCTTTGCCGCCGTCGAGACCATGGAAATCGCCGTCCATCATCGCAGCGATGCCGACATTCTGGTGCTGGACCTCGCCCGTCGATTGGCGGAACTGGTTGAGGCTTCCGGCAAGGGTTGAAGCCCTTCGACAGGTGGCGGGATCAAGCCGATCCGTACTTTCGAGGGATTTGCGCGGCGCTCCCGGGCTGATAGTTTTTGGACGAGAGCACGATGGCAGGCCGGCTCGCCGGCCGGCGTTCGCTGAGGAAAGCGGAGGAGGCCGATATGGCAAGCAACCAGCCGGGGCCGGAGACATCGTTTCTCCGTTTTCGCCATGCCTCTGGCGAGGCCGAAGCCTTTATTGCGCCTCGCGACGGGCTCTCCCATGTTTCGGGCGACCGCTCGGTTGCGTTGCTGGACAAGACCATTCCGCAACTGCTGTTCGACACGGTGCGGCGGAACGGCCCCTCGGACGCGGCCGTGTTCCTCGGCCAGAACAAGCGTTTCACGTGGGACGAACTGGGCGAAACCGTCGACGCCTTCGCCGCCGGGCTCCTGGCGCTCGGCCTGGAAAAGGGCGACCGCATCGGCATCTGGTCGCCCAATCGCTGGGAGTGGCTGGTGACGCAGTTCGCCACCGCCCGCGCCGGCCTCATCCTGGTCAACATCAATCCGGCCTACCGGCTGGCGGAACTGGAATATGCCCTGAACAAGGTGGAATGCCGGGCGCTGGTCACCGCGGCTCAGTTCCGTTCCTCCGACTATCTCGGCATGCTGCGCACGCTGGCGCCGGAACTCGAGGCGGCACAACCCGGCAAACTCGCCGCGGCCAGGCTGCCGTCGCTGGAAATCGTCATTCGCATGGGCGAGGACAGCACGCCCGGCATGCTGAATTTCGACGACGTCCTGGCCATGGCCGGGCTCGACGACCATGAGCGGCTGGACACGATCGAGCTGCACCCCGGCGAGGCGATCAACATCCAGTTCACCTCGGGCACCACGGGTGCGCCGAAGGGCGCCACGCTCAGCCATATCAACATCGTCAACAACGGCAATTTCGTCACCTCCGCCATCAAGCTGACGGCGGACGACCGGCTCTGCATTCCCGTGCCGCTCTATCATTGTTTCGGCATGTCGATGGGCACCATGGGCTGCGTCAGCAAGGGCGCGACCATGGTCTTTCCCGGCGAAGGCTTCGACGCCGGGGCGACGCTGAAGACGGTTGCCGAAGAACGCTGCACCGGGCTCTACGGCGTGCCGACCATGTTCGTGGCCATGCTCGACCACGCCGACTTCGCTTCCTTCGACCTTGCCAGCCTGCGAACCGGCATCATGGCAGGCTCGCCCTGCCCCATCGAGGTGATGAAGAAGGTGGTCTCCCTGATGCATATGTCCAAGGTGACCATAGCCTACGGCATGACCGAGACCAGCCCGGTCTCGTTCCAGAGCAATGTCGACGATCCGCTGGAGAAGCGCGTCTCCACCGTCGGGCGCATCCAGCCGCATGTCGAGGCCAAGGTGATCGGAGCGGAAGGCGAGACGGTTCCGGTCGGCCGGGCGGGCGAATTGTGCACCCGCGGCTATTCGGTCATGAAGGGCTATTGGGAAGACGAGGAAAAGACCGCAGAAGCCATCGACCCGGAAGGCTGGATGCACACCGGCGACCTCGCCACGCTGGATGCCGAAGGCTATTGCAACATCGTGGGCCGCGTGAAGGACATGGTGATCCGCGGCGGCGAGAACATCTATCCGCGTGAGATCGAGGAGTTCCTGTACCGCCACCCCAAGATCAAGGAGGTGCAGGTGTTCGGTGTGCCGGACGCCAGATATGGCGAGGAACTGGCCGCCTGGATCGTGACCGTGCCGGGCCAGACGCTGACCGAGGACGACATCAAGGCGTTCTGTGCCAACCAGATCGCGCACTACAAGGTGCCGCGCTACGTGCGCTTCAAAGACAGCCTGCCGATGACGGTTACCGGCAAGCCGCAGAAATTCATCATGCGCGAAGCGATGATGCAGGAACTGGGGCTGACCGACATCAAGACGGCATAGGCTGTCGCGAATGCCGCGGGCACATCCAGCTTCAGCGTGTCGCCGTCGAATGGCCTGAGGCAAATGAAACGGGAAGAGCCTGCTTCCAGCGGCCTTCCCGATTTTTACCGAACTGCGGCGGCCGTCAGCGGCAGGTCCTGATCTTCTTGACCACAACACGGTGGTGATGACGCTGCTTCACCGTCTTCACCCAGCAGCGCTGCATTCTGTGGTGCGGGGCGGTCGTAACCAGGACGATGGACCGTCTTGGTGACGGTGGTGACGGTAATCGCGGCCTGCGCGGGCATGCCGACAGCCATTGCGCCCGCGACCGCAATCGCGGCGGCAAGGATCAGATTTTTCAAGATGACCTCCATGGGTGAAACAAGCCCGACAACTGACCGTCCCGGAAAAACGTTCCAACATTACAAAATCTTCAGGTTGGGGTTTCGGCCGCCTTGTCGTGGCACGACGCATCTTGTCCATACCGGCTCGGGGCGTTAGTCACTCCGCGTCGGGTACACCGGAACAAGGATCACCAATGCGACTGGGCGGACGGCTGGCGGCAGCCATCGAAGTGCTGGAAGACATCGACCGGCGCCACAGGCCGGCGGCCGATGCGCTGCGCGACTGGGGCCTGTCGCATCGCTTCGCCGGCGGCGGCGACCGCGCAGCCATCGGCAACATCGTCTACGACGCATTGCGCCGGAAGCGTTCGGCGGCCTGGCTGCTCGGCGAGGACACGTCGCGCGCCATCGGGTTCGGGGCGCTGTTGCTCGAATGGCGGCAAACGCCTGAAGCTCTTAACGCGGCGCTGGCGGGCGACCGGTTTGCCCCGCCGCCGCTGACGGAAACCGAACTGAAGGCGCTCGCCGACAGGAAACTCGACGGGGCGCCGCCCGCCATTCAGGCCGATTGCCCGGACTGGTGCGTCCCGCTGCTGGAACAGACCTACGGTGCGGGATGGGTCGAGGAAGGCATGGCACTCGCCACCCGGCCGCCGCTCGACCTGCGCGTCAACACCTTGAGGGCCGGCCGCGAGGCTGTGCTGTCGGAACTCAGGGAAACCGGCGCCGAACCGGCGCGCCTGGCCCCGCACGGCATCCGTGTCGCACCGATCGAGGGCGATGGCAGGCACCCCAACGTGCAGGCCGAGCCGGCCTTCCAGAAGGGCTGGTTCGAAGTCCAGGACGAGGGTTCGCAGATCGTCGGCGAACTGGCCGGCGCGGCGCCCGGCATGCAGGTTCTGGACTATTGCGCAGGCGCCGGCGGCAAGGCGCTGGCGCTTTCCGCGGCGATGAACAATCGCGGCCAGATCTTCGCGCACGATGCTGAAAAGCAGCGGCTGGCGCCGATGTTCGAGCGCATGCGCCGCTCCGAGAACCGCAATATCCAGGTGATCGCCAGACCCGACGAGCTTCGGCCGCTCGCCTGCCGCATGGACCTCGTTCTCGTGGATGCGCCGTGCACCGGGAGCGGCACATGGCGCCGGCGGCCCGACGCCAAATGGCGGCTGACCCGCAAGCAGCTCGACATCCGCAAGGCCGAACAGGCCACCATCCTCGATACCGCCGGCACTTTCGTGAAGCCGGGCGGGCTGTTGGCCTACATCACCTGCTCCGTGTTCGATGAGGAAAACGCCGCGCAGATCGCGGCTTTCCGCACGCGCAGTGCCGAATTCTCGCCGGTGGACCATGTCGCCTTGTGGAACGAAAAGTTCCCCGGCCAGGGCGATGCCTCCCATGTCGACAGGGAACGCGGCATCTCGCTTTCGCCCGCGCGCAGCGGCACGGACGGATTTTACTTCTGCGCGCTGCGCCGGCAGGGCTGATACGGCCCGCAGAATGTTTTGCGTTGCAACATAGCCGTTGCCCGAGCCGCCCGCGTCTGCGATAAGCCGGCTGTCGAAGGGCAAGCACCATGGCCGCCAAGATCGTACCGGACCCGAACTATGAAGAGCGTGTGCGCGCCTCCTTCAGCCGTCAGAAGGCCATGGAGACGCTCGGCGCCGAACTGACACTGGTGACGCCGGGCATCATCGAGATCGAGATGCCGTATTCGGACGCCTTGACCCAGCAGCACGGCTTCCTTCATGCCGGCGTGATCTCTACCGCGCTGGATTCGGCCTGCGGCTATGCGGCCTTCTCGCTCATGCCTGAAAATTCAGGCGTGCTGACCATCGAGTTCAAGGTCAATTTGCTGGCGCCAGGCCGCGGCGAGCGCTTTCTGTTCCGCGGCTCGGTGACGAAGCCCGGCCGCACCATCATCGTGGCCGACGGACAGGCATACGCCATCGCCGCCGACGGCGAGGCCAAGCTGATCGCCACCATGACCGGCACGTTGATGACCGTTGTCGGCCGCGACGGCATCGAGGGGTGAGGGCCACCGCCTTCGGCCGATGAAAAGCCCTGTAACGGGCTTTCGAGTGACGGATGCCCGAAGCAAAGCGGAGGGCAAGGAACTGTCCGCGGGCTGCGCAGGGAAATTTTTGATGCATGAACATCCCGCCAGTCCGACCCGCCTCGCCGGCAAGTCCGTCCTGTTCGTCATGGCCGCCGAGGCCGAATACGGCCCGCATCTGAAGCGTCTGTTCGTGCCCTACATGACCGGCGTCGGGCCTGTCGAGGCCGGCGTGAAGCTCGGCGCGGAACTTGCGGCGCTGGCCTCGGCCGGCTCGCTGCCCGATCTTGTCGTGTCGCTCGGATCGGCGGGCTCCCGCAGGCTGGAGCAGGCCCAGATCTACCAGGCCGTTTCGGTCGCCTATCGCGACATGGACGCCTCGCCGCTGGGATTCGAAAAAGGCGTCACGCCCTTCCTCGACCTGCCCGCGATGCTGCCCCTGCCCTTGCGCATTCCCGGCCTGAGAGAGGCCACGCTCTCGACGGGCGCCGCGATCGTGTCGGGCGCCGCCTACGACGCGATCGCCGAGGACATGGTCGACATGGAAACCTACGCCTGCCTGCGCGCCTGCCAGCTTTTCGACGTGCCCTTGGTCGCGCTGCGCGGCATTTCGGACGGCGCGGCCGAGCTGCGGCATGTTGGCGACTGGACCGAATATCTCCATATCATAGACGAGCGCCTCGCCGACGCCGTTATCCGGCTCGAAAAGGCGCTCGCTACCGGCGCGGTCGAACTTGCCGCAAGATAAGGTGGCCATTGCGCCTTTGCGCGTTCTTCTTTAAAGCCTCGCCATGACGACACATCCTGACACAGTTCTCATCATCGACTTCGGCAGCCAGGTCACGCAGCTCATTGCGCGGCGCGTGCGCGAGGCCGGCGTCTACAGCGAAATCGTGCCCTTCCAGTCAGCCGCGGAAGCATTCGAGCGCATCCGGCCGAAAGCGGTTATCCTCTCGGGCAGCCCTCATTCCACCGTCGACATCGGCAGCCCGCGCGCCCCGCAGCAGGTCTTCGAGGCCGGCGTTCCGGTGCTCGGCATCTGCTACGGCGAGCAGACGATGTGCGCCCAGCTCGGCGGCAAGGTCGAGGCCGGTCACCATCGCGAGTTCGGCCGCGCCTTCCTGGAAATCCAGGCCGACTGCGCCCTGTTCGACGGCGTCTGGGCCAAGGGCACGCGACATCAGGTCTGGATGAGCCACGGCGACCGCGTCACCGCGCTGCCGCCGGACTTCCGCGTCGTCGGCACGTCGGCAGGGGCGCCTTTCGCGGCGATCGCCGACGAAAAGCGGAAATTCTACGCCGTGCAGTTCCATCCCGAGGTGGTGCATACGCCGGACGGCGCCAAGCTGCTGCGCAATTTCGTGCACAACATCGCCGGCCTGAAGGGCGACTGGACCATGGCCGCCTATCGCGAGCAGGCGGTCGCGGCGATCCGCCGGCAGGTCGGCAAGGGCAAGGTGATCTGCGCGCTTTCGGGCGGCGTGGATTCGTCCGTCGCGGCCCTGCTGACGCACGAGGCGGTCGGCGACCAGCTCACCTGCATCCTTGTGGACCATGGCCTGATGCGCAAGAACGAGGCGGCCGACGTGGTCGCCATGTTCCGCGAACACTACAATCTGCCGCTGATCCTGGTGGATGCCTCCGACCGTTTCATCTCGGCCCTCGAGGGGGAAGCGGACCCCGAAAAGAAGCGCAAGACCATCGGCCGCCTGTTCATCGAAGTGTTCGAGGACGAAGCCAAAAAGCTCGGCGGCGCGGATTTCCTCGTCCAGGGCACACTCTATCCGGACGTGATCGAGTCGGTGTCGTTCACCGGCGGCCCCTCCGTCACCATCAAGTCGCACCACAATGTGGGCGGCCTGCCCGAGCGCATGAACATGAAGCTGGTGGAGCCGCTGCGCGAATTGTTCAAGGACGAGGTGCGCGCGCTCGGCAAGGAACTCGGCCTGCCCGAAAGCTTCATCGGCCGCCATCCCTTCCCGGGTCCGGGCCTCGCGATCCGCTGTCCCGGCGGCGTGACGCGCGAAAAGCTGGACATATTGCGCGAGGCCGATGCCGTCTATCTGGACGAGATCCGCAAGGCCGGCCTCTACGACGCCATCTGGCAGGCCTTTGCGGTGCTGCTGCCGGTGCAGACCGTTGGCGTGATGGGCGACGGACGCACCTACGAATTCGTCTGCGCGTTGCGCGCGGTAACCTCCGTCGACGGCATGACGGCGGATTTCTACCACTACGACATGGAATTCCTCGGCCGCGCCGCCACACGAATCATCAACGAGGTGAAGGGCATCAACCGGGTCGTCTATGACGTGACGAGCAAACCGCCCGGCACCATCGAGTGGGAATGATTTTACCCCCCAAAACGCGGCCGAGCGGTTTCCATGCTCGACCGGCACGCGCGATCCCGCCGCGCATACACCTGGGCGTAGCTAGAGCACGTCCGGGGATCGATGAATCGATTGTGATGTGACGCGGCATCCGGCTTCTGATTCAACGTCCGCTTTGACGGAGGTTGATGATGGCGAGAGCGCTCGGCGAGGATCTGCGGCTGCGTGTTTTGAAGGCTGCCGACGAAGGGTCATCGGCGCGTCAGGCGGCAGCACGTTTCGGCGTCGGGGTATCGAGCGCGATCCGCTGGATTGCTCGGGCGAAGATCGGCGAGTTGGCACCCCGACAGCAAGGGCGCAGGCGCGGCTCGCGCCTCGACGAATACGCGGGCTTCATTGTCGGGATGATCGAGGATCGCAAGGACATCACGCTGAACGAGATGGTGGCGCGCCTTGAGGCGGAGCGCTCGATGCGCATCGGCCGCAGCGCCTTGAGCGACTGGCTTCGCGGCCACGGCTGGACGTTCAAAAACGTATGGCCCGCCCCGTCTGCAAGAGGGTTTTGAAGGCGGCGTGAGAGGTCTGCACAAACG
Source organism: Mesorhizobium sp. SP-1A (assembly GCF_032460275.1). NCBI lineage: Bacteria > Pseudomonadati > Pseudomonadota > Alphaproteobacteria > Hyphomicrobiales > Phyllobacteriaceae > Mesorhizobium > Mesorhizobium sp. SP-1A. Next base: position 57 of record NZ_JAVXZD010000001.1, on the reverse strand, counting down.
TATCCGGTCTCACGAGACTTTGCTCGCGGCCAAGATGGATATCCGCGCGCGCCGATC